>NZ_JAEEGA010000012.1 GCF_017829975.1 Vagococcus allomyrinae | reverse complement strand
CCAAAAAGCAAGGAAAGGGGAGGCGATGATGCTAGTAACACAAAGTGATCTTAGACGATTGCGCAGTTCTGTTCGTTATCTCGAGTATTATTGGTATAACTATCAACGGACCTTTCCTCGCCATAGCCGGCAATGTCCCTATCAATCTGAGCTGGCAAGCTTTGACACCAGTCATTACCGACGATTGTTTGGAAGGGCCAAAAAAGTCTTAGGCACCAGTTATTACTATTTACCAACCCGCGATTATGGGGACATTAAACATTATGCCCATTTGTCCCGGCTACTTAGAACCAGTTTAAAACGCAAACGACCCTTGAAGGGCAAAGCGAAGCCCCTTCCTGAACAGGTCGTTTATTACACTGACGGTTTAGTACTTGATTAACCGTCTAAAGGAGAGTCACATGACCCACAAACAAGGCGCTAGTCTACGATTATTGGCCCTAATTGATTGCTTTAAAGAAGACCTTCAAGAGGCAGAAAGACAATCAAAACAAGAACCAACAGAAGCCTGCCAGTTGTTAATCCACAACTCGCGGAGTTTTCTGACGCAATTAAGTGATGTACTTTATCAGGATCACAACTAAGAAGGAGGGGAACCATGGCAACTTACGGCTATGTTAACTGTCAGTATCCCTTGCCGACAAACGATCAATTAAAAATTGTCAAAGACTACCACTGTGTTACGATTTTTATCGAAAAAGCCAGAAGCCGTGAACGACGGGAATTAAGGCAATTGATTCATCAGGTGGCACCAGGTGACACGATCGTCATTGCCAGTTTACAGGTGTTTGGCAAAACAGCAGCGGATACCATTCACATCATGAACGTACTAAAAAGCAAACAAGTGCGGTTAATTAGTTGGAGCACACAGCTCCATTTGAATTATTACAAACGAACAGCTGGTCTTTTTTAGGGAAGAAAAATGGGGAGGGAAGAGACAGGCGTTAACGAGGAGGAACAAATGTGACACGGGAAAAATGGAAAGTGATCGGGCTCAGCCACTACTACACAGTCAAACAGTTACGCCCACAACGCAAAGGAACACGACAGTTGTTGGCTCTGGATCGGGTAAGTTTTAGTCAATCCTACGGTGAAATCGTCGGGGTGATTGGCGGCAAAGGCTCAGGAAAAAGCACCTTAGGTGCTATTTTATTAGGTAAAAAACCGAGCGAAGGGTTAATCTCAGGAAATTCAGAAACAGGCAAAGCGCTCGTCCTGCCAGATCACCGTTACGATGAACGGACAGGGGAAAGCTATACCCGCCAACAATTGACAAAATGGGGCATTCCCAAGAAAAAAATCGGGGAAACGATGGAGCAGATCCTCTCCTTTTCAGAATTAGGTGGCCAGTTTGGCGTGAAAATGAAGCATTACTCACTGTCGGAAAAAAGCCAGCTGGCCATTAGTCTGTTGTTACATGTGGCACCGACGGTGATCTACATTGACGAGTCCCTCTTGCAGGTCAAGGAACATTTTTACATTAAAGTCTTTTTGTTTTTGGAGAAGCTTAAAGAGTTGGGCTCAAGCATCTGGATTGAAACAGAACAAGTCAAACGAATTGAAACCTACTGTGATCGCCTGATCTGGTTGGAGTTTGGTCAACTCAAACAACACGGCAACGTCACCGATGTCCTTACGGCTTATTACGATTACTATTTTCAAATTAAGCGCTTAAGCCTGAAGGAGCAACAAGAATTTTGGGAAGAAGGCTATCAAGGCCAAATCGAGGAAAACCTGATTGAAGAGCCACCAGAGACTATAGAGCAATCAAAAGTGGTGGCCCTCAGCCAAGTGGAGCAAGAACCCGTTTCTGAGGAACCAATCGAAGTAGAAGACCAAGCAGACACCCCAGTTTCCGAGTCGCCGAGCCGCCGCCAGCGACAACCAGCCAAAAGCAATTATAACTGGCTAATAAGTCTGGGACTTTTAGGAGGCCTGATGGGGCTGGCTTTTTTTGTTCTTTACCCTCGCTTAAAAGCCACGACTCAGCCGATTTTACCTCAAACAGGGCCAGTCTCAAGCCTTAATAGCCATGACTCAACAGTCAGCGCCACCTCAGAGACCTTGCCAGTCAGCTTAGCTGAAGAGCTTCCGGGAACCTACCGAGTGAAAGCCGGCGAGAGCTTATCAGATATCGCTCAAGCACTGGGACTTAGTCTAGCTGATTTACAAAAATGGAACCAGCTAACGGACTATCAGATTCAGCCTAATCAAGTACTAGTCACCGTTCCGCCCATTGAGACAGTTCAAGAGGAACCGACAATTGCTTTAGCCAGCTTTAACCATATCGTCAAAGATGGCGAGAGCTTGGCCACAATCGCAGAAACCTACCAAATCAGTCTGGCGGACTTACAAGCGGCCAATCAGTTAACAGAGCTGACGATTTACGCAGGCAGCCAGCTATCCTTACCCGCAACAGCAAAAGCGCCAGAGCCTGAGCCAGCTCGCGTTCCTTCAAAAGAAATCGAACCAGTCTCACCTTCAGCTGAACACGTGGTAGCAGCAGGAGATACTCTTTACAGCATTGCACGAAAATACGGGGTTGATGTCATGGCCATTCAGCAAGCCAATCATTTACAAACCGAACAATTATCTCTAGGGCAAGTCTTGCACTTGCCTTAGAAAAGGAGGGCAGACATGTCAACAGAGATTGAAGCAGTCGCAACAGACCTAAAAGCCACCATGGCGGAAGTCATGGCGGTGTTAGCAAGAGAGTTAGACGAAAAAAATCATCAATTGGAGCGGGCCCAGCAACAAATTCTGGCCCAACAACAATTAACGATACAGGCAAATGAACGGATACGCTTATTGGAGAATGGCCATCTTTCTCAAGGGGGAAAGGGAAAGCGGGCAATTAGTAAGGGATAAAGGTGATGAGTTAAGGTCACAGGAAAAGTTTTCTAACAAAGTAATTGATTGATGATTAGAAATGCTAGTTAACAAATAAGAATACGTTAAATAAGTAAATTATCTAATTTAGTGTAGATTAATTGTTGTTCAAATTTCTAGCTGTAAATTTAAAACTAATGACGTTATAATTATTAAAAGAAAGGTTTGATTAAAGTGGAAGTAATTAAGCCTAGTACGATTTTGAGAAATTATAACAAAGTGCTTGATGAAGTGCAAGATGGCGAGCCACTGATCTTAACAAAAAATGGGGTTGGCAAAGTTGTTATGGTTAATATTGATCAGTGGTAGCGACAACAAGCTGAAATCAGGCTATTAACAGAATTGAATCGCGGGGAACAAGATTTTGGTGAAGGCGAAGAGATTGAAGAATTCGCCAAAAAGTATAAATTAGGTGATTTTAGTGAGTATCAGGTAAAAATGAGGCGCCAATTTGAGTATGATATTGAACGGATTCATCACCACCTTTCAATGAGGAATTATTATGTGTGTACGAAAAAGAAAGATTTTATCATGACTTGCTAAGACTGCGAACCAGCCTAAGCACGGAGCTGTGTTCAGCAATAAAATTAATATTGACAATGATTACCGATATATGGTTAGTGGTGATTATCTGATTTTCTATAAGATTTTCGAAAGTGAAAAAAGTGCCAATTTATCATGAAAAAGAAAATTACTTGGTCAAATTGAAATTGACTTAACGGAAAGAGATTGTGACAGTTGTCCAGTCTCTTTTTTTTAATTCTCTCAAAAAAAGTAATTGGAAATATGTGCTCTATTTTGATTAATAGTTTCGCGCGTTCCATTGCTTTTCATTTTTTCTGGAAAAAAAGAGTATACATTTGCTGAATCTATCGGTAGTATAGACCATATAGATTTGAAATAGAACAAGTTTCCACCAAATAATCTAATGGAGTTATAGGTCTGATTATTTAACATGAAGTATATATTTGGGAGTGAGATGGCTTTAAGTAAGTGATAACTGGGGAGGAATCAGTATGAGGGAAGCGCTGGAAAAGGTATTAATCAATAGCACATTGAATGTTTCATTGGGAGATAGTTCATTAGTATCAACTCATTATTTTTCAGAAAAGTGTCAAGTCGATCGAACGACGGCGTCACAGTATTTAAATGAATTAGTGGCTGAGGGGAAAGCGATTAAGGTAAATACTCGACCGGTTCTTTTTTTTCATTTAGAGACTCTTAGACAACGTTGCGATAATCAGGTTGAATTTGAAAAAGTTTATCCGACAGCCAATAGTTTTTGGGAACTACTTAAGCAATTTATGAAAAAAAATGATGTTTTTAAGGAGCTGATTGGGTCATCGGGGAGTTTAAGTCATGTGCTGGAAAAGTCAAAATCAGCTGTGACATACCCGAATGGCGGATTACCGATTTTACTATTAGGAGCTACAGGAGTTGGGAAAAGTCTAATTGCCCAAAAGCTATTTGAATATGGTCAATCAGAGGGATTATATGGTGAAAACAGCCGATTCTTAGCGGTCAATTGTTCAGAGTATGCCGATAACCCCCAATTTTTCTTAACCCATATTTTTGGTAATGTAAAAGGGGCATATACAGGCGCAGAATCTAATAATGATGGGTTGGTAAACATAGCGGATAAAGGCATTTTATTTTTAGATGAGATTCATTGCTTAACACCTGAATGTCAAGAAAAGCTATACCATTTTATGGATAAGGGGACTTATCAACAAGTTGGTGATAACACGACGGTTCATCACGCTCAAGTGCAATTAATTTTTGCGACATCGGAAGATCCGGAAATTAAGTTACTTAAACCCTTGATGCGGCGAATACCGATCACGCTAAAAATTCCTTCATTAGATAATCGGCCTGTTCTGGAGAAAAAAGAATTGGTTTACCGCTTGTTTTTAAATGAGGCAAAACGAATTAATCAGAAGATCAGTTTAACCAAACGAGTCTATCAGGTGATTGTTGACTATCATTTTTCAGGCAATGTCGGCCAGTTAGTGAATTGTTTGAAGGTTTGTACAGCGTCAGCCTTAATGACACAACTTACTAGTAAGGACTCACTGGAGATAGATATTAATCATTTGCCAGATTATATCATTAGAGAATGCGCATTAAATGGCAGTCTTTATGCTGGTGGCAGTACAGAGTTAATCCCGCTTGATTTATTGGAAATCGAGTATTCTCATAACAAGAATATTTATGCGTTTAATCAACTCCTTATCCAAATTGGTTTGTTTGATGGGGCGGCCGTATCTTCAGAATTAGAAGTAGCCTTAAACAAATATATCGAAAGTGTTTGTTTTGAGGAGAATCAAACGGGGATCAAAGAGTTACTGTACACAGGGTTTATTCAAAGTACATGCCAAAAATTATTACCAAAGTATCAAGTGACCATCACCAATGATGATACGATGACTTTTAGTAAATTATTGAGTAGCCTTGTGGCAACCATTCACTTATGTGCAGATCTAGCCACAGAGAATCAACTTAAAATCACAAAGCTTAAAGAAGACATTCATTCATTTGATCGGCATTATTATCAATTAACTCTGGCTTTTTGTGAGGCGATTAGTCGTGAATTAGCAGTTGAGATAACCGAGTTAGGATTTATTAATCTATATCTGTTTATCAAAAAATTCATTTTATCAGATGAGCAAAAAGAAACGCGAGCTATTGTTTTGTGTCATGGTTTTTCAACGGCTAGCAGTATTAAGAATACCGCCAATCAGTTATTAGGTAATCATATTTTTGATGCTCTTGATATGCCTATTGAAATGGAAGCCAAAGCCATTGCTGAAAAACTAAGTGATTATGTCAACGATTTACCAAAGACCCAAAACCTAATTATTTTAGTTGATATGGGATCACTGGAAGCTATTCATCAAAATATTAAAAGCAATAAACAACTGACTATTGCTTTATTTAACAATGTGACGATGAAACTGGTTTTGGACATTGGGTTTAAGCTAATTGCAAACGAAAGTATTTCCTCAATAGTCGAAACGATCGATCAAAACAATTATCGCAGTCATTCGGTTTTTGTTGAGAACAAGCGCAGAGATAAGTGTTTAATTTTTACTAGTCCAACTGGCATTAGCATGGCAGATAAAATTAAGAAGATTATTCAAAATAGTTTACCTACTGAGATTGATTTATTATTTGATAGTGAAGATTACGACATCCTGCTTAAGGAAAAAGAAAAAGCGGCCGTTTTTCGTGACTACATCGTTACCGGCGTCATTGGAACGACAAATCCAGATATTTCAAACCAGTCATTTTATCCGATAGAAGACTTCATTCAGTTACAAGATTTTGAGACCTTGGTACATATTTTTGGAGATTATTTGAGCGGTGAGCAAATCCAGCGAATGGCAGATAATATTTTGAAATATTTTTCTCAAGATAACTTGGTTGAAAATTTGACGATTTTGAATCCTGAGAAAATTGTCCGATATGTAGAAGAGATTTTAGATTATTTGCAGAAAAAGTTGGATGTGCCTTTTGATAGTCGGGTCATAGTTGGACTATATATACATATCAGTTGTTTGATTGAGCGGTTAATTACCGAAAAATATATTACCAGCTATGACAATTTGGCAATGTTCGAGGCGACTCAAAACACGTTTATTCAAATTGTTGGCGAAAGTTTTACTAAACTGGAAAAAGATTATTGTGTTGAAATACCGACGAGTGAAATTGCCTATTTGTATGATTACATTTACAAAAGTCAGTAGTGTGGAAGATTAATTTAATAGTGTGGAGAAGATGGGAATTAGTGTGGTAATCACCTAATTTCTATCTTTTTTTATTGAAATCACGGCTTTTTAAAACTTGGCACGCAATTTGCTTATATAAATACATCAGAGAAAGGAGTAGCGTATGACACACAAACTTATTTTAGCCTCCCATGGCAGCTTAGCCGAGGGGATGGTAAGCGCCATTGACATGATCTTAGGAACGAATCATGACGTGCAAGGATTTGGACTTGATACCTATGAAACGCCAGATGAGATAGGCGCAAAAGTGCAATCAATTTTGGCAGAAGACCCAAGGATGACTTATATATTAATAACAGACATCAAAGGAGGAAGTGTTTACAATGAACTAGTTAAATTCTGCGTAGAAGAAAATGTCTATGTTTTAACGGGGATGAACTTATCAATGTGCTTGGAACTCCAGTTGATGTCAGCGGAGATAAATGTTGCAGAGAAGCTTGATAATGTGCTTCAAACAAGTCGTCAGGGAATTGATGTGTTTTCAAAAGTCATTATTTCAGAAAAAAAACAATTGGAGGATGAAGAATTATGGTAAAAATTATGCGAGTAGATGAGCGGTTGTTGCATGGGCAAGTAGCAGTTACTTGGGTAAATAATTTGAACGTGGGTTCTATCTTAGTTGCCAATGATGAAGTCGCGACAAATGAAATGTCAAAGATGGCGATCCAAATGGTAAAGCCCAATGGTATTAGTTTAGCCATTAAAACAGTGGAAGATGGTATTGCTATATTAAATGATCCACGTACTGAAAATTTAAATATTTTAGTGCTAGTGAGAACCCTTGCTGATGCTCTAGCTATCACAGAGCGAGTGGAAACGATTGAGAGAGTCAATGTAGGAGGCGTTAGAAAAAAAGAGGGAGCCAAGCTCGTTTCGCCAGCGGTCTATTTGAATCAGGCGGATTTACTAAATGTTAGGGAAATTTCAAACATTGTCAGGGATGTTGACTTTAGAATGACTCCTGCTGATTCGCCAAAAACTGGGAAGCAAATTTTAGAACAATACCTAGAGGAGGAGTAGCCATGACAGTTATGCAAGCACTATTAATCGCCTTAGTTTTATTGGTTTTTACAGTAGGGGAGGCTTGGTTTGCTTATCCCATGATTAATCAACCCTTAGTTTTATGTCCAATAGTGGGTCTAATTATGGGGGATGTGGTAACAGGAATAACTGCTGGAGCGACCTTACAGATGATTTTCTTGGGAACGATGCAAATTGGTGGAACAGTTCCAGCTGATGCGCCCTTGGGTTCAGTGATTGGGACTGCCTTCGCTATATCCATGGGGAAAAGTGTCGAAGTGGCGTTGACATTTGCTGTTCCGATTTCAATGTTAGGTTCATTTTTAATTGTGTTGGCGTATATTATTCGTGGTTTGTTTAACCCAAAAGTGGAACAGTTAATTAACGACGGGAATGGTAAAGGACTGGAGCGCTTGTATTATGGATTGGCTGTTATTCCAGAAATACCACGGGTGTTAGCCGCATTTATTACATTGCTAATCGGTTCCAATTTCGCCAAGACAATTATTGATTTTATTCCAGCGACAGTTATTGATGGCTTGAATTTTGCAACAGATTTGATGCCTGCAGTGGGGATTGCCTTATTATTAAGAATGATGTGGAACAAAAAATATGGGATTTATTATGTTCTCGGTTTATTGTTAGTCTCATTTTTCCAATTGGAAGTAATCGGTGTGGCTGCCGTTGGTGTCGTTTTGGCAGTGATTTTATACATTGAAGGAGATAAACTGTCTGGATCTGGCCAAGCGAAGCAGGTCGTAACGACGGGAGCAATGAGTGTAGAGGAGGAGCTATTTAATGATTAACAATCAAGTTTCGATTGAGAAAAATGATAAAAAAATGTTGAATAAAGTGTTCTGGCGAACCATGACCCTCAGTGTTAATTATAACTATGAAAGAATGCAAGCCTTTGGATTCGTCTTTACGATGATCCCTGTCATTGAAACGTATTATCAAGATCAAGCTGATAGGAAAGAAGCATATCAACGTCATTTTGAGTTGTTTAATACAACACCAACTATGGGTGGGTTTATCACAGGTCTAACAGCTTCAATGGAAAAAGAAGCGGCCTCTGATCAGCTGTTTGATAAGAGCTCAATTAATGCCATAAAGGTTAGTCTAATGGGACCTTTGGCAGGAATCGGGGATTCAATCTTCTGGGGATCATTACGAGTTATTTCATTAGGTTTGGGGATCTCTTTAGCCAGTCAAGGCAATTTTCTGGGAATCATTTTGCACCTGCTGCTATTTAATATTCCGGCAACCCTAGTTCGTTACTATGGCACAACTTTAGGCTTTGGCTTAGGTAGCTCATTCATAAAGAAAGCATCTGAAAGTGGTTTGTTCAATTCTATTACTAAAGGTGCGAGTATTGTAGGATTAATGACGGTAGGTGCAATGACCTGTACGCTGATTAGTTTTAAAATCGAAAAGGTTTTAACTTTTGGAAGTGAGAAGTTAGCTGTTCAAGAGATTTTTGACAGTATTTTTCCTAATATTCTGCCGATACTATTGACCTTTATTTGTTTTAAAGCTGTGACTAAAAATGTTAAACCGATAACGATTATGATTTGGATGATTTGTTTAAGTGTTCTTGGAAAAGTGATCGGGGTGATTTAGATGGAGACAGTGACCTTTTTGGATTGTATTAGAAGAATTCCCTCCCTTATTGAAGAGGTAGTTCGTGATGGGATACCCGCCATTCAACGATGGCTTGAGACTACGCCAGATCTTCAAGAGGTAACGGAAATTATCATTGTTGGGTCTGGTACATCGGATACAGCGGCACAAACAGCACGTCCCTTTGTGACTAAAATGAGCCACCTACCCGTTAGAACCATTGTGCCAACTGAATTTTTGGAAGCCACCTACCTGTATCCGGAAAATGCGTTGTATCTTTTTGTTTCGCAAACGGGAACCTCCACATTAACACGACACGCGTTGCAATTTGTAAAAAAACAAGGGTTTCTTCATGTGGCTTTAACGGAATCAGCTGAGACGCCGCTTGCAAAAGAGGCTGAGTACCATTTACTACTGGGCTGTGGCCACGAAGAATTTCCAATGAGGACCATCGGTTATTCAACAAGTGCATTTACCTTAATGATGATTGGGCTGGAACTGGGACGTTCCAAAGGGTTGATTTCAGAGACAGACTATCAAAGACAATTAAAAGAAGTTGAGCAAGCAACGACACATCAAGTAGAATTAGTGGACAAGACATTGAGCTGGATGGAGGGCTGCCAGCAAAAAATGAGTCAATCAAGTTGCATTTTGTTTGTGGGAAGTGCTGACCTAATAGGATTAGCTAGGGAAGGTGCAATGAAAATCTGGGAAATACCTCAAATTGCTTCTATTGGCTATGAAATTGAAGAAAGCTTACATGGGCCAAATTATGGCTATAACAGCAGTCATTGTGTGATTGTCCTGAATGATCATAGTCAAAATGAACAAAAGTTATTATCTTTGGCTCGATACACCAAAGATATTAAAAAAAATGGTTATGTTCTTGGAGAAACAGTTATTGATAAACATGATCTTCAGTTTGATATCCGTAATCATGACTTTAAGTTTCTGGAGTTTTCAATTGTCATCCAAGTCATTGCTTACAAGCTGGCATTATTTGTTGGCAGAGACATGGTTTCACCTCATGACAATTCAGTCATGTACAGCTATTTCACAACACATGATAACTAGCATAATGTGCTTCTGTAGACGAAAACCAATTAGTTAACTCCTAACTAATTGGTTTTTTTTATGTTTTAATAGTCGTCATAGCATAATCAGAAAGACTTCTGGGGGGAGGCTATTTTTCAGAAAAATAGGTTTTGAAGCCTTTTTTATAGTTGTAGTAAGCGTATTTCATCAAAATATATCGTCTCAGGTTCATATCTTTTGAATAAAACAGCGTATGACCACATTGTTTAGCTGCAATTAATGCCAAAGCCTGCTCTTTATCTGCTCCATCCTTAGCGTATTTTTTTAAGACAGATTCAGGAGCGCCTAGCCAAAGTTTCTGGCTTTTAGCGAAGGTGGTTTGCTCAAAAGGAGTGTTCATGATCCGATCTTCTACTAGGTATTTAGCCAGATTATAGCCATTCCATGTCACATAATAGCTGGAACGACCTTGTCTAATATTGATCTCAAATAACTTATATTGTTGATCTCGAGTATCGTACTTCATATCAAAGTTAGCAAATCCTACGTAGCCGATTCGCTCTAAAAAGGATTTGATTCGATCGTAGATCTCTTGATTAAAATCAGGCAAGATGGCGCTATAATTGCCGATTGAAGCGGGAGAAGGGTCTTCGAGCAGTGGATGTCCCAAACACATCATTCTCACTTTAGAATCCTGATCCACATAAGCATTTAAAACCCTCATGTTTTCATCGCCACCAGGGATAAAATCCTGACAGACCATTTCAGAGGTGTAACCACATTGATAGATTTTTTGACAGATATCCTTGACTTCCTCAAGGGAATCTAGAACATAGGCCTTCTTTCGTCCAGCGAAGTCAACATCCAAGTATTCGATACTGTTTGCTGCTTTAAGGGCAACTGGAAATGAAAAAGGGATTTTTAAGTCGCCTTTTTCAACGAGATCTTTCGTGATGATATAGGTATCGGGATAGGGAAGCTCGTATTGCTCACAAATCGAGTAGAAACTTACCTTATTTGTTAATTTTTCCATCAACTCCTCATTAATATAAGGACAAATAAAGAACTCTGACAATTCCTCCTTGTGGCGACCAACTAATTCAACGTAGCCGTCACCGCAAGCAATTAGAAGATAGGTGACATCTTTCTTTTTTTCTTTACCAATTTTTCTCATGGTATTGATGAAGACTGGATCAGTGTCGAAACCAGGTTCCACATGCACATTGACGATAGCTGAATACTTTGTTGGAGCTAAAGCCGTCGAAGCGTAGGCATCACTTACAATGCCGTATTCTTCATGAAATGATCTGGCCATACCGTATACATTAATATCGCTACCTAATAAAATAGGTTGAAATTTATTATTTTTCATTATCTTTTCCCCCATAGTTCCTAAGTTACAATGTTATTAAAATTCCCCGTTTTTTAAAAAATAATTCAAACATTTCAAAAAGTAAAGTGAAATCGTTCGTTTAGCTGTAGTTATTTGAGCGGTTATGTCTGAAACAAATCTCTCAGATAACACTCTATTATATCGGAAAAGTGGCATAGATTCAATTACTAACTGGAAATTGAATCTATGCTGTTGACTATTTAGTAGCTATATAGTTGAGAAAGACAATTTGATTAGTTAATAGGTAGCAGTCACTAGATCTCATGAGAAGGGCTGAAAAAGTAAGGAAGATGACCACCTTGCCCAGTGGTCATCTCTGAGATATTTTTCTCATCGTTACATAGCATAATACATCCTGATTGTCGGTTATAACCTGCTTGAAACCTGTCACTTGATAGCCATTTTTGAAATAAAATGCTTGAGCGGGTAAAGAAGTATCTAAGGTAACATTGCTACCTTTGTTAAAAATAAGCCTTTCAGCAAAGGCCAACAACAGTTTACCAATTCCTCGGTGTTGTTTTTCTGGCAAAATAAAGAAGCGAGTGATTTCATTGTCGATAATCGAGATGGTGCCTAGGGGAGTGTCATTCTCTAAAAAGAGATAGACATTACCTAAGGCAATATCTTTCGCAATTTGTGCCGAGTGGTGATGGGCCTGAAAATGACGAACGGCGCCCATGGGATAATACTTGGGATAGATTGATGCGATGGTTTTTTGGGTGATCGCTTCAATGCTTGCTAAGTGGCTAATATTAGCTCGTATAATGGTCATAGAGTGGTCCTTTCATTTTTTGTCATTGATTAAGCGCGAAGAAGGCACAGTCATATTAGTCTTGATGCTATTAATTGTAACCTAACGCCTCATTTGACTATTAATTGGTGTATTTGATTGCTAATAAACGCCTTACCTCATCAACATCTTCATGATCTACTATGTCAAACATAATTGGGCGACCTTCGGCGTAACTAGTGGCCTCTTTAAGTGACTCTTGAACAGTGACAGAAAAATTTTCTTTTAAAATCACTTCGGTGGCTTTTTGACCAAAGACAAAGTTAACTTTAATGGTGTCTTGGGCTGGTATTAAGTAAATCAAAGTTCGTTTATTGCTTTTAATTACGAGCGACCAGCCAGCCTTTTTGCTATAAAACTTCCATTCCTCGGTAATTTTGGGGTAACTTTCGTTAATTAATTGGCGAATTGCTTGCCATAACTCATATTGCTGATGATTACAGTGGCGTTCAACTAGTGCATCTGTTGGCATCAGGGTTTTATCATCAAAGATACTAAGGGACATCAAAATCTCTCCTTTTTTGAAGCGTTAGGTTATGATTATTTTAACATACCTATTATGACAACTGATTGTCATATTGGGCGACAATTTTTTCAGCTGCTAGTTTGACGTCATTTTTTAGACTGGCTGGGAAAATGACGGTCGCAGCCCCTTGAAATCCCAAAATTAATGAAACTAACCAGTCATTTATCGGCATTTTTTTTCGAACAATTAGTTGGTCTGCTTGTTCCTTAATCTCATCTTCTGAAAATAAATCCAAGACCTTTGCTTTAACCTGTTTGGTGAAATGAAGTTCAATGAGTTGAATCTCTGGTGCTAGCTCAAGATTAGTCAAAAGGGAGTTCAGATCTTCATGGCATATGGTTTGATAATGGTTAACAAATGTGGTGGTCAGCTGCTGTAAATCCCTTATTCTTGAGATGCGAAATAATCGGTAAGCCTCTCTGATCTGACAAAAGCCGTACAAATACCAGTGGTTAGCTTTATAGACCAAGTTAAGCGGGCAGACTAGACGCTGTGATGCTTCTCCTAGATAAGAGGTATAGCTAAAGCTTACTTTTTTAGACTCTTGGATAGCAGCGTCGATTAATTCAATAGGTTCAGAATTTATCTCCCATTGACTAAAATCGATTAGAAACGTGTCACTTTTAGCGGTTTTGAAAGGTTCTAATTTTTTGCTGATGGACTCAATCTCAGCCAGATTGGTAATCTCTGCTAAATTTTGGCTGAGATTAAGTAGGGTTTGCCGTTCTTGAGCTGTTAATAAAAAACCATCGAGCGTAAAATCCTGATCGATGAAAAAACCGCCAGACTGGCCTCTTTCAGTATAGATTGGGATTCCTGAAAGAGAGAGGGTCTCCATATCTCGATAAATAGTTCGAGTAGTGACATGATATAATTCTGCTAAATCTTTTGCGATTACTTTCTTTTTGATCAGCAATGTTAGCAGAATAGATAATAAACGTTCTACTTTCATAATACTCCTTTCAGATAATAGTTTGCTAATGAATGGTAGCTTATCACTGTTTGCTGACTTTCAAAATATATACATCATGTTAAATAATCAGACAGATAGTTCCATTGGATAATTCGCATAATCAGACCTAAAGAGTGGCACTTTCAGCTTCTTTTTAGCTGGAAGTTTAACGATTGATCGTCATTATTTAATAGGAGCTATATAGCTGGAAGTTTAACGGTAAAGTGCCTTCACTACGTTGTCCCTTATCTTTAACGAATAAATTCGTAAGAATAACGGCAAATCTCAGTGCTCAGCACATAGAATTTGATGAGATCGAAGCTTTGCGTAGTGATTATTTAATGGGAACTATATAGGTGAAATCCGCCTCTTTAAAATGCCAGACAATTTTGGAATAATGAAACTGCAAAATGTGATGCGTCGCTTGATAGTCTTCAAGGTATAAGGCTCAATCAGGAAGCCCTAGTGGCCAATGCCGATCTCCACCCACATCTTTACCATCTTCATTCTAGTGATCACGACCTGATAAGGGCTATACAACTTGATAAAGTAAAAATCCTGAAAAAGGGCTTGCTTGTATAGCCACTATACAAGTTATAATAAACAATAATGAGAGGAGAGGTTTAAGATGAAAGATGATCTATTAACGATGAACACCCAACCTTCTTTTAATGAGCGTGATGAATTAGTCTTAAAACTGATGGATTTGGCCAATACTAAGTATATATTTCGCAAAAATTCAGGTTTAGAGGAGAAGCTGCGCCAGCATCTGCCTCGCATACTTGAAGGAAGCACTCTAAGTCAATCTGGTGACAGTTGCTATCAAGGCATTCTTAGGAACGTTTTTCGGGAAGAATTTTTGTTTGCAGAAGAAGGACTGACGTGTCTGTCTCAAATGACAGAAATTTCCGTCGATCAAAAAAAGATTTCTTTTCTATGTGAATTGACAATCTGTGCCAATTATATGTTATCTTTTACAGCCAACGATCATATTGAATTGATTCGCTTGATTGAGGAATTAATCAATCAGATCAGTAGACAAATCAGCATTTCTCAACAATCACTAATTGAGGCATATCCGCGTTTTACTAATCACGTTAAGTTTTTAGCTTTGCAGATATTGGCGGATGATTTTAGCACCGCTATTTTGGGAGAGGATTTTTATGATTATATCAAAAAGACCTATCCGATATCAGCGACTGTTTCTGAGAATATCCAAGCCTTTGTTGCTGAAACCTGTAAAGTTAATCTATCACAAGACGATGTCAGCTACTTGGCTTTGCATATCGAAAGAGTTTCTACACTGCTGTGAAAGTTTAATTAGGTGTTTTTATGACGCGAACCATCATTTTTAAACGGAAATCGTTAAAGTTGTCTGCAATCAGTTCGTTGGCCACAAAATCAAGATAGAAATCACTATCGATTGACAGATGGTGTTTTTTGGCATAGTCGACCAGATGTTGATAGGGTTTTTCAAAGGCCAAAGAATTAGTTGTATAGATCGACAGATAATCACCCTTTGGTCGAGAACGATTTGAGACAGGAACTTTCGCATATAATTGAATACAAGCAGCTTGTTCGGGAGTATTGTCTAAGTCAGTTTGTCTTAGGACAAAGCCAGAGGGATAGGGAAACTCATACCCGTGACTTGAGCAATATTTATAAAAAGCCGTAATTGAAACAGAGAAGCGAAAGGATTTTTGTGAATAGGGCGACTCATCAAAAAATAGTGGAACTTCTTCATAGGAATTGTATTCAACCGTACAGGGATCGTCGGTTAAATTACGGCTGATCGACTGGATTTGCATATCCAACATTTGTTCCATTTTTGCGAAGTAGACACTTCGCTGATTGGCCATCTGCTTTTGTTTCTGAAGCATGGCTAAGATCGCTTCTGGAGTTTGTTCAGTCATATAGTTTTTGATTTCTTTTAAGGATATTCTGACCTCTTTTAGTGCAATGATCATATTGATCGTATAGAGCTGATGATAGTGGTAATAACGAAACCCTTTGTCACTGACTTTTTCAGGTTTGAGCAAGTCAATCCGGTCGTAATAAATCAGGGTTTTTCGTGGAACACCAGAGAGCTCAGCGAATTCTCCAATGGTTAGATAATCTTCTCGTGTCATGTTAATCACCTCACTAAAAGTCTATTTCTTAGTGAAGGAGATGTCAAGAGGTGTTTTATGGTAGGTGAGACGTGAGCCTTTGGAAAAGATCAGCTAAAGAATAATAGCGTTGTTTAATTGAAGAAAGGGAGTGGTGAGAGATGACGAATTCAGTAATAACTAATTTTAGAGATATTGGAGGGGATGAGACTCCTTATGGCACATTAGCGACTGGTTCTTTTTATCGAAGTGGTGAGTTAACGAACTTAACTGAAGAACAAGTCGATTTTTTAAAGAATGATAAAAAGATTAAACATATTTTTGATTTTCGCAGTGTTAAGGAAATTCTTCAAAAACCAGATACCGAAATCTCCGGTATCACTTTTGAGAATATTGATGTCTTAGCTTCTGAATCAAATGACAATGGCTCATTAAAGGGAATGTTGGCTAATGTTAAAAATCCCCATGGAGAGATGCTGAAAACCTACGAAGAGCTAGTGACTAATCAGTCGGCTCAAAAAGGGTATCGCCAATTTTTAGAAAAATTGCTCAAAATAGAGGGGCCTATTTTGTTTCACTGTTTTGCCGGGAAAGATCGGGCTGGCTATGCCGCAGCCTTAATCCTCAAAATTGCCGGTGTTCCAGAACGCAATATTCTCAAGGATTATTTATTGACGAATTCATTGCGCCAACAAGCCAATCAGCAGATTATTGACACCTATCAAGCTGAGCTGTCGGCCCCAGAAGTTACTCAATTAAAGCAACTGCTGAGGGTGGATCAAGCATACTTAGAACAAGCTAAAAAAGTGATGGAACAAAAGTTTGGCACCTTTGAGAATTATTTGTTTTTTGGACTAAAGCTAGACCCGATTTATCTGGAATTGTTTCGCAGTAAGTTTATCCTATCATAAGGGCCAAACACTCAGTGTCATTCGTTGTGAGAAGCGATATACCAATTTGGCACCTTGTGACAAAAATCGACAGCTAGATTCGTCTTGGAAAAATTATATTATCCATAATTGACGAGTGTTGGCCTTCCATTATTTTAAACTAAAAAGAACCATCGATGGAGTCAACCAACCCCTTCAATCGCCCTTACCAATAAGTTATTTAATAAAAAAACAGCTTGACAACGCTTACTTGTCGTCGTACAATGTGGGCGTTAGGAGCTACCCGTACAACTACATACGTTCCATTGGCTACTGCACACCGGAGTTGGCGCTCCAGTGTGAGTATGAAGCCTTGACCAATCAGCGATGACTGACTAATCAAGCACCAATAGGTTAACGCCGAAGCGCTAACATCTTTATTATACGCAATCCCTCCCCATTTTTCTAGGGATTTTTGGCGTATTGGCTAAAAGATATCAGTGCAAGAGCTAGCAGCTTTGGCAAGAGTCCTTTTTTAGTGACACTATTGAGCGGTATTAGACACGACGTCTGATGCCGCTTTTTTGTGTGTGATGGAGATGGTGCTGTAAGGGAAGAGGATTGACGAGTCCTGTGACTTTTTGGGTTGACGAATCTGGAAAGGTCCTCCTAATTTTGAATAATGTGGAAGTGTTGCTGTCGGCCGACTTAGGATCTGTTAGAGAGAAGGGATTGTGTAAGATGTTAACCCTTAATATGGGCTCGGCTTTGGCGATTGTGATTGTGACAATGTTGATCGGTGATGTTATCTCTAATCTTACCAAAGGCTTAGTGCCCCAAATGTTAGTTGTCGCAGTGATTTTTTTAGTTGGGTTTTGGACGGTGTTTCCAGCGGACATTTTGGAAATTGCTGGCATTAAAACCTTGTCGGATATTATGGTGTCCTTTATTTTAATTCATGTTGGGACAATGTTTAATGTGAAAGATATGATACGTGAGTGGAAGGTTGTGGTCATTACCTTGGCCGCCGTAGTGGGAATTGTGGCAGCCACCTTGGCAGTTGGAACTTTGTTGTTTGGTAAAACAACGGCTTTTACAGCTGCGGCTCCCATGACTGGTGGAGGTATGGCTGCCTTGATTATTCAAGGGGCGGCTAATGAAGCAGGGCGTCCTGATTTGGGAATGTTAGCTATGATGATTTTTGTGTTGCAGGGGTTCTTAGCGTTTCCTTTAACCGCCAGAGTTTTGGGCCAGGAAAGCAAGCGTTTGTTAAAAGATTATCGCCAACAAACTGTGACTCAAACTGAGACCAGTGAGGTTGTGGACGAATCCGAAACCAAGAAACGCATTTACGAGTATGTACCGGAAAGATTTCGTTCGCCCACTTATTATTTGGCAGTACTGGCAATCATTGGTTACCTTTGTGGCGTTCTCACAACTGCTACTGGTGTCAATAATGCCATCATTCAAATTTTAGTCGGAATTGTCTTGAGCTTTTTTGGCATTATTGAGCCAAAGCCTTTGGATAAATCAGCCTCAACAGGAATCTTAAATTTGGCCTTATTTGCTAGCTTTATGAGTTCCTTTGCGCTGGCCACCTGGTCACTAATGGTCGCTTTGCTAGCTCAAATCGCGGTCTTATTGGTGGTCGGAGTTATCGCCACCTTTGTGGCCACGTTTTTCTTTGGCAAACCCCTTGGTTTCTCCCGTCCGATGACGTTTGCCATTGGCATGAACTGTTTCCTGGGCTTTCCTTTTAATTTTGCCTTAACTACCGAAGCGGTTAAAGGGGCCACTGATGATCCTGCTGAAGCCGATTATTTAACGGCTTACTTAATGCCTAAAATGATCATCGCGGGTGTCGTCTCGATTTCCTTGGTGTCAGCGATTTTAGCAGGTGTCTTTGCGCCAATTGCGTTTCGCTAAGCAGTGTGTTGTAAGCGTTTGATAAACTGGGAGTAATTCACGATGAATGCTCCCTTTCTAAAAGAAAGGATGTTGACTGATGATTGATAATCAGGAATTACTGAAACGAATAAAAGAATTAGATCCCTATATGAGAGAGACGAGAGGCTATCTTCATCAACACCCGGAAGTCTCCTCAGAAGAATGGGAAACCCGTAAGTTTTTACAAGCTGAAGTCGCTAAACTAGACTTGCCTATTACCGATGTGCCAAGGACGGGATTTTATGTCACCTTGGATACGGGACGGCCAGGTCGAACAGTAGCGTTGCGAGCAGATATTGATGCCTTACCGATTCAAAAGCAGCCCAATAATTTAAAAGGGCCACGGAAGTGGGTCTCAAAGAAAGATGGTGTCTCCCATATGTGTGGTCATGACGGGCATATGGCCGTCCTTTTGGCGGCCATGGAACTGTTGTATGATCTAAGAGAAAAATTAAGTGGGAAGATTATTTTCTTGTTTGAAGAAGGTGAGGAAGTAGGGTCAGGAATTGCCGCCATGTTAGAAGCGATTGAACCTTTAGGCATTGAAGCGATTTACGGGACTCACTTGACGGCCTTTATGCCAACTGGTCAAATTTGCTTGGATGGGGGCCCGCGAATGGCCGGGGCGGCCGTGATTGACCTTGAAGTTGTCGGACAATCTGGTCACGGTTCGCGACCAGATCTATCGATTAACCCGGTTTTTGCTGGAGCCAATGTGTTGACAGGGTTAAGCAGTGCTTGGGCCAACCAAATTGATGTCAGTAAAACAGTGACCTTAGGTTTAACCCAATTTCATGCCGGTGCGATTAACAACATTATTCCCGAAACGGCTTTTATTGGCGGTAGTCTTCGTTACTTTGATGTGGCAGAAGGCTTAAAAGCGGTTGAAACCCTTAAGAAAGTGGCGGAAAAAACCGCTGAGGCTCACAATTGTCAAATCCGTTACTTGGATACGATGAGAATTGCGACCATTCCGGTCATTAACGACGATAATTTGGCAGAGTTAGCCCAATTAGGGGCAGAAAATCTCTTCCCAGGCAGTGTTGTGGAAGGGGTTCAATGGTATGCTTCAGAGTCTTTCTCTCATTATGCGAAAGTTGCTCCAAGTGTTTTTGCTTTTGTGGGCATGGGAAATGAAGCTGTCGGCAGCGGGGCAGAGCATCATAACGACTATTTTGATTTGGATGAAGATGCTTTGAGCTACAGTTTAGGAGCGACCGTGAAATTTGCCATTAACTTTTTAATGTAACTGTAAGGGACAGGCAGACCTGGAGAAATCCAGGTCTGTTAATGAGAGAAAGGATGACCATGATGACTCATTATAATTTTAATCAATCTGTTGGTCGTAGAAATCAAGGGTCTCTTAAGTGGGCCCAAATGGATGAACAAGTGAGAAACTTGCCTGAGGAAATTGTGCCATTTTCTGTTGCTGATACCGATTTGCCTCCTTTGCCGGAGCTGGTTCAGGGATTAAAGACGTTTCTCGACGAGATGGTCTTAGGCTATACAGGTCCGACAAAAGCCTACTATCAAGGGGTGATCAACTGGTTTAACACTCGTCACAACTGGCAGGTGAAAGAGGAGTGGCTGATACCAACAGCGGGCGTAGTTGCGGCTCTTTATCAATCAGTCAGAGCTTTTAGCGAACCAGGGGACGGGGTTTTGATTTTGTCACCTGTTTATTACCCTTTTAGAGCAGCCATTGAACATTCCGATCGGGAAGTGATTGCCAGTTCTTTAGTGGTAGAGCAGGGCCGATATACTATTGATTTTGATGACTTAGAAGCGAAATTAAAAAATCCGGCCTTGTCATTGATGATTTTTTGTAGTCCTCATAATCCAGTTGGTAGAGTCTGGACCAGAGAAGAATTAACCTTAGTAGACCGCTTGTGTCGCAAGCATCAGGTAACCTTGGTTTCAGATGAAATTCATTTTGATCTTATTTTGCCGGGCTTTGAGCATCAAGTATTTAGCACATTATCCTTAGAAGCCCAATGGAATAGTGTGATTTTAACAGCTCCAAGCAAGACCTTTAATGTGGCAGGCTTACAAACTGCCAATGTGGTGATTGCCAATCCTGATTTACGAAAAAATTTCCAAGCTCAGCTAGCGAAAGACGGGCAGCAGTTGCTGAACTGCATCGGTCCCAAAGCGTGTGAACTGGTTTATCGTCACGGAGCTTTATGGTTAGAAGAGTTTCTGGAATTGATCGAAGACAATCGCCTGTATTTTGAAACGTTTATGGTTAAAGAGTTGCCCCAAATTCGGGTTGTGCCACTGGAAGGGACCTATTTACAGTGGTTTGACTGTCACGGTCTAGGCATGTCAGATCAAGAGTTAAATCGCTTTTTAGTCCATGACTGTCAATTGTTCTTAGATCCAGGTAATTTGTTTGGCAAGGAAGGCGAGCAGTATCAACGCATGAGCTTGGCTTGTCCTAAGACTGATTTAAGTAGGGCTTTGGAGCGCTTAGCGGCTGGTGTGAAAGCCAGAGAAGAGCGGATGTGATTGGTTGTTCAGTAGCTGCTGTTTTTTTGTTTATGGTACAGCCTGAAGATATGATAAACTATTAGTAACAACATAGTCTGTCAAAAAGATGAGGTGCTTATAATAGAAACAGAAGAATTAATCGTGAGACGCTTTCAGCCAGAGGACTGGCAAGATTTATATGAGTATTTATCCGATGAAGAAGTGGTCAAATTTGAACCCTATGGCGTGATGACAGAGCTGGAATGTCAAAGGGAAACTAATAGACGGGTAACCGATCCAAGCTTTTGGGCTGTTTATTTAAAAAACTGTCACAAAGTGATTGGTAATATTTATTTTGCAAAAGAGGATTTTTTAACTTGGGAATTAGGCTATGTCTTTAATTCCCATTTTCAAGGGAAAGGTTTTGCCACAATGGCAGCTCATTTAGTGATTCAAAATCAACTTAAACAGGGAGACATCCACAGAATAATAGCGATGTGTGACCCGAAAAACCGTCCCTCTTGGCAATTGCTAGAAAGAATTGGCATGAGGCGAGAAGGACATAAAATAAGCAATGTCTACTTTGAGCTAGATGAAAAGGGGCAGCCTATCTGGAAAGACACTTACGAATATGGCATATTGATAAGGGAATACACAGCTAGTCACTCTGGCTAAAAGGGAGGAGAGAATCAACATGCAAAAAATAGTAGTGGTTCCTTATAACCCGCAATGGCCATTAAAGTTTCAAGCAGAAAAAAGTCTGATTGAAGGAGCAGTAAAAGATAACTTAGTGGCCTTGTACCATATTGGTAGCACGTCGGTGCCAAAGCTAAAAGCTAAACCAATCATTGACATGCTCTTAATTGTCGAAGATATTAACAAGTTGGATGAAGAGTCTCTTGTTTTTGAAAAAATGGACTACGAGGTGATGGGGGAGTTTGGGATATCTGGTCGTCGCTACTATCGCAAAGGTGGCAATCATCGATCCCATCAAATTCATGCCTTTCAGTTTGATCAGCTCTATGATATTCAGCGACATTTGGCTTTTCGAGATTATTTGAGAGCCCATGACAACGTAGCTCAGGAGTATGGAGAGCTAAAAGAAACATTAGCGTTGCTATACCCAGAAAGCATTGCTGACTATGGTGATGGAAAAGATGCATTTGTTAAACAGACGGAAAAAGCAGCTTTAATTTGGGAATGGCAAAATCGGGAATAGTGGTAAACGTAAGTCCTCCCAATGTGGAGGACTTTTGTTACGTTATCGTCAAAAAAGGAAAGTTTGGCTAAACGTTTGCTGATTATGGTGGATAAGCGATTAAGCGTAACTGCTCCGATCACTAGAGCATGTGATCGAGAAAAGTGCTGACAATTGCCCACACAGAATAGATTTTGAAAAGTTCTTTTTCTCCATTGTAATAGAGTAGAAAAGCGATACTGCCGAAAAGGATCAGTTCGATGATTAGTCGGAAAATTTCATTAACTCGATAGGCTGATTTAGGGGCCATCAAAATCGACCATAAAACAATAATGGCTATTGGTAGGATCAGTGCAACCACTAATTTAAGCAGTCCGGTGTAATGCTTAAAGCCAGAGATAACTAATAGCAGAATGGATGATACTTCCAAGGTGAACCTAAAAATATTACTAATGTTTTTCATCTTTACCTCCAAAGGGTTAGTGAATATCAAACTAATCATATTTATATTTTAACTAATTTGATTAGTTCGGTCAATTGGTAATGGTTGGAGATTGGTGTTTTATGGCTATATACCTCCTGTTAAATAATCAAACAGATAGTTCCATTGGATAATTCGCATAATCATCCGCCAAGAGTGGTACTTTCAGCTTTTTTCTGGCTGAAAGTTTAACGGTAAAGGATGATTATTTAATGGGAACTATATAGCTTGAGAGGAAGGGGAGGCAAAAAACAGTTTCCATTTTCTGTATATGGAAACTGTTTTTTTAAAGAATTAATTGTGAAAATAGAAGGCTTTAAAGATTGATTCAATCCCATCGATCATTGCCAACTGCTGGGAAGTGTTCACGCTGTTCTAGTCTAAACAGGATCAACTGTCTCAAGATGTGTCTTACGATACTCACTAGGAGAGAGACTATAGCGTTCCCGAAAAAGAGTGTTAAAGAAGCCATGGTTGCGATAGCCGACTTCGGCAATGATGGTTTCCACTGAGTCTTGGGTGTTGAGCAGTAGAAAGCTGGCTTTATTGAGTTTTTGCTCTTGTACCAACTGTTTAAAGCTTTTCCCCGTATGTTTGCGAATGTAGCGGCTTAAATAATTGGGATGGAAGGCAAAGGTTTCTGCCACACTGGCCAAGGTACAGTCACTGTAGTTTTCTTCAATGTGTTCCAGAATTTCTCTGACGTTTATCAAGGCACTTTCTTCAATCGCGGTAATTTGACTGGCTTGGTAGTGATACAAGAGTTCTGCAAAAATCAAGATCATATAGGCATTGATGACTTCTTTGGTACAAAAAGAAAAATCGTAATATTCGCACAATAAGTTTTCAACAAAAAGAGTGAGCTTTTGACTGGATTTGCTGTGAAACAAGATATAACGATCGTGCTCTTGACTTTTAGAAATGACCTCAAGTAAGAAATCAGAAATAATGCTATTGCTAGACAATTGGCTTAAAATTGAGGTATTAAAGTAACTTTTTTTCATCAAAAAGTTAATCACGATATCCTCTTCATTGACGTCCTTAATCGTGTGGGGGACGTTGGTGTCCATGATGCAGACATCTCCTTGATGAAGTGTCAATGTGGTGTCTTGAATGGTAACACTACAAGAGCCTGCATAGACATAGTTCATTTCGATATAATCATGGATGTGCATGGGAATAACCGAAAAACGGGAGTGCTTAACAATGCCTAGTTTGGGATTAAAGGTGTAAGGATGAATTTTATCTTTGACCTGTTCGTCAAATTTAAAGACGCAAACTTCTTGACCGTTAACATATTCCTTAGTTAAATCGTCGTAAGTAGTGTCAGTGGCACTAGCCTGCGCTTGATATTTCAATTCACTGGCTGTCATGGTCATGAGTTTTTCCCGCAATGTTTCGACATTCATATTACTACCTCCAAGGTTAAGTTTGGTAAGGCGATTGGTTAAGTATCGCAATTAAAGTTTAGCCTAAAACTTTGTATAATACAAATGAAAGCGTTGATAATTTTTAGTTTGGTAATTTAGTCGCGATAAATTCCGATTGTTAATGCTTTTATCAGGCCTGAAAAAGATGAGTAGAATGCACGTAGATGGTTACTTAATTGATAGAAATGGGGCAGACAAAATGAACGACAAAAAATTAGCGTCTGAGATTCTTGAACTTGTCGGTACAAAACGCAATATTCAAGGCGTGACACATTGTATGACACGATTGAGATTTAATTTAAAAGATGACACTCAGGCGGAGACGGATAAAATTAAAGAGCTCGAGGGGGTCATGGGCGTGGCTACTTCTGGTGGTCAGTATCAAATTATCATCGGCACGAATGTCTCACAAGTGTATCTGGAGGTAGAAAGTATACTGGCAGATAGTGTTACACCAAAGGAGCCTGAGACTTCACAAGCATCCGCCGTTGAAGAAGGCAATTTATTTAATCGCTTTTTTAAGTTAATTTCAGGTATTATTTTTCCTGTTATGGGGGTGATGACGGCAACAGGGATTCTCAAAGGGGTTTTGGCGGGGCTAACTTCTTTTAATGTTATTGGAACAGATTCTGGTATTTATTCCATCCTTTATTCGTTTGCTGATGGTTTCTTCTATTTTATGCCGATCATCCTGGGCTTTTCTGCTGCAAATAAACTGAAGTCTAATCCCTATATTGGGGCAACAATTGGCGCGGCTTTGGTTTATCCAGGGATTGTCACCCTGTACAATGATGGGGTTGACTTAACCTTTTTCAAAGTTCCTGTAGTGTTGACTAGCTATGGTAATTCTGTTTTCCCAGTGATTGCCGGTGTGATGCTAGCGGCTTGGCTTGAGAAAAAGCTGGAACCTAAGATTCCGGCGGCCATCAAATTATTTACTGTTCCCTTGTTGACCTTGCTAATCACAGTGCCTTTAACCTTTTTAGTCTTAGGGCCATTGATGACGGTGATCAGTGATGTTTTAGCTACTGGGACTCAATCCATCTACAATTTTAGCCCGATTTTAACAGGGATAATTTTAGGGGCCTTTTGGCAATTGGTAGTCATTTTTGGCTTACACTATGCCTTTATTCCCATCTTGATCAACAATATTGCCACACTGGGAGAAGATCCGATTAATGCGATTTTAAATGTGACAGTCTTTGCATTAGCTGGAGCGGCCATTGGTTTTGCTTTAAAACAGAAAGATCAAAAGAAACGAGCGTTAGGTTTTTCAACCGGGATTACCGGGTTATTCGGTGTCACTGAACCGATTATTTACGGGATTGCGATTCCTTATAAAAAACCATTCATAGCGGCTTTTATCGGAGGTGGCTTGGCTGGTGCCATCACAGCTGGTATGGGGGCCCGCATGTATGGGTTTGGTGGCAACGCCTTGTTTGCCGCACCGCTGTTTATCAATCCTAAAGGCATGGATGTTAGTTTTACAGCTTATTTAATCGCATCACTGGTGGCCTTCGTGGTGCCTTTAGTTATTTCTTATGTCATCACCAAAGCAGATGACACGATTTAGTTGAGACTTAAAGAATGGTAGGGATTAGAATGGAAAAAATTCAAAAATTATTGACTGATAAAGGTGACAATTACATTTTTCCTTTTCTCTGGATGCACGGAGAAGAGGAAGGGATCATTCGTGAGTATGTTGGGAAAATTGCGGAATCTGGGATAAGGGCTCTTTGTGTGGAGCCCCGTCCTCACCCTGACTATGTTGGGGAAGCTTGGTGGCGGGATCTAGGCATTGTGCTGGATGAAGCCGAAAAGCGGCAGATGAAGGTGTGGTTGTTTGATGACGCCCATTTTCCAACAGGCTATGCCAATGGCGCCATCTTAAAAAAGCATCCTCATTTACGAAAAAAATATTTGAAGATTAATCAAACAGATTACCATGGTCCGCAAAAAGATGCGGGGATCATCGTTAAGTGGCAAGCAGGTGGTAAGCGCCAATCGATTATGGAAGTAGGAACGGATAATCACCAGTTGAAAGCCGAATTAACCGCATCAGAAGATCAGATAATAGCCGTTTTAATGGCGAAAGTCATTGATTATCAAACCGTTGATACTACCACTATGGTGGATATCAGTCAATCACTAGTAGAGGGAACGATCTATCTGGATCTGCCAGCCGGCAATTGGCGGGTATTTACCTTAGTTGAAACCTTTGAAGGTGGTGAAAGTTCGACAGAAGGTTATTTAAACCCCTTAGACGAAGTCGCAACGCAAGTTTTAATCGAGGAAGTCTACGAAAGTCATCAGCGACACGTGGGCGAGCATTTTGGCAAGACGATTGCCGGCTTTTTTACCGATGAACCCCGTTTTGGCAATATTAAAGGGCCAGATGCCATTATCGGTCAAGACATGTTGCTACCTTGGCGGAGCGATATGTTGTCCCTTTTGCAGAAGGAACTGAAAGAAGAGGCCTTGCTGCTTTTGCCATTGTTAGTCGTCAACGGCAATCATAAAACTGATCTGATTCGTTTTACCTACATGGATACGGTGTCAACCTTATACGCCAAGAACTTCACTAAAAAAATAGCCGATTGGTGCACTAGCCATCAGCTTGAGTACGTCGGCCATTTGATCGAAGATAATAACGCCCATGCCCGTCTTGGTTATGGTGCTGGTCATTATTTTCGAGCGATTGAGGATCAAACTATGGCAGGAATTGACGTTGTCCTACATCAGCTCCTGCCTGGGCAAGACCAAGGTTATTTTAAATCCTTTACGTCAACTGGCTGGGACGGCGAGTTCTTTCATTATGCCTTAGCAAAAATGGGCACGTCATTGGCTTATTTGGATCCTAAAAAACAAGGCAGAACCATGGTGGAATTATATGGAGCTTATGGCTGGTCAGAAGGATTGAAGTTGATGAAATGGATGACAGATCATATGTTAGTGCGAGGCGTTAATCATTTTGTTCCCCATGCTTTTAATATGTCGCCCTTTCCAGATGCCGATTGCCCACCCCATTTTTACGCCCATGGGGAAAACCCGCAATATCCTCATTTAGCTAAATTGATGAACTATACCAATCGTGTGGCAGAGCTGTTAAGTGATGGACAACCTGTTACCAGCGCCTTTCTGCTTTATCATGGAGAAGCTGAATGGTCAGGGGAAGCGATGCTGATGCAAAAACCAGCAAAAGAACTGACGCAACATCAGCTTGATTTTACGATTATCTCACTTGACTTGCTTAAGCAAGCCACAAAAGAAAATGGTCGTTTACAGCTTAACGGTCTGTCAGCCAAGGTACTGATTGTCCCTTATGGCCAACGATTCCCTCGATCATTTGTGGACGAATGCCAAGAGATGCTGGCAGCGGGGATAGAAGTCTTGTTTATTAAAGACTATCCTTTGGAAACGACAGAAGGCGGCAGTGCCAAAGCTTTTCAACAGGCGGGCAAAATCGCCTTAGAGGAATTGGTTAATCACCTGAAAGAAGCAGGTCATTACGATATTCGCTCGCTTACCCCTCAAAAAGATTTACGTTTTTATCATTATCGTCAACCAGATAGTGAGGTCTTGATGTTCTTTAACGAAGGGCAAAGCTCGTTGATAACCACCATCGCCCTTCAGGAGACAGACTATCTTCATTACTACGATGCCATGAAAAATGAGTTGTTCTTAGTAGGGGATAAGCCTGTCTCACAGATTGAGGTGTCATTGGCTTCTCATGAAGCGGCCCACTATATTCTTGCCAAAGAAAGACTAACAGATCATCCTTTAATCAATTATCAATCTATCAGTTCAACAGAGCTGACGTTACCTTGGAATGTTAGCTTGTATCAGCGGTCGTCAACTGAAAAGTTTGCTGAGAGGCAATTAGCTGATTTAGTTAATTTAGCGTCACCAGCTTATTTTCCGGATTTTTCTGGAAAAATGGTCTACCAGACTGAATTTGATTTGGCAGAGTTGGCTGAGGGGGATTGTTATCTTGATCTAGGGCAGGTTTATGAAATCGCCACGGTTTTTCTAAATGGGACAGAGCTTGAGACCAAGATTAGTGGCCCTTATGAGTTTAAATTAGGGGAGCACATCAGACCAGGGCGGAATAGCTTGAGAGTTGAGGTAATAAATACTTTAGGCACTGAAATGAAAGACTACTTATCGCAATATCGACTTTTGGAGCCTAGTGGCTTAATCGGGCCTGTTAGGTTAGTGGTGAAGCATGAATAAAACTTAGGTAGTGAAGATGAACTATGAAGTAAAAGTCTTCCCTTTCCAAAATCAGAAAGGGAAGAGGAAATTAGAATAATAATCGAAATGAGGATGAAAAAAGAGGGGCCAAGGTTAGCACTGATAGTTAATAAGACCATCTGGTGTAGCGTTGGAAGGAGATGGGTGATGATGTTGAGAGCAAAATACGGACTCAACGCTAGCTTTTCTAAACTTAACATAATAGGTACCATTCAATAAGTTAAATCATTGCCTAAGTATATTTTTTGTAAGTTTGTTAGGCTTAGAAAAATTTGAAAACATTGATTCATCAATGTTCTGATGCTATAATATCACTAAAGAAGTAGTAACTATCTAAAGTGTTTTTTGTATTTACTGCTGCCAAAGATTATTTCACCTTATGTATAGAAAGGATTGATAGTTTTGACTATGCGATTAAATTTAACGCCAGAGCAAGAAAAGCTTGCAAAAGAAGCTATGTCGAAAGATGTTCAGACGGCCGAGGAAATTTTCATGAATTCTGTTTATCTTATTCTTTCAAGAAATCAAGAAGATGATTATCCTGAATTTCCTGACCTAGGTGATAAATCGGAATGGCTTCAAATGAAAGTCGATAAAAACGGTACTTTCGTTTTTCCTGAGAATACCCCAGAACATGTAAAGGAACTTCTAAAGTATGCCGAATAGACTAGAAGGTTATTCGGTATATGATGCCTTTGTCAAATTTGAAAATAATCCGCAAGAAGGTAAAAATCGTCCTGTTGCTATAGTAAGAATAAATCTTGAAGATTATTCAACTCAAGGTTTTGGTATTTATTCTTATAAGTATAAGTTTGAAAGTAAGTTTAAAACTAGTTTTTATCAAAAATTTCTTTATAAAATTAAAGATGTCGAAGAGGCAGGTCTTAACCCAAAGCTAATTTCTTATGTCGATGTTTCTAAGGTTGCACAATTTTCACTGATTGAAATGATGAAAGAAACAAAATATCGAGGGAGATTATCGAAAAGGGATGCTCATGGTCTGATTGACAAGTACAAATCTTATAAATCTTTGAATTAATTATTTCAGTAGTTTTTACGTTCTCGTCAGGTACGAGAGCGTTTTTGTTTGCCCAGCATGGACAAACTCTGATGGGAGAAGACTCCTAATGTGTCTTACGTTCATCGAAATAAAAATCGGACTAATTGTCAATGGAATGAGATCTAAGATTACAACACCATGGGACAACGAGTTAAATTCTTGGGTTTGGTTTATACAAAAGCAAAGGAATAACCCCTTTGTAAAGCGAGACCCGATCAAATTTCAGTAAAAACGTTGAATACAAGTTCGAGGAACTGATGGTCAGAAAATGGAGCGTTGACATGGAGTACCGAATAAACGATTTGATGTTAAGAAATAGCGAAAATTAAAAAGCTAGCCAAAGGCTAACTTTTTTGGACAAATCGGATGTCTAGCTTTTGATTAAAGGCTTCGGCAATTTCTTGCATTAGCTGAAGGCTTGGATTCATATTACCATTTTCAATTCTGGCAATAGTAGATTGTGGTTTTCTTACTTTTTCAGCCATTTGTCGTTGAGTCAAACCGTTAGCATGTCGAAACTCGGATAATAATACAGCAAAATCTAGGCGTCGATTTTCTTTTTCGAATGCATCAGCAAATTCTTTATTACGACTGTATTCTGTGATTAAGTCATTGATACTATTGGACATATTAAGACCCTCCTTCTTGATCAAAATAGTGTTGTCGCATTGGATGGCATGCGTGATTTCTTCGAGTGGTGTTTTTTGGGTTTTTTTGGTAAAACCATGAGTGATAATAAAGTGATTGCCTTGAACATGGAAATAACACACTTGCTGAAGGTTGTGGCTGTGTTGAGAACGGATTTCGTAGATGAGGTCATCTATTTTTCCCCAATTCTTGTCTTGTCGCAATAAAAAGCCCATGCTTTTCAATTGACGTCGATGGTATTATCGGAAGTGCCTTCTCGAAAAATGATTCGGAGACCTAAACGCTTTTGCTTCATCTCATGACATCGATGAAGCTTACCTGATAATTGCTTACCAGTAGTCATATCCATCACTTTGGGAAAATTAAGACCATTCATCTTCAAGTGAAGTCAAGCTTTGAGTGATTTGTGTCCCTCTAACTTCTTTATCACATAGCAACATAGTATTTGTGTGAAGTCATTGTTCGGCTGTTATATAGGTTAATTTTTCATTTAGTCGAGTAATTTCTTCAATCAACTCTTGATATTGATGAAGAAATGCGCTATAGGTGTCTGTATCCAATAAAACAGCGACGTCAATATAAACAGCGTCTTTGGATTTCTGTGCTTTTTCGACAAAGGTCATGGGTGCTTTCTTCAAATCACTGATAGAGACTAATTGATTTTGAATCATATTTAATGATGTCGTCATAGCGTCTAACCTCCTTTATGAGCTAATTTTAACATGAAACAATTACTTTTCAAGTACTTGATTTAGTTCTTGGCGAACGATGAAGGTGTGGAAAACCGAATTCAAAACTTAATCCCAATACTTCAAACTAAGGATGAGCCCCCCTAGGAGTTTACCACTAGCTATCGATAATAATTCACTTAAAACAGAGAGCACGAAAATTTAGAAAATGATGTTCAGCATAATACAGGGTTGTATAGATCCTTACTAGTCCGTACAAGACAAGTCCCAGCAACCTTTGAATTTTTTTATGAAAAAATGAGTAGGTGTGCTATATTGTAATCACTATGGAGAATCAATGGGGGGATATCATGAGGCGCATCGAGAAAGTGTTAGTTGATGTTGAGTTGAAAACGAGGCAGCTACTTAGTGACAGGAAGTCTGACGAGTTAACAAAGGGGATTACGGCTGTTGAGCTTAGTGAGAGTCTGGCAATAGCAAGAAATTCGATTAGTCAGGATTTAAACCAATTAGTTGCTGAGAAGAAAGTGATTAAGATTAAATCGCGACCGGTGCTATTTTTTGAGAAAAAAATATTAGAGGAAGAGTTTGAAAAAACTTTGCCAGTTTATTTTATGTCATTGGCTGAGCTTAATCAGACGCTTTTTCCTGAAGAATTAGTCGACCTGCCAGTATCAGCAGAAAATGACCAACAGGCTTTTGCTCAAATTATCGGCAGTGAGGGTAGTTTGAAATCAAGTATTGAAAAAATGAAAGCGGCTGTATTGTATCCACCTAATGGGCTTAATTTATTGATCGGTGGTGAATCTGGTGTTGGGAAAACTGCGATTGCGGAAGCTTTGCATCAGTCTTACGATGACTATCTTGGTGTGGCAACGCCTTTTGTTTATTTTAACTGTGCAGAATATTATAATAACCCAGAGCTGTTAACCTCTCAGCTTTTTGGCTATGCAAAAGGGAGCTTTACTGGTGCCGAGTCAGATCGACTAGGCTTAGTTGAAAGTGCCGACAAAGGCTTTCTTTTTTTAGATGAAGTCCATCGCTTGCCTAGTGAGGGGCAAGAAAAACTATTTACCATATTGGATAAGGGCTATTTTTCGCGAGTTGGCGATGTGGCAATGCGCAAAGTGACTATTCGGTTTATATTTGCAACGACAGAACCTTTTGAGCACACTTTTTTACGCACCTTTTTAAGGCGAATCCCAGTGGCGATTACCTTACCAAGTTTAAATGAACGCCCCATCAATGAGAAGATTCAATTGGTTCTTAGCTTTTTTCAAAATGAGAGCAATCGGATTAAAAAAAATATGGTGGTCTCTCATAAAATTGTGGAACATTTTATTTTTAAACAGTATAGTGGCAACGTTGGTCAGATGAAGTCTGAGGTTCAGTTTATTTGTGCTCAAAGCTATTTGAAACAAATGAATTCTCAAGATGACTTAATCATTGATAAGGTTCACGGCGAACCAGAAAAAGTGGAAAAAGATGCCAATGATATGTTGATTGTTAACAAATTGTTGCAGGGAAATGAGATTGTCATTCAGACAGGTAATGATAGTTCTCACGGTCAGCTTTACTTAAAGCAAGAGTCGTTTGAAGAGGATCTGTTTTATCGCTTTCTGTTAAGAGAGTATTCAAACCTCAAAAATAGTAATATTCCCGAAACGGAAACGGCTTTTATTTTGGAGAAAAAATTGGAACAGTTATACGATATGCAGCTCTTTAGTGAAGAACAGACACCTAAAAGTTTAATGCGAGAAATGGATGAGAGCTTTACTAAAAAGATTGAACAAGTCTGTCAGTTTATCGAAAAGGAGACCGGTTTTCAATTAAGTGAACAGTTAAAGCAAATCATGTCGAAGCATCTCTATGCAACGTTGATCTTTATCGAAGTGCCTGATGATGATTTCTATGAGTATTCCAGTCAACTGATGTTAGGAAAAATGGAAAATTATCAGTTGGCAGCTAAAATTGTCGACTATCTTTCTGACCTGTTTAATCTGGCGTTTCCCAAAACTGAAGTAACTTACTTTGGTTTGTTGTTAAGAAAATTGACTTTGGAGCAAAATAATGGGGTCAAAGACAAAGATTGTGGCATTGTGGTGATTGCGCATGGGGAAACGACTGCGACGAGTATGGTGGAGTATTGTAATACTTTATTTGCTACTAATTTACTAAAGTCAATCGACATGCCGATTTATCAGTCGGTCGAAGATACCCTTGAAAAATTGCGAGCAACCGTTCGATCGTTGCCTTATAAACGCTTGATACTCTTGGTGGACATTGGCTCCTTAGTTTATTTTGGCAATTTGATAAGTGAAGAATTTGAGATGGAAGTCCTTTTAATTAAAAACATCAATTTACTGACCTTGTTGGAGCTTTCCCGAGAAGTATTGTATGAGTCCACGGATTTTAACTACTTATTGCCAATTATGAATGAAAAGAACCACGAAACATCACTGTGTAAAAGAGGGCAATTTAACGATCGGCGGGTCATCATTGTCTCTTGTATGACTGGGTTAGGGACGGCGATTAAAATCGAAAAGCTGTTGATTGAAACCTTTAAAGAAGAAATTCTGACGAATATTCGGATAGTGACCTTAGAGAATAAGGAGATTCAAAGTATTGAGAAGATTCATCAGTATGTTTTTCCAGATGAACGATTAGTGGGAATTGTTGGCAATATGCCGACGGAAATTCCCGATATTCCCTTTATTTCACTGGAGGAACTGTTCTCGGAAAAAGGGGTCGAACGCTTATTGTTCTTGTTTGGCTTTGACTTGACCAAGCAAGACAACTTGGAAATCAAGCGAGATGTTTCTCAGCGTTACATGCAAATGCTGTCGGTCGAAGCGATTACCAATTACATTAACGTCTTAAATCCACAAAGGTTGACAGTGGAGGTGAAAGAGATCTATAAAGGGATTGACAGTCAATTAAGGCTACAAGGAGACGATAAGATCATGTTGCGCTTTTTAATTCACTGTTGTTGCACCATTGAACGCTTAGTCATCGACAATTCTTATAATATGACAGAATATGAAGTGTCATATAAGGATATGCCAGATGAAGCATCTGTCATAAAAATGGCCTTTCGTCCGCTGGAAGTGTCATATGGCATTCAGTTTTCCCCTTTGGAAATTAAATATATCTACGAATTACTCTATGGTTAGTCGTGATTGACTAGCCTTTTTTGTATTGATTAAAGAATGTGACAGATTAGTTGGCACGCTTATTGCTTATATAAAAGTATGGAAAGTTGGAAGGAGGGAAAAATGAATGAGACAACCGATTTTAATCTTAACCCATGGTGGTTGGGGAGAACATTTACTAGCCAGCATCAAGATGATTGTTGGGGCTGTGGAAGAGGTTTATGAAGTGCCACTAGCTCCAGAGGATAATTTAAACGACTACATCGAACGAGTGGATCAAAGGATCAAAGCATTGACTTGGTCAGATCAGTTACTTATTTTAACGGATATTAAAGGCGGTACTACCAGTAATGTGGCATTGCGATTGTCGCGAGAGTATCAGATCTTAGCCATTTCAGGGCTAAACACAGCCTTATTATTAGAGGCGATTATGAAGCAAACAGCTCCCTTTACAGAGAGCACGGGACAGGAATTATTGGCTGCTTCTCAGGCTAACAACGTTATTTTAGAAATACCAAAAATTAATTAGAAGATAGAAGGGACGTTTTAGTATGTCAGAAATTGTATTATGTCGCGTAGATAGTCGGTTAATTCATGGGCAAGTTGTCACAAAATGGTTACAACAATCAGGAGCCAATGAAATTTTTGTGGTCAGTGATGAACTGGAAAAGGATGAATTTTTAAAAAGTATTTATTTGATGGCGGCGCCTCCAGGGGTTGAGGTCAAAACCTATGGTGTGGCAAGTGCCATAAGTTATTGGCAGGCAGGAACAAGTTCAAATTCAAAAGTCTTGTTTTTAGTGCCGGATTTACCAACCGTTGGGGCTATGGTTGATGCTGGTATTATCACGAAAGATATTCAAGTAGGCGGTTTAGGCGGTGGGCCAGATCGCAAAAATGTCTTAAAAAACATCAATTTGTCCGCGGGTGATATTGAGGTCTTAGATCATTTACTAAATAAAGGCATCAAGGTTTTCTTTCAAGCAATCCCAGAAGACAATCCGATTGAGATGTCTAAGTTAATTGAAAAGTATCATTCTTTATAGTCGATTAGATGATTTTTAGTTAAATAAATAGGAGGAAAAGAAATGGGAGTTTTAGGAATTTCGATTGTCATGGGGCTTTATTATTGGTTTGCTCGTTTAAGATTTGGTTACACCTTTTCAGGAATGTTATCCCAACCCCTTTGCGCCGCATTGATCGCTGGTTTAGCAACGGGGAAAATCGCTGAGGCGATGATTATTGGAGCTGGTATCCAGTTGGTTTATTTAGGGGTGACTTCCACACCAGGTGGGAATGTACCTAGTGACCCAGCTCTGGCTTCAGCGATTGCCATTCCGATCGCTTTAGGAGTGGGCATGAATGCTGAGGCGGCGATTGCTTTGGCTGTTCCTTTTGGGGTTTTAGGGGTTTTTATGGATCAATTAAGACGCACGGTCAATGCCACTTGGGTTCACATGGCTGATAAGTATGCAGAAGAGTTAAACTATCGTGGAATTTATCGTGCAGCATTTATTTACCCAGCAGCGGCTGGCTTTGTTATTCGTTTTCCATTAGTTTTTGCGGCCAATTATTTTGGCCAATCAGTGGTGACTAAAATTTTAGACATTATTCCGACTCAATTGATGCACGGCTTTGAAGTCATGGGAGGCATTTTACCTGCCCTCGGGTTTGCTTTAACCTTAATGGTCATCGGCAAAAAAGAACTGTTGCCTTATTTCTTTATCGGCTTTGTCGCCGTTATGTATTTTGGTGCCGAAGTTATGGCTGTGGCGATTATCGGTCTTTGTGTGGCATTTTTAGTTAGGAATTTAGGAACAAAGGAGGAGGCTGTCTAATGGCTAGTGTACCAGAAACAAACGTCTTAACGTCAAAAAAATTAACGAAGAAAGATCTCAGTAAATCGTTTTGGATTTATCAATTAGGGTGTGAACTATCCAACTCCTATGAACGACTTCAAAGCTTGGTCTTTTGTGCGTCGATGATTCCGGCGATCAAAAAACTGTATCATGATGATGAAGAAGCTCAACGAACAGCCTTGAAACGTCATTTAGCCTTTTTTAATACGGAAGGAACGATCGGCTCGTCCATTCAAGGCATCAGTTTAGCGATGGAGGAAGAAAAAGCCAATGGTGCTGACATTAGTGATATGGCTATTACGTCGATCAAAACTGGGTTAATGGGACCATTAGCTGGAATTGGTGATTCGATTATCTGGGCGGCCCTGATGCCGATCATCATTTCAATTTTTATTCCTATGGCTAAAACTGGCAGTATGATCGCAGGGATCGCCCCTTTAGTACTATATACGGCGATTACCATGTATATCAGTTGGGTATTGATCAATAAAAGTTACACCTTAGGGCGAAATTCGATTATTTCATTGCTGCAAGACGGTAAAATCAAACAGGTGATCTACTCGGCTAATGTTCTGGGAATGATGATGATGGGGGCTTTATCAGCCAGTTATGTCAATATATCCAGTCCGATGGAGCTAGTAGTTCCCGGTGGGGCGACGATTGTCTTTCAAGAAATATTAGATCAAATTTTGAAGGGGCTTTTACCTTTAAGTGCGGTCTTTATCATTTATTATTACATGTTGAAAAAAGGGCCGCGCTACGGCGTGATCATTTCAACGATCGTGATTGTCAGTATTATTGGCGCATTGCTAGGAATATTATAGTTAGAGGGGAAAAGCATGACCATATATGAGAAATATGGCTTAAAAGAAGTCATCAATGCTTCAGGTAAAATGACGATTTTAGGCGTATCTAAAGTAGCTAAAAGTGTTCAGGAGACGCAAGCTATGGCTGGTGACTGTTTTTTTGAGATGAGTGAATTAGTTGAGCGAACTGGGGCCTATATTGCTGAATTATTAGCTGTGGAAGAGGCGGTGATTGTTGCCAGTGCATCAGCCGGGATTGCTCAATCCATCGCGGCGGTGATTGGACAGGGGGATCGTTATCACCTGTATCATCCTTATGATAACCGCTTTGAACGACGTGAGATTGTCATGCCAAAAGGGCATAATGTGGACTATGGTACCGCTGTGGAGGTGATGATTGCTCAAGGGGGTGGTCAGTTAGTTGAAGCGGGCTACGCCAATATGTGCTCAACTAGTCACTTGGAGATGATGATCACCCCACAAACCGCTGCCATCCTTTACATTAAGAGCCATCATACTGTGCAAAAAAGTATGCTAACAGTGTCGGAAGCAGCTCAAGTGGCGAAAAAGCACGGCCTACCGTTGATTGTCGATGCAGCTGCCGAAGAGGAGCTAACTTCATACTATCATCAGGGAGCGGATTTAGTGATTTATAGTGGTGCCAAGGCCATAGAAGGCCCAAGTTCCGGTTTGGTTTTGGGAAGAAAGCCCTTTGTTGAATGGATTCGTCTCCAAAGCAAAGGAATGGGTCGTTCCATGAAGATTGGCAAAGACAACATATTAGGGTTGACCCAAGCACTTGAGAATTTTGTCAAAGAGGGCAGTGAATCTGGTCAATCAATCAAAGAACGATTACTACCTTTTGTCGCAGAGCTCAATCAGTTTCCAGAATTAACAGCGGCGATCATTCAAGATGGAGCAGGACGAGATATTTACCGAGCAGAAGTCAGGGTCCAAGGAAAAGTGACAGCAGCAGAAGTGATTGACCAACTAAAATCACAAAGCCCAGCCATCTACACAAGAGACTATCGAGGGAATAATGGCATCATTGAATTTGATGTCAGGGCGGTTACCAAACAGGAGATGGCCAAAATAATTCAGCGGTTGCAAGTGATATTAGGTGAATAAATCGTGAAAGAGGGTAAATCAGTGAAAAAAGTTCCAAATTTTTATCAGAATAAAATTAGTTTAAACGTCTTAGCCAATTCTGTTGAGAACGCCAAAGCCTGCTACGAAGCGGCTGAAGGATTTACGATTTTAGGCGTGTTATCAAAGAACTATCAGTCGGATGAAGAGGCTGTTAACGACATGAGCTTATACCAGGCAGCCACTGATAATGCTTTATCTGTCGGCTTAGGTGCCGGTGATCCCAAGCAAAGTCAGATGGTCACGCGGATTTCCGGCATCTTGCAGCCCCAGCATGTTAATCAGGTTTTTACCGGCGTCGGGGCATCAAGAGCATTGCTAGGTCAAAAGGAAACAATTGTTAATGGCTTGGTTTCACCAACAGGCCGTGTTGGTTATGTCAATCTTGCAACAGGTCCTTTAAGTAGCCAGATGCCAGCAGGAGAAGTGGCGATAGAGACCGCGATCGCTCTTTTGAAAGACATGGGAGGAAGTTCAATTAAGTTTTTCCCGATGAAGGGCCTGGCTCATCGAGAGGAATACCAAGCCGTTGCGGAAGCTTGTGCCAAGTATGATTTTTACTTAGAACCAACTGGTGGCATTGATTTAGCAAACTTTGAAGAAATTGTCGCCATTGCCTTACAGGCTGGGGTGAGTAAGATCATTCCTCACATTTATAGCTCAATCATCGATCCAGTTACGGGAGACACTCGTCCTGAGGATGTTAAAAGATTGTTTGAGATAGTCAAAAGCTTAGTGTAGTGAATCGGATAGAATAAAAAGGCCACAGAACCCGCTGATTGAGGGGGCTGAGGCCTTTTTTGAGTTAATTAGCCAGTCAAGAGGCAATAAAACGAACGACTTAATAGTTGATTTAGGCATGGCTCTTCAGAGCTTTAAATGTTGTTTGCAGGTTTAATTGAGTACATCATCTGCAAGGATAAAGTCGATCGACACAGTAAGTTTTAAACAAAGGTCTTTTAAAAGCAAGGCGTTTGGAATAACCTCTCCTTTTTCGATTTTACTAACTAAGCCTTGGGTGCAAAGCCCATCAGCTAAATCTTTTTGTGATAAGCCTTTTTTTATTCGTGCTGATTTAATTTTTGACCCAAAATTAAAATATGTCATCCACTCATTCCTCTCTATATTCTTTTTTCTTAAGATAAGTATAGTTGGAATAACCCCAAAATTTGTGTCTAGATTTGCTCAAAGTACTGCAAAAAAATTGATCGAAGGAGAATAAGGCCTATTGAAATGGCTATTCTTAGTGATTAATTAGAGCGTTTAATTCATCAAGTTCTGGCGGCGGTCCAATCGGTCGCGTTTCTGGTCGATAACGACGATAATAAAAGTGATACAAAGCTAACTGATTGAATCCCAGGAGCTCATAGAGCTGTTTGGCTTCGTTTCCATCATCGACCCAGAGCTGAACCTTTTCAGCACCGCGAGCGATCAGTTTGTTGACGAGAAACGAGATGAAAATACTGCCAAATCCTTGATTCTGAAAGGCTGGTTTAACTGCGATCGCTTCAAGAATATTATCAAAAAGAACGCCAACAGCGATAATTTCGCCCTTTACAAGCATAACATAGCGGTTGCCTTTATCTGCTAGAAAACGTCGACGATCTCTTTCAGAGGCTTCACGGTACCAGAGAGGGTATCCAAGACGTTGACGCAACTTATAGAAGACCGATTCCAATAGTGATTGGAAAATCAAGTAATCATTGTCATGATAAGGGCGTATCTCTGCAAGACTTTCTTTGATTGGCAATAATTGGGTATCCCGCTCCATTAAAAACATAGCATAATCTCGTTGGTAGTTGGCTGCCAATAAAAAGGACCGCGAGGTATTATCTTGATCCAAATAAGCGCATTTCGCCCTTTCAACCGACTCGTTTTCACGAAACATTTGGTCCGCAAGGGACAGTAAGTATGTTCCAATTCCTCTATTACGATAAGCCGGATCCACAAAAATTGTCAGTTCCGTGCCTCTTTGAAGTCCATCGTGGAATAAGACACCAGTTAGTTGCGTCTTTAAATAAACCACCCAAATACATTGACCATTATCAGCTGATTCTTTGAACATAGTGCTGTAATAATGATGGCCTACCAGTAGTTTTTCAAGAAGCGTGCGATCTCTTTTAGCTATGTAGGGCAGAAGGGTCATGTTTTCCATGTTTGTTATTCCTTTCTTGAACATGAGTTGGTTTTGGTGTTGAGAATTTCTCTATTATATCATAATGAAGAGGGGAGAAGATAAGAACTAAGGTAAGGGGTGTTTGATACCTTTTTTACTATAATTCCAAAAATAAAAAAACAAAGCTACAAGCTAAACATGCCGATACAGCATTGGCGGTAAAAACGAATAACCACAAAGCGCTATCTTTCTCTTGGGACCACCAGCTGAACCCTATAATGGAAGAAAGGAAAGGAAGTATCCCGTGTACAACTAAAAAATAAGCACTAGAGAAGTTGAAAGAAAACAATGAATAACCAGACATAAACCAAAAAAATGATAAGACTAGGGTAACGATTGAAAATGGAAAATTTGCAGCATAGATATGCTTAATAAATGAATATTTTGAAATAAGTTTTTTCCATAAAAAGTAACTAATGCTGAAGACGAGTAAAAATAGCAGTAGAAAAAAAGAAATGCCAAGGGAAGAATGAGTTTCAAACAAGGGAAGACCTCCAAGTTTTTTTCATAAGTATATCTCAAAAATTAGAAATTTCTTAGGAAATTTGACAATAGTTGGCTTTAGTGGTTAAAAAAGGAAAAAGATATCATGTCATCTAATATAAATAAGAAATGTCTATCAGAATAAAAATAGCTATTCCCAAAAATGTGAAATTCTATAAAATAATCAAAATAAATAGTTGACCTTCCACTTAGGTTTAATGTTAAACTGATGAAAAAGGGGGTGAGTCTGATGCCAGAAAAATCAATTAACGAGGCGGCGAAGGAACTCGCTATCTCAAAATCATCATTACGGTACTACGAAAAAGTAAAGTTGATCCAACCGTCGCGAACAGAAGGCGGCTATCGCTCATACAGTGACTGGGATTTACTGCTGATTAAATACATCTTAGTGCTAAAATATGGTGAGTTTAGTCTCGAAGATATTCAAACTGTTTTATCTTTTATACAAAATGAAGGAACTGAGGATTGTTTGTCCAAAACAGAAACATTGATTCAAATTAAAACTCAAGAATTTCAGCAAAAGGTTAACTATTATCAACAGATGCTGGCTATTTTTGAAGGGATGCCTAATTTGGCAAAAGCTGATTCAGAAACGGAAAAAGAGCTGGATCATTATGTGGAGCACTTATTTGAGGACTTAAAGGGAAATGGTGGGTTGAACAGATGAAGAAACTTCTTTTTGCACCGGAAACCTTTAATTTAGCAGAGACCACCCGCATGATTGAGGTTGCCAAGGAATGTCGGGGACGAGCAGAGTGTTTCTTTATGGGCTATAGCGACAAGTTTTCCGGCTACATTGAAAAAGCCGGTTTTCCATTTTACTTATTATCTCCAAAGTTGGACGAAGAAACGATTACTAAGATAATGGATTTTGATCAAGGCCGTAGCTTTAAAATCCCTTTTACTTATGATATGTTGAAAGAACGTATCGAGAACGAACTAGCGTTGATTGAAGCTCTAGAGATTGATGGTGTTGTAATTGGCAGTACAGTCAGCCTGTTTGTCAGTGCCAGAGTAAAAAAAATCCCACTGACCTATGTGAAACCCTATGTTTATTCGCGATCATGGGTTGAGGGGAATCAGTTTATGGGCAAAGCTCCTGAATTTCTAAAAAAAGGCGGACGAAAACTTATTCTATCACTTAATTACTTGCCTAAAGATATTAAAAAAATTGTCAAAGAGTATCACGTCGAAGACCATTTTCCAACACTCATTGATTCTTTAGATGGGGATCTAAATTGCATAACGACGCCAGAACTATTGACTGGTAACCCAAACTTAAGTAAAAATAGTATCTATGTGGGCCCTATTTTTGCTGATTTGCCAGAAGATATCCCAGCGAGTTTGTTTCAGTTGTTTCGGGCAACTGATGACCCTATTATTTATTGCAGTATGGGAAGTTCGGGAACGAGTGAGATAGTTTATAACTTACTTAAAAAATTTGCAGGACTACCTGTTCAAGTTGTCAGTCCAATGAAGAGTTTTCTGTCTCAAGAACAAACAGCGTCATTACCTGCTAATATTCATTTGTACGACTGGTTGCCCGCAAAACAGGTGCAACAGCTGGTGACTGCTTCAGTTCTCCACGGCGGTGAAGGAACAGTTCAAACTGCATGTGTCGCAGGGAAACCTTTTATCGGGATTGGTCTGCAAAAAGAACAGGAGTACAACATAAAATGCTGTGTTGATTATGGCAACGCGATTCAGCTAAAGAGAAAGCAATTAAAGGATAAGGAGTATTTTAAAAAGGCAGCCGCAGAACTGCTTCAAAATCCTTCTTATCAAAAAAAAGCTCAAAAATTGCAGCAAGAACTTAAATCGATTAACGGTAGCAAGTTGGCAGCTCAAGCTATTTTGGAAATAAGTTAAGTCTTCAGAGAAATCACTATGATGTTGATTTCTCTTTTTTTATTTGAAGGGCTAGAAACCAAGGCTGAAAAGAAAAGTTTTGAAATAGGATTTAAACAAGGGGAAGTGTTAGGAAAACTGGAAGAATTGAATAAATGCTTGAAAGGTAGCTGTTTTATAGGGGAGGAGTGTAATATAGAGATAGAGTACTAAGACAAGGGATTGATTGCCATCATTCTCTTGTTTTTTTGACTGATCCACTACTTAACCAAAGTTGTACGAAAAATGTCATGCAAACTTTCGATAAATTAGGTAAGATAGAATCAACTAGGAGGTGTGAAATGAGTAACTTTATGACGGATAAGCAACAAATTATTGAGGAAATAGAGGCTCGTTTGCTGACATTTGAGTTGTCCGAAGTTGAAAAGATAACAGGTATTCCCTTAGGGTTATACCAACGTTTTTTTTCTTATATGTATGGCATTAGTCTATCAGCTTATCTTAGAAAAAGAAGATTGACTTATTCAGCGGCTCAGTTACTTCGTGGTGAATGGAGTGTGACGACGGCTTCGCTGGCATGCGGATATGAAGAGACCTCATCATTTTCAAGGGCCTTTAAAGAACAATTTCAAGTGTCGCCTTCTGCTATAACGTTAAAGGATTTTAAGGAACACCGCTATGAGGTTCTTCAGTTAAATGACAATAGTAAGGCTAAGCTAGTCTTAATTGAGTACCCAATTATTTGTGAGCAGTATTTGATTGGCATTGACACGGATCAATATCCTCAGACAGTAGGCAGTGAACTTTGGCGAATTTTTGGCGAAGAAAATATCGGGGCAAAGCTTGCTGAGCTAGAGGGAAATCTTACCGGACAGTGGAATGATCAGTATGTGGCGATTGGCTATATGAGTGATTTTCCAGATTCAAGCAGTTTAGGAAAAGAGTATATGGTTGGTCGTCTGTTTAGTGAACTTCCTTCTCAGATAGAGGGGTTAAAGATTAAGAGGTTGCCAGCTATGCAGCTGGTTCATGCTAAAATCAAAGGCAAAAACTTAGAGGATATTCTTGAGGGAGCCTATGCTTTAACCTGTGATAATGCCCTTAAAAATGGTTATGAAATCGACTATCAGTCATTTTTTTGGTTGGAATATTATAGCAGTGAGTATTTTGGGCTAACTAGTTCAGATCAGGAGGGACTAGTTTTAGATTTTTATTTGCCTTGTAAAAAGCAGGAAACATCCTTTGGAGGAATTCAATGACAATTAAACGACAATTAATCGGAACAGGAAAAATGGCTAAGATCTATGTGGATGAGGGCTTTGCCTTTAAAGTATTTCCCGACGGCTACCCATCGGAGTGGTTGGTCCATGAAGTTAATGTTCAAAACGAAGTGAGGACAAGGACAAATATATTAATCCCAGAAGCTGAGTTATTGACTCAACAACGAGAGATAAAAATGACTTATCTTCAGGGAGGAACCTTAGCAGATAGGATGCGCAAAGAGAAATACAAAGGTGCTTTGGAAGATTTGGTGGAACTTCAATTGTCCATTTATCAGTATGAGGACTTGGATTTACCACAGTCACATGAGACTTTTGAATATCAAATTCGGGAATCCCAGTTGGATAAATGTCTCAAGGAAAAGGGGCTAGGGATATTACAGCAAATTGACAAGAAGCATCTGCTTTGTCATTATGATTTTCATTTTTTAAACATACTCTACGATGAGCCCAATTATTACGTGATAGACTGGGGTCAGGCAAAGTTAGGAAATCCAATTTTAGACATAGCCCGTACCTATGTTGTCTTAAAGCAGTATGCTCAAAGGTTAGCCAATAAGTATTTGCAGCTAATCGTAAGCAAGGGGGCGTTTAAGCTGGAAGAGGTCCAAGGAGCTATTCCTTTAATGGCAATCCTACGCTTACTTGATGCTGATGCAAGTGATTTTCAAGCTCAGTTGTTAGCCATGGCTCAGACTTAGTGTTTTCAGCTTATGGTTGGTCGATCATAAACTGAAAACACTTTTTTTATTCATGTTAGAAATTGCCTTATTTTGAGTGCTTTTTTTCTAGACGTTCTTTTCGTTGCTGGCTTTTTTTGGCTTGTTCTTTTTGGTGGGCAGTTTTTTCAAGTTCAACTCTGTGTTTGGCTTCTTCGGTGCTTTCGCCTTCTTTTTTTAGAAATGAGTCGACAAAGGAATCTTCGACTTTTTGATAACCACTTACGACAGTGTTTTCAATTTTTTTGTAAGCTCCGACAACATTTTCCTCAATTTTCTTATTAGCATCGATTAGTTTTGACATGGTAAACGCTCCTTTAATTTTTTATTCCAACTGTTGTTGTGTTAGGATAATTATAGTTTATGCTTTTTGAGAAAAAAGACAATCATCAATATCCAACAATCTGTTGGAATAATGAAAGGAGTTCGTCAATGAACACGGTAAATAATCAACGGAGGAAAGCCTCGATCAAAAAAATAGAAACGGCTTTTTTGCAGCTATTGCAAGTGACGGATATGACTAAAATATCAGTGACAGCTATTTGTCAATTAGCTGGTATTAATCGTTCGACATTTTATGCTAATTATTTGGATATTTATGATTTAAGGGATTGCATTAAAGAGAGTTTGGAAACCAATTATTTAAGCTTGTATGACGAAGAGGTAGTAAAGCAAACTCAAGGGGACGTTTTTTTAAGACTATGCCAACACATTAAGGAGAATCAGACTCTCTATCGAACGTATTTCAAGTTAGGCTTGGAGAAGACTATTGAAATTGCTGAATATGACAATCAGAAAGTACTGTCTTATGAAGGCGGAGCACTTGCTGATTATCATGCCGCCTTTTTTAGAGCAGGTATCACGGCCATTCTCAAATTATGGCTGGAAAATGACTGTCGGGAATCAGCTGAAGAAGTGTTTGAATTGATTAAAAGTAAGCATTTATAGCAACTATTTTGTGGTCGTATTACTGATTATAATAAGAAAAAGAGTGATCAATGTGTCATCGACCACTCTTTTTCCATTTTGTTATTCATTAGATTTTAAAGAATCAATCATGTCAATATGTTTCAATTTTACATGGGTAAAGAGCAAGACAATAATCGAAAAGACCATGGTCAATATGCTGGAAAAAAGGTAACCATCTTTGCCGATAATAATCGGAAAAACTAAATTGTCCATTTCAGCCGTTCGGATAATAAAGGTGGTCAATAAGTTACCGATGCCAAATCCGCAAATTATCCCGATTAAGGTAAAGATTAGATTTTCTCGGACGATGTACATGGTGACTTCATTGTTGTAAAAGCCTAATACTTTCAAAGTTGAAAGCTCTCTGACTCGCTCGGAAATATTGATATTGGTTAAGTTATAGAGAACCACAAAAGCTAGTAAGCCAGATAAGACCACAAAAATCACGATAACGGGTCCGAGGTTTTTGGTTAAACTTTTTTGGCTGCTAATTTGATCTGATAAGAAAGTCACATTTACCACATCGTCAGTCTTATTTAAGGTTTCTGCTAGTTGGTTTTCTTGATGTTGATTAAGATCTGCCTTAAAGAGATAGGTATTAGCTAAAAAGTTTCTGTCAAAAACATCTTCGTAATAACGAGGTGTCAGGTAAATAAAATGGCCTACATAGTTGTCAGCAATCTGACTAATTTTCAGTTGACGAATTTGATTATTACCATCGGTCATCTCGATGGTGTCACCGATTTTTACGTTCAATAAGCGAGCTAGTTTATCAGTTATCACCGCTCCTTTGTCAGCCAAGGTGATGGTGTTACCTGAGCCATCTTTCAGGGTGAGGTAGTCTTTAAACACTGACGGCTCTGTCGGAACGAAGAGTGAGGCGGTTTGATTGCTGATGCCTTTTTGTTTAAAGGTCACTGTTTCATTAAAAATCGCTAAGTGAGTCATCTTCGCTTTTTGATCGAGAACCGTTGCCACAGCAGAATCCGCCACTGTGACGCCCTCATCTAAGGTAATAATCCCGTCATAATGGGTGATCGGTCCAAATTGTTTAGTGACTGTGCCATCGATGGAGTTTTTAATGCCAAAGCCTGCCATCATTAAGCCTGTACAGCCGGCGATGCCAATAATGGCCAAAATCATTCGCGATTTAAAGCGAAATAAATTTCGATAACTGACTTTTTGATTAAAGCTTAAGCGTGACCAAAGGGGTGTAAGATATTCCAGCAGAATTCGTTTTCCTGATTTAGGTGATTTCGGCTGCATCAGAAAGGCTGGTCGCTCTCGTAAATCTTTAGTTAGGACGACAATGGCTGAACCAAGGGTTGCGATCAGTGAGGCGGTGATTGCTAGACTGATGGGCAACCAATAGAACTGAATGATCAGCTCTTTAAAGATAAATTGGTCACTCGTAATTTCAAAAAGCAGATAAGGAATTCCGTAAGTGCCGACGATGACGCCTAAGAAACAACCGATAAAGGCGGCTAACGTGGCATAGATGAGGTATTTTGCTGAGATCTCCATTTTGGAATAACCAAGGGCTTTTAGGGTGCCGATTTCTTTCCGTTTTTCTTCCACCATTCTAGTCATCGTTGTAAAGGTGATCAACATGGCGATAAAAATAAAAAAGACGGGGAAGATATTGCCAATGGCGTCAATGCGATCGGCTAAACTGGCATAACCTTGAAGTCCGGGATTAGCCTCAATCCCATTAAAGTAATAGCTGGGTGTGCTTAATGATTTTATCTCTTCTTCGGCAGCCGCTAATTCTGCTGCACCTTGGTTTAATTCTTGCTCTTTAGTGGCAAGAGTCGCTTGTTGAGCGGTTAATTCAGGAGAGCTACCCATTTGCTCGACTAAGGCCAGTTGTTGTTTTGCTTCAGTTAGCTGATTGAGCCCATCAGCCAATTTGGCCTTTTCAGGTGCTAGCTTCTCCAATGCCATGGTTGCTAGTTCTTTTTTTCTAGCAGTGGGGCGCTCTTTAAAGAGCTTGTCTAAGTTGTCCTGATTGGTTTCCATCTTTTTTTCGTAACTCGTTTCAAAGCGATCCACACCGGTCACATTATCAAAGCTGAGATACATGATGGAATAGATGTCAGAGGTGAAATTGGCTAGGGGCACATAAGCAAAATAGCTGATGGAACCATCGCCAATGTTTGTAATGCCCCGCTCTTCATTGTCAATAAACAAAGGCGAATCGACAAATCCTACTACTCGATAGTCTTTGGTCGCTAAGTCTGGCTCAGCGATGGTGTAATCCTGATTGAGGGTGACTCCATAGGTTTTTGCCAAACTGTCTAAGACAATTTCATCATCCGCTTCAGGGAGTCGTCCAGCTGTTAGGGTTAGTTGGTTTTGGTCGCTATTTTTGTCATAGGAGAAGACGTCGATAATGTGTTTGCTATCATGAATGTAGGGAAAGCGATAGCCTAATTGAGCTGTCACCCCAGGCAGTTTTTCAGCAATCTTCGCATCTTCACTCGTTAAGCCACCAGTTGAAACGACTTGGGTATCAGATAAAGCCGTTTGGTCCAGATAGTGATTGGCGATGGCTAGCCTAGAAGGGCCTGCTGATTTAATCCCGACAAACAGCAGAATTCCTAGGAAAATAATTAAGATAATCGCAAAAAAGCGTCCTTTGCCAGCCATAATATCCTTAAAGAGGGTTCTAAGATAGATATTTTTTTTCATTGAGTTCACCTACCATTCAATCGAATCCACAGAAACGGCCGTGGGATTCTCTTCAATGGCTCGAACGGTGGCATCATTAATGTGAATAATCCGGTCGGCTATCGGGGCAATCGCAGAGTTGTGGGTGATAATCAGGACGGTTTTATTAAACTCACGACAAGCTTTTTGCAAGAGTTTTAAAACTTGTTTGCCAGTCTGATAATCCAGTGCACCTGTTGGCTCATCGCATAAGAGTAGTTTAGGATTTTTAGCCAAAGCTCGAGCAATCGAGACTCGTTGTTGTTCGCCACCAGATAACTGGGAAGGAAAATTAGCCATGCGATCGCCTAAGCCCACTTGTTTCAGCACTTCTTCTACATCTAAAGCGTTTGGCGCTACTGCAGTGGCTAATTCGACATTTTCTTTGGCGGTTAAATTTGGGACTAAATTGTAAAACTGAAAGACGAAGCCCACATCTGTTCGGCGATATTGGGTCAGTTGGCGATCATTAAAACGGGCGATATCGACACCGTCGATGATGATTTGCCCTTCGTCAGCGGAATCCATGCCGCCTAAGATGTTTAAAACGGTCGATTTCCCGGCACCACTAGGGCCAAGAATCACCACTAATTCTCCTTCTTTACACGAAAATGAAAGGTTGTTGTTAGCTGTAATGGTGGTTTCCCCCATTAAGTAGCGTTTGTATTCGTTTTTAACTTCGATAAATCCCATTAAGATCCTCCTCATTAACTAGACACCTTGTTGATTTTAAGGTATGAAATTAGTATAATTGGCGGTGAAACAGGAATCAATACGCAATAGTAGGCAGATTGTTATTAACTCAACAAATTAGGCTATTGTGTTGAATTGATTGGAAAGAGGTGGCAAATGGTTGGCACTAAAAATAATCGACGAACGATTTATACTAAAACTGTTATCAAAGAAGAATTTTTGACGATCTTGGAGAAAAAGGAACTGGGAAAGGTGACGGTGACGGAGATTTGCAAGGCCGCTAATATTAATCGGGGTACCTTTTATCTTCACTACAGTGACCCTTATGACTTGTTTGAACAAATTGAAACAGAATTAATCGCTCAAATCGTGCCGTTAATTATGGTGGAAAGCAAGGACATCAGCGAATGGTTACAAGTCTTTTTGACGGTCATTAAAGAAAATGAGAAGGTCACCAAACTCATTTTAAGCGATTATAAAAACAGTAAGCTGTTAAGTTCGATTTTGTTTAAAGTCCATGACTTAGCGATTTATGAGTTTAGCCATATCTTTCAAGAAGAAGATCCAGAGTTATTAGAGTATTACTTTAGTTATTTTGTTGCGGGAACTATCGGTATTATTAGTGAGTGGTTGGAAAAGGGGCAGCAGATTTCCGTGGAGAAGATTGGGTCGGTGATTGTCACTCTGATTATGCGAGCAACCCATTAATGAGCGCTAACCTTTTGATAAAAGATGTGGCACGTCTAGTCAGTGCCACATCATGAGAGTCGTCAGCCGTGATTTTGTTTGTCAATGACACAACTATTAGGCGTCGGCTGTGGCTTGCCTCTGATAAATCCTCTTTGTCTGCTTTCGTTTGTGTCATTAATTTAACCAACTCATTTTCTGAGGTTGGTTCTGTCTTAGCCATCCAATTGATTAAGAAATCGACAAATTCCTGTCTTGGCGAATGATTATGCGAATTATCCAATGGAACTATACGTCTGATTATTTAACCTGATGAATATAGTATTTAATCCGGTCAGGCTCATTACGAAGCATTGTCTCTAATTCTTCAATACAGAGACTTGCTGTCTTTTGAGAACGATTATAGATCCGTTTTCCTTCAGCAGTCCCCCCACAATCCCTTCTTTTTTATTTCCTGTTATGATAGTTCTCTACGATCTTTAACTGCGTTAATTTATTGACTATATAGTTCCCATTAAATAATCATCCTTTACGGTTAAACTTTCAACCAGAAAAAGTAGAAAGTACCGCTCTTGGCGGATGATTATGCGAATTATCCAGTGGAACTATCTGCTTGATTATTTAACATGATGTATATACCTTTGTATAGCAATTGCGGATTAATTTTCCTTTGCTAAATCCTAATATCTTGCAGCAAGAGGAGTTGCTGCTTCCTTTGGAGTTTATCCAATTGTTCCCAATCAGCAGTGGAAAGCAATTCGTTAAAACAAATCATCTCCATCTTCTGAGACGTTAAGCCGGGAATATTCGTCAGCAGAATGCCATTTTCTTGAATAGAGTTCTCGCTTAAATACTGTGAGTAGTCTTGGATAATCGTCACATCAGACATGACTCTGGAATAGCTTTCGATTTCCTTTTTTAGGTAACGGCTATGCTCCTGATCCGTATCTAGTAATAGATACAAGCTCACTTTAGGCAAGGCGTGCTCCACTTTACTGACAAGCTCAGGCCAGTGAGTGACAATAATATAAAGGAGTTCATTCATTTCGAATTCCTGCCATTGATCAGGCAAAATAGCGAGAAGGGCTGCCTTGATTAATCCCAGTAAAAACAGATTGTTTCCACCGGTCTGTAGAGTTCTTAAAAAGTATTTGCGTTTGTCATATAACATAAAGGGTTGTTGTTTTACCCGGTGAAACAAATTAAATAAGTCGACAATCAAACTACTGTTGTCAGAGCTCTCCAAGTCGAATTTGGTTGTAAAGTCATCGATTAAATGCTGAATGAGCCGATAATTGTGTTTTAATTGCGGTTGTTTTGCAATTAAATGGAGCATATGTTCAAAATTGTAAGCATATTCCGGTTTAAACCAAATGGAATAGAGTTGATTTAAAATACTGGTCGATAATTTTATCTGAAAAAGAGTTAAAAACTGGTCACAAAATTGAATGTTTTCTAGTATTTCCCAATGATTAGCTGCTAACGGGTTATTGACTGGCGAATGATGGCCTCGTTGGATCCGATTGAGGTGAACATACACACTGTAGTTGATTCGTTTGGTGCTGGCAAAATTTAACTCTTTATCAACTTCAGTTGCTAAAGAGGTCGTTAATTGATCGAGAAGAAGCATTTGTTCGTGGTTGAATATTTCGTTAGGCAGATAGTATTTTTCTGAAAAATAATAGTACATAAAGCCGAGAATTTGTTCTTCGTCGCCGACTAGAGAAAATGGGGACAAGCTAATCTGGAAGTGGCGTTCTTTCAGACTTTGGTTGACTTTTTTTATCAGCCGTTTTGTGGTTGAGAGGCTAATAAAAAGTCTTTCAGAGAGGTCTTCAAGGTTTTTTTCTTTTTCAAAAAAAGCTAACTCAATCAAGCTAAATTCCCGACTTTTCTGAATCAGTTGTCTAAAATAGTAGCGAGGAGAGTAGTGATTGGGAATCGTCAACTTGAATCCAGCAGTTGATGATTTGATGACAATCGGTTTGGCATAGTCATTCATTTCCTGAATATCACTGTAAATCGTTCGGGTCGGGTAGTTCAATTTTTGATGGAGCTCATGTAAGGTCACCCATTCTCTGGTCAACAGTTCATCAAATAAGGTCATCTGCCGGAGATGGGCGGTTGAGAGTAGTTTTTTCATAGGATCTCCTTTCTTAGAACCCAGTTATAGTTGTATCATATCATAATTTCAGCTCATTTTTGGTAAAATAGGTTGTTAAAAGTGGCCTTGCGGGGATCCAAAGGACTAGCTACAATGAGATTGTAAAGGGATACACGTATAAAGTTAGAGTGACAAAGGAGGAAGTAACGGTGCCAAAATTTGGGATTTCAATTTATCCAGAACGTTCAACATTTGAAGCAGATCGAGAGTATTTAGATTTGGCTTGGAAATATGGGGCCACTCAAGTTTTTACCAGTTTATTGGAAATCAAGGGTGATGGCAAAGAGGTTGTGGCCAATTTCAAAAAAACTATTGAGTATGCGAGACATAAAGGGTTTCAAGTCATGGTGGATATCAATCCCTATATCTTTAAACAGCTGGGGATTAGCTATGATGATTTAAGCTTCTTTGCGGATTTAGGAGCAAATGGCTTGCGTTTAGACATGGGCTTTACCGGACGAGAAGAAGCGGAAATGACGCGCAATCCGTATAATTTGACAATTGAGGTTAACATGAGCAGTGGGACCGATTACTTAAAGCAAATAACGGCTTTTTCGCCTAATAAAGCAAATTTAACTGGTTCTCATAACTTTTATCCAATGGAATATTCAGGTCTGTCCTTTGATTTCTTTGTGGCGTGTTGCCAACAATTTAGGGTGTTAAATGTGCCAACAGCCGCTTTTATCACCTCTCAACATGGTGACCTTGGTCCTTGGCCTGAGCAATTAGGACTTTGTACCTTAGAAGAACATCGTTTTCTGCCAATGGAGACCCAGTTTAAGCATTTAGCGTCGACGGGTTTGATTGACACAATCTTTGTAGGGAATGCTTATGCGACAGAAGAGGAGTTAGCGCAGATTGAGTCAGTCTTAAAGAAGACCCATCCGGTTATTAAGGTGGTCTTAGCCTCGGGTATTTCGGAGGTGGAAAAGGAAATTGTTTTAAATAATCTACACAGTTATCGCGGAGATCGCTCAGCTTACCTGCTTCGCTCTAGCTTACCGCGATTTAAGTATAAGGAAGAAAAAATCCCGGCTCATGATTGTCAAAAGATTTTGCCTGGTGATCTTGTTATTTGTAACGAACATTATGGTCAGTATAAAGGGGAGTTACATATCGCTTTAAAGGAAATGGAAAATCGAGGCAAGGGCAATGTGGTAGGGAAGGTTGCGCTAGCGGAGCAAGGCTTGATTGCCAGTATTAAACCTTGGTCCAGGTTTAGGTTTGAGGAACTATTAGCGAAGTAAACACTGATAAGCTGATTCTCGCCTTTATTTTTGGGCAAAAGAGAGAGTCACTTGAGTCATAACAATCGATTATTAGGAGGAGATAAAAATGAGTAGTTTTGACAAGGTGCAAGAAAAATTACAAAAGACCGCTACCATAATTCAAGGGAATAAATATGTTAGTGCGATTACTAACGGGTTAATCTCAGCGTTACCCGTTACGATTGTCGGTGCTTTGGGGAGTTTGGTTAACACACTGCCGATCGACGCGTATCAACGATTTTTGGAAACGAGTGGCTTAAAAAGTATCACTGGCGTGCCGACAATGGTCACTACCAATTTACTGTCACTGTATGTGGTCTTTTTGATCGCAGCGAAGTTTGCCGACGGTCATAAATTAGATGGAACACCTGCAGGGTTGCTAGCGTTGATGGCCTTTTTGATTATTACCCCATTAGGAAATACCACAACTAGCATTACCACCTTTTTGACGACGAATAAAATAAGTTTACCAGACGGTGTGGAGCCTTCGGGTGGCGACTTTTTACCTTTGGATTGGCTAGGGGCTGCCGGACTGTTTACAGCTTTTATTGTGGCTTTGTTATCAGCTCAGCTTTACGTGATCTTTAAGGAGAAGGGCTGGGGAATTAAAATGCCTGCAGGAGTACCACCGACCGTGTCCAAATCATTTTCTAGTTTGGTACCTGGTGTAGTACTTGCCGTAATCGCTGCAACTATTCGCTTTTTGATGTCATTGACTGCTTTCGAACATTTGCACGCGGCAATTTTTGCCATTATTGCGACCCCTCTTAAAAGTTTAGGCGGCAGTATCTGGGCAATGGTCATTGCTATTTTAGTTTCTCATATTTTGTGGATTTGTGGGGTTCACGGTTCGCTAGTCATCTACAGCGTTTTTGCCGGGATTTGGGTGCCGATGCAAATGGAAAACTTAAGTGCTTTTAATAGTGGTCAGGCTATTCCAAATATGGTGTCAATGAGCTTGTTTGGGATGGTTGGCTTTATGGGATCTGGGGCGACAGTCGGTTTAGCGGTGGCGATGTTACGAGCTAAATCCGAGCAATATCGAACCCTAGGTCGAATTGCGATCATTCCCAATTTATGTGGCATTAATGAGCCCCTTATTTTTGGATTGCCAATTATCATGAACTTCACCTTAGCGATCCCGTTTATCGTGATGCCGTTACTTATTTTATTGGGCTCATTTATCGGGATGGCCACGGGGATATTACCCTATTTAACCGGTGTGGCCGCACCACTAGGGACGCCTGTGTTGCTGAGTGGTTTGTTACTTGGTGGCTGGAAATGGTTAGTCTTTCAAGTCTTGATGTTGGTAATTAGTTATTTTATGTACTTACCATTCTTTAAAGTCACAGATAAAATTGCCTATCAAAGTGAAATGGAAGCTGCACGTGAACAGGAGTAGTACCGAAACAAAAGTTAAATAGCGTCTAAAAGCCATGTGATCAATTTTTACTCGATTACATGGCTTTTTTATTAGCCATTTTATGATAACTGAAAGGGGATTGAGAGCGTAGGTTTTATCTTACCGTGGTAGGATCCTTTTATTGTGGAAATGGTTAAAAATAATTCTTTAAGCTTGACACATGTCTAATTGTTCATGTATTATTAGGTTATACATATGAACGACTTTTCATATGTATAGGAGAAATGGTTAACATCAAAGAGTTGACTCTTGAAATGATTATTTACAAGAAGTGAACCAGTAGAAAGAGGAGGAAAAAAGATGGAAACAGCAAAAGAACATGATCACAATCACAATCACGATCACGATCATGACCACGGAGACGATCACAGCGGCCATGACCATAGTCACGGGAAATTCCCGATTGTTTTATTTTTTACAGGATTAATTTTGTTTGGCATGGCTTTTTTCACTGGTGAAGGTAGCCTAGTGCAAAACACACTATTCATATCAGCTATGTTGCTATCAGGCTACCATATTATTTTTGAAGGAATCAGTGATACGATCACTGATACTAAACGGTTACGCAAGTTCACACCTAATGTTCATATTTTGATGACTCTGGCGGCTGTTGGGGCAATGATTATTGGAAACTTTGAAGAGGGGGCCTTATTAATTGTTATTTTTGCCGGTGCCCATTTTTTGGAAGAATACGCTGAGGGACGTAGCAAGCGCGAGATAACCAATTTGCTGAATATGAACCCTACTGAGGCTCGTTTAATTCAAGCCGATGGCAGTGTTCAAACAGTTCCTGTCTCAAGACTTCACATCGGGGATAAATTACAGGTCTTAAATGGGGATCAGATCGCCACTGATGGGGTTATTCTATCAGGAGCAACCTCGATTGATGAAAGTTCGATAAACGGTGAGAGTATTCCCAGAGAAAAAACGATCGGGGATGAGGTCTTTGGCAGCACCATCAACGGCAATGGTAGTTTCACAATGGAAGTTACAAAAGAAGCTAGTGACACGGTGTTTGTTAAAGTCATGCAACTGGTCAATCAATCTCAGTCTAACCTATCTAAAACAGCTACTAAGATTCAAAAAATTGAACCAATTTACGTGATAGCTGTGATGATTATTGTACCGATTTTTATTGCTTTAGGACCGACTATTTTTAATTGGTCATGGAACGAAAGTTTTTATCGGGGAATGGTTTTCTTAATCTCAGCTTCCCCTTGCGCACTAGCGGCCAGTGCCGTATCAGCCACCCTTTCAAGTATTTCTAATTTGGCTAAGCGCGGTGTTTTATTCAAAGGTGGCTCCTATTTAGCTAATCTAGCGGAAATTAAGTCCGTTGCCTTCGATAAAACGGGGACCTTAACGAAAGGTAAACCAGTTGTGACTGATTTTCATTTTGAGACGGTTGAAGGTTCTAATCTTGAAGAACAATTGATAAATATTGTCGTTGCAATGGAAAAATCAGCGAACCATCCGTTGGCAGATGCGATTTTACAGAAGTTTCAAGCAACCAAAGAAATCGACCTGGATGTTGCTAATGAAATTGGTAAAGGCTTATTGAGTCACTATCAAGGAAACACCTATCAAATTGGTAAACCAGAAATATTTAATCAAGTCCCATTAAAAATTGAAGATTATAATGATCGCTATTCAAGAGCGGGAAAAACCGTTGTTTATGTAGCGAAGGACGGCTACGTTATTGGCTTAATCGCCATGATGGATGTGCCAAATGAAAATGCCCGCAAGGTGGTAAGTTATTTAAAATCACAAAATATTCATACGACAATGATTACTGGAGATGCCGAATTAACGGGTCAAGCAGTCGGGAGACAAATTGGCATTGATGAAGTGATTGGCAATGTGTTACCTGAAAACAAGGCGGCTATTGTTGATGATCAGCAAGCCCGTTTCGGCACTGTATCTATGCTAGGAGATGGTGTAAACGATGCGCCGGCTCTAGTTAAAGCTGATATTGGGGTTGCCATGGGCGATGGCACAGATATTGCGATTGATGTAGCAGATGCTGTCTTAATGCAAAATGATTTAACTAAGTTTAGTTACGCTCATAAAACAGCCAAACGTCTTGATCGAGTGGTCTGGCAAAACATCGGGTTCTCAATGTTGATTGTGTTGATGCTGGTCACCCTTAATATTTTGGGTAAGATGGATATTACCCTTGGAATCATCGCCCATGAGGGAAGTACCTTAATCGTGATCTTTAATGGTTTACGGTTGCTATTGCCGACCAAAATGTAAGTTGAACTTTATTACATACAAACAAAGCCGAAAGCTTTATTCTTCGGCTTTTTTTGTGTGATATTGAGATGTGATTTGGACTACTAAGCGATGAGTGTTGAAGTAATGATACTGAAGGCGCGGAGGTTGTGAGACAGCTTAGCGATAGTTAGTTGTTAAGATCTTTTGTGATAAGTTAATCAAGGAAAGATTGTGAGGAATAAATCAATTTAGGAGGTTCTCTTAACAGTGATGGATAGTTATTTTAACCAAAGAGCTTAGCAAACTCCAATTCTTATTCAGTTGACAGTGATGTTCACTGTAATTTGCTCATTTACAGTGAAACACTATGAAACTGCTGTGTTTGCTAGATCTTAGTTAAAGGGTGATACTTTTTTTAGGCTATCAACTGATTCACTTTTTTCTTTATTGTGATGTGAAAAGGTTGTTATAAAATGATAGTTCATTCGAAGCTGAACTGTGAGATAGGGCGATTTTTCTTCCTTTTGACACGGGCTTTAAAAATTCCTTTAGATGAGTTTTTGTTATTCAATCATTTTGCTGTTTTCAGTAGGTGTCAGTTCCAGTTGACAATTATCAAGGAGGGAAAAGGGCTGATTATTGATTAAATGGCGGTTGTTCAAGCTTCATTGAATGTTGTTAAATAATATTTCTATCCTATGAAGAGTCAATTGAATCACTTTTTTTATTGCAAGTTATCTGAATGATTGTTATTAAATTCGATCGTGTTGAGATGAGTTGATCTGAGTAACATCCTTATTTTACCCAGCGGATAATGGTCAAGTTACCGAAACTTGGCGTTTGTTAACTAGACTGTTGGCGGGACAGTCTAACTGAGACATTGTCGCCTAATGATCGATTTATTTTTTATATACATCATGTTAAATAATCAAACAGATAGTTCCATTGGATGATTATTTAATGGGAACTATATAGTCAAAAGCTTGTCAGTTATTTTTGGAAGATAGTGAGAAGCTCATGTTAATTCATTCCCGCTGAAGTAACACGAGCTATCTTAATGTCTTCGTGCTAATCTTAAAAATAATATTATGCGCCTTCTTTACGGATTTATTTTAAATAACCTGATTTTTATTGTGTCAATACGATCGGCATTTATACATTGACTTTGGCATAAGCGGTGAGATATCAAACGATTATCTTTAGTATCAAGCATTGGAATTCGATTGAGTTGCTCTGAAAAAATAATCGGATCGAGATTGTCTAAAAAATGTTTAACACTGGACTTCCTAATTTGACCACGACTACTTTTATGAGTTAGTTCTAGTTTTTTACGATGATTTACCACGATAGCCATCTTCCTTCCATTTCAATAAGCGTTTAAATAAATTTCGTTGATTGCGAGGCATGTCTTCAATATCTGCATCTTGAATAAATCCTTCTTTTTTTAAGGGAATGAGTTTTGTCAGAATGTGGAGGACTTCAACAAATTCATCATGAGAGATATCGATCGTCTCAATTGGTTTCTTCTTGTCGCTGCTAGCCCCCATTCGATTATTTAACTCAATCTGTTTATTTGCATTGGCAATTTTTTTCTTCATATAGTCATTTTCTGGATTGGTTACACCTTTAGTATGGGTTAGTGGTTGAGCACCCAATAAATGATTCTTTTGGATGGTCCATGCTTCTATTACATCCCTATAAAAGGTTTTGCGGACACTTTTAATACCGGTATGGATTTCCATAGATATTCCAAAGGAGAAATCGATCATACTGTGGTTTAGTTGGTCGGCTCTCTTTTTTTTACGGTAAAACTTTGTGGCCAAGTTTAGATTAACCCAGACGTAGTGATTAAACCGTGAATAAGTTGTTTCTGGTGTTACAAAGGCCGCATATTTTGGCCTTTTAATCAGATAAAAATTCAGTGCTTGTCGCAGAATGTGATGGTTTGAGACGCCTCTCTTGTTTGCAAATAATTTGTGTAATTGACACGGAGGGACTGGTGTCTTTTTTATATCTCCATTGATAAAAATGAGAAGTGTCTTCTGCTCCTCGGTCACTTCTTTTCCAATCATGATGGCAAACACTTCCTCCGTTAACTCCACCTCCTTTTCTTCAATGGCCCCTGCGATGTATGTTGGAATGTGTTCTTGACTGACAGTATGACGAGCCAAATCTAGCTTACCAGTTGCACAAAAAAAGTTATTTGTTTCCATAAAATCTTCCTCCATTTTAATTAAAAGAAGACATTAAGATTATTTTATGAATCTATTTTGCCATGAAATAGAAATTTTGTAAAAGCGGCTAACTGACCTCTTTTTGTCACTTTTTTGCTTTAATTAATGTGAGAGGAATTGGGAAGAATACCATTATATAGGGGCTGATGGCAGTTTTAAGGGCCTGTCAACTGATGCTTAATTCCTCTAAAAGGGGTCAGTTAGAGGGTTTGAAATTTATTTTTGAATCATCTACACTATGGGCATAGATCAGGCCTGGTCCATATTGGTAAGTCGCAATTGGCAAAAGAAAGGGTGGTAAATATGGCAGAATCAGTATTTTTGCAGCATGGTGTGGAAATTGGTTATACATCTGGTGGACAAAAAAGCAAACAAGCGATTCCCAATCTCAAAGAGACCATAACGTCGGATAAAATGGTGGCTCTCGGTCAGCTGTTTGTGCAGATGATTCCAAAAGATGTGGTTAAAGTTGATGAAGTTGTGACGGTCAAACGAACCCGTCACCAGTCTTCGTAAAAAGCAAAGGAGAGGTTATGATGGATGAGGTTACGACAGAACGACTGCAATTAGCTTTTTTTAACAGCAATGGTAGTCAAAGTACGATTAGCCCAAAGTTTTTTGATGAGACATTTGTTAATGACAAGGAAAAACTACAGAAATGGATGGATGACTTTAGTGCACTGGAACTATTTTACAGTACGGAAAAGGAAATCAATTTATACACGGAAGCAAAGGAAGCACATCTTGTTCAAACGATTCGTAGAAAACTTTTAGGGTAGAACAGGAACCTGAAGGGGAAATATTCCCCTTTAGGTGTTTATCAAGGAGGAGAGAGAAATGACCATTATTGGCTTAAGTATTCCAGAAGTTGCTGCGCTTTTAAGTATTTTATCACTGTTGATTGCAGCCATCAGTCGATTTTATCACAAGTTTAAAACCACGATCAGTGCACCCTTGATTGAAGCGATGGACAAGTTAAGACATGAAATTAATCAATTGGAGGGTTATCTAGTGACGGAGTATGAAACATTAAATAATAAAACTGAAAAGTTGGCTGAGCGATTACGGCGTCAGGAGTGCCAGTTAGAACAGAAGGGGGAAATGACCTATGACGATTGTCGATTGGTTGACAAAGGTTAATGGTTCCTATCTAGTTGCATTGGCTTTGGTAGTTTTTTTGCTGGTTGAAGGTTTAAAGACTAGTGAGCAAGTATCCAGTAAGTTCTTGCCATTAGTGGCTAGTCTAATAGGCGTTATTATTGGGTTAGTGATCGGTGTAATTTATCAGGAGTCTATAGTAATGACAAGTCTCAACGGGTTTATCGCAGGTTTGTTGTCAGCAGGCAGTTTTGATTTTATGAAGGCGGTATGGCAGTTACCAAGGGAATTTAAATGAAGCGGCCGAAGCCCGTTATTTTGGATATTAGTGAGCATCAATCACCAGAAAAACTAAATTATGGGCAATTAAGTCAAGAGCTGGATTGGGTGATAATCAGAGTTCAATATGGCAGTTGGCATCAGGATCGTTTTTTCGAGACGCATCTTGAGCGCTTCAGAGCATGGAACATTCCAGTGAATGTCTATGCTTGGGTACGGGGAATAGATGAAAGTGATATGATCCAAGAGGCAGAGGATTTTTATCGGCGAGCCAAGAGCTATCAACCAAGCTTTTGGTGGTTAGATATTGAAGAGCGAACTATGGGAAACATGGTTAAGGGATGTGAGGTATATCGGCAGCGGCTGAAAGACCTTGGTGCTAAAAAGGTTGGAGCCTATATTGCCAATCATCGTTATCAGGAATTTGGTTTTTCTAGTCTGGCTACTCAGAAGTATGATGGGATCTGGTTACCGACATATGGCAGGAATTCTGGTAACTATGAGGGGGCTAATCCGACAGCTACTAGTGTTTATGATTTACATCAATATACGAGTAATGGTCGTTTGGTCGGATACAACGGTCCTTTGGATTTGTCCCGTTTGGCCAGTGCTAAGTCAGTTGATTTTTTTACGGGAAATGATTCAATAAATCAGTCAAGCTATCACCTAGGAGAAAGGGTCCAAATTACGGGAATTTACGAAAGTTCCCGTTCTCAAGTTCTCTTAAAACCGTTAAGAACTCAAGGAAGGATCACAAAAATTATTAGCGGAGTCGCTAATCCCTATTTATTGGACGAAGGGATGGGTTGGGTGAATGAGTCGGTGATGTCAAAAATAGGGGATCATCAGTATCAAGTGAAACCTGGTGACACCTTGTCAGAAGTTGCTCAAGGATTGGGTGTTAGCTGGCAACGACTAGCGACACTTAATCAGTTAGCTAACCCAGATCTGATATATCCTGGACAAATGCTTAATTATTAAGGAGGAGTTTAGCGTGAGGAAAGAACAAACGATAACAAACTTAATTAAGCGCCAGTCGATTCATTTGGAAGTGGCCCAATTGATCAAGGAATTACGGCTGGCAAAAAGGTTGAATCAAGGAGAATTGAGTGAGAGAGCGAATGTTAGTCGTCAATATATTTGTGAAATAGAAAATGGACATCGGCGGCAATTAAATTTAGTGAAAATTCAAGATTTGGTTAATGGCTGCGGCGAACAATTGTTTGTTACCACAAGTTATGCTAATCCGTTACAAATTTCAGATCAAACAGAAAAAGAAGACCAAATTTTGCGCGCCTTTGCCGAAGGTAAAACAGAGTTAGCTGAAGAGTTATTAGGTGACATACGTGGCTGGCGCTACCCAACGGAACATATTGTGGCAAAATGTAAACGTAACATGGCTGTTGCGATTAGTTATCATTTTCGCGGTCTGCCAAACTACGCCCATGGTAAAATGAACAATTTAATTGCGGGTTTGTCTTACTTGGATTGTGGCGAAGAGGCAGAGTATTTCGCCGAGATGTTTTATCGAATTATTAAAAATGGGGATAAAGAGTTATACAGGATGTATTTAGAGACTCAGAAAGGAGTGTCATCATGATTATTTGGGAAGGAACGGATGTGGTTTGTTGTTTTAATGTGGTAGGAGAGACTAAACTCAAGCGAATTAGACTGAGTCATTTGCCAAAGGAGCCAGATCCAGACAAAGTATTGGCATTTGCTGATTTATTTTTAGAGGTATTGCCAGCATCATACAGTAAAGATTCTGTTCAGTTGTTAAGTCGCACGCGATATTTATAAGGGGGAGAGGAAAATGGCTAAAAAACTGTATTTGTATTTTTTAAATGAAGATGAACAGCCAACGACCATTTTAGTGCAGGAACCAAACCAAACATTGGATTCAGCGGCAGTTCGTAGTTTTATGGAAAAAGTGATCGCCATGGAATTGTTTACCCATAAAGGGCAAAAGAAATATGCTTCGATTAAAGGTGCTAAGTATGTGGATAAGAAGACGGAGATTTTGTTGTAGATGTTACAGGTAAATAGATTAGCAAGGTCAGAAGATAGTGTGAGCTATGTTTTGACCTTTTTTTGGCAACTAAAGTCGTTATCACTAAACTTGAATAATGGTTTGGAATCTATTATAGTGTGAAGTTTGATTTATATATCAAAGAACTGTTATTTTATTTGCATGATAAGTAATTTATTGTTGACTTATATAGATAGTTCCGATATTCTAGTATAGAATGCATCATTAGGGAAAGTAATTAACTTTTTTTTGATGGAAGTATGTTGGGGATCGTTCGTAAAAACGAAATTTTAGAACGAACTAATAGAACTTAACTGCAATATGAGGATATAAGTGAAGAGAGATGGGGATTTTGGTCGGATAATAAACAGAACTTAATATTTGAACGAAAGAGGACTAAGGCAAAAATTGCGATGCAATTTTTGCCTTAGTCCTCTTTTTTCTACTTAGTATAACCTATCTTATGTAAACTAGCGGTCCTTTTGTATCAACAAATAAACTATACCATATTCGAAAAACGATGTACACCCCCAATTAAAATATTCATAAAAGGAAATTGTAAGGGTTATTTAATCACTGTTCGTTTTTAATGTCTCTTTATAACTCGACCTTTAATGAACTGTCTAAAAATATTTCCAAAATTAAGTAGGCCTTAATTATTTTTATTTTACAAAGTGATGATATTCACAATGGTAAATATCCCAATTTTCTTAAAATACTCCTTTTTTCCGACATCTAATTAAAATGTGTTTGATGCAGTAAGGATGATTTATGATGTTTATCTCCATTTATTTATGTTGGTATATTCACAAAACGGTCGTTTGATGTTATTTTATGAACGAAATTATGTGTGAATAAGTATGTTATTTGTTCGTAACAGTACATTTCTCTAGTTTACATAAGATAGGTTATAACAAGTTGTTTGTTTATAATTGTTATTTATAGTTAGTGAAACGTGGGAGATGATCTTGGTTTTCCGGCTTTTACTAGTGAAGAATGAAGTAATCTATCGATAAAATAGCATCTTTCAATTTGTTCAATGGAGTGATGATGAAGGCAGATTGATGTCAGAAAAAGCTGTGAAATATGCACAATCTCTTTTTTGAGCGGTCGTTCGTTAAGTAGTAGATTAATGGTTTGGCTGGAGAGGTTCATGTTTTAAGAATGCAGGGTTAGAAAGTAGTAGGTGAGGGATTGAATGGGGAAGAGAAAAAGACGGCGAACGACAAATCGAGAGTCAGATAGACAAAAAAGAGATAAAGCAAGTTCTCTTGAGCGGGAGAGGCATGAGCGTCGAAAAAGTCAGTCTTCCAGAAAAGGAGATTCTTCGCGGAGCTATTCGTCTTCTAATCAAAGAAGTAAAAGAGAGTACGAGAGAGTGGTTGTATCTAAACCGTCTGCAAGGCATCGAATCATTAAAACTTTACTAAATCTAGTGTTCTATTTGTTAACAATTAGTATTTTAGTAGGAGCAGCTCTCTTTACAGTAAGCAAAGATTCTAATAAATCGTTCTTTGGTTACCGCTATTATAATGTGTTGACTAATTCAATGATTCCTAAAGATCCTAAGATACAAAAGGGTGGCTTTCAAGCTGGGGATATTATTATCGTACAGATGACTAATCCTAAGGAGCTTAAAAAAGGAGATATTGTGACTTATAGTTTGTTATCAACAGAAACTGCGGTATTAACTCATAGAATTAAAGAAGTAATTCCAAATTTTGAAGATACTGAAGAACTATATTTCATTACACAAGGAGATGCTAATGATGCAGAAGACAATCCAGTCAGTGCGGATCGCATAATTGGTAAGAAAGTTTTTACGGTTCCTAAGGTAGGTATGGTACTTGATTTTCTAAGGGGAAATTTATTAGTTAGTCTAGGATCACTGTTTTCAATTTTCGCTTTGATTATCAGTTTGAAGTATTATTTTTCATATTCTGATTCACCCGATCCACTTAAATAAGAGGATATAAACCGTTACATCCTATTTGGGTGCAACATTTATATAAACAAAAAATTGTAAGGAGGTTTTTGTCTGTGAAAAAGGCGAAAAACAAAAAGAAACTTCTAGCAGTAGGGGCGGCACTGTCGTTGTGTGTCTTAATGCTAGGAACATTTGCATGGGATGTATATCAAACATCCAAAGAGAATAAATTTGGGAATGCGGTACTTGGTGGTAGCATTGTAATCGAAGAAATCTTCCCCGATCCTGTGTTAACACCTGGAGCTGAACTACAAAAGGAAGTTTGGGGTGTTAATACCAGTCAAAATGATGTGTTTATCAGAATGTCATTTGAAGAAAGATTGGCATTATTAGTTGAAGAAGGTGCAACAGGGCAAGCTGAAAAGCAATATTTAACTGATCCGACTTTGGCAACTGCTAAAGAGATTCCGGTAGTGATGGATGCCATTTATTTAGATGGACTAGCTGCTGCTAATACTGCTGGAACTGAGTTTGACGATTGGAAAGATATTACTGCTAAATTACCAGTAGGAACTGTAACAGCAGATACTAAAGTTTTAGCCAAAGCTACTAAAAAAGATATCACTCCCCCCGGTGGTACTGCTACTTGGCAAGTAAGTGTAGAGTATACCGCTTATCGGAAAGTTCCAGTAGCGAATACGAATATGGGAGAGGTATCGAGAGATAAAGTTGTAAAATATCCAAATGATGCAGCGTCTGTCGCTCAAGAAGTTGTTTTTGAAACAGATGCTAGTGGTAAAGTTACTACGATTTCTGCGACTGTTAATCCAGCTACAGGTGATATAACAGGTTATACAGCTGATGTGGGAAAACCTGCTAAATATTCATTCTACACAGGTCTTGATACGGATGAATTTTATAACTGGGCAGGTCCTGTTGTTCATGCTGGTCTTACTACGGATCCATTAATTCCTTTAGCAAACATTGACCGAAGTGCAATTGATCCGTTGATCTCTCTTAAGTATGGTGCAGACTTAGATACAACGGCTGCTGCTAACACTTGGATTTATAATGAGGATGATGGTTACTTCTATTGGATTGGTATTGTTTCTTCAGGAGATAAGACTAAAAATCTATTAGAAAAAGTTGGGTTGGCATCAAGTGCGTCATCTATGTATGATTATTTAGATTATTCATTATGGATTACTGCTGATGGTGTTTTAACAAAAGAAGCTGCTATTGTTGAGCAATTCTTTAAAGGAACAGTGCCAGCTGGAGGAACATCTAAGACAGTTTATGATGCGTTGGTAGGATTAATCCCTTAGGGAGTAGCATATTTTATTTGATTAACATTTAGGAGGAAGAACTCATGAAAGTTAAAGCATATGGAGTTCGTATAGCTGTGTTGTTTATTTTAATACTTTTTGGAGGTACTTTTGCTCAAGCGGAAGTTCTTCCTCCTGGAATGTTAATTGGGGATTCAGAGGGGATAAATGTAGATGGAACTGGTGAGTACTATGTACATAAAGAAGATCTCCATCCAGGAGAAAAATTCACCAAAAAAATAAAGATGATGAACACAGAAAAAAATGATCGCCCGTATCTTTTGGAAATGGATATTGCTCCAACAGAAAAGGATGGAGAGATTGATTTTTATGAGGCGATTTTCGTAACCATGACTTTAGATGGTAAGGAAATTTATAGAGGAAATTTGGTTGGCGAAGGAACACCTAATATGCAAACCAAACGTTTGAATTTGGGTTCTTATGCTTATGGAGAATTTGCGGAGCTACAAGTGACTTTTGAGGTGGCCGACAATTTACCGGAAGAGGTTTGGCAGTCCGAAAGTTACGCCATTATAAAATGGAACTTTTATGCGACTAAAGCAAATAATCCAGACAAACCGGATCCTAAGCCTAAACCAGGGATATTACCTCAAACAGGTGAAGAATGGCGAAGTTTACTCTATAAAATTATTACAGGGATTTTTATTATTTCGGTAACGTTGCTGTTTATTCGTCGTAGAAAGAATCGAGACAGTCAAGGATAAGGAAAATAAAATTTCCTTATCACTGTATAGTCCTTAATGGAGTGTCTGGTGATAAGGAAATTTTTTAAGTATAAGATTTGGAGGGAATGAAGCATGTCTCGAAAACATAATTATCAAAAGAAAAGACGGCAGCCGTTGGCTATTTGGTTGAAAAAGTATCATAAATCATTATTGTTAATATCTGTCTCTATTTTGTCTTTTTTTCTAGTGATAAAGGCTACATATGCCTGGGATACCTATAGTACTAGCAAAGAAAATAAAATCGGAAATACAGCTTTTAGCGTTAAACTGAAAGAACAATTTACACCTAACAATCAGTGGGAGCCTGGAAGAGCAACGGTTAAAAAGGTTTACGTTTTAAATGATGGAAATATCCCTGCCTTTGTCAGACTAAGAGCAGAAGAGTTCTTGTTGTTGTTTGAAATGGAGATTGAAACGAGCGCTCTTTCTGAAGGGTCAGGTAATGTTTTGTCTAAATGGCCAGTTACACCTACTGCAACAATTGAGCGTAATCAAGTTAATACTTGGAAAGTAAATCATTATTATGATAAACAAAATAGTGGCGTTTTTTACAAAGGAGAAAAAACGATCCCATCTTCTCTTTCGATTGATGGAAAAGGATTGGTTTACGAGTGGGGAGAAGCTCAACGACAAACAACAGACTTGGCTTTTATTGACTTGAAGTTTGGCGATGTTGCTGGAGATGACAGTTCCTTTACAAGTAATTATTGGCGGTATGGAAATGATGGGTATTTCTATTACTCAGAGCGGTTGGAACCTGGAAAAGAGACATCGTACTTTTTGACTGAAACTTTCTTATCTCCGTCAACCCCTAACCGCATTAAAGAGTCGTTGTATAAGCTAAATATTCTAATGGGCGGAGATCAGGCGCTTAAAGAGACATTGTCTGAGTGGGGACATGATTCATCAACTGACCCAATTTACTTGTTATTAAAAGACAAGGTGATCCCTAATTAAACATGACAGGAGAAAGCGACGATGAAAAAACGGAAAGTACATGTACGTAAGAAAAAAAAGAAAAAAATTAATCTTCTCATTGTTGTGGCAGTTTTTGTGATTTTCTTAGGAATTAGCTTATTGGGATACAAGGGATACACTTATTCAATTGAGCGACATTCTGAAATGAAAACCAATGATTTCTCTATTGGGGATTTAAAAGTTCAAGTAGTGGAAGAATTTACTCCTGTAACAGAAACGACAATTGACAAACCTTATACTAAAAAAGTCACAGCAAAAAATAACGGTGAATTGCCAGCCTTTGTTCGTATTTTGGCTTTTCCTGAAGTGCTTTCAAAAGAGGATGATGATGGGGTCAACGTTTCATTACCTGCTCGAATTGGCACAGAAATTCTCCTATTAGATAGTTCGGACAATCCGATTGCTGATACTGCAGATTGGGTTGATGGAGAAGACGGTTATTATTATTACTTAAAAGCATTGTTACCAGGAGAAACGACAGCGCCATTATTTGAAAAAGTCAAACTCTCGGATCATGTGAAGGATTATGTTGACAACTGGTATGAAGGTGCTTCTTTAACGATTGATGTTAGGGCCGAAAGTATCCATACCACACAATGGGCATATCGTGATGCTTGGTGGCAAGGGCAGACACCAGCTAATGGCAAACTACTATTAGTTGAAAATGCACTTAAAGGGTCAGCGCATGGTTTATAAGAATTTGAAGGGAGAATAACTGTGAAGCATAAAACCAAACGGAAAAAAAGAGCTCTAGCCGTTATGAGCATTTGCTTTTTGGGAATGATTACCTTCTTCCTAATCTTTATTAATACGTCACCAGAGACGTTAAGTGGTGAAACTTTAAAGAAAACAATTGTTGGTTTCGAAAGAAAGTCAGTTGTTTTTTCTGATACTGAGAAACTTGGGACTTCTGAACGTGATGTTGAGCTACCCGAAACTATCAGAGGTATTGTAAAACTCACTAAAAAAGAGAAAAAGCAAAAATTTGTTCATGGAACTCCTGTACCTGAAGCTGATGGAAATTATAGCTATTTTGATTATGGGTATGTGGATACTAATAATGAAACAGGTGTCTATACTGTTTTTATTCAAGGGCAAGAAAATTCTTATCGTGTTTTTGGTTCTTTAGGAGGTAAAGAAAATCAGTGGTATGTTAGCGATGAGAACGGAAATATCATAAACCTTGTGAAAGATATTTCTGTGAAATGGAGTAGTGATGATTATCAAGCTGATATTGAAGGGACGTATGAATTTACTGGCGAAATTGACAAGGCGTTTGTTCTTGATGCAAAGGTGCCCATTGCTGAAATAATTATTCAAGATATCGATGAACAACATAGTCATAGCGATGAGGAGCATAACGATGGTGATCTTGAAGAACTAGATGCGGAGATAATGAAAGCGGGAAGTGAAGCAGCCCAAAGGCAGATGGAGGCAAGCATTCCTACAACTAGAGCATCAGGTAATGGCACTTATGACAAATTAGGTGATAACTATATGTTGACAAGCGCTAAAACATCTGGAAATGCCAACTACACAACACCTATTAATTCATTTGTCGTACCAGGAACTTGGCGTGATTATGTGAATACTATTTGGATGAACAAGGCGGCCAATGAATTTTCGTGGAATAGTACATCCCCAGGATATAAGGGATGGAAGTATTCAGGCGTTATTGCAAATCAAACGACCGGAACAACAACTGATAATCCTAAAAGAATTCCAACAAAAGACAGTAGTAAGGTTTGGACAGTTTATTCTGGTGAGCAACTTCGTTATGCGTTAACTAATTTTGTTACGAATGACGTAATAAAATTGGGTGGCAATTTAGATATGGATGGCGGGAATGCTAATTGGGTAACTATATCAATTGGTAATGGCAAGTTACTGAATTTGGATGGTAATAATTTCACTATTTACAATTTAGGAATTTGGGTAGCCACTGATATGCAGGTTCATGCTGCATTTGTTTCTAATATTCAAGCTTCAGGAACGAATACTATTAAAAATTTGACTTTCTCAAATGTAAAGGCAATAAATTCTAATAATCAAATTGTTTCCTATACAGGTTTGTTTAGTTCTGGTGCCAATGGCGTTACGGCAAATAAGTCTAGTATGACGAATGTTCATGTAAAAAAATCAATGTTTTATTCAATTGGGGATGGCGTTGCCCCTTTTGGTGCACGACTATACCGAACAACTTATCGAAATTGTAGTGTATCGGATTCTTTTGTCTATGGGAGAGATCATGTTAGTGGCTTAACAGTTTGGGGAGGGAGTGCAGGAACTGGTGCCTCTACAACTCCTGGAGATGTAGTTTCAAGAAGTTATTCTGTTGGAACTCTTCTCGCAACTTATGGCGGCCACAGCGGGATGTTTTTTGGTTGTGCTAGTTACAATAATAACATTGACAGTTCTTTTACGAACAACGAGATGTACGCAACGATGTTCGCTGGTGGTTTTATGGCTGAATCACGAGGTAAATTTACCAATAACTATGCAACTGGAAAATTAGAAGGATTTAGTTATATGGGAGGATTTACTGCTGGAACAGGTGATCAACCTCAAGTCGAAATAGATAGTTCTTATTCCACTGTATTAGTAGGACTGAGAAAAACAGGAAGTGTAGAAGGAGGATTTCAATCTCCATCAACTGGGACAGATAGTAAAATTTCAAATAGTTATGCGGCAGGAGAAGTCGGAAATTTTACAACTAATATGACAGCCCCTGTTAACATCGGTGGCTTCTTGAGCGCTAAACCAGCAGCTACTGGGCGATTGGTAAATAATTATTATGATAAGCAAACAACGGGAATGCGTGAATGGGCGACGGGCGCCGATAAAGTGGTTCCAGGTATTACGGGTTTATTAACAAGTACAACAACAAAATCTGGAACAGGAATGGCCAGTGGAAATGATTTTGGGTTAGGGACAGCTAATTGGAGTTATCAAGCAGAACACTATCCAGAACTTAAGGTTTTCTCAAATGCTTCAGAAGCTAATTGGGGTTCTGCTGAACAAGTTAATATAGTTAAGGCTAATTCGTTAGCATCAGTATCGACAGTTATGCTTAATACTTGGGATAAAGGATATGATTGGGATAATACTGGGATTAGATCAGAAGCAGAGGTGAGTTATGACCGAACTCCTACTCAATATAGGGGTGGGACAACTACCTATGATACTGTGAGAGAAATTGTCACTAATTTTAAAGTGACATCTCCAGGCGATTGGCAGCAAATTATTCCTGGAGGTGCTCCTGTTGACACTGACAATGATGGTGTTGGAGATGCAACAGCCCTTGATGTTTCTAATGGAAAGGGAACCATTAAAAATCCGGGATTGGATTGGTATCAGCCCGTCCAAACAGTAGATACCGCTAAAGCTAAACGCCCTATTAGATTGGTTTCTTATATGGAGATTCAAGCAGGAGAGGATGCTGAGGTATCAGCAGGGATCTTGTATAACCATCGAGAAGATGTTGAGTTGAGAATGATGGATAGTATAACAGAGGATTTAGTAATTGGGTTTCATGATGATAAAGTGTGGTCATCTGCCTTATTAGGAGACTATCCAAATTCAGACAAGTTTTGGAAAGTAAAAACAGATAATATGCTAACGCAATTTTCTGCTAGTAAAGATGCCTTACTCTACACGGAGATCAGTTTAGTTAAACGTGACACAGATGGTACTTATTTAAAAGATAGTGGAGGTAACTACCTTATTGATAAATCCGTTAAAGTGACAGGGGCAGGAACGGGGATTGATGGTAATCCCAATTTAGATGAGCAAAAATGGAATGGTGACAGAGCCCTATATGCCGATAATTCTGCAGGGTCAAAATATATTGTTACGTATTACTGGCAGCTAACAGATGGACGCTATCGAACAGATGAAAAAATAATCGATGTAGTTCCTGCTAAGTATGATACTAAAGTCGATGTCTTTAATTCCAAGGATAATTCTGCTAATGAAGATGCTTTGGCTATTGATGCTAAGGCTGATGTAGGCGCGAATCCCAATTATGTGGTAAGTGGTCAATCACCAGCGAAGCATACTGAATTATTACAACAACCCTTTGGAACAAATGTAACAACAGCCTGGGGACGTCAAGCTAAAACAACTATTATTGATAAGTTATCAGTTACTTTCAAAGGGCGAGAATCGGAACGAAATAAAACCTTTGGTGAGGTAACGGTTGATGGCCCTATTGTAGCAGGGAAAAAAGTGATAATTCCTGTGTATTATTCGTATCCTACTCTTGTTACTGAGAATGGCATACGCAGAGAGGTAACAAAAGAAACCATCATCAATTTAGAATATGAGGTTAAAGAAGATTCAAATGGTGATTGGTATATTAGTTTTAATAAGGTTTTAAACTATCCTAATGATTTGTCAGGGGCAGTTGGTTTAGGACTAGGCGATAGCACAGGCATTGAAGCTAAAGATGGCGGCGTGATATCTGATGAGCTCTATATTGACAATATTGAATACAATATGGAAGTGAAATTGTGGGTGTCAGAGGTTTCTTATTTTAATATTAGACAAGTGGTGTTAAAAGAGCACGAAGAGGTGGTTAAACCACTTCAAGGCTATTTTGAGTTACGGAATGAAAAATCACTCACTAAAGAAAAGCTGTTTAATATCAGTAGTCAGTCCACTACTAAGGATGCTCCAAGTGACATTAATCAGAGTCTATTTAAGAAAGTCAAGTTTACCTTGACAAAAGACAGTAATCTTTTAAAGGTCTTGCCGACAATTCCTGAATATTATGAATATGTCGGTCATATTCAATCGACAGATAAAGCGACGCTGGCTAACGATCATTTATCTATGAATTTAGGCATGAACGCACAAAATGACTTACCTGTTTTGGATTATATAGCTGCTAATGAATATTGGGTAACCATCTATATTCAACCAAAATTAGGGAAAACAACGACACCTGTTCCAAAAGATGAGGAAAGTCCACGCCCTTATAGTTGGAGTCATGTGATCAATGAATTTAACAAGATTAAAAAATAATAACTCAAAGGCTAGTAGAGCAGTAGCGATTAGTACGGCTTTAATAAAAGGGGAGAAGCAGTGATGAAACCACTACAACGGAAAATTTTATATATTGTCGGAATCGTGTTGGGACTGACTCTTTTAGTCTTTGGGATTAAGCAAAGAGAAGTTCAACTACGAGCAGAGGAACAAGTTAGTCAGTCCAGTGAGGTTGAGGACGCCTTTGATGAGACTTTTATCGGGCCACAGCTTCCTGAATCACGGGCAATTGCTTTTACTCAAACTGTAGCCCAAATGTTTGGTATAAATAATAATATTGCTAATTGGATCCCTGCTAGTACAAATATTAATGTGTCAACTGATGAATGGGTTGCTGGTAAAGGAGAAATAATTCCGTCAGAGTATTCCTTTTTTATTCAACCTAACAATCAAACCTCGGTTACATATACAAAAACAAAACCAACTGAGGCGAATGTTAGAAAAGAATGGTACTTAAGAAAGCAAACCAAAAAAGATGATATTCAGTTGCTATATAAAAATATTGGAATGTATGAGGGAGAAAATATTCATGTCAGAATTAGCGTTTTAGATTGGAATGATTTAGCCCGTGCAACTTCTGTTAGTGGTGGAATATTCCGAGCACCAATCTCTCCTTCAGCTAATATTCGCTTTGATTTGACCCCAGGTGGGCAAAAGTATAAATATGAGTTCTTGAAAACTGCTACCAACGGTTCTTTAGTTCCAGCAAAAGTGAAAGGTTATTTAACTTTTATGGATATTGACGGAACTGAAATATTAGTTCTAGATCCTAAAAACTCGACAGTCGCATCAAGAATTGAAAGAATTTATCAAAGTGATGAAAATGAAGTTGTGCCTGCAGGTAATCCTCCAGCCACTTATCCTTCATTTACTACTAATGGTACATCATTGACAAATTACTGGAGCAATAACAAATTTATTTCTACAGGTGTACAAGGATACAATGCTGATGTAGAGAACTCGAAGTGGGCATTTTCAACTATTACTTTTGAAGGCTCGGAATTAAGTTTTTCATATGCCTCTAGAGGTTGGTTGAATACTGATCCAAGAAAGACACCAGCTAGTCCACCAATTCAAGAAAATACAGGATACTACTCAGATTATTCAACTTTTTGGTACTACACTTTCATGACAACGAGCTATAAAGCCAGACAAACTGAGCCAGCTATCCCAACTAAAATTGTAACGGATAGCGATGAAGAAGGCCTGGAAAACACATTAAAGAAAATTGATGAAAAATTTAAGTATACGGTATCTCACATTGTCTCTGAGGAGCGGTCTGAATGGCACTTTAAGGAGTATGTCTTCAAGGACAAATTGGATGAAGCCTTACAAATTGAAAAAGATAGTAACAATGATTATAAAATAAAAATTTATAACGACTTGACAGATGCAGATGTTACCAACTGGTTTACTATTGATCAGACTGCCGCTGCCAGTGGGGATGTAAAAGTGACTCTAAAAAGTGGGAATAATGTTCAAGCTTTTTATGGTACTACTTATCGCTATGAAATTGAGGTTGGTGTCAAACCTGGTGCAGACTTAACACCTAATATTGACCCTATCAAAGATAAAGTAGTTTTTAATAATATCGCCAATGTTGAAGTTACAATGAAAAATAATCAGGTTGTCAGTAAAGACACCAATGAAGTTGTTACATACGCCCCAGCTCCCGGTAGAATCCAAATACTGAAAGTGGACAGTGAGTTTACCACTCTCCATTTGAAGGACGCCGAGTTTGAGGTTTATAAGAAAGCGGACTACAATCAACCGAATGCAGTTCCTGTCTATAAAGGCAAGACAGATGAAAAGGGCACTCTGGCAACGGATTTATGGAAAGGGGATTATGTGGTCAAGGAAGTTACGGCGCCAGATGGCTATAAGATTGACACCATAAAAGAAGAGGTGACGATTGATCAAAATAAACTGGTCGTGCCACCGATTTCGGTGACCTTTACGGATACCTTAATTAAGCCAATACCTAAGGTGACCAAGTTCTCAACGAATGAGTCCATTACGCCAACAAAACTAGCAACGGCCGCTATTAATGAAGTCTTTGATTATGATATTCAAGTGGAAAATGAACAGACTTCACATGGATTGTGGACTGACGTTGTCTTAACGGATGAGGTACCGAAGTATTTGGCAATTCAAGCTGATTCATTTGTACTAGACGGTGGCCCAGTGTTAGACAATGACCTAGCTAGCAAAGGATTAACTATCACAGGCAACAAAATTAAGTGGGAAATGGGTGACATTGAAGCTTTAGAAGTTAAAAAACTAAGCTTTAAGGTGAAAGTGGTGTCCACCCAAGCGGATGACGGCACAACGATTGAAACCATTAAAAATGAAGCCAAGGCCACTGGTGGTGATGCTCATTCTAAAGAGCCGAGTGTGACCTGTACGGAAACCTACTCTGACCAGGATGAGGATGAGATTAAACTGCGTCAACGTTATTTACACATACGTCAAGTGGTTTTAAATGAGAAAGAGGAGATGGTATTGCCTCTTAGTGGTTATCACCAAGCTAAGAACAGTCAGTTAGCTGGTACGGCACCATTTGCTGCCATAAGTTCAGTGGCTTCAGTCTCGACTACTGAGACGGCCAAGCCGACGCCAAGTGCTAATTTGTTTAAAATCGTTCAGGTGATTTTAGCAACGGATCATCCGTGGTTAAATGTGGCAACCAGTATTCCAGAATACTACGAGTACGTCGGGCATGTCGCCACAACTGATAAAGCTAGCTTGGCAACGGACCATCTGGCAGCTAACAAAAGTGGCCCGATGAGTTTGCCAGAATTGGATTACACCTCTGAAACGGATTATTGGGTGACCGTGTTTATTCAGCCGAAATATGGCAAGAACGATGCAGGGGACCCAGAAGAGAGTCCGCGGCCATTTAGTTGGAGTCACGTTGTGAATGAGTTTGGCAAAATTAAGGAATAAGGGATGCAACAGATAGAAGGGAAGGCTCTTCCTGCTTTTTAACCGAAGAGCCTTGAGATAAGAAGGAGTGGTTGTGTGCTTAAGGTAGAGGATATTTGTTTTACGGAAGAGATGATCTTAAATAAAGGAAGTTTTCTTTTAGTGGAGCTATCCCCCATGTTTGAAGAGGGGCAGACCACAGAAGAGTTTCGCATAGGGACGAAAGCGGTCGTGGCGTTAACCAAACATCGCTTGGAGAAAATTACGGTGTTGATTGACGACGTTATTGCCTGTTCACCATTTAGTGACACGGAATTGATGGAAGTGAGATTTAATGGGTTTGAAGGACGTTATCAACGAGAAGCCGAAGGAGAGTATGTCTTTAACGCTCGGGCGCGTCAACTTCAGATTATCAGTAAGCCCTTTGCCTTTTAACAAGGGAAGGGGGCAGACTGTGACAGGAGGTAATAGGATGGAACCGCAAGGGGCCAAGAAGAAAAGAAAACGACGGCCTTCTGCCAAAGGGCAAGGTGATAAGGGGAGACGTAAAAACCGAGTGGATGTCGCAGATGTTTATGCGAGCTATGAAAGGGTGGCATCTAAGCCAACCGTTAATCAAGGAGCGACGAGTTATCTGTGGGTATTTATTGGTTTTATTATTTTAATGGGCGTTATTCTCGGGATTACCGTCTGGTTGATGATCGGCATCAAAACGGAAATGGCGGCTATTAAAAATAAGCAAAACCAAGCTGTTTATTCTAGTTCTCTTGAGTTAAGGGAGTCTCAAAACTATCAAGAATGGGTGTTAGACGACACGATGGATGAAACAAATCAACAAACGTCAACCACCCAAGAAACGCTGGTAGTTAAACGCTATGTGGTTGAAGCAGGAGATACGCTAACAGAGATTGCCGAAACGCATCACGTGAGTGTGGCGGAGATTCAATACTGGAATCAGTTAACAGATGAACAAGGGATTACAGCTGGACAAGAATTAAAATTGTCAGAAAATTAAGATTAATGATGAGGTGGGAAAAAATGAAGAAAGTCGGGTATACAGTCAAAACGGAAACAGATGAAGAGACACGGTACCTTTCCGAGGTGCTTGGGTGTCAGATTGTTTTTGAAGCGAATGATGAAGGGGACAACTACAGCCAGTTTGAAACCTTTTTAAAGGAACATAAAGATCAACAAATTGTCTTGATGAGTTTTGAGAGTATGGGGTTACAACTGGGACAGTTGGCGCCTATTTTTCATTATATTCGTGACGAAGGGATCGACTGTCATTTCGTGGAGAAACCGTTTGAGCGAGACGAAGATTATTTACAGCTGTTAACAGGGTTGGCGCTGAGCGAAAAAGAAATTGTCAGTAGGAGAACCTTAAAGGGCTTGCGAGTGGCGCATGCTAAAGGGGTAGTAAGTGGCCGGCCAGCGATTAACGAACAAACAATTGACCGAATTCGGTATCTGCATACCAGTCAGAAAAAAAACATCCGTCAAATCTCCACAGAATGTGGTGTGTCGCTGGGAACGGTGCACAAATACATCAAGAGGGAAGAGGAAAAATTGGGAAAAAAGGTCAGTAATTGAGTAAAAGGAAATGACAGGAATGAAAATGGAAATGGTCAGCTATAAAGAATACGAGCGACTGGAAAGTGCGATTAAGGGACTAAGTTGGGTCTGGCAAAGTTATCAGCGTGAAATTCCTGATGGCTGGTATGAATTCAAATACCAGCACATCTTACGGGGATTTTTATTGAATGAAGGGGAAGAAACCTTGCTGGCACAAGTCAAACACAAGCGATTTCCCAGATGTGTCAAAATTCCTAAACCAGTCTATCACGAAATGAAAGAGTTAGCGTCTATTTATGACGAGTTGCAGGATGTCCTGGCAAATCCTCCATATGGCTCGAAACCTATGAAGGAGTTCATTAACTAGGATATTTCGGAGGGGAAGTGAGGATAAAGAATGAGACTGGGATATGTGCAACTGATGACGAAGCATCAGAATGGGGAAAAGGAGTCACATGATTTAACCAAAACTGGGTGTAAGGTCTACATTGAACGAGAAAAGGGTCGGAAGATGGACTGGAAGAAACGGCCTAAGTTACGCCAGTTGTTTGAAGAGTCTGAGCCAGGTGATGTGCTTGTTCTAACAGAGCTGAGTCAATTCAGTGATCACTATCAGATTTGGTTGGAATTTTTAACGGAGCTAAAACACTGTCACCTCGAGTTGGAAGTGTTAAGTAGTCCCCATAATACCTTGGCCGATTGGCAGGATCTATTTAAATGGATTCAGTCAAGTGCTGAGGGACAGCAAGCAGGGGTGAAAATCAAAAAATTTAGCAAAGAGCGCGCCTCAGAGCGGTCTGATTACCGGTTTTTTTCTCGAAATCCCTACTTTAGGCGCGTTTATCGAGAGATTTTGCAACAGGTGATGGCGGGCAGGTCCTTGCGGCAAATTACCAAAGAAAGTGATGTCCCATTAGGGACGATTGTCAGGATTCGCAAGGAGTATGCCAAGCTTAAACAAACCTGTTTATTGGTGGGCACCTTTCTTTTGACGATTATCAGCTTGAAAATGGTTCAAAATTATTCTTCTAATTTATTGTTACAGATATTAATTTGCGGTGTGATGACGTTACTGATTATCTATTTCTCTTATTCAGACAGTCAGTTAGATTAGGGTAGTGAAAAGAAGGGAGCACGATGTAATGGCAATTTATGGATATGTTCGTAAGGGGTTTCCCAACAATGAAACAGAACAGTTAACTTCAGTAATGACTTACTCCTGCGATGAGTTGTTTTTTGAAAGCTCGTCTTTATTGGAGGCAACAGAATTAGCCGAGTTGATTTCCAGATTAAAGGAACATGATAGTGTGGTCGTGGCTAGTTTAAAAGTATTTGGCATGAACCTGCAACACTTGCGGCCCATTTTAACTCAATTTCAACAATTGAAAGTTCGTTTAGTCAGTATTATTGACCATGTGGATACCGAGATTGACACGTTTTTTTACCCGTTGTTTGATGTTTTTTCGGAAGTCGATTTTGATTGTAAGAGTGAGCGAATCAAACAACAAATTGTTCATGCACGGGAGATTGGCAAAAACGTTGGCCGACCGACCCTTGATGACCCAACGATTGAGCAGATTTACAGTTTGTATCACGAGTACAAGTGGTCCATGAGGCGAATTGCAACAGAGTGTAACGTGTCTTTGGGCAGTGTGTTTAAGTACACTCAGGAAAAACAAGCAAAAGTAGTCAGTTAGGAGTGGTTAGATGGCGACATATGGTTATGTCAGGCGACAACACCCTTTACCAACAAATGATCAGCTAAAGATTGTGGTGGATTATGATTGTCAAGAAATTTTTATTGACAGTGCGAATTACCAGCAGACAGAAGAGTTTGAGCGGCTGTTGAGTCACTTAAAACCGGGCGATACGGTCATCATCCCTAGTCTGCAAGTCTTTGCTGCATCGGCAGCGGATATTTCCAACATCCTAAAGCGACTGCGTCAGAAGGAAATTCAACTGATTAGCTGGAGTACCCAGCTTCACCTTAACTATTATAAGCGAACGGCTGGTTTGCTCTAAGCGAACCAGTTATTTGCTGAGAAGGGAGTGAGAGAAGGAAGCTATGAGTGGCGTACGTGGGAAATGGAAATTAATCGGAATTAGTCATCAGTATGAAACGGTGTCAAAAAAAGGACAAAAACGTGAGTTACTGGCGTTAGATCGAGTCAGTTTGACTCAGAGTTATGGCGAAATTGTGGGCCTGATTGGTGGCGAGGGGGCTGGCAAGACAACGTTGGCTCATATTTTATTGGACAGGCTGACCCCAACGGAAGGGTTGGTTACTGGCAGTGCCGATCGGGCCTGTTGGTTGCGTTTACCTAATCGTCGCAGTGAGGAACGAACAGGTGAGGGGTATGTGACGCATCAGTTAACAAAGTGGGGGATCAGTCGCAAAAAATTACCGCAAATGGTGGAAAAAATTGCCGAGTTCGCGGAGTTGGGGGAGTTGTTTTTTCAGCGAATCCGCTCGTATTCCAAGGCTGAAAAAGTTCAGCTGGAGATCAGTTTGTTGTTACACCTTGCTCCGACACTGATTTACATTGATGACTCCTTATTGACGGTCAAGGAAGATTTTTACATTAAAGTCTTTTTATTTTTGGAGAAGCTAAAAGAGTTGGGCTCCAGTATTTGGATTGAAACCAATCACGTTAAGCGGATTGAAGGCTATTGTGACAAGTTGTTGTGGCTGGAGTTTGGTCAGGTGAAGTACCACGGCAGTGTGACCGATGTGTTGACTCATTATTATGAGTATTATTTTCAAATTCAACGGCGGCCTTTTGAGCAACAACAGTCGTTTTGGCAAAAGGGGTATCGCGGCCAGTATCTTAGTCAAGAGCCTGTGTCTAAAGAAATAATTGAGCCTCGGCGACCGGTGTTGAAATTAGTTAGTTCTGCTGAACAAGAAGATATGGAGAAGGCACAAAGTCGCGATGCCTCAACCACTGAGACCTTAGCCATGGAAGAACCAGTGATTGAGGAGCAAGAGCAGTCCGAGGACAGGCTGGCTGATTTGTCACGAGCACAAAAAAATCGCTTGGTGATGAAGCAAGCCAATCTGAAACTGTTAAGTGGGGTTGCGTTAGCCTGCCTACTAGTCGGAGGTGCCTTCTTTGCCTTAAAGCATTCACCGATTATGGCAGGGAAACAGCAAACCGCACCAACAACCAGTTCTGTTACTAATAGTCAGCCGAATAGCGATACTTTTCCCACGTCCAGTAGCTCGGCAGCGACAGCTCTTGGCGTAGTACCAGAGACTCATCAGGTTCAACGTGGTGAAACCCTGTCACAGATTGGCGATCGTTACGGCATAAGTCTGCGGAAACTACGGTCGTGGAATCAATTGGAAACCGATCAGATATCAGAAGGGCAGGTCCTTAAGTTGCGCGCATCAGTTGAAACATCTATAACAACGGCAATCGCTACCCCTGGTCCCTTGACGTATCAGGTAAAAGGGGGGGACACCTTATTGGATATTGCCGCAGCTTATGGGGTTAGTTTAGACGCTTTGCAGGCCGTTAACCAGCTGTCTGATGAACGGATTTATACAGGAGCAACCTTAAGATTGCCTGATACCGCTAAAGCCCCCACAACGAATCAGTCGTCAGAGGAGTCAAAAGAAAGTACGGTTGCGCCGACTCCAACCTCGACACCAGAGCCAGTCACACAGCACATTGTGGCGAAGGGAGACACTCTTTATGCCATTGCCAAGACCTATGGGGTGGAGGTTATGGATTTACAAAAAGCCAATCATTTGCAAACGGAGCAATTGTATTTAGGCCAAGAACTGATTCTACCGTAACGCTTATTTGAGTGAAGATAGTTGAACGAAAGGTGGTGCAGGAGGATGCATGACCCGCTGATTTCTCAAAGTGATCACTCACTAGCTGATCGGCAAGAAGAACAACGGCAATTAATGATCAGGGAAACGAAACGGCTCACCCATGAAATCGCCAACTTAACAGAGGTCAGTGGCCAATTAGTGGCGGTTATGGCGAAACTAAAAGACATCAGCACAGAAGCCAATTTTGGCACAACTGCCGATTGGCAGCCGTTAAAGGAACAGATTGATTTGGGAATGATGTTAGGTGAGATTCTTGATAGACGAATGTCAATCGATGAGTGGATCGGCCGTTATCTGATTGGGGCAAGGGACGAGGCCCGATCGATTGTCAAGCAAGCCTTGGCAGTCTCAGAGATTATCGCCACTCCCTCATTTCAAAACAAGCACAAAAAAATCGCCTACGATGTGACAGATAGTCAGATCAATTTGCCGACAAAAGCTCCCAAACCCAGCACTTATCTTGAGCAGTTAAAATGTGTCTCCTACGAGCTTGAAAGTCAGTGTTCAGAGTTAAGGCAGATTTTGGAAGGGAAAGTACGTTAAAAACAGGGAGGAACAGAAAATGACCGAATTAGTCAAGGAAGTCGCAGAGGAATTGAAGCAAACGATGTTGGAAATGACGGTGATTTTTAAGGGAGAATTGACTGAAAAAAATCGGCAAATCATGATGCTTGAAGAGGCGTTACGGGCGCAACAGAGCCTGACAATTCAAGCAAATGAACGGCTGAACCAGTTGGAACAAGGGAAAAAGATGACTAAAAAAGAGAAAAAAAGCAGCAAACGCCCTGTTTAACTTAACGAATGAGACCGTATTTATGAAAAAGAGAACCCGCCATTACTCTTGAAAGTTAGTAGGTGATCCTCATTGTTCTACAAAAAGGAAGCCTATAAAACAGCAAAGTTGAAATCTTGAAAATGTCACTAAAAGGAAAAGTTAAAAGGGGCTTTTTGTTGTCACTAAACGTTTAACTAATGATGGTAATTTGGAATATAATGTACCAGTGAATTAGGAGGGATAACGCGGCAAGCAAATTGGGAAATTCACGGCGAATGGGAATCTATCAAGAGATACTAAAGAGGAGGTAGGGGGCTTTTATTGAATCATTGCCGCTGTGATTCTATTTGCTTCTTTTTTACGTTATTGGCCACTCTAATTTATCACCGTAGCTTGGTGTTACTCAATTATACAAGTACAAAAAAGAGGGTGTTATTGTGGGTCAAGAAATTGAAGAGTGGTTGTCTTACAAAGGGCAATTGGATGATTTGACTAATCCCAAAAGCTATGTTTCGATTTAACTTACAAAAACATTGGTACCTGAACAAAAAGCCACCGGATTCCCCTGATGTTAGATGATAGCGATGTTTCAGATAGTAGTAAATGCGGCGAAGAAGTAGAGAACGTTTATCAGGAGAGGCCATTGCCTTTTTTGTGGATATCATGATTAAGGGGGATTCGGTAGGAGTGGGAACTAACCTGACTCGTTTTCAATTCAAATGAATGGTATGGTCTTATTTTATAAAGAAAAGATTGAATTTACTGACAGAATATACGCAACACCAGTTATAAGAAAAGTCGAAAAGAAGGAACTCTCTTCGGCCTCTCAGTATGCATAGAAATTAAATGCTTATTGGAATCCCGGCTTAAATTGACTAGTACATTTGGAAAGATTTGTCACTATTTTAACTTTGCAACAGAATTTCACCTATTATATGAGGAGGATTTTTAATGAAAGTACTTAAATGGTGTTTAGTATTGTTAATGTTATTGTTCATGTTCGCCCATCAGACAGAAAGCGGGTTTGCCGAAAGTTTAATAATGGAAGAGGGAGAAAGTGAATTTAAAGAAAATAATGAAATGTTTCAAAGGTCGTTTATTCCTTCCGACCAGTCGGAATTAAATGAAAATAGAATAGAAAAGAAAATCTTAAACTTGATAAATAGTGAACGAGTGGCTGAAGGGGTAAGACCGTTAGTTCTTAACTTGGAGCTATACAACGGGACTTTTATTAGAAGTAAAGAGGCACTGGCTAAGCAAATTGGAATGGCGAGTGTTGGACAAGTCCCAAGTACGGGAGGTCACTCTAGACCCAATGGAAGTTGGTGGACAACAATTTTCGAAGAAATTTCCTATGACTATAAAGCTACTGCAGAAAATATTTATAGCTTTGCTTCTGGTGATCTTAAACCAGGTGCAGTTGGCAACTATACCGAAGACTACTTAGCTCAACGCACATATGACGGATGGAAAAACTCATCTGATCATCGTGCTAACTATATGAATCCTGCATATAAAGAAATTGGCATTGGTATTTCTCTAGGTGACGGTATTTACCCTTCAGCTGGAAAAACATACTATATGTCCTTTTATAACGCTATTTCAATTTTGGGAACTCAAAAAGATCATATTGACCCAACATCTATAAAAATAAAGAGTGATAAATCTATTGTTTATGTTGGAGATAAGCTGCAACTAGATTACACCATCACCCCTCTCAATACAACTTTAAAAGAAGTTGCTTGGAAAAGCCAAGATGATACTATTGCGACTGTAGATGGAAATGGGGTTCTAACAGGAAAAAAAACTGGAAAAGTTAAAATTTATTTGGAGCATCCATCATCAGGTGTTGATGATGAAATTGAAGTGGAAATACTTAATCGTGATGGTCTGGCTTTCGAAAGTGCCATTAAGATTAATCCAGTAGATAATGAGACAGAGATACATGAAAATGGAAATCAGTTGTATTACTCTTTTACAGTTCCTAAGACACAAGAGTATCAGCTAATTCATAATGGACAATACTCAGACTCTGATCTTTATGATAAAAATCAAAAGTTAGTTGTTACAAAGTCGAGATATCATAGTTATGTCTCAGTTTCTCTTGTGGCAGGAGAGACCTATGTCTATAGAACGCAATGGACAACAGGAACCCGTGCTTCTAAGCTTCTTTTGAGAAGTATAACTGAAGTAGGACTAGCATCCCCTACAACGAAAATAGATGTGGGACAGCAGCTTCCGCTAACATTGATTACGACTCCCAATGCTGATTATGAAGGAGTGATAACGTATAAGAGTTCAAACCCAAAACGTGTATCGGTTAATGAGGAGGGAATGCTCACAGGTATCGAGGATGGGAAGGCTACTATTAGTGTAACTACATTAGGAATATCGAAGTCTTTTGAAGTTCGGTGTGTTGGGGAATTGAAAAATATTACTTTCGAAAGTGCCAATAAGATTAATCCAGTAGATAATGAGACAGAGATACATGAAAATGGAAATCAGTTGTATTACTCTTTTACAGTTCCTAAGACACAAGAGTATCAGCTAATTCATAATGGACAATACTCAGACTCTGATCTTTATGATAAAAATCAAAAGTTAGTTGTTACAAAGTCGAGATATCATAGTTATGTCTCAGTTTCTCTTGTGGCAGGAGAGACCTATGTCTATAGAACGCAGTGGATAACAGGAACCCGTGCTTCTAAGCTTCTTTTGAGAAGTATAAATGGTTCTGTTGCAAAGTTATAAATAAGGGGCCCAAAGAGCCTATTAGCAATATGAGTTCTGTTGCAAAGTTAAAAGAATGACAAACCTTTCCTTATGTACTAGTTAATTTAAGCATGGTATTTCGGTGATGCTTTACAATGAGGAAAAGAAAAGCCTGGGAAACACCTCACCTTACGGCCTCAATTATTCGCCTAAGAAAGGGGTGAGTTTGAAAGAGGGAGACGTGATCTATTTTGTTGGAGAAATATTTTACATGCGTGGGTTGGCAGTTCAAGATTTTAGAGAACTAAAACTAGGGTTTGAAGATCAGTCAGCAATTATTTATGAAGGTCAGTCGAAACAGTTGAAGGTGACCAATGAACGAAACGAAGAGGTGCCATTAGCTAAGGTTAACCTCACATATGATAAGAACATGATCAAGATTGACGACAAAGGAATGGTGACAGGAATCAAGTTGGGGAAAGGAGTCATATGAAAGGTGGTTTTAAATGGATGTTGTACCCGTTCAATTAACTCAAAGCACCAAGCCTAGCCAACCAAGCTCACAATCAACCAATTCTTACACTCAAAAGAATCCCTTAGTTTGTCGTGTTCGACTCGAAAAAAATCGTGATGTTCAATTCTTTCAAGGGGCAGACCCTAATGGGTTAGATACCTATGAGTATTTGAAGTACTTCTTTGAGCGTCTCCCTCAATTACCTATCTATCAACAACCGGAATTAGTTGAGGCATTTCTGCCATGGCAACCACAGGTCCAGTCTGCCCTAATTAAATAGGCTTAATCATGATTCTTAGCATAAGAATACCTTAATTAGGTCTATTTGTCATACCGTCATTCTGTTTGACGCTTACACAATAAGTCGTTTGCTGGAATTGCCAGGAGACATTTGTCGCAGAATCCAAAGAAATTCAGCCCAATTGTTTAATTGCCAATCGAGTATAGTAGGCCATCGCACTTGAGCTTGGGGATGAGTTGTCCTTAAAGAAGTTATCCAAACGTTATTTAGTGTCACCGACAATCATCAATCGTTTCAAAACTGTTGGGATAATTTGACTTTGAAAGACCGGTATAAAAAGCGGTTCGACACTTTAAATCAAACACGCGCTCAAACGATGAAAGTCTTCTTTTCATTCAACTCTGAAAAAATGAAGAACCCGCGTAAACTTAAGACTTACTGGCATTTTTAAAAATTAACAACTGAACTCAATTATCAAGACTAGCATTATCAGCGGATTTCAAACAGCCCATGGCTGAAACGAAGGTGGTCGATTATTTAGTGATATTATATCCAATATTGATGGATGGCGACTTACCATGTCTATCAGGAGTTGCTTTTTCACTCCAAAGAAATGACTTTGATATCTTCCAAATAAGCTGTTGAATCAATGTCAGAAGGGGGCACCTTGATGACAACGTCTGTAAAGGCCTTAGCAAGGAATTTATCACGAATCGAAAATACGTTTAACTATTCCTTTTCAAATGGCCCTTTAAAAGGAACGATCAATAAAATGAAAGTTATCAAAAGAGTGGCCTATGGGTACCAGAGTTTTTTGAATTTCATATATCGAATTTTAGTTAGCTGTAATTTAATGCAAAAAAGCAATCTTGCCAACATTGACAGAGTCGCTTAATTTGTAGATAATTTTGAGTAATTTCTAGCCATATCGTTCCTATTAAATAATCACGATCAGTCGTTAAACTTCTGCTAAAGAGAAGCTGAAAGCACCACTCTTCGCTTGTTATTATGTTGATAATTTAATGGGACTATATGTTCAGATTATTTTGTGGGGTGGATATATTTACATTATTTGATGTAGAGCCCAAAAAGTCCTGTTTTATGTAAAAACAAGACTCATAAATAACGATTGCTTCTTAATTATAGAATAAGAGTTATTGCACTATTTGTCAACCCTTTTTCTTTCATAAGTTAACTTTATAAAAATAAAATCTATTAGACGTCTTTATGTTAAGTGGCATTTAAAAACAAGAAACAGAGAGAAAACACCCAGATACAGCCAGTTGATTGCTTGTTTTTTTCAGCCGTCATTTCAGCCGTCAATTATTAGGAGGTCACTATGTCAAAACGCGGACTAAATATTTATAAACGCAAGGACGGTCGTTGGGAAGGACGCTACCCAAAAGGCCGTAAAGAAAATCAAACATTGTATTACGGATACGTCTATGGCGAGTCTTATAAGGAAGTAAAAGACCAGATTATTCGTTTACGGGCCGCTTTTTCCTTTGAAAATAAGTCATTGTATCAGTATAAAGGCAGTGTTAAGGACTGGTTTGAACGCTGGCTAGTCCAACAGATCGCCCCAAAAGTCAAACAAAGTACGTATGTCAGTTATCAACATAAACTAACCACCTATTTGTTTCCTGATCTGGGCAACAAACCACTGGTTAAACTAACCCAGGAAGACTTGCAGAACTGGCTCCAGCATCTACAAGAGAGGCTATCAGCTTCTTCGATTCGCGTGATCTTTCGTCTGGTTAATTCCGGATTGGAGGCGGCAGAAGCCGCTCATTTACGAGTCGACAACCCCGGTCAAGGGCTGTCAATTGCCGAAAGTGATGGCCAGTCAGGCCAAGGCGTTAACCACGTCACAGCAACGTCAGCTAACCAGTCGGGCCAAGGCCTCAGACCAAGGGTTTCCGATCTTACTGGCACTGGAAACAGGCATGAGAATTGGCGAAATTTGTGGCTTAAAATGGCAAGACATTGATTTTGATGAGCACTTTTTAGTGGTCCAACGAACCCGTCAACGAATTTTAAAGAAAGATGACAGTGGGACAGAACTAATTGAAAGTTTGCCAAAAACCCTTTATTCTCAACGGGTGATTCCCTTGTCAGAGTCACTGGTTAAGGCGCTACAGGTTAGAAAAGGCAGGGACAACTGCGACTACGTGATTCATCAAGCTGGTTTGCCGCTAGAACCACGGATCATTGGTCGTCAGTTTCACAAGTTAGTTAAGGGCTTTGGCTGGACGGATATTTCCTTCCATTCCTTACGACATACCTTCGCTACTAGGTGTGTTGAGTCAGGAGTTAACATTGCCGCCATCAGCAGTCTGATGGGACATAGCTCGATTAAGACGACCTTGGATATCTACACGACCACCTTTTTCTCTGAAAAAGCAGCGGCGATCAAACAAGTCACCACTTTTTAAAATGGCATTGACAATCAATGCTCTCTTTTTTTGTTTTTGTTCATAAATAGATCATTTTAAACGGGGTGGTCTGTTCCTTTTAGCACAAGGCAAGGCATGTTGAGAACCGTCAACCTAACCGTCAGGGGATAGCCATCTGGTTGTTTCCTCGCTTGAAAACTAGGCTAAGTCTTGTTTTTACATAAAAGAGGACCCAGCTTGACAGTTAATCATATGTAGGTGATTCCCGTTGTTCAACAAAAAGGGAGCCTATAAAACAGCATAGCTGACTTTCTTGAAAATGTCACTAAAAAGATTTGTTAGAAAAAAATCAAAGAGGACTTATTACTGGCAATGAACGTTCACTTAATTATAGTAATTTGATACAGATTGTACCAGTGAATTAGGAGGGATAATGTGGGAAGGCAAAACAAAAAGACGTGGCGCAGGCGAGCCTATCAGCGGGTAAAAGAAGAGGCAGGGTTTTCGTTGATTGAAATCATTGCGGCGGTGATTTTATTAGGCTCCTGTTTTATGTTGCTGGCCACCCTGATTCATCAAAACAGCTTGGCCATTCAATTAAATAAGCGCAAAGAGGAAGCTGTTTTCGTGCGTCAAGACATTAAAGAGTGGTTGTCTTACAAAGGGCAAATGGATGACTTGGTTAGCCTTAATAGCTATGTGTTGACTCAAACCGCCAAAACACTGACCCCTGAACAAAAAAGTCGTCGAGAACACCTAATTTTAGATGATAGTGGTATTCAACTCGCGTCAGGCAGTAGTAAATACGGCGAAGTGAAAGTGGAGACGGCGGCCAATCGAGGAAGCTTTGTTCAGAAGGTTAAGTATTACAAAGATCAAGCGACTTTTTTACCTGAAAGCTTGCGTTCGGCCGACAATCAGCTTTACATTGGCGAATACCGCAACCGAGGCGGCGAGGCCACTGACTTTTTAGTCGATGTGACAGTTAAGCGAGACGATGCAGGAACGGGCAAGGAATTGATGTCTTATAACCCGCGACGGGAAGGGTTGGATTTGGTGATTAAAGTCTATGATAAAAAAACCGGCACCTTGTTGACGTCAACTGTCATGAACTGGGTAGTGGAGGCTTAGGGAGGCGATGACAATGAAGATCTTAAAAGATGAACGAGGCTTAAGTTTAATTGAATTGTTAGGCGCCTTGGCGATTTTTGGGCTAGTGGCGATTCTCTTATCCAGTGTTCTGTTTAGTATCTCTAAAGCGTCGACTGTTCAAGGCCAACAGGTTGAGTTTCAACAGACGGCCAATTTAATGGTGTCACAAATTGAAAGCATCAGCAAAACACCTGGTATTTATCAAGACGCTCAGTATTATGGCAAGTTTACAGCACCTGATAAGTGGAAGGACATCCACATTGTTAAAACGGGAGCCGATGCTAGTAATCCTAGCGCAGACGATAAATACGCTTCAGGAGCCAATAAGATTTATGTGACAGACATTAATGACAACGATAATACAAAAGCCGATACCTATCAAATAAAAGAAGCAGGAATTAAGATCAAGGTGTTGCAACAAAAAAATGAGAACGATGAGCGTAAAACCCACTATGGGACAGGAAACTACCGTGATTCATTTTCGATCCAAACTAGCGGCATTGTCTTATTTTACAAAGAAGAGATTGAATTTTCTAAATATTACGACAAGTCAACGGGTACATGGCAGTTGGAAAAACTGTTAGCGGAAAATAGTAACAAGGTGAAATACAGTCGCAAGTTTGTTTACAGCTATCGAGACGATCAAAAAGCGAAAGGAGATGTCCCAGGAAATGGCAGGTGGTAAGGTAAAGGAAGAATCAGGCTACGCGTTACTGTATGCCTTAGGGGCGATCATTTTGGCAAGTTTGATTGTTGGGGCGATCTTTTTATTTGCCATGCGAGCGAATTCTCAAATCGACCGCGTGGACAAATTGAAACAAAGTAAAGATGTGGCCGAGTATGCCTTGCAAAAGGGCAGTAAAGAAATCAAAGAGACCTTGGAAAAAGAATTGGCTGTGGCCATAACGACCGTTGATTTAAAAAAGGATGAAACCAAGCTTCGTGATTTGGTTAAAGACTGGTTGCCTAAAGTTGAGCAGAAAAAGACGAAGATTGGTGATAACGAACAGTTTTCTTATGAGTTGCAGTATGAAGCCAGTCAGTTAACGGCGGCCATGGACAAACCGTATCAATTAGGGAAAAGTGATGGGGCCTTTGGTTGGACTCAGGAAGCCTCTCTTGACCCAAATGGGGAGCGAATCAATGTTCAATTGACTTTTCCTTTAACGGTTAAGGTGACGGAAACCAACTATGATAAAACCTTTACGTCTACCGTAAAATCAGATTTTATCTATGAAGTTCAATGGGAAACGATTGATGTCAACACTGATATTTTAGCGATGGACGTGTGGCGTAATGTCTTTTACTCCTATTATTTACCAAATAGTGGGCAACACGTGTCAGCCGATCAGTGGTTAAAAAAAGTCAACCAGCTTTATACATTCCAAGAGGGGTTTACTAAACCCTTTGATTATGGCAGCTACACCAATACTAGCAATCCTTTATATGGCGAATTTCAAAGTCAGATTACCGATGTGACCGATGGCAGTGCCTTAGACTTTACCACAGGCAATAAAAAAATTGCCCAGCTGCGTTTTGCCGGTTCTTTTTTAGTGGAGCATGGCGCCAGAATGAAAGGGAGCACTAGTAGTCTCCTCCAAGCTGGCAATTTGTTGGCTCTTCGTAACCAATCCACGGATGCTAGTGGCGATAATTATCTGCAAGTGGCAACGGTCAAGGCAGTGAATGGCACCTTTATTGAGTTGAATCACGCTAGTTCTCAATTACTTTTGGATGTGGTAGATTTTCAAACGAGTAATCTGTTGATTAACCAGACCAATGCGCCTAAAAATAAGTTGAACACCCAAGGAGTTATTTTGGCTAAGGGACAGTTGGATATAAAGAATGTAGCAGAGTCCAATAGTTTTAGCTTTAATCAGTATGCAGTTAGCCCGATTTCTCAAGACCCTAAAAAGACCAATTGGCAGGAGTTTGTCAACGGGTCACTGGTTTTGGCCAGCAGTAATCTCTATGCCGGAGACATTAATAAAAATGGTATCAATTCTTCGGTGACGGATAGTCGCAAAATCAACGTAGACGGTAACTTTATGTTGACCAATGTGGGAATGACGACCAGTTCGACTGCGCCAGAGTTTGATTACTTTAATGGCAATCAGCCACAGGCCCCTTCTCACCTAACCTTGGTTGGGGAGAACACGGAGTTATCCGCTAAGGGCATCAGTTTTATTGATTCTGTTAAGACGTCACGGCGTAAAACCTATACGGAATCGCCAGCGCCCAATCCTGACTCCCGCGAGTTTTCACAGTTTTACAACGATGAAGACTACTGGAATCAGATCGTTCTTAAAGAAGGAGCCTCGATGACCTTAGGCTATACCGGGGTGGAACCCTTTCACTTAGAAGTTGCTAAAAAGTCCCACCTGTCCTTAAAGGTATTGCCTGAGTTGTTGTTATTTGACGATGCTTTTTTGGAAGAAGCGGTCAGTAACGGTCGCCTAAAGGGCAAGGTGATTTTAGAGCCCTTTAATAAAGAAGATGCCACTAAGTTAAAAGAACGGTTGGCACGAAAAGGGGTGACGGTCACGACCACTGACAAGTTGGAGACCGCCCTTGGCAATACGGTTGACGAAGGGCAAGTCATCATTATTGAGCCAGTCAATACGGCCAATAAAGGGGATCGGCGGATGTTAAGTCGGACCTTTGATTACTTAAAGAGTATCGATTATTAAGGAGAGGATAGCTTGAGTCAGCGTGAGCATTCAAGAAGTAAGGGGAAAAAATCCCGCAAAAAGAAACACCACTCTCAGACTGTTGCCCCTGTAGATAGTACCTTGGATTTGTTTAGTCAATCCTTTGATAAGGCCTTGCTTGAGTTAATCCCCCGGAGTTTTGCCAAACAATACAGTGTCTACCCCCTCAGACGGGAAGAGGATCGTTTGGAAGTGGCCATGAGTCAGCCGAAAAACTTTTCCGTGTTGAATGAGCTGCGGATTATTACCGGGTTAATGATTGAGCCGGTCAAGGCTGAGGAAGGGGATATTCAACAGCTAATTGTGCGGGATTATCCCTCGGACTTGAACATTGATAATTTGTTTGTTGGTCAGGATTTTGATCAGGTGGAATTGGTTCAAACGAGCGCGGCGAATGAAGAGTCGCCCGTTATTAAGACGGTTAATGCCCTGCTTGAAGAGGCGGTGGACCGGCGAGCCAGTGATATTCACTTCGATCCTCAGGAAAAGTATTTAGCTGTTCGGATTCGGATTGACGGTGAAATGCGGGAGCTGAAACGGTTGCCGAAAAATGTGCAACAAGCGGTGACCTCCAGAATAAAAATCATCTCGTCCTTAGATATTACGGAAACGCGTCTGCCTCAAGATGGCCGAGCCATGTTAAATAATGAAGGACGAGCTGTTGATTTACGGGTTTCGATTTTGCCAACGATTCACGGGGAGAAAATCGTTATTCGGATTTTGGACCGCAGTGTGGGCATTAGAAAACTGGATGAGTTTAAGTTTGATCCACTGGTCCTAAAGAACTTTCGTCACGCTTTAACCCAACCTCATGGGATTATCTTGGTGACAGGACCCACAGGATCAGGGAAGTCCTCTACCCTTTATGCGGCCTTACAAGAGTTAAATACGTCCGATGTGAATATCATCACCGTTGAAGATCCGGTGGAGTTTCAGCTGGAAGGAATTAATCAGGTAGCCGTTAATAGCAGTATTGGCCTAACCTTTGCCAGTGGCTTGCGCAGTATTTTGCGGCAGGATCCGAACATCGTCATGGTAGGGGAAATTCGTGATAAAGAGACAGCGGAAATTGCCATTCGGGCCTCAATGACCGGGCATTTGGTGCTGTCAACCCTCCATACCAATGATTCAGTCAGTACGATTAACCGATTGATTGACATGGAAGTGGACAGCTTTTTGGTGGCCAATGCCTTGGAAGGAGTCTTGGCGCAACGGCTAGTTAAACGAGTCTGTACCAGTTGCCGGGTCAAAGTTGAGGCAACGGAACAGGAACGAATTTTCCTGGAAGAACACGGCATGTATCGCACGGAACTGGTTAAAGGAAAAGGCTGCGCCAAGTGTGGTTCAACCGGCTATCAGGGACGAATTGCCATTCAGGAACTGATGTTGATGACCGCCGAAATGCGGCGCATGGTAACCAATCAAGCCACTAATGACGAGCTGTTTGGCTACGTCAAACAACAGAACATGAAATTTATAGTCCATGATGGCATCGATAAAATTATAGCAGGCGATACGACAGTTGAAGAGCTGTTGAAAGTTGTCGCAGAAGACACATAGTGAGACAGGAAGGTGAGCAAGTGAGTGAGACAAGTCGGTCGCGAAAACGGGATTCTCGCAGGCGAAGTCGTTCGAATTACGGGGACGTTTATGAATCTTCAGAGCTAGTTAGGATCAATACTGGCATACAGTCAGGGGACACTCCGCGGGAAACAATTGACCGTTGGCTACAGCTGGCAGTCAAAAAAAAGGTCTCGGATATTCATGTTGTCGAAGGATTGCCGCCAATGTTTCGCTTGCACGGCAATCTGCAAGCCATTGAAGGGACCAGCACTCTTTACACAGCGGAGATCGAAGCCATGGGCAAAAGTCTCTGTACCGACAAGCAGTGGGCGGAGTTTAAGGAAATGGGCGAGGTCGATTTGGCTTATGAGCTGAAAGATGTCAGCCGGTTTCGGGTCAATGTCTTTCGGCAAATGGACACTGTGGCCATTGCCTTGCGGCAAATTCCTATTGACATTCCCAATCTAGCTTCCTTAGGGATGCCGGAAGTTTTACGGGGAATGGTTCAGAAAAATCAAGGTTTGTTTTTGGTGACAGGACCCACTGGTTCAGGCAAGTCGACGACGTTAGCCGCCATGTTGGATTATTTAAATGAAACTAAAAAGACCCATATTTTAACCTTGGAAGACCCGGTGGAGTATTTACATAAACATAAAAAGAGCATTATTGCTCAAAGAGAAATTGGCCGTGATACAGACTCCTTTGCCAATGGCTTACGAGCGGCTTTACGTCAGGATCCTGATGTGATCTTAGTCGGGGAAATGCGGGACTTTGACACCATTTCAATTGCCTTAACCGCCGCGGAAACGGGGCACTTGGTATTGGGAACCTTGCATACTTCCAGCGCCCCTTCGACGATCGAACGGATTGTCGATGTCTTTCCGGCGGAGCAGCAGTCGCAAATTCGGACCCAGTTAGCTGGGGCTTTGGTGGGGATTCTCTCTCAGCGGTTACTGCCGACGATGGACGGCAAAGGACGAGTCGCTGCAACAGAAATGTTGGTTAACACCAAGGGAATTGCCAGTATTATTCGTTCCGGTAAAACCCATCAGATTACCAACATGTTATTGATGGGGAAAGACGAGGGGATGCATACCATGAGCACCTCCGTCTCCCAACTGTCCAATGCGGGACGGGTCGATGCCGATGTGGCGTCGAGTATTTTAGAGGATGGGAGTAGTGTCTAATGGCGACGTTTGCGTATCAAGGAAAAAAATACACAGGCGAACTGTCTAAGGGTACCATTCAAGCCAGCTCTGTCTTGGAAGCCAGTAACCTGTTAAAGAAAAAGCGAATTAAACCCCTGTCTGTTATTGAGCAAGAGGAAACCTTTGCCAATAAGGAAATCAGTCTGTTTTCCCAAGTCAATCAAAAGTTATTAGTTGGCTATCTCCAGCAGTTTTCAACCTTAATCAATGCGGGGATTACCGTATTAGATGCGTCGAAAATGTTGGAAGAGCAACAGCGAGACAAAAACTTTAAGAAGATTCTTTTCGAAGTGACCCAAGATTTAGAAGGGGGTTCCACCCTGTCTGACAGTTTTAAGAAACACCCTAATGCGTTTCCACTGCTATTAACTAATGTGATTGCGGTGGCAGAGGTTTCTGGTTCTTTGGAGACGAACTTGAAGAAGATGGCTGATTATTATGAAAAAGCGTCTGCCAATCGCAGTAGTATCATTACGGCGATGATTTATCCGATTATGATGTTGATCGCTTCGATTGGTGTCGGAATTTTTTTGATGGTGTCAATTGTGCCAATGTTTGTCACAGTTTTTGAGGGATTTGATGCAGAGCTACCGGGTATTACCAAAGTGACAATGAAAATCAGTATGTTTTTACAAACTAAAGGAATCCCCGTAGTGATTGTGATTATTGGAGTGTGTGTGGGGGTGTTTTTCGCCAAGCGTAATATGGCCTTTCGATTGAAATATGATTTGTTTATGTTGAAGTTACCAGGTTTTGGTGAGTTGATCCAAAAAAGTAATTTCTCGGTTTTTTTAACCACCTTATCATCTTTACTCACCAGTTCAGTTCCGATGGTCAAAGCTTTGGATATGAGTAAAGAAGTCGTGAAAAATACGTACATCAAACAAATGGTGCAAGAATGTGAAGCTGAAGTGTCTCAAGGTGGACGGATTAGTCAAGTGTTTTCAAGCAATTTCGCGGTTCCTTTGTTAGCGACTCAAATGGTAAAGGTTGGCGAAAATACGGGCTCTTTGGAAGACATGTTGGAAAAACTAAGCCTCATTTTTGAGAGAGAAGTAGATGAATCGTCTAAGCGAATTAAGACTATCATTGAACCACTGGTTATTGTTTTAATATGCGGGATTGTAGGCTTTATTGTGGCAGCGATAATGTTGCCTATGTTTGCGATGTATGGGGCCATTCAGGGGTAGTGTTCACTACTAATAAGGTTATTAACTAGAAAACTAGACTTCTAGCTAATATATATATTTTGTTTTAATTTTAGGAGGATGAAGGAATGACAAATGTTGTAACTTTACAAGGAAAGAAAGAAAATCGTTTAAACGCTATTTTAGCAGATGAACGTGGTTTAACAATGATCGAGCTCTTGGCTACTGTAGTGATTTTAGCCATTATTTTGGGAATAGGGGCTATGGCGATCGGACAAGTAATTCAAAATTCTAGAGAAGACGCCACTATTTCAGAAGTTAAGAATGCTTATCAAGCTGCTAAGCTGTATCTAGCTAGTACTGAGGGAGCTAAAGCAGCACAAACTTCAGGGAGTTTTACATTTAAGGCAGTTGTTGATGCCAAGCATTTTGAACCTCAGACTAATAATTGGGATACTGCTAAATATGCAAGTGTTAAATTCTACGTAAAAGATGGGCAGCTTAGCTTGTTTATTCCTAAAGGGGCACTGAAAGCAGGAACAGCGATTTCCACAAAGGATATTGGGGCAGACACTCAGGTTGGTAGCCTTACTCAAAATCAGGTTCTAGATCTTGCTCGTAGTGCTGCTTTTGGTTAATACTACCTGCCATTGTCAGAATAGTAATTGTAGGTAACTCCACTTAATTAATGGAAAGGAAGTTTTTATGAATATATTTGGAGTTTATGTTCCAGAAATAGTCATGTATCTCTATATTTTTATCATAGGAATGTGTCTAGGCTCCTTTTTCATGGTGGTAGGCTATCGTGTACCTAAGGGGGAGACGCTGTCAGGTCGTTCACACTGTGATGCTTGCCATCATCAGTTAAAGGCCTGGCAGTTGATTCCTGGTATTTCCTACTTACTATTAAAAGGGAAATGCCACTACTGTTCTTCAAAGATAGGTGTTTTTTCACCTGTCTTTGAGGTTATTTCAGGGGTACTGTTTGTGATGTCAGCTGTGTTATTACAGCTGACACCAGAGACAATTGTTAGTTTTACGATGATGTCATTGTTGTTGATCATCACCGTTTCAGATCTGGAGTATCAAGTTATTCCGAATAAAGTGTTGTTGCCGTTTTTTATTTTAGCGCTGGTTGAGCGTTTGCTTATCCCTCAAAACGACTACTGGTGGTACTCTTTTGCGGGCTTTTTAGTTGGGTTTTTACCACTGTTTTTATTGACTATGGTGAAGGATCAGTCCATGGGTGGGGGCGATATTAAGTTATTTGCGGTCTTAGGCATTTTTATTGGGCCACTTCAAGTCTTGTTTGTCTTATTTGTGGCCTCGTTAGTAGCACTGATCTATTATATCGTGATCTTTTTGATTAAGAGAACCAGTCAAAAACAAGTGCCTTTTGGCCCCTTTATTGCCATTGGTACGATCATTGTTTACCATGTTTCAATAGTAGATTTTGAACTGTTAATAGAGTTGTTTACTAGATAAAGTGAAGGTAGGGGAAAAAATGTTTAAAAAGATCTCGCATCATGGTATTGGCATTGACATTCAAAAAAATGTGATGCGTTACTGTGTAAAAAAAAATGGTAAATGGGTATACGGCGAATTCGTCAACAATGGCTCTTTTTTTAAAGGGGATAAGCTTCGGAATTCGGAACAGTTTATCAATGTCCTAAAAGATATTTACCGGAAAGCTCGGGTTAAAAATTCGGAAGTGGTCATTAGTGCCCCAAGTTCCAAGTTGTTGATTCGACAAGTACCAGTCCAGCACTTAAAATCCGAAAAAGAAGTCCGTGAATATTTGTTTTTTGAGTTGGGTGAATCAATTCCTCTACCTTTTGAGCAGCCGATCTTTGATTTGTTGGTTTATGACCATGGTGAAACTAAGCGACAAAAGGATAAGAAGAATCGCAAAGAGAAAAAAGTCAAAAAAATCCAAGTGAAAAAGAATCAGATGTTTATTGATGGGAATGTTTCGGTGATTGTGACTTCAGAACCCTTTTTAGAAAAAATCGGTGATGGGATTCAAAAAAGTGGTGGGCAGTTAATCGGAGTGGATTGTAGTGCATTGGCTTATGGACGTATTTTCCAGAAAAGAATCAACTGGTCACAAAACTTTATGATGGTTGAACTAAATGCTGGGACGGCTACGATTACTATTTTTGAAAAGAATGTTCCCGTCTATGTTCAACACGAAAATTACAATCAGGTGAACTGGAAATACTTGGAAAAGGAAGGCAAGGTTAAGGCTGAATTTGCGAATGCCGTTGAATTAGAGGCGTTAGAGGGTTTTGCAATAACGGTTCAGGGGATTATCGATTATTTTGAAACGGAGATTTCACCAGGACATGAGTTATCTCAGGTTTATTTAGTGGGAGAACATCCGTTGTTAAGTCGACAAGTGGAAGAGATCATTCAAAAGCGGAATGAACTATCAGTCAAAGCGTTAAGCTCCCCCTTAAAAGATAAACAGGGAACGATACCTGAGCGCTTTTTATTAGCAGCAGGATTATCGATGAAAGAGGTTTAAGGGATGAACATTAATTTATTACCAGATAAGTTTATAAAAAATAGAGCAATGGAAGTTATCTTGTTTATTACAGCAATTGCTTTTGCGGCAATTATATTTTTATTAATTTCGCTTTTTTTAATTAATCAATTAAGAGTGGCAAGTTATACCAGTGAGGTAAACAATAAAAAAATGGAAAAGATTACCGTGGAAAAGCAAGTGACAGAGCTGGAGCAATCCCAATTGGTTGAGTTACAAGGTTTTGTCACACTCTTAAAAGAAGGACAACCTTTGATGATGCCTATTTTGAAAGCTTTTAGTCAGACGGCGAGTAAGGCAAATCTGGTGTTGATGTCTTATGAGGTTGCGTTAGTTGAAGGCGATGAACAGGGAGAGGGAAATTTAGGAGAGGATGGCTCAGAGCTCTTGCCGGTTATCATGATTCGTGCAAGAGGTGATTTTTATAAAGCCGGTCCTGCTTTTATGGAAGCCATCGAACGGTTAGAGTGGGTCTATGATTGTAAGCCGATTTCAGTCTCCAAGGAAGCTGATTACGCAGAATCTGATTATGTCGTTCGTCTAAAAAAAGCAGATATCCCTATGGTTTCTCGATTGGAGGCAAAAGCAAATGACTAAAGTGTTTTTTTCTCGTAAACACATAATTATTTCAGCTGTAATAGCAGTGGTCTTAATTGGCTTAACCCTGTTGTTTTGGGGGATACTGATTCAGCCAAAATCAGCAAAGATCGGTGAATTAAGAAAGCAAGTAGTTACATTATCTGGAGATATAAGTAAGAAAGAAAACGAGCTTCAGGAATTAAAACAGTTACCCGCATTGTTGGAAACAACAATGGTCAAGGATGAGCCGAAAATATCCAATGGCATGGGAATGTCAGAGTATTTTCAAGAGTTGGCGACTAAAAATAGTGTCTCCTTACTACATGTGAACTTTGATGATGAAGGTGCTTTTCCGGTGGCAGAAGAAGGAGTGGAAACGGGTGCTGAAAGTCAATTGAGACGTATGACTTTCAGTTTTGATGTTGTTGCAGACACAGAACTTGATCTGTTGACGTTTGTGGATAAGTTGGAGAACGATGGACGATTTACTAAGGTCCTTCATACAGCCTATCGTCATAATCCTGACGCTTCTGGTGAAGGCAGTTATGGCTATTCTGCGACGATTAATGTGGCAATGTACTATCTCTCACATTATGAAACGGGTAAAGTTTTAAGCGGTGGAGCGGAGACAGAGGAAAGCAAGTAGTTGGATATTAATGAAAGAGGTGAAGGAAGTGGGAAGAAAAAGGCGGAAACAGAATAAGAATAGTCATAAGAGAAACAAAGTCAAAACGTTTGGAATTGTGATGATTACGGCTATTAGTCTATTGGTAGGAGCAATCCTTTATCGTAATTTCACTGGACAAATCAAAGGGTCAACTGTTGTTCAAAAGCGGGATTTCAGATTAACAGCTGATAATAAATGGGATGTTCCCAGCAAAAAAAATTATGCGGCTTTAAAATGGGACGCTGTTTCTGATTTGAGTCGAGAAGGGTATCAATTGTATCAATCTGCTGACGGTGGTTCAACTTGGGAAGGTAGGTCGATGAATTACGGGAAGAAAATTAAGGTATTAAATGTCTATCCCCACGTTAATAATGCAAAAGCTCCGGGACCAAATACCTTGAAAACTTGGATGGATAGCTTGAATTTGAAAGATGTCAATGGTGAAAATCTGATTCAAGTAACGCCAGTTAAACTTTCTGATTTTAATAGTAAGCCTATCGAAACCTTAAAAAGCAATAATGGTAAAGGTGACTGGATTTATGATGTGGTAATGTTTGGAACCTGGGACTGGAACGACCAAAAGGATCTTGTTCAGTGGAGTGCTAAAGATATGAGAGCTTTTGTTGATTCTGGAAGAGGCGTTCTTTTTGGACACGATACGATCACTGGATCGACTCATAACGGCGCAGCTAATGGACCGACTCACCCTTGGTTTAATACATTTAAAAATGATTTAGGAGTTGAATTAGGTTTACAAAGTAGTTATCGAGTGGGCAGTACGAAGGTAAAAATCACTAATAATGGTTATTTGATGAAATATCCTTTTGAGTTACAAAATAACTTGGAGTTTACAGTTCCACTTACCCACTCTTGGGGACAGGCCCTCTCTAGTTCAACTGAAGCAACAAAATGGTTGGAATTTAAAGCGCCTTACACTTGGAATATTGACAAAGGTGCTCATAATGCTAATTTTTATTTAATTACGAAAAACAACCTAGGATTAATCCAAACGGGTCACAGTAATGGTCAGTCTACAATGGATGAACGAAAAATTATTGCAAACACCCTATATAATGTGGCTCAAGTGTCACTAGATACCTTTGCCAATGATTATACGGTGATTGATGATAAGGCACCAGATAAGCCGAATGTTCCTCAAATTACAGCTGGGAATGTTAATTCGTTAGTTGTGCGTACTGATGCAAAAGATAATGGGAAAGAATATCAGTGGTATGTTACGGCGGATACGAAAAATAGTGGTGTTAAAAAATCTGATATTGTGAAAGAAACCATTACTAGTAACACGGCTGGTTATTTTTATGAAATATCAGATTCAGCAACTTCAACTTTGAGAACCACGGTCGAAGGGTACAAAGATAATTTTGGAAGAATTGATAAAAGTAAATTTCATGCCTATGTAGCTCCAGATAATGATGCGGTAACTTATCCTACAGAAGCATCTTTTGCTATCCCAGCTCCAAAGGGCTCTAAGAAATATTTACATGTTTTAGCAGTTGATCGTGCCAATAATATTGGTCAAGTAACCAGTAGTGTAATTGGTGACTTGATTCAATATGTTGATTTTGAAGTTGAGCGTACAAAAGATGAAGCCAAAATTGTTGATTTGACATTAACTAATTTCACTGACAATAAAATGGCTTCTGTTGAAGTTAAGATTCCAAATACGGCTGAGATTAAAAACTTTGATAGTTTAACTTTGCCAGCCCAGTGGACTAAATCAACAGGGACACCAACGTCACAACATCAGACTATTATTTTTGAAATGACTGGTAATAATGATTTGGCAACCATTAAGAAATTCCTAAATTCTTTGATAGTAGTTATTACGGAAAAAGATATAGCTAATCAGGCTGGTAGTATTAAACTCGTTTTCAATGAAGACAAAGTGAAAGATATTGGTTGGGAAGACGATATTCCACAGTTGGTGTCATTACTAGCTTATGATGAAAAAGGTCTTCGGTTGGAAGATGGAGATATTTTGCTGGACCAAAAGCTGAAAATAGGTAGTAAACAAATCGTAGTACCTAAGGAAATTGATTTACATGATTTTCTGAGATTGACTAATTTGGATGATTCAGTTCATGAATTGAATTATATTATCAGCAATACTCTGCAGCAAGGTAAGTTGATTTATCGCCGAAAAGCTACGGCGATCAACATGCGGCAGATCATAGTGGAACCTGATGGCAATGTTGAGCTACCGAAACAGGGATCTATTAGGATCAACAGTCAAGCTCATACTTTGAATAAAAAGATTGAGTCAGGTACTGATGGTAGCTCGGTAGGCTTTACCTCTAGTGAAATGTTGCTAGACAGCGGTGGTGAGATGTTGAATGTTACACCACTAAACTTAGGTTTTTATCAGCTGGTGGGCCATCTCTTAACTACTGATAAAGTAGAGCATCTTGAAAAGGATATGGTAGGTGGCAAGATTGAAATCAATAGTGCGACTAGCCCAGAGTTTTGGTTGACGATTTATGTGAAACCAAATATTTCAACGTCTGTCTACCTGTCAATGGTTGATGACAAACTCCATGTCTACTATTCAAATATTGAGGCCTTTAAAGTGTACATTGATGGCGACTTGTATAAAGAATACGATGTTAAGCCAAGAAGTCCAGTCACTGCGACTAAGATTTTGGATATTCCTTTGAATGAAGCGCGAAATAAAATCGAAGTGACATACATCGATAAGGATTCCAATCTTAAAAAAGCGATTTGGAATGATAAGGATAATTGGGATATGGTGAAAACACCTGATAAGTAATCAAGTTTTATGAATATTAATGATTAGTGAAGAAATAGAGTAAAAGGGAAATCCTCTTACTCTATTTTCGCTATAGTTCTATCTGTCATGAATGGTTATGCAATTTCCCAGTGGAATCATTCCTAGGATTATTATCGTTGACTTACGCTGTTAATCTTTTCAATAAATGATGTACCATATTGAGTTTCAACGAATATAAATGATTTAATCATGTGAGTCAAATTGCTGCATTTTTTTGATAGATATTAGAATCGAAAAAAAATATGGCATTCGTTCGATAAACGAGTTTTTGTTGTGTTTTCTTTTTGATATGATGTATTTACTCATAAGAGGAAAGTAAAAAAAATGATTTTTTCGATTTGCGACAAAGGTCGCTAAGGGCATTATGAAGGTTTGATAGTATTGCTTCTATAATGTGAAGCTAGTAATATTACTCCTTGTATTGATGCGGTTTGAATGAGTATATTGGATGATTAAAAAGGATAAACTAGCAGTTTGGCCAGAATGAGTGGGGTAAGAGGATGAGTGTACGAAGATTATTACTCAGTGTCGTATTAGTGTTACTGATGTTATCAGGTTGTAAAGAGAAAGCACCAGAGATAGTTATCACTAACAATGAAAAGTCGAAAGAGTCGCCACTGATAAAAGAGAAAGAGCCTCATTTTGATGCGTATGAGGTTGTTGCGGGGGATACATTTAGCAAGATTGCTAGAAAATTTAATGTGACTGAGGAGAAATTAAAGGAATGGAATCAGGAAGTCGTCCCTGAGGCCTTAGTTGCGGGACAGTCGCTACAGCTGGTAAGTCCAATTCTTCAATATTTGGGAAAAGAAGAAGTTGTTTTTCAGGAAGGATTTACCTATCAAGTACTATCAGACGAGATGATTCAGAAAATATCGGGGTACAGTTATCGAGAGGGGACGCCTGTTGATTATACAGAGCTAAGGCTAGTGAATGTCTTGTATATTGATCTCAAGGGGAAAAATCAAACAGGTGAACTGATTGTCAATCAGTATCTTGCGCAAGATATGGTGGAAATTTTTAGTCACTTATTCGAAGAAAAGTATCCGATAGAAGAAATCTCCTTAGTGGAAAAATATCAAGCAGATGATGAGTTGTCCATGAGCCACAATAATACGTCGGCTTTTTGCCATCGTCCGATTGAAGGCAGTGCTGAGGTTTCTTATCATTCCTATGGTTTGGCAATTGATATTAATCCGTTAATCAATCCGTATGTCAGAGAAGAACTTGTTTTACCAGCCAATGCTAGTAGTTATCGAGAACGAGACAAGTCACAATTTGATAAAGAAATTGCTCAGATGATGATTGCTCCTGGGGATCTGATTTATCAGCTATTTATGGATCGTGGTTATGAGTGGGGAGGCGATTGGACTACACCAAAGGATTATCAGCATTTTGAAAAACACATCAATTGAGTTGATAGTGCGGTTCTCGATAGATCGGTCTGTAGAAATATCAGTGGGAAGACTAATTAATAATAGGAAGTGACGTATGTTATTACAGGAACAAATTAAAATCGAAGAAAAAGAAACGCAAATATCAACTGGTTATGCTGTCTTTTTATTGTGTTTGTATTTCGTGTTGAATCTGTTGGGGCAAGTGATTGTGATGGTGCCACAAATGATGAAGAAAGTGTTGGTATACAATGAGGAGTTATTAACGGTTGATCCGAATGAGATGGCTCAAAAAATTATGGACGAAATGAGTTATCCTTGGTTCATTAATTTAGTGCAAATATTGATTTTATTGGGAATTTTATGGTTATTTAAGAGAAAAAATGTTGCATTTTTTTCTCATAGCCCTTTTGCCAGAAAGGAAATTATTCAAATAATTAGTTATGGCGTGATCTTAGTGGCGGCTTCATTGGCATTGGAACAGTTGGTCATGTATTTTCAACCAGAGTTTACTACTGCGAATCAAAGTGCTTTGGAAGGGATTTTTATTCGGTCTTCTAAGATTACCATGTTTATCTCGATTGTGATTGTTGCGCCGATTACTGAGGAGATTATGTATCGTGGGATTTTTTCTGTTGTTTTTAGAAAGTTACCTTTAGTTGGCTTTTTTGTTTGTGCGATTGCGTTTACGTTGGCTCATTCGCCAACTAATTTAGAAAGTTTTATCTTGTATTTTGTGATGGCACTGGGATTAGGCGGTATTTATTATAAAACGCAGCGAATCGAAGCGTCAATTTTTGCTCATATGCTTAATAATTTTATTGGGTTTCTGTTAATGTTATGAGCACGAAAGATCAGGGAGGAGGCATGGTGGTGAGAGTGAGGGAATACATCAAAAGAAGGTATGGTTTCTTACTGCGCTTACTCCTACTGATCTTATCAAGGATTTTTTATTGGGAAATCATCACGGTTTTCGGTGATTCAATGGCTCCTGCTTATGTTGATCAACAACGGTTAGTCGGGGTTAACTATTCTCAAATTTCAAGGTTTGATGTGGTTATGATACAGAAAGGGGATGTTTCCGATACTAATTATTTAAAACGAATTATTGGGTTACCAGGAGAACAGATTGACATGGTTGAGGATGAATTAAGGGTTGATGGTAAAATCATTAATGAAACCTTTCTTTTGCCATATCAGATTGAATTTTATCAAGATAAACTAAAGAAAGTGTATGCGGGTCATACTGATTATCAACAAAGAGCGGAGGAAGCTCGTTGTTTTACAAGTGATTTTAGTCTTGTGGTTCCTGAGGGACAGTATTTTGTGATGGGGGATAATCGGATTATTTCCCTGGATAGTCGAAGTGAGAGCTTTGGTATGATAGCAAGGTCTGAGATAAAAAAGGAAATAGTGCTGACTGTTTGGCCTATTTCAGAGTTTAAATTGAAATAATATGGATAAGTCGTCTTCGTCTGTACTTGAAATGGTGAGTGTGGATGGAGCTTTTTTGTGCTGAAATTTAGTGGAAATTCTTTGAAATGGTCGGCAAGGATTTTGTGAATAATGAATCTTAATCTTAAATGAAAGGAAAATTAACTGTTGGTTTGTTTCAATTATCGCGTACATTTTGTTGCTGTGCTCATCTTGACACTACAAAGTCCTTAAGGTATGCTTAATTTTATACAATAAAATTCAATTGGTTATTTTAATGTTATTTACGATAAGGTCGTTTTTCGAAAGATAGCCTGCGTGAATAAGTTCATAAAAAGGTTGTTTGTTACTACAGTTTGTGTGTTTATGTGCGTTTATTCACTTGAAGTAAGGTATGTTGATAAGTATTTTTAGTCGTGTGAATAAATAGATTATTATCGTTATTTATGTGTTACTTAATATGAAACATGTGATTATTGTGCGTAAATGAATTGTAAACGTTTAGAGTTGTGTTGTTATGGGGATATCAGAGATGATGGTGCAGTTTATTAAATCAATTGTATGAAGTTTATAGAAGTAAAATTAATTGAAACGAATCTTTATAAGAATGATAGGGGAGTTAGTTACGGGGAAGACGCGATTTGAAGTAATGATACTGAGTCATAGGGATTAAAGTAACTGGGTTGATTAAAGAGAGTTTCCAATGTGTATGAGATTAAAAAAAATCTTGTTTTAAAGAAAAACAAGATTTTTGCCAGAGCATTGGGCTCTTCTTATAGGATAGTTTTTTTGAAACTATTTGTCAAGCCCTTTTCTTTTGTAAATTGATTATTAACTAAGGGGTAGTTTTATTAGCTTAGGTTAATTAATCCTTGGCCAACGTTGGGAGATCGGCCCTTAACACAGTATCTCGCTTGACTTACGGGGTGTTTTTAATCGCCGTCAGTTTCGCCGTCAGATTTAAGGAGTGAATTGCAATGTCAAAACGAGGGTTGAATATTTATAAACGGAAGGATGGCCGTTGGGAAGGCCGATATCCTAAAGGTAGGAAAGAGAATAAAACTTTGTATTATGGGTATATTTATGGGGATTCATATAAAGCGGTAAAAGAAGAAGTTATTCGCCAACGTGCGGACTATCAGTTTGAAAAACAGTCAGTTAATGCTTACTATGGAACCTTGAGGGAGTGGTTTGAATATTGGTTGGAACATCATATAGGGCCAAGGGTGAAACACAGTACATATGCGAGCTATCATCATAAGCTTCATACATATGTCTTTCCTGACATTGGCCAAAAAAAATTAGTCAAGTTAACTCAGGAGGACATTCAAGACTGGGTTGATAATTTTGAATCAAAACTATCATCTTCCTCGATTCGGGTAATTTTTAGGTTGGTTCAATCTGGGATGGAGAGTGCTAAAAAACAGCGTTTTAGAGTTGATAATCCTTGTGAAGGGTGTCGATTACCAAAGACAGAAATCAGCAAAACTAAAGCATTGTCTCAAGCTCAACAACAGAAAATTATGAAAGTAGCTCATGATTCTGAAAAAGGCTTTCCAATTGTTCTTGCTTTAGAAACAGGTATGCGAGTTGGAGAGATTTGTGGCCTAAAGTGGGAAGATATCAATTTTGATGATAGCTATTTATCGGTTCAGAGAACTCGTCAGCGAATCACTCAAAAATGTGGTAAAGGAACTATTTTGACCGAAAATAGTCCTAAAACAGCTCATTCGATACGGGAGATTCCTTTATCAAGGCAGTTGTTGCAGCTGTTAAAGAGGAAGTATTTACAGTCTACCAGTTCTTATGTTATGGAGATAGCAGGGCGTCCTTTGGAACCAAGAGCGGTTGATCGGCATTTTAGGGAGTTAACAATGCATTTTGGCTGGTCTGGCATATCCTTTCACTCATTACGCCATACATTTGCCACGAGATGTGTAGAAATGGGGATAAACATCGCTGCTGTTAGTGCTTTAATGGGTCATAGTTCCATTAAAACTACTTTAGATGTTTATACCACGACATTTTTTTCTGAAAAGCAGGCAGCTATTCAACAAATCACCTCTTTTTAAAAAAAACAACCAAAAAGAATCTGTTTATTTTAACTATGAAGTTCAAAAAACATCCGTTCGTAATCGTGGTTAAATAAACGTTTATTTGTCATGAAAGCTACAAATCATGGTCACTTATTTTGTAAAGATAAAATGCGCATACTTTTCTTAAACGCCGTCCTTGAAGCCGTCAGTTCAGTGAATGAACTGGTGATTATCAGGGCTTTTTTTTCGTGTGTCTTGTTTTTCTTTAAAACAAGACACAATCATCGAAAAAACTAAGGAAAGTAGTTAATTCTTTTTGGCAACAAGAAAAAAATATGGCGACAACGACGTTTGGAGAAAAACACCTCTCTCATAGATTACATAAAAATTGAACAAAAGTCACTTAAAAAGCATAGAATCTCAAGGGGATATGGACTTATTTGAGACATAAATCAAGTGAATCTTAGATGAGCAAAATTCATTTAGTGTCAGTTTTTCAATAATCGACAAGTTTCCTTGAAATTTCATTGATATTGCTGAAGAGAAGGCTCGTTCATATAAATGTTGTTTTTATAATAGATATATAGCTCCTATTAAATAATGACGATCAATCGTTAAACTTTCAGCTAAAAAGAAGCTGAAAGCACCACTCTATGCTCGTCATTATGTTGATAATCCAATGGAGCTGTATGTTCCGATTATTTTACGGGATGTATATAGACTTAGATTGCTAAATTCGATTTACGAAGGAATTTTGGGTGTCTCTTGTGTATGTTGAGAGATTATGAGGGGGAGAGATTGAGTGGCAGTACAGCGTAAACGAAAAAAGAAACGGCCATCGGTTCGTCAGTCTCAGATCCATGACAATAATAGAGATAAATCGAAAAGAAGAATAGACGAAAAACAGCACCGACGAAAGAGGCGTTCTTCAAAAAAGCAGGCTCTTAAAACGCGAGCGGAGTATATTCGTCAAGAGCAACGTGGAAAAGAGTCGAGGTCTATCTCAAAAAAATGTCTTTCGTTTGGCTACAATTTACTTTTCTATGGAATAACGCTTGGTATTTTGTTAATGGCTTTGATGTTTTCCTTCAGTTCTAACTCAAATGCGTCAATTTTGGGCTATCGTTTTTATACGGTTATGTCTAATTCAATGGCACCACAGGCAAACGGCCCATCAGGTGGTTTTTATGCTGGAGATATTCTCATCGTTCGAGGAATGAAAGGGAACCAGGTGAAAAATGGTGATATTGTGACATTTGCTGTCGGCGATGGTGGCAGTTACTTAACTCACCGAGTTGTTGAAAAAAGGAACGAATTAAATGGTGAGTCCGGCTCGTATTTAATTACTAAAGGGGATGCTAATAATACGAATGACCCGCCGATTGAAGCGGATAGAGTTTTTGGAAAAGTGCTGTTTGCTGTTCCGAAAGTTGGCGCTGTTCTCGATTTTGTGCGTGCTGAATTTTGGGCATGTTTGGTAACAGTTGTGTCACTTTTTGGTTTTTTCTTAGTATTAAAAGCTTATCTATTTTCATCTGAATGATTTTCAGTTGTTTCGTAATAGTAGGTAGCGCGTAAACAGGTAGGATCATTTGTTAGGTCAAATGTGAATATATAAACCAAAATAATAGGGGGATGGAAAATGAAGTCTACAAAGAAAAATAAGAAAAAGAAATTAGCGGCTGCCGCAGCAGCGCTAGCAATTATTGCAGCAGTATCGGGAACGTTTGCTTGGATAAGTTCTCAGGATCAACGAATTAACCGAGTGAAGACTGCGGCGATTAAAGATGGCAGTGTGACGGTATCGGAAATCTGGCGACCAACGGATATTATTCCTGGCACTGAAACAGACAAACAAGTCACGGTTACTAATGCGGGAGCGACGTCGGTCTTTGTTCGTGTCTCTTATGAGGAAGTCTTAAAACACTTGGCTGATAAAGGTGTGGTGAGTACTTCGACAACTGGTTGGGTAGCTGCGGCTACGCCAAGTATAGAAGACAGTATTCCAGTTGAATTTGATGGCAAGAAATATGTAGATAATGTTGATTATGCTGATATTACCTCTGCAGTGAAAGTAAGCGGAGCAGTTTTGCCTGCAAATGTCAAAGTTTATGGTAAAGGAGCAGAGACGATAAATCCGCTGAATGGAGAAAAGCATATTGATTTTGACTATGCCATGTTCTTCGAATACGAAACGGGTAAGTATCAGGCGATGAGACATACAGTTAAGCCTGTTAATACAGGTGCTAACTTTAGTGATTGGACTTTTGAGGCGACTGATCTTGAGTATGAAATTTATGCTAATGGTTATAAGTATGAAGTAGCAAATTGGGCTAATTCTACCTTAGTAGGTAATACGACGGAAGCAATGACTGCTAAGGCAGCTCTACTGGGAACCGCAGGCACTAAATACGGTGTTGATTATGATTATAAAGCAGCATCTATGAATCTAGGTGCAGAAAAGTTAAATAGAACATTAGCGGTTGTGGGACAATATCCAACAACTTCAGGTGCTACATCAAGTGTTCAAACGGATAAGAATGCACTGAATATTTCCGGTATTCATATTACATATGGTACGGACATTGTTACGCCGACTTCTTTAGTTAATAAAAAATGGGCTTACAATATTGAAGATGGTTATTTCTATTATACAAGTCCTCTTGGTGCTAGCGAGACTACACCAAATTTGTTAGAAAAATTAGTCTTTGATAATAAAATTGATCAGCAATACACTAATGCAACTTATGATTTAGTTGTGAAATTAGAAGCAATTCAAGGAAATAAAGCAGCTTTAGTGGACGATAGTGGTTGGGGCCTAAGTGATGATGAACTATCGACTCCTAATACCAAAAAAATCTTAGAACATTTATCTGGCCAAGCACCAAACTAATATTATTCTCAGTAAAACTCAAGAAAAGGAAGGGGCTTATGATGCACAAAAAAGTGTTAAGAATCATTCAATGGATGATAGTGTTAGCATCGATCATGACCGCTTTCAGTGAGTATCAGGCAGTTGGTGAAACCCTCCCTGTTGGTGTTGTGATTGGGGATGATACAGGTCTTTATGCTACAAGTGAAGGCGAATATTTTGTGGATCTCCCCAGTGTGCTACCTGGAGAACAGTATGAAAAAACGATTACGATTCGCAGTCTTGATATTGAAAACCCCTTTGAATTAGGGCTATTGGTTGAACCAATTTCTCAAACAGGGGCTCTTGATTTTAGCGAGTTTGTGACGATGAGTTTGACTCTCAATGAGCAACTGTTGTATCAAGGTCCACTTTTGGGTGATGGCTCCTTTGATTGGAGGGTGACTCCTTTATTGATTGGGACGTGTGAATACGGAAAAGATCAGATATTAAAGGTTGATTTTATGGTTTCTAAGGAATTGTCAGTGAAGGATTATTCTGAGGAAAGTGAACTTAAGTATAAGTGGACATTTATTGGGACAAAACGACCAACTACTACGGATGTGAGCAAAGAAAAACCAACACCGAAGGATCAGGACGGGCATGGCTTACTACCAAAAACTGGTGAGGAAGTAAAGAACGCCATGTATAAAGCATTAATCGGATTGTTGTTAATTCTTATCGTACTGTTGCTTTGGAAAAAAAGAAAAAAGTAGAGAAGGATGGGTGACATGGCTAAAAAGAGAAATAGGATTAGACGGTCTCACTCAAAATGTCACCATCTTTTTCTCACTTTTTTGGACAGTAAGGTATTATGGATGCTTTTCTGCCTCTTACTGAGTCTGTTATTAGTTGTGGGGAGCACATATGCCTGGATTACGTATAGTGATGAGCGCATTAACCACACGCAAATGACAGTTAAGGAGTTATCCTTGCTGATTGACGAGTTATTTAAACCGGATTTACAGTGGCGTCCGGGGAAAGAGACTGAGAAAAGGGTGACAGTTCAAAATAATGGTCAGATACCGGCGATTGCCCGTGTCTCGTTGTACGAATTTTTATTACAGTTTGAAGTTGATTTACGAGATGGTGAGGGGGTGGGAAATGGCGGCTTAAAAAAAGTCAATAAAGCCAGTAGTCAACCCATCGAAGCTGAGCAACTATCGACTTGGAAAGTGGGAAATACCTATGATGCCTCGGGAGTATTTTTTGTTGCAAGTAGTGTTTTTCTAAGTGATACGCAAAATAGTGAAACGGCTTATAAGTATAAGGGAACGCCTTCTACGGAAGGCTTGGCTTATCTTACGTTGCATTTTAATGAGTCAGCTATCTATGATTCAACTAATCCACCTCATAGTAACCTTCAAGACTATTGGTATTATGAATCTGGCTATTTTTATTATTCTGAGGTATTACAGCCTGGTGATAGTACGATTCCTTTATTAACAAGTGTCTCTTTAGCAGAAACAATTCCCAACGAATATAAGGGGGCTTTATATCAGTTGGTTCCAGTAATGGATGGACATGATATTAGCAAGCAGTTGTTGGATGACTGGCAACTGTCTGGTCCTGTTGCATCATTGTATAACGGAAAGCTTCATTAGGAGGTGTGTGAATGAGAAACAGGAAAAAACATAAAAAGCCTCCTTATCTGATGTTACTAGTGATGATGCTGGGACTATGTCTATTGATTGGTGGAATAGTAGTTTATGCTGCTGGGATGATTAGAGAAGAAAAGAATAATCTTTTTCAAATTGGAAATTTAGAGAGCAAAATTGATGAAGTTTTTGATGAGCCTGAGACGGTTCAACCTAATCAAATGATAAAAAAAGAAGTTACATTTACTAACACTGGCACATTAACGCAATTTATTAGGGTGATGGTTCAGCCAAGTATTAAAGTGAACGTTGCTGGAGAGACGGTAGAACGGGTTTTGCCTTCAAGAGTTGGCCAAGAAATTATTCTTGAACCAAGCTCTTATTGGAAATTAGGAGAAGATGGTTACTTTTACTATTTGAATGCTTTAGCTAGTCAGGAAAAGACGGAAATGTTATTTAGTGAAGTTGGATTGGCTGCTACTTTGCCAAAGGAGTATCAAAATGGAAAATTTAGCCTGTTACTTAAAGTTGAAAGTGTTTCAAATGGGGCTCTGGGATATCGGGCCGTTTGGTGGTCTGGGAAAGTTCCAGAAAATGGGGAATTGCATGAAATTGATTTAACGTTGGCGACAAAAATTGACAATGATTAGGAGGCAGCTGAGATGAATAGAGGTCAAAATAGACGATCTTATGTGGCCTACTTACTGTTTGTTCTATTGATTGTTTTAATTGGTAGTGGGTACCTTTGGGGAAGACAGGTCAAGAGTGGTGGGGCAGTGCGAGGGGCAACTGTTGAAAAAAATGGGGATTTTCGTTTAGCAGCAGAAAACAAATGGGAACCAGAGACTAAGAAAAATTATGCCAAGCTTGATTGGGACGCTGTTTCAGGGTTATCCAACATGGGGTATCAGCTGTATCAGTCAGAAGATGGGGAGAATTGGTCTCTTAGATCTTTAAATTATGGTAAGTCCATTAAAGTGTTGAATATCTATCCAAATGTGAGTTTATTAAAAGGATGGATTGAGTCTGTCAGTAACGATAGTCCTGAGATTATGAAGGATCAGAATGGAAATAATCTGATATCAGTAGATGAAGTGAGCTACGCTTCCTATAATGCTAATCCAAATGCGTATTTGAAAGATAGTAGTGGTAACTATCAATATGATGTGTTGATGTTTGGGACGTGGGACAGTAACAATATGAAAGATTTGACCTCATTAGCTATTGCGGAAACAGAAAAGTTTGTCCAGTCGGGGCGAGGTACCTTGTGGGGGCACGATACTCTTGCAGGTCGAAATCCTAATCAGGTGAAGGCTTTTGGTCCATATTTAGGTTTGGGTTATCAGCAAGTGCATCCAGGAACTGTTCAAAATGGCGAACCTTTGGCTAGCGTGTGGACTGGTTCAACAGAAGTGAACATTAAAGACAATGGCTATTTAATGAAATACCCCTTTGAGCTGGCAAATAGTGCGAAATTTACCATCCCGTATGCTCATACGATTGAACTACAACAGGTTGATATGGGGACGGTTTGGCTGGAGTTTGGACAACCGACTGGTAGTTGGCCAAATCCAATTACAAATTTTGTAGGAAAAGATAACAAGACCTATCGGAATGGCTGGTATTTAAAAACTAATGGCAACGTAGGTATGATTCAGACGGGACACAGTAATGGAGCCTCTACCTTGGATGAACGTAAAATCATTGCCAACACATTGTACAACTTGGCTCAAGTTTCTTTGGATAATTTTGCCAATGATCAAACCGTTCGTGATGATCAAGCTCCAACCAAACCTGAAAGTCCAGTTATTAGATGTGGGAAAGATGGTCAGTTAAATGTCAAAGTGAAGGCTATTGATCGTGGAAAAGATTATCAGTGGTATGTGGAAGCTAATACGAAAAATCAAGGTGTTAAACGATCAGATACGGTAAAGGAAACGATTGTCAGCAATATAGCCGGCTATTTTTATGACGTGTCTGATTCACCTACATCCAGTCTTGGGTCTACTGTGGAAGGCTATAAAGATGCTTATGGACGTATTGCTAAAGAGAAATTTGACTCTTATGTGGCACCTGACGATGATGCTCTAAACTATGAGACTGAAACTTCTTTTACGATTGATGCCAGCAGAAAGTCTGGTCAGTATATTCATATTCTAGCAGTAGACCGCTCTAATAATGTCAGTGAAGTTAGCAGTCACCTGATAAAAGAATTGCAGCAGTATGTGGATTTTGAGGTTGAACGGACAAAAGATGAAGCTAAGTTGATTAATGTTGTGTTAGATGACTCGTTAAATAAAAAAATGAAATCTTTGGAAATCCAAATTCCTAAAAATACCGTAATAAAAAATTTTACTAGTTTATCTTTGCCAACAGGCTGGTATTCTTTTGAAAATAGTGAGACAGAAAAAAGTCGCTCATTTACTTTTGCGATGGAAGGTAATAATCAACTTGCAACGATTTATGATTTTCTGTCTACTTTGCGAGTTACTATGACGGACAATGTGAATCAGCAAGGGAGTATTCGCTTGGTTTTTCATGAAAAAGTCTACACTTCTTGGACAGATCCAGCAGGAGGAAGTCATTATTATACCTTTGTTAATGAAACTATCAGTTGGTCTAAGGCTTATAATGAGTCCAAAAAGCTATCCTACAAAGGGTTACAGGGGTATTTGGCGACTGTCACTAGTTCCGAGGAACATGATTTTATCTTTGACAATATAGCCAAAATGCCAGGTTGGTTGGGTGGCACAAGACTGTCAAAAACGTCTGCTGCTAATTCGTTGATTATGGACGAAAAGCAAATACCAGAAACGCTGTATGACAGTGGAAAAGGTTATTGGTACTGGGCAAGTGGGCCTGAGGCAGGTTTGATGTACTTGACTAAACCTACTTATGATGGAGGGGGGCGCGCTCCGCTTGGGGTTCATGATGGCTGGGTTAGAAAAAGCAATAGCGGCACGGCAGTTGCTAACGAACCTAATAATTCAGGAAATGCAGAAAATGCCATGATTTTTGCTTTTAAGAATAAGTGGTTCAACGATATTCCTTATACCCACGTTGGCGGAAGTAATGCAGGTTACTATGTAGAATTTTCCGAGTATGGCAGTCAAAAAGAGCAACAAGAATTGACTGATGTTTGCTGGGAGGCGGATATTCCCCAAAAGGTCAGCTTAACGATCCATGATGAGGAAGGAAATCAATTAGGGAAAGTCATCATGGATCAAGGCTTGCGCATTGATCAGCAGCAAACCGTGGCGATACCTGAAATTGATCTACATGATTTTATTAAGTTAATTAATCTTGATGGAACAGAACACTTGTTAACTTATGACATAACCAACACTTATCAAGAAGGTCAGCTAATTTATGGTAATCGTAAAGTGGTGGTTCATATTAGACAGATTATCAATGAGCCAGATGAGTCTCTGGTCATTCCTCAAAAGGGATTCGGTGCTTTAATTAGCCGTAATCATGGGAAAGAAGGTCAGGTATTTAATCTAGAGATGACTTCTTCTAACACCAATCTGGGGGGATTCGATACTTATATCATAAAGTATCAAAGTGATTATCCTTTAGTTGATTTCAAGGCAATAGTACCGATGAACTATCGATTAGTGGGCTATGTGGTGACACAGACTGATGGAGGGCATGAGGTATCAGCCAGTGTAAGTCCATTTGAGTCTATTGATGTCTCAAATAGTTCTGAGTTTTGGTTAAGTATTTATCTTCAACCAATTTCGCGTGATGAAGTATCTCTCTATCATTGGGAGTATAAAAACAATCAGTTGGGAGAAATTGAGTTGCCATAAGTAAGGGTGAGTGGATGACAGTTATAGTTTATGGGATCATGATTGGTCTTAGTCTGATTTTATTGGTCCACAGTTTTTTGTTACTGTCAGTGAATCGAAAACAGGAGAAGATGAGTCGGCAACTTAAGGAATTGATGAGTGGAAAAAAAAGACGACGAAAGCAGCGTACAAAAATAAGGAGGCTGTAACATGACGGGTGTCATTCGTTTGTTCAGAGACGAAAAAGGGTTTTCGTTAATAGAAATTATTGTGGCAGTCATTCTTCTTGGGAGTTGTTTTATGTTGCTAGCGACGTTAGTCCATCAAAATAGTCTAGCTATCCAATTAACTAAACGAAAAGAAGAAGCTGCTTTTGTCCGTGAAGATATCAAAGAATGGTTACTTTACAAAGGGCAGATTCAGGATATTGCTTATTTAAATAATTATGTCTTTGTACAGATCCAACAAGGGAAAAACTTAACGGATAAGCAGATCGCTCGTCGCGGCCACCTTATTTTGGATAATACTGGAATTCAACGGGATGGGTCTCTTCCTGTTTATGGTGAAGTTGAAGTGAAAGAGGTTGACAGTAAGCGAGGCAATTTCGTGAGAAAGGTAAAATATTACCCGACAGAGGCTAACTTTTTACCTGAAAAACTGCGGTCGGAGGTTAATCAATTGTATATTGGTGAATATCTTCACGGAACGAAGGGAACAGATTTTTTAGTAGAGATTCAGGTGAGCACCCCAGAAACAAATGCTTCGTATAATCCTCGCACTGAGGGGGTTGATTTAACGATATTAGTCTATGACAAAAAAAATGGGAGTCTGTTAACATCAACAGTTTTAAATTGGGTGATTGATTCTTGATAGGAGGGATGGGCGATGAGATTAATTAATGATGAGCGGGGATTGAGTTTGATTGAGGTTTTAGGTGCAATGGTGATTTTTGGTTTGGTCGCCATCTTACTTTCAAGTGTATTATTTAGCATTTCTAAGGCGTCGACTATTCAAGGACAGCAGGTGGAATTTCAACAGACTGCTAACTTAATGGTCGCTAAGATTGAAAAAATAAGTCGCACACCAGAGGTATATAAAGAGGCAAACTATTTTGGCAAATTTAGTGGTGGAAGTTGGAAAGAGACTCATATTATCAAAATCACTGAGGGAAATGTTACAGAGTCTTTGGTGAATAAGCCTTCGGATGAGGGAATTAATCCTATTTTTTTGACTGATATTAATGATAATTCAAACCAAAAATCAGACAGTTATTATATCAAAGATCGAAACGTCAAAATAAAAGTTCTTTTACAGAAAAATGAGAATGACAACCGTAAAACAACTTACGGGACAACTAGTTATCGAGATACTTTTACGATTCAAACAAGTGGCATTATTTTATTTTATCAAGAATCAATCGATTTTACTCCTTATTATAACGGTGCAACTGGTGTCTGGGACATGGAAAAATTATTGGCTGATTCCAAAAAGAAGATTCATTATAGTCGCAAGTTTGTCTGTAGTTATCGTGATGATGAAAAAGCGAAAGGAGATACTCCAGGTAATGGTAGGTGGTAAAGCAAAAGAAGAGTCAGGCTATGCCTTAATCTATGCATTAGGGGCAATTATTTTGGCCAGTGTGATTGTAGGAGCTATCTTTTTGTTTGCGATGAGGGCATTTTCACAAGTTGATCGAGTGGACAAATTCAAGCAAAGCAAGGATGTAAGTGACTATGCCATGCAAAAGGGCACTCAGAAAATAAAAGAAGTTCTGGAAGATAAGCTATCGATAACGATTGCTGAAGGCAAGTTGGGAAATGATGAAACAGTTTTAAAAGGATTAGTAAGTCAGTGGGTATTACCTGAAATGTTTGAAGGAATTAAAGATGCCAATATTGGGGCGGAAAAACAGTTTTCTTATGAGATTTTTTATGATTCAACTAAAAATAAAGTATTAAAAATTGATCCGTACAAATTGGATGAAGGAACAGGGGCTTTTGGCTGGACGAAAGATAGTTACAAAATAGGCGATAGTCGGACCAATAGTCAATTGATATTTCCATTAACCGTAGAAGTGACAGAGAAACGGCGTGATGCTGTGACTAAGACCAAAGTAACAGCAAATTTTATCTATGAAGTGCAGTGGGAGCAAGTGGATGTGGATCAAACTATTCAAGGTATTGATACCTGGCGCAATGTCTTCTATTCCTATTATCTAAATGAGAGTGGTCAGTATTTATCAGCTGATGAGTGGTTAAAAAAAATGGATCAGCTTTATCGCTTCCAGGCTGGAACTGAAAAAAACTTTGATTATGGGAGCTATAGTAGTCAAACTAGTCCATTATATGGTGATTTGACAGAACAAATCGTTGATATCACCGATGGTAGTCCACTAGATTTTACTACAGGTGATAAAAAGATTGGTAATTTACGATTTGCCGGTTCTTTTTTAGTGGAGTATGGGCCAAAAATGAAGGGCATTGGAGGGAGTCAGCTTCAAACTGGAAACGTGCTCTCTTTGCGAAATTCAACAGAAAATCCCCAATTGGTTTCTTTTATTCAGCTGGATGCGGTTAAGGCGGCTACAGGTACTTTGATTGAGTTACCAGTTCCAAAATCAAATTTGATTTTGGATGTTAAGGACTTTCAAACGAATAATTTGTTGATAAATAGTACTTTTTCAGAGGCCAGTGGAAAGTCTTCTCAGGGTGTTCTATTTTCCAAAGGACAAATTCAAGTGACGAATCAATTGGAAGCTAACAATTTTTCTTTTGCTCAGTATGCTACAAATGCCGTGGTTCAAGATCCTAAGGGAACAAATTGGAATGAATTTTTGACTGGAGCAATGGTCTTATCAGGCGGCAGTCTTTATGCTGGTCCAGTTAATCAGAATGGCATAAATTCAAGTATTACCGACTCTCGAAAAATCGAGGTAACTGGCAACTTTCTCTTGACGAATGTCTTAATGAAAAACGAGGGTGGGCACTTAGAATTTTCATATTTTAATGGTAATCAACCTGAAAGACCGTCCAGTCTTACTTTGGAGGGCAGTAAAACGATTTTATCAGTGAAGGGTCTTAGTTTTATTGACTCAGTCAAAACCACTCGTCGGAAATCTTATAGTGAGTACCCTAAAGATTTTTCAGGGAAAAAGGATTCAGAATTGTTTACATCATTTTATGATGATGAGACTGCTTGGAACCAAATTGTATTGAAAAGTGGGGCTAAGATGGAGCTAGGATACGCGGGTGTGGAGCCGTTTCATTTGGAAGTGGCAAAAAATTCCTATTTGTCATTAAAAGTATTGCCTGAAAATTTGCTTTTTGATTCTCGATTTATTGAAGAAGCTGTCAGTAAGGGGCATTTAAAAGGAAAGGTAATCCTCGAGCCATATAGCCAAAAAGATAGTGAAGAACTAAGAAATGATTTGGAGAAAAAAGGGATTAACGTTACTCAGGTTGAAGAGTTAAGTAAGGCGAAGGAAACTGGTATAGCAGATGGTCAAGTAGTGATTGTGAAACCGACAAATACGGGCAATAAAGGCTCGAGCCAAGTGATAAACCGGACCTTTGATTATGTGGAAAATCTGGTTTATTAGAAGGAGGTCATTGGGTGAGTCAGCAAGTGTCAAAGAAAAGAAACTCACGAAGGAAACGACGGCATTCTACGATTAAGGACGAAAATGATTACGGGTTAGATTTGTTTAATACGCCTTTTGATAAGCAATTGCTTGAGTTAATTCCCAGAAGTTTTGCTAAACAATACAATGTCTTTCCTTTGAAAAGGGAGGATGATCGTTTGACTGTTGCTATGAGTCAGCCAAGAGATTTTTCAGTTTTAAATGAATTGCGCATTATTACAGGTTTAACCATTGAGCCGGTTCAGGTAGATGGAGGGGATGTTCAGCAGTTGATTGTCCGTGACTATCCGTCTGATTTGAATATTGAGCATTTATTTGCTGGTCAGGAGTTTGAGCAGGCTGCTGTGGTTAATACCAACACTAATGAAGATTCTCCAGTTATCAAAACAGTTAATGCACTTCTTCAAGATGCTGTTGATAGAAGGGCTAGTGATATTCATTTCGATCCTCAGGAGAAATATCTAGCTGTTCGAATCCGAGTTGATGGGGAAATGCGTGAATTGAAACGATTACCCAAAAATATTCAACAGGCTGTGACTTCTAGACTAAAGATTATTTCAGCTTTGGATATTACTGAAACTCGCTTGCCTCAGGATGGCCGGGCAATGTTGACTAATGGCGGACGAATAGTGGATTTACGGGTATCAATTCTGCCGACCATTCACGGTGAAAAGATTGTGATTCGGATATTGGATCGAACTGTTGGTATTAGAAGCCTAGATGATTTCAAGTTTGATAAAACCTTATTACAACAGTTTAGAAAGTTGTTAAAACAGCCACACGGTATTATTTTAGTTACTGGACCGACTGGATCAGGAAAATCTTCGACATTATATGCTGCTTTACAAGAGTTGAATCATCCTGATGTCAATATTATTACGGTAGAAGATCCAGTGGAGTTTCAATTGGAAGGAATTAATCAGGTGGCGGTTAATAGCAGTATTGGCTTGACTTTTGCGAGTGGTTTACGAAGTATTTTGCGTCAGGACCCCAATGTTGTCATGGTTGGGGAAATTCGTGATAAAGAAACCGCAGAAATTGCCATTCGGGCTTCAATGACTGGGCATCTGGTTTTATCTACCTTGCATACTAACGATTCTGTTGGGACGATCAACCGTTTGATTGATATGGAAGTAGACAGTTTTTTAGTTGCTAATGCTCTTGAAGGTGTGCTGGCTCAGCGCTTGGTTAAGAAAGTTTGTACCGGTTGCAAGAGGGAGTCACCTATAACTGAGCAGGAGCGAATCTTTTTACAAGAACATGGCTGTGTTGAAAGCACCCTTTCAAAAGGAAAGGGATGCGCCAAGTGTGGCTATACGGGATATCAAGGGCGAATCGCGATTCAAGAATTATTAACCATGACAGCTGAACTTCGTCGCATGGTGACCAATCAGGCGACTAATGATGAGTTGTTTGATTATGTGAAAGAACAAAAGATGACGTTTCTAATTGATGATGGCTTAGAAAAAGTTAAATCTGGTGAGACAACAGTAGAAGAATTATTGAAAGTAGTGGCTGAAGATGGCTAAAGGGAGAGATGGATAGGTGAGTGAGACACGGAGAAAGCAATCACGAAAGAGAAGTCGAAACATTGATGTAAATCTCCCTTTGCTGACCCCAGAAGAAAAGCTGGCGAAGGGACAGGCTAAAAAGAGAATTGAAAGCTGGCTGAGATTGGCTGTCGAAAAAAATGTGTCGGATATTCATTTGGTAGAAGGGTTGCCACCGATGTTTCGCTTACATGGCAATTTACAAGGGATTGAAGGGACAGAGACACTGTACTCCAGTGAAATCGAAGCCATTGCTAAAGTGATATGCACCATAAAGCAGTGGCAGGAATATCGAGATCTAGGGGAAGTTGATCTGGCTTATGAGTTAAAAAATATCAGTCGCTTTAGGGTAAATGTTTTCAGGCAGATGGATACTGTTGCCATCGCTTTAAGACAGATCCCAATTGAAATTCCCAACCTAAGTTCCTTGGGAATGCCGGAAGTGTTAAGAAGTATGATTCAAAAAAATCAAGGGCTGTTTTTAGTTACTGGGCCGACGGGATCAGGGAAATCAACCACATTGGCAGCCATGCTGGATTATTTAAATGAAACAAAAAAGACACACATTTTGACTTTAGAGGATCCTGTGGAGTACCTCCATCAACATAAAAAAAGCATCATCTCCCAACGAGAAGTTGGTCGAGATACGGAATCTTTTGCCAATGGCTTAAGAGCCGCTTTGCGTCAGGATCCTGACGTGATTCTGGTAGGGGAAATGCGGGACTTTGATACGATTTCCATCGCCTTAACAGCTGCCGAAACTGGACATTTGGTCTTAGGAACGCTGCACACGTCTAGCGCACCCTCAACGATTGAGCGAATTGTTGATGTTTTCCCAGCTGAACAACAAGCCCAAGTGCGAACTCAATTGGCTGGGGCCTTGATCGGGATTCTGTCTCAACGTTTGTTGCCAACAATGGATGGCGGAGGGCGTGTTGCTGCGACAGAAATGTTGGTGAACTCTAAGGGGATTGCTAGTATTATTCGTTCAGGAAAAACGCATCAAATCACCAACATGTTATTGATGGGAAAAGCTGAAGGCATGCACACTATGAGTACTTCAGTCACACAATTATCTCAGGCTGGCAGAGTCGATGCTGACGTGGCTGCTGGGATTTTAGACGATGGAGGTGGGGCCTAATGGCGACGTTTGTTTATCAGGGGAAAAAATATTCTGGGGAAACTTCTCGTGGGACCATCCAGGCAAGTTCTGTGATGGAAGCTAGTCAGTTATTGAAAAAAAAACACATCAAGCCTCTATCGGTAGTGGAACAAGAAGCAACCTTTGCCAATAAGGAGATAACTTTATTTTCTGGGGTCAAACCTAAGCTATTAGTAGGATATTTGCAACAATTTTCAACGTTAATAAATGCGGGAATAACTGTCTTGGAAGCATCCACTATGTTAGAAGAACAGCAACAAGACAAGAATTTTAAGAAGATTTTAAATGAGGTCACTCAGGACTTGGAAAATGGGTCGACTCTTTCTGATAGTTATAAAAAACATCCAAATGCGTTTCCTCCACTACTCGTTAATGTAATCGCCGTAGCTGAAGTATCAGGCTCGTTGGAGAGTAACTTAAAGAAGATGGCTGATTATTATGAAAAATCTTCTGCTAATCGTAGCAGTATTGTGACGGCCATGATTTATCCAATTATGATGTTAATTGCATCAATAGCTGTTGGTATCTTTTTGATGGTATCGATTGTTCCGATGTTTGTGACGGTATTTGAGGATTTTGATGCTGAATTACCGGCCATTACGAAACTGACAATGTCGATTAGTGATTTTTTGCAAACTAAAGGTATTGTTGTGGTTTTGGCAATTTTGGGTATTTCAATTGGATTGTTCTTTGGGAAGAGAAATCCTACTTTCCGCTTGAACTATGATGCTATGATGTTAAAACTCCCTGGATTTGGAGAGCTCATGCAAAAAAGCAATTTCTCAGTCTTTATGACTACTCTATCTTCTCTACTTGGGAGTTCAGTCCCCATGGTAAAGGCATTAGAAATGAGTGGAGAAGTAGTGAAAAATACATTTATTAAACAGATGGTACAACAATGTGAAGTAGAAGTGTCTCAAGGTGGACGTATAAGTTCTATCTTCTCCAACAGCTTTGCCGTGCCTTTATTAGCGACACAAATGGTGAAGGTTGGCGAAAGTACAGGTTCTTTAGAAGATATGCTCGAAAAGCTGAGTGTGATTTATGAAAGAGAAGTGGATGAATCCACTAAACGGATTAAGACTATTATTGAACCTCTAGTGTTATTAGTGATTTGTGGCATTGTTGGATTCATAGTAGCTGCAATTATGTTGCCGATGTTTGCAATGTATAGTGCAGTACAAGGATAATTTCTCATTATTAATTTAGTTATTAACTAGAAACCTAGACTTCTAGCTAATATAGATAAAAAGATTTTCAGGAGGATGAAAGAATGACGAATGTTGTAACGTTACAAGAGAGAAAAGAAGGAAGATTTAATCGTATTGTTGAAGATGAGCAAGGGCTAACGTTAGTCGAATTATTAGCAACTGTGGTAATCTTGGCTATCATCATGGGAGTGGGTGCACTTGCTATTGGTAAGGTCATTCAAAATTCGAGAGAAGATGCGGCAATTTCCAACATTCAGCAAGCTTTGAATGCTGGTAGTTTATATCAAATGAATGAATTGACAGATGGAGCAACAGGGGAATTTGGTTTAGATGAAGTGAAAACTAAAGGCTATATTAAGCAGGTCAAAAGTTATGGAACTTTAACGGACATTAAATTTACAGTAGGAACGGATGGAGAACTTAGTGTTAAATTTCCAACTGGTCAGTTAAAGGCAGGTTCAAAGTCAAGTAAAGAATTTGATGGTGATGTGGATGCTGCTTCAAACCTAGATAGAACAACTTTATTCGACTAAACGTCGTAGTTGTTTAAAACTATCATATTATTGAATGGAGTTTCTTTATGAGTTTATTTGGATTATATGTTCCAATTATTGTTGTGTATTTCTATTTGTTTATCATAGGAATGTGTCTGGGCTCCTTTTTCATGGTGGTAGGCTATCGTGTACCAAAAAAGGAATCGCTGGTAGGCCGTTCGCATTGTGATGATTGTCACCATAAATTAGTGGCCTGGCAATTGATTCCGGGGATTTCCTATATATTCTTGAAAGGGAAATGTCGTTACTGTTCTTCAAAAATAGGTGTAATCTCACCTATTTTTGAGTGTTTAACAGGGGTGCTATTTGTGATGTCAGTTGCGTTAATGCAACTGACACCAGAGATAATAGTGAGTATTACGTTGATATCATTGCTATTGATAGTTAGTGTCTCTGACATTAAGTATCAAATTATTCCGAATAAAGTTTTAGGACCTTTTATGTTATTGGGAATTATTGAACGCTTTTTCATTCCCCAAAATGAATACTGGTGGTATCCAATAGCCGGCCTTTTAGTTGGCTTTCTCCCACTGTTTATATTAACAGAAATAAAGGAAAAGGCCATGGGGGGAGGCGACATCAAATTATTTGCAATTATTGGGATATTTATTGGGCCATTTCAAGTAGTTGCTGTTTTGTTTGTGGCATCTGTTGTGGCTCTCATTTATTATTTAGGAATGATCTTGATGAGGCGACAAAGCTCAAAATTTATTCCGTTTGGTCCCTTTATCGGAATAGGGACTTTGTTAGTTTACCAATATTCAACTGGGCAATATGAGACCTTGATTGAATTATTATTTAGATGAGATAAAGGTAGGAGTAGTGATGATGAAAAAAAGAAGGCGTCGGGGCATCGGCATTGATATTGAAAAGAACGTGATTCGTTATTGCGTACAGAAAAATTCCAAATGGACCTATGGCGAGATCGTGAATAATGGTTCTTTTTTCAAAGGTGATAAGTTGAGAAATTCAGAGCAATTTGTGAATTGCTTAAAAGAAATCTATCGTAAAACGCATATGAAAAATGCTGAGATGATCATTGCGACACCAAATTCCAAGCTATTGATTAGACAGGTGCCTGTTCAACAGATGAAATCAGAAAAAGAAGTCCGTGAGTTTCTATTTTTTGAATTAGGTGAATCAATTCCTTTGCCTTTTGATCAGCCAATTTTTGACTTATTAGTTTACGATCATGGTGATACAAAAAAGTCAAAAAAGAAAAAGAAGCGCTCGCCGGATAAAGTGAAAAACATCTTAGTAAAAAAAAATCAAATGTTAATAGATGGTAATGTTTCTGTCGTGGTAACATCTGAACCTTTTTTGGAGAAGATTGGGGATACGATTAAAAAGAGTGGTGGTCAATTAATTGGTGTTGATGCTAGCTCACTGGCCTATGCGCGAGTGTTTCAAAAGCGCATCAACTGGTCACAAAACTTTACACTTGTAGAACTGAATGCAGGGACAGCGACCATCACTATTTTTGAAAAGTTTGTACCTGTTTATGTTCAGTACGAAAATTATAATCAAGTTAACTGGAAATATATTGAAAAGAATGAGTCTTCTAAAATGGAGTTTTCTAAGTCAGTCGAGTTAGAAGCGTTGGATGGGTTAGGGCTGACGATTCAACATGTTTCTGATTATTTTACAACGGAAATCTCTTCTGGTAAAACACTTTCGCAAATTTATTTAGTTGGCGGCCATCCTTTTTTGACTAAGGAGGCTGAGATTATCATCCAAGAGCGGAACGAGCTACCAGTTAAAGCCTTAGGGTCTCCCCTAAAAAATGGTCAAGAAGATATTCCTGAGCGTTATCTATTAGCAGCAGGACTATCTATGAAAGAGGTTTAGCATGAATATTAATTTGTTACCAGATAAATTTGTAAAAAATAAGGCATTTGACATTATTTTGATCGGGTCAGGGTTTACAGCAATTATGGTTGTTCTCATGTTGATATTTCTGTTTTTATTTTATCAATTAAATGTGACGAAATACACGAATCAAGTCAATAGTCAACTGATGGAAAAGGCGCTACTTGGGAAAAAAGTTAAAGAATTGCAACAATCTCAATTAGTTGATCTTCAAGGGGCGGTCTCTAATTTGAAACAGGAACAGAAGCTGGCCGCATCTGTAATGGCTAATTTTAGTGAGGTAGCTAAGAGTGTTGACGTGATTATGTTGTCTTATGAGTTGTTATTAGACGAGCCAGCTGAGCAAAACACTCAAGACGTATTGGCTGGTGATGGCTCGAAGTTACTTCCTAGTTTAACGATACGTGTTAGAGGCGATTTTTATACCGGTGGTGTCAGATTTAAGGAAGCTATAGAAAAGATTGAATGGGTGTACGATTGTAAGCCGGTATCGATTACGAAAGAAGCTGACTTCTCGGAGTCGGATTACATCGTACGTCTGAAAAAAGAGGAAGTTCCTATGATATCCAGAATGGAGAAGGCCCAAGATGACTAAAATTTCATTTTCCAAAAAACATATAATAATGTCTACTCTACTGGCCTTAGCAATAGTTGGTTTAACGTTGATTGTCTGGGGAATTTTGATTCAGCCTAAAGCGGCAAACGTTAATGAGTTAAAAAAACAAGTGGATATCCTCGGGAAGGACATTCATGGTGAACAGGAAAAGATAGTGAAATTGAAGGATTTGCCGGCTTTGTTGGAAACAACTATGGTAGCGGAAAGGCCAAAATTACCAAATGGCATGTCATTGGCTGAGTATTTTCAAGGGTTGGCTCAAAAAAATACGGTATCTCTTCAACATATGACTTTTGAGGATACCACTTTTTTTCCTGTAGATGAGGGAGCAGTTGATGATGAGAATCAGATTAGGTGCCTGACGATGAGTTTTGATGTTATTAGTGACTCTGAGCCTGGTTTATTGAGTTTTGTGGAACACTTAGAGAATGATGAGCGTTTTACAAAAGTCACACAGGTAACATACCGTCATAATCCGGATTCGGTTGGTGAAGGCAGTTTTGCTTATTCGGCCACGGTTAATCTGAATATGTACTATTTATCTAGCTATGAGACAGGGACTCCTTTGGCGGCTAACAATCAAGATGAGAACAAATAAATTGCAGGGAAAGTGGTGATCGAAATGAGTAGGAGAAGGCCTAGAAATGAGCGACATCAGGTTAATAGGCTAAAGCTTTTTGGGGGAATTGTCGGACTAGTTGCTGTAGTGATCATTGGCGTGACAATCTATCAAACGTTTTTTAGTAAGCTTGAGGCTTCGACTGTAATCAAAAAGGGAGATTTTCGTCTAACTGTAGATAATAGGTGGGATACATCGGCAAAAAAGAACTACGCTGATTTAAAGTGGGACGATGTACCTAACTTGAGCCAAGGAGGGTATCAGCTTTACCAATCTGAAGATCAAGGCGTGACATGGGAGAATCGATCGGTTAATTTTGGGAAGGAGGTACAAGTTTTAAATATTTATCCAGATAGTGATGCTTCCAATACCTTAAAAGGTTGGATGACTAATCCAAGTATTGGGCTCGGTTTGATCAAGGTCACCTCAATGTCTATGGCAACCTACAATAGTAATGTTAGAGGAGCATTGATTGATGGAAAAGGGGATTATAAGTATGATGTGCTGATGTTCGGAACTTGGGATTCAAATAACAGTCGAGATTTGAATGCCACAAGTCGTGAGGAAACGAAAAAATTTATGGATTCGGGTCGTGGTGTTTTATTCGGTCATGATACGATTTGGGCAAATCTCAAAAATTTTGATACGTTCAAAACCTATCTGGGAATTACAACCTATTCAACGGGGACTAACAATCCCTGGAAAAAGGAATTACGGATGGGAAGTAATAAGGTTAAAGTTACCAATAATGGTTATCTAATGAAATACCCCCATGAATTGGCTAATAGTTTGGAGTTATCTATACCTTATGCACATTCTGCCGCACAAATGTCTGGAGTTAATACTAATACAAAATGGTTGGAGTTTAAGGCACCTTTCGGGGTTACGAGTGTTGGCTCTGGTGGTAATTTAGTGAATGATGCTACTTATGGTACTAATAATCATTATTTGTTAACAAAAGACAATTTAGGGTTGATTCAAACAGGTCATTCAAACGGTCAGTCAACATCTGATGAAATGAAAATATTAGTAAATTCATTATACAATCTTGCTCAAGTTTCTTTGGATACATTTGCCAGTGATCAGACAGTTAAGGATGATAAAGGACCAGAAAAGCCAAAAACACCTGTTATTAGAGCTGGAAAAGACGGTTCATTAACTATTAAAACTGATGCAGTTGATCGAGGGAAAGTCTATCAATGGTATGTGGATGCAGATACCAAAAATAATGGTGTGAAAAAATCTGATACAGTACAGGAAACTATTCTTAGTAATATTGCTGGCTATTTTTATGAAATCACAGATTCACCTACTACTAATCTGAAGATGACTGTCGAAGGCTATAAAGATGAATTTGGTCGAATTGATCAATCTAAATTTGATGCTTATGTTGCGCCTGATGATGAGTCGCTGACATACACGACAGAAGTAAATTTTACCGTTCCTGGACAGAAGGGAGCGGATAAGTATTTACATCTTTTAGCTGTGGATCGTGCCAACAATGTTGGAGAGATTGACAGCCAGCCAATTGATGATCTGGTTCAATATGTTGATTTTGATATTGAGCGAACAAAGGATGAGGCGAAGATTGTTAACCTGACATTAGATCACTATATTGACAATAAAATGAAATCTTTGGAAGTTCATGTTCCTAAGCATGCTGAAATTAAATCTTTTAGTAGTTTATCGTTACCAACAGGTTGGTATTCATTTGAGAACAGTGAAACTGATACATCCCGTTCTTTTACATTTGCTATGGAAGGGTCAAATAACTTAGCCACGATTGAATCGTTTATCAAGGATTTAAGAGTAACGTTGAAAGAACCTGTAAATGAAGTAGGCAGCATAAGACTAATTTTCCACGAAAAAGTGTATACATCGTGGTCAGACGAAGAGGGAGTTCCTCATTACTACACCTTTCTTAATAAAACGTTGACTTGGCCTCAAGCTTATAATGAAGCGAAAAAATTGTCTTACAAAAATTTGACTGGTTATCTGGCAACTGTTACAACTCCTGAAGAACATGATTTTATTTACAATAATATTGCGAAAAAACCGGGGTGGTTAGGTGGCACTAGATTGACTAAAACATCAGATGCTAACTCTTTAGTGAATGATGAAAAGAGTATTCCAGAAACTCTTTATGATAGTAGTAAGGGGCATTGGTATTGGTCAAATGGTCCTGAGTCTGGAATTATGTATCTTAATAAAGCAACTTATGATGGCGGTGGGCGAGCGCCAGCTGGTATCTATGATGGTTGGGTCAGAAAAACTAATAGTGGGACAGCTAGTTCCAATGAACCAAACAATGTTGGAAATGCTGAAAACGCCATGATATTTGCATTTAAAAACAAGTGGTTTAACGATATTCCATTTAATCATGCTGGTAGTAGTAATCAAGGATATTATGTGGAGTTTTCGCAATATGGTAATCAAGTGGAGAAAGAAGAGTTAACGGATCTATCGTGGGAAGCAGCTATTCCGCAGAAAATTTCTTTGAAGGCCTATGATGAAAAAGGGGCACCGCTAGAAGCTGGCAATTTGATCTATGACCAAGTTTTAAGAATTGGCAATCAACAACGGGTGGAACCTAAGACGATTGCATTATATGAATTTGTTAAGGCGACTAACATAGATGGTTCCGATCGAGGGTTGGAATACATAATTGGTGAAACCTATCAGGAAGGTAAGTTAATTTATCGAAGGCGAGCGACTGCTCTTCATGTGAGGCAAATTATTTTGGAGCCAACGGCTAAAGTGGAGGTGCCAAAACAAGGGACGGTTCGAATTGAAAGTAGTCCAGCAAATAAAGTGACGAATAAAATTACCTCTGGTATTGATAGTGCAACTCTTAGTTACACGCCGGTAGAATTATTGCTTGAAGTAGAAGGGGAAGTTTTCAAAGTTATTCCATTAAATCTTGGGTTTTATGAAGTAGCTGGTTATGTTTTAACTACAAAGGAAGAACCACATCAGGAGAATGAAAGGAAACAGACAGTTCTCATAGATAGCAGTCTTAGTACGGAGTTTTGGCTGACAATTTATCTTAAGCCTAAGTTGGATAATGCTATTTATCTTTCAATGGTAAATGATCAGCTTCATGTTTATTATGCGAATGTGGAAGGCTTTACTGTATATATTGATGGTGAGAAGTATGAAGCTTTTAAGGTGAAAAACAGTCCTGTTGTGGAGACGACCATTTTGGATATTCCATTAAATCAGGCCCGTAATAAAATAACAGTAACCTATCAGGATGATAAAGGAAATACGAAAGAGGCCATTTGGAATAATAAACAAGGGTGGGATGTCGTGAAACCTGATCAAAATGAATAGCTTGATGGGAAAGAGTGAGTCTATAAGTGACCAAATCCTTAAGAGATAACATCTTGAGGCTTTGGTCACGCATAATGGCAAATTGAGTGACTAAAAAGGAGTATATCTATGTTGAATATTAATGATATTACGTTTAATGATCATATGATTTTGAAGGGTGGTAAGTTTATTTTGGTTCAATTATTACCTGCTTATAGTGATGTTGCCGGTGTAGGTAATGAAAGTGTCAGAATAGGCTCTAAAATGACTGTGGCTTTAACTGCTCATCAGTTAAAAAAAATTGAAGTGATAATTGAAGATATCGTAGTGTGTTCGCCATTTAATGATCTTCAGTTAGCAGAAGTCGTCTTCAGTGATTTCGAAGGGTCTTTTAAATTTGATAAGGATTCAAAAGAATACGTACTTCATGCAACGGCGAGTCGTTTTAAGTTAGTAAATGAGAGTCATTTATAAAATAGGATAAATGAAAGGTGGAAAGGTGTTATGAATAGAATTGGATATACTGCGAAAATAGGCTCAGTGGAAGAATTGTCGCTTCTTTACGGCGTTGGTAAATGTGAAGAGGTGATCCAATTAAGGGATTCTGAAAATGAATTTCGTGATTTCGAACGATTTTTAAAGGAATACAGGAGAAAACAAATTGTTTTGGTAAATTTTTCAAGTATGGGGCTTCAATTAACTCAAGTAACACAACTGCTCGAGTTAATTAAGGAGGAACAGATTAAGGTTCATTTTCTTCAAAAGGAGTTAGATTCTGATGAGCAATATTTATCTCTTTTGTATGAGTTGTCTATGAATGAGAAAGAAGTTGTAAGTCGGCGAACTCGCCGCGGCTTACGTGTTGCTCATGAAAAAGGTATTGTCGGTGGTCGACCAACCATTACTAAAAAAACAATTGAGAAAATTCAGTATATTCATTTGTCTCAAAAGAAAACAATTCGGGAAATTTCAAATGAGTGCGGTGTCTCCTTGGGGACTGTTCACAAGTATATCAATCAAATTGAACAGTAGTCAGGAGACCTAACAGAAAGGTGAGGTTAGAGGACAGACTAATTATGAAGATGAAGACACTTTCTTATGAAGAATTTAAACACATGAAGCAGGCAGTCATGGAGTTAAGCTGGGTATGGCGACGTTATCAGCAGAATGAACCTGATGGCTGGTATGAATTTAAATATCAACACGTTGTACGGGATTTTTTAAAAGTGGATGGAGAAGAAAAGTTATTGTCTCAAGCTAATCATAAACGTTTGACGAGGCGTGTGAAATTGCCTATTGGCACTTATCTAACGCTAAAAGAATTAGCAGATATTAGTTTGGAGTTGCAGGATGTTTTAGAACATCCTCCTTATGGCTCTATTATGGTGGAAAAAGACAAGAAGGATTTCCGTTCAAGCGGACAAGTGAAAAAGTAAAGGAATTTGATGGGAAATGGGATGACAATACAAGGGGGAATTAAATTATGACTAAATATGGGTATGTAAGAAAAGGATTTCCAACCAGTGAAAAAGATCAATTGACAGGTATTTTGTCTTATGGTTGTGATGAAGTGTTTCTGGAAGCTCATTCATTAATGGAATTTCGTGAATTAGATATATTGTTAAGCGTTCTAAAAATGGGCGACGTGTTAGTAGTAACTAATCTAAAAGTTTTTGGAAAAAAATTTCAAGGGTTGCGATCCCTAATAGATTTGTGTCGTGATAAACAAGTCCAATTAATCAGCCTCGAGGATCAATTGGATAGTAATAAAGCGTATGATTTTTTTGATTTACTTGATTTATTAGGCAGAATTGATTTTGCATGTAGGAGTGAACGGACGAAGCAACAAATTCAATTATCACGAGAAATTGGGCAAACGATTGGGCGTCCAGCTATCGACAAAAAGAAAATCGAACGAATTTATTATCTGTATCATGATAAAAAATGGGCAATGCGAAAAATAGCGACTGAGTGTGATGTTTCATTGGGAAGTGTGTATAAGTATATTCATCAAGAGGCGCCTTGTCAGAAAAAAGAATCGGTGGGATGACTAGACGATTATGGTGAAGGGGTGAGTCTGTGACCGTATACGGCTATATGAAAAGAGAAGTGCCATTTTCAACGGCTGAACAATTAAAGATTATGGGGGATTACAACTGTCAGGAGATTTTTATTGAAAAGTATGAATCGAGTATTCAAGATGAATTGGAGGCGCTTATTAACATATTAAGGGCGTCGGATGTGGTTGTAATAGTAAGTTTGAGTGCATTAGGTGAGGAAGTATCAGATATCATTCATATTTTTGAGCGGTTACGAGAGAAACGAGTTCAAATAGTTAGTTGGACTTCCCATTTACACTTGAATTATTATAGGCGATTGACAGGATTACTTTAGGAAAGAGGGGATGAAAATGTCTGAGATCGAGGTAAAAGCGATTGAGGAGTTGGACCAAATTATGACAGAGATGGTTACTCTATTTCAACGTGAGATTTCTGAAAAAAATCAAGCTTTGTTGGAGGCTGAAAAAAATTTATATCATCAGCAGTGGTTAACTATGGAAGCGAATGAGTATATTCAGCGATTGGAGAAACAGCTCGCTTAGAGAACTTGGTTTAATGCTATTGTTGTCAGATTAACAGGCGATTATTTAGTGGTGTTGAGCTAAACTTGCTGATGGAGAAGATTTTAATTATCAAATAAGAGGTTGAGATGTTAGCCTCAACCTCTACAATATTGTGAAGTAAAAAAGTGATTCTAATTCGATGTCTATTTTAATCTAATTATCACATCGGCTAGATAACTGTGACATTAATGGTAACAGAGACTGTGTTCCCATCAGAATCTGTAACAGTGTAAATAACAGGGTATGTTCCGTTACGATTTTCGTTTAAATCAGAGTAATCAACGTTAACTAATGAGGTAATGTCTCCATCTTCATGATCGATGGCTTTAACGCCTTCTAATTTGATTGGTTCAAAATCTTCTCCTTTGTTAATCGTCCGATTAGTAACTGTAAGTTCTGGTGCCCATGATTTAAGAACTTTTGTTGAGGTTTCATTAGATAGTAAGCTAAGAGCTGACAGGAAGTTAACGTTTGTTAAAGCGTTAATCGATGAATCTAGGCTAACATTAACAGCAGCTTTCGCTTTAACGAAACTGTCAATCTCTGCATCACGTTTAACGACAGCGTCATAGCTCAAAATTAACGTATCTAATGCTAAGGTTGTTGATGATGGATCAAGTTGACCCGTAATGCTAGTGCCATTATTGCTGACTGTGCCGACAGCCTTTCCTGATTTATCAGTTAGTTTAAGGTTGGTGATGTTTTCCAGGTTTCCATCTATGTTTTGATCAATTGTAAATGATTGATAGGCGACAGTTACTCCCGTGTAATTTTTGAATAGGTCGCTTGGTGTTAGTTGTAACTGGTAGGCTACTTTTCTCCCTTGGACAATTTCACCTTTATCAATTGAGGTTCCTTTGGCATCGACAGCCGTCAATTTAGCGCCAAAAAGCTCTTCAGATTTTGCGTAAGTAAAGGTGACTTCGTTAGTTTCGCCATAGTCGTAGTTGCCCGTAACTTTACCATCAACACCAATCAACGTGTACCCGTTGTCTTTAAGTGTCTTAGCCGCATCTTGACTTGGTGAAATGGTGTAATCTGCTTCAATTTCACCAATATTATCTTCACTTTCAACTAGTGTATTGCCAGCGGTGTCTACGTAGTGGGCAGGGACATTCTCAAGGCCAGGCATTCTTGACATTGACAATGCTTGTTGAGAATATTGCTCTCCTGTACTACCAGTGAATCCCCAGTGTACTTTTAGAGTGTCGTTAGCATCTTTGTAGCCAAAAGTTTTAGCCACTTCGTCCATATTGTTAAATGTGTAAGAGCTCTTGTAATGGTTTTTTGAGCCAGTGTCTAAGACAATATTTCCTTTGGCATCTTTTTTCACATCGTCTATTTCAAAAGATAAGGTCAGCGTGTCGACATTCCAATCTACTTCGAATTTTTTCCATTTGCCATTACTTAAAAATTCATTTGCTAAGACTGGTTTCAAACTTTGTTTGTTATCAACCAACTTACCAGTTACTGGATCTTTAATTTTTGTATCGTTATTAATTGGATAGACATCGGGTTTACCAAAGGCCATATGCCCCCAATTGTTGTTACTGGCATTTCTTCTAAGTGACTGGGCTAGAACGCCTACTTCTAAATCCATGGTTTGGGCTTGGTTTGGTTTATAGTTGTAATAAGTGTCAAATTCAATACTAAAGGCATTTTTCACATATTGTGAGCCACCGATTTGATTTCCCTCTCTATCTCCGGAATAAACGCCTAATCCTTGACCGACTTTTCCCATAACAGTTTTCCGTTCAGTATCATCAGCCATTCTTGGGTCATTTTGCAAAGTAAAGGTCATGCCATCGGCTGCTCTTGCTCCAGAGTTACCTAAGTATAGATAGGAGCCTAAATCAAAACTGTATTTCAAATTTAGTTTGTTTTTACTCCAGATCATCCCTGAATGTTTTTGCTTGGTAGGGGTTATTTGCAGTGTGTGGTTATCATCAAGATAAGCTACTCCATTTTGAGTATTGGAAACTGCTTCATGGAAGATCTCCGTTAGGTCAAGTCCTAATTCGGGAACTCCAGAGTTATTTTTTGTCGCTTGTGAAAGTAAGGGGCTAGCTTCGTCATTTTTAGCTAGCGCCATTGGTGCAGAGGCTAAAAACAAGGTAGACGCTGAAGCTAAAAACAACCATCTTTTTGTGGTCTTTTTCATAAATCAATTCTCCTCTTCTAGTTGTTTCTTTTGTATGATGGTTCTCTTGTATATGCTTTCTGCTTTTTATGACGTAATAATCAAACGACTTCGGGGTTAATTTATCTTAGAAAAAATAGAATTCATTTAAAAATATAAATGATCGATAAATGAACAATTGGTAAAATTATTTTATTAATGATTGAGGCGAAACTGTTATGGTTAGGTACAGAATCCCTCTGATTTGGGATGTTTTTTAAGGTTATTAGCTAGTGATTGTTTGATTAAAGTAGTTCTTCTGTTTTATTATTATTGTTTTATGAACAGAAGTTACTGAATAATGAGACCTCCTTTCGTCAGTTACTACCACAGATAAGCATAATACCCTTACAGTATAGCCGATTTTTTGTTATTATTAAAGCACTAAAAGTAGCAGTAGTATGGGAGAAATAGTTACTTTCATTATATTGTACATTATTTTATTATTTGTATTTTTATTAGCTTTTTATCAGTTGTTTATGAACTGGATAATTTCATTTGGGTTTTAGTTGAGTTTTGTTGATCATTTAATAACGAACTATATAGAAAAATAAGTTTGAAATACCTTTAAAGCTTCACGAAATGAGTCAGCAAAAATATCATTTCATGTTAAATATTTCCTTAATTATCAAATAAGTTTAACATTACAAAGGTTATTACTACTATTATTTCGAATAATATTGTATAATTTCGTTGTTAAATAAAATAACGTAAGGGGTATTTTCAATGAAATATGCAAAGATTGTGACATTAGCAGCTACTTTATTAGTTGTGGGAGGCGGTTTAGCCGCATGTAGTCCAGATAAAGGAACATCTGAAAGTTCGAGTGCTTCTTCATCAGAAGTAACTAATGCAAGTTCATCTACTACAGAAGCTGTAACTGGGGCATCTATTAGTGATAAGGCAGATGTCATTGAGAAAGCTCTAAGTGCAGATGGAAATTGGATTGTGGCAGTAACAGCAGATGTTACATTTGATAATGACTTAACAGTTGCTGGGGAGTTTCATAATAAAGGGGAAGACTCAGAAGATATCTACCGCAAATTAGCTTTATATGCTCAAGATGATAAGCGTGTTGTGACTGACGAGTATACCTTAACAGCACCAAAAGTGATTGTTGAATCAGAAAACTTTAACATTGTTCACGGAACTGTTAAAGGAGATATTGAAGTAAAAGCAAATGGTTTTGTTTTAGACGCTGCGAAAGTAGAAGGCAATATCGTGTTTGAAAAAGAAGAATACAAAACATCCGCTGTTCTTGATAAAGAAGGTGCCTCTGTTACTGGTGAAGTAACGGTTGCTGAATAGCTAACAAAAAAGGAGATCACTTGTTGATCTCTTTTTTCGTGAGATTGACTTAGTTTGACTATCTTGATAAATTAGTATTGTATCGTTTTCCCGGCATTGTCACTAAGTAAAATCTTCGACTTCCAATCATTCTAAAGCCTAAAGGACTAGCTTTTTTGATGATGCGGCATGGTTAATGGAGATAGAGGTAAAAAGAGTGACTTATGTAAGAAAGGAGGCAGTATGACTGATTGGTCTAACACAGCTATACCGGATTTATCTGGGAAAATAATTATTGTAACGGGAGCTAGTAGTGGGATTGGTTATGAAACGGCGCTGGCATTGGCAGAAAAAGGAGCCCACGTTATTCTTGCTGTTCGTAATATGGAGAAGGGGCAAAGGGCGGTTTCTGCCATTTATCAGGCTGTTCCAAGGGCATCTTTAGCGTTGATGATGTTGGATTTAAGCGATTTGGCCAGCATTAGAACCTTTGCTGAGCAAGTAAATCGTCAGTACGATCATTTGGATATTTTAATCAATAACGCAGGAATTATGATTCCGCCTCTTCAATTCACCAAAGATGGCTTTGAGTCTCAGTTTGGCTGCAATCATTTGGGACATTTTGCTTTGACTGGGTTGCTTTTGGATCGTTTAAAAGCCGCTCCCAGTTCTAGAGTGGTAACGGTCAGTAGTTTGGCAGCACATCATGGGAGGATTGATTTTGATAATTTGGATGGAAAAAGAGGATATAAAGCGATTGACTTTTATGGTCAAAGCAAACTGGCCAATATGCTATTTGCTCGTGAGTTAAATCAGAAACTGGCTGCGGATTACTGTGATACGATAAGTGTTACTTGCCATCCTGGATTTGCTCAATCTAATTTATTTTCTCGGGGCTCAGGTGGCAAAGCCAATCCACTGCTGCGATTTTTACAAAATAGGGTCAGCCAGCCTGCTAGCATGGGGGCTTTGCCAACTCTTTTTGCGGCGACTGAACCAGGTTTAAAGGGCGGTCAGTACATTGGCCCAGATGGTCCAAAGAAACGCAAAGGCTATCCAAAAGAAGATGACATTATTAATGAAATTTATGATGAAAAAGTTGCTGCAAAACTTTGGCAAATCTCTGAAGAATTAACCGGTGTCTCTTATTTAAGTTAACGTTTCTTAATCAAAACAAGTTAAGAGCATAGGGATAAGGGCGTCAACTGAGGTCGTTTGATCGCTAGAAAACTGAGAATAAACCATGACTAACGCCTTAGTACAGGCGTTTTTTTGCTGAGATTATGGTATACTAACTAAGAAATCCTTTTAAGTTAAGGATGCTGTGGGATGGAAAATGCAACGAGGAGTGTAAGAAAATGAGTATCGTAATTTTGGCTGAAAAACCTAGTCAGGCTTTGGCTTATGCGGGAGCTTTTCAAAGCTCGGTGAAAAAAGATGGGTATTTTGCCATAAAGGATGATCTGTTTCCAGAAGAAACCTTTATTACTTTTGGGTTTGGTCATTTAGTTGAGTTGGCTCCTCCTGGACATTATGAAGATAAGTGGGGCAAGTGGAATTTGGCAAATCTGCCTGTTTTTCCAGCTAAATATGACTTCGTTGTGCCAAAGGATAAGAAAAAGCAGTTTCGCATTGTGGCGGATTTATTAAAAGTAGCCACGACAATTATTGTTGCAACCGATAGTGATCGAGAAGGTGAAAATATTGCTTGGTCGATTATCATTAAAGCGAATGCGTATAAAAAAAATAAAAGCTATAAACGCCTTTGGATTAATAGTTTAGAGAAAGAGTCTATTCGTCAAGGGTTTGCTGAGTTAAAAGAGGGCTTGGATTATATTCCCTATTATCAAGAAGCCCGGGCTCGGCAAATTAGTGATTGGCTGATTGGCATGAATGGCAGTCCGCTTTATAGTTTGGCTTTACAGAAAAAAGGAATCCAAGGCGTTTTTTCATTGGGGCGGGTGCAAACCCCAACGCTTTATTTGATTTACAAACGTCAATTGGAAATAGAAAACTTTAAAAAGACTCCCTATTTTGAAGTTGAGAGTGATTTTAAAGCGGTTGAAGGGATTTATAAAGGACAACTGTCGCCTGCCAATAAGTTTAAAGACAGTGGCGAAGTGCTGAGTTTTTTAGCGAAAAATCAAGCAATTGTTGGTGTTCAGAATGGGCAGATTGTCAAGGTCGATAAAAGAGAAAAAAAGACTAATAGTCCTATGCTGTATTCCTTAAGTAGTTTGCAAAGTAAGGTCAATCAGCTTTATAAGGCTAGTGCCAGCAATACGTTAAAGGCGGTTCAAAGCTTGTATGAAGCTAAGCTGTTGACTTACCCGCGGACGGATACACCTTATATTACCAACAATGAATTTACTTATTTAAAAGATAAATTGCCGATGTACAAAACGTTTTTAGGGATTGACGATGAGACACCGCAAACTCAGCCTCGCAGACGTTATGTGGATGATAAAAAGGTTCAAGAACATCACGCGATTATTTTAACAAAACAAGTTCCTAGCAAAGAACGCTTTAACAAACTGCCTACTTTGCAGCAACAAATTTATCTGCTGATAGCCAAGACCACTGTGGCGATGTTTTTACCTGATTATCAATATTTGGAGACTGTGATTGAGACGAAGGTGGCTGGGCTTTTATTTAAGAGTAAGGGCCAAGTGCCAATTGTTCAAGGGTGGAAAGGGTTGTTTAGTAAAGAGGATAAGAAAGAGAAAAGCGTCTTACTGCCTCAGGTGGCAGTTGGTGAAGAGGTGTTGGCTAATATTAGGGTGGAGGAAAAAGAGACACAGCCACCTAAACCTTTTACTGAAGGAACTTTGATTACGGCCATGAAAACAGCTGGTAAGACGGTTGATGATGAAAAGGCCCAAGAGCTTCTGAAAGAGATTGAGGGAATTGGCACTGAGGCGACGAGAGCTTCGATCATCGAGACGATTAAAAATCGAGGTTATGTTGAGGCGCAAAAAAACAACTTACTTGTGACTGAAAAAGGTAAGGTGTTGTGTGTGGCCATCGAAAGTGAACCTTTGTTAGCAAGTGCTGAGATGACGGCCAAATGGGAAACCTATTTGAAAAAAATTGGTCGTAAAGAAGGCGATGCCGATGTTTTTCTGGCGAATATTCAAAAATTTATTAGCCACTTAATTGAGGCTGTTCCCAATCAGATTGACCAAGTCGATTTTTCTGCTTATGAGGTGAAGGAAGAGTATAAATCGAGAAAGTCGAAACGAACGGTTGTTGGTAAGTGTCCCAAATGTGGTGGTGGGATGGTGTCTAAAGGTGAGTTTTATGGTTGTAGCAGTTATCCTAAGTGCAAGTATACCTTAACGAATAATTTCCGCAAGAAAAAGCTGACGAAGAAAAATATCAAAGAGTTATTGGAAGGAAAGGAGACCTTAGTGACTGGGGTTAAGAAACCTGATAAATCGACTTATAACGCCATGGTTAAGGTGAATGATAAGGGCTACCTCGATGCCGTTTCTTTTTCGACTAATGTGGTGACAGCTGACTAATTAAATCAAGTGAATGAACCGTAAGGGGAGTTGCCAGTGGGGCGCTATCTTTAAGTTTTTTGGAATGGGAAGTCTTGTATGGTTATGCTTATTTATTTGTCGTGGTAGGTTACTTATTGTAATGAGTTTTTACCGGTCGTAAAAAAGCACAAGCTAACGTTGGTTAGTTGCTTGTGCTTTTTTTTGTGACATTAATCAGTCGACAGGTGTCTGATATCTTTTTCTAAGAATTCAATCGCTTTTTTTAATCGTGTTAAACCGTCTAATAATTTTGTGTGGGCACAGCCTAGATTTAAGCGTAAAAAGTGTTCGCCTGTTGTACCGTAGGTTGCTCCGGGCATAATGGCTACTTTGCCAATGGAAATCAAAGCTTGTTGGAGTTGGTCACTTGTATAGGGTAATTGACTGACATCTAACCATGCTAGGTAAGTGGCCTCACTATGCGTCAAGCTGATCGCTGGTAGCTGTTCTTTTAAGTAGTTTTCGACCAAGTTGAAACTGGTGTCGATATACTCGTTTAAGTCATCTACCCAATGGTGACACTCCGTGTAGGCGGCAACTGTGGCGTACATCCCGAAAATGCTGCTTGATGACAGACCATCTTTTTCTTTTAATTGCTGTAAGAATGTTTCCCTGACAGTTGGGTCGGGGATGATAACATACGAAAAGATTAGGCCTGGAATGTTGAAGGTCTTGCTGGCAGATGTGCAAATAGCTAGTTTAGTGGTACTTAGGTTGGTTAAAGGGATGTGCTGTTGCTCTTGGCGTAAGACATCCATGTGAATATCGTCTGAAATAAGGAAGACTTGATGTTTCTGGCACAGATCAATGATCTGTCGTAATTCTTCTTTACGCCACACTCGCCCAGTTGGATTATGGGGGCTGCAAAGTAGAAAGATGGTCGTTGTTGGAACAGCCAATTGAGTATCTAGTAGGTCAAAGTCAATTTCGTAGCGTCCATTTTCATAACGGAGTGGATTTTCAATCAGTTGTCGTTGATTGGCTTTGATTGTTTTAAAAAAAGCATCGTAAGCGGGCGTTTGAATTAAAACGCCGTCACCTTTTTGAGATTGGCTGTTGATCAGTTGGCTAATAGAATAAATAACTGATGGACTATAGACGAGCCAGTCACTGTTTAATTGGCTGTTAAAGCGGCTGTCATACCAATGCAGAACGGCGTTTTTAAAGGTTGGGTGATTCCAGCGGGTGTAACCAAAAATGTCATGCTCTAGGCGTTTTTTTAGACTGGTCGTAATTTCTTCTGGGACCCTAAAATCGGTATCGGAGACGGAAAAGGGTAAAAGCTCTTTTTCGCCAAAACGATCTTCGATGTAATCCCACTGGGTACAAAAGGTACCCAGTCGGTTAGTGATAGTATCAAAATTTGTTTTCAAGCTAATCCCTCCTTTATTCCATCATTCGTTCAATGGCATTTTTAACACTGGCTACTTGGCTGCCGATAATGACTTGAAGGTTGTGGTCATCGAGTTTTACCACACCTAAAGCCCCTAGTTGTTTAAGTTCGGCTTCTTGAATCAGACTCATATCGGAGACAACTAAGCGGAGGCGCGTGATGCAGTTGTCTAAGGAATCGATATTTGTTTTGCCACCAAGGGCGACTAAAATGGCTTCATTATCGTACTTGCCTTTTTTCTTAAAGTTAGCTTCATCGTCACTGACTTGGATGTCTTGTTTTTCACGTCCAGGTGTTTTGATGTTGAATTTTTTAATAGCAAAGGTAAAGACGCTGTAATAGATAGCAAACCAGATAGCACCGACAATTAGGACGAGATACCACTTGGTATCGGTACCTTGGAGGACCCCAAAAATAATAAAGTCCAGAATGCCCCCGTCTGTGTTCCCGATAGTGACTCCTAGTAAGGCCATAACCATAAAGCCGAGTCCTGTCATGATAGCGTGGAAGGCGTATAACAGTGGTGCAGCAAACAGGAATAAAAATTCAATAGGTTCTGTAATACCTGTTACAAACGTGGCGAAAACGCCTGATAATAATAAGCCTTTGATCATACGGCGATTTTCTGGACGTGCTGTGCGATACATGGCCAGTGCGGCAGCTGGTAAACCAAACATAAAGGTTGGCATCTTACCTTGTGATAAGAAAGCTGTAGCAGCGGGGCTAATCGGTTCGCCGCTTGATAGTTGGGCGTAAAAGATATTAAGAGCACCTGAGACTGTTTCGCCATCAACAATTTGGGTGCCACCTGCTTCAGTAAAGCGAATCATGGCCACGAGGATATGATGAAGGCCGAAAGGTAATAGAATGCGTTCGCCAGTTCCGAAAAGCATGGGACCAAAGACGCCTGATTTTTGAATCAATTGACCAATGCCGGTAATCGCAATGGCAAAGATTGGCCAGATTAAGGGAATAACCAAACCGGTAACGCCTAAAGTAATGGCGGAGATGATTGGCACAAAACGGGAGCCGCCAAAGAAAGCAAAGGCGTCAGGTAAAACGATGTCGTAAAACTTATTGTGAAGCAAGTAGACGATGATGCCGACAATAATGCCACCGAGAACCCCCATTTCAATGGTTTGAATCCCCATAACAAAACTTTGGCCGACTTCTTTTACTTGATCAGCGTCAACGATTCGATTGTTAAGGGTTAAATAAAAATTAATGGATAAGTTCATCACCACAAAGCCGACAAACCCCGAGAAAGCTGCGACTCCTTTTTCATAGCGGACAAGCCCTAGTGGAATTGCCATGGCGAACATGATTGGGAGATAGGTAAACGCGAAGCCACCGATGGTTGACATAAACTGGAAGGTTACTTGTAACCATTCCTGATTTAAAAAGGGTAAAACGTCAAGGGTTGTTGGTGAGGTAAAGGCACTGCCGATTCCTAAAAATAACCCCATGCAGGCTAATAATGCAATCGGTAACATAAACGTTTTGCCTAAGCCTTGAAAAAATTCCCAAAAAGACTGTTTCTTTTTCATTTTATTCCTCCAATTTTCTAGGAAAGTGTTTTCCTAAGTTGATACCCCAAGTGTACTCCTCTGATTTCGCTTTCACAATGAGGAGGAGGGATTAAGAATGAGGATACATTTTCTGTATGAGTTTACAAGGAATGGTTTTCAATGATGTAGGCATGGACGATGTATTCAAGTCCCAGACTTAAAGGCACCCGTGAGCTGAGATCAAGGTTATCTAGGTAACGAGTTTCGATGGTAACAGGGCAATTTAAGGTGGCACGTTGGGCCAAAGTGTTATGATTGTCACCGGTGATGGCTAGGATAGGCACTTGATTGTTGCTTAAAATGGTGGTGTATTCCATGATGTGGAGGGTTTCACCACTGTAGGATACGACGACGGCTAAGTCTTCAGGTGTCATGGCCTGGGCGACTGCTCGTAGTTCATCCCAATCTTCGCGAGCATTGCTAGGACGTCCGGCAAAGGTCAGTTTGCGAGCAGCTTCAACACAGTTGGTGTAGGAAGCACCAACGCCGATAAACTCAATGTTGCGGCTGTTTTGAATGAGTGTTAAGGCTTGGTTTAAGTCAAAGTGAGCCAATTGTTCAAGTGTTCCGCTAACTTCCCGCATCACGCGTTGGCTAGTTGAGTTAAGTGGGGGATCGACTGAAATCGCCACATTTGATTGGGCAGGTTTCTTTAACACGTACTGGGTCAACACGATTCGTAATTCTTGATAACCTGAATAACCCAGTGCTTTACACGTGCGACTGATGGTTGCGGTTGAGGCATAGATTTTTTTTGAGAGCTCGTCTAAGGTAGAGTCGACGACGTCAGTTGGATGCTCCATCATATATTCTAAGACTTGATTTTCTAAGCGGCTTAGTTGCTCTTTGCGTTGAATGAGTCGTTTGAAAAATAGTTCCATTGAGAATGCCTCCTGAATTATTATGGGATTATTGTTGAAAGAATGGGGGACCTTGAGAGCTGATTGAGTACTTTGTAATGATCAGGCTCTAGGTCGTCGTCTTCTTATAGTTTACCATAGTCTTAGGAAGGATTTGCCAAGAGTTTAGATATGTAAGTGAAGCTGGAGAGCAGAAAAAAACTAACCCGCTTTCAATATTCGAGCGGGTTAGTTAGGTGGCTGTGGCTTAGATAAAAACCTGTTTGAGAAAGTCAAGGGTTAATTCGGCGGTTGAGTCAACGCGACTGTCTGCTAGTTTCATGGAAGTTGCTTCGCCTACTCCAACGGAAAACATATTAGCGGCATTAATACTCTGAATGCCGGCTTCAGAATCTTCAATCCCGATTAATTCATTGGGAGTGAGGCCGAGAACTTGCGCAGATTGGCTAAAAATTTCTGGATCAGGCTTTCCTGAAGTTAAACTGTCGGGGTCAATGATTGCGTCAAAATAGTCCTGAATGCCTAGGCCTGCCAAGATGGTTGGAGCGTTTTTACTGGCAGAAGCAATGACCATTTGAATGTTTGCTTCTTTGAGTTCATTCAGCAAACTGCTAATGCCTGGTAAAATGTCAGCAGGCGAAATGGTTTTAATGAGTGTTAGATAGTGGGTATTTTTTTTGGCCGCCAAGGCTAGTTTTTGTTCATTAGAAAAGTCGGCAGTTCTTTTGCCTAGCTCGAGTATTTTTTCTAGGGAAGCCATTCGTGAGATTCCCTTGAGTTGTTCGTTAAACTGACGATCAAAGGGGATTCCTAAGTCGTCTCCTAAGGCTTTCCAAGCGAGATAATGGTAGTTGGCAGTGTCAGTGATAACACCGTCTAAGTCAAAGGCGATTGCTTTAAACATGATGATAATTCCTCCTAAAACGTTTTTGATAAGTTGAATCATACCTGATAAAAATTCATTTTACAAGTGATAAAAATAAAAAAAAGATTGATTTTGAATTTAAACGTGCTATAATTTGACTCAGATACCGAAAAGGTTTTCGCTAAAAGGAGTTGAATGAGGTGGCATGGTCTAAATTTATCTTACGAACCTTTAGTTTTTTGATCGATCTGGTGATTGTCTATCTGCCAATCCTGTTAATTTGTGTCTTGCTTTTAGATATCCCTTTTAAGCTCAGTGAGATATATGGGCAGGTAATCTTGATTGCTTATAGCGTCCTTGCTTCAGATATCTTTAATGGGAGAACGTTAGGCAAGAAGCTCGCCAGAATGATAACGGTTTATCAGGATGGGGTTAAGGCGCCTTTAGTTAAAAAAGGAATGAGGGAAGTGACAAAGCTGTTATACTTTTTACCTTATGCTGGGCCGATTTTTGTGATGATCAGTTTATGTCTACTGAAGGTCACTGGCAAGGCTCTGCACGATTATCTAGGTGAATCAGAGGTCATTTTGGAAAATGCAGCACTGGAGGGAGAGTTAAGATGAGGTTTATGGTATTGGCAATCGATCCACTGGCGCAGAATGGCTTGGCAACATTGAATACAACCACTTTAATCTTGGCTTTGGTTATTACGTTGCTAGCTAGTTATGGGATAGCTAGCAACGAGATCACTATCACGCCAAAGGAATGTTAAGGGAATACGGGCTGTTCAGTGTTATTTTCGTGATTGGCAGTTTAGTTTGTCAGATAAAGATTGTTCTGATTGTTGGCCTGTTACTAGCAGGGTTGATTGTGACGGCGCTACGATCTAATCACTATTTTTATCAAAAATAATTTTTTTTAGCTTTTGCAAAAACGTTTTAGTTAGGAGAGTAACTTTATGAAAACAAGTATTAAGCTACCTGAGGAGACATCTTGGATAATCGAAGAATCTTTTTTTAACCCTGAGTGGTTAGGCAAATATGAGTCAATTATGTGTCTTGGGAATGGGTATATGGGACAACGTGCCACAACAGAAGAGCAATATTTAAATGAGGTAAGAGATACTTTTGTCGCTGGGACATTTAATAAATTTGACGCCAAGGAAGTGACAGAGTTGCCCAACCTACCTGATCTGGTTCAAATGAAGATTAAAGTGAACCAAGAATCGTTGGATTTGACTCAAGGTGTTATTAGTGATTACTCACGCCAGTTAAATCTTAAAACCGGTGAATTAAGTCGTTCGTTTAATTGGCAGACTCCTGGAGGCGCTGATCTGTCATTTCATTTTAGTCGGTTTGTTTCAATGGATCAGCTCCATGTTATGGGACAAAAAGTGACCGTTAAATCTCTAAGTGGCAAAATTGATGTGGAAATTGTTTCGGGAATCGATGGTCAGCAAACAAATAGTGGTTCCCAACATTTTTCAGAAGGTGAGAAACACCTGTTTGAAAGTCGCTTTATGCAGATGACGTCCCAAACGACTCAATCGGCTATTGATGTGGTTCAAACGACGGTTCATCAATTTTCGATTCCTGTCGAACGAATAAAATCACGAATAGAGATGCGCCGCCGTCAAATTTACACCAATTATTGGTTAACTTTGGATGAAGGTGAGGAGCTACGGATTGAGAAGCTTTCGACGATTCATACTAGTCGTGACTTGGAGCATGAAGGTCGCGCGTTAAAAGTAATTGAAGCCACTGCCTTAAGTGAGTTGAAAGGGGCAGAGAAAAAAGGGTTTGATCAATTATTGAGAGCATCTGCCGCGGCTTGGGAACGAAAGGTCTGGCGAATTGCTCCGATTATCATTACGTCGAGTAACCCTCAAGATCAGGTTGCGCTAAATTTTGCCAAATACCATTTGCATGTCATGACACCGGCTCATGATAATCGGATGAATATTGGTGCTAAGGGATTGTCTGGTGAGGGCTACAAGGGGCATACGTTTTGGGACACAGAGATCTTTATGCTGCCATATTTTACCTATACCCATCCTGAAATTGCCAGAGGTTTACTGGAATTTCGTTATCATGGTTTGCACGGCGCCCATCGTAAAGCAGAAGGAAACGGCTACGAAGGGGCACAATTTCCATGGGAGTCTGCTTGGATAGAAGACGGTGAAACAACGCCTGTTTGGGGAGCCGCTGATATTGTGACAGGAAAGGCCACTAAAATTTGGTCTGGTTTTATCGAGCAACATATTACCAGCGATGTGGCTTATGGGGTGAATCAGTATGTGGAAGCGGTTGGAGACCAACACTTTTTGGAGACCAAAGGCTATGAGATTATTCTGGATACAGCTAAGTTTTGGGCTAGTCGTCTGGAGTGGGATGATGAAACTCAGAAATACCACATCAATGAAGTGATTGGCCCTGATGAGTATAAAGAACATGTGGATAACAATGCCTTTACTAATTATACGGCTAAGTGGAACATTCAAAAAGCGATTGGTATTTATGAAGAACTTGAAGTCTCACAACCTGCGTTATTGGCTCAGTTATCTCAGAAGCTTGATTTAGAACGAGTTTACCCTGAGTGGTTAGATAAGGTGGCTAAATTGTTTATTCCCCAACCTAATCAGGAGCTGGTCATTCCACAAGATGATACCTATTTAAGTAAAAAAATTATTCCTTTGACCTCGTATAAGCAAGATGAACAAGTAGGGACGTTGTTTCATGATTACAATTTGGAACAAGTCAATAATATGCAGATAACCAAGCAGGCGGATGTTTTATTGCTTATTTACTTGTTTGAGAATCTTTTTTCGGAAGAGGTTAAACGGGCGAATTGGCAATATTATGAGCCTAAGACGATGCATGATTCTTCCTTATCGCTGTCGACTCACAGTGCGTTAGCCGCAGACTTAGGTGAAATTGAGTTATCTTATGATTTGTTTAAAGAAGCGACTAATATTGATATGGGGCCATCAATGACTTCGTCTGATGAGGGGATTCATGCAGCGTCCTTAGGGGGAATTTGGTTGATGACGGTTTTTGGGTTTGGTGGAGTTCGTGCCTTAGATGGCCAACTGCGAATTAACCCTCATTTGCCTAAGGCTTGGCAAGAGTTGCGTTACAGTATTTTTTGGCATCAAAATGAACTAGAAATGTTGGTGACGGCTGATCAGTTAATTGTGACAAATAAAAATCAGGTAAGTCCCGTTACGTTTACATCTCGTGGGATGGAATACACGGTTGTGGATTCTGTCACTGTTTCACTTAATTAAGAGCTTGCTGGTTTCCGATTTTCTGAAAGGTCGGAAACCAGAGGAGTAATAAAATGATTAGTAGGAGGAATGTTCGATGAAGAGGAAGTTAAAAGCGTTAGGAATGGGTTTACTGTTAGCTGCGACGGTTATTGGTTTGGCAGCTTGTGGGGACAAGAATCAAAAAAGTGGGGCAGAGAAGACAGATTTTTCTGGCGACACCTTAAAAATTGGGGTCTGGGGTGGTAATGAGTCAGAGGAGCAATCTTTAAGTAAGCTGATTAGTCAATTTGAAAAGGACACAGGTGCCAAAATTGAGAAAAAGGTTTACACCGAATACAATACGCAAATTCAAGCAGATTTAATTGGTAAGACGGCACCAGATGCTTTTTATGTAGACGCTTCAATGTATCCGTTTTTCTCAGAAAATGGGGCGTTGATGGAACTGGACAAAGAGAAGATGGCCAGCGACAAGTTTTACGATAAGTTAGTCGACATCTTCTCAACAGATGATAAATTATATGCCATACCAAAAGACTTATCGACGCTGGCATTGTATTTTAATACGGATGTTTTTGAAAAGACTGGGGTGTCGATTGATGATGTGCCAACATCTTTTGAAGAATTAGTGTCTTGGTTACCTGATTTCCAACATAAAATTGATGAGGCCTACGGTAAAGGAAAAGTATTTGCCATGAGTTATAATCCTGAAATGGCTCGTAATCTGCATCTTGCGCAACGGGGCGATGTGTCAATTGAAACTAAAGATGGTTTGGCAGATTTGGCTAATGCTAAAATTGTTGACAATTTATCAATTCTCAAGGATTTGGTGGATACGAAAGCTTTTGTCACTCCTCAGGACATTGGCATGGGCTGGAATGGTGAAGCATTTGGCGCTGGCAAATTGGCTATTATGGATGAAGGTAACTGGGTATACCAGACGTTGAAGGATGAATACCAAAAAATAAATTTCACTGTTGGAGAAATGCCTACTTATAAAGAGGATAAAGGTTCGATGATGTTCTCGGTTGGCTGGGGAAAATATGCGGGAACTAAGAACAGTGATTTAGCGGATAAGTGGATTCAATATGTAACGGGAACAGATGGTATGGCTCTTTGGGTCGAAGGAACGGGGACACTGCCAAGCCGCCAAGATGTGGCAGAAGCGACTAAAATAACGGATAATGCTGATTTAAATGTCCATTTGGAAGCCTGGGAATATGCGACACCATGGCAAAAAGGGGTGAGCTTAACGACGATTGACACGGCGTATAAAAACTTTGTACCCAAAGCTCTAGACGGCTCCTTATCCTTTAAAGAAGCGATGACAAAAGCCGATGAGCAAGCTAATACCGATATTGAAGCGAGCAATTAAGGAACATGGGTCGATGGGCTGGGAGTGAGTCTCAGCCTTTTCATTAAGGTGAGTGACTACCTGATCTATGAGGAAGAGGAGGTATATGATGGAAAAACGTTCGGTCAAACGTAGGAAAACCAAGCGAGAATGGCAAGAAATTTTTCAGGCCTATTTGTTTTTGTCACCTGCGATCTTGGTTGCAGTGATATTTTTTGTGCTATCGGTCCTATTTGCGATTTATTTGTCATTTAATGATGTTAATTTGTTTTCAAATTCCTTTTCGTTTAAAGGGTTTGATAATTATGTGAGGATGTTTCATGATAAGCGTGCGCTAATTGCCTTAAAAAATACCGCTAGTTTTGCGATGATTGTGGTCCCTTTACAGACGTTTTTTGCTTTGGTAATTGCCTATATCTTAAGCAGTGATGGAGTCAAGGGGAAGAAGGTCTTTCGGTTAGTTTACTTCTTGCCAACGTTGACCTCTAGTTCTGCTTTAACGATTATTTTTATGTTTATTTTTAATATTTATGGTCCGATCAATGAGTTTTTTATGTCGCTGGGATTTTATGATGAGGCGATTAACTTTTTGGAAAATCCCGCTTATTCGTTGAAAGTGATCATGGTCATGAATATTTGGTCAACGGTACCTGTGTATATGACGATTTATCTAGCTTCTTTAGTTGATTTGCCAAAAGCACTTTATGAGGCGGCAGAAATTGATGGAGCATCGGCTTTGGATAAGTTGCGTTTTGTGACGATCCCGTATTTACGGCCGATTACGACCTATGCCTTGTTAACGGGGATCATTGGGACCTTTCAGATGTTTGATCAAGCTTATATTTTTTCAGGTGGATCTGGTGGCCCTAGCAACTCAACGTTGACGATTGCCTTGATGATTTACCAGTATGCTTTTGGTCAAATGAACTCCATGGGGTATGCGGCGTCACTGGCGATTGTTTTAGCGATTATTATTTTTACCGTGTCGATTCTGGCGGAAAAATTGAATGCTGGAAAGGAAGGTTAGAGGAATGAAAAAAGGTCACACACTAAAAATTCTATTGTATGTGGTGTTAATTATTTATGCTTGTGCCACTCTTTATCCTTTCTTGTGGGCGGTCGCGGCATCTTTTAAAACGTCCGAAGAGATTGTTGGCGGGGATTTAAGTTTATTGCCTAAGCAGTTTACCTTGGCTAACTATGACTATATTTTTGGTCGTTCTTCTTTGTTTATTAAGTGGTTTATCAACTCGGTGATTGTGGCAAGTATTGGAACGGTGATTAATATTTTTCTTAATACAATGGCCGGCTATTCCTTGGCTCGCTTGTCATTTCCTGGGCGACAACGCATTTACTATGGTTTTCTGTCCTTGATGATGGTACCGGCTCAAGTCTTGTTAATTCCTAACTACTTAATTTTGATGAATCTCGGAATGCTTGATACTTTTGGGGCGTTGATTATTCCAGCGGCGATTAATATCGGCAATATTTTTATGATGCGCCAGTTCTTCTTATCTTTTCCAAAAGATGTCGAAGAGGCGGCTGCCATTGATGGCCTAGGGCGTTTTCAAGTTTTTTTTAGAATCGTCATGCCTTTAGCTAAACCCTCAATTGCGACTCAAGCCGTGTTTGTTTTTATGGGGTTTTGGAATGAATTTATGAAGCCGATGTTGTATATTTCAACACCGAGCAAGTATACCCTAACTTTAGGGCTGCAAACATTTCAAGGGCAAAATGGTGGTGTTCGTTGGGACCACACGATGGCAGCTAGTGTTATTACCATTTTACCAATCATCTTGATTTACATTATTTTTAATAAGTATTTCTTGCAAGGCGTTCGGATGGACGGTGAAAAATAACGACTAGATACATCCTGTTAACTAATCAAACAGATGGTTCCCTTGGATCATTCCCATAATCATCCGCCAAGAGTGGTACTTTCAGCTTTTTTCTGGCTGAAAGTTTAACGGTAAAGGATGATTATTTAATGGAACTGTATAGTAGTAGATTTTAACAGCTAGAATAAGGTCCAAATTCGACGATTACTCGAGAGGTCTAACAGGGAAATACCCTTTCGAAATCGCGATCGCTTGGGCGAAAAATTGCCCGTCTCTAACCTATTTGTGATAAAATAGTGAGTATCAGTCACTATCTACATCATGTTAAATAATCAGACAGATAATTCCACTGGGGAATTCGCAGAATCAGACCTCAAGAGTGGTACTTTCAGCTTTTTTCTAGCTGAAAGTTTAACGCTAAAGGAGGATTATTTAATGGGAACTATCTAGCTAGAGAGGTCGGAATCTAACCATGAGTCTGCTGAATGGTTAGGTGTACAAATGAGTTGATTGAAAAGGGAGGCTATGGGATATGAGAGTGACAATTAAAGACGTTGCCAAAGAAGCAGGTGTCTCAATTGCAACAGTATCACGGGTCTTTAATGGTTATACGGATATTAGCGAGGCGACCAAAAACCGCATTATGAAGATCGCGAAAGAGATGGATTATTTGCCAAATGCTGCAGCAAGATCACTGGCTTCGAAAACTCAGGTCACCATTGCGTTGATTTTAAATGATTTTGAAATGAATCGTAAAAATACCATGGCTATGGAAGTGTTATCTGGTGTCTATGCTTACACTGAGGAGCATCAGATTGAATTTGTTTTTTTTGCCACCTCTCGAATTAAGCAGGGGAGCAAGAGTTTTCGTGAGTTTTGTAATGAAAAAGCCATTACTGGCGCTGTTGTGCAAGGGCTAAAGGTTAATGATCCTTATTACAAAGAAATTTTGGAAAGTCAGTTGCCAGTTGCGTTAATCGATATGTGGGCAGATAAAGAGAGCATCTGCAGTATTTCTATTGATAATGTCAAAGCTTCAACGGAGGCTGTCGATTATTTAATTACTCAAGGTCACCGCCACATTGGCATGATTAATGGCCGACGGGAAGCGGCTGTCAGTATTGATCGTGAGACTGGTTATGTCAATGCCTTAAAGAAAAATAACCTGCCGTTAATGGAGTACTATGTCCAGTATGCTAATTTTAATGAAAAAATTGCGGTAGAAATTGCGCGGGATCTTTTGCTAAGTCAGCCACAGCTAACGGCTCTTTTTTGTGCTAGCGATTTAATGGCCATAGGAGCCATGAAGGCCGTAAGTGAAATGGGGTTGTCCATTCCAGAAGATATTTCAATTGTTGGTTTTGATGATATTATTTTAAATGACTATTTGACACCAAAATTATCAAGTGTTTCCCAGAATATGGAAAAGATTGGCTATGAAGCAGCAAAAAATGTCTACAAATTAATCAAAAAGGAACCAGCTGAAAGGCAGGTTTATATTGAACACGGCTTGATCATCAGGGAATCAGTTGGTCCAGCTAGGGTTGGCTCTTAAGTTGTGATGGTTAAGAGCAAAAAAGGAAAGGGTCAGTTAAGCTGACTCTTTCCTTTTTCATTTGAATTGGTTTGCTATCGCTCTTTTTGGACAACGACAGCTTGACTCCCCATTTGTGTCCAAGCCGCTTCAAAATCAGCTCGGTCAACTTGTTTATTTTTTTCACCGTAAGGATCATTGACGTAAATTGAATCGGAATCAAAACCGGTGACTAAGACACTGTGAACATTCCAGCTGATTGAAATGGTGCCATTTTTGGTTTGCCATTCTTCCATGTCATTAGTAGGTGCCATTGGAACGGTTGTGATGACCCAAACGGGGTTTCCAGCTGCGACTTGTTCGGTGATTTTGCTAAAATCTTTGCCGGTTAAATCGCTGACCGTTTCCTCGTTAGTGTAGTTTTTGGCAAGCTCATAGATTGGCGAGTGATAAACGCTGTAGCCGATCGAAACGCCATAGATATCGCCGACGAATCCGTCATTAGGATCGCCGTAGTTTCCATTCGCATCAAGGTAATCAACTGTCGGAAAGGCTTCAGCTAATTCGTTTTTTGTCACGGAGATATCAGCGTAATTTAACATCATGGCGAGGCTGGTTATTTCACAGCCGTTAAATAGACTAGGTTCTTCCATTTGTTCGATTAGAGGAACATCTAATTGAGTGGCATTTATGACGACTGTATCGGCTGTTGGTTTAGTTGCCGTTTTTTGAGATTCTGGGGCGACTATTTCTTTGCCAGTGATCGTTTGCCAGAGACGAGAAGTTCCGAAACCAACGGTTAGCAAGAGAACACTGGTTGCGATTAAACGATTGCGTTTTCCTCTTGGTGACACGTTTTTTTTCATTTTAAGCTTTCCTTTCATTCCTCTGAATATATACATCCTGTTAACTAATCAAACAGATAGTTCCATTGGATAATTCGCATAATCATCCGCCAAGAGCGGTACTTTCTGCTTTTTTCTGGCTGAAAGTTTAACGGGAAAGGATGATTATTTAATGGGAACTATATAGCTCAAAGATTGTTTTATCTTTTGGCAGTTGATTGGGATAAACCAGTGTTAAGGTCTAGCTGATTATTTAACGAGAACGCGCTATTAGATCGTTGAGCGGTAACTGGTTTAGTCTAAAGATTGGGGAGGATGTTTGATCACTAGGCGGAAGCAACCGATAAGTGTGCCAACTAAAATGAACAACCAGCCACTGTAGTCATAGTAAGGAATATAAACGGAATTTGTGCCAGCTATTTCAACAATACCAGTTAGAAGGTGACCGCTGACAATGGTTGCCACACCGCAGTTAATCATCAAGGCTGCTAGGCGAATTTGCTTTTTTAGCTGATTGTGGCTTAACAAGCTCATTGCGCCTGATAAAATTGCCATAATGATGGTGTAATGCCACATACCACTCATGGCGTCAGAACTGACACCATGGCTAAAGAGGCTATAGATGTAGTTAAACATAAAGAGTCCTAAGCTGGCAAGTAAATAGATTAGACTTTGTTTTTTTAGATTCATAAGAAGCTCCTTTTGGGTTAATAGCCAATGTAAATAATGTCACTGACAGATCTTTCTTTGATTTGACGACCATCCGTTGGTTGGTTTATGACTTGGCCGTTAAACCAGAGGGTTGAGGAACCGCCACCATCGAGGTTGTAAGCGATGGAAGCTCCTCGGCTTGCAAATTCTTCAGCCAGTTGGTAAAGGGAAAGGCCTTCACTTTCATCGGTTCGACCGTCTGAGACAATCATCACGTAATGACGATCATCAATTTGTCCAATGGCTGTTCGGGGATTGCTACTTTTTGATTGGGATACTTCGGTATTCGTTGAAATGACGATTTGACTGTCTTGAATCAAAGTTGGGCCAAATGACAACACTTGTTGGGCGTTTTGAGCGGTCAGGATATCTGCTAAGCTGTTATCGTCTTCACTGTATGTTGAGAAATTGCCAGCACTATCAATGACTAAAGCATCGGTCCCTTCCCAAGGTGTATCGCGATAGGTTTCACCGTTACGCAGGACGTAGCCAGTATCGCGGAACCCGTAATAATCACCGTTAATGGCTAAGATGGCTTGCTGCTCTTTTGCAATTGTTGAGGTGGTCTCTTTAATGTTACGTCCATAGCTGCCTTGTGCAAAGGCCGTTTTTAAGTAGTCGGCACTGCTGAGTTGAATATCGACGACGTAAAAGGTGGTATCATTAGCCCGTTCAGTGGCAATGGCGATCGAGATGTTCTCGTCTTGGTAGCTCGTGTCCGTTATGGTGGCTGCAGTGGTTGTGGCGGATTCCTTGGTCGTAGTTTGGTTTGGGTCAAGGCTTTGGGTATTGGCATCATTGCTGGCTAGTTCTTTAGGAATCACAAAAGTGTCTAAGAGCACATAGCCAACGGTTAAGGTTAAGCAAAGGCTATAAATAATGCCTAGGCGAAAAGGTTTTTTTAACCAATTAAATAGTTGTTTCATAGGGGACCTCCAGTTAGTTTAGCGAAAGACAAGTCGTCTTTGAATCATGAAGCTTAGGCAAAAAAGTGAAAAATCTATGGCGATTTTTAAGGGAATCAACTTGTTAGAGAATTGGGAGAAGCCCTGTAACAACAGCCAGCTCAATAGTAATTGACAACCAAAAAGCAGGAGGTATTTACCCGCTTCTTGATGGAGTTTTCCTTGACTTTTGAAGACGACGTGTCGGTTGAGAAAAAAATTAAAGCAGCCAGATAGAAGTCGAGCAAAGGTTGTTGCTAAGAGTAAGGAGGTCCAACTGTGATTGGTAAAAAATAGTTTTATCAACAAGGTAAAGAGAATAATATCAAGGCCTGCTGAACTTAGAGAGGACAAGATATAGCTGAGAATTGGTTGATAAATTCGTAAAGAATCACGGACGACTCGAAAGTGACTGCCGGAATTATTATCTAAATAGATGGTGGCGATTGGCATTTCGTGAATCACGATGTGATACTTGGTTAAGTTGAGCAAGACATTCATTTCGTATTCGAAGCGAGTTCCTGGGATCTCTAACATATCTGGAATAATTTCTTGTGGTAAACCGCGCAATCCTGTTTGAGTGTCATGGCAACTGATGCCAGTGGTGCCATAGAAAATGACAGAGGTCAGGCGATTCCCCCAGTAGCTTTTAAATGGTGTCTGTTGCCGAGTGAAATGGCGGGAGCCTAAAACGAGCACTCGCTCATTAGGTCGTATCAGTCGTGTCAAAGCGACAATGTCTGCTGGATGGTGCTGACCATCTGAATCTGCTGTGACAATTCCAGCAGAATGGGGGAAGTGCTCTAAATGATAAGCGAAACCAGTCTTAAGAGCCGCTCCTTTCCCCAGGTTGGTCTGATGGTAGAGGACAGTGGTATTTTTTATTTTGGCTAATTCTAAGAAGACCGACTGATAGGCTGGGCCGCTACCGTCGTCTACGATGAGAATGGGATCATCCGTTAGCTGGCGCAATTCCGCTAGCAAACGGGGAAAATTGGCGGTTGGTTCTAATGAAGGAATTAAGATGGTGGTTGACATTGGGTTACCTCCTGATTCAAATATGTTATCTAATTAACTCTACTTTATAAGGTGGAACTTAAAGGAAGCTTAAAGAGGCCGTCAACGCTTGGCAAAAAATACAAATAATATTCAAACTAGACCAAATCACTCTAAAGCTTTATACTCAATAAGTAGACTATATTTGGAGGTGTCAGGATGATAATAAGTATTATGACAACAATATACGTGATTAATGCTGTTGTTGCGGTCATTACGATTTTAATGAAGCCGCGAGATGTAGCTGCTATTTGGGCTTGGTTGTTGGTTTTGATCAGTTTACCCGTTATTGGATTTGTTATTTATTTGTTTTTCGGACGTGGTTTGGGAGACAAACGAATGTTTCAGTTACAAAAAAATGATTTTGATGAATTGGAAAAATTTAAGGCGTTTCAAGAGTCAGGTACACGGCTTTATGAGCATGAGCATTCTGAGGAAGTCGATGTCAATTTTCTGGCCTTTTTTTCTTCCTTAAATAAGATGCCCATTACTCGCCAAAATAAAGTGGAGATCATCACAGATGGTGCTGAGAAGTTTGAGCGCATGCGAGAGGACATCCGAGCTGCCACTCATTCCATTCATATTGAGTATTATGCTTTTGTGACCGATGAGGTTGGCATGAGTATTCTGAAACTATTAGAGGAAAAAGCTAGTCAAGGCGTGGAAGTGCGGCTATTGTACGATGCTTATGGGTCTCTTGGGACTAAAAATAAACATTTTGATCAGTTGCGCCGTCATGGTGGCAAGGTCCAGACTTTTATTACCTCTCAGCGAGCGCTTTTAAAGTTGCGTCTCAATTATCATGATCACCGTAAAATTGTGGTGATTGATGGCAAGATCAGCTACACAGGTGGGTTTAATGTGGCCAATCAATACGCTGGTGTCACCAAAAAGTTTGGCTATTGGCGGGATACCCATTTGCGGATGCATGGTCCTGTAGCATCTCTGTTACAAATCCGCTTTTTAATGGACTGGAATGTGTCTGCGCCTCCTGTTGATCAGTTGGAGTATAAAGAGGCTTATTTCTTTGATGCTAAAGATTTAATGGATGAAGGGGAGACGCCGATTCAAATTATCGCCAGTGGCCCAAATAATGAACATGAGCAGATTAAGTTGGCGTTTATCAAGTTAATCACGACGGCTAAGAAACGGGTTTGGATCCAAACCCCGTATCTGGTGCCTGACGACAGTGTCTTGGCGGCTCTCAAAATAGCGGCCCGTTCAGGGGTGGATGTCAAAGTCATGATTCCGGATAAGCCGGACCATCCCTTTATCTACCGCGCGACTCAGTACTATGCCCGTCAGCTAATCAAGGAAAATATCGAAATTCAAGTCTATGAGGGCGGGTTTATGCATGCTAAAACCTTGATAATGGATGATGATACGTGTATTGTGGGATCTGCTAATCAGGATATTCGCAGTTATAAGTTGAATTTTGAGGCGAGCGCTGTTTTGCATGATGAGAAGATTGTGGCAGAATTGGCGGCTATTTTTGAAAAAGATATGAGTGTCTCAACGGAAATGACGACAGAAACTGTTAAAGAAATGTCAGCCTGGTTGATTTTTAAACAACAGATTTCCAGATTGTTTTCACCTATTTTGTAAGGCTCAACGGATGAGCTTTAAGAGAAACCGCAGCTAACTGATATCTTCAGTTGGCTGCGGTCTTTTTACTGATTAACTTGGTTGCGATATTCTTTAGGTGAAATGGCGATTTTCTTTTTAAATAAATAACTAAAATAATTAGGGTCATTATAGCCAATAGCAAAGGCGATCGTGCTTAAACGATCGTCAGTTTCTTTTAATAACTTTTTGGCATGATTCAGACGAGCGTTTGTCAGATAGTCGATAAAGGTGATCTCCATTGCCTGAGAAAAGATGGTGCTAAAGTGAGCGGGGCTTAAGGTTACTTCATCGGCAACGGTATTTAAAGAGATATCTGGGTCGGTAAAATGTTGATTAATGAAAGTCAGTGCTTTTTGAATGACGCTTTGATACTTGACCATTTTAGCATTGATCTTATGATTACTTAAATAGGTAATCAGTGGCGTTGCTACCAGTTGAAATTGTTCGAGGGTGTTAGCAACGGCAGCCAAATATTCGATGTTGCTTAATTGTTCTAAACTCAGTTCAGCTGTCTCAATTTCTTTTTTTTGAACTAAATTGACTAATTCGATTAAGACGAAAAAGCGATAGAGGCGATTTCGTTCTTCTTTGTCATGGGGCGTTCCACTTAACTCATGAACCAACTCATCGATTTTAGTTGGGTCAAGTCTGGCGATTTTATCTGCGATGTCGAGTTTAAACGGATTGGTTGGGGAGACTTCGCCGTCTAAAATGTCGTCTTCGTAACTGATGATTTTTTCGGTCCTTAAATTGCCATAAGTTTGAATCAAATGTTCGGTGATTTGAAAAGCATTTTTTATTTCACTTATTCGTTCAACCACATTTCCAAAGGCGACGACGATATCATAGGTATCATCTTGTTCCAGTTCATGAATCAGGGTGTTGGCAATTTGGTAACATTTTTCAAGCAGCCGTTGTTTATCTGGTTGAAAGACTAAAAATTTAATGTATTCAGAGGAGATACTGGAAAAAATAATGGCCGGATCGTCACCGAAAAGCAGTGTTAAGTATTCGGAAAAACGATTGTAATCGGCAAAGTCAGCATCGTATTTATTAGTGGCGAGTAAAACGGTAAATTTATTGCCTAATAAGTGACGATTAAATTGCTGAGATTCGCTGATCACGTCTTCCACGGCTAACTCGCCTTTGTATAGCCCGTTTAAAAAGTGATTTTTTTGAAGTTCAAAAATGAACGTGTTTGGTTGAGCGGCACTAGGAGCTGTTAGTTCTTTTTGGGTATCTAGTTTTGCAATAACGTTAGTTAAGGTATCTTGTAATTCCATCTCTTTAATCGGTTTTAATAAATACTCCTCGACCCCAAGTTGGATGGCTGATTTTGCGTAGTCAAAGTCATCGTAACCGCTGATTAAAATAATTTTAATCCAAGGCAAGATTTTTTTTGCTTCTTTGGCAAGGGTTAGTCCGTCCATAAATGGCATGCGAATATCAGTGATCAGGATGTCGGGTTTAACATCCAACATGGCGGCTAATCCCAGCTCACCGTCGGCTGCTTCTCCCGCAAAGCTGATCGGGTAATTTTCGCTGTATGAAAGCAATAATTTTCTTAGGCTTTCACGGATTAGGTGTTCGTCTTCTACTATAAATACTTTATACATGCTGTCAACTTCCTTCTATGAGTTCCTTACTAATTTTGGGTACTTTGATGGTCATAATAGTGCCTTGTCGATACTGACTTTCAACGGATAAATGTGCTGAACTTCCGTAATAAAGTAAGATGCGTTTGTTGACATTATATAAGCCGTAGCCTTCCTCAAAGTCTGTGTCGATTCCTTTTGCCAGTTCCGCTTTTACTTCTGATAACTTGTCAGCACTCATGCCGATGCCATTGTCTTTTATTTGAAAATAGAGAAAATCAGGGTCGTCATAGCCGGTTAATTCGACGATGCCTTGGCGTCGCACAAATTTCGTGCCGTGATAGACGGCATTTTCAACAAGTGGTTGAAGAATCATTTTTAGCACATCGTATTCGTAAAGAGTATCAGGGATGTTGATGACTGGTAGTAAACTTTCGCCGTAGCGAGTTTTCAAAATGGTTAAATAATCGCTGACATGCCGAGCTTCTTTTTCAACACTGATCCAATCTTTTCCACGACTAAGTGAGATTCTGAAAAAATCAGACAGGGCATAGATGGTTTGTTTAACCCGTTGCATGTCGCCTTGTTCTGTCAGAGCAATGATTGCGTCTAAGGTGTTATAAATAAAATGAGGGGTGATCTGGGCTTGAAGGACTCTTAGTTCACTTTGAGCCAGATGGTATTGTTTTTCGGCATTATCGGTTATCAGGCGATCCAGCTCACCGGCCATTCGATTCATACTGCTCGTCAGGACGTTTAACTCGGCTACTTCAGCGGAAGAAACGCGATAAGTTAAGTCTCCTTTGGATAAATTATTGGCCATGCTGACCAAGGTATCAATCGGTTGTTGAACGTATTTAGTTAATGAATATTTGGTCCAGCCAATAAAGAAGAGAATAATAATAAAAATGGCGGCTTGAACTTTCAGCAAGATCGTAACGGAATTGGCGATTTGTTCGTTTTTTTGACTGGCAAGTTCAATTTCGACTTTGACAAAGTCTTGTAAGACGTCGTCGAGCAGCTGATTAACAGAATCAATTTGTGCGAGGGTAGTTTCATTTTTTGCGACGGGTTCTTCTGTTTGCAGGTTATGAATCATCTCATCCAAGTACGTTTGAATCGTGTCCAATGTGCGATAGGTGACTTCTAAAATACTGGTTTCGTGGCGGGTGGTCGTATTTTTTTCAATTTGTTGAATGTCTTTGCGAACGTTGATTAAAATATTTTTGGCTTCTGGACTGTTAGCGTTTGTCTGACCATAGGCGAGATCTCGCATTTTAACGGGTATCTCATCTTTAACAATTGAAGAAATCTCGTTGGCTGCATTAATGTTTTCGACTACTTTCTGGTACATATAGAGTTGTTTGGTGTAAAAGAAAGTATTGAAAATCAAGGGGAGGATCGCCACAATTAGAATCAAGGTACTTTGTCGTTGGAAAATTTGACGAATACTTTTAGAGGTAAACATGGCAAGTTCCTTTCTTAATAGTTTCGTGTGGGGATCATATCAAGGTCACCTTGATCGGAAAAAACCGTTTCGGGCATATAGATTTCATGAGGAATTTGTTTATGGTCGCTGTCTAAGCGGCGTTCAATCGCTCGAGCCACATAATACCCAGCTTGGGGATTGCATTCAACTACGCAATTAACATTGCCAGCCCGTAGCTCTTTAATGATGTTTTCCTGTCCATCGATGGTGACGATGATTAGGTCTTTTCCTGGTTGAATATCCGTGTCTTTTAAGGCATCTAAAGCGCCTAAGGTCATCTCGTCGTTATGACTGTACAAGACGTCGATCGTTGCTAGTTGATTGTTAGTGATTAATTCGCGAATGACTTCTTTGCCTTTATTGCGAGTGTAGTCGCCATAGACGGTTTGGCTAATGGTGATGTTTTGTTCGCGCCCAATGGCTTCGCGAAAGCCATCGCTCCGTAAGGTTGTCGGAGAAGCGTTTGTTAGTCCACTTAGTTCCAAGACGTTAATTTCTCGGTCAGGTTGTTCTTTAAAGTAGTTGTTGACATAAATACCAGCACGATTTCCTTCGGCTTTAAAACTAGGCCCGATATGCGAGAGGTAAAGGTCACTGCTAGCTGAGGCGATATCCCGATCGACTAGCATAACGTCAATCCCCGCTCGTTGGGCTTCTTTTAGGACAGGCTCCCAGCCATCTTCAGTCAGTGGGGTAAAGACGATCAGATCAACCCGATAGGCAATAAAGGAACGAATGTCTTGAATTTGCCTTTCCTGATCCATTAAGCCGTTTCGGTAGATAACTTGATAGTTGTTTTTTTTCAAACTGTCTAAAATAGACTTAGTGTGAGCTTTTCGCCAGGAACTCTCTGTCCCAGATTGGGAAAAGCCGATCACGATGTTATTTTGGCTCGTGACTTCTTTAGGGGAACAGCCGCTGAGAGTGGTTAGAAACCAGCAGATGAGTAATAGCCATATTTTATTTTTCTTCATTGGGTCACATCCTTTATGATGATAAATCGGTGTTTGAGTAGGGAAACATTCGGGACAGCTTCATTGTAACAAAAACATGGCACATTAAAAACCGCTTTCACAATGAATTGATTGATTCGAAAGAATATCAAGATTTTCAAAAAAAAGTCAAGATTTTTTTGGAGAATGAAACCGTTTGATAAATAATTCAAGCTATTTCGAAATAAACTCTATGGAAACGGTTGCTAATACTTGTTATTCTAAGGGTGTTAATAAGATAGACGATGTAAAAAAACTAATAGTTGACGGGGGAATGAAAGATGAGCAATCGATTTAAACGAGGTCTGGCTTTAGTGTTGACCTTAGGGCTAGGACTGGTACTAACTGCCTGTAGTGGCGGAGGTGGTGGCAGTAAAGGCGATTCAAAGGGTTATATCGGCATTGCCATGCCAACGAAATCTGCTGAGCGCTGGATTGGTGATGGCAATAATATGGTAGAAGAGTTAGAGAAACTCGGGTATAAAACCGACTTACAATACGGTGAGGATAAAGTAGAAAATCAGGTGGCGCAAATTGAAAATATGATTACCAAGGGAGTGGATATTATTGTCATTGCTTCAATTGATGGCTCAGCCCTTACGGATGTCTTAGATAAGGCCCACAAAGAAGATATCAAGATCATTGCATACGATCGTTTATTGATGAATTCGCCTTATGTTGATTATTATTCAACCTTTGATAATTTTGGTGTTGGGGTTTTACAGGCGTCTTATATTGAAGAGAAGCTGGATTTGAAAGGTGGCAAAGGGCCGTTTAATATTGAACTATTTGGCGGTTCACCTGATGATAATAACGCATTGATTAATTACAATGGGGTCATGTCAGTGTTCCAACCTTATATTGACAGCAAGCAGCTGGTGATTCCGTCAGGGCAAACAAATTTTAACCAGATTGCCACGTTACGCTGGGATGGTTCAACAGCCCAAGCGCGGATGGATAACTTATTGAGCGCCAATTATTCGGATAAGAAGCTGGATGCCGTTTTGTCTCCTTATGACCCAATTAGTTTAGGGATTATTTCGTCTCTTAAAGGCGTTGGATATGGTTCTGACGACAAACCGTTACCAGTGACTACTGGTCAAGATGCGACGGTGGCAGGCATTAAATCGATCATCGCTGGGGAGCAGACCCAAACAATTTTTAAAGATACCCGTGTCTTGGCAAAAAATACGATTGAGATGATTGAAGCGATACTCAATGAAAAAGAAGTCCCTGTCAACGACACTGAAACTTATGATAACGGTGAAAAAGTTGTGCCAACTAATTTAGCTAATCCTGTTTCAGTGGATAAGGAGAATTATCAAGCAGAGCTAATTGAAACAGATTATTATTCTGAAGCGGACTTAGCAAAATAAGGTGATTAAAAAGGGGCTGCGAACGCAATGGCGATCCAGCCCTTTCAAATAGGAGGATTTGAACCTCAGAAGTATTGGACCATTAAGTAAAAGGAGAGCCTTAACTCTAGCATTAAAAAAAATGCGTAAAGGACTCTCCACTGCGTTACGATCTCATCAATTTCTAAAATACTAAAGTATTAAGAATTGAAGGTCGGACCATTAAGTAAAAGGAGAGGAATATGGCTGATTATATTTTAGAGATGAAGCAGATTGTGAAAGAATTTTCAGGCGTACGGGCGTTAAATGATGTTAATTTACAAATCAAACGTGGGGAAGTTCATGCTCTGTGTGGTGAAAATGGTGCTGGTAAGTCAACGTTGATGAATGTTTTAAGCGGGCTGTATGCTTATGATCAGTATCAAGGGCAAATACGTTACAATGGTGAGGTTTGTCAATTTAAGGATATTCGCGATAGCGAAGCCAAGGGGATTGTGATTATTCATCAGGAGTTAGCCTTAAGTCCTTATCTGTCCGTCAAAGAAAATATTTTTTTAGGAAATGAACAAGCAACCCGTGGTGTCATCGATTGGAATTTGACGGAAAAGAAGACGGAGAATTTATTGAAAACAGTTGGCTTGAAGGTTAATCCGAATTTGCTGGTTTCGCAAATTGGGGTTGGGCAGCAGCAACTGGTGGAAATCGCCAAAGCTTTTTCTAAATCGGTTCAGTTGCTGATTCTTGATGAACCAACTGCGGCACTAAATGAGGAAGAAAGTGCCAATCTACTCGGTCTAATCGAGGAGTTTAAACGTCAGGGGATTACGTCGATCATTATTTCTCACAAATTGAATGAGATTGTCAGTGTGGCCGATCGGATCACAATTTTACGGGATGGGCAGACGATCGAGACGCTGGAAAATAAGGGGCTATCTGAAGAACGGATCATTCGTGGAATGGTCGGTCGTGAGCTTACCAATCGGTATCCAGAACGTTTTCCAGCAATCGGTGAGACCTACTTTGAAGTGAAGGATTGGACTGTTCATCACCCGATTGATCATTCGCGATTGGTTAACAGTCAGATTAATTTTTCGATTCGTCGAGGAGAAATTGTGGGCATTGCCGGTTTGATGGGGGCGGGGCGAACTGAGTTTGCCATGAGCTTATTTGGTCACTCTTATGGCAGTAATATTTCGGGGCAAGTCTTTAAAGCAGGGCAAGAGATTTCAGTTAAAGATGTGCCGCAAGCAATCGAAAATGGCCTGGCTTATGTCTCTGAGGATCGTAAAGCTCTCGGCTTAAATTTGTTAATGGATATTCGTGAGAATACCACTCTAGCTAGTCTTAGCAAAATTAGCCAAAATGGGGTGTTAGACAAGGAAAAGGAAGTGACTGTGGCAGAGGAGTATCGAAAACGCATGCGAACTAAAACGAATTCGGTTTTTCAAAATGTCGGCAGTTTAAGCGGTGGTAATCAGCAAAAAGTTGTTTTGGCGAAATGGTTAATGACTGAGCCTGATATTTTATTTTTAGATGAGCCAACTCGAGGGATCGACGTTGGGGCTAAATATGAGATATACACGATCATTGAAGAAATGGCGGCTGCCGGCAAGGCGGTTTGTATTATTTCCTCGGAGTTGCCAGAAATTATTGGGATGTGTGATCGGATTTATGCCATGAATGAAGGACAAATGACAGGGGAAGTTCTGCGAGCAGATGCGAATCAAGAGACGTTGATGAGCATGATGACAGCTGAAAAGGAAGGTGCTAAATAAATGGAGCAAATACAGGAGAAGAAACGAACGAAAATTAATCTTAAAGAGAAGGCTGTGGAACTTTTTAGTAAGTACAGCATGGTCATTATATTGGTATTTTTATTAGTGGCGTTTCAATTATTGACCGATGGTATTTTTTGGCGACCCTTAAATATCACAAACTTAGTTCTTCAAAATAGTCATATATTGGTTTTGTCAGCAGGCATGTTGCTCGTGGTGTTGTTAGGTCATGTTGATTTGTCTGTTGGCTCAGTGATGGCTTTTGTCGGTGCGATAGCAGGCTTTTTAATGGTCAACTACCACATGAGCCCGTTGCTTGCCGTGCCGATCTGTCTATTGATGGGTGGCGTAATTGGCGCTTGGCAAGGCTTTTGGGTTGCTTATGTGGGAATTCCGGCCTTTATTGTGTCGTTAGCCGGCTTGTTAATGTTTCGTGGGCTGACACAAGTCGTCTTAGGGGGACAATCCTTGGCGCCGTTTCCGACGGCTTTTCAAAAGATTTCAACCGGCTATTTACCTGATATTGTCGGAGGGGATCATCTTCATTATTTGACGATGATTCTGGGAGCACTTTTAGCGGCTGTTATGATTATTGGTCAGTGGCGGGTTCGTGATAAGCGTCAGAAAAATCTTTTTGAGGTTGAGTCCCTGAATGGGTTTATTTTCAAGGCTGTTTTTACGGCGTTAGTCGTCTTGGTCGTGACGTATATTTTTGCGTCTTATCAAGGTTACCCGATCATTTTGATTCTCCTTGGCCTAATTGTGGCGGTTTATGGCTTTTTAACTAATAAAACGGTTCCGGGACGTCAAATTTATGCAACTGGTGGCAATCGCAAGGCGGCTGAACTATCTGGAATTAAGACGAAAAAAATAACCTTTTTAGTGTTTGTCAATATGGGAGTTATGGCGGCTTTAGCTGGCTTAATTTTAGCTGCGCGCTTAAATGCGGCCACACCTCAAGCGGGCGTCTCGATGGAACTAGATGCGATGGCTGCTGTTTATTTTGGTGGGGCGTCAACGTCTGGTGGTATTGGAACTATCATGGGGGCGATTGTTGGAGGATTAGTAATGGGTGTGTTGAATAATGGTATGTCCATTCTCGGGATTGGGGTTGATTGGCAACAAGCGATAAAAGGGCTAATTCTTCTACTAGCAGTAGTGTTAGATATTTACAATAAAAAGAAAAAAATCTCATAATGTGAGGTGGAAAAATGGTTAAACCCGAAGATAAAACTGTGTTGTTGATTTGTACGGCGGGAATTACAACTGGGTTACTGGTTAAAAACATGCAAATGCTGGCAGATGAACAAGAATTAAACCTTCATATTTATTCAGCGCCGGCCATTATTGCGGAACAGATTATTCAGAATCAAGTGTTGGATGCTTTGTTGATCGGGCCGCAATCTCAGTTTGAAGTGGCACGCTTAAAAGATTACCTGACGGTCAAATCCGTGCCCTATAAATTGATTGCCAAAGCGGATTACGAGACCCTAAATGGTGAAGCGGTCTTACAGGAGGTTCTTGAGTTACTGGAGAAATAAGGCGATTAGGTGACTAGTATCTCAGCGAGGTTGGATTATTCGGAATACAAGTGAATCGTGGACAAAAACCCTTAGGCTAAAGAGTTAGTCTAAGGGTTTTTGTGTTGAAAAATGGCTTAAAATTTCTTTGAGCTTGCAGAGGTTGTATAAGTGAATTTTTTGTAGTGATTGCGGACAATGGTGTATTCAAAAGGTATACCTGTATCGGTAAAGACAATTTCTTCTGTCACCGTGACAGGTTGGTTGCTAGTTAAGCCTAATTCCCGCTGGTCTTCCTCAGTCGAGGGTTCAGAAAAAATCGATATGTAGGAATTAGCGAGAGAGATGCCCATTTCTTCTGAGGCGTACTGATAAATGGATTCATTGACGATGTCTTTGGAAAGGGCTGGAAACAGTTGAATCGGAATATAGCCTGTTTCAATGGAGACCGGAACATCGTCTATTATTCGCACCCGCTTAAAATGAAAAGTAAAGTCAGTCTCAGATAGTAGCAATGAGTGTCTGACATCCTCAGGTGGTAAAATCGCTTCGAACGACAAAATGTGAGAATCTATTTTTTGGCTTCGATCTGAAAATGATCGTGTTAATCCGATGGGACCTTCTTTTTGATGGCTGTAGTCAGCGAAATTTTTCTTGAATAGGCGATTGACAAACGTACCAGAGCGGGCTTTTCTGAAAAGCAGTCCATCTTCCACCAAAGAGTCAATCGCTTTTTTCATAGTGCTACGACTTACTTTAAATTCCTCACTTAATTCCCGTTCATTGGGCAGTTTTCCCTCGGGATAGTGATTCGTTAATATGTTGTGTTGTAATTTTTGGGTGATATTTTCGTGTAATGTAAGAGCACTCATCGTTGTCTCCTTCGCAATGTTTTAGTTGCTTGCTTGTTAAGTATATCGTAAAAGTTGTTTGATTTCAAATTCTGGAACGTACCAATTTAATTTTTGGTTGATTCCAAATGGTAAATGTGTTTTAATATAGATGAAAGTGCTTTCGACTAAACTGAAGGAGAATGATCATGGAAAAAATCACTGCGTTTTTAGAGAAATACCTATTGCCCTTTGCAGATGTCTTTAGCAAAAATAAGTATCTTGTTGCGATCAAGGATGCCTTTTTAATCTCGTTGCCATTTACGATTTTTAGTTCAATCTTTACCGCTATTGCGAATCTTCCTTTCTTACCAAATATGTTTGGAGAGGCGAAGATAGCTCAGTTTCAACAGTTTGTATCGCCGACATTTAGTTTAACGATGGGAGTTATCTCGTTTATTGTGGCAGCCGGGATTGGCTATAGTTTGTCTAATCATTACAAAGTGAATCCTATCTATGGGGCGTTGGTTGGCTTACTATCATTTATTATGATCACACCAACCTCGACCCTAACTGATTCTGGGGAGACTGTCTTAAATGTTTTACCTTTGTCCGAAATTGGCGCCATCGGCATGTTCTCAGCGATTCTTGTTTCGATCTTAGGGACGGAAATTTATCGCTATGCGATTCAACATAATTGGACAATAAAGATGCCCAGCAGTGTGCCAAAGTTAGTCTCGGATTCCTTCTTTTCCTTTGTTCCGATTGCTGTTGCCTTGTTAGTGGCTTTTGTTATCCGCATGATTTTCCAAGGGACTAGTTTTGAAACGGTTAATAATCTGATCTATCAAATGTTGCAAAAACCCCTTACGTCATTAGGAACCTCTCTTCCAGCGACGATTATTGTTGGCGTACTGGTCAATTTGTTTTGGTTTTTCGGTTTACATGGTCATGTGATTGTTGGTAGTGTGATGGTACCGATCTGGAATACTCAGTCTTTTGCGAATCTGCAGGCATTCCAAGCAGGGGAGTCCTTGCCTCATATTGTAACGGGACAATTTACTGATTTTTTTGTTTTGAATGGCGGTTATCTGTCACTGCCTGTATTGATTTCTTTATTGTTCTTTTTCAAGAATCGATCCGATTGGCGGGATCTAGGAAAAATAGCGTTAGCACCGGGGATTTTTGGTGTCTATGAACCCTTGATTTTCGGATTGCCAATTATGCTAAACCCGATTATGTTTATTCCCTTAATTGCTACGCCGATTATCACGACGGTAATTTCTTATTTTAGTATGGCTTGGGGGCTAGTCCCTTTGACAACAGGCGTGGCCTTGCCCTATACAATGCCATTGGTGGTTAGTGGCGCGATCGTCACTAATTCGATTCGAGGCGCACTGCTACAATTCGTGTTATTGGTTATCTTGACAGCTATGTGGTATCTCTTTTTAAATGTGATGGATCAACAAAATAAACTAAAAGTGAGCTGAGAATAAATGAAAAAAGACAAAATATTAGGGGCCTTATATGGCGCGGCGATTGGTGATGCTTTAGGAGCGCCAACTGAATTGCGGAGTACTGAGCAGATTATTGCCACTTTCGATGGGCTGGTTAAAGATTATCGAAAGGCTCCTCAAGACACGTTTGCCCGTGATTATCCTGCTGGTACGGTTACTGATGATTTCAGCATGTCGTATTATTTGATGGAAGCGATTGTTGCTAGCAACGGTGAATTTAATGAAACAATTGCTAGAGAAGCGATCATGGCTTGGGGAGAGGATCCTTATTATTTTGACAAGTTTGCCGGACCAACCACTCGTGGGGCAATCGAGAACATGAAGCAAGGATTGCCGACAGATGTGGACCCTTTTGGTCTGATTAATTATAATAGCTTGGCAACAAATGGCGGCGCCATGAAAACTATTCCTTTGGCACTCTTGGCTAGGGGCGATCGTCAGAAAGCCTTGGCCTATACAATTGCGATGTGTAAACCAACTCATTTTAACAGTAACGCACTATCAGCAGCGGCAGCTATTTGTTGTGGGGCAACGGAAGCCCAATTAGAGACGGCGACTTTAGAATCAGTGGTAGAAGCTGCGATCTGGGGAGCTAAAGAGGGACGATTATACGGGGAAGCAAAAGAGCATATTTCGGTTGGGCCGGATATTGCTTTTAAGATTAAGCAAGCTGAACTAATTGGTCGTAATGCCCAAGGATTTGAAGAGTTGTTGAGCGTAACTGCTAATCAAATTGGCACTAATTTTTATGTCCAGGAGTCAATTCCAGCTGTCTTTAGTCTTTTAATGGGAACGAAGGGCGCGACGATGGCTGGGATCTTTGCAGCAGTTAACGTTGGCGGCGACACGGATACGATCGCTTCGATGCTAGGGGGAATTGCAGGAGGGCTTAATGGGCAAGACGCCATTCCTGATTACTTTATTGAAGTTCTAGAGGAAGTCAACCCCCGTTTAAAGATCGCTAAAGTCATCAGTCAATTTTCAGCTATTTGTCTTAAAGAGTCCTAATGTTATGTATGATCAAAACGTGTGAAGTCTAACAAACGACTTCACACGTTTTTTGTTTGATTAGAAAGGTAAACCTTTTCCGTGACAATCTTCGTATTTTTTCCCACTTCCACAAAAGCACAGATTGTGTTGCTTGGAATCCTTTGTGAGAGGTATGACATTATTGCGTTTTTGAGGAGTGTTTGGCAACGTGTTTTCATCAATAAAGCCATCCAACAGGTCAAACTCCCCGCCGAATAGTTCGTCTATTTCCTCATCTAAAAAATCGATAAATTCTTTAATTTCCGCTCTTTTTTGAGGACTCCAAAAGGCCTCATCTTCTGATCGAGCTAACATTAATGGACTGGCTTTTGCAACAGTCATCAATAAAGAAGAGGCATTGCTGATGGCTTGTTTCTCGTCCAAGAAGACGATAAACGAATTAAGCGTGACTAAAAAGAGGGGAACTTCAAAAGTGGGTAAGTCAGCGTGCTTAGGTAACCAGTGCGTTAACACCTTGGTTGTGCTTTTGCTATCCCATTTTTTTAAGGATTTTTTTTCGACGTCGGACAGGACGTTGGTGAACATCGTTAAATATTCGATGATTGTTTCTCCAGGAAGACTTTCTACCTCGGTAAAATCTTCTAGTTGGCTTAGCAATTTAAATGAGTCTGTTTTAGTATAGGCTTTGATTTCAGCAGCAAAGGAATTGGTCATGGTTTTTTCTCCTTTTCTTTTTTTCTTTTATTATAACGGAGTTTTGCTGAGAAGATAAGAGTGAATCCCAATAAATTGCAAGTTGGACTAAAAATGAAGGGATAATTTTAGTTTAAGTTGGTCCCTCAATTAGTTGTTTAATCACATAACTGAGAGAGATAAAATAGTAATTATCACATCTGCAATTTATTGCGTTTATCAATTTTATTTATTTTTAAAAATGCTTTTTATTGCAAAGGGAGAAATCTCGTGATATGATGATTTTAGGAGTTGATAGATTGTTAATAGAAGAAAGACTTGCGAAGATAACTCAAATAATTGAGACGAAAAATCAGGCCACGATTGATTATTTAGCTCAAGAGTTGAAGGTGTCCAAGGACACCATTCGTCGTGATTTGATCAAATTGGAAAATAAAGAGATCATCAAACGGATTCATGGTGGCGCTATGTTAGCGACGCGTGAGGCGTTGATTTTTGACTATTCCCATCGCTCAACGTCGCTTCAAGAAGTCAAAGAAAAATTGGCTCGAGCGGCGGAGACGCTTATTGAGAATGACGCGACAGTGATTTTTGATTCCTCGACGACAGTAGAGGCAATCATTCCTTTAGTAAAGGCTAAAAACATTCAGCCAATCACTAATTCTTTAACCCATGCGTTGCTGTTTTCACAACAGCAGAATAAACGGGTCAAAGTCGTTGGGGGTCATCTACACGATGAGCAATTATTCCTTTATGGGTCTGAAACAATTGAGAAATTATCTCAATATCGAGCGGATATTACCCTATTAGGTATTTTTGCTATTTCGGCGAAAGGTGTGTTTATTCATACGGAAGAAGAGGGCTTTGTTAAACGGACCATGGTTAAACAGGGACGGAAAGTTGTCGCATTGGCAGATCATACTAAAATGGATACAAAGGGATTTTTTAAAATATGTGGGCTAGAAGAAATTGACGTGTTGATCACGGATAGACAACCAGATAGCCATTTTTGTAAGGCGCTGGCGAATAATAATGTGGATTTAATCATTAGTGAGGAGAGATAATATGAAAGTTGAAATGTCTTTAGTACCAGAGCCACAGGTGTTTTCTAATGTGGATCAGGTAGCCTTGTCAGATGAGACAATGGCTAAACGGTTGAAAAAAGTGTTAAAGGGGATGGCTGACAATCAATTGGAGCTGATTGTTGTTTATGCGGATAAGGAGCATGGTGCTAACTTTGAGTATTTAACGGGCTTTATTCCTCGTTTTGAAGAAGCGTTGCTAGTCTTAAAAGCAGATGGTCAAGCCTATCTATTATTAGGGAATGAAAATGTTAAGATGGCTGGTCATGCCCGTTTGGCAAATACTGTGATTCACGTGCCGTATTTTTCGTTACCAAATCAACCGATGGAGGGAGAACGACTGCTAGAAGAGGTTTTTAAAGAAGTCGGAATGGCGCAGGCGTCCAAAGTTGGTGTTGTTGGCTGGAAATTGTTTAAAAGTTCGTTACAGAGCAATCAGCAAATGTTTGACTTGCCTCATTATGTGGTCAGGGCTTTGGAAAAAACCGTTTCTGGGGAAGGGGTCCTCGTCAACGGAACAGAGGTATTTATTGGTGAGGATATCGGTGCACGAACAGTGGCCAATTCAAATGAATTGGCTCATTATGAGTATGGTGCTAATCTGGCTTCAACTTGCATGTTAGAGACGTTAAATGCTGTTCAAGTTGGTAAAAGGGAAACAGAGTTGGGAGCGTTGCTTTCGGCTGAAGGTCAAATTCACACGGTTGTGACAATTGCTGCCACTGGTCAGCGTTTTGAAAAGGCTAATCTCTATCCGACCCATAAACAGTTACAGTTAGGTGATAAAGTATCCTTAACAACGGCCTTTAAAGGTGGGCTATCCAGTCGAGCTGGTTATGTGGCTAAACATCAAACTGATTTGCCAGAGGGGGAACAGGATTATTTGGAAAGGGTAGTTTTTCCTTATACTCAAGCGGTGGTCACTTGGTTGGAAACAGCTAAAGTGGGTGTATCTGGCGGACAATTGTACGATGCAATCGAAGGGGTATTGCCTAAGAGTCGCTATGGTTGGACGTTAAATCCAGGTCATTTTGTAGCGGACGAAGAGTGGTTGGGAAGTCCGATTTACCCAGCGTCTCAGATTTTATTAAAAAGCGGTATGCTATTCCAAGTTGATATCATCCCAAGTGTTCCTGGGTATGCTGGCGCTAGTATGGAAGAATGTGTGGCTATCGGTGATCAGGAGTTAAGGGATGAATTAGCGACAAGCTATCCAGAGGTCTGGGAAAGAATAAAAATAAGAAGGGATTATGTGATTAACGTTCTTGGCATTAGTTTAAGCGATGATCTCTTGCCCTTATCTAATACCGTTGGTTATTTACGTCCTTATTTGTTGAATAAACAAGTTGTGACGGTTGTCAAATAAACGCAAGGAGACTTTCAAAGTGCCATTTTTGAAAGTCTCTTTTGTCTGTGGTATCACAGGTGTCTCAGAAGAGCAGAAAGCTTCCAAGGGAGTGTTGTTTGTTGTTTTAAGTGAATGAGCAACAGGCAAGCCAGGTGGGTGCTTAAGAGTGTTAAACCAAAGCGCAGAAGTCCCTGACTGTCCCAAAGTTGTTGGCAGTCAATTAGCTGAGCTAACGATGGTATTAGGACCAGGAAAAAAGCGTGAGTGAAATAATAATATTTAGCATAGTCACGCAGTCGATTGGAATTAAAGGTAAATCCAATGAGTGTTTCTTTTAAAAAGATAAAGAGGAAAAAGGACAAAGGAACCAGACTAAGTAAAAAGTTCATGTCTAATCGTGTTTTATCGAAAATAAAGCATGCTTCGATCATGAGTAAGCCAATTGAAACGACTAATCCTTTTGTATAGGGGATTTTTTGCAGTTTATCTTGGTAGTCCCATAAAAAGAAACCGATTGCTACGAAGATTGATCCGTAAAATAAACCATTTCGAGTGGTGATAAAGAGTGCCATATAGCGGTTGACGATAGCTAATAAGGTTGGGTTAGTAATAAGCCCATAATAGGTTTCCAGAGAACCGAATCCGTAAAGGAGGATGGCAGCTGCAAATAGTGTCGGATAGTTGGTCTTTTTTAATAGCCAATGGACGATTAATATCGCGATGATCAGCGCGGGAATGTACCAAAGGTGGTAATAGGTACCGACGTAGAATAGGCCGACGATTAAAGCGACAGGATATAGATAGAAAGGTAAGTCGTAATTGTCTGCAATCCAATTAATGCCGACAGGTAAATAGAGGACGCTCCAGATTAAGTAACCTTTGAGAAGTGACAGTAAGTAGTGTTGCAAATAGTTGGTTTTGTGTTCAATTCCCCGCTTGAGAAAATAGGCAGATGTGATGAAAAAGAAAGGAACGGCAATACGTGCTAAGACATTAGCAAAGGCAAAATTGAGTAGCTGGCTAAACGGCATAAACAGTTTGGTATGGACGCCAATCACCATCAATGCGGCTATATATTTCATTAGATCAATTGATTGGTAGTTTCTTTGAGAGGCAGGCATCGCCTGCTCTTTTTTTCGTTTTGAGATGAGGTAAATTGATTGCGAGCCATGAGTGGATGCCATTGTAGTTCCTCCTTTGGTGACAAATGAAATTGTTTTTTTGCTATTCTTAGTTATTAACTATAGACAATAATGGACGGTCTGTCCTCAGTCTTAAGTCGTGTTTAGAAGAAGTAGAAAAGTGATGAGATATTAAAACATCGTTCGTGTTTATTAGTATTTTATTCTTTTTTTTTATGGATTATTTGAAAGGGACAGTCAAAGACAAATGAAGGTGGTGCTTAGTTGGCTATTGTTAGTGAATTTAGTTGTGTATCAGAAACGAATATGGTACATTATTTTTAATGGAACCAGATTTCATATCGTTATTTTGAGTGGGAGAGATTCTTTAGGGAATTTTCATTAAGTCAGATTTTTGTTATTAAATATTGTTTCTGGGGAGAATAATCCTGATATTTCTGAAATCTTTCAAGAATAATTCACTAGAAGTGAAGATTTGGTGATAAAGTTGTGATACAATGATTAGAAAAAAGATGGAGGTCGTTATGAAAGCAATTTTAACAGTAATTGGAAAAGATAAAGTGGGCATTATCGCTCATGTGAGCCAGGAATTAATGGCAGAGAATATCAATATTTTAGACGTTTCGCAAACGATTATGGGGACTAATTTCACCATGATGATGATGATTGATTTAGCAGGTGTCTCGTCAAGTTTTAGTGAGGTTCAAGAAAAGCTTAACGGGTTAGGGGAAAAACTAGCCGTTAAAATAAGTGTTCAACGAGAAGAGATTTTTAACACTATGCATAAATTATAAGTCGAGGAGCGCTGATAGGAAATGGAAGTCAATCAAATATTAGAAACAATTCGCATGATTGAAGAAGAGAAACTGGATATTCGCACAATTACGATGGGAATTTCTCTCTTGGATTGTATTGATGGCGATGGTGAAAAAACACGACAGAATATTTACCGTAAAATCACGACAAAAGCAGCTAATTTAGTGGCAGTAGCTGAAGACATTGAAAAGGAATACGGCATTCCGATCATTAACAAGCGTATTTCAGTGACGCCGATTGCCATGGTGGCGGCTGCATCAGGTGAAAGCAATTATGTGGCTTATGCTAAGACCTTGGATGAAGCGGCTAAAGCGGTTGGCGTGAATTTTATTGGTGGGTTTTCAGCCTTAGTCCAAAAGGGCTATTCTGCTGGCGATGATGTGTTGATGAACTCAATCCCTCAAGCATTAGCGGAAACAGAACGTGTTTGTGCTTCAGTCAATATTGGTTGTACCAAGTCTGGCATTAACATGGATGCAGTCCGTCAGATGGGGTATGTGATCAAGGAAACGGCTGCTTTGTCAGATTTAGGATGTGCCAAATTAGTGGTTTTTGCCAATGCAGTTGAGGATAATCCTTTTATGGCCGGAGCCTTTCATGGCGTTGGTGAAGGGGATTGTGTCATAAATGTTGGGGTTAGTGGCCCTGGGGTGGTTAAGCGTGCTTTGGAGAAAGTCCGTGGAGAAAGTTTTGACGAAGTGGCTGAGACGATTAAGAAAACAGCTTTCAAAATTACCCGTACTGGCCAACTAGTGGGGCAACTGGCTTCTAAAGCGTTGGATGTTCCGTTTGGCATTGTTGATTTATCTTTAGCTCCTACACCGGCTGTAGGTGATTCCGTTGCTCATATACTGGAAGAAATGGGTCTGGAATCAGTTGGGACTCACGGCACAACGGCTGCGTTAGCTCTATTAAATGACGCCGTCAAAAAGGGTGGGGTTATGGCATGTGGTCATGTTGGTGGTTTGTCGGGAGCCTTTATCCCGGTATCGGAAGACATTGGCATGATCGAGGCGGTTAATAATGGCGCTTTGAATCTGGAAAAATTGGAGGCGATGACAGCAATCTGCTCAGTTGGCTTGGATATGATTGCTGTCCCTGGGGAAACCAGTGCTGAGACGATTGCTGCGATGATTGCTGATGAGGCAGCCATCGGTGTCATAAATAATAAGACCACAGCCGTTCGATTGATTCCAGCAGCGGGTAAAAAAGTGGGTGAGATGGTCGAGTTTGGCGGGTTACTTGGTCGAGCGCCAGTCATGGCAGTTAATAAGTATGGTTCTACTGATTTTATTTTACGAGGTGGCCGTATCCCAGCCCCGATTCATTCATTTAAAAATTAGCCAAAGAACCTCTCTACATGGGTAGAGAGGTTCTTTTTTGAGTGGAGCTAGAATGACGCGCCAAGCGCAGCGGCACTATCTAAAGCAGTTTGTAAAATTTCTTCGCCACGTTCTGGGTGATGATCAACGCCTTCAATAAATAGCTGATGATAATCTTGAACCCCTACGAAATTCATAATGCCTTTAACGTATTGAGAAGCAAAGTCATTGCCATTATATTCTCCGCCATTCGACTGGATGTGCAAAACTTTCTTTCCTTCCGTTAATGGAACGGGACCTGTTTCAGTGTACTTAAATGTTTTCCCTGCGACGTTAACGGTATCAATCCAAGCTTTCAGACGTGTCGGCACACTTAAGTTCCATAAAGCATTTGCGATAACGATTTTGTCAGCGGCTAAGAATTGGTCAGTCAGATCATTAAAACGAGAGACGGATGATTGCTGCCCTTCAGATAAGTCAGCAAAGTCAGTTCCTGTCCGCAATAAGCCCCATGCTGATAAAAGCGTATTATCAATTTCAGGAATATCCGATTCAAATACGTCTAATATTTCAACAGTGTCTTCACCGTTATTTTTTTCATAGGCAATAATAAATTGTTCAAGAGCTTTCATTGAGTTTGATTCTCTTGGCGTTAATGGATGTGCTTTAATAGCTAAAAGTTTTGTCATTGTTTTCCTCACATTCTGGTTGTTTGAACCAGTTTTATTTTACTAAAAAATAGTAAGTAAGTCCAGTTAATTTTGACATATTAAAGGAAAGTTGGCTTGTGTCAAATAATGCATATCATTGTGAAAATATTGAGAAAAAATAACGAAAGCCCTCTATAAAAGGTCATTCGTTTATTTAAAGTCCCATATTTTCAGATATTACATAATCATATGCAAAGAGTGGCATAGTATTTCCCATTGCCTTACCGCTATACTAGGTAATGTAGTAAGGGGAATTAAAACGTCTGTTTTTAAAAAACGTTAACTTAATAAAATGCAGGGGGAATTTATGATGGAAATTATTGGATATGCTTATACAAGTGAGGATAAAGGCTATTTATCATCTCAATTAGAGGGACTGGGGAAATACGGTTGCGACCGGATTGTTTTAGAAACAGATGGTCAACAAAACGTGGCGCACCCTCATGTTGAATTAGAAAAAGCTGTTGAAGAAATGTCTTCAGGGGATCAATTGATTGTCTTTGAGTTAGTCTGTCTTGGCAAATCAATTATTCAATTAGCCGATTTTATTGCAACGCTAGTTGAAAAAGGCATTGAGCTAATTGTCTTAGAAAAAGATGAGGCGCTAGCAGGGTTGGATAATGCTGTATTCACTTCGATGATCACTAGTTTAGCTCAAATGGAAAAAGCGATTATTCGCCAAAGAACATCTCGAGGTTTGGAAGAGGCTCGTCGTAATGGCCGTATTGGTGGCCGTCCGAGAATTTCTGAAGAAACCATCGAACGGATTCAATTTTTATATAATAACAATAAGTATACATTGAGACAAATTGCTGAGGAATGTAACATCTCCTTAGGAACGGCTTACAAATATACGCAAGAGAGATAAGAAAAAAAGGAAGCTGCTTAGCAGCTTCCTTTTTGGGTCAGACCTGCTTAGCAGATCCATCAGTGTCAACACCCCCTGTGAACAGCTAGGGAAAAAAGGGCTGACAGTTTGTGCCGTTTTTCGACAGACGTTCAAGTAAGGTTATGCTTCAGCTGGTTGGTTAGTGACACTATAGGTGACAACTAATTGCTTTTTCCCACTATTTTTAGCGCGATAGAGGGCCTCGTCTGCTTCTTGAAAGGCTTGTTCCATGTTAAAGTTCTGATCGATTTGAAAGTGGGTTAAGCCAGCCGATATCTCTAAATGAATCGGGGTATCTTCGAACATGAAAGGAGACTGCTCTAGATTTTTGAAAATTTGCCTGAAAAAAGCTTCTGCTTCTTGAGGGGGTTCGTTGTGAATAATGGCAAATTCATCGCCCCCTATGCGACAAATATAATGGCGATACTGGATTTGTTCTTGGCTCAATATTTTGGCAATATGTTTAAGGGCTAAGTCTCCTACGGGGTGCCCAAAATTATCGTTTACTTGCTTAAAATTGTCCACATCAATCACTGCTAAGGAAAGATTTCCAGCTTCCTTCTTGGTGATGTTATTGGCAACATAGTCGAGAAAGAAATGAAAGGATTCCTTGTTGTAAACGCCAGTTAACCCATCGTAGATCGCGGCTGTTCGATAGACATGAACTGATTGGGAAGCCGAGACTGCTGCGTTGATGATGAACGTCGTCGCAATAAAAATAATCGAGTACAAGATCAAGTAGACCGCAAATTCAGTGAGTTTGCGCAATTGGAAAAAAGGTGCGAAATAAAAGGAAAACAGGAATAGCCGCAGTGACATAAAAACAAAAAGGAACAGAAAATTTGCTGGCCAGATGGGTATTTTTTTATGACGCATAAAAATACAAAGGGCTAATAGCAGCACAGTAAATACTAAGTTATTGAAGTATTCATTGAACGTTATGGCTGGCATGGCATTGACGTAGCTAAAGTATTTTAAGGCAATCAGCGTGACGGACGTAATAATACCTAGAACATCCGATCCGTAAATAACCGCAAAGAATATCATAACATAACGCATGTCTACGCCGTTGCTCTCACCAAATAAAGGGATGCGGTTGATGGATAGTACAAAGCTAATGACACCGAGAGCAAGACCAGTCACTAAGTTGGTTCCAATTGTTTGTCTAGAAAAAAAGACGCCAGAGACAAAGGAGAGGTTTGTCCGATTTTTTTTGGTTTCTAAATGCAAGGAAACAAAATAGTAAGACAATATTGTGCTAATAATAACAGAGATATTGATCAAAATGGCATTTACAAAGGTTAGCTCCTTTGGTAGTAGTTGCAAGAGAACAGCTCCTTCTCCAGACTAGGTGTTAGCTTTTAAGTAATCTAAGACTGCTGGGTCAATTTTATTTATTTTGTTTATCGCGCGACGGATTTTAGCCCAATCTTGATCAGATGGAATGGCATCAACGACAATAATCTTATCAGCGGGGATAATCTCCTCAAAAAAAGTTGTGACATAATAGTCATATCCGTCTAATTGACTACGGTCTTCGTCTTCCAAGAAAATAATGGAGCCTTGATAAACACTGATCTTAACTTTTGTTCCGAAGTTTTTGATGATCATCTCAGCTAACAGGTTGGCGTGTTCTTCACCTAAATCGCTAAAGACCATTAAGTTGGCTTTTTCTTTTTTGTTTTCAAGAATGGTTGGTAATCTTTTCCACTTGACCATAATCCAGTAAATGACTTTGTTTTTAAAGCGACTTAACCAAGGGAAGTTCATTTCTTCTTCCATGTCTTTTAAGCCCTTTTCCACGACTTTAGTAAAGGCGGGAAAATTATTGCGGATCGCTGTCCCATTAAATTCGTAACGATCGAATAAGATAAAATCATCAAAGGGGTAGGTCAGATGTTCCAAATAGGTAAAGGTTAAGACGTTTTTTATATTCAAGCGACTATGATCATCGATTTCTAAATCAAGAGCATCTTTGATCAATTCTAAAAATTGAGCAAGCTTATCTTTTAACGAGTGGATGTCAATTTGATCAATCATTAAGGCTTTGATGAAATAGATTGAATTAATTAAATCATCCAGTACTTGGTCATTAAGGGTTAAATCAAGGACGGTGATTATCTCATTGATTTGATCTTCGGCCAAGTAAAAGGGTGCTCTGTGCCGTTCTGTAATGCGTTCAGGATGCGTGATGGTTGTATAAAAACCTTGGCTAATTCGTTCTAAACTGACAGCTAAGACGTAAGCCAGATTAAGATGCATGGTTTCGTCAACTTGATACCCGGATTTTTCAAAAATATCTTTGGCCATAAAGACTGTTTTACGGCGATCGACAGCGAAAGGCCAATCATGAATTCCATAAACTTCTGAAAAGAAGGTAGTGTAGAAATAACGAACATACAATTCATTTTCGTTGGCAACGCGGCATGGTCTTTTTTGTAGCACTAAATCATAATGTGACAGTGAGTTTGTCAATTGATTCGAGATACGGTATAGAGAGGACTCGCTGATGAACATTTCTTCTTCCCAGTCCTCAATGTTAATATCTGGATTGAAAAATATCTTTTCAAGTAACTGAAATGCTTCTGAATTTTCAATTACATTGTTATATACCACTGAGGCATGACTACTCGGTGGGGTACTTAAACGAACGCCGTTTTTCTTTGACGTTTCGATAATTAGATGGGGAAACCAATTTTCTTTTAAGAAATGAACATCACTGTTGATCGTTCGCAGAGATGCTTTATTGGTATTTGCAAGTTCATTTGAGCTAATCCAATCAGATGAACGATTAAGTTGCTCTAAGATTTCCAGTCGTCTTTTTGTTGATGAGTCAAGTAATTCTCTCATGGTATCCTCCTTGGAATTGTATGCTATCCTGTTATTTAATTAAAAATAGACTCAGGAAGTGAGTGTTCTCAGGTAAAATATTTAGGTGAAAAGAATGGAATGGAACAGTTCTTTTTCACCAGAGACTGAGGTTAATTAGCACGTACTTTTTAAGTATAACATTATTTAAGGGGGAAATGTTAATATTAATCTTTAAATGAACGACAATTTATCTTAGTTCTTTCGTTTAAAAAGAGTGTATAACGAACGATTTTCAGTGACTTTTTAAGCTGACAGACGCTATTTTGTACAATATTTTTTTATGCTATTAAAGGTTTTGTTATATAACTAGATTTGAAAGAGCCATGTTATACAAAAAAGGTTTTATTACGGTGTTTTTTTATTTTTTATTCTCGCCCTTGTTTTTTTGAGAATAGCGGCTCCAGGAAAAAAGATAGCGGTAATTGATGATGAAATAAAGGCATCTTTTTTAGAGGGAAAATGAAAAAAAATATTATTTTACGGAAGGATTTTGCATTTTTACGATAATATGATACGCTATCTCTAGTAAAAATGAATTATGAATAGGAGCAAAAAAAATGTCAATACCAAATTGTCCTAAATGTCAATCAAGCTATGCGTATGAAGATCGAGGTTTGTATATCTGTCCAGAGTGTGCTTACGAATGGTCTGGTGAAGAACCTGCGGAAGAAGAGGTTGGCTTGATTGTCAAGGATGTCAATGGCAATGTTCTGGCAGATGGCGATACGATTACGGTCGTAAAGGATTTAAAAGTTAAAGGAAGTTCAACAGCTATTAAACAAGGGACAACAGTAAAAAATATTCGCTTGATTGATCCACAAGATAATGCGGATCATAATATTGAGTGTCGTATTGGTAGTTTTGGTTTAATGAAATTAAAATCTGAATTTGTGAAAAAAATTTAAAGCGGAGAACCTTTTACAAGGTTCTTTTTATGTGTGCGCCAGGCATGGCGACTAACTAGGTGGTGAAAGTCCACTGCGAGGGTACACATCGACCAATCGCTAGAGAAACGCAAGGTGGCATTCGCGAGAATGTAGCTGAAGGAAGCGTGTATC
>NZ_JAEEGA010000011.1 GCF_017829975.1 Vagococcus allomyrinae | reverse complement strand
TACATCAAGAACAAATTGAGTTTGAAAATACAGAAGAATTCAAAGAATTAGCTAAAAATCGCTATATGATTGAAGCGAAAAATAGTGAGATAAAAAACCGGCATGGATACGCGACCAGTCAAAGTGATGGTCTATTTGGCATGACCGTTCAGGCAGCCACGACGTTGTTTGTAACGAATTTAAAAAGAATCATGACCCTGATGAATGAATAAAAGAGAATAAAATAAGGGTCCAATCCCAAAATCAGAGATTGGACCCTTATTATTTTATCTCTAAAGATAAAAACGAAAGAAACCTATTCGTTTTTCAGCAGCCTCTAAGAAGGGTTGTCTTTTTTTTATCGGTATGTTAGACACGAGTAGGTCTTTGGGGGATCAAATTGACTATATAATCTTTTGACATAACGGACTTGGCAAAAATTGTCACTGGGGGAATTGTCTTTCTTTTGCCATTTTGGTAACGTTATAGTATGTACAATTAGGTCAAATAGTAGAGGAGTATGTTGAATGATTTATGGAACAGACAGTCTCAAAATTTTACAATTAACTGATATTCATTTGGGAGCCACGCCCTTTAATGAGGAGGATCAGAAAAGTTTGCGCAAAATTGAAGAAAGCTTGGTCTTGGAGCAGCCGGATTTAATTTGTTTGACAGGTGATCAAATCTGGTCAGAAGGAGTGACACAGCCAGAGAAAGCTTATTATGCCTTAATCGAGGTATTAAATAGGTTTGATATTCCGGTTGTTGTTACGTATGGGAATCATGATTCAGAGGAGGGGATCACGCGCCAGGAATTAAGAGCGATGGAGCTGAGGATCAAAAATTTAGCGGAAAAACAGTTTGTTTTTATCGACCCCCGAGATCGTGAGGCTTTTACGGTTGAATTGTTTAAGGGAGAAGTGTTGACCAATGTGCTGTATGTTTTTGACACAGGGGCGATGGCTCCCATGGACTTTGACAGTTACGATTGGGTATCAGCGGAACAAATTGATTGGTATGAAAAAACTTTCAGTCAGTATCGTCAGAAATACGGGGTGACACGAGATCTTGCGTTTATGCATATTCCCTTACCTGAATATGAACAGGCCGCTGAGCAGATCGTTGACGGCTATTTTTGGGAACAAAATCCGCGAATTGCAGCGCCTAAGCTAAACACGGGCTTATTTTCGAGGTTGGTCTTTAATCAGCATGTGACTCATATTTTTTGTGGCCATGATCACGATAATAACTTTGAAGGCGCTTTTTTGGGGATTAAGTGTGTTTATGGAAATGTCTCCGGTTACAATTGTTATGGTGTTTTACCACGAGGTTATCGCTTAATCTCAGTGGCTAAAGATCGCATTGAGACAGAGCTTAAGCAATATCAGAGGTAGAAGTTAAGTCGAAAAGGAGTGTCGCTGACATGAGAGAACGGAATATGCCGTTGAGAAGTCGTTTTAATTATTATCAAAATTTGGCTAGTGCCTTAGCTTATAATGAGGAGCAGTCTGACTACTACACAACACTAGCTGGGGAGTGGCAGTTTTTATTCTTAAAGAGCCCCCAAGATACCCCGGATGCGTTTATTCAAGGGGCCTACAACTCACTTGAATGGGACAAGATTCAGGTGCCAAGTCAGCTGGAATTTGCCGGCTATGGTCAGCCGATTTATGCCAATATTGATTATCCTTTTCCTGTAGATCCGCCTTATGTGCCATATGAGAATCCCACAGGGCTTTACTATCGTAAATTTTCTTATAATAAACAACTAGACCAGCAAATACTGCGATTTGATGGTGTTGAATCGACGTTTGAGGTTTGGCTCAATCAGCAGTATCTTGGCAAAGGTCAAGGCAGTCGTTTAATGACCGAATTTGACATTTCTGAGATGTTAAAAGAAGGAGAAAATGAATTAGCCGTTAGAGTGAGTAAATGGTCGGTTGGTAGTTATTTAGAGGACCAAGATATGTGGTGGTTGTCGGGAATCATGAGAGATGTCAGCATAGTGGAAGAAGGAGAGATTAATGATTTAAAGATTACCCCTTTTTCAAAAGGTGATAACTGGTTTATCGATGTGGCGATGTCAGTTGAAACGGCCGCTTCTTTTAAAAGTCATCTCTATTTTCAGGGAGAAAGAGTCTCACAGTACAAGTTAGGCCCTCAGGCGGCGATTGAAGTGGTGGATCCTTTATTGTGGAATCAAGAAACCCCTAACTTATATTGTCTAGTGATTGAGTTAAATCAAGAGTTATTTATTCCGATCAGATTTGGCTTAAGGGAGATTCAAATGATCGATCAGCTGATGTGTTTAAATGGCTTGCCGATTTTGTTTAATGGTGTTAATCGCCACGAATTTCATCCAAAGAAGGGCCGCTGTTTATCACGAGCCGATATTTGGGCAGAGCTGTGCCAAATTAAGCGTTATCACATCAATGCGATTAGAACGGCTCACTACCCTAATACGCCTTACTTCTATGATGTCTGCGATGAGCTAGGCTTATTGGTAATCGACGAATGTGACATTGAGACCCATGGTTTTCCAGAAGAAACGACGCCAGCTAAAGATCCCTTTTGGCAATCGGAATTTATTGCTAGAGGACTGCGAATGGTTCATCGGGATTATAATCATCCGTCAATCGTCATATGGTCTTTAGGGAATGAAAGTCATTTTGGTGAAAATTTTGTGGCTATGGCAGCGGCAATACGCAAGCTGGATAGCTCGCGCTTACTGCATTACGAGGGAGATCGCCACTGTCAAGTAACCGATATGTACAGCACGATGTACTCCTCTTTGGCTGAGCTGGAAAAACGAGCCAGTCAAAAAATAACCAAAAAACCGCATATTTTATGTGAGTACGCTCATGCCATGGGCAATGGCCCGGGAAATTTACAGGATTATCAAGAGTTGTTTAATTTATACGACAGCCTTCAGGGTGGCTTTATTTGGGAATGGAAAGATCATGGAATTTACAACGAAGAGCAACAAAACTATTTGTATGGGGGCTGCTTTAACGAAAGTGTTCACGATGGTGACTTTGTCTTAGATGGCTTAGTTTTACCTGATGGCACGCCATCGCCAGGGCTATTGGAATATCGCCAAGTGATACAACCGGTGTCCTTTCATTATAATCAAGGACAGTTGTTAATCCGGAATAAGTATGATCATCAGCCACTAAAAGATCTGCGAGTAAAGATTGAGGTAGTGACTCAACAAGGGGTGGTTTTGACTGAAGAACAGCCCCTTTCGCTTATCGAACCAGGAGGTTACAGTCAGGTTATGGCCATCGATTGCCCAAATGTAGTGACTGGCTACTTGACGGTCTCCCTGATCGTCGAGCAAGGAACGGCGATTTTCCCGAAAGAGACAGTCTTTGCCCAAGACCAGTTTGCTTTTTCCAGCAGTCAACCTGTTAAGGATGAGCTGGAAGTAGTGGAGACCCGTCACGATTTGACCATATCTGGCTCGGCTTTTACCCTTAGTTTTAATAAAAATACTGGTAATTTGGCTAGTTTTGTTAAAGGGAACCGAGAATTACTGGCCTCTGAATTGGCCTTTTCCTTATCTAGAATGACGATTAGTAACGATGTTGAGGTGCAAAAGAGTTGGCATGATGACTATTTGGATGAGTTATATACCAGAAGCGAGTCTTTCGACTTTGTCGTAGATCGAGGCACTGTCATTCTTTTTGTCAATCAATCCATCTGCCCACCAGTCGCTTCTTGGGGTGTGAAGATTCGCATGGAAATTTGGGTTAACGATCAAGGCATCAGTTATCAAGTCCGTGGCTGGTTTGAAGGCGAGAAACCGGCAGAACTGCCAAGGATCGGTTGGGAACTGCCCTTATTAGAGCCAGTGACACAGATTGCATGGTTTGGTAAGGGGCCAGGGGAGTCTTATCCAGATAGTCAGCAGCATACGTTGATCGGCCATTACCGTCTCTCTGCTAAAGAATGGCGTTTCCCTTATATTATTCCTCAGGAAACAGGCAATCGTTCTGAAGTGAGTCAGAGTAAGCTAAGCTTGGATAACGGCCAAGAACTTTTGTTAAGTTCTGTCGGCAAATTTAATCTTAATGTGATTGATTTAGTTAAAGAGCAAAATCAGCGCTATCGACATCTTGAGGAAAAAGCGGTGGAAAACCGTGGCATCAGAATCGATCTGGCTGTTCGTGGATTAGGCAGTAACAGCTGTGGTCCAGTCCCTTTACCCAAAGATACGGTTTATAGTACGCCATTTACTGGTCAATTTACCATCGCTTAAGGGCGGGTAACGAAAGGAGAACTGAGGATGAAGTTAGTGTGTTTAAGTTCTTTTGAAAAAGTCTTTTACAGTGGGCCGACAAGTGAGATAGAAACGCTAGAGGGAACGGCTTTACTTGGCGAAAAATATGCCATTCAATTTGCTTTTCAAGGGGAAGAAGAGTATCGGTACCATTTAGCACTTTCTCAAGAAATAGAGGCAAAGGTCTTTGAAGTCAAGCAAATTCCTGCTAAAACGCCGATTAAGGAAGTTTATGATGAGCAGATTTTAACAGGTGTCCCTGGTTATTTTCCAGATCTGTTACAACCAGTTGACACTCAAGGGACCGTCTCTGGAACGGCTCTTCAATGGCATAGCCTATGGGTCGAGCTTTCTACAGAAAGGCCCTTAAAGTCCGCGGAGGTCGACGTTTGTTTAACTTTGGTAAGTGATGAAGAAGAGATGAGCGCTACGTTTACTTTGGGGATTATTCCGACAAGCTTGCCCCAGCAGACCCTGATTCACACCGAGTGGTTACACACGGATTGTTTGGCTGCTTATTATGAGTTGGAGGTTTTTGAGGAACGTTACTGGCAGTTGGTGGAGGCCTACATTACTTTCGGTGTTGAGCACGGTCAAAACATGGTGTTAACCCCTCTTTTTACGCCGCCCTTGGATATGCCAGTTGGCGGTGAACGACCGACGGTTCAATTGGTTGGGGTGACCTATCAGGATGGGCGCTATGCTTTTGATTTTCAGCTTTTGGACAGGTGGTCGGCGATTTGTCGTCAGGCAGGGGTTAAATACTTGGAATTTTCCCATCTTTATACTCAGTGGGGGGCGGCTGCCGCCCCTAAAATAATCGGGAAACGCCAAGGGGAATCGGGTTTGCTGTTTGGTTGGCAGACGTCTTCGACGGGGGAAGCGTATCAGGACTTTCTGGCCCAATTAATCCCGGAATTGTTGCAATGGGTTGAGGACAATGGCTGGCAAGAGGCTGTTTATTTTCATCTTTCAGATGAACCGGCTAAGGAGCATTTGGCCACTTATCGCCAGCTCAGTGAGCAGCTTAAAAAGCAATTAAGGGGCGCATCTGTTATCGATGCTCTTTCAAACTATGCTTTTTATCAAGAGGGTTTAGTGGACATTCCGGTAGTGGCTACCGATCATCTGGAACCGTTTATCGCCCACCAAGCGACCCCTTTATGGGCATACTACTGCAACGCGCAGAAAATGGCCGTATCCAATCGTTTTTTTGATATGCCATCGGCTCGCAATCGGATCATCGGCTATCAACTTTTTCAATATGGCATTAGTGGTTTCTTGCATTGGGGCTACAATTTTTGGTACTCCCAGTACTCCCGTCAGTTGATTAATCCTTTTGAAGTGACGGATGCCGCAGGGGCCTTTCCCTCAGGGGATGCCTTCTTGGTTTATCCGGGAGCGGAAGGGCCCTTGCCCTCTCTGCGACTTAAAGTGTTTCACTATGCCTTACAGGATCAGCGAGCTCTAGCTAAATTGGCTGCTTTGACCAGTTTGACAGAGGTTCAAGCTTGGTTAAGTCAAGAGGCTGGCCAGTTGACCTTTGCCAATTATCCAACAGAGGCTCGCTGGCAATTGCTGACCAGAGAGAAAATCAATGGGCAAATCAGCCGTTGGATTAAGGAGAAAGCCGAGTGCCACTTGGAAAGAGTGCCAGAATAGGTTTTTTTTGACAGGGACGTGACAAAAAATGTTATTAAGGATGTTGGAAGCGGATACTTATTTTGTTAATCTATAGATAATTCATTGAAAGGGAGTTTTGATATGAAAAAAAGTTTAAAAGTTTGTCTAGGCCTAGGATTAAGCGTCGGGCTTTTAGGAGGATTAGCAGCTTGTGGGAAAAGTGAGGATGAGGCTAGCGGTGGAAAAGTAAAACTAGCAATTAATTTTTATACAGGTGCCATTAGTGAGGAGAGCATAAAAGCGGCAAAAGAAAAGTTTCCTGACTATGAACTGGATTTTAAAACTCTACCTGCAGATGAAAATTTTGATAAAAAACTAAAAACCAGTTTAAATTCAAAATCTGCCCCAGATATTACGGCAATTAATGATAATATAGAAGAATTTTTACCTTATGCAGATAAATTTGTAAATTTACTGGATTATGGTGCTGAAGATGTGGCCTCAGAGTATGTGAGTTGGAAGTGGGAAAGTGGCTTGACAGCAGATAAATCTCAGTTGATTGCCATGCCGTTAGACATCGGCCCAACAGCCTTGATCTATCATGTTGAGACCTTTGAAAAAGCTGGCTTGCCAACGGATCCCGACAAAGTGGCTGAACAGATTAAAACAGATGAAGATTATATGGCTGCGGCTAAAGCGATTAAGGAAAAAACAGGTAAAGCGGCTTGGATGGCAGGCGATGATTTGCTGGCAACTCAGTTGCGGAAAGCCACGAAAAGTCAGTATAACGAAGAAGGCGAGTTAACCCTTGGAGATGGCGAAACCAGAAAAGCCTGGGATTATGTCGTTGAAGCGGTTGAAAGCGGTTATACCTTAGGAGTGACGGGAAATTCAGTCGACAGCATGGTCGCCCTTTCTGATGCGATGTATACGGCTCATATTGCTGCTTCTTGGGGTGTGACGGACATGAAAGATGATTATGACAAACGGATCGATAAATGGCGAGTTACCACTGCCCCTGGCAATCCCTCTAACTACGGCGGTTCATTTTTAGCAGTCATCGGCACCACTAGCCATCCAAAAGAAGCAGCTGAGGTGGTTAAATATTTAACCAATAAAGACAGTCAAACAGCTAACTTGAAAGAGCTGAGCTTATTCCCAGCTAATCAAGAAGTCTACGACGAAGAGGTGATGGTTAATGAGGATGAATTTTTTGGTGGACAAGAAATCAATCAATATTTTATTGATGCAGCGGAACATATTGGATATGTCTACAAAGACAAACGGAATAAAGCCGCTAATGACTGTTTCACTGAACAGATGACCCTTGTGGAATACCAAGGAAAAGACCCAGAAAAAGCCTGGGAAGATGCTGTGGCAAAGGCTGAAAAACTTTAAAGACGAAGAGGTGGAATTAATTAGTGAGTCAGCTATTTAATTCCATCTTAATTATGACAGACGATTAAGCAGAATGGAAAAGAGGAAAGGATATGGATCCAGAAAGTTCTAGAACAAAAAGACAACGCCTCATGGAGAGAGTTACCCCTTATGTATTTGTCTCACCTTTTTATATTTTATTTCTAATCTTTGGCTTGTTTCCAGTGGTATTTTCCGGAATACTGGCTTTCTCTAAATGGGATGGAATCGGCAAAAGAGAATTTGTGGGAATGGAAAACTTTCAACGGTTAGTTCAGGATACGGAATTTTGGGGAGCTGTTTGGAACACCTTGGTCATTTGGGTATTAAGTACCATTCCCATGTTGGTAATGGCCTTATTATTAGCGTTTACGATCAACCTGAAGTTTATTAAACACAAGGAAATGCTGAAAGCCTTGTATTTTGTGCCGAATGTGACGTCAGTTGTGGCGGTTACTATTTTATTTGGTCTAGCATTTTCAAGTCAAACAGGTTTGGTTAACAGTGTCCTTGAAATGATGGGCAGAGAATCAGTTAATTGGATTCGTGACCCATTTTGGGTAAAGGTGGTAATAGCCTTTGTCGGAACGTGGCAGTATTTGGGCTATAATATGATTATTTATTACACTGGCTTGCAAAAAATTCCCAAGGACTATTATGAAGCGGCCATCATTGATGGGGCGACAACTTTTCAGTTGTTCCGCTTAATCACGATCCCGTTGTTAAAACCGATTATCTTATTTACGGTGATGATGTCTACTATCGGTGGCTTACAAGTCTTTGCTGAAGCACAAATTTTAGTGCCGAGTAATCCAACGGCAGAGGGTGGCGCTTTGACCATCGTCTATTATTTGTATCAGACCGCTTTCGGTCAAAATGTCTATGGCTATGGTGCGGCAATTGCCTGGGGCTTAGTCATTATTATCTTGTTATTGTCACTATTAAACTGGTACTTAACGACTTATCGAATTAAGGGGGAGAAGTAATGAATAATAAAGTGTCAGTCTGGCTCGTTAGAATTGTCATTTTTATTGGCGTCATTTTTTCACTCTTTCCCTTTTATTGGATGATTGTGATGGCTTCTCAAGATACGTCGGCAATCTATGCGGTGCCACCGAAGTTAACTTTTGGTCCTAATTTAATCGCCCATATTAAGACGGTGTTTGAGCAGACCACCTTTTTTAGATCCTTTGGTAACAGTATGTTTGTCGCAACGACGACGATGATTCTCATTTTATTTTTTGATTCATTGGCAGGTTTCGCGTTTGCGAAGCTCAAGTTTAAAGGAAAGAATTTCTTATTTGTCTTCCTGTTAGGGACGATGATGATTCCCGGTCAATTAAATATTATTCCCCAGTTTTTAATGATGGATAAAATTGGCTGGATTGGCAGTTATAAAGCCTTGATCATTCCATCGATGGCCAACGCCTTTGGGATTTTTTGGATCAAGCAGTACGCGGAAGATGCTATTCCTGATAGTATCATTGAATCCGCACGAATGGACGGTTGTAGCACCTTTAGGGTTTATTGGAATATCGCCTTGCCTATTTTAAAACCGGCCATGGCATTTTTGGCAATCTACTCCTTTATGGGCTCGTGGAATGATTATATGTGGCCCTTAATCGTGCTAAACGACGAAAGTAAATACACCTTGATGTTGGCATTAACTCAATTACAAGGCCTTTATTATACGGATTATTCCTTGGTTATTACAGGTTCACTACTTGCCACATTACCACTACTAGTTGTCTTTGCATTCTTTAGTAAACAAATGATGGCAGGCTTAACAGCAGGGGCCGTTAAAGAGTAAAGAGAGGGGGGAATTGCTGATGAAACAGTGGTTCAATCATTTTTTAGGACAAATCATGAGTGTTGTTATTTTGAGTGCCATCTTGATTATCGGCAGTTTACCAATTGTTACGTTATTTCCAACGATTGTTTCTTTGGTGGGTGCGACCTATTTCTATCATTTGACAGCCGAATGGGTTTCTCCTTTAGGAGCATTCCGTCATTTTTTTAAAACCTATTTTCTCAAAAGCCTTGCTTGCCAACTTCTGTGGATGGCAGTGATGGCGATTGGTGGTTTAAATCTTTCTTTGGCGACGAATCTGCCTCAGTCCATGAAGATCACCGTCAGTGTCTTGTCCGTCTTTTTTATGGGATTAAGCAGTGTGACCATGGGAAATCTGCTTTTTTCACTGATACTTAATCCCCAGGAGAAAATCGGCGAGCAATTGCGTAAGTCATTGCTTTTGGTCATGATAAAATTACCCCAAACTTTTTTGTTGATTTTAAGTGTTGTGGCTGGAGGCGTTGCCATCTCACTGGTTCCTCAAGGGATGATCATCGTCATCGGTCTCGTCTTTTGGGCCTATCTGACAATTGAAAAAAGTGTTTGGCGGGAATTTCTGGTTTTGGCCTCGCAGAATCAGTGACAACTGATTGTCACACTACCGTTTCTCGATGGGGAATACCTGGTTTATAACGGTATGACCGTCGAGAATTTTTTGTTAAGTAACACAATTTAGCAAGACAAAGGAGATAGCAATGGATTTCACAAAAAATTTTTGGACGATTGAAAAATTAACCAGTCGCATTAATGAGGTTGGCACAAAGCGCTATCAAAGGGTTTTTAGTATTTCCCGCTTTTTGAGTGCCGATGATCCTTTAGGAGAGAATGGTCGTCATCCTGATGAAGTTGATTTTAGCGATGAGCTGCCCATTCAGTCAATTTGGCAAGGTCTTGATAAATATCTCTGGCTTAAAGCCACCATTGAGTTGCCCGTTGCTGAAAAGGGGCAACGAGTCGTTGGGCTATTTGATTTTGGTGTGACAGAAGGGGGCAATAATGCGGGTTTTGAAGGTCTCGCCTTTCTTAACAATCAAGTTCTTCAAGGGATTGATACCAATCATCAAGAAGTCATCTTTACCAAAGAACAAGAGAATCAGCGCCATGAACTGGCGTTTCGTCTGTGGTCAGGCTTGCCAGGGGACTCGGCTAAAAAGGAAATGCTGCACCAACTGAAACAAAGTGATATTTGTTTCTTAGATGAGAAAATCGACGCTTTTTATTATCAGTCGTTGGCGATTTTACAAATCATTCAAACCTATGACGATAATCGTTATGAGCGGATTAAGCTAACACAATTATTAAATCAAACCTATTTAAAAATAGCGTGGAATTCTCGAGATCACCAGCAAGAAAGACAGTCGATCTATGAAGCGGCAGATTACTTAACCGCTGAAGTGGCTAAACTAAGGCAAACAAATGAGATTACCATTTCGGCCTTTGGCCATGCTCATGTGGATGTGGCTTGGCTTTGGCGTTTGAAACACACCCGGGAAAAAATTGCTCGCACCTTTTCAAGTGTCTTAAAGTTGATGACGGAGTATGACGACTATACGTTTTTACAGTCGATGCCTCAGTTGTATGACTACCTTAAACAAGACTATCCTGATCTTTACCAAAAAATCAAGGAGCAAGTTAAGGCTGGCAAGTGGGAAGTCGAAGGGGGCATGTGGGTCGAAGCGGATTGTAATATCCCTTCTGGCGAATCCCTCGTTCGCCAATTATTAATGGGGCAAGCCTTTTATCAAGAGGAGTTTGCTTATCAATCCAAAACACTGTGGCTGCCAGATGTCTTTGGCTATTCATGGGCGCTACCGCAGATTTTGAAACTGTCGAACATTGAGACCTTTATGACAACTAAACTGGGTTGGAATGAATACAATAGCTTACCAACAGATACCTTTACTTGGCGAGGGATTGATGGCAGTGAGATCTTGACCCATATTATTACTACCCCTGACGATATTGATCAGCCGGGCTTTACTTATAATAGTCAAATGACAGCTGAAGCCATTGTCGGGACTTGGAATAATTACCATGAAAAAGGTCTTAACCAAGATTTGTTGTTTGCCTATGGTTATGGCGATGGCGGCGGTGGGCCTAATCGGGAAATGTTGGAAATGAAATCCGCTTTGGACAGTGTCGGTAATTTTCCCACGATCCAATCAACCTCAATTCGTGATTATTTTTCCAATTTGAAACAACGGTTTGCCGCGACACAAGAGTATCAGCATGTCTGGAATGGCGAATTGTACTTTGAGTTTCATCGTGGCACTTATACTAGCCAAGGGGCAAATAAGAAATTTAATCGTCAGTTCGAACTGGCTTTTAGAACCAATGAAATGTTAAACGTTTTAGCCTCGTTGACAAAGGGGCGGACGATTCCCCAAGTCAGGTTTAATGATATGTGGAAAATCTTATTGAGAAACCAATTCCACGATATTATTCCTGGTTCATCCATTAAAGAAGTTTATGAAGACAGCCTGTTAGAATATGAACAATTGGGCCAAGAAATGACTCAAGTGGCGGATGAGCTCTTTACGGAGCTAGCCCTTAGTCAAGAGGAGCAGTTGACCGTCTTTAATGCCAGTCAGTGGAGTAGCCCACAATTAGTCAAGGCCGTGGCTCCGAAAGGGACAGCTTTCTATCAAGAGGGTAAAAAATTAACCGCCCAACGGATTAATGACACGACCTATTTAGTGGCTTTAGCAACGTTAACGCCTCTAGCTTATACTACGATTACTGCCAAAAGTGACGAGGAACAAAGGCTTGAAACCAAGTCGGTCTCGCCAGAAGCCCTCGTCCTTGACACGGATTATTACCAAGTCACATTTAATAGCCAAGGCAACATCAAGGCGTTGTATGACAAGGAGCAGGAGCGTTTTGTTAACAAAGACGGGGAACGGCTGAATGTTTTACAAGTCTTTACGGACAAGCCGATTCAATTTGATGCTTGGAATATCGATTCCTTTTATCAAGAAAAACACGATGAAATCACGGACTTGGTTGCCGTCAACGTAACGGAAGGGGACATCAGAACGACGGTGAGTCTGAGTTGGACTTTTGGTGGTTCAAAGGTCGATCAACAGATTCATTTTTATCAACAGTCAAAACGGATCGATTTTGAAACGGTCTTAGATTGGCAAGAACCGAGTAAACTGTTAAAAGTCGCGTTTCCGGTTGACCTGCATGCGACAGAAGCCAGATATGATATTCAATATGGCAATGTGAAACGGCCTAATCATTGGAATACTAGTTGGGATTTTGCAAAATTTGAAACGGTGGCTCATCAGTGGGTCGACATGTCGGAACGGAATTACGGCGTGGCGCTGTTAAATGATTGCAAGTATGGCCATGATATTAAAGACAATATCATCCGCTTAACCCTTGTCAAAAGCGCGGAATACCCAGATGCTACTCAGGATATTGGCAACCATCAATTTACTTATAGTTTACTGCCTCATCAAGGTGATTTTATTGAAGGGCAAGTTGTCGAGGAAGCGTGGCATCTCAATAATCCGTTGGAATTTAGCGTGGGAAAAGCACGAAATGAGGGATCTCTGATTATTTTGGAGACGGATCACGTGATGATCGATGCCTTAAAAGTCGCAGAAGATGGCAAAGGATACATCTTGCGGCTCCATGAATACGGTGGGATGACCGATCGTATTTCGTTAAGGAGTGAGTTTACCATAAAAGAGGCTGTTACCAATAACCTGATGGAAGAACTGCTGCCAGACGAAGATCTGACCTTAGCCGATAATGGCATAAGCTTTAAATTAAAACCTTACGAAATTAAAACCATTAGATTGGATTTTGCTTAAAACTATGGAATAAACGAGGAAAAATACGGATGGAAAAAGAATTGCAACAGATTGTACAGAAGGTCAAGGAAAAAATCGCTGACCCAGAGGTGCTGAAGCTCTTTGAAACGGCCTTTTTGGACACGTTTAACCGAACTGTTTCACAACAAGAGGACGGCTCTGTTTACATGGTGACAGGCGATATTCCGGCTATGTGGTTAAGAGACTCCAGCTGTCAATTACGCCCGATCTTGCCTTTTTTAAAGGAATCTCCTAAATTAGCTCACTTGGTGAAAGGCATTATCAGAAGGCAACTAGCCTTTATGGCCATTGATCCCTATGCCAATGCTTATACCATGGCAGCCCAACCGGAAAGATGGGATGAGGATTTACCTCCTCAAGGCCCCCATGTTTGGGAACAAAAATACGAGATTGACTCCCTTTGTTTTCCTTTTCAGTTAATTTATCAATATTGGCAAACGACGGCGGACACCAGTTTATTTGATGCTAGTTTTGTCGCCAGTGTCGAACAGGTTGTTGACTTATGGATCAGGGAACAAGACCATGAAACTAACTCTGCTTATACCTTTGTGAGACCAGCAAGCGACTATTTATCACGGGAAGGCAAGGGCTCTTTGACAACTTATACAGGAATGACTTGGTCGGGATTTCGCCCAAGTGATGATCCCTGTCAGTATCATTATTTGGTTCCCAGTAATCTCTTTGCCAGTCATATTTTGGCGCGAATGTTGGAGATGTTGGCGATCTGCCCACTTAAACAAGTTGCCTTAGAAGAGAAGATCAAGGAACTAAAAGGGGCGATTGATCAAGGAGTCGATCGTTATGCCAAATTAGCTGGACCTAAAGGGAATTATTACGCTTATGAAGTGGATGGTTTGGGAAATCAGTTGGTGATGGATGACAGCAATATGCCTAGTTTGTTATCTTTGCCGATGCTGACAGCAATCCCAACTGACGATCCTTGTTATTTAGCCACTCGCCAGATAGTTTTAAGCAATGAAAATCCTTATTACTATCAAGGAACAGAGGCTGCTGGGATTGGAAGTCCTCATACTCCAGCTGGTTATGTTTGGCCAATTGCCATTGCAGTTGAAGGGATCACCGCTCAAACCTCAGCGGAAAAATGGACCAAGATTCAATTGCTTACGCAGACCACAGGGGGCACTGGTCAAGTGCACGAATCCTTTGACCCTAACCAGCCAACCCGTTATACCCGCGAATGGTTTTCTTGGGCCAATGCCATGTTTTGTGAGCTAGTCTTAGATTATTGTGGGTATCAGGTCAAGGTCAAGTAGTCCTGAGATCAAACCTTTGATTGCATTTTTGCTTCAAACTAAATAAACTAAAATAGTCAGCTGATGTTAACGCGTACAACGATCCATCTGTGACCTGAAAGCCTGCTGCTTTTCTTAGGAGTCAAGGACTTAAGATTACGAAAAGATTCTAGCAAAAGGTTGCCAAAAAGTGTCATAGTACCGTTTGATATCGGCGGTAAGGCGAGATAGAATTTAAGTGAAGGACGGATGTAAAATGAAATTAAGTCATAGAGAACTGGCTATTTTAGACTATTTATTGGAACAAGAGCAATATGTTAACTATAAAGAGATCGCCCATCATCATGGAATTACCGAAAGAATGGTTCGGTATGATATTGAGAAAATCGAAGTTTTTCTTAAAAAAAATCAGTTGGAACCTTTAAATCGCAGTTTGAAAAAAGGCATTATGATTGGCAAGCGAGATGAATTATATCAACTTATTCAAGCGTTTAAACAGCGCACGACACCAAAAACCTATAAGTATTCAAAAGACGAAATTGAAGAGTTCATCTTACTAAGTTTATTATTAGCTCAGGAAACAACGCCAGTCTCCTACTTTGAAGAGGTATTATTCATTTCTCGAACAACGGTTTTGAACAATATGAAAGTATTGGAAGAGCAGTTCCGGGGAAGTTCCTTAGTTCTTAAACATGTCAAACGAAAAGGGTACCAAATCGCAGGAGAATTGTTGGAACGTTGCCTCTCTTTTTCTGATTTATTGTTGAAATCGATTAATCTGCGGGAACTGTACACCTTTATCGAGACAGACGAGGTGGTGTTTTCTAAGAAAGCTGAGTTGATTATTTTTAACTTGTTTGACTTGGAGTACTTATCTGAGAGTTATTATGCCGTTAAAAAGCTTGAGCAGTATTTGGGAAAAGAATTTGAAGATGCTTATACGACATTGCTGCTGACCTTGATTTACCGCATTCAAGAAGAGTCTGAAGGTTGGGAGTTACGTCAGTTTTTGACGAAGAACAAAGGGGAATTATCCGAAACAGAAACCCTTTTACGGTTGATGATCAATGACTCTTCCAGCGTTCGGGCTGCTAAAACGCAACTTGATGTAAAGCAAAGTGTCTATGAGTTAACCGAAATAATTGCGGATTATTTTGATCAAGATATGGCCAGTTTTAGTGCCACTTTTTTTACTCAGCTAACGGCTCATGTCTCGAATATGATTGATCGCAATCGCTTGGGAATCAAAACCACTAACCCGATTTATAAAGAAATTGTCTCTGATTATCCGGATTTGTTTAAGTTGCTTAAAGGAGCAGTTGGGAGGCTGGCAAAGACCTATGACATCGAGATCAGCGATCATGAAATTTCCTTTTTAGTGATTTACTTTGCCTCGGAAATCGAAAATCGGCACGTTGCGCAAAAGAAAAAACCGAATGTCTTAGTCGTCTGTGTCGAAGGATTAGCCGTCTCGAAAATGTTGCAGTCTCAATTAAAAAAGGTGTTTGACTTTAATCGAATTGAGACTTCTTCGCTGAAAAAGTTTTCAGCCAAGGATTTGGATCAATACGATTTTATTATTAGCACCGTGGAGATACCTGATATAAGGTCACCTAAAATAATCAAAATTAACAACTATTTAACCGGCCATGATTTGGAGCGTCTTAAGACGTATTTTGATACGCGACTGTTAAATAGTAAGGACAATGGTTTGAGTCACTTTAATCGAATTATGGAAACTATTCGTGAAAATACCAATGAAATTACGAACCTAAGTAAGTTGGAATTGGACTTGATTAAAATACTAACTAAAAAGAATCGGCTGTCGACCAAGGAATTAATCCCTGACATTCACTTTTCAGTGGCGAATATTTCCATTATGCCACAGCGATTGCGGTGGGAAGAAGCGATCGCCATTGGCACTGACGGTTTAGAAAAAATCAAGGCCACTCAAGCTGCTTATAAAAAAAGAATTATGAGTAATATCAGAAAGCACGGTCCTTACATGGTGATTGCGCCTAAAGTCATGATTGCTCATGCCGGAATGGAAGATGGGGTAAATCACGCCGGTCTGTGGATTACGACCTTGAAAGAAGGGACGAATTTAACTGGCAATTTTCCAGAGGAGGTTCAATTGATTATCACGATTGCCCTTAAGGATCAAACGACCCATCGCGTCATGGAAAATATCGCCAAACTAGCCTTCAATGAAGACAAGATTAACAGCATTTTATCATCGAATCATGCGGCTGACATATACAGCATTGTCACATCCACAATTTATAAGTAGAGGAGAATTAACATGAACGTAGAGCAGGTTTCCTTTGAATTGATTTCAAAAGCTGGAGATGCTTTTGGTTATCTCGTACAGGCTATCAATTATGCAAGAGAAGGTGAATTTGAAGCGGCAAATAAAAAAGTGTCTGAATCGGAAAAAGTGATGAATGATGCCCATAAGGTTCAGACATCGATGATCGTCAAAGAAGCTCAGGGCGAAAAAAATGAGCTATCGGTTTTATTGGTCCACGCTCAAGATACTTTGATGAACACGATTTTAATGTTAACGTTAGCCAAAGAATTTATTCTATTATATCAACGTTTGGGGAAAGAGGAGAAGTAAGATGAACTTTGAGAAATTACATATTTTATTGGCCTGTAATTTAGGGGCATCGACCGGTGTGATGGTAGGTAAAATGGAAGAGATTGTCAAAAATAGCGAAAAGCTTAAAGGGAAAGATATTCTGATTGAGGCTCATCCAGCTGGCGAGCTGCGAGAACATATCGAGGCCTTTGATGTGGTCTTATTAGGGCCACAAATTAGCCATCGTTTTGATGAGTTGGCTGAGATCGCCGCAGCTTACCACAAGCCAATTGAAGTGATTAACAGTCAGGATTATGGCACTGTTAATGGCGGAAATATTCTCAAAGCGGCCATTGCGTTACAACTAAATAGCCAATAGAATTGGTTGGTTTACGTTATGTCGATCATTTGAAAAGGGAGATGCTGAATGTCATATGCAGATAAAATATCAACATTACAACGTCGCCTAACACCATTCTCACAAAAAATTGAAAAGCAACGCTTATTATCTTCCATAAAAAAAGGGATGATGGACTTGACCATCGTCCTTTTAGTGGGGTCGATTTTTGCCATGTTGCTTTTTTTAAGTCGACTTAATTGGTTTGGCGCCGCTTTTTTAAGCCAATGGCAGGACCTTTGGCAGTTTTTAATCTTTAGCACCTATGGGATGTTGGCGATTTATCTAGGGGTTTCAGTAAGTTATCATCACAGCAAGCACCTTAACACCCCATTCTTTTATTCGATCTTTTTAAGCGTTGTGGCAGTGGTTGTCAGTCATTTAGTCTTAAGTGGGTCAGTAAACATGGCGGACCTGAAATTTGCTAATCTGCTAATCGGATTGGCAGTTCCTTTGTTGACGGTTGAAGTGATTCATCAAGCGGGTAAAAAGAAGGAAAGTACGCGGCTAAAGGGAATACCGCTGGGCAGTCGAAAAACGGCTTATCAATTAGTGATTTCAAGCACGTATTTGATCCTTATTAGCCTACTATTTTACGCTTGCCGTCTATACGTGGTGGAAAGTGGGCTTATACAATGGGGGTGGCGGCTTATCGCTGGTTTTGATACGCCGGTGATGATCTTTTTAATTGTGTTATTGGAAATGTTGTTTTGGTTTATTGGCTTAAATGGTTATTCGATTTTGGCGGCGCTGGTCTTACCGATCGCCACTAATAATTTGGTGTTGAATACCAATTTACTTGCTGCGGGCAAAGAAGCAACGCACATTTTCACCCCTAACTTTTGGGATTTTTTTGCCGGGATGTCTGGTTCTGGGTTAGTGGGAGCTTTGGCTGTCCTAGCCATTTTCAGCAAAGTAGACAGTCTTCGAACGAAAGGCAAGGTTGCGATTATTCCCAGTATTTTCCATATTTCAGAACCGATTCTTTATGGCTTGCCGATTGCTTATAACCCTTACTTTTTTATTCCCTTTGTGATTGGCACGCCCCTTTTGGCTGTTTGTCAGTGGTTTGTCTTTAAGTGGGGCTGGGTGAATGTGCCAGCTTATCATGTCGCCGATTTGCCGTTGCCTTTAGCCCAAGTCTTAGCGACGCTAGATTGGCGAGCGCTCCTATTGGTCGGTGTCGTTTTTGGCGCATCGATCTTGATGTATTATCCTTTTTTTAAGCTTTATGAGAAAGAAGTCATTGCAACCGAATTAGCGGCTGAAAAGGATCAACGATTTGATGATTTAGATTTAGATTTTTAATTTATTTCCAAATGAAAAGAGTGAGCAGATGAAAAAAATAGTGATTAAAGGTCAAAAAGAAAAGCACGAGATAGAAATTGAATGTACAGCTATTTTTATGGGATCTAGTGATTTTTTACGTCTCGACAACAAAGAAGAAGCGTGGAATATCTTAGATAATTACGTTGCTTTAGGGGGGACGAGTTTTGATACGGCGCGTCATTATCGGCATAGTGAACGAGCCTTGGGCGCTTGGATGGAGGAGCGGCAAAATCGCGACCGTCTCATCATTGAAACCAAGTGTTGCCATCCGATACGAGGCACGAACGAAGCCCCACGAGTTAACAGTGGCGCGATTGAGGAAGACTTGCTGACAAGTTTGGAGTATTTAAAAACGGATCACGTCGAGCTTTTGGCTTTGCATCGTGATGATCCGACACAGCCAGTTGGCGATATTATGGAGGGACTCCATAAACAAGTTAGCTTAGGTCGTGTCTATGGGGTAGGCTTGTCTAACTGGGAATTGCCGAGGATTAAAGAAGCCATGGCCTATGCTGAGGCTCATCACTTAACAACGATATCGTTTAACAGTCCTAACTTGAGTTTGGCTAGTGTTAAACAACCTCGTTGGCCCAACTGCGTGACTGCTAATGCTGAAATGAAGGCCTGGCATGAAACGCTTAAATTGCCGTTAATTGCCTGGTCCTCTCAAGCAGAAGGTTTTTTTGCGGGACGTTTTGACCGTCATAATTTAGATAATCAAGAAATTGTGGATGTTTATTACTCAGACGATAATTGGGAAAAGTACGACCGAGTGCAGCTGTTGGCACAGCAAAAAGGAGTCTTACCAATCCAAATTTCTTTGGCCTATGTCTTAAATCAACCATTTCCGACTGGAGCTGTGATCGGGTCAGAAACCTTAAGTGAGCTAAAGACCTCGATAGCTGGGGCGGAAATCAATTTGACGGCAGCTGAAATGGCTTATTTAAATTTACAGGCTGATTAGTTGATGGAAAATTATCACCAGGGAAGGATGAAAATAGATGACATTTAGAAAAAAAATTGCCGCTCAAATGTATTCTGTTAGAAAAGAGTTTGAAGCGGATCCAGAGGCGACTTTAAAAGAATTAAAGCGCATCGGTTTTACCGCGATTCAAGTGGATGGCATGCGGGGGCATTCAGTCGAAAAAATCAGCCAGTTAGTTAAAAAATATGATTTTGAGATTGCGGGGATGCACATTAAACATGACCGCTTTATGACCGATCTGGATGGGATTGTTGAGGAGTGTTATGCCTTTGGCTGCAAAACGATTTACGATAAGTACATTGACGATGAGGAACAGCATACTGAAGGGTATCGCCGGACGAAGGCTAAATTAATCGAAGCAGTGGCCAAATTAGCGCCCTTAGGTTTTAGAATTGGTGTTCATAATCCTGAATATGACTACAACAATCAAATCGACGGTCGCAAGGTTCTCGACTATCTGACAGACCCAGTCAATGGCTACGGGGTCTATTCGGAGCCCGATACCTATTGGATGACCATTGCGGGGGAAAATCCTTTGGAGTCTTTTAAGAAGTACAGCGGCAGAGCGCCAGTGGTTCATCTAAAAGACTATCGTTCTGGTTTTGAATTGGCAGATATCAAGCAGAACTTAGCAGAAGTTGGCGAAGGGGAAGTCGATATTGAAGGCATTGTTCGCTGGGGTGAAGCTAATAAGGTGGAATATTATTGTGTTGAACAAGATTATTCAAGAATTGGCATCTTTAAAAGTTTAGAAATTGGCTTTAATAATCTTTTAGAGATCGGGGAAAGAATCCAAAGAGAAACAAGTCAATAAATCAATCAGGCGCTGCTAATGGGAATAAGTGAGCGCCTGTTTTTTGACGTTGAGAATTAGCGATAACAATAAAACGTCGTGGACTGATCTTAAAGTTTTACGTGATAGGGAAATCCAAAAGTTTTGCAACTGAAGATGATCTGTGTTATATTATATGTAGTGGTATTTTTGATTCGAATTAGGACAGATATATAATAAATATAATTCTCCTTTTATGCGTCACATTTATTGCAATAATAAACGTACAACAGTGCGTATCAGGAGGAATTTAATATGAATAACGGTACAGTAAAATGGTTTAATGCAGACAAAGGTTTTGGTTTCATCACTCAAGAGGACGGAACTGACGTATTTGCACATTTCTCTGAAATCCAAACAGACGGTTTCAAAAGCTTAGACGAAGGTCAAGCAGTAACATTTGATGTTGAAGAAGGCCAACGTGGCTTACAAGCTGTTAAAATCTTCAAAGCATAATCATACTTGATTATTGAAAGGTCACTATCTTAATTGATGGTGGCCTTTTTTTTGGCGTAGAGCAGTCAATTCGCAAAAGAAGCTAAAGGACTTACGTTTAGCTTCTTTTATTAGTTTGAAAGGACAAGCGAACTTCTTTTGCTAAATTTTCGATGGTGTAAAGAGCTGGTAATTGAGAGGTAATATCGGCACCGGAACTGGATTCACGGGCAATGTAATAAGGAATATTGACATCTGCTAGCTGGGCGATGGTCGATTTGGAGCTATTAGTGATGGAAATAATCGAGCTATTGCTAAAATTAAGGTGATTTAAATAGTTGATGATTTCTTGGGTTTCCCCTGAAACTGATAAGGCGATAATGCAGATTTTGTCAGACAAACTTTTAGATAAGTAATCGATAGGGTAGTTAGAAGGGTCTTCAATTCTCAGTGCCATGTTAAAAATGGAAGAGAAATAAAGGGCACCGTATTCAGCCATAATATTTGAGGAGCCTAAGCCGATAAAGAGGACTAACTCTTTATTTTGCAACAAAGACACGGCATCTTTCAGCTTATCGCGATAGAGTGGTTGAGAAGTGCGAGCTAAAAAGTCCATATAGGCGGTTTCATCGACGGCAGTAAGCTCCTCTGGGTGCTGTTCGTTTAGAAAGAGTTGTAATTTAATTCTAAACTCGGCATAACCAGAACAATCAAATTTTTTGCAAAAGCGAGCAATACTGGTCGTACTTGTGTGAGTCGCTTTAGCTAAATCGCGAATGCGCATATAAGAGACTTGTTCTAAATTATCGGAAATAAATTTGTATATTTCCAGGTCAAAAGGGGTTAAATCTGGTGTCCGATCAAGAAATAACATACTAAAACCTCCCTAAAAGCCAAAATGTGTTCCTCTTCATTTTAACACAAGGGACTCTTCGGGCACAAGGTGTGACTTAAATGTTACAAAAAACCAAGTGAAAGACTCGTGCCTAGATCAGGCCAAGACCTTCCATTTGCTGTCGGAGTGTTTATACTAAAAGTGTCAAGAAGAAAACGCTATATTTTGAATGGAGGTCGTGACATGACGCATGGAATAAAAATTGCCACAATTGGTGGAGGCTCAAGCTATACACCAGAACTGATCGAGGGCTTTATTAAACGCTACGATGAGTTGCCAGTTTCTGAGATTTGGTTAGTCGATATCGAAGCAGGTAAAGAGAAATTGGAAATTGTTGGTGCTTTGGCCAAGCGGATGATTGCCAAAGCTGACTTACCGATTAACGTCATATTAACGCTAGATAGACGGGCGGCCCTCAAAGACGCTGATTTTGTAACAACTCAATTTCGGGTGGGCCAGTTGGATGCTCGGGCCAAGGATGAACGAATTCCCTTAAACTATCAGACAATCGGACAAGAAACCAACGGACCTGGCGGCTTATTTAAAGGACTGAGGACCATTCCGGTTATCTTGGCCATTTGTGAAGAGATGCTAGAACTTTGCCCAGAAGCTTGGCTAGTCAATTTTACTAATCCAGCTGGGATGGTAACGGAAGCCGTCCTACGATACAGCAAGTTGAAGAAAGTGGTCGGGTTATGCAATGGGCCAATCGGCATTGAAAAGGGCATCGCTGACGTGTTGGAAGTGGCTCAAGAAAGACTGTACGTGGAGTTTACGGGACTTAATCACATGGTCTTTGCCAAAGGCATTTACCTTGATGGCCAGGATGTGACAGAGCAAGTGATGAACTTAATGACCACTGACGCTGGCAAGACGGTTTCGTTAAAAAATATTGAGGAGTTGGGCTGGCAACCAGAATTTTTGAAAAAATTAGGCATGGTCCCGATCGGCTATCTACGCTATTATTACCAGACTTCTTTAATGTTAGCTGAGCAGCAGTTGGCAGCTAAAACAGAGGGAACCCGGGCTGAAGTAGTCAAACGAGTTGAACACGAGTTGTTTGAGCTGTATAAAGATGAGCAGTTGGACACTAAGCCACCTCAATTGGAGCAGCGAGGTGGGGCTTATTACAGCGAGGCGGCTTGCAACTTAATTTGTTCGATCTACACGGATAAACGAGATATTCAGACGGTTAATACTCGCAATAATGGCGCGATCGCTGACATTGATCCTGACTCAGCAGTAGAAGTAAATTGTGTGATCACTAAACAAGGGCCGATTCCCTTAGTGACAGGGCCATTACCTGTGCCGATCAAAGGGTTGGTCCAACAAATCAAATCTTTCGAACGGACGGCAGCTGAAGCAGCTGTCACAGGAGATTATCAGACCGCGCTTTTAGCTATGACAATTAACCCATTAGTCCCGAGTGACAGTGACGCTAAGGCGATGTTAGATGACCTTTTACAAGCTCATGGGGAATATTTACCACAGTTTAACCAATAAAAATGACGGAGGTTTAGCATGTATCCATTTCAATTAGAGGTTTGCGAAGATTATCAAGATTTGAGTCAGTTAGCTGCTCAAAAAATTATCGAAGTGATGAAGTCAAATCCGACAGGTCTTTATTGTTTTGCTGGGGGGGATACCCCGGTTTTGACATTAAACTTATTGGTCAAGGCTCATCAAGCAGGAGAGATTGACTTAAATAAAGCTCATTACATCGAACTAGATGAGTGGGTAGGATTGGACCAAAAAAATCCAGGTAGTTGTCTAGCTTATCTCCAGCGAGAATTGTTTGGACCGGCAGGAGTGTCTTTAGATCGTCTTCACTATTTTAATGCCTTGGCAGCTGATTTATCAGAAGAGTGTCGCAAAGCTGATCAAGTGATTACCAATGCTGGTGGGCTAACACTGACTCTCTTAGGGGTCGGGGTTAACGGGCACTTAGGTTTTAATGAGCCGGGTGTCGACTTTGAAGAAACAGCACATGTAGTGGCCTTGGCCGACGCTACTCAAACAGTTGGGCAAAAATACTTTACTAGTGAAGTTGATCGCAGTCAGGGCATTACCTTGGGAATCAGTCAATTACTCAAGGCTCAAGTGGTGATTGTCGAAGCTAGCGGGGTGAAAAAACAAAAGGCGATCAGCCACTTATTATCTGGAGAGGTCACAAATCAGTGGCCAGTCACCAGTCTGTATCATCACGGAAATTGCTTAGTCGTCCTTGACAAAGAGGCGATGGTGTCAGTTTAAGCGTTAATGGTGGAGCAAGTCACTAACGGATGGGGCTTGCTCTTGCCTAAACCAGATTGAGGGAGATGAATAGAATGATTTTAGCTAAATTAGAGCAAAGTTTTTTACCGATATTATTAAAAGTTGGCGAAAATAAGCGACTGATTGCCATTCGGAATGGCATCACTTTAACGATTCCTTTTACGATTGTGGGGAGTATTTTTTTAATCATTGGTAATTTACCGATTAACGCTTGGACCGATTTTATTGAACCGATTTCAGCGCAGTTAAATGCTCCTGTCAGTGTGACCTTTGGGGTTTTGGGACTAGTTTCAGCCATTGGTATTGGTTACAACATGGGAAAAGAGTTTGAGGTGGATCCGATATCGAACACGGTCATTACGACCATTGCTTTTTTATTGGCGACTTTGACAGACGAGTTTGCTATTAATATCGATTCATTAGGTGCCACAGGGATGTTTACCGCTATAATTGTATCCCTTTTCACAACAGAAGTTTTTCGTTTTTTTGTTAGCAAAAACATTGTGATTAAAATGCCCGATGGGGTGCCACCTTCAGTGGCTCAGTCTTTTTCAAGTTTAATTCCAGCTGGGGCGATTATTGCCACTATTTGGGTTATTAGAGTACTGATGGGAGTCGATGTCAATGAAGTCATTCAATTTATCTTTAAGCCGCTAGTCTTTGGCTTAAGCACCTTGCCAGGTTTAATGGTTTATACCTTGTTAGTTTGTTTTTTATGGAGTTGTGGCATCCACGGAGACAATGTCTTATCCGGGATTGCTTCGCCGATTTTTCTAGGGTATTTGGCAGCTAATACCTTGGCTTTTCAGAAAGGACAGCCAATTCCTTATGAAATTGCCGATGGTTTTTGGATCTTGTTTATGTGTTTAGGGGGAACTGGCTCTACGTTAGGCTTGGTTTTAGCCATGCTGCGATCGCGAAGTAAAATGTATCGATCTTTAGGCAAAATGGCCTTGCCATCAGCCATCTTTTGTATCAATGAACCGGTTATTTTTGGTTTTCCGATTGTGATGAATCCGATTATGATGATTCCTTTTGTTGCAACACCGATGATTTTAGGAACAGCCACCTTTCTTTTGATGAAGATTGGCTTGGTGGGGAAGATTGTCTTCCAAGTACCTTGGACCATTCCCCCAATTATCGGCCCATATCTAGCAACTAATGGCTCTGTAGGAGCGGCTATTTGGTCGGCGTGTACGATTGTGATTGCCTATCTGATCTATTTGCCTTTTTTTAAAATGGCCGAGAAAAAACAAGTTTTACTGGAAGCTGGGGAAAGTGAGCAGGAAGCGATGGCTGAGATTGCTCAAACTGTGGAGAGTTAATTGACAGATTGTTTTAAAATAAGTCTTTATGTCAGAAAGTTGGCGTAAGGGCTTATTTTTGACGACTGATTTCAGTAGTTTCTCTTAACTAGCTGTGCTACACTTTAATGAAAGAAGAAAAAGAATGGGGGAAGAAATTGGGATTTCTGCAAATTAAACAGCAAGGGGAAATCTCAGCTTCGTATTAAGTATGAAAGTTACAATTAAAGATATTGCCAGATTGTCAGGCGTTTCGATCACAACCGTTTCCCAAGTCTTAAATGGTAAAGGCAAACGTTTTTCTGAAGAGACCCGTCAGAAAGTTTTGAAAGTCGTAGCAGAGACAGATTATCGACCAGATTATTTTGCTAAAAATATGATTAATCCTCAATCAAAAACCATTGGTGTAATTGTACCAGATATTACTGATTTGTTTTTTTCGAAAGTCATCGAAGGCATTGAGATGTATTTAAATGAAAAAGGTTATGTTATCTTATTGTGTGATTCCCATCATTCAGATGAAAAGGAAGAGCATTACATGTCAGAATTGATGGATCGAGCGGTTGAAGGTATTATCTTGGCCACACCTAATTCGATTGCCTTAGATAATTTATTAGAATTAAAACAACATTTTTCTTTTCCTTACGTCTTATTAGACAGAGGGATTAATAAGCGGGAAGGGGGCAATATTTTAGTAGACGAGTATGCGGGCGCTTATGAAGCGGTCTCTTACTTAATAGAATCGGGCCATCGACGAATCGGCATGTTGGCCAATGATAGCCGGTTTTATAAGATGAATGAACGGGCAGATGCTTACCGTCAATGTTTAAGCGATCATCAGATTGTCTGGGAGGAAGAGTGGGTAGTTAATAACGCGGTCACGATCGAAGGGGGTTACTTGGCGACGAAAGAGTTGTTAGCAAAAACAAATGTCAGCGCTCTTTTTTGTGGAAATGATCAAATGGCGATCGGTGCTTATCGGGGGATTTATGAAGCGGGCTTAAAAATACCAGAGGATATTTCGGTTATTGGTTATGACGGTTTGGACATTACCCAGTACTTAACGCCATCATTAACGACGGTCTATCAACCGGCGGCCGGAATTGGGCAAGCGGCAGCTGAGATCTTGGTGGATGCTATTACCGGCTCTTATCACGACTATCCAAACAAGATGTTTCCGACAGAATTAATTAAGCGTGAAAGTGTTGCCCTCGCTTCTCAAATAACGACGTAAAAACAGTTTCAGATACTTATTGCGAGGCCAATCAGAACGGGTAAACGCCTTACTTGGCCTGTAGCTAAGAGACTTCGGCCAGTGAAAGTTAATTGAGAGGGTTAAAGAAGATCTCAGGAATAAAATAGTGTAAAATAGACAAAAAGGAGGGGCGCCATGGACATCAATACAGAGGATTTAAAATTATTTGATCAAGAAACTGCGATGATGATTGTTTTACTGAAACTGTTGGGCACCTCTAAAAAATGGCTAACAGTTCAAGAGATGGCTAGCGCCAGTGGAGCTTCCACTAAGACTGTCGAAAAATATGTGAAACTGATTCAAGTAGAGCTAGCCGAGTCGCGGCTTAATGATATGGCTCTACGTCACGATAAAAAGAAGGGCTATTTTCTTTACATGTTAGAAGATGGCATGTTAACTGATTTTATCTTAGTGCAACTGCAAGCAACCCTTGCTTATAAATTGATGTATGGCATTTTTTTTGAAAACATCACCAGTGTGACTCGCTTCGCTCAAGCCAATTACGTCAGTGAATCAACTGTTTGGCGTGTTTTGAATGAACTCAGAGAACGAATTCTGCCTTATGGCTTGGACATCAAAAAAGGCAGCTTTCAGCTGATCGGCCAAGAGAGCCAAGTGCGGCAATATTCCCATTCCGTCATGTGGTTATTTTTTAAGGGGGCGATCTGGCCTTTCCCTCAGTTAAGTGAAGGGACGATTATGGCAACTGTTAGTTTAATTGAAGCGTTTTTTGGTTGTCAGCTTTCCCAATTAAAACGGCAGCGTTTGGCTTATTATTTGGCGATTATCATTACCCGTAGTCAAAAACAACACCGCATTCAGGTGACTCGCGAGCTTCTGGAAAACACTGAGGAGAATCCACTGTTTCAGCGGTTTTGTCAACAGTTAATGAGTCAGTTTGTCGAGTTAAAATGGTGTGATGATGAGTGGCGATTTTTATTTTGTGTGTTAATGACTCGCGATGAATTATATCAGTCACCGAAGATTAGAGCAGAAATTCAACAGTTTCATCGGCAAAAAAGGACGGCACTTTTTCAGTCTTTACGTTATTTGGAACAAACCTTTCAAGAACGTTTAAAGATCAACATGTCATTTGAAAAAGAACAGCTTTTATTGGATTATGCTTATAGTTCTCATCAATTTTGTCAACTATTCCACGGTTTTTCTTTGGATATTAACGGGCATTTGTATTGGAATCGAACGAAGGACAAATACCCGCGATTGATTGAGGCTTTAAGTGAGCTAATAGACGAGTTACAGCAAAAAACCGGCAATCTGATCTTTGCTGAACGGTCGTTTTTAATCACCCGCTACTTAATAATGTATGCGACTATTGCTGATTTGCCTCGTTTGGAGAGTCCTTTGACGATTTTATTAGTGACTGACTTGCCAGTTTTGGAGGAACAGCGAGTGATTCTTAGACTACAGCGTGCTTATCAACAGGATTATCACTTGCGTATTGTGACAGAAGAAAGGCTGTCTGAGAGCTATCAGTTGATTTTATCGACCAGCAAAGTCACTCAGAAAGCCCTTCAAGCCGTTCCTAACGTGATTTTTGATACAGAATTGACCAAGGAAGACTATGCGGATTTAGATGCCATTTTGTGGCAATTATTTTCAACGAGTCAGTCGTAGATCGCTGATACGGCTTGAAAAAAAGCAGTCGTCAAAATGTTCCGGTAAAACGGGAACATTTTGCTGATTTGAATTCGCTGCCATTTGTTACCCTTAGTTATGACATAACTAAGGGTTTTTCAGCGTGCTGCCACTGAGCAGTTCTGACTGAAGAAATGGAGGAAATGATGAAAAAAACAATTCATATATGCTTAACACTCATCTTACTTTTACAAGCATTTATGCCACAACTAGTCTTGGCTGAAGCTGCGTTAGCTGATGATTCGACAGGAGTGGTTAAGGCTCAATTTAGTCAGGAAAGCCAAAAGGAGCAGTTTAGCCTCAATCTTGACTTGCAGCCTGATCCAAAAAACAGAACTTATGAGATTCAGGTCTCTGAGTCTGTTCGATTAACTGAGGGAGAGGAAGCGGTGAATGATCGTCAGGGAGTTCCACAAGGGACCGTCTCTGTTAACAATAATCTGGTGAAGGTCAATTTGTTTGAAGGGATTAATTCTTTGATATCACTTTCTTTAAAGGGCGAGGTAATCTCGGTTGCTGATCAAGGTGTAGCGGTCACACTGGCTGATCAAAGGTTAACTGTCCCATTTCCCAGTCAGTGGCTAGCGGTTGAGCCAACGACAGAAGAGCCAACTTCTTCAATCAGTTCAAGTGCAGAAACCGATGAGTCAGCCTTAACCACAACGGAAGGAACTAGCACATCAGAGCCACTTGCTGAGCCGGATGCGCGACGTGATCCGCTGAATATTAAAGAGTTATATGATCAATTAGGTTTGTCGGATGATTTTCTAACGGATATGACGTTAAATTATACTGATGCAGAGGGAAATCCGATAGAAAATCCAACGATTGATGATATTATTCACTTTTCATTGGCTTTTAGTCTGTCAGAAGAGGTTCGTCAACTTATGGAAGCCGGTGATTATTATGAAATGTCATTGCCGGATACCATCACGATCACTCAATCTCAACAATTTGAATTGAAGGATGCTAATGGCAATACCTATGCTAATGTGACGATTGGCACTGATGGTAAAGTACGAATCACCTTTACAGACGAAATTAAACATGCCTCAGAAATTGAAGGGGAATGTCATTTTACTGGTGGGTTTAATAAAGAGTCGATTGGTGGCCCGGGAGAAATTACCATTATACCACCTGGTCATGAAGATTTAGAAAATACGGTTACGATTAAACCAAACTATACAGGGGATAACATCGACAAAAAGGGACATTTTGATCAGGAACAAAATCCGGATAAGATTATCTGGGATGTGGATGTGAATAAAGCTTTGGATAGCTTGTCAAATGCCACGGTAACGGAAAGCTTACCCAAGGGAACAATTTATGAAAGTGTCAAAGTCTACAAAGTTCAAGTTGATTTTGCTGGCAAGGTTGTTCCCGGTTCTGAAGTTTTGGCAGACCCTAGCGAGTATACAGTAGATGCTGATGGCACAGTTCATTTTAAAGAGATGAAGGATGCTTATCGTCTTGAATATACCACAAAAATTGCGGAAGAGGCGAAACCTAGTTCAGGAGGAATGGTTGACTTTTTGAACCATGCTAGTTTAACAGCCGATGATCTGGCTGAAGCCACTACAGAAGCTACTGTGTCAGGAAAATATGGTTCTGAAATTACTAAAGTCAAAGGAAATTATAATTCAGCAGACCAAACTATCGATTGGAAATTGCTGTATAACTATGGTGAAAAGACGATTTCCAATGGAACGATCACTGATACTTTTCAAGATGATCAGATGTTCTTAGTGGATGGTTCTGTCAAGTTGTATCAGGTAACCTTTGATCAAGCTGGCAATCCCCAACGAGGGCGAGAATTAGTTGAAGGAACGGATTATCGTTTGATTAAAACGGCTGATGGCTTTAAAATCGAGTTTATTGGTGAGCTTAACACGGCCGTTGATGTGGCCTATAAAACAGGTTACGATGGCATTGTTGATGAAAATACAACCATCAACAATGCAGTGGTTACGGATACTGGTGAGGAAGATCACGGTTCAGGCAATCTGGTGCCACAAAATGTCATAAAAAAATTGGGCAAAGTCGATTACAATCAACACACGGCTGCCTGGAATATTGACGTTAATTTGAATCATTACAGTATGAATCATTGGCAGTTAAAGGATACTTTAAGTGATGGTTTACGGTTAAAAACTGAAACGTTTGTTATTTATGACAAGGATTCTCAGAAAAATTTAGACCTTGGTACAGACTATACCCTTGATTATGATGTGGCGACTAATGTTATTAAAGTGGTGTTTATTGGCAACTATCAGAAAACAGATCACGCTTTTAGAGTAAGCTACACCACCGATTATGATCCTGATTTAGTCTCAGCCAATGATCCAGATAAATATTTCCGCAATACGGCTCAAGTTGACTGGGAGACTGACGATGGTGATCATGTCACTGATGAAGATCATGCAGATTTTAAACCCAATGAGCCAACCAAATACAATGGTTCTAAATCAGGTAGTTATAATGCAAAAGACAAAACGATTACTTGGACAATCGCCGTTAACTATGGTGATCAGGATATTGAAAATGCCAAGTTAACCGATCCGATTTCCACAGATCAGCAGTTTGTGTGGCGTTCATTAAAAATCTATCATTACACGGTTTCAAGTTCGGGAGCCATCCTGAAAGGAGCAGAGTTAAGTCGAGCTGAATACCGTGCTTTCGGTATTCAAGAACCAAGCGCGACGAACAACCAAACCTTAAACATTGATTTTCCCGATGGTCAAGCAGGTCAATACGTAGTTGAATTTAAAACCAGTGTAGCTGGTCAGCAAATCCATGAAACGTATGATAATGACGCGGTGTTTAGTAATGACAATTACGAAGATCACTCCCTTCATGGTCAGGTGACGGTTAACCATGGTGATGAGATGGGAACTAAGACTGGGAAGCAAGATGACGACGGGTTTGTTAACTGGTCCGTTACGTTAAATGGCAGTCAATCTACTTTGTACGACGTGACGGTTGAAGACGTTCCTTCAGCTAATCAAGCGATTGATGTGGCTAGCTTGCATATTTTTCAAACCACTGTCAATCAACAAGGAGACATCTCCATTGATCGCAATCAGGAATTGGTCAAAGATCAAGATTATACCGTGGTCATGGTGACGGACAATGTGACTGGGCAACAAAAGATGACCATTAAGTTTATTAATGGTTACCAACAAATCGAGGCGCCTTTAATCATGGAATACAAAGCGATGGTTTTTCTTGAAGGGAACCAAGGAACTGTTTCCAATGCGATTCATATTACCAGTGAAGGTAAGACGGAAACCGATACCGATACGGATGGTGAAACTGAGGTAAATGTGACCGAAGGTGGCGGTTCAAGTTCTGGTCACCGTGGGGCAATTACTCTTAAAAAAACCGGTGAGGATGGTAAGGTTTTACCCGAGGGTGCTACATTTGAACTTTGGGATCGCCATCAAAGCCAATTGTTACGTTCTGGAACTGTCGGTCAGGATGGCCTAATTACGTTTGGCAATCTGCCTTATGGTGATTATCTATTGAAAGAAACAGGAACTTTAACTGCTTTAGGTTATACCATTGATCAGGAACTAGTGGATGGTAAATTAGTCACCATTAACGAAGGCACAACCGCTGGCGAAGTTTTAATCATTCAAAATAAATTAAGTCAGGTGCAGTTGATTAAACAAAATGAAGCGGGAAAAAGGCTTGCTAAGGCCGAGTTTAAGTTGGAGCGGTATGATCAGCAAACTGATTCATGGCTGGAGCAAAAAACAGCCCCTCTGATTTCAGATCAACATGGAAAGTTGACGATTAAAGGCTTAACCGCCGGCAAATACCGTTTAACTGAAACGAAGGCTCCTGCTGGTTATATGGTGAACAGCACGCCAATTCCCTTTGAAGTGATTGAAAATCAGGATCATCAGCTGATCCAGGTTGGTATGACTGAGCCCTTTATTAATTACCAGGCGTCTTTAAGCTTTATTAAGAAAACTGAAACCGGTCAAGGGCTTCAAGGCGCAACCTTTGGCTTGTATGCTCAAACTAATCCTAATCAGCTCTTAGCTAAAGCAACTTCTGGGACAGATGGCAAAGTCCTATTCTCGCCAGTTGCGCCAGGGACTTATCAAATTAAAGAGTTAGCGGCACCTAATGGTTATCTCTTAAACAAGCAAGTCCTTGAAAAAATTAAGGTCCCAGAGTCAGCAGAAGGGGCTCTCGGTACAATTGAGATAGGTCAGGATCTGGTGAATTATCAAGGGTCTGCAGAAATCCGTAAGTACGGCTTAAAACAGTCAGAAAAAATGCCTCTATCTGGTATCGAATTTAGTTTAGAAGACAGTCAGGGCAAGGAAGTCAGTCGTGGTGTAACGAAGGCTGACGGGACGTATGAAGTGACGGGTCTAGCCCCTGGTATTTATTACTTCAAAGAAATAAGTGTCGGAACGACAGGGTATATTTTAAATACGGAAAAAGTGAAAGTCGTCATTCCTGAAAATGTGGAAGGTAAACCAGAGAAAGTTAAAGTTGATATGGTCAACTATTTAGGCTCTTTTGCTATTCAGAAAGTCGATGGCCAAGGCAATCCTCTGGTGGGAGCAGAGTTTTCTCTTTACACCGCTTCTCGCGATTTAGTAGCTGCGGGATTAACTTCAGACGCCAAGGGGATGGTAACTTATGAAGATCTATCACCTGGTAAGTATTATTTAGTTGAAACGAAAGCCCCTATTAGTCAGGACGGCCAAGCCTATGTCAAAAATGATTATCCTATTTGGTTGACGGTTGCCGATCGTTATCAAGGCAAACCAGAGTTGATTGAATTAGGTCAGTTTCAAAATTTTAAAGGCAAAATCGAGTTAACTAAAAAAGGTCAAGGGAAGTTGCCAATTGCCGGGGCAGAGTTTACCTTGTATCGTTGGGACGGTCAACAAGAAAGTTTAGTGACTGATCGAGAAAATCCGATCAAAGTAGGAACCGATGGTCATATTAATATTGATAATTTAGGCCCTGGCAACTACAAGTTAGTGGAAACGAAAGCGCCGAATGGTTATGTGATTAACACTCAACCCCTTTATTTTGTCATACGTGAAGGAGAGCAAACTGCTCCGCCGGTTGAAGAAGTCTCCATGACTAATTATGAAGTAGGAATCAAAGCCCGAAAAGTCTCGGAAGGACATCCTTTTCCTGTTGGCTTAGCAGGAGCTGAGTTTGAAATTTTAGATAAAGCAGGCAAGAAGGTAACGGTTTACGATCAGAACGGCCAGGATACCACGACTATTATTTCCGATCAACAAGGAGAGTTAACCGCTAACGGCTTAGGGGCAGGGGAGTACAGACTGGTCGAAGTAAAAGCTCCTAGCGGCTACATCTTAAATACAACTCCCACTCATTTTGTCATTAATGACAGTTTAGGGGAACCTGAGGACTTGGTAGTGGAGTTAGGCGATATCGTCAATTATCAAGGAGAAATGGAGGTAATTAAAGCTGACAGTCAAGGCCGAGATTTGTCAGGTGGCGAATTTGAGATTCGTAACGATGCAGGGCAAGTGGTCAGCGTGATTGGTCAATTAGGCCTTGAAACCAAACGATTAGTAGCACTAGATGGCATGATAATGGCTAAAGGATTGGCACCAGGTCGCTATTCACTAGTTGAACTTAAAGCACCTGAGGGATATATTCGCGAAAGTGATGAGCAACTAATAACCTTTGACATTGCTGAAAAAGGTCAGGGGCAAGCCAACTTGGCCAGTAATACCTTGTATCAAGGAAGGTTGACTAACTATCAAGGTTCTGTTCGCTTAACTAAACGGGACAATCAAACGAAAGCTACATTAACAGGTGCCGAGTTTAGCCTATTTACAGCAGACGGTCGGCTAATCAAAGACCAGCTGGTCACCAATGATTCGGGGGAGATTGTCTATGAGCAGTTAGCACCAGGCAACTACTATTTTAGGGAAACCAAAGCCCCCAATGGCTACCAATTGGGAACGGAAAACCATGCTTTTACAATTGAAAGGGAGTCTAGACATCAGCCTGAGGAAATTCAACTTAGTGTTACCAATCAGAAACTGGTGCCAGTAAAAAAAGCGCCACTACCTAAAGGTCCTTTGGGACAATTTGGCGAGGCGCCAAGTGCTTCTTTACTTGTTGTTGGGTTGCTTCTAATCTTCTTGGTGATGTTGCTTAAACGACACCAGGCTTCTGAATAGGATCGCTAAAAGTAAGGTGAGATTGATAAAAATAACGTCAAAGAGGTTGGGAGGCTCCCAGCCTTTTTGACGTTAAAAAATAAAAAATTGGGGAAAAAAGAAGAGGCTGGACAATTGTCTCAGCCTCTGAAAGGAGTTGTGTTTACGCAGGAAGTAGGGTGCAACTTGCGTAAACCATGAAAAAGTTTTGTTAGGGTTGTTTGTTGGTATACATATACTATATCGCGTAAATATGAAAAAAATGTGACGAAGCTTCAACCTTAACAAGAAGATTGTGTTACGAAATAGCAAAAGCTATCCTTACTGCTTTTCCATGGTTGTGACAACTTCTTTTAGTTGTTCGGTGATCGCAACACACTCATTTAAATAGTCATATTGTTCTCTGGCTATGATAACTTTATTAAAATGTTTGGAATACTTGACATCGGTAACTTCTTCAAAGCGATTATTAGCAATAAAATCACGAATGAAAAATGAATGTTCAAAATTGATCTTGCCTTCTGTGTCCATGCCTCTAAAGATGTGCCAGTAGTAAGTTAAATACTTAGCACTACTTTTTAAATCTTCAAATTCGTCTTTAGAAATTTTTATCATGCCACGCATCACCTTTCTCAATTTCCCTTTAGGGTACCTTTAGTATAAGAGCAGTTGGGGTTAACTGCAACTAATATGGTGGGTTTTTATTGTTAATTAAAGGATTCTTTTTTAATCAGATACTTCCCACCACATAATGATTAGCAAAGAATGGAACTGTCATAGAGGAATAGCACGATTTGCTGGTTGATGAAAATGGTCAGCGAGAAGTCCAGAGAATGGGTGCCGCTTAAGAAGTTGCTAAAAAAATACTTATAAAGGTTATTGATTGTTTTTCTGTTGTATACTGTTAAATGGGAGCGTTTTAATTGTATTTTAGTTTATTAAAAGTTTATCAAGTAAGGAGAGCAATCAGATGGATTTAGAGACAGCATTGTTACACGGTTATCCAGTAATAGATCAAATGACGGGAGCCTCATCAATTCCTAAATATCAGGCCTCCACCTTCCACCAGGAAAATTTTCGAGAGCATGATGGTTACACCTATACACGTTTTGGCAATCCGACTATTGAGGCTGCAGAGACTTGTATGGCCAAATTAGAACACGGACGTCACGGGCTAGCTTTTTCATCGGGAATGGCTGCCATTAATGCGGCGCTATTTTTACTTTCTCAAGGAGATCACATTGTCTTATGTCATGATATTTATGGTGGCACTTTTCAAACATTGACGGAGATGTTGGTTAGATTTGGTATTTCTTACACCTTTGTTAAGGGGCAAGAGCCGAAAAATTGGGAGCAAGCTATTCGACCAGAAACGAAGCTTTTCTATTTAGAAACCCCGTCTAATCCCTTGTTAAATGTTGTGGACATTGAGGCGGTTGTTTCCATTGCGAAAAAAAACCACATTCAAACGATTTGTGATAATACCTTTATGACACCCATTTATCAAAATCCTTTAACTTTAGGAGTGGATCTCGTGGTTCAAAGTGCCACAAAGTTTCTAAATGGCCATAGTGATGTTGTGGCAGGATTCTTAGTGATGAACGACGATCATCTATATCAGAGACTCAAAAAGCATCAAAAGATGTTAGGAGCGATTTTAGGGGTAGAAGAGGCTTGGCTATTTTTACGAGGCGTTAAAACCCTAGCGTTACGAATGGAAAAATCGGTGACCACAGCGGTTTTATTAGCTGAGCATTTGCAGCGTAAAAACCAGGTGTCCCGGGTCTACTATCCTGGGTTGGCAAGCCATCCTGGTCAGCTAGTCCACCAAAAACAAGCTAGCAGTGGCGGGGCCGTGTTGTCATTTGAATTGTTGAGTACGGAAGCGGTTTATGGTTTATTTGATGCCATCAAATTGCCAATTGTCGCGGTTAGCCTTGGTGGAGTTGAATCAATTTTGTCTTATCCTTGGCAGATGTCACACGGCTGCATGTCAGAGCAAGATCGTTTAGCCGCTGGTGTTACACCGGCGTTAGTGCGACTGTCAGTTGGGATTGAAAGCTTGGCTGATTTAACGGCTGACTTGGACCAGGCCTTAGATAAAGTTAACCCATCGCACTGAGTATCGGTCAAATCAGCCATTCAGATGATCGTTGCTCTATTTGTGCGCTTCAAAGGTAATGGTTTGATTGCTGTCGACAGGTGCAACTAGATAATCATAATCCGCACTGACGCTGACATCTTTAAATCCGACTTGTTCCAGCAATAAGCGGAATTCCGTTAGGCCGTACCAACGCAGCAATAATTGCTGAAGTTCTGTGCCAATTAATTGTCCATCTTGCCATTTTTCGTATTTTAGATGTGTGATGGTATGTTGAGCCAACCAATCAATGGCGACGGTTTTCCGTTCTAACGTAATGCCGACGGTCTCTGAAAGAGCATGAGTTGAGGTTATCACTTCTCCCACTTCAGGATAAAAAGGTAAGTCTAAATCGATAATTAGTCGCCCCTTTGGCAGTAAGTGATGATAAAGATTTTGCAAGACCTTTATTGCTAGTGCTTCTGTTTCGAGCAAACAAAAGGTTGCAGTCGGCATGATAATCGCTTCATAATCAGCGGGCAAGTCGAAATTTTCCAAGTTTGCCTTATAGAGTGGCGTGCTTAACTGATGGGATTCCAAGTGTTGGTAGCAATAAGCCAACATTTCAGCTGATTGGTCGAGGCCTTCGACCGTCAATCCTTCTTCCAATAAAGGGAGAAGCATTCGCCCAGTTCCAACTCCAGCTTCTAATATTTTGCCTGAAATACCGGCTAACCGCTGACTATAATAATCAATGTCCCCATTTAAAGAGCTGCCGACCGGTTTAGTTAATTCGTAAACTTCAGTCGCCAATGGACCGTAATTCTTAAACATAGTGGACGCCTTCTTTCCGTTTAGTTTAGCTTATCCTTTAATTATAAGGCAAGTCTTATTAAAAGTCTGACTAAATTTACAAATAGCTGATTTTTCGCTATACTTGGATAAGTTACTAAAATACAGGAACAGCCTTTTAGATACTAATGAGAGGAGACGAGGCATTTGACAAAAATAGGATCGGCATGTCCGGTAGAAACGACCTTAAGTTTAATCGGCAATCGCTGGAAAATCATTATTTTGCGAGAGTTAATGACAGGTACTAAACGTTTTGGCGAATTGAAAAAGGGGGTTGGTCAGATTAGTCAAAAAGTATTAACCGCTAATTTACGTGAAATGGAAGCGGATGGTTTAGTCAGTCGGCAAGTCTTTGCGGAGGTCCCACCTCGTGTCGAGTATACTTTAACGGAAACGGGACGTAGTTTACATATTGTGTTAGATGCGATGTCACAGTGGGGGGAAGGCTATCAGGAATTAGTAAAAGCCAAATAAAGAGAGAATCAAGATCGTCCTTGGTTCTCTCTTTTTTTTATTCAATCCGTGTGTGTTCAATTTCTTTGCCTAAGAAGTAAGAAATAACCGTTCGGATAATAACAACTGCGGCTAGAACTAGAATATCTTCTAAAGTGGGGTTCATGATCGATTCGATGATATCTGCTGCAATCAGAATTTCTAACCCTAGAAGAATATAAGTCGCTAAATAATTTTTAATGATATTGTTGTGTTTAGCTGTTTCCAGTTTCGGTAAACGTCGAGCTTCGTTGCGAATAAAATCCCAAGTAGCTTTAGCCACACCCAATACTAAAATAATAATTGAAATGGCGTTAAGTAGCATCACAATTATGTGAACAAATGGCTCAAAATAGTGCATCCCGACATCTCCTCTGGTCTTAGCTTACATGTGCTTAACACGCTTAATAAGTATGGCATACTGTCATCTTATAACAAGTATAGCAAGTTTACTTATTAAAGGAAAGAGTTTACTGAGACGTGGAACTGGCCGACGAATCGTCGTTATGGGAAATAAAATCAATGGCCAATACCAAACCAAGCACAATCAGCTCGTCCTCTTGTTTGCTAATGCTTATTTCATAACTGTCTCCCCAGCTAAACCATGCCTTTTGAACAGTGGCGATCGTCTTACCGTGGCGAGTTAAACTAAAGGTCATTGCGAGAAAATCACCTTCGGCCTTAATATCTGTCCCTTCAATGTCATACTTTTGCTTAAAGAAGGTGAATTCTTTTTTGATAACAGCCACCTCTTGGTTATCGATCAATAAGCTGAATTTAGGTAAGAGCTTTAATAATTGTTGCTCGATTCGCGCTACCTCCTGATCTTGTCGGTTGTGAATGTAGAGCTTTTTGGCGAATGAAAAAATAGACCCACTGACAAAGTAAACGTCACTGCCACGTTCATCCTTGATGGTAAATCGATCACGTAAACTAAAAACTTTTTGTTTCATATACAGTTTCTGCAAGTCGATGACCCCCTTTTAGTTATTATAGCAAATAAACCGTTGGAAAATAAGCGATTGTACTGACAATGATCCCTTTTAACTAAATGATCTAAGAGATCATTTCATCCCTATCTAGTGTCCTAGTTGGCTAGCAAAATGGTAATAAAGGACTAAATTGCCAAAAAACGAGAACGTTTGTTTGAAAAGATTGACAAGACCGCCATATCAGCGTAAAATTATTTATTCGTGAAGTGATTATCGTCATGAATGTTATGCAGTTGAATGAAGAAGCAAATCAAACGTTTCAACTAGGAGGAGAGTCTATGTCTAAAAAAAATGAATGGGCAATAGAGCAAGATTATTTAACCATGGTGTATGGTAAGTTATTGGAGATGCAGGAGAAAGTCTTCAATGATTTCGATGACGCTGAATTAGATTCCCGTAATTTTTTGAAGAATCTATCTGATGATATTCGGATTAATACGTCATCTGCCTCTGATAGTTTTGAATCATTAATTGAAGTTGAGCAAAAGAATCAAGAGCTAGCTCAGTTGAATTACAAACGCGAGTGGTTGGAAAAGCAAAAACGAAATATCGGTCAACTATTAGAAGGCCCTTATTTTGCTAAATTGGATGTCCAATATCCAGATGAGTCAGAAATAGAACAATTTTACATTGGCGTAGCTGGTTTTAGTGATGAAGATCACCATCAATATGTCTACGATTGGCGCTCGCCGATTGCTAATTTATATTATGAAAATAACCTTGGGCCAACAAGCTATGAAGCACCAATGGGACAAGTTACTGTTGATTTAAAAAATCGTCGTCAGATGAAATTAAATAAAAGTAAATTAGTTGATTTTTTTGACACGAGTACGGCTATTGAAGATCCAATGTTATTGGAAGTGTTAAATGAGGAATCAACGGCTAAGTTGACCGATATTACGAGTACGATTCAAAAAGAACAAAATGCGATTATTCGTGATACTAAAAGTGATGTGTTGATTGTTGAAGGAATTGCCGGCAGTGGTAAAACCTCGACGATTCTACAACGAATAGCGTTTCTGTTATATCGTTACAAAGATGATCTAGTGCCAGAACAGGTGCTTTTATTATCCCCTAATCCGATGTTTAGTAAATACATTGAAGAAGTTCTACCGAGTTTAGGTGAAAAAAATCCTCGTCAGATGACTTACCGTGATCTAATGCGAAATCGTGGTCGCCATTATGAAGTGGAAAATCTGGAAGAACAGCTAAAAAATCCATTGGTCTTAAATTCCCTTGATAACATGAAAGCCATCGAAGAGTACGTGGCTGATTTAAAACCAGAATTGATGGACTTTACACCTATTAAGCGGGGAGACGAGTTGATCATCTCCACTAAGTGGATGCAACAAACCATTATGTCCTTGCCAAAAGAAGTTGAATTGTATCGTAAACTAGATTACTTAAAAGAAAAAATGAACGAAGCGTTAGCGAAATTTATTCGAACTGAAAGTAAGAAACCAAAATGGCGCGATGAATTGGAAAACATGAGCAATGAAGAATACAATCAACTGTTTGCTAAAGTGAAAAAAGGGTCAGAAGACGAGAATATTCAACAGGTAATTAATCGCTTGGTTAATCGTCGTTACAGCAATCTTAAAGGGAGTATTAATAATTTTAGCTGGATTGACATTGAGAGTCACTATATTTTGGCAACAGGGCTGCGAATCAATCAGCCGATGTCTTTGGATCAGGCGACCGAGTTTGCCTATTTATACCACCTGATGATTGAACGTCGCAATAATCGCAAAACTAAGTTTGTGATCTTGGACGAGGTCCAAGATTATAGTGAAGCACAGCTGTATTTCTTATCAAAGGTATACAGTGGCTCTCACTTCACCTTGGTTGGTGATGGTTACCAGTCGATTTTTGCTCAAGGCACAAGCTTTAAACGAGTGGAAGAAATCTTCCAAGCCAGTCACCGCCAAGTTAAGTCGGTTCAACTACTAAAATCTTACCGTTCAAGTGGACCTATCAGTCATTTTATGAAGCATTTACTCGGTGGCGAAGGCAGTGGTGTCGAGGTCATTGATCGACCAGGAAAAGACCCAGAATTTCCTCAGTTTAGCTCGCAAGAGGCTTACTTTGAGTATTTAAATAAGCAATTGACGCCTGCTAAAAATGGCTATCGCAAAGTAGTCTTAACAAAAGATAGCGATGAAGCCAAGCGTCTGTATCGCGAACTGGGAGAGCCGGCAGAGGTTACCTTGATTGCTGATTCTTCGCGGATGGAGTTGAACGTCCCAGTCTTACTGATGCCAGTTCATTTGGCAAAAGGATTGGAGTTTGACGTGGTGATAGTCCACAATGTGTCTAAGAAACGTTTTAAAGATAGCCAGGATTTGAATTTGCTTTATACGGCTAGCTCTCGTGCCATGCATGAACTCTACTTGCCATATGTTGGCGAACCTTCCAACTATATAGTTCCCATTAAATAATCATCCTTTACCGTTAAACGTTCAGCCAGAAAAAAGCTGAAAGTACCACTCTTGGCGGATGATTATGCGCATTATCCAATGGAACTATCTGTTTGATTATTTAACAGGATGTATATATCCACTTTAGTTAAACTAATCAAGCCGTTAGTTTTTTAGCTAAAAGCCAGCAGTAGTTGGCAAGTGGTTATCGGCTAACAATCATATAAAACAGGGTGGGACTTAAGTTCCGCCCTGTTTTTCACGGGTTAGTCAAAATCATCCAGAGGGAGGGTCAGTTGTTGGAACAGCTGCTTAAGTTCTTGTTGGTTGTTTGCTGGTCGATTGATAATCTCATGAGCCAATAACCGCAACCAAGGAAGCTGGCTGGCAGTAAGAGCGTCTAAAGTGGTTTCAAAGGAACTAAACGCTTCATTGACTTCACGGCCTGCCATTTTTAAAAGCACGATCAACGACTGGCAATCCAAACGGTTAATAATGGCGGTAACGTCTTGATCACTTAAAATATCGAGAGTCAGTAAATCCCAATAATCGTTGAGTGAGTTAAATTTATCGGCCAAAAAATTGGGCAGTTGGGATGACGAAATATCAGGGAGTTCTTCGATTAGCTGAGTGAATTCAGTGTTGACTAAGCCAGTATTGCTGATAAAGATGTGTGAGAGTTCTTCAGGTGGGTCTGTTAGAAAAAAGTTGTCGATAGTGCCATGAGCCAATGTCTGCTCCAAGTTCACACTAACAGATTCTAAACACTTGTAATAGTATTGCTGATCTGAGAGGTTTATTTCCTTGAGCAAGTGGGTTAAGGCCTGGCCCAATAAAAGCCGAATATCGGACGTCTCTGCTAATAATTGAGAGAGGAGACTGCTCTCAGACTGACTCAGAATAAGATGAGTCGTCTTTTTATCGATTAAACGTTTTGCCAAGGTTTGTTTGAAGATTATGCTAAACAAGTTATTGATATCATACCGATAATTGACTTTTAGTTGTTGCTCGTAACAATGAAATAACTCGTCTAGGTGATCGGCATAGGGAGCACAAAAGCGATTTTCCCAAGATAACTGTAGCAAGTAATGATGAATAAAATCAAGGCCTTTATAGCGGCGGTCATCCACAGGTTCAGCTAGTAAATAATCGATTGAAGCAGGCACCTCATGGGCATGGTACTCAAGATCATAGGCTGTAAAAAAATGCTGAATGTTTTGAACGGTTTGCCAATAGGCCTCAACCCTTAAAGGCAACATTGAGTTTAGTACTTGCTGGTAAAGTTCCTTTGTGGCTACCAACTGCTGTTTAAGCTGCTTTTTTCCAGCTTCGAATTGTAAAGGTATGGAGACTCCATCAGCTTTTCCATGTGATAAAACAAAAAGCATCGATTGAAGCAAATTTTCAACTTCATCTACAGGTAAGGAACTTGAGCCACTTAAATAATTGGCTAATTCTTTGTGTAACAATGATAAAATAGCTTCTTTATTGCCAGAAAAAGTCTCAGTCAAATAATGAGTCGTCATCGTTAAGCTCCTTTGTTAAGATTAAGGGGGGGGCAAAACGAACCCAGCTTTCAAGATAGTTTCGCGTCCCTTCCAAGGACCCTTCTGTTCGGTTATTAAAGACTTCAATCATTAAATCAATCAAGTCATCATCAGTGATAGTCTTAGGGCTTTCATTGCGAATCCAGTAAAAGATTTCCAAACACTCCCCGATTAAAGATAAAAAGTGATGATGAGTTAAGTGGGGAGAAAAACTCAAGTGTTCAGTCAAAGACTCAAGGGGAAGAGTTGACAATTCCAAGCGATGAGTCGCAACCAATTGTTCATGGCGAATAATTAGGAGCTCTTGACTGTCTTGAGTTGTTAGTTTTGGCACTAAAGGATTTAGCCGTCTATTTAGTGAGGTGGTTAAGTCGTGTAAAGCAGGTTCTGCTTGTAGTTGCCAAACAGCTAATTCGTTTAACATAGATGAAACGCCTCCTTGGTAATAGTAGTTAGAAAGTCATGCCTTGGTCACAGCAGCTAATTAAAGCTGTACATACTTAATACCACATAAAAAGTCAGATTAGTAGTCTTTAAATTTCGGTCATTTTGTGGTAATATAAAGATACTGAAAGAGTAAAAAAGTCACAGGATTTTCGGATGTTTCATCTGACTATCCTGTTTTTTTTTGCCTTATGATAATTAAAAAGCAAGATAGTGATAAAAATGTTTGGTAAACTTAAGTCATGAAGTTCGTCATAAATAAGCCAATGGAATGATCTGTTTGCTGATTTTAACTGATCGATGTATTTAGAAAAAGTGGAGGTCAAAAATGTCAGAGTCCCAAGAGTATCACTTAAAAGTCCCAATGGAATTTGATTTTCAGCAAAATTTAAATTACTTGTTGCGGGAATCCAATGAGGTGATGTATCAAATTGAAGGTCAGAAGATCACCCGTGTGGTCGAAATTGACAACCTGCTGATTTTGATTAGGCTGTCCTATAAAGAAGCTTATTTGAGGATCTCAATTTTAAATGAGGTGCATCTGACTGAAGAACAGGTGGCAAAATTATTGATCTTTGTTGAGGATTTTTTTGATTTAACACGGGATCTAAAACCGTTTTATCAATTGGCTAAGGCTGACCCGATTTTGAAGAATGTGGCAAGTCAATTTTATGGATTGCGCTTAATGGGGGTGCCTGACTTTTTTGAAGCTATTTCTTGGGGGATTTTAGGACAGCAAATTACCTTAAGCTTTGCTTATACGTTGAAGCGACGACTCGTCGAACGATTTGGTGAAAAAATCAGCTACCATGGCCAAGTGTATTGGGCGTTTCCGACAGCCGCTGTCATAGCTGATGCTGATATGGCTGACTTGTTGGCTCTTAAACTTAGTCGACGTAAATGCGAATATTTGCAAGAAGTGGCTCGTTTGATTTTAAGTGGGCAAATTTCAAAAGAGGCTTATTTAAGCATGGCAGATACTGAGACAGTGGAAAAGGCGATGACGACTATTAGAGGAATCGGCCCCTGGACAGCCAATTATGTGATGATGCGCTGTTTTCGTTTAGGTGAGGCTTTTCCGACAGCCGATGTCGGCTTGCTTAATGCGTTGAAAGTGGTTCAGGGCTTACCTGAAAAACCTACCCAATCCTCTTTGTTGCACTTGAAAAAATGTTGGGGCCAGTGGTGTGGCTACAGTACCTTTTATTTATGGCGATTACTGTATTAAGAAAGGAATGAATAAGATGTTTGACACAATCTATTATGATACCCTTCAGTTTGCTGATTACAAGTTTTTAATGGCTGTCAGTGACAAGGGCTTGGTTTACCTGGACATTATTTCAGATGAGGTGGCCAATGTTACAACTTTTTTTGCTAAGTATAAGGAAACAATAGTGCCTGTTTACAATTCAAAAAAAGTGGCGCCTTATAAAACCCAATTAGTAGAATATCTTCAAGGAAAGCGGCAAGCTTTTGATATGGCCATTGATTTTGGCGAGCGGGGAACGTCTTTCCAACAAGAGGTGTGGCAAGAGTTATTAAAAGTGCCTTTCGGTGAAAGCTCCAGCTACAGCTTGTTGGCAGAAGCTGTTGGGCGGCCCCAAGCCACCCGAGCCGTCGGAACAGCCGTGGGCAAAAATCCCATTCCGATTATTGTTCCATGTCACCGTATTTTACGTAAGGATGGTGGCATTGGGGGATATGCAGGGGGGGTACCGTTGAAATACCGTTTATTGGCAATCGAAGGAATTTCATGTAAATAGATAGCGTTGGGATTATCGCTTAACTGCTAAAAAGGAGGCTGTGACGGTTATCAATTAACTGTCACAGCCTCCTCTTTTTAGTTGTCTGTCTCGGCAAAAGCCGTAAGCCTTGGCTTAAGCCTCTTGTTACAAGCCGCGTTTGATTTTTTCCCATTCGATTGCTAAGTGTTTACGGGTTAGATCAATATAGGTTTCGATCAAACGATCGTATTCTTCTACGAGTGCATCGTGCCTGCTCATATCATTGTCCATTTGGGCTTCATACTCACCTTCGACAACGAAATTAATTTTTTTCAAGGTCGAAAGAATTTCCGCGTTCTTTTTATCCCCAAAAAAGGTCAACCTTAATTTAGAGGTGACGACTTTATATTCATCTACACTATTATGATAGTTGGCAATTTGCTCTGTTTTAAGATGATGAGTTTCAGCGGTTGCCAAATCTTTTTGGATGGCGATATTTTGTTGAATCACCGTTCGTGAGGCCTTAAAAATGGCCGTTGTGTAATTGATTAATTCCTCAGAATACTCGGTAATTTGATTCATCCACTCAATCCGGGTATCCCCCATAGCTGTTGCGTCAGGCCTAGGAGGGCGTTCGTGGTGAGCGACGTTCTCCTCATTATCTTCTTCATCTTCACTGTAGTAAATGACAATATCTCGTTTTAACCCTTTGATTTGTAAATAGAAATAAACACTGCTTATGAGAGAAACGACCAGTGCCACAATCGCTAAAATCAGTGAAAATTGCAGGGTATTAGTTGAATACATCCCTTTTTCCTCCGCTCTAATATCCAATAATTAAAGGGGTGACAATACAATAAACCCTTCACCTCTCATTCTACTAGAGGTTGATAGAAAAATCGACCGTTTTTTAATAAAATATCGAAATAATTTTAGACAAAAGCATGGATAGTTTAAACTGAGCGGGAAATAAGGTATAATGGATGAGACAGCCTTGTGAAGAAAAACTTTAAGTAGCAAGAGGAGGAAATAAAGTATGAAAAAAATCTTAGTTGTAGACGATGAAAAGCCAATTTCCGATATTGTAAAATTTAATTTAACTAAGGAAGGCTACGAAGTCTTTACTGCCTATGACGGTGAAGAAGCCATTGAAAAAGTCAAAGAAGTGGAACCAGACCTAGTCTTGTTAGACTTAATGTTGCCAAAGATTGATGGTTTAGAAGTTTGCCGTGAAATTCGTAAAAGTTACGATATGCCCATTATTATGGTGACGGCGAAAGATTCAGAAATTGATAAAGTTTTAGGCTTGGAATTAGGCGCAGACGATTATGTCACGAAACCATTCTCAAACCGGGAACTCGTTGCTCGTGTCAAAGCTAACTTAAGACGCCAAGGATCTGTCAGTACTAAAGTTCAAGAAGAAGAAGAGTCCAATGAATTGGAAATAGGGGCGTTAACGATTCACCCAGATGCGTACATTGTTTCTAAACGTGGTGAAAAGATTGAGTTGACCCACCGTGAGTTTGAGTTGTTGCATTATTTAGCGAAGCATCTTGGACAAGTGATGACACGGGAGCATTTATTGCAAACCGTTTGGGGCTACGATTATTTTGGCGATGTTCGAACAGTCGATGTAACAGTTAGACGTTTGCGTGAAAAGATCGAAGACAGCCCAAGCCATCCAGCTTGGCTAGTCACCCGTCGAGGCGTAGGTTACTACTTGCGCAATCCAGACCAAGACTAAGATAATCATGATCAAGAATTTCACTGACCCATAGATCTGATGATCACCATCATCTCTATGGGTTTCTATCTACACCAAAGAGGGACGGATTTTTACGTTATTTTGTCAAAACCACCATTATGGGAAGTACCTTTTGGTGTGGGACAATGTCCCCATTTTTAGAATTTAGGAGGTTCAGAACATGCGGAAAAAAATCCGTTTTTTCCAATCTGTTCATTTCAAAATTGCCATGGTGTTTGTTCTGCTGCTCTTGATATCAGTGGAAATCATCGGGGCTATTTTTATTCGTGAATTAGAAAAAAATAATATTTCCGCTTTTAAGGAGAGCATGAACGCCAATGTGGAACAATTAGCTTCTAATCTTAGTGCAGAATTAAGCTCTTCAGATGATGAAGACGATGCTACTCTTAAGCGGGCCGTCAATGAATTTTCCAAAAAGGATGTCTTTGAAGTACGAGTGGTAGATGACAAGGCCATTGTTCGGGCTACTAGCGATGCCAATAAACAAAGCGATATTGGCAAAAAGAACGACATCCCGGAACTGAATGATTTTACCGAAAAACGAAAAGAGATCAAGGATACCGCAACCAACAAACGGGTCTATATCAACGTTCAGCAAATAAAGTCACCGACTGGCGACGCAGTCATCGGTGCTCTCTATGTTAAGAGTGACATTGAAAGCCGTTATAAAGACGTCAATGATACCGCACTAATCTTCTTTTCTGCGTCGATGATTGCCATTTCAATTTCTTTAGCAGTGGCTTTGCTAGTGGCGCGAACCATTACTAAACCAATTGGTGAAATGCAGCAACAAGCCATGAAAATTGCTCAGGGGGACTACAGTGGCGAGATTGAAGTTCATGGTCAGGATGAATTAGGCCAGTTGGCTCAGACCTTTAATGAGTTATCCGATCGGGTTGAAGAAGCTCAGGAGACCTTGGAGGCGGAACGACATCGTTTGGACAGTGTCTTGTCCCACATGACCGATGGGGTGATTGCCACTGACCGCCGTGGCAAAGTGATCATTATCAATGAGATGGCCTTAATGTTGTTAAACACGACCAGTGAAGAAGCGGTCAATAAATCGATTTTAGAAATTCTAAACATTCATGAAAATTACACCTTGCGCCAATTATTGGAAGAACAAAATGAGCAGTTGATCGATGTCAGCATTTCAGAAGAAGAGCAGACCATTTTAAAGGCGGATTTTGCCATGATTCGACGTGAGTCTGGTTTTATCAGCGGCTTGGTCTGTGTGCTTCACGATGTTACGGAACAGGAGAAAAACGAAAGCGAGCGCCGTGAGTTTGTATCGAATGTGTCCCATGAATTACGGACGCCGTTAACCAGCATGAAGAGTTATTTGGAATCCCTAACCGATGGTGCTTGGCAAGACCCAGAGTTGGCACCGCGCTTCTTAAACGTTACCTTAGAAGAGACGGATCGGATGATTCGCATGATCAACGATCTGCTTCATCTATCGCGAATTGACGCTCAAAAAAGCCCAATTCAGCTAGAACTGGTCAATTTAAATGAGATGGTTAATTTTGTACTTGAACGTTTTGAGATGATGATTAAAAGTCAGAATCAGAACTATAAGATCAAAAAAGAATTTACTCGTCGCACGATCTGGACAGAGGTAGATCCAGATAAAATTATTCAAGTGCTGGATAATATTATGAATAATGCCTTAAAGTATTCACCTGATGGTGGTGAAATTACGTGTACCTTGTTGGAAACCCACAATAACGTGATTATCTCCATTTCAGATCAGGGCATGGGGATTCCCCAGCAAGATGTTAAGCGCGTATTCAATCGTTTCTTCCGGGTGGATAAAGCTCGCTCCCGTGCCATGGGAGGCTCTGGTTTAGGCTTAGCTATTTCACGCGAGGTCATTCAAGATCACGGCGGCTCGATTTGGGCTGAAAGTGAAGAGGGGAAAGGCTCAACCTTCTATATCTCTCTACCATATGAACCAATAGAGGAGGATGATTGGATATGAAACTAGGCGGCAGATTGATTCGTTTCGGATTAGTGAGCATGATCGTCTTAAGTCTCTTTCTTTCTTGGAAAATCTGGACGAACTCTGGCAGCAAAGATTTGGTGGATAATAGTAAAAACTCAGAAAGTACCATGAACATGAAGCAACCGAAAGATGTCTTTAGCCCTGTTAAGCTAATCTATCATGATGATCAGGGGAAACATTTTTACAGCAATAAAGAAAACTTGATTTCTTCCATCACCAAAGAAGTGCTGCGGTTATCTCGTGAACGTTTAACGGTGTATTCGGAAAAAGACGGAGCTAGATACCTAGAGTCTCAAACCAAACCGAATTCCTTTGAGTTGGTAATGGGCAGTCCAATATCTCTCGCTTATTTTTTGGAGATCAATGACCAGGATGTGACCCGCGGAATTGAAGAGGACATGAGTTTTCAACGATTAGTTGTGTCTTTGGACGAAGATGTGATGTATGTTTTAAATGATAAAAATCAGCAAGTGTATCGCATTAAGTTTAAGGGCGATTTAAGTGAAATTAGACGACTTTTACGAGATACAAATAACCGATTTATTGAAGTTCTTCATGAAGACTCTGAGTTACCTGTCTTTTATCAATTTATCGAGGACATCACCTTAAAAAAATACAGTTATATTTTATCAACCCAATCTTATACGTTGTTCTCTCAGGCATTTTTTGATAATCCTCAAGAAATCATGCCAAATGACAGCAATAGAAACAGTAGAGATGTGGATTTGATCAACGCTGAAGGCGACAGTTTGAAGATTAGCTATGATACTGGCGAAGCCCAGTTTAGCGGGCGGATTAAACCAGAAACGGTCTTAGTCAATCCAACTCACAATATTTATACAGATACTTTTTACTATGTTCAGAGTATTGGAAATTCCATGGGGACTATTCGTTACTTTGAAGGCCGTGGAAATAAAGTGACTTATCGCAATTTTGTAGAAGGCTTTCCGATTTTTAGTGATCATACCAAAGGACGGGTTGAAGTGACCCGCAATAATCAAATCATCCAAGTGATGACTAATCAGGAAACGATCCAAGTTCCGATTCCTTCAGATGAAGAAGTAACGTTGCCAAATACAGAAAGAATTGTAGCGCAGCTTGAAGCAGCGGGGATTCAGCGCAAAGAGTTAGAAGATCTGCAAATTGGTTATACTTGGGAAGCTAATCAGGAAACCAAACAAGTGGTGGATTTAGTGCCAGAATGGTATGTGAAACTTGATAATTATTGGGACAATGTGGCCAATGTGATTCAAAAAGCCCAGGAAATGGGAGGGAAAGAGTAATGGATTTTAAACGAATAGAACTGATTTTTTTCTGTGCATTTCTCAGTCTCAATTTATTTCTCTTATACACCTTTCGTCAAAGTCAAGTTGATCAAGGGCCTACGTCGGAAATTGCCACTGCGGCAGATATTGAAAGTCGGTTAAAGGCGGATAAAATTTCCTTTGAAGGGACGTTTTCGGCCAAGATTTACGATGGCTATTATTTAAGTGCTGAGGCCACTAATTTTCATGATGTGGTTCAAGACAGTTATGATAAAATTGAGAATCATCGCTTATCACGAACATTGCCTTTAGCCAGTCAGATTACCATCGATCGGCAAAATTTAGAAAAGGAATTAACGAGCTTTTTGATTGGAGATGCTCCGATCGTTTTTGGGGCGGACTATCGTCTCAGAGAATTGCCTTCTAATGAACAAAATGAAATTGTCTTATCACAGGAGTTCGAAGGTGTTCCCTTTAATGATGAAACGTCAGAACTGCATTTTGATGTTCCAGACGCTGAGGAAAAGATCACATTAAAAGGCTACACCCAAACCCATCTATCAGAGATTCAACCTTTGCGTGAAAAACAAGAAGTAGTCAGTGAAAATGCGGCCATTAAAACCTTGTACATGAGCAATCGAATTCCCAGTGAGTCAAAAGTCGTCAAAACGGAACTGGCTTATACTCGGCTCTTTACGGTGCGGGATAAAAATGTCTATATTCCGGCTTGGTTCGTTTGGATCGAAACTAATAAAAATAACATTCAAATGGAACGAATTAACGCCTTCACCAATTCAGTGATTTCCGCAAGTATTCCCGAAGTCAAAAAATAAACTCAACCACTAAGTCAGCTTACTTTTGCAGGACTTAGTGGTTGTTGGTGGTTTGAAACAAGCGATTGAAGGAAGGGAGGCGCCCTTATCCGCAAGATTTAACTCTTTTCAATGAATTTCCCGTGGATTTCTGCTATAATGTGAGAGTATGAAAGTAGAGAGGGGAATCACGCCTTGAACAGTCAAGAAGCGTTTAAAGTGAGTATTTTAGCCAGTGGTAGTTCTGGTAACTCTCTTTATATCGAATCAGAAAAACAAAAAATATTGGTGGATGCTGGACTAAGTGGTAAGAAAATCACAAGTCTGATGAATGAAGTTGGCCGATCGCCAGCCGAGTTGGATGCCATTTTGGTCACTCATGAGCACACAGACCATATTCACGGTGTTGGCGTGTTATCTCGTAAACATGGGATAGATGTCTATGCTAACGAAAAGACCTGGGAAGCCATGACAAAAAATGTGGGCAATATCGACCCAGAACATAAGCGAATTTTTGAAAGAGGGAAAACATTGACTTTCGGTGATATGGATATCGAAAGCTTTGGGGTTTCTCATGATGCCGCTGACCCACAATTTTATCAATTTCACCGCAATAATAAACGATTTGTCGTCTTAACCGATACAGGTTACTGCAGCGACCGAATAAAAGGGACGGTCAAGGATGCTGATGCGTACTTGATGGAAAGCAATCATGATTTAAGCATGTTGCGCATGGGAAAATACCCGTGGAGTTTAAAACAGCGTATTTTAGGCGATAAAGGCCATCTGTCAAATGAAGATGGAGCCTTAGTGATGACCGAATTAATCGGCAACAATACGAAGCGAATTTATCTGGGGCATTTAAGTCGAGAAAATAATATTAAAGAGCTGGCTCATATGACCATGGAGCATACTTTAAGAGAACACGACTTCGGTGTTGGCCATGATCTAATGGTCTACGATACTGATCCAGATATTGCCAGTGCGATGTTTGCTATCTAATAATTAATCCCTCAAAAGGAGCTAGCGAGCCTTTTGAGGGATTTTAAAAAAGGAAAAACTCTCAATCAACGGGCCATAAGCCGTGATTGAGAGTTTTAAATTATTGATCTAAATTTTTTTGAGTGCTTTTCACATTTTCAGCATCCAGTGTTAATTCAACGGTAGTTGTCTTTTTGTCACTTTCACGGTAGAAAGTAATTTTGACACTGTCCCCAACTTTTTTCTTATACAGAACGGATTGTAAATCTGTTCCCGTTTCGACTTCTTTGTCATCGATGGCGACAATCACATCATATTGTTTTAAGCCGGCTTTTTCAGCAGGTGAAGCAGGTTCAACTTCGCGAATAATCACACCACCAGTCAGATCTGTTGGGATTTTTAAGATTTTTTCTTGCTGCTCACTGCTAATTGCCGATAAATCACTCATTTTAACACCTAACATTGGACGTGATACTTTTTTGTTGGCTTCCAATTGATTGATGATTTCTACTACATCATTACTTGGAATAGAGAAGCCCATTCCTTCAGCAGAAACACCAGAGGTAGCAGAGGCAATTTTAATTGAGTTAATGCCGATAACTTGACCAGCTGCATTGACTAAGGGACCACCTGAGTTACCAGGGTTAATGGCAGCGTCTGTTTGAATGGCGTTAATTTGAATGGTTTGGCCGCTATCATTTTGACTGGTAATGTTACGGTCTTTACCAGAGATAATGCCTTGAGTGACACTGTTGGCATAAAGTGAGCCGAGAGGTGAGCCAATGGCAATGGCAGGTTCGCCTAATTTAACCGCATCTGAATCGCCAAATTCAGCAGTGGCTTTGACATTCTCAGAATCGATTTCTAAAACAGCTAAGTCAGTATAAACATCACTACCCACTAATGTTGCATCAACTTTGGTGCCATCACTAAGAATGACCTCAAGTCCATCAGAACCTTCTACAACGTGGTTGTTCGTTACAATATAGGCTTTTTTGCCGTCTTTCTTGTAGATAACACCACTACCTTCACTGCTAGCCTCTAAATCAGAACCATCAGCACTATCGGCATTATCTTCTGGTTGCTGTTCTGATTGGCCGAACAACCCACCTAAACCACCCATGCTTTGGGTGCTTTGTTGTTTTTGTAAATTAACAACGGAAACAACAGCTTGTTCGACTTTCTCAACAGCTTTCGTTGTGTCACTTTCCACATCGTATTTAATATTGCTGATTTGTGCTGTATTTGCCGTACTATTAGTAGTATTACTAGTTGTTAAATCTTCTTTCGGGGTTGCTGGGTTGTAGAGCATTAAGGCCACACCACAGGTTAACAAACCGCCAAGGACACCTCCTGCGATGCCTTTAATAAATCCAGAACTTTGTTTTTTTGGTGAGTATGGGGTTACGTCTTTTCTCATATTATGCGGTGCTAGGCACCTTTCCTCCTTTGGGTTAATTATTGATTATATTCATTATACATTTACCTTACACCTATAGTCTAATATCTGAGTTTGAATATTTTATGAAAAAGCTCGTATAAAATGACAGACAATTATTGAAAAATAACAATTAGCTTGTGAAAATCATGAAGAAATGACGTTTCTCATGACTTTTTAATTTTAGTTACCCACAGAGCTTATCCACAGAAACTGTGGATTGTGCAAAACTTTTGAGGATAACTGATATAATAAGGATGAGTTCTCAACAATTAAGTCAAACTATCCACATTTTTGTGGATAAACCTGTGGACAACTGTGGATAACTTTTTACTTGGTTTTTGAGTCAGAGTAGATTAGTATTTAAGAAGAGCGGAGAAAAAACGCTGGACAACATGACATCAAAAATAGTGATGAGATTAAAGGGTGGATGAGATGAAAGTTCGGATTATTGCAGTAGGGAAGTTAAAAGAAAAGTATTTAAAACAAGGGATTGAAGAGTATGCCAAGCGTTTAGGCAAATATTGTAAGTTTGAAATTGTTGAAGTCGGAGATGAAAAGGCACCTGAAACCTTAAGTGAGGCAGAGATGCTACAGATTAAAGAGAAAGAAGGGCAGAAAATCTTAGCCAAGATCGGTGATAATGATTTTGTTTATGCTTTAGCGATTAATGGCAAGGATTATAGCTCAGAAGAGTTTGCTGCTTCTGTGGATAAAGTGACAACTCAGGGACAAAGCACGATCAATTTTGTTATTGGTGGTTCTTTAGGGCTCTCGGATGAGGTCCTTAAGCGCTCGGATCAGCAGATTTCTTTTGGTCGGGTGACTTATCCTCATCAACTGATGCGCTTGATTTTGAGTGAACAGATTTATCGTTGTTTTAGGATCGTACATGGGCATGCGTATCATAAGTGATGAGGTTATTCTTAGACAATTAAATTTAAAGGAGGGACCGATTTGTTAAGAAAGAAAGTCCAAACGATAGTTTTATTAAGTACGGTAGCGTTATTTTTATTTACAGGGTGTGGAAAAACAGAAAGTAAAGATGATGGTTTAATCACTAGTAGCTCTCATGAAAAAGAAGCATCTTTTAAAACAAGTACTAGTGAAACCTCTATTGATATCCCTATCAGTTCTTCCACAGAAAAAACAAATGAGAGCTCAGTTACTTTTGTTGCTCAAAGAACCTATACATTTGAGGAACAGTTAGAAATATCAGATAAGTTTCTTACTTGGGCTAGCGAGAGAGCTGCAATGGGTGGGATGGCTGTCAATGGTGCTTATTTTAATCATGGTGCAAGTGGGAGAGGAGATTGGTATGCCAAAACGCCTGAGGGACAATATATTTTAATGCAACGACAAGATCCTACTATTAATATTGAGAAAAATAAGTATTTAGCAAATGCAATTGGAGGAGTTGTTTTTTACTATTCAAAATTTGGAACAACTGGTGTAACGAATGAAATAAATGATCAAGAAAACAATCCAAGTACTGCCACTGGGTTCAGTCAAGTAGCTATTTTAGACCAACCCATAGTGAAGTATTTGCTAACAGATAATGGTTTTGTCTATGAATTCAAAAGTAACGGAGCCTTTAGTGATGGTTTCTATGTAACAGATGACGATGGTGATTTTGATTATTGGCCTGGTGAACAGGTTCCTTTTATTGTTTCGGAAGATAAAGTGGCCCAAGATGAGCTTCAACGAATTCTTGCAAGCTATAATTAAGTAGGGAAGGATTCTATTGTTGCGAAGATTTAAAATTTGTATCTCCCTTTAGCTTAACCTTTTTAAAGAAAAAAACCTTTTTATTGGCCTTGAAAGACTTACCTAAGACCAATAAAAAGGACTATCGCATGGATAAGTATAACTCAAAAACATCAGTTTAGGAATGAGTATCGTCCCTTAAGTTGAAAAATTTATCGACGGATGCCCAAACAGTTATCACAAACTACGATTATTACAGTAAAAAACTTGATTTCCAAACAACCTTAAACATCTTATTGCACGGAGTTTACGAAGAATACCCGAGCTACTGCGAGGTGAGTCGCGCCTTTCTTGATCAACGGCTTTGCTGCGAAATTGGCATTGAGTCCATTAACCACAGTCGTTTATCTCGTTGCTTGATTGAGGTGGATGCCACTGTCCTCATGGAAATTTTCCGAAACCTCGTTGGGGACATTCAGCAAAAACAATCAGCGACCAAACGAAACAGTCTCCAATTGATTGATTCTACGACTATTCCCTTGAATCAGCACTTGTTTTCCACCAAGTTGGGAATTAAACTTCATCATTAATTTGTGTCATATGGGCGAAAACAATCAGCAGCCGAAAGACTTTACGATTACCAATGCAAAAGTCCAAGATCGGGCTCAAATTGAGGTATTGGTTAATAAACCCAAAGCGACTTATATCGTAGATCAAGGTTGCTTTGGCTATAAGTTGTTGGACAAGATGCACCGTGATGGGGTCTTTTTCGTGACTCGCACCAAGAAAAAGACACTTGTTAGCGTGCTTGATCATATGGAAATCGATGACTATAAAACGACTGACGGACAAATTATTAGTGACCAGCACGTTGCCTTAGGAGGCGGAAAGAACTCTCTCACGTCACGTTTTCGACTGGTGACCTTGACTAAAGGGCAGAAGCTTCTGCCCTCGTACGAATCGCATGGACGTCAGTGTACAGGAAATCGCGGATATGTATCAATTAAGGTGGTAAATATAGTTGTTTTTTCAACACTTAAAGCAAAATCTAACAATCAAGAAGCTATACTCACAAGATGAGCAAGACGCGATGAATCACGTGATTCTCATGCTAATTGCCACCCTCTTGACGTATCTGATTAAATTGGAATTAGGGCCGAGTGCGACTCCGTTCCAACTCACACGAGCCTCTCATAATCAACGGTTTGATGTGGCAGAGCTCTGGTTGAAACCATTTATTCCGACATAATCGTTTAAATAGTCGCTGCGCCTTTGTTTTAAAACTAAATGACTGAAAAATTTATGGAAATAGTCATCTGTTGTGTAAGTATTGACTGTTTTGTCATTTTTTTTGAAAGTTAATAAATCAGAATATTCCGACAAAACTTACGCAATATCAGTGATTTGTTTTGAACTTAAAATTATCGTCATGTTTAGCCTCCGATGGATGGAACAATTTTTAAACCAAGCAGCATATAGACAAATAGTAAAATAAGTAAGGTTAGTCCGATTCCTTTTAGAACGGATAGTAACCTGTCCTTTTGCCATTGTCTAGAGATCTTCGTTACTAGTTTTGCATCATTGAGATGGTTGCTTTGGGTTTGTTCAAGACTCAGCGTTGTCGCCATATTTTTCAATTCTTTGCGACATTTTGGACAGTTAACAAGATGCTCTTCAACAAGTTCAATGGTAGCCTGACTACAAATTTTGTCGTAATAAAGTGGTAACAAATCGGTTATAACATCACAAGAGATTTTCATGTGAGCCCTCCTTTAATTTTGCACGATGAAAAATTACACGTGCTCAACGATCACTTTTATCAAATAATTCTCCTATTAGGCTAAAAGGCAATTCGCCGAATACTCGCAAGGTAATGACTTCTTTGTATGGTTCAGGTAACTGATGCAACAAAAAATGAAGTTCTTTAGCTACCTCTTTATTTGTCAAGCTAAGTTCAAGGTTGTCTGCTGACAAAAAATTGTTCTCTGTGGGCAATGGTACCAAGCGCTTCTCTTTTTTATATAGGGTGAAATAACTGTTCTTGGCAATCTGACAGAGCGAAACAAAGAGTGAACAGGAACCATTGAATTTCTTGATGTTTTTCATCACTTTAAAAAATATTTCTTGAGTGATGTCTTCGGCGATACTTTCATTTTGACTTAGGGACAAGATGTATTTGTAAACGTCACTAAAATAAAGCCGATAGATATCATCAAATTTTTCCACTGTACCACCTCCTCTACTTATAAGACTGCATAAGTCGCAAAACGTTTCAATAAATTTTTTATTTTTATAATGATGTTAAAATAGTGGGGATTCGTTATGTTACTATGACACATCAAATCGTCTAAAAAAATTACGGTAGTTTTATTGTGCCCTTATCCAGTTAAAGTGCAACTTCAGATCGTAAATTATGAGTTTTCTGATAACAAGAGGCACGTATGAACAATCAACACACCGTACAGAGGACCAATCAATTTACAATCAATCGTTGGAGCTAAGAAATAATTTGCTGAAAATAATGATTTTTGTGGCGCTTTTGAAGGGAACGATTAATCGGATATTAAGTTACTATGAAGAATATTCACAAGTTGCTTATTTGGCTACTTTTGCGGTGAAGTCAAGCCGCAAAAGAAATAACATAGGCCAAAAATTAGTTGAAATATTAAGGCAAGTTTTAGAAAGCAAAGGCTACAACGGGACTAGGGGAGTTGCGCGAGAAGAGGGTGTGCTGCTTTATAAGAAGTGCAAGTTTGAAATCGTTTCAGATCCAGTAATGAATGCGAGCCTAGAGATGATTGATTTTAAAATGGTTTGTCGTATCTAGTTTATGTCAATCGTAGAAAAATACCGACCAGTGTTTAAAAATAAAAAATAAATACATATGATTCTGAGATGGGGCTAAGGTGAAATATTTAAAAGAAGAGTATTCAATAGACTTGGAGGCTTTTTCAGATGATTCTAAAAAAGAAGGTGAAAGCTAGAAGTGCAAGTATTATATCCCAATAGTTGACCCCATGTCCCCCCTAGATCTCCCACTTTTAACTAGTCGAAAATAGGGGAGAGAAAAAACGGAAGAATGCTGATGAGACAATGGTCGTATTACTCTCGGCTTTTGTTTCCCCATTAACCCCTTTAAACTATTTATAAGAGAAGATATAAGTGATGATAAATGAATTGAAAGTATTAGAATATCAGTGACTCAACTTGATTTTTATGGGAAAACAGAGGAAAGCTATGTCTCCCATCAGTCATTGGAAAGGGGCAGTGGTGGCAATATGAGGGGATGAAGGAAACGGGTCTCGGGGAAAAGTAGCATTTGTTATGAATGGGGTGATTTCGCTAAAGAATTGAGGGAAAGATAATGGTACTAGCTAGAATGTGACTCCTAGAAATGGGAGGTTGGTTTGGGATCTGACCTTGAGATGCTGAACTGGTTCTAAGAGAAATTAGACGAAGTAGAGGTTTTTGACAAGAAGGAACAGTAATCAGTGGTCTCCCTAGCTAGTAGCGAAGGCGTCTTTTTCATTTATTTTTGATTAACAACATGTATTAGGCAAATGGGGATATGTTATAATGACTAAAAGAAAGTGATTGAAGAGGTGGGTTTGATGGAGTTTGTAAAAGTAACTGAGTTAAAACAACAATTAGATTCGTTAAGGCCGCTTAATAAAGATGAAGTGGCGAAACTGAAAGAAATTGAACGAATTGACGAAGTATATAATAGTAATGCTTTGGAAGGAAACACTATTACGCGTTTTGAGACTAAAATGATCTTATCAGAAGGGATTACTATCTCAGAAAAGCCCATGAGGGAGCACTTAGAGGTGATTAATCTGAACGAAGCGATAGACTTTGTCGAAGAGCTAGTAAGCTCTGAGCAACCTCTGAGTGAGCGACTAATTAAAGACATTCATCGTATTGTTTACGATAAACTAGCAATGGATAAATCTAATGTTGGTCAATATAGGCGAATACCTGTTGAAATCAGTGGCTCATCATTTGTACCGCCTGAACCATTTCATGTGCCTGGACTAATGCAGGAGCTAGTCAAATGGGCGAACACCAATCAAAATGTGATTCATCCTGTTGAGTACGCAGCACTCTTACATGAGAAATTTGTGACCATCCATCCATTTATTGATGGGAATGGCCGAACGGCAAGATTATTGATGAATTTTGCTTTAACGGGGAATGGTTATCCTCCAATAATAGTTAAAGCTGAACCATCCTCTCGTCTAAGGTACAATCGAACATTGGAGGCAGCACAGGTTGATCGGAACCTTGACCCGTTTACAGATTTTATCACTGAATTGGTCAGCGAGAAATTAGAAAAAATGATTGCGATTTTAAAAATGGGTGAACGCTTAAGTGATGAATGAACTAATACGAAGAAGTTATTTTGCTGTAATGAAATAGCTTCTCTATTTGTGTTGAAAGTGATTTTAGTGTGTTCAAATTCTAGTTTTTCTCGTTTAGCTTTTACAGTCTAACAATTGCCTTTTTATTAAATGGTGCTGAGGAAGACAATTAATCCGTGAGAAATGCCATTATCTCGTTACTTTTTTTATGTATACCAACGGGTAAATAAAGTGCGGGTATTTCAATAACATAGGAAAGCATCGTGAAAAAACACAAAAAATATGATATCGATATCAAAAAATAGCTTGACAATTAATTTGTGGGGGACTACAATACAACTATGAAATCGATATCAGAAAGAGGTGTGACTATCGTTGAGCAACATTTCGGACGTAGCAAAGAAAGCGGGGCTTTCTGTAGCGACAGTTTCTCGTGTTATCAATAATCATCCATATGTGAGTGAAGAAAAGCGCCAAGCTGTTTACGAAGCGATGGCTGAGCTTAGCTATCAGCCAAGTTCTGCGGCCAGACAGATGCGTGGTCAAAGCACCAAAATAATTGGTGTTATTGTGCCGAGAATCACCAATCCATTTTTTTCCTATTTAGTGGATGAGATTCAGCAGATTGCTTTTCAGAATGCTTTTCAGATTATGATTTTCCAAAGCAATGAGAGTTCAGAAAAAGAATTAAGTTTTCTTGAGTTATTGGCCAAAAAGCAAATTGATGGCATCATTATGTGTGCGGTAGAACAAGATCAAGAAGTAATTCAAGAGTTTACTAAGTACGGACCGATTGTTTTGTGTAATGAGCGATTTGATAACGATCAATTGCCAACAGTTAGTCTAGACCAGGTCAATGGTGCTTATCTCGGAGTCAATTACTTATTGGAGCAAGGCTATGAGAAGATTGCATATGCTACTGGGGGACAGTTCGAAGAAGCAGGCAAAGACCGCGATCGAAATAAAGGATTTAATCAAGCGATGGCAGATGCAAAAGTGCCTATTAAATCAGAGTGGCTATTTGTTAATTGCCATACGATTAGTGATGGTCGGAAAATTGCGCGTGAAATATCAAAAATGAGCGATGTTCCTGAAGCAATTTTTACTGGCAGCGATGAGGTGGCAGCTGGTGTAATCGTGGAAGCACAAAAGCTGGGAATTAAAGTCCCTTTGGAATTAGCGGTTCTAGGGTTTGATGATCAACCTTTAGCGGAATTGACAACGCCGGCGATTACGACTATTCGACAACCGATTCAAACATTAGGAAAAGAAACATTTAATTTGATGTTGAGTTTGTTGCAAGAAAGACCGTATCAAATCGATGGAACAAAATTACAAATGAGTTTGGTTATCAGAGAGTCTGCTTAAGTAGCGGATCTAAAGGGGATGCTGAATTGACGCAAAGACTTGACAACCCTTGTCTTTGTTCTTTTTCTGCAAAATATGATATCGATATCATATCGCGTTAATAAGCTAGGTAGTATTAGGGAAAACTCCCTTAAAATAAAATTTGACTTTGGAGGTAAGCTTTATGAAAAAGATGAAATTATTAAGTATGAGCATGGCTGTATCCGCTTTAATTTTGGCTGGGTGTGGCAGTGGTGGAGCAAGTGATCGGACGGAAGTAAGTCTACTAATTGGTAAAGAAGAGATTGCCAAAGAATTAGATGAAACGGTTTTAAAATACAATCAATCACAAGAAACATATACAGTTAAGATAATACCTTTGGCTGGCCAGAATGCTACTGAAAAATTGACTTCTCTATATGCATCTAAAAATGCGCCAGTTATGGTTAATGCCGGTGTTTATACGGAATTGGCACAATGGGAAGATAAATTTTTAGATCTGGGGGATTTGCCTTTAGTAAAAGGAATTGACGAGCAGTACCTGAAAGCAGGGCAAGTCAATGGAAAGCAACTGGGGATACCAACTACGATCGAGGCCTTTGGATTTCTTTACAATAAAGACGTATTAGCTGAAGCAACGGGTGGTAGTTTTGAACCTAGTCGTGTCGCAACCCGTAGTGACTTAGCTGATTTGATGAAAAAAATCGCAACCTTAGATAATAAAAAAGCTTTGGAGATTTCACCAATGGATTGGTCTTTAGGAGCCCATTTTACTAACTTACTATTTACAAATCAATCTGATGATGCAAATAAACGTCAGGATTTTATGAATCAAATGATGGAGGGAAAAGTCAATTTGAATCAGAATGAGACATACACAAATTGGGTGGCAACCTTTGATTTGATGAAAGAATATAATGTTGCTAAAGCAGCACCGTTATCTGCTGATTACGATTCTGCTACGTTGGCTTTAGCTAACGGTGATACAGGCTTATGGTTCATGGGAAACTGGGCGTATCCTCAATTAAAAGAAGCAAATCCAGAGGCCAAGATTGGAATTCTGCCTGTTCCAATGAGTGATGAAGCAGGCGGTTACGGCAACAGTCAAATCTCAATTGGCGTTCCTCAAACGTGGGTTGTGGATGGCAGTCAGTCATCAGAAGCGGAGCAGGCTGGTGCTAAGGACTTTTTGAATTGGATGTATGAAGACGAAGTCGGCCAAGATTATTATGTTAACAAACTGGGATTTATTCCAATCTCTAGTCATAATAAAGTGGAACCTAAAGACGAGCTATCTAAAGATGTCTTAGCCTATCTACAAAAGGAAGAAAGTCTTGAGTGGATGAATGCCCATTATCCAGCAACAGCCTTTCCTGCTATGGGCGCGAGCTTACAAAAGTATCTAGATGATAAAATCGACTCAAAAGAGCTTGCCGAAGAATTTGAGGATTACTGGAAGACAAGTGGCAAATAACGAACAGGTAGAGTCAATTGCATCGAAATGACAGTAGTTGACTCTAATTTAGAAGATCATACCATAAGTTAATTATTAGTTGTGTAAATAAGGGGGAGACATCATGTATTCGGAAAAAAGTTTGTTTGAAAAATTAAAAACCTTTGGAATCTTCGGTGCAATTCCTGTCTTTGTTTTTGTAACCGTCGTGATTATCCCTTTCTTTTTGGGATTGTATATGACTGTTACCAATTCAACAGGTACCGATATTTCCACCCAGTTTGTTGGGTTAAAAAACTATGCAGATGCTTTTAAAGATGAGTTGTTTTGGCAATCCTTAGGTTTAACTTTTAAGTATACCTTTTGGTCACTTATTTTAACTAATTTACTGGCGTTTGTGTTAGCCTTGTTAGTTACCAGTGGTTTTAAGGGGCAAAATTTCTTTAGAATGGGATTTTTTACGCCGAATTTGATCGGTGGAGTCATTTTAGGCTTTATCTGGCAATTTGTTTTTTCTAAACTGCTGGTTTTTATAGGCACAAGTTTTAATATTGAGTTTATCAGTCACTCATGGTTATCAGACCCAACGAAAGCTTTGTGGGCCTTGATCATTGTTGGGATTTGGCAAAATTCAGGCTACATGATGTTATTGTATATAGCAGGATTAACGGGAATTCCCCAGTCCTTAAATGAAGCTGCTTCATTAGATGGGGCAAATAATTGGCAGGTTTTAACAAAAATTAAAATTCCTATGATGATTCCTTCTTTTACTATTAGTATTTTCTTGACGTTGCAACGCAGTTTTATGGTATACGATACTAACTTGTCTTTGACTAAGGGTGGTCCCTATCGATCAACAGAGATGATTTCCATGCATGTTTACAACGACGCCTTCTTGTATCAAAACTATGGGACTGGTCAAGCTAAGGCCATTATTCTCTTTATCATTGTCGCTACTATAGCGATTACTCAAGTTGCAGTCATGAAACGGAAAGAGGTGGAAGCCTAGTGAACGGGAAAATTCAGAAGCATGTTAATAAGATAATGGTTGTGACGATGTGTTGTGTGATGTTTGTTCTCTATGTCTTCCCTTTTATTTTAATTTTGATCAACTCATTTAAAAGTCGGTTGGAGGTTATGGCTAACCCCTTATCCTTGCCATTAAATGTTGATTTTAGTAACTTTATTGAAGCTTTTACGACGATGAATTATGGTAAGGCAGTTGTTAATTCAATCATTATTACGCTGGTTTCAGTCAGCGTGATTGTCATTTTTTCGTCAATGCTGGCTTATTTCTTAGTAAGGTGGCAGTGGAAAATTAATAAAGTGATCTTTATGGCTTTGGTGGCCTCTATGATTATTCCTTTTCAATCAGTGATGATCCCTTTTGTGACTATTTTTGGTCATTTAAATTTATTAAATAGCCGTGGCATGCTGATTTACTTTTATTTAGGATTTGGCATTAGTATGGCAACCTTTATGTATCATGGATTTATTAAAAGTATTCCGATTGAATTAGAAGAAGCAGCGATTATTGATGGGGCAAGTCGTCTCCAAGTCTTTTTTAAAGTGGTGATGCCAATGTTGAAGCCCACGACAGCAACGATCGCTATTTTAGATGTTTTATGGGTGTGGAATGACTTTCTTTTGCCTTCTTTGGTGTTAGTTAATGATGACGTGCGGACGTTGCCATTATCCACCTTTTATTTCTTTGGTAAATACACCGCCAATTACAATGTGGCAATGGCCGCGTTGGTTTTGGTATTAATGCCAGTCTTGATTTTTTATTTTATTATGCAAAAGAAAATAATTGCAGGCGTTGTAGATGGTGCGATTAAGTAAAACTAGTAGATGTTAGGAAGGAACGACAAGTATGGCAGAACAAGAGTGGTGGAAAGAGGCTATCGTCTATCAAGTTTATCCTAAAAGCTTTATGGATAGTAATGACGATGGGATTGGTGATATTAAGGGAATAACTCAGAAATTACCTTATTTAAAAACCCTAGGTGTTGATGTAATTTGGTTAAGCCCAGTCTATCAATCGCCGATGGATGATGGCGGGTATGATATCGCCGATTATTATTCCGTCGATCCGATGTTTGGCAATAACCAAGATCTTGATGACCTGATAAATCTGGCAAAAGAACAGAAGCAACAGATCTTGATGGATTTAGTGATCAATCATACGTCGGATGAACATGAATGGTTTCAAAAGGCTTTGGCCGATCCGCTGAGTAAATACCGAGACTATTATATTTTTGAAGAAGGATTTGAAGGTGGTCCACCTAATAATTGGCGTTCCTATTTTGGGAGTTCTGCTTGGGAACCAGTACCAGGGGAAGAAAATCAGTATTACTTACATGCTTTTACAAAGAAACAGCCTGATTTGAATTGGGAAAACAATGAAGTTCGTGAAGAATTGTATAAGATGGTCAACTTTTGGTTAGATAAAGGGCTTGGAGGCTTTCGTATTGATGCGATTCTTAATATAAAAAAACGGGTTGAAAGAGGTTATTTTAAAGCCGATGGTGAAGACGGTTTAGCTTTCATTGGCGATTGGATTTTAAATCAACCGGGAATTGAAATCTGGCTAAATGAATTAAACCGTCGTTGTTTTATTCCACACAATAGTATGACAGTGGCTGAAGCAGATGTGCCAGATGAACGATTAGCTGAGTATATTGGAAAAGAAGGCTTTTTTTCAATGGTCTTTGATTTCAGTTACACCGATATAGATGTTCCGACAACGGGGGAGTGGTTTAAGCCGACAGGATGGACAATTGGCGAAATGAAGGCAAACATCTTCAAGAATCAATTGGTCACTCAAGCTAAAGGTTGGGGAGCCTTATATCTAGAAAATCATGATCAACCAAGGTCGATTAATAAATACTTGCCAGTTGAGCATCAGAATGACCACAGTAAAAAAATGTTAGCCACCTTATTTATGTGTCTACGGGGAACGCCCTTTATTTATCAGGGACAAGAACTTGGGATGAGCAATATCCAAATGAGTTCAATGGATGATTATGATGATATTGCCACTCACGATCAGTATCGGCGAGCACGATTAGCAGGATTAAGTGAAGAGCAGGCGTTTGCGAGGATGTACGAACGAAGTCGAGATAATTCCAGAACACCTATGCAGTGGAGTTCTGAAAAGCAGGCCGGTTTTTCTAATGGGCAGGTCACTTGGTTAAATGTTAATCCCAATTATCTAGACATTAATGCTGAGGCACAGGTTGGACAGGTAGGTTCAGTTTTTAGCTATTATCAACAGCTGATTGCATTGAGAAAAGCGGGGGCTTACAAAGAGCTCCTTGTTTACGGAACGTTTGAACCGATAACGACTGAAAGTGAGACTTTAATTGTCTATAAGCGTCAGTATCAAGGCAGAGGCCTATTAATTGTGATTAATTTTGATCAGAATCCGCAAACGTTTCCGTTAGAAACGGATGACTTGCAATTAATTCTGTCAAATGAACAAAAAGTGGTCAATGATAAAGGAGAACTGTTACTAGCTCCTTATGGGTGCTTTATTTTTGCGACAGACTAAATACGATAGCTAAGATTGTGAATAAAACAAGAATGAAGGAGGATGTTCATGTCGATTAAAAATCAAGCCATGCTAATTACTTATGCGGATAGTTTAGGTAAAAATTTGCAGGAATTAAGAGAAGTCTTAGAGAGACACCTGGAGGGTGTAGTTGGAGGGATTCATATTTTGCCTTTCTACCCTTCAAGTGGTGATCGTGGTTTTGCCCCCATGGACTATACCAAGGTTGACCCGGCATTTGGTGATTGGGACGATCTCGAAGCCATTAGTCGAGACTATTATTTTATGACAGATTTTATGGTTAATCATATTTCGAGACAGTCCCCCTATTTTCAAGATTTTTTGAAAAAAAAAGAAGCATCGGATTACCGTGATTTATTCATTCGGTATGAAAATTTTTGGCCAAAGGGAGAACCATCGGCTCAAGATGTGGCGTTGATTTATAAACGAAAACCGCGAGCTCCTTATGTGACTGTTGATTTTGAAGATGGTACGACGGAAAAAGTATGGTGTACCTTTGATGAAGAACAAATTGATTTGGATGTTACAACGGAATGCACTCGTCAATTTATTACAGATCAGTTGACCTTTTTAGCAAATAAAGGGGCTGATATTATTCGCTTAGATGCTTTTGCTTATGCCAATAAAAAGGTGGGAACTAACTGCTTTTTTGTTGAACCAAATATTTGGGACCTCTTAAGTTATTGTCATGATGTGGTAAAACCACATGGAAGCACGGTTTTGCCAGAAATTCATGAACATTATACTATTCAACAAAAAATTGCCAAAAAAGATTACTATGTTTATGATTTTGCTTTGCCTATGTTGGTTCTCCATGCTATATATAGTGGAACCGCCCATCGCTTAAAAAACTGGCTAGAGATATGTCCTAGACAGCAATTTACAACCTTGGATACCCACGATGGGATTGGTGTGGTAGATGTCAAAGATTTATTATCTGATGAGGAAGTTGAAGAGACTAGAGCTGCTTTATATAGTCAAGGGGCTAACGTGAAAAAAATTTACAGTTCGGAAGCCTATAATAATTTGGATATTTATCAGATCAATTGCACGTACTATAGTGCCCTTGGAAATAATGATCGGGCTTATATATTGGCACGGGCGATTCAGTGCTTTGCCCCAGGAATTCCACAAATTTATTATGTTGGCTTGTTAGCTGGTAAGAATGATATCGAATTGTTAGAGCAAACAAAAGAAGGGCGCAATATTAATCGTCATTATTATGACTTAGCTGAAATTGACAAAGAGGTCCAGCGACCAATTGTTCAGGCGGTCTTTGAAATTTTACAATTTAGAAATAGTTCGCCGGCTTTTGATGGGGAATTTAGTGTAGAGCTTGAGGACAACATTTTAGTGATGCAATGGTCACTAGAATCTGTTCTGGCTAAAATCGTGATTGATATGAAAACTCAACATTTCACCATAACAGAGATGAAAGAAATAACGGCAACGCTTATTATGACAAATCCGTTCTAGATTAGATAATATTGACAGAAAGGAGCTACCTGTGCTAAATAGAGCAAAACGATTTATCGAAACGAACAAACTGAAGGTGACTCTCAAATTTCGCCAAAACTATCACTTAATGCCATCCGTTGGTTGGATGAATGATCCTAATGGGGCAATCTGGATTGAGGGACAATTTCATCTTTTCTATCAATTTCACCCTTATTCGAGTGTTTGGGGACCGATGCATTGGGGGCACGCTTGTTCGCTGGATGGCATTAAGTGGCAAGAAACAGCGGTCGCTTTAGCACCGGATCAGATCTATGATCAAGGTGGTTGTTTTTCAGGAACTAGTCTTCATGAAAATGGTGTCACCTATTTGATGTATACTGGAACTGCAGGGAGTGCTGGCGATGCTCAGCCATCAAGACAAGTTCAGTGTTTAGCTGAATCTACGGATCTGCTTCGTTTTAACAAGTCTGAAAAGAATCCAGTTATTGGTGGAAATAACTTAGACGAAAGCATTAATCCTTTGGAATTTAGAGACCCGAAAATTTTTAAACGGGAGGGACACTATTTTGCTTTGATTGTTTCTCAAACCGAAGAAGGAACGGGGCAACTTATTTTATACAAAAGTGTCAATTTAGAGGACTGGCATTTCTTTTCTATTTTGTTAGAAGGTACGGGTGAGTTTGGTACGATGTGGGAATGTCCCGATTATTTTGAAATTGATGGTCGAGATGTTCTGCTATTTTCACCGATAAACATGCCAAGACAAGCAGAAAAATATACGAACTATGCGTCTAGCGTATATATGGTTGGAAAGGTTGACTGGGAAACTGGTAAATTTTATGTTAGTCATTACGATGAGATCGATCAAGGCTTGGACTTTTATGCTCCCCAGACATTTGCAACATCTGAGGGGTATGTATTAACCGCTTGGATGCATATGTGGGAGCGCACGAATGTTACTGCAGAACTTAATCACGGTTGGAGTGGTTGTATGGTTTTGCCAAGATGCTTAAGTATAGTAGGGGATCAGTTAATTCAAACGCCTTTACCTGCTATTTATGATTATTATCACCCTTTAAGTATAGATCTGTCATCAATTGACTCAGATTATTCGGATAGTTTGGAGCCACAAGGGATCATTAGAATTAATGGTAAGGCGGAGATCAGTTTTAAAACAATCATCAGCAATCATTCTCAAGAAGAAATTTGCGTCACTTATGAGGCTGACAAGCAACAGGTCACTTTTTCGAGAGCAGGTTTGAAACAAAAGATAATCGGCCAAGAAAACCATCAAGTAAGTTCCCGTAGCTATTGCATGGGAACTAACAAGCGAAAAGTAATCACTCTCGAAATATTTTTGGATTCATCAAGTGTGGAGATTTTTATTAATGAGGGAGAAGGGGTTATGAGTTCCCGAATCTATCCGCAAGAATCACTATGTAATCTGTTGATTAAGAAATAGCTAGCTATGGTCATTCATCCTTTGGAATAAGAATTTTTGTTGCAGTCATTTGATTGTTAAATAAATAAGTCATTTAAGTTAGTAGGAGTGACTAGCTGAGCTAGTCTCCGTTTTGAGGAACAATTCGACATTTCCGCTACCTGAGCTATTGCCTATCGGAAAGATGCTTGTCACAAATTATTAACTGGTGGAAACTCTTGCTAGGACATTTTCAAGGTCTGAGGAAACGGAAAATAAGCAAGGCAGTGCTACTTATAAAAGGCAAAATAATCGCTAAAAGACGTCCTCGTAAGAGGGCTTTTTAGCGATTTAAATTTTGAATAGTTTAGATGTGTTTGCGAAAACAAGGCTTACTAAAAGCAGGATTGGAATGAGAATAGCAAAGAGACTGTCAAGCTGAGGAACAAAGCTCATCATAATGATAGCAAATGAACAAAACAAAATAAGGCTGCCAATTAATTTTCCAAGATTCCGACCGTTTATTTTGGCTCTTTGCTCCTTTGATGAAGTATTGTAGCCAGCAATTAACATTAACCATTTACCTCTGAACAATTGAATACCGATAACGAATAAAGCGAAGCATAATAGCAGTTGCAAGAACATTCTAGTCCCTCCTCATTTTTTACAGGTTAAGTATACATCAAAACCAATTAAAAATAAAAGAAAGGCTCTTTTAGATGCTAGCTAATCCTTGTTGCCAGTCGACAGGCCGTCAATCATGGAAAAAATCACACCTATAAGAACAGGGGAGACCACATAATCCAACAACTTATCAACATAAGAACTATGAACATAAGTCTCATTAAGAAACAGAACAATCATGATAAACGCAATTAAAATAGACGCATATTTTTTTAGTGTTTTTCTCTTCATTAGTGATACCTACCTTTTACTGTATTATTATTGAACAAGTTGGAAGTGTGGTCTAGATTGAATGAGAGCAACGAGCACTCTCTAGGGACTGCCACTACATGTTTATCAATCAACCTAGCTTTACTTTAACTCTTCACACGTTTAGATATAGTTATTATACCATTGTTAGACCGTAGTAAAAATGGCTATGGCGTTACTTCAGTGAAGCAAAAAAACCCGTAAAAAGGTCAGACCTTTTTACGAGACGTAGACGACTATTTATTAGAACTAGCAGTTATCGTTATGAGATGGCTAGTTTTTTCTTTCTCTTTTTAAGAAAATCAAAGAAAGAAGAGCGATGATGGTACCATAAGTAGTAAATGAAGGTGTCACATGTTCTCCAGTTGCTGGAAGATCGTGACTAGACTCATTTGGAGTGGCGGCTAAGGTTACTTCTTTTTCTTGTACGACTTTAGTCTGAACTGGTTCTTCTTTGGTTTTTGTGCTAAGAGATTGGAAAATTGGTGCTGGTTCTTTGCTTTCTACTATTTTTTTAGGAGGCTCAGATTCCTCTATGACGACTGGTGCTGAATATTCGTAAGAAAAGTATGCTTGAGTTTCACGATCTTGTCTAAAACGAATGGAAAAATTGGAAACCTGATCATAGGTATACGTCACCCAAAAGTCTTCATCATCAGGTGTTGTAAAGTAAAAGTTTGGGTCTCCTATAGTAAGGTAACCATCTTCATTGCGATAATAGAGTTTATTACTATCAGAAGTGTAAATGTTTTTTAGATTATTATTATCAAAAATATCAATACTTTGGTTCATATCAATATCAGTAAAGTTGAAGAAACCTGAGACCTTAACGGCATTCGCTGTTTGATTGTCTAGAAAAGCGTAATCAAATAGAATGTTGCTGAGTCCCTTTATAAAGAAACTGTTATTAGCGTAGATCGTGACAAACTGATTAGTGGGATCACTTGAGTTAAGTAAGCTCCAATCTTTTACAGTCACTTTCAAATCAATTTTTTTACCATCGTACAGTCCTACATTTTTATATGTAATTGAGATTGAATTTTTTGCAGCATTGTACAACGCAAAGGTATAATAGTCCTCTTTATTTATAGACGAGCTACTATTGGTACCAGAGGCAAAAACGTCTCCGGTGACGATTACTTGGTCTAGATTATTGAAATTTGGCATAAAGTTGTATTCAGAAGTAATAACCGCATTTTTATCCGTAATAGTTTTCTCATGATCAATCAATGGTGTGTCATTTGTGGTAACAGAGGTTTCCTTTACGGCGGCCGCTCTTTGCACAGGTTGATTAACGTCCTCTTCTAGTGGAATGACAGGACTAATAGAAGGAACCGATGGTGTTTCTTCGTTTTCGACGACGGCAACTTCTGGTTGATTAGCGCCAGCATTTTCTTCAATAACAGCGTTTTCAGTTACCTCGGTTATGACTTCCTCAATTAGGGCAGGAACATCTTCAGTCTTTCCGCTGACCTCTACTTCGACAACCGTATTTTCAGTTGATAGTTCTTGTTCTGCAGCTAAAATTTCTGTTGGGAAGCTCGTTGCTAAAAGCACTCCGACAGTGGCTAAATATACCCCTTTTTTCATAAATATTCTCCTTTTCCAAACGTTTTGTCTGCTCTTGAATTTAGTTACTTTCTATGTGATACGTGTTATCTCTCCTTTACTGATTAATTTAGACATTTTCATAACAATACCAATTTTTCGGCAGTTATTATTCTTATTATACGAAAAAGGAACGTATTATGCACGTTTTTTTTAGTTATCTTATTTAGATCGAGTGTTTGATAAGTTTTCCGGCTTAAAGGGAAGTTTTGGCTCTTCGCAAAGGGTGGCTTTATCTCAGTCAAAAAAACTCATTGTCATGTTTTTGAGTCTCGGTGGGGAATTTTAGTGTAACGGTTTAGGCAACGATGGAAAAAAAGGGAGGGACATCATATAATTAAGGACAGAAAGATCATTTTTTTTGAAGGGCTGTTTAGTATTAACATATTCTGTTAAGCAATTCAATGAAAAATGATTTGCTGAAAGGAGCGGATATTGTGACGGAACTAACCATTAAGGACTTGCAAGACTATTTATTTGAAAAATATCGTAAAGGAGGGACAACCACAGGTTTTTTTATGAAGTTAGTGGAAGAAGTTGGTGAAGTGGCAGAAGCAATTAATCACATCGATGGGCGGAAGTTAATGGCTGGAGACACCTCGTTGGAGCATGAGTTGGTAGATGTTTTGCACTATACGATTGCCATTGCGGCTATTAATAATATTGATTTGGCGAAAGCGATTCTTGAGAAAGATGAAATTGCTTCAATCAAGTATAAGCAATCTCCGAATTTGAAAGAATTTATTCAAGTTTCAAATGAATTGACTAGTTGATTTGATTGGAGCAAGAAAATGAAAAAAAGTAGAGCTTATCTACTTTTTATTTTTTTCATTTATGGACTCTTTTTCACGATTTTTGTATTTTGTTAATTGAAACAATGGTGTATACTTAATATATTGTTTTATTTGATAATAAACGAAAAATGGAGAATAGTTTATAAATGGATACTAAATATTGGGAAAGTAAAGAGAGACAAGGGTACAAATTACTTCGGAATTTCAAAAAAGGCCCCTCTATTATTGGGGTGGCTGCGATGTTAGTGGCTACAAGTTTACCGAAAAGTTTGATAGTCGAGGCAGGAGAAGTTACTCATTATGCCAGCACTATTTTAAGCAGCCATATCTCGGCTAACTCGTTTATTGAGGACATTGGAGAACAGGCTCGTACTGTAGCGGCAGCCAATGATTTATATGCTTCAGTGATGATAGCTCAGGCAGTACTGGAGAGTGGTTGGGGGACAAGTCGATTATCCCAAGCGCCTCATTACAATTTGTATGGTGTAAAGTGGTCTGGGAATGGTGCCTATAGTGAATGGTTGACGAAAGAAGTCTTTAAGGGGAAATGGGTTACCATTACAGACAAATTTCAGAAATATGCCTCTCATTGGGAGTCACTCCAAGACAATGCCGATTTATTGAGAAATCGCTCTTTTCAATCGGGTGTGTACTTTTATCGGGGGACTTGGAAAAGCAATACCAATTCCTATCAAGATGCAACGGCTTGGTTAACAGGGCGTTATGCTACCGATCCAGGTTATGCTACGAAATTAAATGCCGTTATTATTAGTAATAATTTGACACGTTTTGACACACCGACTAGTGGCGTTAGTCATAGTGGGGGTGTCAGTGATACTGCCAATGGGGCCAACTATACGGTTTCTTCTCAAGACACATTATTCAGTATTGCTCAGAAAAACGGCATCAGTGTGGCTGATCTGAAAGTGTGGAACAATTTGTCGAGTGATCGTATTAGTGCTGGTCAACTTTTAGTTATAACTGGATCGAGCGGTAGCTCAAGCGCGGACTTTTCAGGTTCAGCGTATACGGTAAGTTTAGGAGAAACCTTATACAGTGTCGCCCGTAAAAACGGTGTGAGTGTCACAGAGTTGAAAACTTGGAATAATTTATCAGATGATCGTATTAAAGCAGGGCAACTGTTACAGGTGGCAGGAACTGGAAGCCAATCAAATCCCTCAACAGGTGATTCTTATACCGTTAGTGTAGGGGAAACCTTGTACAGTGTGGCGCAAAAAACCGATTCTAGTGTGACTGATTTAAAAAGTTGGAACAATTTAGCAAGTGATAGCATTAGTGCGGGACAAATTTTGAGTGTATCAATTGAAGGAAGTGGTTCAAGTCCTTCGACAGGTGGTTATACGGTCAGTGCAGGGGAAACGTTATACAGTGTGGCACAGAAGAATGGGGTAAGTCAATCAGAGCTAAAAGCTTGGAATAATTTAGCAAACGAGACGATTGCTGTTGGCCAGACACTTGTCGTCAGTCACAAGGATCAAGTTGACTCGTCTAATAATCAGACTTATAAAGTGGTTTCAGGGGATACACTATGGGGGATTGCCAATAAACACAATATTTCAGCAAAGCAGCTTTCTTTATGGAATGAGCTACAAAATGAGGTGGTGTCTGTCGGTCAAACATTGCGGGTTCAATAATCTTAAGCTTGACTTGGCACACGATTTACAAAAAAGGAGCCTTGTACCGTTGATTTCCAACTGAAATTAACGGTACAAGGCCTTTTAAGTGTAATAGTGTTCAAAATGAATCGCTAAATTAGGTCGTGGCAAGTGGTTTTACCTTTTTAGTTGATTAACTTCTTAATCCTCGACCTTTTTCGATTAAGTACCAGCAAACCCCATAAAGAACGATGATAAAAAGGATTAAAATCGAGACAGATAGGACAATTGGCACATCGATAACTCCAAGAAAACCGTAGCGGAATCCTGAGATCATGTAAACGATCGGGTTAACTTTTGAAATTGTTTGCCAAATCGGTGGCAACATGGAGATCGAGTAAAAGACCCCACCAAGATAGGTTAACGGTTGTAAAACAAAGGTTGGTACGATCGACACGTCATCAAAAGACTGGGCGAAAATCCCATTTAATAACCCAGCTAATGAAAATAAAACAGCTGTCATAAGAAGGGTGACAATGACAAAGAGCCAAGAATGAACGTAAAGTGGCACAAAGAACAAGGAAATAATGGTAACAAGAGCCCCCACTAAAATACTTCTACCAAGTCCGCCGATCACAAATCCCCAAATAATCACATGAGTGGGAACAGGAGCGATCAATAATTCCTCAATATTTTTTTGAAATTTTTGAGAGAAAAAAGAAGAGGCTACATTGGAATAAGAACTGGTGATAACAGACATCATAATCAGACCAGGCACGATAAATTCCATATAAGTAAATCCGGCCATTTCCCCGATGCGTCCCCCGATTAAATTACCAAAGATAACAAAATATAGGGAGGTGGTAATCACCGGTGGTACTAGTGTTTGCACCCAAATACGTAGGTAGCGGTTGGTTTCTTTAACTGCTAGACTTTTTAGTGCCGTATAATAAAGATTAAACATGATCGTCCTCCACTTGATGTTTTTCTTCGGTGATTTTTAGAAAAAGTTCTTCTAACCGATTGGATTTATTGCGCATGGACAATACCTTGATGCCTTGCTGGCTAAGTTGTTCAAAGATATCGTTGATACCTTGATTGCGTTCGACTTCAACGGCTAATGTTAACTCATCTTCAAACAAGCTTTCGTAGCCGGCTATTTCTGGTTGACGATCGTAGGGGGCCAAATCAAAAATAAAGGTTTCAAATTGTAATTTAGCTAAAAGAGCTTTCATACTCGTATTTTCAATCAATTCGCCAGACTGAATAATTCCGATATTGCGACAAAGCATTTCGGCTTCTTCCAAATAATGAGTGGTGAGAATAATCGTTGTCCCCTGTTCATTTAATTCTCTTAAGTAGACCCACATTTCCCGCCTTAATTCGATGTCGACTCCAGCAGTTGGTTCGTCTAAAATAAGCAAGCGAGGCTCATGCATTAGCGCACGGGCAATCATCAAGCGTCGCTTCATTCCACCAGACAGCATCCGAGCTCGCTCGTGGCGTTTTTCCCATAAACCAGATTGTTTAAGGTAGGTTTCGCTTCGCTTAAGGGCTTCTTTACGGGGGACACCGTAATAGCCAGCTTGATTGACAACGATTTGTTGAACAGTTTCAAAGGGATTAAAGTTAAATTCTTGAGGAACCAAGCCAATCTGTTGTTTGGCTCGAACTAAATCAGTATCAAGATCATAGTCAAAGACTTTTACTTTTCCTGAAGTTTTGTTGACGAGTGAGGTGATAATCCCAATGGTTGTGGATTTGCCAGCCCCATTAGGACCTAATAAAGCGTAAAAATCGCCTTCTTCCACAGTTAAATCAATTCCTCGTAAGGCTTTAACGCCAGTTCCATAGACTTTTTTTAAATTGGTTAGTTCAAGTGCATAGGTCATGTTTTAGTGATCTCCTTAGTGGTATCGTTACTTGAGTTGTTTGTTTGCTGGTTGCAGTTGCAAGTTTGATGATGGCAGAGGCAAGTTTCACCATTAGAGGCAAGGAGCTGGGTCATGTCGTTCATCAATTCTGTGACAAAGTTTTCTTTCAACGTATAGTGATGCCATTGACTTTTTTTGCTGACGGACACGATGCCGGCATTTTCCAGTACTTTCATATGGTGAGAGAGAGTTGGTTGAGTAAAGTCAAAATGAGCTAAAACATCACAGGCGCAAAGACTACCAGATGACAGCAGGTCGATAATTTTCATTCGTTTGGGGTCAGCCATAGCTTTAAGTATCAATGACGTTTTTTCGTAGTCCATGTCTTTTCCTCCGCTACTTTTTGTCCGTCTGTTCTCCGTATTAAGAAGCAGGGAACAACTCAAACCCTGAACTAAAAGCGCCTCTTTATATAGATGGTTGACTATGTTTAATATAGATGAACATCGATGTAATGTCAAGCAGAAAATGGAGTAGTTAGACGCTGCTTTTTTAAGGCAGCTCTGATAAGCTTTTCTAGTATTGAATCGCGACAATGTGATAAACTGAGTTCAGAGAGCCGTGATGAGAGTCCTAAAAGTTGTTATTGACTCTTTAGTCTTGAGAAAATTCAGAAACTATCGGCATTAGAGGAGAAAAGATAATGAGAAACATAAAATTAACCATCGAATATGATGGCAAGCGTTACCTTGGTTGGCAGCGATTAGGAGATTCTGACAATACGATTCAAGGTAAGATTGAAGGGGTTTTGAGTCAGATGACAGGAGAAACAATCGAGATTATTGGCTCAGGACGAACGGATGCAGGTGCTCATGCCAAAGGGCAAGTCGCCAATTTTAAAACGATGAGCCCGTTGGACTTAGCTAAAATGCGTGAATTTCTCAATCGGTATTTACCAAAAGATATTGTCATTAAAGAGGTAGAAGAAGCTTCTGAGAGATTTCATGCTCGCTACAATGGGACTGGCAAACAGTATAGTTACTATGTCTGGAATCATGCTGTACCGTCAGCTTTTGAACGAAACTATAGTTTTCACTATCCTCAAAAGCTCGACAAGGAAAAAATGGACGAGGCTTGTCGCAAGTTAATCGGGACGCATGATTTTCTTGGGTTCTCGTCTCTTAAGAAAACCAAAAAATCGACAGTCAGAATCATTAAAGAGTTGTCAATTGAACAAACAGGTAGTTTGCTGCATTTTAGGTTTGTTGGCAATGGCTTTTTATACAATATGGTCAGAATCATAACAGGGACAATTATAGAGATTGGCGCAGGAAAATTGCCACTGGAAGTGATTGATCAAGTCTTAGAAACGAAGATTAGGCAACAAGCAGGAGAAACCGTCCCTTCACACGGGCTATTTCTTGATGAGGTTTATTACCGAGAGTAACGTTGTTGGTATTGATTGAACATTCAGTTAGGCCTTTTTTCGGAGCCTAATTTGGTGAGAAAGCTTCTTCGTAAGCACTTAGTGAGAAGCTTAGTTACGGCTAATGGTATAATTTAATTGAACTGACGATGAGACATACTAACTAGGAGGCCAGATATGAGTAAGAATAATGACACGTTTTATGATGATTTACTTCAAAAAATCAACATGGAGGAGTCAAAGTTAAAAAGCGTCAATTTTATCATTGCTGGTAAAAGTGGCGTTGGTAAATCTACGTTGATTAATCAAACCTTCAGAGAAGAGCTGGCAGAAACCGGAATTGGGAAGCCAGTGACGAAGCAAATTGAATTAATTGAAAAAATCGGTGTACCAGTTAGATTGTATGACACCGTTGGCTTGGAACTTGACAAAAAGATGCAAAAAAAATCGCTGAAAGATATTAAAGAGCTAGTTAAAGCTTCCCGCAAAAAAGAAGATGGCAATGAGGCTATTCATTGCATGTGGTATTGTGTGGCCGGCAACGGTGATCGTTTTGAAGATACGGAGAGAGACTTTATTGAAGATGTGGCTAAATTAGGGATTCCAGTGATTTTAGTGCTAACCAAATCTTACAGCAAGTCTTCTGCCCTTAAATTTAAGCAAGTCATTCAAGAGATGACTCTAACTGTTAAAGATATTGTCATTCTGTGTGCTGAAGGGACAGCTGAGCAGGAGGCTTATGGTTTGGATGACCTAATAGTAGCCACTAGTAACGTGTTGCCAGATTCGATTCAAACATCTTTTATGAACGCCCAAAAGGTTTCAAGAGATTTAAAAGATAAACAAGCCAGAAGGGTGATTGATGGGGTTGTGTTAACCACTTTTGGTCAAGGGTTTATTCCGATCCCCTTTTCTGATGCGCCGATCTTGATTGCCTCTCAAACAGGGATGTTGGCGAAAATTACGTCTGTTTATGGCATAAAAATTGAGAAAAAGGGAATTGAAACCATCGCCGGGGGAATCATCGGCATTACGGGAACGACTGTTGGGGGCAAGAGTATTGTCAGTTCGATCTTCAAACTGTTTCCAGGGTTAGGCACCATTGCTGGCGGGATGGTATCAGGCAGTACGGCAGCGATACTGACAAAACTTTTGGGCGAAGCCTATATTCAATTAATCAACTTGATAATTGATGAAAAAATTAAGTTAAGCGAGTTAAATGAATCGGAAATGAAAGAACTTTTGCTAGGGTTACTCAAAGGTGCGTCATCATCTGTCTTGAAAAAATAATCTTTTTTTTATTTGAACGACTGTTATTAAACGTAGGGGAGACTCGATCTGTAGAAATTCACCAGATCGAGTTTTTTTCTTTGGGTTTAGGTGCTTAAAATTGCTATATTTCCAGTGAAGAATTACAATAAAAGTAAGTTATATGTGTTATTTCATCAAAAAAGGTATCGTTATTATATGTTTTTGTTACATATAACTTTTACGGGTTAAGGGACGGTGGAATGAGAGATCAGCGTGCTTAGATCGTTCTGGTGAATAGGGCGATCTGTTTTCCAAAGGCTTGCTGATATTGCTGAAAGAATAAGCACTGTGACTCGAGGTGAAAAGGCGTAAATGGGAGTGATGTGAAGTGAAAAAGTTAAAGGTTGTATCGGGACTGGTTGTTGTATTATTGGTATTAATTGTTATTTTTTGGAAGACACCGCTGCTGATTCGCGGACCAGGTAATTTAATTAGTTTGGAAAACACTGTTCAGGTTAATCAACAAAGAGACGAACAGGGAGGTAAGTTTTATGTCACCGTGGTTCAAACAAGATCAGCCACTTTGTGGGAGATCTTAACGACTGTTAACGATCCTTTTCGTGAAGTGGTGAACCAGGAAACAGCCAATAATGGGTTGCCAACAGAAGCTTCACGTTTGCAGCAGCAAACGGCTATGAATAACTCTCAAAATGCCGCCAAGAAATTGGCGCTTGATCTGGCAGGAAAAAAAGCTGAATTGAGCTATCAAGGAATTTTTGTTTTAACAGCGGCCAAAGAGTCTGGCTTACAGGGAAAAGTAGCAACAGGGGATCAGATTGTAACAGTTGATGATTATTTTTTTACTCATTCGTCTGATTTGATTAATTATCTTCAAGAGCGGGAAGTTGGCGCTGAGGTGATTCTTGAAATAGAACGTGAGGGTACTAAAAAAATGGTAACGGGTAAAGTTGATCTTAATGAAGTAACAGGCCGACATTCATTAGGCATTCAATTGCTTGATCGGACCACGTTGACTAGCGATATTCCGGTGGAAATTGAACTGGGAGCAGTTGGGGGGCCTTCAGCGGGACTGATGTTCACTTTGCAGATGTATGCCATGGCCTCCAATCATGATTTGAGAAATGGTCGTGACATTGCTGGGACTGGAGCAATTAATTTGGATGGTCAAGTAACACGAGTAGGTGGGATTGCAGAAAAAGTTTATTCGGCAGCAAATGGTAAGGCCAAAGCATTTTTAGTACCAGATGATGAGATTTCTGAAGAGTTTCGTCATTACTTTCCTGATGTTCAAAGTAATTATCAAGAAGCTTTAGTAGCTGTCAAAAAATTGGATACTGAAATGGTGATTGTGCCAGTCAAAACGGTTCAAGAGGCAATCGATTGGTTAGTGGAAACAGGTTCTTAAAAAGATAAGAGAGGATGAGGACAATGAAAAGGAAGTATTTATTATCAGCTATACTACTATTAAGCTTAATAGGCCTTTTAGCAGCCTGTGGCCAAAAAGAGGGGAGCTCAGGCACCCTTGAGAGTACTAAGACTGCGGAGAGTAGCGTTAGTGAAAAGAGTGAGGAGAGTTCAGTGGATCGAAGTCAAGAACCATCGGAAGTGATGATTGGTAAAGTTAAAGAGGCACCAGATGGGGAGTATCAGCGCCTAGTTTTAGAAAGTTTGGTACCAGCAGATACAGAGTCTGAAACGACCCCCTTCGAAGAAGTCGTTTTATTGACAGAAGGAGTAACAATAGTAGATGGTGCGGGCAAAGCACTTTCTGTTGAGCAAATCGAGGTTGGTGCCACGATAGAAGTCACATTAATTAAAGATAGCCCTGTGGCCAGCTCGTTACCTCCTCAAATACCAGGAATGAGCATGATAAAAATCGTTGTCCCTTAGATAAAAAGACAGCAGAAGTAAAGGTATCGACGAACACTTAAGTCAAAGGTGTTCACTGATTAAAAGGTCACAGGAGGTCGATTATGGAATGGTATCAACGAACAATTGAGGAAACTCAATCAGTGACAAAAACAAGTGAGTTAGGGCTCTCATCAGAAGAACGGCAAAAGCGGATCGTAAGCCAAGGGGAAAACAGCTTGAGCAAGGGTCAGGAAGATAGCGAATTAAAGAAATTTTTACATCACTTTAATGATTTGTTGATTTACGTTTTAATTGGAGCAGGAATCTTAAAAGGGGTAACAGGTGATTTTATTGACATGACCATTATTTTTGCAGTGGTGTTGATAAATTCATTGATCGGCTATGTTCAGGAGCGTAAGGCAACCAACTCCTTGAGCAGTTTAAGTGCCATGATGGGCTCTCAAGCAACGATTCTGGCGGATGGTGAAAAGGGAATCGTTGAAGCCACGAGCTTAGTCGCAGGCGATGTGGTGTTGCTTAACCCAGGCACCATTATTCCAGCCGATTTGCGCTTAGTAGAGGCCTATAATTTAGTGGTGGAAGAAGCGATATTAACAGGGGAATCCACACCGGTTAACAAGAATACGGCCGATATTACTAGCTCGGCAGATTTAGGAGATCGCTTAAACATGGTCTATTCCGGAACGCTGGTCAATAGTGGTAGCGGCAAGGGGATTGTGGTCGAAACAGGTGATGGTACGGAACTTGGTAAAATCAGTCAACATCTGAAAGAGGTCGGCAGTGGGGAAACGCCTTTAATCAAAAAGATGAAGCAGTTAAATAAACAGATATTCTATATTTTAGCAGCGTTGATTTTATTTTTAGTGGTATTTAGTTTAATGTTTAGAGAATTTACTGGCGGAGAACTGGTATCAGCTATGATTGCTTTAGCGGTTTCGGCGGTCCCAGAAGGATTGCCGGCAGTGTTATCGATTATTTTATCGGTTGGAGTAACGCGAATGGCGGTAAAAAAAGCGATTATCAAAAAGATGCCTGCGGTGGAAACTCTGGGCAGCATGAGCGTGATTTGTTCAGATAAAACAGGTACTTTAACTAAAAATGAAATGACAGTTGTGTCAATTGTGACAAAAGATCAAGTGGTTGAAATCGCAGATGAAGGCTTTGAGCATTCTGCTCAAGAAGACCGTTTGGCGTGGCATCGTTTGATTGAAACCGCGTTGTATTGTAACGACACGAAAATTAATTATCGAGGTGGCAAACGGGAGATTATCGGTAACCCAACAGAAGGGGCGTTGTTGGAATTTGCTAATCAACATCCATTGGATCAGGAAGAGCACATTCTTTATAAAATTCCCTTTGATTCGGCCTACAAATACATGGCCACTTTAGTGGTGATAGGCAAGAAGAAGTTTATTTATTTAAAAGGGGCGCCAGATATTGTTTTAGACATGGTTTCTTTGCAATTAGAGCAAGAGGCTTACAAGACGATTGACTTGGCTTACTGGGAAGAGGAAATCTCTATTCAAGCACGTAAAGGTCAGCGAATGTTAGCCGCCGCCTACAAGGAAGTTCCTTTTGAAATGGCCACCATCAGCCATGAGGATTTACAACAAGAGATGGTGATGCTAGGTTTATACGGAATTATTGACCCGCCTAAAAAAGAAGCCATGGAGGCCATTCGGATTTGTCACGATGCTGGAATTAGTGTCAAAATGATCACAGGAGATCACAAAGATACGGCCGTCGCGATTGCAGAGCAGATTGGTTTAACGAATTACAACCAAGCGCTAATCGGCAGTGACATTGAAAACTTAAGCGATCTGGAGCTTCAGGGCGTGGTGGCGACACACGACGTATTTGCTAGAACCACTCCCGAGCATAAATTGCGCTTAGTTCGAGCGATTCAGGAAAATGGTGAAATTGTTGGCATGACAGGTGATGGCGTTAATGATGCACCTGCTTTGAAAAAAGCTGACATCGGCATCGCCATGGGCATCAAAGGAACAGAAGTAACTAAAGATGCGGCTGATATGGTGTTAGCAGATGACAATTTTGCCACAATTGCGGCTGCCGTCAGAGAAGGCCGGCGTGTTTATGACAATCTAAAGAAGACGATTTACTTCTCCTTACCGACAGCATTTGCTCAAGGGCTGTTAGTAGTTGTTTCAATTTTATTGGATAAACCTTTACCTTTGACTTCGATTCAAATTTTATGGTTGAACATGGTCACGACGATTACCTTATCTTTTGCTCTTGGCTTTGAACCGATTGCTAAAGATGCCATGACGAGAAAACCACGAGATCCTAAAGAAAACATCTTAAACGGCTATGCAGTCTTCAGAACAACGTATGTCTCGCTATTGTTAGCTGCATTAGGCTTTATGATCAATACTTATTTAGGAAATCAGGGAGCCAGTGAGACTGTTATGCAAACCACATTGTTATTGACGATTGTGTGTGGGCAAGTCTTCTACATGATTAATTGTCGGGAAATCCATCAGTTTGCGATTACCAAAAGTATTTTGGCCAATAAAATATTGTGGCTAGCAACAGGTATTTTGGTCATTTTACAATTAGCCGTTATGTATGTGCCTTTCATGAACAGCATCTTAGCAACGACGTCCATCGGCTGGCATCATACGAGCTTAGCTTTGTTAGCAGGAGTGTTGGTTTTCCTTATTGTAGAAGGAGAGAAATTAATTTATCGCATTTGGAAAAAAATCTAAAAAGTGAAAAGTTAGCAGGCTCATGCACAAGGCGAGTTAATTGACACTAGTAAGATCAGAGTGGCATAATTTAGTCAAAAATAAGCTTAGAAAAGAGGAAGTACCATGGCAGGAATTGTATTTGTTAATTTTCCAGTAAAGGATCTATCACGTTCAACCGCCTTTTATGAAGCATTAGGTTTTCAGCAAAATAAAGAGTTCTCCAATGAAAATGCGGCAGCAATGGTCTGGGATGAGACTTTTTGGGTAATGTTATTAACTCATGATTTTTATCGTCAATTTTTGAAAAACAAAGAGATTGCCGACACTCAAAAAGTTAGTAGCGCCTTAATTGCTTTTAGCTTAGAAAGTGCAGAAGCTGTTAAAGACTTTGGTGCGATTGCTGAGAAACATGGGGGAACTGTGCATCATGTCGAAATGGGAATCCCTGAAAGTGTGATGTATGGTTTGGAAGTTCAGGATTTAGATGGCAACACCTTGGAACCTTCATGGATGTCAGTAAATTAAATAATTTTATAGGGCTAACAGAGACTGACGTATCGCAGTATTTTCCTGCATTATCGAGGTCTCTGTTAAATTTTTATTGTTGTTAAAACGCCTTCATTTGTGTTAATCTAGGCTTACAATAATTGGGGAAGTAGGTGTTGGAATGGAGCTTTCTATTTGCACGGATAGTGTTTTTGGTAATAGCGAAACAGTAGCGGCTATGAGGCAAGTTAAAGCCCTTGGGATCAATGCAATTGAGTTTTGGTCTTGGTGGGATAAAGATATTGAGGCGATTAATCAAGCTCGGCAAGAGTTAAACATGAAGATCGTCGGAATATGTACTAAATTTATTAGCTTAACCGACTCATCTGAGAGAGAACGCTATTTGACAGGACTGGTAGAGACCATTGAAGTGGCCAAGCGGTTAGGCTGTTCACTCATCATCAGTCAAGTAGGAAATCATCTTGATATAAGCACAGATTTGCAAAAAAGGAGTATCGTTAAAGGGCTGAGGCTGGCCAAAGAACTGTTGGAAGAGGCAGATATCACATTAGTGATAGAGCCGCTAAACACGAAGATCGATCATCCCGACTACTTTCTTTGGTCTTCTGATGTCGCGCGGGACATTATCTTTGAAGTGGCAAGTCCTAATGTGAAGCTATTATTTGACTTTTATCATCAACAAATCATGGAGGGTGATTTAATCAGACAATCTAGTCTGTTAATTGATGAGATTGGTCACTTTCACCTGGCCGGTAATCCTGGCAGAAACGAACCGGAATCTGGTGAAATTGATTATCAGGCAGTCATTTACCAGTTGGCCAAATTAAATTATCAGGGATATATTGGATTTGAATATTTCCCCCAGAAGGATGTCTCTGAGACGTTAAAAAGATGGCAAGCTTTTTTTGCAACTCTGAAATAAACTCACAATAGGCAACCCCTAAGAAGGAGAACTTCTTAGGGGTTTTAGGCGTGAAGAAAAAGTTTAGAATGACTTAGGGCTGATGAGAATAGCGATTTTTTTGTGACATAATTGGACTTTACAACAGTAATAACGTGAAACCTGTACGCTAATCATGATCAACCCCCTATAACTTGAGGGATCAGTGAAAGTATTGTGTTGTTGCCTAAAAGATATACCAAGTACTCTAATCTGATCTGTTAAAGTAAAAATAATTTGATCAGATAGCTCTACTGGATTATCACCATAATGACGAGCAAAGAGTGGACTTTCGGCTGGAAGTTTAAGGTTTGATCGGAATTACTTAATAGTTACCTAGACGTCTTTTTTGTGAAAGTTTTGCCAAACTTTAGGTGTAAGATCGTTACGTATGGCAAAGAACTTAGCGAAATGTTTCAAAAAAAATTAAAGGTATGGTAGGATAAAGATAATATAAAGTCTGTATAGAAAGAGCAATACAGGGATGATGCGGGCAAATCTGCCTAAAAGGTCTAGAGAGCATAAGGGATACTTTTGATGGTTAAGGAGATTATTAGTCGTGTTTATTGACAAGATGAACACACCGATGAAGGTGGGGTAGGGATGAAACGGATAGAAAAAATCTATTTATTTGTTAGTAAAGAATCGAAGAAACTAAGTTCCGAGGCGATTAATTCTGGGGCCGGGGTAACAACACAAGAGGTAGCTGAAACCTTTGGGATTCAACGAACTAATGCAAGTAAAGATTTGAATGAACTGGTCAAAGATGGCTTACTGGCTAAGTTGGATGGAAGGCCTGTTCGTTATATTGAAAGTGGTCTGGCTTCAAGTAGTGGTGGGCAGTTAAAAAGAAAGACAGCGGCCGTACCTGTTACGCCTTTAAATGAACACACAGATATTTTCCAAAAGGTAATTGGTGGTAAAGGCAGTATGAAGGTGCCTATTGAGCAAGCGAAAGCAGCAATTCTTTATCCGCCTAAAGGGTTAAATTGCTTAATTACCGGTGCTACAGGTTCGGGGAAGACCCATTTTGCTCATTTGATGTTTGAATTTGCTAAAAGTAAAGGCCTGATTAAAGGGGCTCAGGAATTGGTGGTTTTTAATTGTGCGGATTATGCTCATAATTCGGAATTGTTAATGAGTCATCTTTTTGGATATGCTATGGGGGCATTTACCGGCGCGACGAAGGAGAAAGAAGGGTTAATTGCCAAAGCAGATGGGGGCATGCTCTTTTTGGATGAGATTCATCGCCTCCCTCCAGAAGGACAAGAGATGATTTTTTATTTTATGGATCACGGCAAGTATAATCGCTTAGGTGAAACGGCCAAAGAAGCTCAAGCGGATGTGCGCATTATATGTGCCACTTCGGAAGATGCCTCTTCTTATTTGTTGAGCACCTTTGTTCGTCGAATTCCCATTAGTATTCATTTACCGAGTTTTAATCAACGTCAAACAAAAGAAAAAATTGATTTGGTTAAATTAATGGTGGGAATTGAGGCCGAGCGGATTCAACGAAAAATTTCATTGACTGAAGATGTGGTCAAAGCACTGATTGGCAGTGTCACCTATGGTAACGTGGGTCAGTTAAAGTCTAATATTCAGTTGATTTGTGCGCGCAGTTTCTTGAGTCATATGGATCAAGATGACATCTTAATTACCTTGGATGATCTGACAGAAGAAGTTAAGATGGGGCTTAGTCAACTAGCAAATGATCGTCAAATATTGGGTGAGCTGGCTCAAGGACTAGAACCTATTATGGAGGTTTACCCTGATCAGAAATTACTGCCGCATTTAGTGGATTCATATGAGCTACCCTTTAATTTGTACGAAATTATTGATGAAAAAGCAGCATTGTTAAAAGATGATGGGATCGATCAAGAATCGATTAATCAGTTTATTATGGCCGATATTAATGTCCATCTAAAATCCTTTTATAAAAATCATGGTTTAACCTTTGACATCGAGAATAAATTAGCCGAAATTGTCGATCAAAAGGTGATTGATTTAACTAAGAAAATTTATGAGGTCGCTAAGTTAAAACTTAACGACAGCTTTCAAGTCAACTTCATTTATGCCATGAGTCTGCATATCAGTTCTTTTTTGAAGCGACACCAACTTAATCAACAGGTTGAAATTAGCAGCAATGACAGCATTCGCAAAATGGTCAAAGAATACCCAGCAGAATATGAGGTTGCTTTAGACATAAAGGACTTAATTTTAACTGACTACCGAATTGAGATTCCCCTTGAGGAAGTGGAATACTTGACCGTTTTGCTCGTATCTCTCAAGAAAGAAAAGGATGCTGGAAGGATTGGCATCGTGGTAGCAGCACATGGAAACAGCACAGCTACGAGTATGGTTCAAGTCGTTAAGCAATTGTTTGGCAGTAATAATTTAATGGCCGTAGATATGCCTGTTGAAATGAAACCAAGAGTCGCTTTAGAAAGTATTATCAATGCGGTCGAACAAGTTGATAACGGTAGTGGTGTTATTTTATTAGTTGATATGGGATCGTTAGGGACCTTTGGTGAAGAAATACACCGGCGAACCGGCGTTCACGTGCGAACGATTGATATGGTTACAACGGCGTTAGTTCTGGAAGTAGCTCGAAAAACGGAGTTACTGGATACAGATTTAGATCAACTGTTTCATTCATTAAAAAACTTTCGTGGCTACGGCAATGGCTTAGTAGAGGAGATGGAAACGCCGGAACCTGTCTCGCAATCAGGGGTAAAACAAGCGATTGTGGCAATTTGTGCGTCTGGTCAAGGGACGGCCAAACGAATGAAGGAAATAATTGAAACCTATCTCGCTGAAGTTGGAGAAGAGGCATTAGAAGTTTTACCGATTTCAATTATAGACATGACGACGGTGTTGGCTCAAATCCAAAAGACCTATCAACTGATTGCTGTTACAGGGATTGTAGATCCGAAGATCGGTGTTCGCTATATTCCGATGGAGTTGCTGTTTTCAGGAGAAGCAAAAGCGATTTTGCAAGAATTGCTGATGGACGCTGAAATGGCTTCATTTGAACCGGTTGCCTTAGATGACGATCAGACATGGAAAATTTGTTACGAGTATTTAAGTAGCACCTTTATGTTTGTTAACCCGGAAAAAGTCATGACACCTTTTTGGACTTTTGCAGAAACGCTTAAGGAGCGCTTTTTAGGTGCAACAAACCAGGCCTTTACGATTAACTTAATCATGCATTTAGGAGGGATGGTTGAGCGGATTCTGACAGGAGACTGCTTATCCTTGCCTGATGACGAACAAGCGGTGTATCAATTGGCGCATTTCACGCAGTTGAAAACGTGTAGTGAAGAACTGGAGGCCGATTTATTTATTAAAATTCCAGATGAGGAGTTGTACTACCTGTTACAAATTATCAATAATACACTAGAAGAACAGTTCGAATAGTGTATTATTCGGAGGCAATACACTAATTAGTGTATTGTTTTTTTGTGTTTTGTTTGCGGTAAAGATTGATTTAACCGTCTTTATCAAGGATACACTAAAGTTGGCACGAAACTTGCTTATATAATAGAGTAAAACTAAAAAGAGAGTAGGGGTTTCGGTGGGGATTGATATCCGTCTGGTGAGAATTGATGATCGATTAATTCATGGTCAAGTTGCCACTGTTTGGGCAAAGCGACTGGATATTCAGCGAATTATCGTTGTCAGCGATGCTGTGACGAAGGATAATCTGCGAAAAACCTTGCTTCAACAAGCAGCTCCCCCAGGTATTAAGGTGAATGTCATACCTGTGTTTAAGATGATTGAGATTTATTCCAATCGATTGTTTAATGATGTGAGAGTGATTTTGCTTTTTACTAATCCTGTTGAAGTTGCTAAGATTGTCAAGGCTGGCATTCCCATTCCTTCTGTTAATATCGGTGCTATGGGATATACGGTGGGTAAAAAGATGATTTCAAATACGATAGCTGTTGATGAGGCTGATATTCAGGCATTTCGTTATTTAGATGGCTTGGGAATCGAACTGGAAATTCGCAAAGTAATCAGTGACAGCAAACAAAGTTTAATGGATATGGTAAAAAAAGCCAAGCTTTGAGGCTTTTAAATATAGAGGCAAACTTGAAGGGATGTGGTGTTGTTAGGGATGGAGAGGGTTTTTAAAGTAGGAACAGGCTAGTCAGTTAGCAGCTTCTATTTGACAACAATGAGTATAAATTATTTTAGGAGGTAGAGAGATGGTAGGAATTATCCTAGCAAGTCACGGCGAATTTGCTGAAGGCATCTTGCAATCTGGTGCAATGATCTTTGGCGAACAGGAAAATGTTAAAGCTATTACATTAATGCCTAGCGAAGGCCCAGACGATGTTAAAGCTAAAATGAAAGAAGCAATTGCGTCTTTTGACAATCAAGATGAAGTATTATTCTTAGTCGATCTATGGGGCGGCACACCATTCAATCAGGCAAGTAGTTTATTTGAAGAACACAAAGACAGTTGGGCGATCGTGGCTGGCATGAACTTGCCAATGGTAATCGAAGCGTACGCGTCACGCTTGTCAATGACGTCAGCACATGAAATTGCCACACATATTTCAAGCACGGCTAAAGAAGGGGTTAAAATCAAACCCGAAGAATTGGAGCCGGCAGAACAAGCAGCACCCGTTCAAGAAGGACAGCCAACAGGGGCCTTAGCTCCCGGAACCGTTGTCGGAGATGGTAAATTAAAAATTGTTTTAGCGCGGGTGGACTCTCGTTTGTTACATGGTCAAGTGGCAACAGCTTGGACGAAATCAGTGTTACCAAATCGAATTATCGTTGTCTCAGACGCAGTATCTAAAGATGATTTACGTAAAAAATTAATTGAACAAGCCACGCCACCAGGTGTGAAGGCGAACGTTATTCCGATCAGTAAAATGATTGAAATCGCCAAAGACCCTCGTTTTGGCGGAACAAAGGCGTTGCTACTATTTGAAAACCCACAAGATGTATTGCGAGTTGTAGAAGGTGGCGTTGATATTAAAGAAGTCAACGTTGGCTCAATGGCTCATTCAATTGGTAAAGTGGTTGTTAGTAAAGTGTTGTCAATGGGACAAGACGATGTGGCTGCTTTCGAAACAATGAAAGCTAAAGGGATTAAGTTTGATGTCCGTAAAGTACCAAATGATTCTGCTGCAAACATGGATGACATTCTTAAAAAAGCAAAATCAGAATTGGCAAATGGGTAGAGAAAAATAATAAATAAATTGGAGGTTTATCATGTCTATTATATCAATCGTTTTAGTAATATTCGTGGCCTTTCTAGCAGGTATGGAAGGAATCCTGGATGAATTCCAGTTCCATCAACCGCTAGTGGCATGTACATTAATTGGGTTAGTAACTGGTAATTTGACAGCGGGCATCGTACTTGGTGGTTCACTGCAAATGATCGCTCTTGGTTGGGCAAATATCGGGGCAGCCGTGGCACCAGATGCAGCTTTAGCATCCGTTGCATCAGCAATTATTTTAGTTTTAGGCGGCCAAGGTGTGAAAGGTGTACCTGCGGCAATTGCGATCGCAGTACCGCTTGCAGTAGCTGGTCTTGCCTTAACAATGGTAGTGCGTACCTTGGCTGTACCAATTGTTCACATGATGGATGCAGCAGCTGAAAAAGGCGATATTAGAAAAGTTGAAATGTTGCACATTGCAGCAGTTTGTATGCAAGGGGTTCGGATTGCTATCCCTGCAGGTGCTTTATTATTCATCCCAGCAGATGTTGTACAAGGTGTCTTAGAATCAATGCCAGCTTGGTTAACAGATGGGATGGCAATTGGTGGTGGCATGGTCGTAGCCGTTGGTTATGCTCTTGTTATCAACATGATGGCCACAAAAGAAGTATGGCCATTCTTTGCTATTGGGTTTGTTGTTGCAGCGATTTCTCAATTAACATTGATCGCTCTTGGTGTGTTAGGTGTTGCTTTAGCCTTTATCTATTTGAACCTATCTAAAATGGGTGGTTCTTCAAATGGTGGCGGTGGAGGAAACTCCGGTGATCCGCTAGGCGACATCTTGAACGATTACTAATTTAGGAGGAGAAGAGAAAATGGCAGAAAAAATTACATTAAGTAAAAAAGATCGTTTGGCCGTTGCATGGCGTTCTACTTTTATCCAAGGCTCTTGGAACTATGAACGTATGCAAAATGGTGGTTGGGCGTTTTCAATGATTCCCGCAATTAAAAAATTATACACAACTCAAGAAGATCGTTCAGCAGCATTAAAACGTCACTTGGAGTTCTTTAATACTCACCCGTACATTGCCTCACCAATCTTGGGTGTAACCTTAGCCCTTGAAGAAGAACGTGCCAATGGTGCACCGATCGATGATGTGGCAATTCAAGGGGTAAAAGTTGGGATGATGGGTCCGTTAGCCGGTGTCGGCGATCCAGTATTCTGGTTTACTGTTCGTCCGATGTTAGGAGCGCTTGGAGCCTCTCTTGCAATGGGTGGTAATATCTTAGGTCCAATTATTTTCTTCGTAGCTTGGAACTTAATCCGTTGGGCTTTCATGTGGTACACACAAGAATTTGGCTATAAAGCGGGTTCTAAAATCACAGAAGATTTATCTGGCGGTTTATTACAAGATGTCACAAAAGGGGCGTCAATTCTCGGAATGTTTGTCCTAGCAGCTCTCGTCCAGCGGTGGGTATCCATTAGCTTCTTGCCGACAGTCTCCAAAGTGCAACTAGACAAAGGAGCTTACATCGAATGGGATAAACTACCTGCTGGTGGCGAAGGTATTCGAAAAGCGTTTGAGCAAGTTAATTCTGGTTTAGCCCTTTCTCCTACAAAGGTGACCACTTTGCAAAATAACTTGGATCAATTAATTCCTGGTTTAGCAGCACTGTGTTTAACATTCCTTTGCATGTGGTTACTTAAGAAAAAAGTTAGCCCAATCGTTATCATCCTAGGACTATTCGTAGTTGGTGTAGGTGGCCACGTTATCGGTCTATTGTAAAACAAGTCGGTATCAAGAGATCGTGAGCTTAGGTTCCGGTCTCTTTTCTTATGACAGAATTGTTTTACTGTTAAACAGCCAGCTGGAAAAAGCTGAAGCAACATTTTTAGTTGCTGATGATACGGGGAATTTTAAGGGCAGATATGTTAGCTTATTTTTCTAGCATAAAGTTTAAAAGATAAGTATAATGAAGTGAAGACTACAACGGAAATGGAGCAGATGAAATGGTTCAATCACTTAATACAAAGGTAGATTTGGTTATTGATGCGACCGCTTTTACTGGACTAACGGATTATGGCAAGATTATGATTGGCGATAAAGGATTTGAATTTTACCATGGCCGAGACACACGTAAATTTATCCAAATTCCTTGGGAAGAAGTTAATTTAGTGATCGCTTCTGTACTATTTAAAGGAAAGTGGATTCCTCGTTATGCGATCGAAACCAAAAAAAATGGCACGTACACGTTCTCTTCAAAAGAACCTAAAAAAGTCTTGCGTGCAGTCAGAGAGTATGTTGATCCAAGTCATATGGTTCAATCACTGGGATTCTTTGATGTGATGAAGCGAGCGTTTAAATCTATCGGTAAGAAAAAAGCCAAATAGCAAGCCAACACCTGAGACGAGATGTTTTAGGTGTTTTTTTATTATTAATAAAGAATAATTTGTGTCAAGTGTATACATTTGAGCAATGTCAAACGTTGTCTAGTTGTTAGGGAGGTGGAGGATGCTTAGGGAAGAGGACTTTGAGTCATATATCGTAAGCTTGGGAGAAGAGGTTTGTCACTTTTTAATGTCGAAAGGGGCCGGTCTTCATGATGCTCAAGACTGCGTCCAAAACACGTTTTATAAACTGCTCATATCTATGGAGACCTTATCTGCAGAGAGGATTCGCCCTTGGTTTTATCGGGTAACCCTTAATGATTATATTGATCTGCAACGGAAAATAACGCCTTATAGCTTTGAGGAAAAGCAAGACAGCCCTCTAACAGCAGGTGGGATTGAGTCAAGTTTATTAAAAGATGAAATTTTGTCTGTGTTAGCAGGAGTTAAAGAAGAGTACGGGGAACTGCTGATTTTAAAATACTATTATCAATTCTCTTACGATGAGATTGCGAAACTACTGCTGATTAAGCCTAACAGTGTGAAGCAAAAGCTAGCTCGTGCTAGAGCCGCTATAAAAAAAGAAAGTGGGAATACGCCATGGAAGAATCACTAAGTCATTCATTCAAAAGAGCCAAAAGAAAACAAGTAGCCAAGATTTTGTTCATTAGTATCTTAACAGTTTTAGTGATGATACCATTGATGATCATAGCTAGCGATCGATTAGCGGCCTTTCACTCTGATCGCTTGAATGAGCATCTATTTTTGCATAATCGAATTGCCGAACCCAATGTTCAAATTGATTCACAAGTTCTTCGAAATAGTACGGTGATTGGTGGTGAAGTTATTACCAATCGCTCAAAAGAGGTCGCCGGTTATTTGATCCCTTGGAGTACCTTAACTAGCACCTATTCTGTTATTGGGGGAAGTGTTGATTATAATGAAATGATTCCTGGTTGGCAGTATTCAAAAGTAAATGGTTATGAATACGATAAACAGACCAAACAAAAGGTGGCTAGTTTTTATCACCCTGAGGTAAAAACGTATTATGATGGTGTGAAGCAGGAGTTAGCAATGATTGAACAGTTGGACAATCAAGTAGCAGAAGTGGCTCTCTCCTTCGATCAACCATACACGTGGCAAGAGGTGTCGAAGCAATTACCAGATACGATCAGCGTTAAGTGGTTTTATCTGTTTTCTGAAATAAAGGAAGAATCCATGGGACCGAGTGGAATGGAGAAATTTGGCTTTGCCAATGAGGGAGATATGGACGAAGCTTATCAGCAATTTATTGAAGATATTGAGAGTTATGATCAAAATGATGACAGCGTCTTTAAGGAGTTTTTAGCGAAAGAGAAAGGCAAAAAAGGGGATGAAGCTAAGATCTTAGGGGTGATGGTTACAGGTAAAACTAGCGAATTAGCTAAGATCAAGGATCTCCCTTTTATTCGCGGCTCGTCAATTGGGGTAACCGCCGAGATTGTGCCTTATATTACGCCCGAAAGTTTCGACGAATAATCGTTAAAAAAAAGTAAAATTGCTCTCATAATACTGAGCTAATACTTTGCCTCTCCCTTGATTAATGGTATGATAGTAAAAAATTCAGAGGGGGATGTCCATGGGCTTAAACGAATTTATTTTAGGGCTTACCAATTTGGAAAAAATTAACCGAGCGCCAGGGTTTTTCAAATTTACTGAACACACAGTTGCAGCTCATTCTTATCGGGTAGCTTCGATTGCCCAAGTATTAGGTGATATTGAAGAGGTTAATGGAATTGACGTCGACTGGAAGATGCTGTATGAAAAAGCGTTAAACCATGATTACACTGAACGGTTTATCGGCGATATCAAAACGCCAGTGAAGTATGCCAGTCGAGAATTGCGGGGAATGTTGCAGACCGTGGAAGAAAAAATGACGGATGAGTTTATCAATCAAGAAATTCCAAGGGAATTTCAAGAGATCTATCGTCGGCGATTATTCGAAGGCAAAGACGATAGCCTCGAGGGAGAAATTTTAGCAGTTGCCGATAAAGTTGATTTATTGTATGAATCCTTTGAAGAAATCGTCAAAAATAATCCAGAACCCGTCTACAAAGAAATGTTTGTTGAATCGGTTCAAACCATTAAAGCTTATTCTCACAGACCATCAGTCAGTTATTTTTTCAAAGAGATTTTCCCAGAGTTATTAAAGGTAGACTTTTATGGGAAAGCGGATTTCCTTGAAGTGATCGACCAAGTATTAGCTGAATAAAAAGAGGGTGACGATTAAACCCGTCACTCTCTTTTTATGTGGTTTTTTCGTATTATTTGGTGACAGGAATCCATAGCTCACAAAACAAACCGGGTTCACTTTTTTCGAAATAGAGCTCGTAGTCCGTTTCATCTGTTTGGGTGTAGCCCGTTTGCGGGGAAAATTCCTTTAAAAACTTCTCCCACATCTCGCCAATACAATCGCCATTGTCGCCGTAACAGTTTAGGACCACGTAGGTGGTAGGTGCTACTTCCCAAAGCTGAAAGCCAGCCTTTAATAATTGAGCCTCATTGAAGGGCAGTGTCTCATCATCCAGAAGTACTCCAATACCGTAATCAAAGGTTGTTTCTGTTGCGACAGTTGGGCTACAAAGACCATAAAAATCCTTTTTTCCATGAGGTCGCAAGTTCTCTAAGGGAGCCAGACCTTGGTTAGCCTGAAGGTCGCTCCAAAAATTAGCGATCTCCTGATTGTTCTCATCATTAATAGTGTCATTTTTAAAGGGACGTACAGAGGCCATAAACCGTTGTTTTCCAGTTGTTTCGATTCGATAATCCATTGCTTTTCCACCTTCCAGTGAGAGTTTGATAAGGAGGGGGTTGAATAAAATGAGTGGAGTGCCACTAAGCTTGGCAGATTTTGGAGAAACACCATGAAAGCGCGTGAAGGCTTTTGCAAAGCTCTCAGGTGTTTCATATCCGTATTTATAGCACAGATCGATAATTTTATGATTGGTGGTTTGCAGTTCTTGTCCAGCTAATGAGAGTCTTCTATTACGAATGTACACATTAGCTGTCATGCCGGCCATTAAGCTAAAGGTTCGATGAAAATTATAGCTGGACATCTGGACGCTTTTAGCCACGTCTTCATAATTGATGTCGTCTAACAGATGATCTTCCATATAATCAATCGCTTGTTGTAGTAATTCAAACCAATTCATCTTTTCCCTTCCTTTCACTGTCAAGTATATAGGATAATTGTAGCATAAGCCTGTCTTCCTTTGCCGAGTTTTGTCCGCGAGTGATTGCTGATGCACCCAATCATTCCAAGTGAAAAAGCGATCCTTAGAACAGAAATCTCAAGCTGATAGGGTCATACTGCCTTTTTTTTCGTCAAAAAAAGAAAAAAACTTCCCCATAAGGTGATGAGGCCTAAAATGAAAAATATCATGCCCCCTTTTTCAATGCCAAGGCTGTCCAGCAGATAGGCACCGATGATGGGACCAAATACACTCCCTGTTTTTATTAATTCAGCAAAACCAAAGTACATGCCTTTCAACTCTTCTCCTGCCATCGAATCGACAACTGTATCGAAGCGCGAGCCTAACAATAGTTCTCCTAAGCTGTAGACCAAAGCGATTAGAATAAATCCCCAGATTGTCGTCATGATCCCGCAAAGTAGGACACTAAAACCAAGTAAAAGATTGCTGACAATTAGGATGGTAGTGGCTGACAAAGTTTGTGTGAGACGTAAGATGATAAACTGCAATAACAGGATACAGGCCGAATTAAAGGAAATGATGTAAGCGTAAGTTTGTGATCCGTCAGTCAAGAAAGGAGCCAGAGACAGATATTGAGCTAATGTTGAATTGAACTGTGAGTAGCCAAAATAAGAAAAAGCTACCCCGATTAACAAGAAAATAAAAGGAAAATCAGCTAAGACTAGACGCCAGCGAACTGTTTTGGGTTGTGTTAGCTTTTTTATGGCGATTTTAGGAGCAGGTTTAGCTAAAGTCCTTAAGAGCACAAAGGAATAGAGGATGTAACAGATACCTAAAGGGAGATAGGCGAATAAGGACTGCTGGATGTGGAAAAGTTGACTAAGCAAGGGACCAAGAAAACCACCGAGGTTAATTCCCATATAGCGAATATTGTAGACCATTAACCGTTGGTCTGGAGCTGTTTCTAGCGAGAGGACTTTTTTTGCGGCTGGTTCAAAAAAAGCGTAACAACAACCGTTGAGACTATTGAGCAAGAGAAATTGCCAAAAAGTGGTGGCAAAATAAAATAGGACAAAGACGATTCCCCAAAAAAAAGCAACAAAGACTAGCGCAGATCGTAAAGCAAGTTTATCTGTAAAATTCCCAATAAATCCGCTTAACAACACAATGATAAGTGGAAAGGCACTGAGGACCATCCCTGTTTGCGGAAGGGGGATATGGAGAACTGAGGTTAAATAAATACTTAAAAAAGGAGTGCTCATAAAAAAAGCAGTTCGAGTAAAAAAAGTGCCAAATAAAATAGTAGTTGTGGGTGGGGTTAGTTTTTTTAGTAATTGACGCATGGAACATTCTCCTTCTATATACTTCCCATTAAATAATCAGCCTTTCCCGTTAAACTTTCAGCCAGAAAAAAGCAGAAAGTACCACTCTTGGCGGATGATTATGTGAATTATCCAATGGAACTATATGTTTGATTATTTAACATGATGTATATATTATGCAATTTTAGTCGACATCTAAATGATCGGGACTTGCTATAAAATGTAACATGGCTTACTCTTAAAGAAGAAAAACTGTGCCGTATACTCACATTAAGGAGGTCGTATGGAATTCGGAGAAACAATCAAACAGATTAGAAAATCCCAAGGGCTTTCGCAAACAGTCCTAGCCAAGGGGATTATGAGTCGCTCCAATTTATCACGATTTGAGCAAGGGGATTACTATCCTAGTTACGATAAAATCATCAGCATCATTGCCAAGTTGGGACTGAGCTTGGAGGAAATCTTATACATAGCCAATGATTATCAAGCCAATCCTCTCCAGCAACTGGAACGCCGTTTAGTCGAATATGAAAATCAATTCAATCTCAAAGGATTAAAAGAAGTCAGTCGACTGTCTAAAGAAGGCTACCAGAACACAGGTAATTGGGATTATCAGATTTTATATTTATTCACTCAACTATCCTGTCTTAATTTGGGAGAACCTGATGAATGTCTGGATAAAGGGGTAATTAAAGGGGCAATTTTACCTTATTTTGAAAGTAAAGAGGAGTGGTATATCAAAGATTTACGTTTTTTGAATAATGCTCTGGCAATTTTTGATTTGGCAGATGCGCGTTTTTTAGCTAACCGGGCGCTAAAAAGTTTTGAAAAATATCAAAACTTTCAGGTTCAAACCAATCTTCAAACTAACCTCTTAATAAATCTTGGTAGTCGTTGCTTTGAAGCAGGGATGCTTGATGAGAGTCGGCAATACTTTCAACGAGGAAAAGAGTATGCTAACTCTTTTAATCATGTTTATAACCAACTTATCTGCGCTAGTTATTTAGCCATCATAGCCGGGGACAAAGCAGAACAGTTGGAAAGCTATCTATCAGTTTTAGAACTCTTAGGTTATCAAGAAACTGCTAATCATTTAAACTTATGCAATTCTGGTGCTAGAGACCAACATCAAAAAGAATAAATCAGGCGTTTTGCTCCTATTGTTGCCCCTAACTATGTTATTATTATCATGAAAATAGCGGATGCTAATTAACAACACAGTAGTTTGTGTTTAAGTAAAAGGAGATCATTATGGCGATTGAATTAGATGTGACTATTAATGAAAGTAAAACTGTTATTCAATTAAAGGACAATCAAGGCATTATCGAACTATCAAATGAAAAAACGATCAGTTCAGACAAGCCTCTGATTTATGTCTTATTGAAGGCCAAAGCGCTTGTCGATATCGGGCATACTGCTAAAGATAAGTTTGAATCGACCGTCGATTTCGATCAAATAATCACGATCATGCCGACTTGGGATGTCGAAATTGACTACGTTGAGCAATTACTTGCTGAGCAGATAGAGGCCAATGGGATTGTTTTTACTAACACTCGACAGGTTACTAAAGTACCGGCAAGTGCCTTTAAAACGGTTAATGATTACGTGACTCTGATTGGGAGGATATTGGCCACCTTTGGTTATCCATTAGCGCCTATAGAAACGAAACCAGTCAAAAAGAAACCAGCTAAAGCTCAACATCGTTGGAACAAAGAAGTCAGTCAAGTTGAGTTTTACATTGATTCTCGTGAAAGCAAAGCGACGGTTATGTGGCAAAAACGCAATGAGATGTTACTCAAAGCAGGGGCTAAAATGAAACCACAAGCGGAGCTCAATAAAGATGGTTCTGTTGGTTTTTCTGCCAAGATGGGCGAAAAGATTCGCTTTGATCATCAGGATAAAATCAAGAATTTTACAACAACTGAAGACATCATTCTAAAAAGTGTAAATGAAGTTGGTTTGTTCTTGTATTTTGGTGGTACCAACAGCTGGTTGGAGCTACTGGATGCTGCCGGTAAAAGTATTGACGAGTATACCGTCGTTAAATAGGCAAATGAGACATCTGTCATAATTTTAGTGGCAGGTGTTTTTTTGTTATAAAAGTAATGAGTTGATATAATAAAAAAAAGAGGAGGAAGAAAATGAAAATTGGCATTGTAAATGCAAGCTCTCAACGAGACAAAAACCGATTAATTGAAAAAGAGTTATTAGCGGCAGTAAAGGGACACTCGATGGAAGTGATTAATTTTGGCATTACTGATCAGGAACCAGGGAATTATAGCTACATTCAAATGGCGATTGCCACCAGCCTGTTATTGAGCTCTGGTGCAGTTGATTTTGTTGTGACAGGTTGCAGTTCAGGAACAGGGATGATGCTGGCATGTAATGGGATGCCAGACGTTGTTTGCGGTTATCTCGCTAATCCAACCGATGCTTATTTGTTTGGGCGTATTAATGATGGCAATGCTATCTCATTTCCCTTCGGTTCAATTGATGGTTGGGCTGGCGAATTGAATTTGCGTTATACGTTGGAAAAATTATTCGCAGAACCTTTTGGAATTGGCTATCCTCTGGCAGAAGCTGACAGGAAGTTAGCTGATACGGCTCAACTAAAGACCCTTAAAAAAATCGCACAAAAATCGTTAATAACTGTCTTGCCTCAGCTAGAGCAATCATTGCTTTTACCAGTTCTGGAACGGCCATTTTTTTATGAGTATGTGGTGAAAGAAGGGAATGATCAAGGATTAAAAAAGGTGTTGCTAGACCTTAAGAGTTAGCCAATTAGCAGCTCAGCTAATATTTTTGCTTTTTTGTAAGCATATCACTCCTTTTTTAGACGAATGTAGGCTATACTTAGATTGTAACTATTATAATATAGGAGGGATTTATTATGAAGGTAATCGTTTTAGGATCTTCACACGGCGGCTATGAAGCTGTCGAAGAATTACTGTTGTCCCACCCAGGTGCGGAAATTCAGTGGTATGAAAAGGGCGACTTCATCTCATTCATGGGTTGAGGAACGCAACTATATCTCGAAGGAGTTGTCAAAGACGTTAATTCAATTCGTTATATGACAGCAGAAGAGATGGAAAAACGCGGGGTTCGCGTTTACGTTAATCAAGAAATTACCAAACTGGAAGCTGACAAGCATCAGGTGCAAGTCGTGGATCATGTGACAGGCCAAGAACGTGTCGAGACTTATGATAAAATTATTTTAAGTCCAGGAGCAAATCCGTTTATTTTACCTGTACCAGGCAAGGATTTAAAGAACATTGAAACGATGCGTGGCCGTCAGGACACCATTGATTTGAAGATGAAATCTGTTGATCCGGACATTCAAAACGTCGTGGTTATCGGTGTCGGTTATATCGGGATTGAAGCAGCCGAGTCATTTGCAAAGGCAGGAAAAAATGTCACACTGGTAGACATTATTGAACGTCCTTTAGGTGTCTATCTCGACAGACAATTTACCGATGTTCTTGAAAAAGAGATGACGGACAATGGGATCACGCTTGCTATGGGAGAATCAGTGGTAAGCTTTACTGGAGAAGAGTCTGTTCGTTCGGTGATCACTGATAAGGGAGAATATCCAGCTGATCTAGTGGTCATGTCTGCCGGTGTTCGACCAAATACAGCCTGGCTTAAAGAATCATTAGAGCTATTGCCTAATGGGATGATTAAAACCGATGAGTATATGCGTACGAGTGAAGCCGATGTCTTTGCTGTCGGTGATGCTACCTTGATTCAATATAACCCAGGAAATACTGAGGTGAATATTTCACTAGCGACAAATGCCCGTCGTCAAGGACGTTTTGCAGCTAAAAATTTATTAGAAGCGAAGTATCCATTCCCAGGTGTTCAAGGGTCGTCAGCTTTACGAGTTTTCGATTATAAATTTGCGTCAACAGGTCTGAACGATCAAATGGCGTCTAGATTAGGCATCAACACCAAATCCGTTTATTTAGATCAAGATACACTGATGGATTTTGTGCCGGCATCAATGAAAGAACGTGTGATGTTTAAATTAGTTTATGATCCTGAGTCTCATGCTATTTTAGGTGCTCAAATCATGTCAAAACAGGATCTAACAGCTAATATCAATGCGATGTCAATTGCGATTCAAACGAAGTATACGATTGAACAGTTGGCTTATGCCGATATGTTCTTCCAACCTGAATTTGATACGCCTTGGAACTTGTTAAATATGGCAGGATTAAAGGCAATTGAACAAGAAAAATAGTCATATTAAGACTGGCACCACTCATTTATTTGAGTGGTGTTTTATTTTTTGTGAAAAAAGAGTGGGCGAAAGTTTCAGCCGTTGAAACCTTAGTCCAAAGAGGAGGGAGAATCTTGAAAACGTTATCTGTTATTGGTATGGTTTAGGAAGTAATTACTAAATGCGATGGAATGGAGAGAAAAAAGTGAAAGAGTCAATGCAAAAGTTTTCAAGATCAGCTATTATACCGATTAAATTTATGGCTGTTATGGGGTTGTTTTTAGCCTTTTCTGTGATCATGCAGCTGGAGTTTATGCCTGCTGTAATTCAAGGCTTAGGTGGCTTAATAAAAAGTATGATGGATGCCATGATGAACAACTTGGCCCTTATATTTTGTGTGGCCATCACCTCATCAATGGCGAAAAAGAATAAGATGGAAGCCGGCGTATTAGCCGTCATTGTTTTTCTGATTTTTTTAGCGGCTAATAATTCATGGTTAACAAGCCAAGGGATGTTAGCAGAAGAAGGCGCCATGGGTTTGTATGGCACAGGACAAGGTTATGTACTGGGCTTTCAAGTGGTGGACATGAATGTCTTTTTAGGCATGATCTTAGGCTGCTTAACCGCCTACGTTCACAATAAGTTTTCAGAGAAGCAATTTATTGATATGTTAAGTATTTATGGCGGACCACGCTTAGTGTTTATCGTGATGATTCCGGTCACACTTATATTAGCAGTGTTACTTTGTTACATTTGGCCAGTTATCAACAGTGGCATCAACTCCATGTCAAACCTCATTTTAGGGGCCGGTGTTTTTGGTGTTTTCTTATACGGTTTTGGAAACCGCTTTTTGATCCCCACGGGCTTGCATCACTTACTGTGGATGCCATTTTGTTTTACGGCCATAGGGGGAACGGCAGAAATAAATGGCCAAATGTACACAGGGGCCGTTAATATCTTTTATGCCGAAATGGCAAATGTTGCAACCATCACCTCTTTTGATCCCTCTTTACGATTTGCGATGTTTGGTTTTTCAAAAGTCTTCGCTTGTATCCCGATTGCATTGGCCTTAATTCATTGTGCCAATCAGAATAAAAAAGATGAGGTTAAAGGAATGGTCTTACCAGCGGCTTTCGTTGGGACTGTGGCAGGGATCACGGAAGCTTTGGATTTCACTTACTTGTTTGCCTCTCCATTATTGTGGTTTGTTCACAGTTTATTGGCTGGCTTTTCTGAGGCACTAATATGGGGATTGGGAATTCGTACTTTCGTAAAAGATGGAATCATCGACACCGTTGTGTCGAATTCGGTTTTCAGTCCAAGCTTAACAAAAGTTTATTGGTTTGTTTTAATTGGATTAATTATGGCGGCGGTTTGGTATCTGACCTTTGTCTTTTTAATCAAGAAGTTAAACTTAAAAACGCCAGGTAGAGAAGAAGTTGTTCTGGCTGGTTCAGAGCTAACGTTATCAGTCGATCTGCCTGCAAAAGCTTCTGCTGCAGGAGCAACGGATATTGAACTTGTAATAGCTGGTTTAGGCGGAGCTGACAATATTGACAGCGTCACTAACTGCTTTACCCGGTTAAGAGTCGATGTGCTTGATGTTAGTAAAGTCAGCGAAGAAACGTTGAAAGAGGTCACACTTCACAAAGGGGTTGTTTTTAATGGTAATAATGTTCAAGTTATCATCGGCATGGGCGTTCAACCTTTTAAAGAAGAGGTATGTGAGTATTTAGGTCTTGAGTAGGTCTCAATCAGTGACACTTGATTCCACATCAGCTTGAACTAGTTGAAAGCTGAGTGGATTGGCCTACAATGAAAGAGTAATAACTAATAAAACAAGTGAGGTTTTGACTATGCTAAAAAAACAATCTGTTGTTATTGCCGGTGGTGGTAGCACCTATACGGCTGGAATTGTCATGATGTTAATCGAAAATCAGGATAAGTTCCCCCTGCGAACCTTGAAATTTTACGACAATGATGGTGAGCGGCAAAAAATTGTGGCCGATGCTTGCGCGATTATTATTCAAGAGCGGGCACCCGAAATTGAATTTATCGCCACAACGGAACCAGAAGAGGCCTTTACTGATGTTGATTTTGTCATGGCTCACATACGGGTTGGCGGTTTACCAATGCGTGGTTTAGACGAAAAGATCCCCTTAAAACACGGGGTGGTCGGACAGGAAACCTGTGGCCCCGGAGGAATTGCTTACGGCATGCGCTCAATTCCGGGGGTGATTGAACTGGTGGAATTTATGGAGCAATACTCACCAGAAGCGTGGATGTTAAATTACTCGAATCCGGCTTCGATTGTTGCAGAAGCAACGCGGATTTTGAAACCAGATTCAAAAATAATCAATATTTGTGACATGCCGGTTGCCATCAAAAAAGGTATTGCGGATATCATTGGTTTAGCCGATGGGAATGACATCGTTGATCGGTATTACGGCTTAAATCACTTTGGCTGGTGGACTGAGATGTTAGATAAATCAGGCAATGATTTACTGCCAAAAATCAAAGAGCATGTCGCCAAGTGGGGCTATGGTCCATCTTCTGTGGAGAATGACAATCCCCTTTTGGAAGAAGCCAGTTGGATGGACACTTTTCAAAAAGCCAAAGATAGCTATAGTGTTGACCCAGAAACATTGCCAAATACCTATTTGAAGTATTACCTCTTCCCAGACGACGTTGTGGCTCATTCTGATCCGACCTTTACACGAGCAGATGAAGTTATGGCTAATCGGGAAAAGACAATTTTTGCTGAGTGTCAACGAGTAGCCGCAGCTGGTACAGCTGCTGAAACTAGCTTTGAAGCAGGTGAACATGCGGAGTTTATCGTTCAGCTAGCAGGTGCCTTGGCTTACAATACTTATGAAAGAATGTTATTGATTGTTGAAAATAATGGAGCAGTGGCCAATCTGCCATTAGATGCCATGGTTGAGGTCCCTTGCTTAGTTAGCAAACGGGGGTATGAACCGTTGGCAATGGGCATCATTCCACAATTTCAAAAAGGCATGATCGAGCAGCAATTAGCCGTCGAAAAACTCGTTGTTCAGGCCTATTTAGAGCAATCTTATCAAAAATTATTGCAAGCCATCACCTTATCTAAGACAGTGCCAAGTGCAACAGTCGCCAAAGCCATCTTAGATGACTTGGTTGAAGCGAATCAAGCTTACTGGCCTGTTTTAAAATAATTTGCTAAATTTTCTAGATATGATATAAAGAGGTAAGCATAAAAATATGTTTATCTCTTTATTTTGTAGATGGGGTGAGTAAATGGGGCTTAACGAGTTAATCAACACCTATTATGGTGACCTTAGTGACACTGACAAGTATATTTGCGAGTTTATTTTGGCCAATAAGGATTTGGTCGGTGATATGAGCATTAAAGAGTTCTCTCAAAAAAGCTTATCATCCAAGTCGTCGGTCATTCGCTTTGCACAAAAACTTGGTTTTACAGGTTACAGTGAATTGCGGAATTTTGTGAAATGGGAGCGTGGTGACGGTCCGATTGTTTCGGATACTCACTATTTTCTTGATCAAGTGTTGGCGGATACCAATGCTTTGGTGTCATCTATACGAGAGGAAAACTGGGATGATGTGTATCAGAAAATTGCAGAAAGTGACAAGGTATTCATTATTTCAACTGGCGTCACACAGCAAAATCAGGCCTTGGAATTTGAACGAGAATTGCTTTTGACTGGCAAAAATGTGGCCTTAATCCCGGGAAATCAACGCAGTTCAGAATTTAGAAGAATGATTGAACAGTTAAATGATGCCGATATTGTTTTTGTCCTATCATTATCTGGTGAAAACACCGATCTTGAAGGGGTGATCAATATCCTTAATTTGAAAAAAGTTTTTTTAGTGTCTATTACTAACTATAAGAGCAATTGGCTATCAAAGAATTGCACCTATAATTTATATGCCAGAAGCACGAGAAGCCCTGTTCCAAGTGACTGGTGGCTTCAAACTACCTCGACTTTTTTTGTCCTAATTGAAAGTTTCGTGTTTGGCTACAATGATTATTTGAGAAAAAATAAGCCAGAATAGGGCTTGAATAGGCAGCTCAAGCTCTGTTTTTGTGGAGTGCTTCCATATAGAATAAAGGAGCCCTTGATTTCAAATCAAGAGCTCCTTTGTATAATTATATGTTATTCAGCAGTTGCATTAGCATGCTCTTTGGCCAATTCGTTTTTATCATAAAGTTTAACGAATGGGTAGTAGCAAATAACTGATACAATGATTAACACAACGTTAAGAACAGCTGCGCGCCAGTCTCCACCAGTTGCTAAGAAAGCTCCTACAGGCCCAGGGAGTGTCCATGGTGCAGTAACTGATACAGGGTTTACTAAACCAGCAGTTGTTGCAAACCAAGCAATTGTGGCACAAATCATTGGTGTGATAATGAAAGGAATCATGATAACTGGGTTTAATACGACTGGAACACCGAAGATAACGGGTTCGTTAATATTAAAGATTGAAGGCATGATGATTGCTTTTCCTAATTTTGAACCATATTGCGATTTAGCAGTGAAGGCTAATAAAATGGCTAAACCGATTGTACAACCAGACCCGCCAATCCAGATAAACCATTGGAAGAACGGCTCAGCGCCAATATGTGGTAAAGTCTCACCAGCAGCAAGGGCTGCTGTGTTACCATCTAATAATTGTAACCAGATTGGCCGTGCAAGAGAACCGATGATTGACACGCCATGGATACCGAATACCCAGAAGAAGGTAATCATAAAGACAAGTAATAGCACACTTGGTAATGAATCAGCTGCACTAACTAATGGACTAACAATTTTAGCGATTGCTGTATGCCAGTCAAAACCGATAAAGTAAGTAATAGTTGCCATTCCCAAAATAACGATTAGGGTAGGAGTTAAAGCTTCAAATGAACGAGCAACTGCCGGTGGAACTTGATCAGGCATCGTGATTTTAAATTTTGATTTATCTGTCATACGGTAGACTTCAACGGCAATTATCGCTGTCACGATTCCAACGAACATTCCGCCACCACCTAAGTTAGCCATTGGTAAAACAAAGCCAACAGCGCCAGCAGCATCAGCTGCTTCAGCAGGGATGTTAACAGGTACAAATGTTAATAAGAAAGCGATTGTTGCTAAGATACCACCAGATACAGCATCTAGTTTATACGTTTTAGCAAGGCTTGCCCCAATCCCAAAGGTCGCATACAGAGACATGATATACATGGTCATCCGGTATGGCAATAAGATTGTTGCGGCGTTTTCTTTTAAGAAAACACTGATGCCCCATGCTTCAGGAAGCGGTGGGAAGGCGATAATTAGGAAAAATGATCCGATAATAATTAACGGAAGAGTCGCAATAATACCATCGCGAATCGCGCGTAAATGACGCTGGTTAGCTAATTTAGCCATTGGGCCAGCTAACTTTTCTTCAATAAAACTTGTAAACTTATCTAACATGTTTTCACTCCTTATTGTGTGCAGTTCTATCTGCTATTAAAAAATAAACCCTTTGAATAACCAAAAATAAGAAAGAATTTCTAAAATAACGAAAGCGCAAATCAACGTAATCCAAAACCGCTTACAAATGCCGTCTTTTGTTTCGATAAAACACTGGCCATAAGCAATGGCTAAAGAAATAAAGAATGGTAAAAATAGCATGACAGCAATTCGAGTGTCCCAATTAACTAAATAAAAGAGATAGGGGATCAGAATCCCTCCAACGACACTGGCTAATAAAAGAATCAATGCACTTTTAAAAGAAAAGCGTGGAATACCGGTTTGTTTTTTTTGAATTTCCATTATTTTTGTTCACCTCCTTGGCTTTTAGTGTATTCAAGTAGCACCTGTCTTATATGACTGATTGTAATCAAGCGATTACATCTTCATGACATGTTTGATGGATGCGTACTTGTAGTATACAATCTATGTAATTATATTTCAAGATATTATTGAAAAAAATAGAATATTATTTCTTAAACGTATTTTTATTACATTATTTTCCTTTAAAAATTGAAATATTATTCCTTAAATGGTAAGATTTAACCAAAGCGAGAACAACAACCGATAAGATTATTGGAAACGGTTCTATTGTGTGAGACCATGACGTCGCTATGATTGAGTAAATGAAAGAAGTTACTTGTTAAGTTATAGACGTGATGAGAACAGCAGCTAAAATCAAATTTTTTGAGAAGGATGTCGAAAGATGTTAGAAAATTTAACTACTGAAAAAAGAAATGAAAGTACGCAAAATCTCGATCGTCTATCAGTCAAGCAGACAATTGAAAAAATGAACCAAGAAGATCAAAAAGTCATTGAAGCGATTGGTCGCAAAACGGAATCAATTGAAAATTTAATCGAGAATGTTGTATTGAGCATAAAGCGAGGTGGCCGCTTGTTTTACTTTGGGGCTGGAACTAGTGGACGTTTAGGCATTCTAGATGCTGCGGAATGTATCCCAACCTTTAGTATTGAAGGGGAGATGGTGCAAGGGATTATTGCTGGTGGCGAGTCAGCTATGACAGTGGCAGTAGAAGGTGCGGAAGACTCTTTGACACTAGCAGTGGAAGATTTTAAAGAGCGTCAATTAACAGCAAAAGATTTTGTTTTAGGGATCAGCGCTAGTGGTCGAACGCCTTATGTGATTGGTGGGCTAAAGTATGCGGCTGAGGTCGGTGCAACAACAGGTGCACTGTCTTGTAATGAAGGTGCGGAAATCAGTCAATTTGCTCAATACCCGATTGAGATTTCGGCTGGTCCAGAAGTTCTAACTGGTTCAACCCGCTTAAAATCGGGAACGATTCAAAAGTTAGTGCTTAATATGATTTCTACCATCAGCATGGTTCAACTAGGTAAAGTCTTTGGCAACTTAATGGTAGATGTTAAGCCGACCAATGAAAAGTTAGTGGAACGTGCCAAGGGCATTATCATGGATGCTACAGGTGTTAGTAAGGAAGAAGCGACTTATTATTTTGAAGACTCTGATCAATTGGTCAAGTTAGCTATTGTCAGAATTCTAACAGGGGCGTCGAAAGAGGTGGCGATTCGGTTGTTGCAAGAAAATAATGGATTTATTCGCCAAGCCATTGAGCCACAAGGTGACAAGTAAAAGCAGACAAGAGGACGATGGAAATGACGTATGTAATTGGAATTGATTGTGGTGGAACTAAAACAGAAGCCGTCGCCTATGACGAAAAAGGGCATCAGTTAGCCACAAAAGTAACAGGATTTGGCAATTTATTAGTTGATTATCCAACAGCTTTAGCAAATATTCAAGCGGCAGTTCAAGCTGTTTTAGATGAGTTGGGTGCTGGTTGCCAGCAACTTGTCTTCGGTATTGCTGGGATTGATTCTGGTGGGTTGAAGGAGCGTTTGGAAGCGGAAGTTAGTCATTGGAAACTGCCGATCACGCTAATGAACGACGGTCAATTGGCTCACTATGCCATACTACAAGGAGCTGATGGTATTGTGGTTATTGCTGGTACAGGTTCAGTCATCTTGGGCCGTCACTCGCAGGAATGGTATCGAGTTGGAGGCTGGGGCCATTTACTAGGAGATGGCGGTGGTGCCTTTGATATTGCGCGTAAAGCCATTAAGCAGAGTTTGTTTGAATTTGACTTAGGAGAATCCCCAAGCGAATTATCTCGGGCGTTATTCAAGCATTTCAAAGTAGATGATGTTTTTGGGATTACTAAAGCCGTCTATTCAATGGAAAAAGGCGCTATTGCGGAAGTCGCAAGCTTAGTAGCTGACCTAGCGGAAGAGAATGAGATTGCTAAGGCGATCTTGCAATCCGCTGGGACTGAGTTAGCAACAAGTGTGGCTCAGCTTGCCCATAAAATGCCAGCAACGGCAGACAACTTAAAAATAGGCTTAAATGGTAGCGTGATTGAAAAAAATCCGATTGTCCGAGAGGCTTTTTTCAACGGACTGGTTGAACAGTTACCAGAAGAAAACGTAGAAGTGTTAGATAAAATTGCATCAAGTGCACTTGGTGCTTACTATTATAATAAAAGGAATGGTATAAAATGAGAAAATTAGGAATTTCCGTTTACCCGAACCACAGCAGTGTTGAAGAAATTAAGGCTTATATGGATTTAGCAGCGAAGTATCGCTTTACGCGGGTGTTTACTTGTTTGCTATCAGTTGATAAAGACGACAAAGAAAAGATTGTTCAAGAGTTTACTGAAACCATTAATTATGCTAAATCACTTGGCATGGAAGTTGTGGCAGATGTTAGCCCGAAAGTCTTTGGCGAATTGGAAATTAGTTACGATGATTTGTCATTCTTTAAAGAAATTGGAGCCGATGGTATTCGTCTGGATATGGGCTTTACTGGGAATGAAGAGTCGATCATGACGTTTAATCCTCAAGACTTAGACATTGAATTGAACATCAGCTCTGGCACCCGCTATTTGGAAAATATTTTAAGCTATCAAGCCAATACCAGTAAATTAATGGGGTGTCACAATTTTTACCCACATCGTTATACAGGCTTGAGTTACAAACACTTTATCGAAACCACACAAATCTATAAAGAAAACGGCATTCGGACAGCTGCTTTTGTCAATTCGCCAACCGCTAAGATTGGACCATGGCCAGTGGAAGAAGGTCTTTGTACCCTAGAAATGCATCGTCATTGGCCGATTACCACACAAGCGAAACACTTGTGGGCCACTGATTTAATCGATGATGTGATTATTGCGAACTCTTTTGCATCGGAAGAAGAGCTAAAAGCATTAAGTGACATTTCACCTTATCAATTAACATTGGATTGTGTCATTGAAGACGCAACGCCAGAACTTGAACGGAAGATTGTGTTAGAAGAGTTTCACTTTAACCGTGGGGATGTTTCTGATTACGTGATTCGCTCGACTCAAAGCCGTGTCAAATACAAAGGGCATAATTTTGTGCCGTTTAACACAGAAAACATGGCAACAGGCGATATCTTAGTGGAAACATCACTGTATGCTCACTATGCCGGTGAGTTACAAGTGGCCTTATTGCCGATGGAAAACTCAGGTAAAACAAATGTAGTGGGACATATTACAGTAGATGACCAAGTCTTATTGCCGTATATCAAGCCTTGGCAAAAATTCAAATTTAATGAAGTAAAATAATTGTTAAGCTAATAAGTCGGTGGAAATCAGCGATTTATTAGCTTTTCACTGTCAAAATAAAAGTAAAGGTGTGAGTTGATGAAGTATGCAGTAGGATTAATGTCTGGAACATCCTTAGACGGGATTGACGCAGCTTTAGTTAAGATGGATAATAAAGAGGATAAGGTTCACTATCAATTAGTTGATTTTTGCACACTGCCTTTTAGCGAAGAGATGAAAAAGAAAATTACAAATTCATTATCTATTGAGCAATCTAATGTGGAATTAATTTGCAGTTTAAATTTTGAGCTTGGCCAGTTATTTGGCGAAGCAGTTGTAGAAATTTGTGAACGAAATGACATGGCTAGCAGTGAATTGTTATTTGTAGCCTCACATGGGCAAACGATTTATCATCAGCCAGTGCCAAAAGGACAATTTGTGGCGTCAACCCTTCAAATTGGGGAGTCTAGTTTAATCGCAGAGATCGCCCAAACAACGGTTGTTTCAGATTTTCGTTACCGCGATATGGCAGTTGGCGGACAAGGGGCACCGATTGTTCCTTATTCGGAATACTTGCTTTATAAGAGCGAGGACTCTCAACGGATATTGCAAAATATTGGTGGCATCTCCAATGCGACGATCGTGCCACAACAAGCGGAATTACAAGATTTATTAGCCTTTGATACCGGTCCGGGTAACATGATCATCGATGAACTTTGTCGCCATTTTTATCAGCAAGAGTATGATGCAAGTGGGAGTTATGCTAAATTAGGTCAAGTAAATGAGGCGCTCTTGACTGAGTTAATGGCTCATCCCTTTATTGAAAAAACTGGTCCTAAAACAACAGGACGTGAAGATTTTGGTGAACAGTTTGTGGCAGAGTTACTGACTAAGTATGACATGCCAGCTAATAATTGGATTAGAACCGTCACCTTGTTTACTGCTAAAGCGATTGCCAAAGCGCTCGCTCCTTATTTAACGGAGCAAACAGAATTAGTGGTCGGTGGCGGTGGTAGCTATAATGAGACATTGTTAGAGATGTTGCGCAGCGAGATGCCAATGGTCAAGGTCTTAATTCAAGAAGATTTGGGCTTATCGTCTGAAGCGAAAGAAGCAATTGCCATGGTGGTTTTAGGCCATCAAACATTGAATAAGCGGCCGAGTAATGTACCAAGTGCAACAGGTGCCAGTAAAGCGGTAATTTTAGGTAAAATAACGTATTATTAATTGAGAAGGGAGATTAAACGATTATGGAAAGTAAGCACGTGTATCATCGTGTCACGAGTATTTTTGATGACTTGACAAAATCGGAACGAAAAATCGCCCGTTTAGTGTTGGATCGTCCGAACGATGTGCTAAAAATGACGGCTACAGATTTGGCGGATGAGTCAAATACTAGTCCTGCATCAGTGATTCGTTTTTGCAAATCAATTGGCATTCCAAGTTTTCCTGAGCTTAAATTGCAATTAGCTGGCGAACGTGAAATACCTGTAACAGACAGTTATTCAGATGTGTTACCCGATGAGCAATTGTCAGATGTTAAGATGAAATTATTAGGTAATGCCTATCAATCGATGAAAGAAACCATTCAGTTGATGGATGAAGCGACGATTATGAAGGCGGTCGCGATGATTGAACAAGCATCAATTGTCTATGTTTATGGTGTCGGTTCATCTAATTTAGTGTCTGAAAACATGTCACAAAAATGGAACCGTGTCGGAAAAGTCTGCATTACGATGACAGATGTTCATCTACTGATGTCAAGCTTGTCATCTGCGCCGAAAGGAGCGCTCTTTGTGGGGATTTCTAATTCTGGCGAGACCAGTGAAGTGTTGGCAGTGATGAAGTTAGCCCAAGAATTGTCTTTAAAAACGATGGGAATTACCCAATTTGGCGTCAACTCTCTTAGTAAGTTAGCGGATCTTTGCATTCAAACAGTTAGATCGAAAGAAGCGGAATTACGTAGTGCGGCGACGAGTTCGTTGATGTCACAGTTTATTACCCTAGATGTCCTATTTCAATCGTATGTCTTACAAAATTATGAGGAAAACATGGCAGCTATTCGTTCATCGAGAAAAGCAGTGGATTCGTATAAGGCGACATATTAAATACGCAACACATCATCTAAAAAGGTGGTGTGTTTTTTTGGGATTGTTTGAAATAAAATTTCCGATTTCGGCATAAAGTGTTGAAATATTATTTCTTGAGAGGTATAATAAACGTGTAATCAGTTAAATAACGAGCAATCAAGAGGAGGAGAAAGATGTTAGGATGTTCAATATTTCTTGGTGAAGACTTAAGCGAAGCGACATATCAGTATATGAAACGAATGAAAGCGGCAAATTTTACTGGTATCTTTACATCACTACATATTCCTGAGGATGATGCTTCTCAGTATTTAAAACGCATTCAAGCACTGGGGAAAGCAGCGATGGATTTAGAACTATCATTGATGGTCGACATTTCTGCCAAAGCGTTGGAAGCTATTGGGGTCAAGATTGAGAGCAATGTATCAAAATTACAAGAGATGGGCATTACTGGTATTCGCATGGATTACGGTATTGATATGACAACTATTGCCGCTGTGTCTAGAGTAATGACGGTTGGCTTAAATGCAAGCACGTTGACTACAGATGAGGTGGTGGAGTTGAAACAGTACGGGGCTGATTTTTCCCGAATGGAGTTATGGCACAATTATTATCCGCGGCCAGAAACAGGCTTAGATAAAGCGTCATTTATCAGCCGCAATCAGTGGTTGAAAGGGCAAGGCTTTAAGGTAATCGCCTTTGTTCCTGGTGATGAACGCCTACGTGGACCATTGTTCGATCATTTACCGACCTTAGAAAAGCACCGTGACACTCACCCTTTGGCAGCTTGTCTGGAGTTGTTAAAAGACTGTCATGTTGATGAAGTCTATATTGGTGATGAGCGACTGTCGGAGAAAGTCATGGGGCAATTCACTCGTTATGTGGAAGAGGATGTCATGGCGTTACAAATCTTACCACTAACGAACAGTTACCAAGAATTATTTATTGGCAGCCATACTAATCGCGTCGACAGTGCCAGAGATGTTATTCGTAGTCAAGAAGCTCGCTTTAAGGTGATTCCTGTAATTGCTCAAGAAGGTTGTCACTTACGGGAACAAGGTTCCGTCACACTAGATAATCAGTTGTACGGTCGCTATATGGGGGAATTACAACTGACTAAAAGAGATTTACCGGCAGATTCGCGAGTCAATGTTGTGGCGAAAGTCGTGCCAACGGATGTCGCCTTAATTGATTGGATTCAACCGGGACAGAAATACGCGTTATATCAATAAAACAATGGGTTGCGATATGAACAAATAAAGGATGTCTTTCTTAACCTCGCTACTTGAGGAATAGAGAAAAGACAATTGGAGGAACTAATTAGCATGAATATCGAGTCGTTAACAACGGAAACACGTAACATGAACACCATGAATCTAGACCAAATGACAGTGATGGAAGTTCTTGAAACAATGAACAATGAAGACAAAAATGTCCCTGCGGCTATTGAAAAAGCCATGCCACAAATTGAAAGTGTGGTCTATCAAATTGTAGCAAGCTTCCAAAAAGGTGGTCGCTTAATTTACACAGGTGCAGGTACCAGTGGTCGCCTAGGGATCTTAGATGCGGCTGAATGTGTGCCCACATTTGGCACAGAGCCTGAGATGGTTCAAGGCTTAATTGCTGGCGGGATGAGCGCCATGACAGTAGCAGTTGAAGGGGCTGAAGATTCGCGAGAATTAGGTAAAGAGGATTTAATCACTATCAACTTAACCAAAGACGATATTGTCATTGGAATTGCTGCCAGTGGTCGAACACCTTATGTGATTGGGGGCTTATTATATGCAGCAGAAGTTGGCGCGACAACAGCGACCATCTCTTGTAATAAGGGAGCTGAAATTAGCCAATATGCCAGCTTTCCCATCGAGGTTGAAGTCGGTCCAGAAATTTTGACTGGTTCGACCCGTTTGAAGTCAGGTACGGCGCAAAAATTAGTGTTAAATATGTTATCGACTGTTTCAATGATTGGTATTGGTAAAGTCTATAAAAACTTAATGGTTGATGTGCGCCCAACAAATGAAAAGTTAGTTGAGCGAGCAAAACGCATCATCATGGAAGCGACGGAATGCTCATACGAGCTAGCTGAAGCAACCTTTTTAGCCGCAGATGAGAATGTCAAAGTGGCAATTGTGATGATTTTGACAGATGCTACAAAAGCGGAAGCTGAGGAAAAATTAGTGAATGGCAAAGGATTTATTAGAAACACACTAAAATAAAGAAGTTGGGGTGACCAGAAATGGCAGATAAGATTCAAGATATTGCAACTGGTATTTATGCAAATGTTGGTGGTAAGGAAAATGTTTCAAAAGTCGTTCACTGTATGACACGTGTTCGTATGGGGATCAAAGATTATTCAAAAGTGGACATGGATGGCCTAAAGGCTGTTAATGGTGTGATGGGCGTTGTGGAAGATGACACGCTACAAGTGGTCATCGGACCTGGAACGGTTAATAAAGTGGCGCAAGCCATGGTTGACATGGTTGGAGTGAACTTAGGGGATGATTTTCCAGCAGGTAGTTCAGTCAGTGGAAAAGATGCCGTCGAACAAAAAGCAGCAGAGATGAAAGCAGAAGTAAAACGTAAAAACCAAAAACCTTGGTCCAAAGCGCTAAAAGCCATTTCTAACATCTTTGTTCCCTTAATTCCAGCCTTCGTTGGTGCCGGAATTATCGGTGGATTTGCATCAATTGTCGGTAACCTACTGACAGCAGGCACTATTTCTGGTGATACATGGGTAAATATTGCAACGGTTATGAATATTATTAAAAATGGTGTCTTCGGCTATTTAGTTATCTACGTTGGGATGAACAGTGCCAAAGAGTTTGGCGCGTCACCTAGTTTAGGTGGTGTTATTGGTGGTGTAACTCTATTGACAGGGATGAATCCTGAATTGCCGCTGCCGAATATCTTTACTGGTGGCAGTTTGAATGCTGGTCAAGGCGGTATTATTGGGGTAATCTTTGCTGTTTGGATCATGTCATTTATTGAGAAGAATTTACGTAAAGTGATTCCAGATTCAATTGATATTATTGTGACACCAACAGTGACTTTACTAATTATGGGATTAATGACAATTTTCTTAATTATGCCGATTGCAGGAGCGATTTCTAATTCCTTAGTTGGCGTGATTAATGCCGTTTTAAACGTGGGCGGTGCCTTTGCAGGCTTTATTTTAGGCGCAGCATTCTTACCGATGGTAATGTTTGGTCTGCATCAAATTTTAACACCGATTCATTTAGAAATGATTGAACAAACCGGTAGTACTTTATTGTTACCTGTTTTAGCAATGGCAGGGGCTGGTCAAGTTGGGGCGGCTATTGCTTTATGGATTAAATGTCGTAAAAACAAAGGCTTAGTAGAGTTGATTAAAGGAGCCTTGCCAGTTGGGATTTTAGGGATTGGTGAACCATTGATTTACGGTGTGACATTACCTTTGGGTCGTCCGTTTATCACAGCCTGTATCGGTGGTGGTATTGGTGGTGCCGTCCTAGGATTAATTGGTAATATTGGTGCCACGTCTGTTGGGCCAAGTGGTGTTGCTTTAATACCTTTGATCGCTAATGGTCACTGGTTTGGTTATGTTCTAGGTCTTTTAGCTGGTTACGCAGGTGGATTTATTGCCACATATTTCTTTGGAACGACTAAAGAAATGCAATTAGGCGAATAAGATGAAAAAAGCAGTAATTTTTGATATGGATGGCGTGATCATTGATTCAGAGTTAATCTATCAAAAACGACGAGCAGAATTCTTTCGGAAACAAGGCATCGAGCTGACGGATGAGATGCAACAAGCTTTCATTGGGACGAATCCAGATGACATGTTTCGAGTGGTTTTTCCAGAGGACGAGGAAAGGCGAGAAAAAGTTAAAGCAGAGTTTCTGGCGTTTAGAGGAAGCTATCAAGTCGATGTTAAATCGATTTTAAATCCTGAGATTAAAGCACTCTTAGATTGGTTAAAAGACAGAGGTTACCGCTTAGCGGTGGCTTCGTCTGGTGCCTATGACAGTGTGGTTAATGTTCTTGAGCAAAATCAATTGCGAGATTACTTTGACTTAGTCGTCAGTGGGCAGCAATTTGAACGGTCTAAACCAGATCCAGAAATCTATCGCTATACAGCTGAAACCCTTGGTGTTACAGTAGGGGATTGTTTGGCTATTGAAGATTCGGAACACGGTATCGCAGCGGCCCAAGGTGCTGAAATTGAGGTTTTAGGACTGAAAAATACTAAGTATCAACTGGATTTAAGTCAGGCAACTGATATCATTGACTCCCTCAATCAAGTTCCAGAATGGCTAATGAGGTAAAAAAGAAGGCATGCAATTATATTATGATTGTATGTCTTTTTTTTACCGTGTATGATAAGGATGAGGTGAAAAATATGCCAAATAATATATTATTTGTTATTCAAGAAAGACTAGGAAGCTTATCTAATGCTGAAAAAAAACTAGCAGAGTGGATTCTTCAGCATTCTGCTGAAGTTATTCATATGAATGTGACGACCTTGTCTCAAAAAGCCAAATCAAGTCCTGCCACAGTAGTTCGTTTATGCTATTCACTGGGGCTCGATGGGTTTACTGATTTAAAGTTGAAATTATCCACAAGTTTACCGCAAATTACCGAAGAATTACATACGGATATCGTTAAAGATGAAGAGATTTCTCAAATTAAAAAGAAGCTGCATTTTAAAGTGTCCAACTCTTTTACCGAAACCATGTCAAAATTGGATGATACGATGGTGGAACGAACTATGGCAATGATGGATGAAGCTCAAGTAATCTACACCTATGGTATCGGTGCTTCGGGATTAGTAGCAGAGGATATTTATCAAAAATTGACGAGGATTGGGAAGAATGTTTTTTTCTCCAAAGATTATCATTTAACCGCCACCTCCCTTGTGACAAACCCTTCAAAAGGGGTCTTATTTGCCATTTCTAATTCCGGCGAAAAGTCAGAAGTGATTCACTTAGGGAAAATTGCCAAAGAGCGAGGGATTGACTTAGTGGTGATGACAAACTCAAAAAAATCCACCTTAGGCAAAATTGCTGACGTGATTTTAGAAACAGCAAGTGGTGGCGAGGCAGTTTTGCGTAGTTCAGCTTCTAGCTCCATGTTGGTGCAACTTTTTACGGTCGATATTCTATTTTCAGCCTACGCGTCACGGCATTATGACAGTACCATTGAACGCTTGAGTCAATCGAAGGAGATTGTAAAGAAAGTCTAGCAGTAAATGACACGTAACAACGAGCACGCGGAGTATCCAGTAATGATACTGAGATAGAAATATTTTTTTAGGATTAGATAGACGTTCAATTTTTTTGTTTGTCAGAAGGTTACGTGATCTAAAGAAGCTAATTAAAAATGAGCCAAAATGCAAAAAAAACTAGAAAAAGTAATGGAATTTAAGTACAATAAAAAAAAGAGCTACCTTCCCTCGGAGTCAGGTCATAAAGTTGAGCTGTTTACCCGTAAGAAAGTGTGAAATAGGGCGGGATCTATGTCCCGGCCCTGACGTAAGTTAGAAGAAGATCAATAATCATCTGTTGTTGTGATGTTACCTATTGTTTTTTATCATGAAACGGAAATGGAAGCGTTGTTTTTTAGAGTCTTAAAGAGCAGGTAAAAATATAGAAGCAGACCAGTTGTCACACGTGAAACGAGAGATTATAATCAAAGTAAGTAAAGCCAATTGTCCTGATGTCGTAACAGTATTGAACCAGGATAAAGAGGTGATGTATGGTTCAAACAAAAAAAGAGGTCACACCTTTAAATGATGTTTTATTTAAAAAAACCTTTGGGACACAAGCCAACAGTCATATAATTATTGGATTTTTGAAAGATATAGGTGGAATAAATGCAGAAACAGTAAAAGTAATTGACCCATATAATGTTGACACTTACAGTAAAAATAGAATCAATCAGCTTAATTACACAGAAGTTGATATAGCCGCAACATTGGCGAATAATCGTCAAATTACGATCGAACTTCAAGTGACTTCTCAGAGTTATTTTAATCGTCGTCTTTTCTATTATATCGCAGAGCGATATCGGTCTACTTATGGAAAAGTGGATCAAGCTAAACCAGCGGCACATCAGAGTAAATACGATTCATTAGAACCAGTTCACAGCATTAATATTATGAATCATCAGCTATTCGACGATGAGTGCGTTGTCGAGGATTTTGTTTTTCGTGGCAGGAATAGTAATCGGAAATTTGTAGATGAGACTGGTGAGGAAATAGTGGTTATAACCTTTTTTGAGCTAGTTAAACAGCCAAAAACGTTAACGAATATCAAGCATTGGATTGATTTTTTCTTAACTGGAAAAGTCGGTCCAGAGGCGCCAAGTTATATTCAAGATGCTTGCGAACAAGTTCGTCGTCAAAACTTAACAAAGGAGGAACGTAAATTGGTCGATTTAGCAGAAAAAGCGCAAGAAACCCAGAAGTGGTTGTTACTTAATAGCAGAAAAAAGGGATTAGAACAGGGATTAGAACAGGGATTAGAACAGGGATTAGAACAGGGATTAGAACAAGGATTAGAACAGGGATTAGAACAAGGATTAGAACAGGGATTAGAACAAGGAATAGAACAGGGGTTAAAGCAAGGACTGGAGCAAGGTAAATGGAAAACCGTGAGGGATTTTAAACGAATCGGTGTTTCGACGGAGCAAATCATGAAAGCGACTGGTCTATCACGTGAGCAAATTGAGAAATTGACTTGAGTTCAGACGTTGAAGCTAATTTGCAATCCCATTAATAGGACAAGTCAGTCACTTATGACTGACTTGTATTTTTTTGTTATTCACTCTATAATAAATGTTCGGACAACTTTTGGCATTTAGCTTTTCTAAGGAGAATGGAAATGAAAAAAACAAAGTATCAGCTGATTGCAGACGAGATACGTTCTACTATTTTAAGCGGAGCTTTAAAAGTTAATGAGGCTATTCCGCCAGAATTACAGTTGCAAAAAGATTACAGTGTTAGCCGTCACACCGTTCGTGAAGCCATCTCCCTGTTAGTCAATGAAGGCTATTTGCGCAAAGAAAAAGGGTCAGGCACCTATGTTAGCGATGCTTACTTGACTCAAATACATCAGGGGAATAAGAAAACAATCGGTGTGATTACAACCTATTTGTCAGACTATATCTTCCCCTCAATTATTAGGGGAATTGAAAAAGAACTAAGCGAAAAAGGCTATTCACTGTTACTTGCCAGCACCAATAACGACACCCTTCAAGAAAAGAAAAGTCTGGAGATGATGCTTAGTTATGGGGTTGACGGTTTGATAGTGGAGCCAACTAAGAGCAATCAGTACAACCCTAATCTTTCCTACTACTTGGCTTTTAAAGAGGCGGAAATTCCCTTTGTGATGATCAATGCTCACTATGAAGAACTGGCAGCACCTTACATCGATTTGGATGATGTGACAGCGGGCTTTTTAGCGACGAGTGAGCTGTTGGACAATGGTCATGCTGATATTGCCTTAATCACTAAAATCGATGATTTACAAGGGAAAAATCGCATGAAAGGTTATATCAAAGCGTTTGAAACTCAGCGGAAAGTTTTTCATTCTGAAAGTATCTTTACTTATACTACCGAGAGCAAGGCAGAGATGTTGGAAAAGCTCCGTAAAGCCCTACTTAATCAGGAGCGATCGATTACTGGCATTGTCTGTTACAACGATGCGATTGCCTTGGAAATTATGGAAATCATTAAAGTACTAGGTTTAAAAATACCGGCAGATTTGTCGATTATTGGCCAAGATGACTCCTTTATTGGGACGGCCGCTGATGTGAAACTAACGACGATTACCCATCCAAAAGAAACCATGGGACGAGATGCTGCCAAGTGGATTGTCGCCGCCATTGAAGGCAAAAATAAGCTATTGGATTCCATACGCTATCAACCAGAGTTAATTCGTCGCGAATCAGTGGCAAAAATAGAGGATAAAAAACCAAAGGACATTTAACGTCCTTTGGTTTTTTATGTTCATACAACTTCAAAGAGAGTGTTGACATGTACGGACAAATATTTTATACTTGAGGTATTAAACGCAACTTGTTTTTAAACAGTTGTCGATAGGAGGACATCGAATGGATGTGGCACAGATCAAAGGAGAGATTGCTGCCGGGAAAACGATTTTGGGCATTGAGTTTGGTTCAACCCGTATCAAATCAGTTTTAATCGCGTCGGATTTTAGCCCAATTGCTTCGGGCAGTTTTGAGTGGGAAAACAAGCTGGAAGACGGTTTTTGGACCTATTCACTTGAGTCGATTTGGCAAGGCTTACAAAAGAGTTACCAAGAATTACGCGAAGCGGTGAATCAGGTTTATGGGGAATCCCTAGAAAAAATTGCTTCGATTGGCTTTAGTGGCATGATGCATGGTTACTTGGCTTTTGATCAAAAAGGGGAGCTATTGGTGCCTTTTAGAACATGGCGAAATGCTAACACGGCTCAAGCAGAAAAAGAATTAACGGCTTTATTTCATTACAACATTCCCCAACGTTGGAGCATTGCTCATTTATATCAAGCGATTTTAGAAGAAGAAGCCCATGTTAAAGACGTGGCCTATTTGACGACATTGGCCGGCTACGTCCATTGGAAATTAACCGGTCGAAAAGTCATTGGAATTGGTGATGCTTCAGGGATGTTCCCCATAGACAGTCAGATTAAAAATTATGACCGTCAGATGGTTACAACTTTTGATCAGCTCATAAGCCCAAAGCACTACCCTTGGCAATTAATTGAGATTTTACCAGAAGTGTTGGTAGCAGGGGCGGAAGCTGGGCAGTTAACTGAAGAAGGGGTCAAGCTGTTGGATAGCAGCGGCAATTTGCAGGCAGGTATTCCGCTTTGTCCACCAGAAGGAGATGCTGGCACCGGAATGGTGGCGACGAATGCAGTGGCGAAGCGGACTGGGAATGTCTCAGCTGGAACATCAGTATTTGCCATGATTGTGTTGGAAAAAAACTTGCAAAAAGTTCACCCTGAAATTGATTTAGTCACCACACCTTCTGGTAGTTTGGTCGCAATGGTTCACGCTAATAATTGTTCTTCGGATATTAATGCCTGGGTGAAGCTTTTCGGTGAGTTTGCTGAAGCATCAGGCAACCCAATCGAGACTAACGCACTATACGAGACCTTGTTTAATCAAGCTTTGGAAGGAGATCAAGACTGCGGTGGTCTCCTGTCCTATGGCTATTACTCAGGAGAGAACATTACCGATATAGGAGAAGGCAGGCCTTTGTTTGTGCGAACGCCAGAAAGCAACTTCACTTTAGCGAATTTTATGAGAGTCCATTTATTTTCAGCTTTTGGGGCCTTAAAAATTGGCATGGATATTTTATTAAAAGAGGAACAGGTTGAAATAGAGCGGATTTTAGGCCATGGGGGGATTTTCACCACGAAAGAAGTGGGGCAACGAGTCTTGGCTGGGGTAATTGAGACGCCAGTTTCAGTCATGGAAACAGCTGGTGAAGGCGGCGCTTGGGGGATTGCCTTATTGGCAGCTTATCTAAATGAACGGGACTCGTTAAGTTTAGCTGACTTTTTGGAACAGAACGTATTTGCTGGCAATCTCGGCACAACTCTCTCTCCAGATCAACGAGATGTCAGCGGATTTGCAACCTTTATTTCCCGTTATCAAAAAGGATTGCCAATTGAACAAGCTGCTGTAGACTATTTAAGTTAGGAGAAGATGATGTTAGAACAACTAAAAGAAGAAGTCTTTCAAGCCAATTTAGAATTACCAGAACGAGGATTAATTAAATACACTTGGGGCAATGTCAGTGGCATTGACCGAGAACAAGGATTGTTCGCCATTAAACCCAGTGGGGTTGATTATGACCAGATGTCTGCTAGTGATATGGTCATCTGTGATTTAGCAGGAAATGTCGTTGAAGGGTCCTTAAACCCCTCATCCGATATGCCCACTCATGCCGTTTTGTACAAACAATTTCCAACAATTGGCGGAATTGTTCATACTCACTCTACTTGGGCGACAATCTGGGCTCAAGCAGGATTGGATGTCCCTGCAATGGGCACCACTCATGCAGATACCTTTTACGGAAAAGTCCCCTGTGCCCGTTTTTTAACCCAAGAGGAAATCGATCGGGGCTATGAAGTTGAATCGGGCAATTTGATTGTCTCAACGTTTGCTGAACGGCAGCTTGATCCGTTGGCGATTCCTGCTGTTCTGCTTCACGGACACGGTCCCTTTACTTGGGGGAAAGACGCTAAAAGCGCAGTGATGAACGCTGTTGTCTTAGACGAAGTTTGTCAGACTAATCTCTACGCCCGTCAATTAAATCAATTTGCTGAAGAGTTACCTCAACGGGTCTTGGACAAGCATTATCTACGAAAACACGGTGACAATGCCTATTACGGTCAAAAATAAAACAATGAGGAGTGTTTATAATGTTAGAAGTCAGTCAAAAAGAATTTTGGTTTGTGGTCGGTTCCCAGCATTTATATGGAGAAGAAACTCTATTGGAAGTGAAATCACATGCCAGAGAAGTGGTAGCAGGATTAAATGACAGTGGCAAACTGCCTTATCCAATTCGACTGCAAGAAGAATTAGCGGTGACTGCGGATGCGATTACTAAAATTATGAAAGAAGCCAACTACCGAGATGAAGTAGCCGGTGTCATCACATGGATGCACACCTTCTCGCCGGCAAAAATGTGGATTCGTGGCACGAAGATGTTACAAAAACCACTGTTGCATTTAGCGACTCAATACAACGAAAGCATTCCTTGGAAAACTATTGACATGGACTTTATGAATCTGAATCAAAGTGCTCATGGCGATCGTGAGTACGGCTTTATCAATGCACGTTTACGAAAAAATAATAAAATCGTCGTCGGATATTGGCAGCGTGAGAGCGTCCAAAGTCAAATAGCTGAATGGATGGATGTTGCGGCTGCTTATGAAGCTAGTTTTGAGATTAAAGTCGCGCGTTTTGGTGATAATATGCGGAACGTTGGCGTTACCGAAGGGGATAAAGTTGAAGCACAAATCCAGTTTGGCTGGGTCGTGGATTATTTTGGAATCGGCGACTTAGTAACCGAGATTGACAAGGTGACAGAAGGGGAAGTGGAGCAAGTCTTTGGGGAGTACCGATCATTGTACGAGTTTGACTATGGCGATTATGAACCAGCCCTATGGGATAAACAAGTGAAAGCACAAGCTAAAATTGAAATTGGCTTACGTCGTTTCTTAGAAGCGGGGAATTATTCAGCCTTTACTAGTAATTTTGAAGATCTATACGGTATGGAACAATTGCCTGGTTTAGCTGTTCAACGTCTGATGGCAGAAGGGTATGGTTTTGCTGGTGAAGGAGACTGGAAAACAGCCGCCATTGATCGCTTAATGAAGATTATGGCTCACAATCAAAACACCGGCTTTATGGAAGATTACACCTATGAGCTAGCTCAAGGAAAAGAAGCGATTTTACAATCTCACATGTTAGAAGTTGACCCGTCATTAGCCGCTAACAAGCCAAAAGTGGTGGTATCTCCTTTAAGCATGGGCGATCGGGAAGACCCCGCTCGATTGGTTTTTGATGGCAAAGCAGGAGCGGGAGTGGTTGTTTCCATGGCTGATTTTGGCACTCATTACAAGTTGTTAATCAATGAAGTGTCGTTGTTTGAACCGACAGAACCAGCCCCTCATTTGCCAGTGGCGCGAATTCTCTGGGAAGTTAAACCGGACTTTGAAACAGGCGTTCAAGCGTGGATTGAAAATGGTGGTGGGCATCACACTGTGGTGTCATTAAACTTAACGACTGATCAAATCGTCGCTTGGGCTAATATGGTTGATTTGGATTATGTGGTTATTAAGTAACTAAGAAAAAGCAACGCTAACAGCAGCGTTGCTTTTTTGTTAGGTGTTTTCTAGTGGATTAATAAACGATGGTGCCAATAGTAGTGCTGGATCAGGCTATCATTGAACGTTGTTGCACAAAAAAAGCTGACTGAAAGGTCAGTCAGCTGATATTAGCTGATTTTGGCTATTAATTGATTGATTTGGTGCCAATCATTGGCACGAGGGGGATAGGAGATGTGGTAAAGCAAAGTATTTTTCGGACCATCGATCTGGGTATCAGTGATGATCAGGTCTGGAGAGGTTGGAGTTGGCTGCCCATCAATAAAGTCAATTTTATGTTGGCTGTTGCGAATTAATTCACGTTTGATTTTTTTAGAATAAAGGCCTCGTTCAGCCATTATTTGAACCGTGAAAAGGCGCTCGAAGGCTGTCAAATCAAAAGAAGATTCAATAGCAGACAGCAATGACTTAAAACGAATCGCAGAGTCTTCTGGATTTGTTTTATGTTGACTTTCAACCTTTTCAAAAAGGGAAATTAAGCCACTGTATAACGAACAGTATTGTTGAGAAAAAAACTCCAAAGGATAATCGGCCATTGCCAGTCGATCACTGTGATCTGTCAGTAAATGGTGTTGGCTGATGAGCAAATCTGTCTGAAACGCCAACGTGTCCTCAGCAGAGCTGAAAAGTGCAGGATAAGTTGACCGTAGCTGGGCTAAGATATCTGTCACATAAGCAAAACTGCTTGGCTCATAGCGGCTGAAATAGTTGATAACAATGCCAGAGGAAAAGTCAGTGTTTACTGAGAGAATCCGAGTGAGCAATGTTTGATAAACAAATTGACTCTCTTTGATAATAATACTAGGATCGAGCAAGTAAAACTGACGACTAAGGGTGTTGTGAATCAGTTGAAACAACGGGTCCTCTGGGAGACGATGTAGCAACGCTTGATCAATATAATGACTTTGGCGAATATCTAGAAAACTGATTGCCAGACTAAAACGAATTTTTTTCTGTGAAACACTGTCCAAGCTTGTGCCCAGTAATACTTCAAGTTCAGCGATTAGAGAAGTGACATCTAGGTGTCGGTCACTCATTAGTGGGAAATCACTGTTTTTATAAGCACTCCAGAAAAATTGCTGTGCAAATTGCCGAATGACGTGACGTTGGCCAATTAATTGACCCTTTTTTGCATCAAAACTCAGCTCATAGCTTGCTAAAAACTGGTTAAGGTTACTGACTTCGCGGTAATAAGTTGCTCGGCTAACCTCCAAAGAGTCTGCCAAAATGGCCGCATTAAAGGGGTGACTGTCAAAAGCAACAGATAAGATCTTAAATGAAGGGGCATCTTGTAAATAACTCAATAAAATCGTTCCTAAATAAGAGTTAATGTTTTGATTTATCCGGTAACCTAGGGTAGTATTGACTTCTAGAGCAAGTTTTGGATAGACCGTTAATAATTTGCTTTCTAACTGACGATAGCTTTTTTGAATAGCTGAAGCTGGCAGGGATAAACTAGTTCTAAGATCATCTCTTGACAACCAGTTTGGGCTAGCCTTAATCAATAATGTTAATAAAGCAAACTCATTTTGTTGTTGTGTTGGCAGTAATAAAGTAATGTTCATGGTCATTTCCTCCATTGTCTTTTGTCTTAACTTAATAGTAAAAGACCGAAGCGTAGAACAGGTGTAGTGGAAGAGTAAGCCAGGGATTATTTGATCCAGAGAGAGTGGAGGAAAAAAACAATGCCATATAAATTGTTAGTGATTGAAGATGATAAAAATTTTCAGCATTTAATTGTTAGTTTTTTAGAGTCAGAGAACTACGAAGTAACCGCTGTTGACGATGGGTTAGAAGGGGTAATGGCATTTGAGGCAACTCCTTTTGATTTGGTTATTGTTGATGTGATGATGCCCTTACTTGATGGTTATGGCGTGAGTAAAATGATTCGGAAAAAGAGCAAGGTGCCAATTATTATGTTGACAGCCCTGTCAGAAGAGAAAAGTCAGATTGAGGGCTTTGACAGTGGGATTGATGATTATATTACGAAGCCTTTGTCCTTCACGGTTTTTTTACAACGAATTAAAGCTTTACTCGTAAGGTCTTATGGAGAAGAAACAACAAATGTATTACGTTTTAAAGAAATCGAAGTATTCTTAGACGAACATCGTGTTTTCGTAGGAGCAACTGAAGTCAGTTTAACCCATAAAGAATACCTGATCTTAACCGAGTTAATGAGCCGACCTAACCAAGTGTTTACCAGAGAACAGCTTATTAATAAAGTTTGGGGATACGACCATATTGGAAATTTGAAAATTATTAATCAACACATTAAAAACTTGCGCAAAAAATTAGGTGGAGATTTTATTCAATCTGTCAAGAATGTTGGGTATCGCTTAGATGATTAAGTGGTGGCGTCGTATTTCTTTTAAACTTTTTTTCGCCATTTTCGGGTTGTTGTTAGTGATTATGGGAGCAATATTCGCCAGTATGTATCGCTTGTTGCCGGACTATCAGTACCGACAGGAATTGGATCGTAATTATGAGATACTGGAAAACTTTATTACTGGTTTAGAAGGTTTATCAACGGAAGATGTGCAAACGGAACTTTCTATCTTTTATGGTTCGACGAATGTAAAATTTATTATTGTTAATGAAGATGGCTTACTTTTGTTTCCCTTTGTTAGAAGAAACAGTAAACCAGATGCATCTGTCCTAAATGAGTTGGGAATTGGTACCTTACAGGCTCGAGCTGATAATTATACCCATGTTCGAATGATCGAGTTAAATGGAGAAAAGTATTCGATCACTTACAGCATTCCTGTGGTAGCAAAAGATCGAATTCGGCAAATGTTATTGGTTTTCTTGTTTTATTCGTTTATTGTCAGTAGTATCTTGGCCGCAGTGGGAGCTTGGATTTTGGCTCGCCGAATTACAGGACCTGTTATTGAAATTAATGAAACAGCCAATAAGATGGAGCAGCTTGATTTTTCTGCCAGCTTGCCTCAGCAGCGAAAAGATGAGCTAGGGCAACTGTCTAAAAATCTTAACAGTATGTCTAAAAGCGTGGAAACGAACTTGGTTAAATTAAATTCCGCAAATGAGCAGTTGCAAGTCGATGCACAAATATTAAAATACGAAGAGGCTAAACGGAGTGAGTTATCGGCTGTGATCTCTCACGAATTAAAAACACCGATAGCAGCCGTGATGGGCCAGTTGGAAGCGATGTCGTTAAATATTGGGCCTTATGCGGACCGGGATAAGTATTTAAAAGAGAGTTATGTCATCATGGAAGAAATGCAAAAATTGGCCGAAGATGTGTTGGAAATTGCCAAAGTAAATTATGTGGACTTGCAGGATAATTTACAAACCTTGAATCTCTCAGAATTGGTTGAACAGATTGTGCAACGTCAAAGACAATTTTTTTCTTCCTCAATACAAACTTTTTTGGATATTCAAAAAGATCTGATAATCGACACACAACAAATCCTCTTTAGTAAGGCCTTGGAGAACATCATTTCGAATGCTTATCAATATTGTCTGGAAAATGGCCATGTGACAGTTTCATTGAAAGAGAATGCTGCAGGGATTGAGATAATGGTATTTAACACGGCCAAGCCAATTTCTGATGAGAGTTTAGAACGAGTGTTTGAAGCCTTCTATCGCGTGGATAAATCTCGCAATCGGAAAAGTGGTGGAACTGGTTTAGGTCTATATATTGTCGCTAATAATTTTGAAAAATTAGGGGTCCAGTTTGAGATGACCAATGAAAGAACAGGAATTCAATTTGTCATTAAGTTACCACCTAGAAAAATAAAACGCCCCTCTTCGTCTTAAAAAAGCATAGCTTGTCAAACAACACGTCAGTTTAGCGTGTTGTTTTTTTTGTCTCATATCTTTAATAAAAGTCATAACTGATTTGAGACAAGTGCCTCCTAGGTTGCTGATATGATAATACTTGTAAGGCGAATGAGCAATCGTTCGTTATGTAATAGTAAAGAATTGCCGGGAAGTTGCTTAACAGGTGTTCTTTCTAAAAAAAACTAAGAGGTGACGGCTATGCTTATAGGATTTGTCAGAGATAATACCAAGGAAACAGCATTAACAAAAGTGTGTGATGTAGTGATTGAACATGATGAGCATCGTTCAATTGTGGATGATTTAGTTAGCTTTGTTGAGAAGTATCATGAGCATCAATTGATCCTACCTAGTAACTATGAATTGAAAATTCAATTAGTACAATTACTACCAGTCTTAGAAAAAGCCCATGATTATCAAATCATCATTAACTTTTCAGATAAACAGTTATTTCCATTAATGAGTGCCGAAGAGCATTTTACCTATTTATTACGTCTAGCTAGACAGGAAAAAAGCGTAATGTCTCATCGTTCTAAAGACGCCATAACCGAATTAAAAGAACAAGGGAAACCGATTGGCCGTCCGACCATTACAGAAGACTTGATGCAACGGATTAAAGTCTTGTATCATGAAAGAGGGCACAGTATTCGAGATGTTTCTGCTATCTGTGAGGTATCAGTTGGGACAGTTCACAAGTATGCTACGGGGACATCCTCTGCAAGTTAGTATTAGCACAAAAACCGACAAGCTTATTAAAGCTTGTCGGTTTTTGTGCTAGAAGCCCTTCTGCAAGAGAATTGATTCACACGCTATTTTCTTAAAAGTGAACCACTTTTATGTTAATTAAGATCGGCTTATTGATAGATCTTGTAAACGTCTTTGTTTCTTGCCATCATAAAAAAAGTGAGCAAACGCGGGGCTGTAAGGCGTTTACTCACTTTTTTAGTATGGGACGACAACGACGGTCATGATTAAACATGTCGTTTTCTAGCTTCTTAAAGGAACAGCTTGTTTATTAAGGTGTCGATAAATAGTTGCAACAGAAATCTCACAGTTAGCTGAAATATCTTCAACTGGCTGATCCGTCGTCGCATACAGCGAGATGGCTTTTTCGATCTTATCTGTGGCACTTGGGCGACCTAGCTTTACCCCATTGTCTTTAGCAGCTTGCAAACCAGACAACACACGCTCTCTAATTAGAGCGGCTTCCATCTCAGCAAAGGCACCCATGATCGTAAAGATGAGTTTGCCCATCGGAGTCGTCGTGTCGATGTGATTTTGAATACTGACAAAGTTGATGTTTCGCTCTTCGAACCCTTCCAAAAGCTTAAGTAAATGTTGTGTGCCTCTTGCTAGACGGTCAAGTTTAAAGATAACCAAAGTATCCCCGTCCTTAAGCTCATTTAGCATCTTATCTAAGACGGGTCTCTTTTGACTAAGTCCACTACCGTACTCCGTATAGATTTTATCAACGCCATATTTCTTAAGCTCAACGATTTGAGCATCCAGTTTTTGATGAGTCGTACTAACACGTGCATATCCAATAATAGCCATAATGGCACCTCTTATAAGTTAGATTTAGTAAGGAACAAGACTTGATTTTTACTGTAGGATCAGCCTAAGGGGGCCTTTAGTTTATCCTCTAAGTGCTGAGTTAGAGAATCTAAAGTGTCAAGAAACACTATTCTTAGGGAAATCGGTTGTCTCGTTTGGAAAACAAGGATATTGTTCTTCCGTGATGTCCTGTTTCTACTATATAACTAGTATAATATTGGTAGGTGTAGAGCAAGTGTAGACCAAGAGTTAAATAGGAACTAGATGGGGCTTAATTAATGTCGTTCTCGATAGCTCTTTCTTCTAGGAATATTTTCCCGTTGAAGATGGTTATAAATAGTTGGAACTGAGATATGGCATATTTGGGAAATTTTTTTGACACTAAAATCGGTATTCACATATAATTTGATTGCTTCATCAATCTCTTTTGTGCGGCTGGGCCTGCCAAGGGTCGTGCCGTTATCTCGAGCCGCATCGAGACCAGCCAACACTCTTTCGCGAATTAAGGCTGCTTCCATTTCTGAAAAAGCACTCATAACGGTAAAAAAGAACTTACCCATAGGGGTTGATGTGTCGATATCGTTTTGAATACTGACGAAATGAATGTTTTGTTTTTCAAAACCTTCTAATATAGAGAGCAGTTGTTTGGTGCTTCTAGCTAGACGATCAAGTTTAAAAATGACAAAAGTATCACCAGGCTGTAGGGCACTTAAAGCGTTGTTGAGTTCAGTACGGGCCTCTTTACGGCCGCTTTCATGCTCTTTATAAACAATCTCAACACCGTAATCTTTTAGAGCTTTTTGTTGAGAGTCAAATTTTTGATGAGGGGTGCTAACACGCATATAGCCAATGACTGTCATGATAATCCTCCATTCTTTTGCGCTAAATCAAGGTTTAGTTGTACTATTACCTCTTTTTAAGGAGCTTTTTATTTAGAAAATGAAAAAGCGATCACCAACGGTTTTTCAACTTTTGGATTGATAAATGAGACGTAAAATCAGTGAAAATAATAAAGGGTATTAAAAAAACAACAAATCTATTTTTGCTTAATAAATCCTTAATAAAATTGGCGAAAACCTTATATAACAAGGAATGCCGGCTGATTTTTTAAAATAAAATGAGTTATTTTAAGGAATAAAATGGTTTGTTCAAAAAAAAGACCAAACTTTTTATTGACATTGTTCTGACCTTATAATAAACTACTGTTTTTGAGAATGTTTAATAACGCACGTTACTCTTCTTTTTAGAGAATGAAAAAGCCCAGTCTAGTGGGTTTTTCATTTTTTTGAAAGGAGAGCTTTTTCTTTATTATTGCTTTTCTATCTAACAGTAGTTTTTGAGAATGAGACGAGTTTGCACTGAATAGAGGAGGAGAATAATGTGAAAAGAAAAATGATGCTTATGTTATGTGTTAGTGGTTTTCTTTTTGGAACAGGTCTAACTCACCAAGCGTCAGAAGCTGGCAGCAAGGCAGGTATTACCTTTAGTGAAGGTGATCCCAAAGATGAACCACCTGGCACGATAGATTCTGAGCCAGCAAAAGAGCTACCTGACACTAGTCAACCAGATACGACTAAAAAGGTTATCAGTCAGGCGATACTACCTAAAACAAACGAAAAGCCAGATGGATCAGCAATCGCTGTCGGCTTAGTTATCTTATTAGGAACAGCAGTCACTATTAAAAGACGAGATGTAGTTTAGTTATAGAAACAAACGCACGTTGGAAAGGAGAGCTTTTAAAATGAAACAAAAAATGGTTGCCACAGGCACACAAACATTTATCTCATTGTTCTTACCAATTTAAACAGAGCCGTTAAAATTTGTGGATATAAGTTAAGGACAAGAAAAAAAACAACGAAGAGGATGGGGAACATGTTAAATAAAAAAATGTCATTAAAGAAAGTCGTTATTGCAGGACTTGTAGCAACAACAGTATTAGCCGCGGGAGGAGCTTCAGTACTTGCCGCACAAGAGACAATCGGTAACAAAGAAGACGGTTCAAAAGCAACGTCTTATGGTCATGTTACATTGACTGAAGGAGATGAAAAGGAACTACCAGAAGTTATCGTACCAGAGGAAGACAAAGATAAAGAAAAACCTGATCCTGAAACACTTCCAACAGAGAATGAAGGCGTGCTAACGATTGATGCTATTTCAGCATTGGAATTTGGTACATTGACATTATCAGGAAAATCAGAAGAATATTCTGTGACCAATGCAGCGGGTTTTACGAATAAAAAAGTACAGGTTACTGACCGTCGTGGGACAGGTGCTGGTTGGAATTTGAAAGTGAAAGCTTCTGCATTTGCAGATAAAGACGAACCTACTAAAGTCTTAAAAGGAGCATCAATCTCGTTCCCTCAAGGAGAGGTTATTAGCTCAGAAGGTAATCTATCTGTAGCACCATCAGTATTTGCTTCAACTATCATCGTACCGAATACTGACGCTCAATCATTTATGTCAGCAACTGCAGGAACTGGTTTAGGTTCATGGATGAACGTTATGGAATCAAAAGATGTTAAATTAAAGATCCCAGCAGGTAACTTAAAAGGGGATTATTCAGCAACTCTTGAATGGTCATTAGAATCATTACCAACACCATAAACAACTGATTAAAAAATAAAAAAATACACCCAACTAAAAGGAGAATTACCCATGAAATTAGTCAAATTATCAACTATCGCATTAGTATCCGTTATCGCCTTAACTGCAACAGCACAGGTGAGTCAAGCCGTAGAATCAACAGCAAAGGTTAAATTAGAGGCAGACACTGCTACAGTTATTACACCGCCGATCGTTCCTGAACCTGATACACCAAAACCTGATATCACTGATGAAAAAGGACCATTGTCAATTGATGTTGCCCCTCATTTTCAATTTGCTGATGCTAAAGTTGTTTCTGGAACGGTGACCTATCCGTTGGCTAATACTAATAATCCTTATGTTCAAGTAACTGATACTCGCGGAAAAGGCGCTGGCTGGGATTTAAAGATTAAAATCTCTGAATTTGAATCAGCTGACAAAAACGTTTTAAAAGGCGCAGAAATGTCATTAGGATTTGGCGAGTTACGGACAACTAATCCTGCAGGCATTACTGAAGCAGCACCGACAACAGCAGCATCTGTTACATTGAATGGAGCACCACAGTCTATTTTATCAGCAGCTAAAGCTACTGGATTAGGCACTTGGGCTAATTTCTTTAATAAAGCAACGACTAATCCAACTTCAAAATTAGTGATTCCTGGCGGAAGTTATGTGGGAGAGTATACAGCGACTATTGATTGGACATTATCAGATACACCTAAATAATACAATAAAACCATGAGTAATTAATTGGAGGAAACAATGAAAAAAGTAACGTTATTAACAGTTCTTTCACTAGCGCTATTAGCAAACTTAGGTTTGGCGACAATTGCGCAAGCGGAAGTAGCCAATACAACCAAAACTGAAAAAAACCATGTTATTTTCGAAGCCAATACAGACGAAAAACCGATTATCGATCCGGTTGATCCAAGTAACCCAAATCCACCAGATCCGATTGATCCAACTGATCCAGACAACCATGGAACAGGCAATACTGGGGCACTGACCATTGATTATGCGCCAAATATTGAATTTGGTACGAAAAAATTAGCCAGTGGCGATCAAAAGTATACTGCTTTAAATGAGAATCCGTTTGTCCAAGTAACCGATTTGCGCGGAACAGGTGTTGGTTGGAAACTGACAGCCAATATCTCTAAATTTGCAAATGCTGACGGCAGCAAAGAATTAAAAGGCGCAGTTTTATCTTTCAAAAATGGAGTAGTTAAAACACGTCCTAATAACGTCTCAGGTGCACCAGTCGCTTCAGATGTCAGTTTTGATACACAAGAGACGTATTCAATTTTGATAGCTGAAAAAGACAATGGTAAAGGTTCTTGGGTAGATGTCTTTTCAGGTGAAAAAGACAACAATAGCAACGTGGAACTATTAGTACTAGAAGGCTCAGCAGATGTTGGCGTGAACTATACTGCCACAATTAACTGGTCTTTAGCAGATACACCAACTCCATAAGAAATGGGGCTTAAAGGAAATCACTTCATCAGTAGGGTTTGGTGAAGTGATGACCCTTAAGATATTTAGGAGGAACGCAACAACATGTTAAACATTAGTAAAAAGATTAGATTAATTTTCGGGGTATTGTTAATCGCCCTTGTATTACCGCAAACAGCCTTGGCTGATGGCACGGGAAATGCCAACTTCTCAGTAAAAGCTGAATTGCCAGAGAACCAAGTTGATAAAGACCAAACCTATTTTGACTTACGGATGAAACCAGGGGAAAAACAAGCCATTAGCCTTGTATTGGATAATCCAAGTGATGAGCCCGTTAGTGTGACTGTTCAACCAAATGTGGCTACCACCAATCAAAATGGTGAGATGGACTTTTCAGGTAGTAACACTGATATAGATAATAGTCTAACTCATGTCTTTACAGATTTAATTTCAAAAGAGCAAACAGTCGAGTTAGCCGCAAATGAAACGAAAAAGGTAACCTTTGATTTAACGATGCCAGCAGAAGAGTTTCAAGGGATTGTACTAGGCGGTTTTTATATCTATAAAAATGTGTCGGAAGAAGAAGAGAAAGCTTCTGAAAACGTTCAAATCAAAAATCGTTATTCTTATGTTATTGGGGTTCAACTTTCCATGAACGATGAGGAAGTTACGCCAGAGGTTGTCTTAAACGAGATTAAACCTGATTTGTTGAATTACCGCACCATCGTCACAGCTAATTTGCAAAACACAATGCCGACGATGATTGGCAAGTTTAAAGTGGATGCTAAAGTTTACAATAAAGCGGGCACCGAACTTTTACATGAAACAATTAAAGAAGCCATGACCATGGCGCCAAACTCTAACTTTGGTTTTCCGATTAGTTGGGACAATCAGCGTTTAGAACCAGGTACGTATCTGTTGAAACTGCAAGCCAGCTCTGGGGACAATAAATGGGATTTTGATCAAGAGTTTACGATTTCAGCAACGGACAGTAAAAAGTTAAACGAAGAAGCCGTTGAATTAGAAGAGGCAGGCATCAATTGGTATCTAATCATTGGAAGTGGTGCTGTTATCTTAGCAGTCATAATTGGCGGGATTTTTGTTTATCAATCTAAAAAAGATAAAAAACGTGCAAGCAAAAAACGGACAAACAAGAAGTAAGGGGAAAACGTTTCGTTAGGGGAAGTTTGAAACGTAGCATTGATTTAAGAGATAGGTGAATGAGTTAAGTTTAGTAACTGAAAGACAGGTCATCTTGCAATAATTTGTTGACCTATCTCAAGAGTCTGGATGAGATAAGTATGGGGAAATAAATCGTATGTATAAAATGGAGGTTTTTAATAATGAAGTGGAACAAAAAACGAAGCTGTCTTGTCCTGCTTAGTGCTGTTCTTTGCGGTATGGTGGTCTTTCTGAAACCAGAAGAAAACTTAAAAGCTGAAGGCAACACCGTAACGACCGGTTTACCACAAGTGAAAAGTGTGTTAAGTAGAAACAATGTAGGAATGAATAACCCGCCTAAACATGTAAAGTTAGATGGTATTTTTACCTTACCCCAAAATACTAATAGTAGAATAGTTGATAATATGGTCATTGTGACTGATGACTGGAAAGACTTGGAAGGGGCAGTTTGGTCAACGCCAAGCAATATGATGGATTTGACTAAAGACTTTCAATTTGAAGCAGCCCTATTCTTAGGTAGTAGGGTAGGAAATAATGGAGATGGAATGACCTTTGCCATGCATAATGACCCACTGCGCCTAACAAGTAAAAGAGGGATTAAGGGTGAAAATTTAGGGGTTTATGGCAATGGGACCTCTTGGCAGAACTATACTAATGGGGCTTTAGCAAAAAGCTTTATTGTAGAATTTGATTCATTCTATAATCAGTTTGCTTCAGATAGATTAGCCTCTCCTGTGGCTCATATAGCCTACGCTTTTCCAGATAAAATAGATACATATAGCACTTATGGTGGTTTAGTAACGTTTAAACATAATGCAGAGGTGCAGGTTGTGAATTTAGCGTCAAGCAACATGTGGAAGACTCTTTCCGTCAAGTGGGATGTGGCAAACCAAGAATTGACTTATAAATTTGGAGATTTGGCTGCAGTTGTAGTTTCTCTCGATGTCCAAAATACTTTCGGCACAAATCAAGTTTATTGGGGCTTTACAGGGTCAACTGGTGATGCATATTCGCCCAATCGAGCAGTCTTTACTAAAGTTCCAGGGATAGTTGATAGCAAAAGTTTAGCGACGATTCGTGATAAGTCAGGGGCTTCAGTCGATGGTAAAACTGTTGAAGCTCGTGAAATTCTGACCTATGACATGTCTACAACTTACCTATCTGGTAAACAAAATTGGGAAGAAGTTAATGCGGTAGTAACAAATAATCCTTATGTGGATTATTTACCAGGCACTTTAAAAGTTGATGGAGTAAGTGTCGATGATACCAACTTTCTTGCAAACAAAGTATATTCTTTAGGTGAATTATCCTTAGCCTCACCTAATCGACATATTACCTTTGATGTACGGACGAAAGAGCTTTCGGCCGATCAACAAATCAGTGAAGTGATGAGTTTTGAGGGTGACAATCACATTGAGAATTTACCCGCAATCAGCTATACAATTGCTGAAAGAATCGTTAAAGATAATATTGCGATTGACACTATAGAACCATTTAATACAGCCCAAAAGATTACAGGAACGTGGCAATTGGAAGATCTTCGTGAAATGAAGGACGTTCAGTATCAAATTAATGATGAGAGCTGGGTCACTTTACCAGAAGCTGATTATGGTAAAAACGTGGACTCTACAAATAAGTGGAATGTTCCAGTGTCTCAGGCTGTCATTGATGCCTTAGATATTAACAAACAACATACTTTTAAGATTAAAGGGGTGCCAGTCGAGCTAGCTTTTGAACAAACAGATGTCCAAGCGACAGCGAAATTTGCCGTTAAACCACAAGATATAACGATGATTGGTGATGTGACAGATAAAACAACGTCAATTAAAGGAACAGGGACACCTGGATTGACTATTCAGCTGAAAAATGAGCAAGGTGATGTTATTAAAGAAGTTGAAGTTGACAGCAAAGGTAATTATGCTCTGGAACCTTTGACACCTATCAGTTCTGGCACGAAGCTAACTATTTCTCAAAAAACTAATTTTGCTGAAAGTAACAAAATAACGATTACTGTGGCACACGATGTAATCGAACCTACATTAACCTTGACCGATGCTGGAGAAAAACTCAAGTTAATCAACGGCGCGACATATGATGTTAAAACCGTGGTTTCAGGAAGTGAAGCAGATAGCTTTGTCTTAAAGTATGCCATTAATGGCGTGGTTAATGACTCATTGACAAAGGTTGTAGCTAACCCTACAGCAGATCAAAAACACAGCACGACTACTACAATACCAGCAGCTAGTTTACCGATTGGCGTTCATACGATCAGTGTCAGCGTTGAGTGGCAAACAGGCGGTGCGAAGGTCACAGCCCCTGAGATTGAGTTAACGGTTGTGGCTGGGGGCATGAAATTTACACAAGTCTCAGCTGCCACAAGCTTTGAACAAGGAACAATTACGAATAAAACCCAAACTTTAGCTCGTCAAGATGATTGGAACATTCAAATCGAAGATTTCAGAGGAAAGGGCAGCCAGACGACCCTTTATGCGAAACTATCAACGACATTTAAAAATAAAGACAATCGTACCATTGTCAACCCACTTAAATACGTCAATGAACAAAATCAAGAAGTGGCAATGCCAGTAGGCAGCACAGTCAAAGTTTTCCAAAAAGAAACAACCGAAAACTTCGCAAATGTCGATGTCTCATGGCAAAAAAATCAAGGTATTTTATTCGACTTGAAACCGGGGAATTATCAAGGCGAATATCAAGCTGAAATTGAATGGTTGCTATCGGATACACCGTAAGTAAAACTGGCGAGAGGGGGAATAGATGTGACTCTCGCCGAAAGGAGAATATCGGATGAAAATAGGATTTATTAGAAATGCAGGGAAGGCATCTCAAATGGCTAGTTTCTGCGATATTGTAATGCTTGAAACAAAGACCACACCAATTGCCGAGCAGTTATTAACGCTAGTTAATGACCATTCTCAACAAGAAATCATCTTCTATAGTATCGAGGATTTAAGAATGCAAATCGTGCAATTACTGCCTTTTCTGACAAAGGTCATTGAACATGAAACGAAAGTTTCCTTTGTTGAACGCCAATTATTACCGACGTTAGATGACGATACTTTTATTAAGAGTTTGTTTGATATTGCCGTTTTAGAAAAAGCTGTGTTGTCTCGTCGAACGCAAGAAGCGGTGTCAACTGCTAGAAGAAATGGTAAAGCGATTGGTCGCCCGACCATCGATCAGTCAATTGTCAAGCAAATTTACTTTTTGTACAATAAGCAAGGGCGAAGTATTCGAGAGGTTGCGGCACTCTGTGAGGTCTCAATTGGAACGGTCCACAAGTATTTAATGATGGAAAAAGAAGCCAAATAATAAAAGACTAACTAGCGAGATAAGGCTAGTTAGTCTTTTTGCTTTGCTAAAAAAATTTACGCTGATGGCTGCCATTTGGCGACAAATTCTTCAATCGGTAATGAAAAATCTGGATGACGGGTTTCTAATGTTGAACGGTCCCATTCCCACCAGGCGATAGCTAGTAGCTGTTCTTTTAACGGATCAGGAAACCGATCTTTCAGGACCTTAGCAGGCACGCCGCCCACAATGGTATAAGGTGCCACATCTTTGGTGACAACGGCTCCTGCACCGATGACAGCCCCTGTACCGACGGTAATGCCAGCTTGAATAATCGCTCCATGCCCAATCCAGACATCTGGTCCGATGATGGCCCAGTTATGTTGGCGAGTTTCCAAATAAGATTGGTCTTTATTTGGAAAGCCATAGCCAGTTCCATTATAAGCAAACATGTGTTGTGAAGGGCGGTCATAAGGGTGATTGGTTGGCCCGATTCGCACCATGGCCGCAATACTGACAAACTGAGAAATTTTCGTATTTTGAATAAAACAAAATTGACCTGTATAGCTATAGTCGCCGATCGTGGCATGGTCAACAAAATTACTTTCACCTAATTCGACATAACTACCAAAGGTCGTCCTTTGAACTTGACTATTTCGGCCGATGACCGGTTTGTCGGGAAATAAATGAGTTGTTTCCAGATGCATAAAAATCCCTCCCAACTTATTTTCTTTAGTGTAATTGATTTTGTTATGTTTGGCAAAGAGTAAGATTCTTTTCATTTTTTGTGATAAGTGGGATACTTATTGTAGTGACTAAAGGAGGGCGTCTATCATGTATAAGATTCAACTAATGGATAATTTTACCCCAGAATCAACCAGAGCGTTGTCTCAAGATAGTTATTTTATAGAACAAACAGAGCGCCCCAACGGCATGATGGTTCGCAGTTCAATCGTTGCGGATCAGCAGATTACTCGTGACTTATTGGCTATATCACGAGTAGGTGTAGGGGTCAATACTATCAACGTTGAAAAATGTACCGAAAACGGGACAGTTGTCTTAAATACACCGGGAACTAACGCCAACGCGGTGAAAGAGTTGGTGGTGGCCAGTTTATTAATAGCCGTGAGGCCAATTTTTACAGCTGTCAAACAAGTGAAGGAACTAAGAGGCTCCCATATTTTAGCCGAATCAGAGGCTATCCGAGAAAAGTTAATCGGTCATGAACTACAAGGGAAAACCGTGGGTATATTAGGTCTGGGATCAATTGGCAAACAAGTGGGGCGGATCTGTTATGAGTTGGGGATGGACGTGTTAGGGTACGCCAGAAGCCCCCATGATCTCTCTTTTTTAACTCAAGTTGCTTTAACAGAACTCTTAAAACAGTCGGATTTTATTGTGATCTTATTGCCACTGACAGCTGAAACCAACCACTTGTTAAATGATAAGGCCTTTAACTTAATGAAGAGCGGAACTTGTTTGCTCAATTTTGGTCGAGATCAGATTGTGGACAATCAAGCCCTACTAGCGGCCATTGATCAGGGAAAGATTGCCCAGTATATCACCGATTTCCCTCAAGCAGAATTTATTGGTCATGACAAGATTATCATGTTGCCCCATATTGGTGGCAATACTCATGAAGCGATTAAAGATGGTGAACAAATGGCCAGTCGTCATTTACGCAATTTCTTATTGTATGGCACAGTTCGTGACTCAGTGAATTATCCCAATGCTCGCTTACTTTTTCAAGCTCCCTATCGCTTGACGCTTTTTTACCAAGATAGCAAAGGCATCTGGGCTGAAATCGTGGCAATATTAGCCCAGTACGAGTTAGAAATTGGTGATATGAGCAGCAATCGAAAAAATGGCAATGTCTATACCATGATTGACTTGGACACGATTAATCAGGAGAAGATTGAAAAAGCATTGGTTGAGATGACGGAATTAGTGCCAGTGAGACGGGTCAGACTGTTGACGAAACCTGTGGGGATTAAATAGCCATGGGGGACTTGCTGTTTCAGGGGCTCCTAACAATAAAAAAAGGCGGAAGGATTAACTGGATTGGGGTTTTCTAAATAATAAGAAGTCGCTAAAAAAAGAGTCCTTGGACTGTACAAATCTCTCTCAAAATCATATAGTAGCATTTATACTCTAAAAAGTTAGTAGGGATAATGGATGATAAATTTTTTGATTAACAGGTTTGAAACATCACAACAGAAAAAAAAGACAGATTTGAGATCGGCTTTTGGTTCCTTTGCAGGGAAAGTAGGCTTAGTTTCAAATCTGTTATTATTTGTCAGTAAATTACTAATAGGGATTCTGTCAGGAAGTGTGTCCATTATGGCTGACGCCATGAATAATCTGTCAGATACCGTTTCTTCAATCTTAACCCTTGTCGGCTTTTATATATCAGGCAAGCCAGCAGACAAGGAACACCCATATGGCCACGAACGTTTTGAATATATTAGCGGCATGATGGTCTCTGTCCTAATTACGTTCGTGGGCTTTCAATTTTTTTCGACCTCAATTGAGCGCATTAGAGAACCTCAAAGTGTCAGTGTAACCCCGATTGTCTTAATTATTTTAGTCTTATCCATTTTAATTAAAGTCTGGCAAGGTGTCTTTTATCAGCGCGTGTCCAAAAAAATTAATTCTAATACCTTAGTGGCTGCCTCAAAAGACAGCTTTAATGATGTGTATACAACCATAACAGTCTTGGTTTCAGCAGGGATTGAAGGCGCGACCGGCTTGCGAATTGATGGTTATGTGGGATTGTTGATTGCCTGCTACATTATTTATAGCGGGCTTCAGTTGATTCGGGAATTTATTGACGAATTGATGGGATTGCGGCCAGATCAAGGGCAAATTGACTTAATGAAGGACTATTTATCGGCTGTGCCGGAGATTGTAGGGTATCACGATCTTCTGATTCATCAGTATGGTCCCAATAAAACATTTGCTTCAGTCCATATTGAAATCGACGATCGTTGGAATTTAACCATGGCTCATGAACGAATCGATGAAATTGAATACAAATTTAGAAAACAACTAGGTGTTGATTTAGTCTGCCATATTGACCCAGTTAACTTATACGATCAGACTCAACAATTGATTCATCAAGAAATCAAAAAGATGGTGAAATCGATTGAAGCAGAGCTTAAAGTTCATGATATTCGAACGCTGAAGCATGGTGAGGATGAAATGATCCTCTTTGATTTAGTGGTACCAGCAAAATTTAAACTCTCAGAAAAGGAAATTACTGACGAGATCCAAAGGAAAACTTTGGAAAAAATTGGTAATTATAAAGTCAAAATCACCTTTGATCACACTTACCTATTGTGAGAGTTGCACTAGACGATAGGTTGGTTGAGAAGACCCCCAAAAAAATCCTCCCCACTTAATTAAAGTGAGGAGGGTTTTATTATTTCGTGTAGTTATCAAAATAGCCCTTGATGTAGACAAAGGGTGTTCCTTTATCACCACTACCAGAAGTTAAATCAGAGAGTGAACCGATTAAATCAGTTAGGCGACGAGGCGTTGTTCCTTGCGCTTCCATTGCACCAACTAAGTCTTCGTCTTTGTTTATGATGTAGTCGGAGATGGCTTGTTTTAATTCATCACCACGCAAATCAGCAAAGTTATTATCCGCTAAATACTTCAATTTAACTTCATTAGGCGTGCCTTCAAGCCCTACTGTGAAAGCTGGGGAAACAACAGGATCAGCCAGTTCCCAAATTTTACCAACAGGATCTTTAAAGGCCCCATCACCGTAGACCATAACTTCTACCTCTTTGCCAGTCAGCTCCTTAAGTTTAGCTTGAATACCATCGACTAAAGGCTGACAGTTATTTGGAAATAGTTTGATGCTGTCTTCCGTTGATTTATTGGAACCTAGTAAGCCATAAGCTTCATTAAAGCCACTGCCATCAATGGATTGACTCAAAATATCATCCATGGAATAAACCTTCTCTGCCCCATTAGCCACTAACGTTCGCTTAGTGCGGAAGCGGGTATGAATATCACAAGTTAAGACATTTTTTGTGTAGTCTAAAATAGTTTTAGCGTTGTTGGAAAAAATAACTTCACAGGTTGCGCCTTCTGCTTCGATTAATGATTTGTAGTAATCAATGTAATCAACACCTGTAAATGTGTGTTTTTTATACCCAAAATGTTCACGAAACTCAGCCTCTGTTAAGACATCGGTCCAAGGATTGACCCCTTTTTCATCTAACTCATCAATATCGACCAAGTGGTTGCCAACTTCATCAGAAGGGTAGCTCAACATTAAGACGACTTTTTTTAAGCCACGAGCCATCCCCCGTAAACAGATTGAAAAACGATTACGACTGAGAATTGGGAAAATAATCCCCACAGTATCATCACCGAATTTAGCCTGCACATCAGTGGCAATATGGTCGACTGTCGCATAATTTCCTTGAGCTCGGGCAACGATTGATTCAGTAATAGTGACAATATCTTGATCTTCAATCTTAAATGATTCCGCTTTGGCTGCATTTAAGACAGTCTCAACGATGATTTCCTCTAATTTATCTCCCTGGTTAATAATTGGGCCGCGAAGACCACGGACAGTTGTTCCTACGGTTCTTTCCAATTGATTCTCTCCTTTTATCCAATGACTTTTCTTTTGTTCGTAAGTCATGAATTCTTCTTAGTGTGGGTGACAAGACTGGTCAACCATCACTTTATTTCGCCTCTTTACTATACCCTATAATAGGGGTGGAAGTAAAACAAATCAGAGGGAAAATTGCGGGAATGTTAATGTTGGGAGAAGGGGCGGCTGCACGAAAAAAGTGAGAGGTCATGGTGATCAAGACTTCTCACTTTAAGAGCTAATGGAGATTAATCGGCAACAATAATAGTTCCGCTACCGTTACGAATAACATCATGGATATTCGCTAAAGAACTGATGATGGCCTTACCAGCAGGATGGGACTCAACAAAGGCAATGGCGGCTTCGACTTTAGGCAACATGCTGCCAGCAGCGAACTGTCCGTCATTTAGATAGCCTTTGATTTGTGAGACGGTGACGGTCCCTAAGGCAATCTCAGCAGGGGTGTTAAAATTGAGGCAGACATGATTGACGCCGGTTAAAAAAATCATCGTGTCCGCTTCTACCAGTTCAGCTAATTTTTCTGAAGCCAAATCTTTGTCGATAACAGCTTCACATCCGCGATAACCGCCCTTTGTTTTAATAACTGGAATGCCACCACCACCGGCTGCAATGACAATCGTTCCCTGACTTACCAATTGATTGATCGTTTGTGCTTCCACAATGGCTAGCGGTTTAGGAGAGGGCACAACTTTGCGCCATCCACGTCCCGCATCCTCCACCATGAGATTGCTTGAAGTTGCCATGATATCTTGAGCTTCTTTCTCAGTATAAAATGGACCAATCGGTTTCGTTGGTTGTTGGAAAGAAGGATCCTTTTGGTCAACCACGACTTGGGTGATTAATGTGACCACCTGTTTATTGCTTTTTAGTGGTTCTAATGCGTTGTAAAGGGCTTGTTGTAACCAATAACCAATTGACCCTTGAGTCATGCCAACGCAGGTGTCAAGAGGCATGGCAGGGTTTTTAACGCTGTCTGCCGCTGCTTGTTGCAATAATAAATTGCCGACTTGAGGGCCGTTACCGTGAGAGATAATCAAATCAACGTCTTTTTCGACGAAGGCTATCAATTGTTCAGCTGTCTCCCTTAAGGCTGCTTGTTGGGCCCTAGCGGTTGCTTCTGTGGATAAGATCGCATTGCCGCCAAGTGCCACGACTACTTTTTCTTTTTTCATGAGAGGTCCTTTCTAAGCACGTGGAATGAAAAGATTGCCTAAGGTCGCTGCCATGATCGCTTTGATTGAATGCATCCGATTTTCTGCCTGCTCAAATTGACGACCATGGTGACTGCGAAAGACCTCATCGGTAATCTCCATTTCACTAATATTAAACCGTTCGGCAATCTCTCGACCATATTCAGTTTCGGTATCGTGAAAAGCTGGTAAGCAATGGAGGACAATCACCTGTTTATTGCTCGTTAGTTCAAGCATTGTCCGGTTGATTTGATAAGGCGCTAGCAGGTCAATTCGCTCCGCGAATTTATCTTCCTCACCCATCGATACCCAGACATCGGTATAAAGCACGTCGGCATCTTTAACACCTTCTGGGACGTCATCAGTAATCTGAATCGTCGCGCCAGATTCATTGGCGTAGGTTTGGGCTAATGTCACAAGGGATTCCTCAGGGAAAAGGGAGTGGGGAGTGACAATGCGCATATTGACCCCGAGAATAGCACCTGTCACTAATAGTGAATTGGCCACATTATTGCGCCCATCGCCGACATAAACCACATTCAGCCCTTTTAAATAGCCAAAGGTTTCTTGAACGGTTAGAAAATCCGCAATCATTTGTGTGGGATGCCATTCATCGGTTAGACCATTCCAAACAGGAACGCCGGCATGCTTTGCTAGGCTTTCTACTGTCTTTTGACTGAACCCGCGAAATTCGATGCCGTCGAACATGCTACCTAAAACTTTCGCCGTGTCTTCCACCGATTCTTTTTTTCCAAGTTGAATGTCATTTTGACCTAAAAATTCTGGATGGGCGCCTAAATCAATGGCTGCTGTCGTAAAGGCCGCCCGTGTGCGGGTTGAATTTTTTTCAAAAAGTAAGGCGATGTTCTTGCCTTCAAGGTAACGATGGGAGATGCCTGCTTTTTTTAATGCTTTCAAATGAGCTGAAAAGTCGATTAAGTATTGAAGCTCTGCTTGGGAAAAGTCCTTTTCAGCAATAAAACTTTTTCCTTGGAAAATAGATGTTTTCATCATGTGATGTCCTTTCTTGATTAAATGATTAACGAACCAGTTGGATAAAACAGATCACAAAGGCGACACCTAATAAGCCTGCGATGACCTTTTCGTAATTAAGAAAAATGGTTGTCTGATAGGAACGCTGAACGTAGGCGAAGAGCAGTGTCCCTGGGAAAAATAGCATGACCGTTAGCAAGAGATACCATACCCCCGAAGCATAAGCCAGCCAAAGAATATAGAGCGTTGACACAATCCCAATCACGATATTTCGCGCGAAATCAGGTTGACGTTCCCCTTGTATGGTGTACTTGACTTGATAGAGTGCAACAAAGGCATAAGGCAATAAAACTGTCGAGGAAGCCAGTGACGCCATTAAGGTGTATGCCTGATCGGTTATTAGAAACGATAGTAGAAAGAGTTGTACGATAAAATTGGTGATAAACAGCGAATTAATCGGCATGCCATTTTGATTTTCTTTTAGGAAAAACTTCGGAAAAAGCTGATCCTTAGCGGCTTGGAAGGCCACTTCCTCTGCCAAAAGGGTATTGGCAATCCAAGCGCCAAAAATGGAAATAATCACCCCGAGGTTAACGATGATGGCTCCTGGCTTGCCGATTACCCGCTCAAGAACAAAGGCCATAGCTGGGCGATCCAAGCCCTTTAATTCAGCTTGACTCATAATCCCAAAGGATAACACCGTGACAGACATGTAAATTAAGGTCACGGCAGCAAATCCCAATAGGGTGGCTTTGCCCACATCGCTTCGCTTTTTAGCACGTCCTGAAAAAACCACCGCCCCTTCAATCCCGATAAACACCCACACGGTGATTAGCATCGTTCCTTTAACTTGGGACATCACCTCGCCAAAACTAAAATTGCCACTTAAGGTTCCCCAAAAATCATCGGTGAAAATCCCTGTCTTAAAGCCGCCGATGACACAGACTAAAAAGATAACTAAGGGAACTAATTTAGCCATCATCACCAAATTATTAATAAAAGAGGCTTTGTCTAATCCGCGGCAAATCATCAAATGCATCACCCATAAAAGGAGGGACGCCCCGATGATTGAAGGCATATTTTGACCACCAGCAAAGATTGGAAAAAAATACCCAATCGCACTGAATAACAAGGTACCAAAGGCGACATTACCTAAAATGACGGAAATCCAATAGCCCCAGATGGAATTAAATCCCATATAATCGCCAAAGCCCGTCTTAGCATAACTAAAGATGCCAGCGTCTAAATCGGGGCGTTTGCTGTTTAAGTTTTGCATGCAAAAGGCTAAGGAGCCCATGCCAACACCGGCAACTAGCCAGCCAATAATCGTGGCCCCGGCGGAAGCCGTTTGAGCCATATCCGACATTAAGTTGAAAATACCGGCCCCGATAATGGCACTAATAATGATGCCGATTAATGATACAAGGTTTAACTTTTTTTCTGTAGATTCCATTTATTTAATCCTCCAAACGATTCTCGTCAAGGGTTCTTCGCATCAAAAGAGAAGCACCACTCTCAAGAGAGGTGCTTAGGAGTGGGATTAAAATCTAAGAGACAAGCAACTTAGGCCGCCGTCAATTTTTCTGAATTCTGACGTATCGACTAAAATAACATCGTAACCCAGCTCTTCAATTTTCTTCTGAATCGTGGGATAGCCTTCAGGCACTAAGACATGATCATTGACCCAAATGCAGTTAGCGCCGTATGCTTCATCTTCAGGCACTTCAATCCGGTTAAATTTAGCAAATTCAGGATCGTCAATAAATTCTCCAGCGACTAACAAGTTATTGTTTTCTAAATAAGCCAAACCCGTTTTTAAGTGTAGCACTTCTTTTAGTGTCACAATCGAACCTGTTAAGCCATGCTTTTCTAAAATAGCAATCATTTGTTCAGCGCCGACGCGGTTGGTTCGGGCGGATTCACCGATGTAAAAGTGATCGCCAACCATCATAATGTCACCTGCTTCGACAGTTCCTGGGGCTTCAATTTGTTCCACATGGTCATAGAATTTATTCAAGGCATCATGCATGTCACTTAATTCTGCTTCTGCTCGACGAGTCTCTGCACCAGGACGGGTAATGATGGCACACTTACTCGTACAAAGGGCAACATCTTCCACAAAACAAGCATCGGGAAATTCGTTTTTAGGTTCCAACACGGTAACATTAACGCCTGCTTTCGTTAGAGCGCTTACATAGTTTTCGTGTTGAACTAAGGCTTTTTCATAAACCGGTTGCCCTAAATCCGCACTAGTAAGCCCTTCAGAAATACTTGGAGAAGGAACTCTGACAATGACATTTTTAAACATATTTTTACCTTCTTTCTTATTATTGTATATAGTATACAATTTTAGTCAGCCGATTGTCAATATGTTTTTGTAAGCGATGTTTTTTCTTTCGGTTAAGTGTTATACTAGATGTAGATAATATAAGAAGGAGCAAAGTAATGGAAGAGTTTATATCACAAAAACAACATATTTATAATTTTATCTCCAGTGAAATTAGTCAGGGCAATCTTGAATATAATGGACGCTTAACGGAACAGTATATCACGGATAAACTGACTATTAGTCGAACGCCAGTCAGGGAAGCCTTGTTTCAATTAGCAGCTGATGGTGTTCTTGAACACACCCCTCGCAAAGGTTTCCGAATTAAAAAGTTGTCTCAAGAAGAAGTCATGGAAATCTATCAATTGATTGGTGTCTTAGATGGAAAGGCGGCAGAATTGTCTTTACCTCAACTAACAGAAGAAGATTTTTCAACGATGCAATTTTTAATTGATGCCATGAAATCATCTATAAACAACAAATTGTATACAAAATACAATGAATTGCAACTGCAATTTCATCAAGTCTATACGGCAAAATGTGGCAATCAGTCTTTGATTACAGCGTTGGAGAAGTATAAACAATCATTTTTAGGGACGACGTATAAAAATATTCCTGGTGCGGCAATTCAAGCAACCTTACATGAAACCAATGAGGAACATCAAGAAATTTTAGCATTGTTAAAAAAGAAAGAAGCAATGAAGCTACGGCAATTCATAGAAGACGTTCATTGGTGTGGTGAACGGGCAAAATACGATATCTGGTAAGAATCGTTTAATTTAATCAAAGGAAGCATTTGTCACAACTTTCAGTGAAAAGTCTGTGTTAAATGCTTTTTGTTTCAGATAATGGATGAAAGGAGGTACTTGCATTCTAAGTTTTTTTTGGATATGCTAACGTCAATGAAATACTCAAGGGGGAAGAGGCATGGATACGTTGGTCAAATTAGTGGAGATATTGATTAATCATCCTCAAGGAATTAGTGGCCATAAATTGGCTGAGGGCTTAGATATTAGTTCACGGACAGTTCGCAATTTAGTTGGTAATCTTGAGTCATATGGAATTATCGTTAATTCGTCCCCAAAATTTGGTTATCGTCTAGCACAAGAGACTCGCTCTAAAGCTAAACAATTTGTTAATGAACCGCTTATTTCAGAGCGGCTAAAACGCCAATCTGACATTTTAATGAAACTCAGTCAGTCAGCCTTCGTTAATTATTACGAGATTTTAGATGAGCTGTTTATTAGTGAAGGAACCCTAGATAAAGAGTTACAAAATCTACGTGATTTTTTTGAATTGGAACAAGTCTCAGCGACAATTGAACGGCAAGCCAATCAATTGAGTCTAATTGCTAATGAAGAAGCTATTCGTGAAGTGCTAGTTAAGTTTTTACTTTATAGCAATGACTATCGTAATGTGAGAGATAGCTATCAACAACATTTTGCAACAGGTGAACTAAAACGAGCCGATGATTGTTTACATAAAGTGATTGAAGCTCATCAGATTTATTTTACTGATTATCATTATATGTCATTTCTGTTATCGCTGATGATTCAAATCACTCGCATGCAAGAGAACAAGGCTATCGATAGCCAACCAGAATTTAAGATTAGTCTGTATTTAGCTGAATTGGAGCAAAGTATTGCCTTTGGTCGCGAGTTAGGCGAGGCTTTCGCGATAACTTATTCCTTTGATGAGCTGGTGTCAATTAGTCAATTAATCATTGCTTACCGCTCGCGGTTTTATCTGAATCGACCGCTGATGGAAAGTTCAGTCTATCGGAAAAATCCCTATCATCAATTTACTAAAAAAGTCATTCGCCTAATCAATGAACAGTTTGCCATTGATTTTCAAAACGATTCAGACTTTTTCCTTGCGTTGCGTTATGAAATAGAAGATACCCATATTCGCCAAGGGCTGAAGTATCAACGAAGTTATCAGTCCTATGATGCTTTGCAGTTAAAATATCCTTTTGTAATTGATCTAGCCTGTTTTATTGCGGGCCACTACCAAAAGGAAACCCAAGAGCGAATTCCTTCTCAGGGCATCATTGCCATCACCTTTTTATTAGTAGCCGCTTTGGAACGAATTGATTACTGGCGAGTGCTGCCAAAGATGAACGTGGCTATTTTTTGTAGCAGTGGCTATGCCAATAGCCAATTAATCGAGGCGAAAGTTAGAAACATGTATCAAAATCAAGTCAGGGATGTTCGTTATTTTAATGCGATCAATCTGAAGGAAATGGCGGATTATCAAGCGAAATTATTATTGACGACGGATTATCTGATTGTGCCTTTTGAGATAAAAACCTTCAGGATTACAAATTACTTTACATTCAGTGACCAAAAGCGCATTGAGCAGTATTTTGATGAGAAGCGTAAGTTGACGATTGTTCAAAGTGTTGAGCGTTTTATTATTGACCAAAACATTTTCGATGGCTTAGAAGTTGATAGCTATCAAGCAGCCCTTGAAACATTAGCTCAGCATCATGGGGTCTCAGACAAAATCACTTTTGTGCGTGAGTTGCTTGAGCGAGATCAGCTTTTTTCAACCGTTTTGGATAATGGTATTGCCATTCCTCGACTAGAGAAAAGAAGTGGTGAAGCCCGCTTATTAGTAGCGACCTTCAAACAACCTATTTACCATCAAAAAAAAGAAATTAAGTGGCTCTTGTTACCGATGATGGGGGCTGATGATGATGCGAATCGTCTGTTGCAGTTGCTTTTCCTAACGGTCTTTTCTTTGTTGGATAGCCGTTTAAAAGTGAGAGAGACTTTTTCCGGTGATGCCTCTGGCTTAAAGGAAGGCTTAATCAAACTGTTAGACTAAATCCAAGCAATAAGGCCTTAACTTATTGCTTGGATTATTTTCTTGCCACATGCTGTGGCAAAAGAATAGTTTTCTTTGGGAGTCAGTCAGCTTAAGATAGCAGTAAGAGGAGGAAGAGAAGATGACAACTAATTTTTTATGGGGAAGTGCGACAGCGTCTTATCAGTGTGAAGGCGCATGGAATGAAGATGGGCGTGTGCCGTCGCTGTGGGATACCTATTTACATGACAATCATTTAGAAAACGGTGACATTGCATCTGACCATTACCATCGATTTAAAGAAGACATTCAATTGATGAAAGAAGGGGGCCACAATACTTACCGATTTTCACTATCATGGCCGCGTTTAATAACAGATTTAGCCGGAACGATTAATCCTAAAGGCGTGGATTTTTATCACCGCTTGATTGACGAGTGTTTAGCTAATGGCATTGAGCCCTTTATTACGATTTTTCATTGGGATTTGCCCGATTATCTTGAACAGCGAGGAGGTTGGCTATCAAAGGAAACAATTGAGGCCTATGTTACATTGTGCGACTTAGTTTTTAAAGAATATGGTCAAAAAGTTAAATACTGGACGACCTTTAACGAACCTCGTTACTATGTGTTTAGCGGATATTTTATTGGGAACTACCCACCAGGAGTGCACAATCCTCAACAAACGATTAGTGCCTCTTACAATATGATGTTGGCAAATGCTGAAGCAGTCAAGCGATTTAAGGCATTAGCAATGCCAGGTGAAATCGGCATTGTCCATAGTTATGGCCCGATTTACGGTGTCGATGATCGCCCTGAAACCCGTCAAGCTATGCGTGATGCTGATAATTACTACAACAACTGGATTTTAGATACGGCAATATTAGGAGAAATTCCTCAAGATATGCTAGCAAAACTGGCAGGCCAAGGCTTTGATTTAAGTTTCATTTTACCGGAAGAATTAAAGACGATTAAGCAAAATACGGTCGATTTTGTCGGACTTAATTATTACGCAAGAGTGTTGATCGCTCCTTATGAAACTGGTGAAACTATTTTGGCAATTAATAATAGCGGAGCTTCAGGGCAAGGGAGTAGCAAAGTCGTTGTCCGTGAATGGTTTGAACAAGTTTGGGATCACGCAAATTCAGAATTTACTCCTTGGGATACTGAGATTTACCCTCAAGGACTTTATGAAGGAATCTTAATGGCTCATAAAAAATATGGCGTGCCGATTTATATCACGGAAAATGGGGTTGGAGCCTATGAAGATGTTTCAGGCGAGGTGATTAACGATCAGTTCCGTATTGATTTTTTAAATGATCACATTGATGCCATTAAACGAAGTATGGCAGATGGGGCTGATGTTCGCGGCTATTACGTTTGGTCAACGATGGATTTGTATTCTTGGAAAAATGGTAGTGAAAAGCGTTATGGGTTAGTTGCTTTAGATTTTGATCAAGACCGACAACGTAAACCTAAAGCCTCTTATTATTGGTACAAAGCTGTCTGTCAGTCGAATGGTGAGACGATTGAAGCAACCCGCCAATATCGTCAAGATTATTTCAGTATGTTAACTATCATAAATGAAGAAACTAATGAGAAAGAGCGTGATGAGGATGTCTTTTCATAGTATTGGGGAAGCTGTAGAAAACAAGATGATGCCATTAGCAAATAAAATGGGGACTCAGCGGCATTTATCGGCCATTCGCGATGCGTTTATTACCTTGTTACCAATCAACTTAACTGGAGGGGTGGTTGCCATCTTAAAATCCCCGCCGATTACAGAAACGACCACTAATAAATTTTTATTAGGCTGGGCGGATTGGGTGGCGTCAAACGAGCTGATTTTTTCTTGGCTTTACGCTTTTACCTTGGGAGCAATGTCTTTATATATTTGCATGGGCGTGACTCACTTTTTATGTAAATACTATCAACTGGAAACCTTTATCCCGATGATGTTTGCGACCTTAGGTTTTATGCTAGTAGCGACAGTTCCAGTAGAATTAGGCTATGCAGCCAAAACATTAGATTTTACGTATATCGATGGCAAGGGAATCATCCCAGCGTTACTAATTGCGTTTTTAACATCAGAACTTTATGCTTTAATGAAACGGAAAAATTTTGGTAGGATTAAAATGCCAGATAGTGTCCCTGCTAGTTTATCAGAAGTGTTTGCTTCGTTAGTTCCGGGGATGGTTTTAATTGGACTCTATGGGGTGATTTTTATTGTTTTCCATAAAATTGGCACTCCATTTCCAAAATTCTTATTCCAGTTGTTAACACCGGCTCTTCATGCCGCAGATAGTTTACCATCGGTTATTTTTATCACGGTTATTACACATATTTTTTGGTTCTTTGGCTTACATGATGCGGCTTTATCAGGAATTGTTGGCCCTTTGAGAGATGGCAACTTATCGATTAATGCCACAGCACAGGTGGCAGGGGAAACATTGCCTCATATTTTCACGACCCCTTTCTATGTCTATTTTATCGTGATTGGTGGTTCAGGAGCAGTTTTAGGCTTAGCGTTCTTTTTACTATTTGCTAAGTCAAAACAGTTGAAAGTGTTAGGACGAATCGGGATTTTACCGTCATTCTTTGGGATTTCCGAACCATTGATTTTCGGCATCCCATTGATGTTGAATCCACTGTTCTTTATTCCTTTTATTTGCGCACCAACCTTTAATGCAATTGTCGCCTATGTGCTGACGAAAATCGGCCTCTTAGACCGGACGTTTTCGATGTTATCATGGAACATGCCTTCCCTAATTGGTGGGTTCTTCTCGACTTTAGATGTTAAATCAATTGTGATTATTGTGGGCTTAACAGTCGTCAATGCCTTAATGTATTACCCCTTCTTAAAAATTTATGATCGACAATTAGTTGCTAAAGAAAATGAATCAATTGAAAAAGATTAATGGAAGCTCTCTAAAGCAGCAATGTTTTAGAGAGCTTTTTATGTGTTAGTGATCGTTTCTTGTTTCATTTTAATAAATTCACCTTGACAAAAAGAACGTACGTTCGCTATAATTAAATATATCTTATTTGGAGCAATGAGTAAAAGATAAGTCGAATTGTTTGCAACTAATGCTTATTTTTGAAAAAATGTATGATAAGCATTCATTAATGAAAAGAACCAGAAAACCAAGAAAGTTTCTGGTTTCTTCTTTTCACAAAATTTGAAAACGAGGTGGTTCTTTGCTTGAATTTAAGAATGTCTCGAAGCGTTATCAACAGCAAACGGTTCTTGATAACATCAGTTTGACAGTTGAAGAAGGGGAATTTTTTGTGTTGGTAGGCCCAAGTGGCAGTGGCAAAACCACCACGCTGAAAATGATTAATCGTTTGATAGATCCTTCAGAGGGGCATATTTACCTTCATCAGAAGAAGCTAAGTGATTACAACATCAGAGAATTGCGCCAGTCCATTGGCTATGTGCTACAACAAATTGCCCTGTTCCCTAATTTAACAGTTCAGGAAAACATTGAATTGATTCCTGAGTTGAAAAAGTGGCCCCGTTTAAAACGAGAAGAACGGGCTCGGGAGTTATTAGCCTTAGTTAATTTGGAGCCAGACACTTATTTAAAACGAAAACCGGCTGAATTATCAGGTGGTGAACAGCAACGTGTGGGAATCTTGCGGGCGATTGCAGCTAAACCAGATGTTATTTTAATGGATGAGCCTTTCAGTGCTCTGGACCCGATTGCTCGTCAGCAATTGCAATCCCTAATTAAGGAAATTCATCAGGAAATCAAAAGTACCATCGTTTTTGTCACCCATGATATGAAAGAAGCCATCGCCCTTGGCGATCGTATCTGCCTGATGCGCAATGGGAAAATTGTGCAAATAGATACACCAGAGATGATTCAACAACACCCTGAAAATGACTTTGTAGCAGAATTTTTTAAACAGGAACAGAGTCAAGTCGAAGGGGAGTTGAGTGGATTGACAGTGGCAGATGTTTTAGCTTTCAGCCAAAATCCACTTGTTCATCAAGAAGAAACAGTCAGTGTCAGTCCAGATACGGCATTAGTGGATTTAATTGAGCTGATACAAGCCCATCGTGTGGTCTCCGTTGTAGAACATCGACAGGTATTGGGCACAATCTCCAATGATGATTTGTTACATTTCCTGCAACTACGATTAAAAGGAGGAGATGCTGATGAGTAATTTTGTGGAGACATTGGTCAGTCGCCAAGCTGAATTGTTAAAAGCCTTAGTGGAACATGTGGAGATTTCCCTTTTTTCTTTGCTGATTGCGGTGTTAATTGCCTTGCCAGTGGCGATTTTATTGACCAATAATCAAAGAGTAGCGGAATTCGTCTTGCAAATTACCGGTATCTTACAGACGATCCCATCATTGGCCTTATTAGGATTGTTGATTCCTTTGATTGGAATCGGCTCTGGACCAGCCATTGTGGCATTGGTGGTTTATGCCCTTTTTCCTATTTTACAGAGCAGCTACACTGGCTTGATTGAAATTGACGATTCCTTGGAAGAAGCGGCAGAAGCTTTTGGTTTGAGCAAGATGCAAAAATTAATCAAACTGGAATTGCCATTAGCCTTGCCGATGATCATTGCTGGCATTCGGACGGCCACGGTGATGATCATCGGGACAGCCACATTAGCAGCCTTGATTGGTGCCGGTGGATTAGGAACCTTTATCCTACTTGGCATTGATCGCAATAATATTAACTTGATTTTGATTGGGGCCATTTCATCAGCTTTGCTAGCGGTTATTTTTAACTTTGGCATTCGTTATTTAGAAAAAGCCAGTGGCAAAAAAATCGCCATCGTTTTTGGCGCTTTGATGCTGATTTTAGGTGGAACTTTTTTTTACAGCTCCATAGGGCAGCGAGAAGAACTAACAATTGCCGGGAAATTAGGCTCAGAACCAGATATTCTAATTAACATGTACAAAGAGTTAATTGAGGACCAAACGGATATTTCAGTGGAACTAAAAGAGAACTTTGGCAAGACTACTTTCTTATACAATGCCTTAAAGTCAGCTGAAATTGATCTTTATCCAGAATTTTCCGGAACGATTTTAGAATCGTTTATCAAAAAAGAGGTCACTTACTCTAATAATCCCAAAGAGGTCTATGAGCTAGCTCGGGATGAGATTCAAGACCAAGATAACTTCACCTTTTTAGACCCAATGGCCTACCAAAATACGTATGCCGTAGCCGTCAAGCGGACATTTGCAGAAGAATACAATTTGACGTCAATTTCTGATCTGAAAAAGGTTCAAAATCAGTTGACAGCGGGCTTTACTTTGGAATTTATCGATCGTCAAGATGGCTTAAAAGGACTGGAGAGTCTTTATGGATTGAAGTTGACCGTTAAGTCGATGGAGCCAGCTCTACGCTATCAGGCCATTGAGAATGGTGACGTCAACGTCATAGACGCTTATTCAACGGATAGTGAGTTAAAACAATATGATTTGCAAATATTACAAGACGATCAGGAACTTTTTCCACCTTATCAAGGGGCGCCATTACTGCGTCAGGAAACATTGGCAAAATACCCAGAGTTAGCAGCTATTCTCAATCAGCTTGCCAGTAAAATTACTGAAGAAGAGATGAGCGAAATGAATTATGATGTCAATGTTAATGGTGAAGCACCTAGTAAGGTTGCACACGATTATTTGGTGAAACATCAGTTGCTTTCAAAATAAACAAAAGGCAGATCCAGAAGTGGATCTGCTTTTTGTCTAACTAATCATTTAAGACTTACATAAACGAAGCAAGCACTACGTCAGTCGTAAATAAAGCAGCTAAAACGTCTATCGCGCCTAATAATAGCAATGCCAATGACTATCATAAACGATAATTATTAGATTTTTTGATAGATATAAATAACTAAATGTAAATGAACGATATTAAATGTTCAGGTTATCCCCTGTTGATTAGTGATAGCCAAGCATCAGCAAAAAATAACTGACGAAATATGCTGTTGTAATTAGATTTAAGGCATAATAAAAGATGCGGTCAGTGATTTTTAGTTCTTTCCTTCTTTTTCTCAAGTTAGAGATAACTAAGGAAGAACAAACTAACAATAATAAACTACTAAGATCGTTTAAATTTTGAAAAAAATGATCGAACATATTAACATCTCCTTTTACTTGTCAATTGACTCTGCTGGTGTAACTTAGTGATGATCTGCAGTTGATTGTAGGTAAAACGTTTTCAAATTAATTATATCACAAACAGCCCCTTTTATGGCACTTAGGCAAAGCAGTGGGATGTTTAGCGGTTGGTAGGAGGGATTGCTTTAAACTAAGTCGGTTTAAGAAATATCTTTTTAGTGACAGTTTGTCCAAATCAGTGTAACCTTATAGGTGAACGATGGAAGCGAGGGAAAAAGATGAGTGAGACAGAAAAAGCGAAAGAACTAATCGAGAAAAATAAGCAGAAACAAAAATTGCAGGCGTTGATCCAGTCTAATAAAGGCAATCAAGCCAGTTTTGGCAAAAGTCCTAATCGAGACAATAAGCAAAAAGGGCAGAAAAACATGAAGCGTTCGATTAAGAATAAATAGGTTAAGCAGAGAACTCGTATCGGGTTCTTTTTTGTGATAAATAAAAATGAATATTGGGCTAGAGGAGGTTCAGATGAAGATAATTATCGACAATATTGAAGAGTCAGCGGAAGAATATGTTTCGTTTCACGTCTATCACATGACAGATCGAATTTCTCAAGCTATTTCTCACTTAAAAGAGACGGTTACTCATATTGTAGGAGAGCGTAATGAGGAGCTATATACCATTGCCTATGAAGCTATTTTATACATTGAAACAGTGGATAAAAAATCATTTTTATATACGGAAGAACACGTGTACAGCTTACGGGATAAGCTGTATCAATTAGAGGAGAAGCTAGCGATTGTGGATTGTATCCGAGTGTCAAAATCGATGATTCTCAATATCGATAAAATTGATGCCGTTTATCCGACAATTAGTGGACGTTTCGAAGCTCGTTTGGTCAATCAGGAGCGAGTGACGATTTCTCGCTCTTATGTCACTAACTTAAAAAATAAATTAGGAATTGGGAAGGACAAGTCATGAGAGCATATCGCAAGAATGGGTTTTTGATCTTTTGTATTGTTTACACTGTGTTGTCACTGATTCATTTTATGATGAATGGCGATATTCCCGCGAAAGTGACGGGTATCTTTTTAGGGATGGCGCTTTTTTCTAGTCTTTTAGGAATAATGCTCATCCCCAATGAACGCCATAGCAATCGTCGAGTGATTCTCAATCAAATCAGTTATTTGGTGATAATCATGGCGGCAATTATTTTGATCAGTTACTTGGCAGGGTGGCAACAAAGTTTATTATCGATCAGCATTAATGCTGTGATTGTGTTAGGCTTGTTCGCAGTGGTGAAATATGTGCTTTATAACCATGACAAAAAAGAAGCAGCTGATATTAATGCCCAGCTTTTAGCTCGTAAAAAACGCAAGACTGATTCGGCATAATGCATCTTAGTAACGCTATATGACCACTTAGTTAAATTCGTTGGAAATCAGGTCGTGGCTCCCCTAGAATAAGCCTTGTAGAGAAAAAACAAGCTAAAGGGGATAATCATCATGACTAAAAAAACAACAGATTTAGGAATTAAGAAAAAAGAGAAAATAGGCGGCAAGCTAACGTTATTAGTACTGCTGTCACTTATCATGCCGACAATTGCTGGGGTGATTATTGGCGTCAAGGAGATAACCAATCAAGGGACCATCTATATGATCCAATTTGTGGCAATCGCAGTTGGTTGTTTGTTGGCATTGATCTGGGCGAGACTAAGTTCGTTTACCTTTAAGGAACTGGGCTTTAGAAAATTTACTGTCGGAAAATGGCTTATGGGGCTATTAGTGATTGAAGGCTTAGCTTCTGCTGGAGGAATGAAGAACCACATCGAATTGACAGAATGGGTTTGGTTAGTTCTTTTTATGTTAGCAGTCGGTGTATTTGAAGAATTAATCTATCGTGGGTTAATCTTAAACTATATACAAAAAAGTTCAAGAAAAAAAGCCATTTTACTGTCAGCTGGTCTTTTTGGGATTGGTCACTTGGTGAATGTTTTAGGCGGGGCGGCCCTTAATTTAACGGTGGTGCAAATTGTTTTTGCTGGTTTATTCGGTATTGTCACGGCTGAGTTGGTAATGCTGACAGGAAGTATTTTGCCTGTCATGGTTTGGCATACTTGCCACAATATCTTATCCAATTTGACGAATTCGTCAGTCACAACTGAATTAATTGTAGTAGGTGTTCAGTGTCTGGTCTTGGCACTAATGGCCGTCTTGCTTTGGCGACAGCTATTTTCAAACAACTTAATATCATAGTAGACAAGATAGGCTGATAAACCATCAGTCTTTTTTGTATTGTCTGAAATACGCGTTAAGATGTCATTTTTTGTAAAAATATGATTAATTTTGAAGGGGAGTTGAAATGTAAAGCTTATTTTCCGATGAAATCGTCAACTTTTTACAGTTTTTAACAATTATTTACAAAAGTTATTGACTTTAAATGTAAAAAAATGTAACATTGTGTTGTGATAACGTTTGCTAAATGATAAGTTATTGGAGGAAGACGTGGAAAAGAATCAAAAAGAATGGTTAGACTCTATGCGAATCGATAACCAATTGAAAAAACAATTAATAGAAGCCACAGAAGATCAGTTAAATGACATGTTTTATCAGGAGTTACCATTTGGTACAGGGGGGATGCGAGGGTTAATCGGCATCGGCACCAATCGCATGAACGTGTTGACCGTAGCTCGAGCAACTCGTGGGTTGGCCCAGTATTTGTTGACCAAGTACGCTGATTTGGAACAACCTGCTGTTGTGATTGGTTATGACAATCGCTTGTATTCAAAAGAATTTGCTGAACATACAGCAGAAGTGTTGGCTGGCTTTCGGATTAAAGTTCATTTATTTAAAGACATAGCTGCCACACCTCTGGTATCTTTTGGTGTGAGACAGCTAAAAGCTCAATGTGGAATTGTGATAACGGCCTCTCATAATCCACCAGAATACAACGGTTATAAAATTTATGATGAGACAGGTTGTCAAATGTTGCCGAAGGAAATTGCCAAGGTGATTGACTGTATTGAGAATAATGGTGATTTTTTTACGTACTCGACCAGTCGTCAGGGAATTAGCTACTTGGACCAGAGCTTTCAAAATAGGTATATTAAGGAATTGGCAGGAATTGCCACGATGGTGGAGACTTCTAAAAAATTGAAAATCGGCTTTTCCCCTCAGCATGGTACCTCTCGGGAACCAGTTAAAGAGATGCTGGCTGACTATGGCTTTAGGGATGTGGTGTACGTTCAGGAACAGATGGCAGCTGACCCCTATTTTTCACAAACTGAAAGCGCTAATCCAGAGGATGTCAGCGCTTATGATTTGCTGATTGACTATGGTCGCAAGTATGACTTGGACGTTCTGATTACGACAGACCCAGATGCCGACCGTGTGGGAGTCGTATACAAGGATCGATTAGGCGAATACCAGTTGTTAAGTGGCAACCAGTTAGGTGCGTTGTTGATTGATTTCTTTATTAAATTTAAGCAACTAGGGACGGACAGTTATATCGTTAAAACCATTGTCACGTCGGAGCTAGGGGCGGAGATTGCCAAAGCCCACGGTGTTCAGGTTGAAAATGTCTTAACGGGATTTAAATACATTGGCGATGTGATTAATCGAAAGGGCGAAGCTGGATTTGTTGGAGGTTATGAGGAAAGTTTTGGTTATTTGATGGAACCTTTAACCCGGGATAAAGATGGCATTCAAATCGTCCTAGCCTTAGCCGTCATGGCCAATTATTATCTGGATCGCCAGCAAACTTTGGGAGATCGTTTAACGGCTTTATTTAATGAATACGGCTTTTACGAAGAGCGCTTGATTTCTTGGACGCTGACAGGCAGGGCGGGTCAAGCAACCATTAAACGGCTCTACGAACAATTCAAACAACTGCCTTTAAATGACTTAGCTTATACAGAAGATTATGAGTTAGGGATTCGCCGCTCTTCTTCAGAGTCAGTGCCACTTGAATTTGAACAAGCCTTAGTAGTGAAACACGTGTTGGCAGATGGCTCTTGGTTATGTGCCCGACCTTCTGGAACAGAACCAAAGCTTAAGCTTTATCTAAGCGCTAACAGCCCAACCAAAGAGATATCCGCAACTAAAATCGCTAATTTAGTCACCATGATTGATCAAAATATGAAACCAGAAAAGGAAGAATAAGATGAAAAAAATTATCGGATTAGCACTAATCGCCTTGTTAGCTTTAGCAGGGTGCCAATCAAATGAAAGTACCGAACGGAAGACAACACCAAATGAACTGACGTTAAACGGTGATTACGTCATCCCTCCAACGGCGCACGGGAATCCCTTTATTGGTGGTTATGTTGGAGGTGGATTAGATCCCTATGTCCAAGAAGCTTTATTCGCTTTTACCCCAGTGGGAGATGAACATTTCAAGCCCCATTTAGCGGAATCCTTTACCCAAGATGACCAAAAAGTAACCGTTACACTGAAAGATGACATTAAGTGGAGCAATGGTGAAAAAATTACGACTGAAGATATTGCCACTAGTTATTACATGTGGGTCGGCAAAAAACAAGTGTGGGAATTTTTAGAAAAAATTGACTACGACGACTCCAATACGATGACTTTTCATTTTAAAGTCGACAGTAGTTTAATGGCCAACTTACTGACAGATGTCCGGATTCAAGGCTCAGCAGCGGAATATGGCAAGTGGGCCAAACAATACGAAGAAATCGCCAATACGAAGCGTGACTGGCATCCGGAAACCAATACCTTTTGGATGACGGAAGAAGGCAATCAGGCCTTAGAAAGCCTTAATCAAGAATTAGACGAGTATCAGCCAAAAGTAACAGAGATGGTTGGTTCTGGCGCTTATACCGTCAAAAAAATGACCACCGACCAAGCCAGCTTAGTTGAAAATGAGCATTTTTATACGGAAACAGGTTTTGAAAAAGTAAACATCGTTCGTGTGACCACACCGGAAATTGCGGCTAATGCCATGGTAGAAGGCACCTTGGATATACATAGCGGCGGCATGAATTTAGATTTGATTGAACAAATGCGCAAAAAGATCCCAGCTTATACGGAATTTTTCTTGCCGGAGTATTCTCAGATGGCCGTGGTCTTTAATGTTCAGAAGGAATTTGCCAAAGAGAAAGCCTTTAGACAAGCCATGTCCTACTTGCTGAATCGAGAGGAATTATTGCCATTAGCAGAGGTCGGTAGTTTGCCATCAGAAGCTAGTTTGTCCGGTTTGCCAGTCTCATTACAAAAAATTCACAGTGTTGATGAGTGGTCAAAGAAAAATTTAACACAATATGATTACGCGCCAGAAAAAGCGGAAAAACTCTTAACAGACGCTGGTTGGAAAAAAGATAAAAATGATCAGTGGGTCGATCAAAACAATCAAAAAGTCTCATTTGACCTGACGGCTAATAGCGGTTGGGGATCAGCTTTGTTGCCAGGAGAAGCCTATGTTAGTGCCCTAAAAGAATTTGGCTTTGACGTGACCTTCAAACCGATGGAAAGTGCCGCTTATGATGCTCATCTAAGAAATGGCGAGCATAGTGTGGCCATTGAATTTGCTCCACCGTCTAATATTATCTATGCCAATGCCTATGGGACATACGAACAGCTGTACCGCGGCAGATTGTGGTTGTTTGGCTTAGCGGCTAATGAGAAAGATGGCAGCTTGATGCTGGAAAATGCGGAAGGTGAAGAGGTCAATGTTATCGATTTAACGAAACAACTGTTTGTGGATTCTGGTGAAGACTACGAGGCCACGCTAAAAGAATTAATGAGTGTCACAGCAGAAAATGCCTTGTTTATTCCTTATCTTGAAAAAGGCTTCCCAGTCAGAACCTTAAAGAGTGACATCGATTTAGGCGTGAAAGCCGACACCTTGATTCAAGACCCTCGTTTCAGCGGGGTAGCGGAACCGATGTTTGCGACGCTGTTAGTCGAAGGGACCCTAAAAGACGCCATCAAATAAGCCAGAGAAAGATCGTCAGACAAAGGCTGGGAGTTTATCCCGGCCTTGATCTGTAAGGAGGTTACCGTGAAAAATAGATTATTAGTTGTGGCTGTCACGATTGTTGTGGCGGTTTTTATGACCTTTTTGATTGTTAAATTAATGCCGGGAGATCCGGTTCATGTGCTTGCCAATGAATTAAGAACCACTCAAGGGATTTCCGAGGAACAAGCAGTCAAGCGGGCGATTACCATGTTGAATTATGACCCGAATAAAACGATTGTGGAACAGATGGTGCAATTTGTCAAAGGATTGGTAACGGGTGATTTAGGCACGTCCATTCGTTTTAAGACGCCAGTGGTCAACATCATTAAAGCCGCTCTACCCTGGACCTTGTTTTCAGCCGGTTTGGCAACGATACTTTCTTATTTTGTCGGGACGAAGATGGGGCTCTATGTGGCTTGGAAGCAAGATAAAAAAGCCAATGCCATTACCGATATTGTTTCATCGATTTTTGGTTCAGTGCCGGACTATGTGATTGGGTTTTTATTGGTGTCAATCTTTGCAGTCCAAATGGGCTTATTACCCTCTCGAGGAGCTTATAGCGCTACAGTTGATCCCGGCTTTTCTTTTGCCTTTATTGGCAGTGTTCTCACCCATGCCATTTTGCCGGTCCTCTCATTGTTTATCGTCCAGTTTGCCAATTGGATTGTCAACATGCGAGGCAGTGCGGCAAACGTCATGAATCAGGAATATATTAAGTACGCCCGGGCTCGTGGCTTAAGCAACAAGGTTATCCGCAAGCAATATGTCGGGAAAAATGCCTCACTGCCGATGATTACCGCCTTGGGGACAACCTTTGGCATGCTAGTGGGGGGCGCGCCCTTGATTGAAAATGTCTTTTCCTATCCCGGAGTAGGCTTCTTCCTGAATACTGGTGTAGCCGTTAGAGATATACCTTTAATGCAAGGTCTGTTTTTTATGATTATTATGACGGTGATTGTTTGTAACTTTATTGTGGATCTCCTTTATGGCTATATTGATCCTAGATTAAGGAGGTCCCATGGTGCAAAATAGATTAAAAAAAATCCAGTTGTTTTTTAAAGTGATCATGCTTAACGGTCAAGCCAAAGTTGGCATGTCTATTTTGTTGGTGTTGATATTATTCGCGATATTTGGCAGTCTGTTGATTGGTGATTTACCTGCCCAGTATGGCTTGCGCTTTCAAGGGCCCTCCCTGCAGCACTGGCTAGGAACTGATTTTTCTGGACGAGATACGTTGTTGCAATTTATTCTGGGAACCAAAGATGTGATTTTGATAGCCACCTTTGCTGGGGTTTTTACAATTGCCATTGGCACTTTAATTGGCACGATTTCTGGCTTTATTGGTGGTAGAACCGATAGTATTTTAATGTTAATTACCAATGTGGTGATTACAGTGCCGGCTTTTCCAGTCTTAATGGTGCTTTCCCTAGTCGTTAATGCGGGCAATCCTGTGATGTTTGGCTTATTGCTGTCTCTATGGAATTGGGCTGGCTTGGCTCGCAGTATTCGCAGTCAGGTTATTAGTTTGCGGGAAAGTGACTTTATTATGGCCAGTAATATGTTAGGCATGTCTAAGAAACACATCATCATCAATGATATTTTTCCCTCTTTAATTCCTTATATTGCCGTTAATTTTGTGTTGATTATGCGGGCTTCCGTTTTGGCTTCCGTGGGCTTGATGATGTTAGGTCTAGCACCCTTTAAAGGGGAGCACTGGGGCATGATGTTGAACTTGGCCATGACAAAATCAGGCGCGATGTTTGGTTCAAGTGCGGCTATCTATTTGATCACCCCGATTGTTGGGATTATTATTTTTCAAACGGCCTGTTTTATGTTTTCTAAAGGGTTGGAAGATGCTTTTAATCCAAGAATGAGGAGCGAAATGAATGACTAATCCGATTTTGACCGTCAGAGAGTTATCGGTCGAGTTTAATTTAAAGCAGCAAAAAGAAATCAAAAAAATCAAAGCGATTGAACAAATTGATTTGGATATTTATCGAGGCGAAATGATGGGAATCATTGGTGAAAGTGGTAGTGGCAAGTCCACCTTGGCTTTTGCGATTTTAAACCTGATCGATGCCCCAGGGGTGATTGCCAGTGGGCAGGTTCAGTTTATAAAAAACGACGGCCAGGCATTGAATGTGCTAGAGCTTGATTCTCAACAGGAAAATGAGTTTCGCTGGAAAGAGATTGCCACAGTGTTTCAGGCGGCTCAAAGTGCCTTAAACCCGATTCAAACAGTCTATGATCATTTTGTTGACACCTATCAGGCCCATACGACACGAGCGGAGGCTCTCGACGCAGAGGCGCTGCGGCTAAAAGTGGAAGAGCTTTGCGCCTATGTCCGTCTGGATAAGAATGTCTTAAAGATGTATCCCTTTGAACTAAGTGGGGGCATGAAGCAGCGGGTTTTAATTGCCTTAAGTTTATTGTTGGACCCGTCGATTATTATTTTAGATGAACCGACAACGGCTTTGGATGTTATCACTCAGTGGTACATTCTCGATATTTTGAAAAAAATTAACCGTGAAAAAAATGTGACCATCATCTTTTTGACTCATGATATTTCAATTATTAGCGCCATGGTTGATCGGATTGTGGTGATGTATGCTGGGCAAATTGTCGAAATTGGCAAGACCGAAGACGTTTATCGCTTTCCGGCTCATCCCTATACGAAAGCGTTACTTGGAGCGATTCCCACAATGAATGACGAGATTAGTAGTAAACAGGCCATTGCCGGTGGCACCTATGATATGCTAAAGGCAGATGGTGGTTGCCGTTTTAAAAATCGTTGTCAGCGTGCTCAGGAAGTCGGTTGTCAAGGCTTAGCCAGTGATAGTTGTCAGCTGTTTGAAGTAAGCGAAACCCATGTGGCCCGCTGTATCAATCGTTATCAGGAGGAGTCCAATGAAAGCTAATCCTATCCCAATCTTGGAAATAGAAAATCTGACCCTTTCTTTTGGTAAAAAAAGCGAGACGGTCACGGTGTTAAGAAACATCAATTTAACAGTTTTTGAAAGTGAAAGTGTGGCAATTGTTGGCGAAAGTGGTTGTGGCAAAACCACTTTAGGGAAAACGATTGTTGATATTCATCAGCCGACTGCTGGGGCCATAAAATATTATGGTCAGGATATTCGCAAGATGGATAAAAAAGCCTATCGGAATTATCGTTTAAGTGTGCAAATGGTTCAACAAGATTCCTTTGCCGCTTTAAACCCCTATAAAACCATCTGTCATTCAGTGAGCAGTCCCTTGCTTGAGCATAAGTTTGTGGCAAATGAGCAGGAAGCTCGTGTGGAAGTGGCTCGTCTGTTAACCGATGTAGGACTAGTTCCTGTGGAACATTACATCGATAAATACCCTCATCAATTAAGTGGTGGACAACGGCAACGGGTTTTAATTGCCCGAGCTTTGGGGGTAAAACCTAAATTGATCGTCGCGGATGAACCGGTTTCAATGGTGGATGTTTCTCTGCGAATTTCTTTGTTGCAGCTAATGAGAGACATGAATCAAAAATATGGCGTCTCCTTTGTCTACATCACCCATGATTTAGCAACCGCCCGTTATATTTCAGACTATGGTCAACTGGTCGTTATGTACTTAGGTGAAATCATTGAAAAGGCTCAGATTAAAGAGGCCACAACAGACCCGCTTCATCCTTATTTTAAAGCGCTGATTCAGGCTGTCCCTCAAGGGATTAACGGTCAGTTTAAACAAGTCGAACTGCCTTTAAAGGGCATCGATATACCCGATATTAAAAAATTACCAACTGGCTGCCCCTTCCATCCTCGTTGTATTTATGCGACGGCAGCCTGTAGTCAAGAGCAACAACTACTGACCGCTGTAGGCAATCGAGAAGTAGCCTGCATGCGTGTCCATGATATTAAAGAAATGGTGGGGAATTAATCGTGAAACAAAGATGTGAAGAGTTATTAAGTCAGCACGTAACCGATGGTGTAAAAGGAAAAAAATTAATCTTTAAAGGCTTGTCAGAGGTAGATGTTTACAATATTACGGCGCCTTTTGACGATCATGGCAGGGAAATCATTGCCGGTCGAGTAGAGCGACGGGACAGTGAGCAAGCGACCATTCATTTTTTTGGCAAAGTCTCTGACCTTCAGTGGGAAGTATTGCCAGATTATCCTACCTTTGAGTTGCAGGACCCTTTTGTTACCAGAATTAATGGGGAACTTATTTTAGGTGGGGTTGAAATTTATCCCTTACCAGAAAACCCTGAGGCTTTGGGCTGGCGCACAATTTTTTACCGAGGAAAAGATGTGATGTCTTTGACACGCTTTTTTGAAGGGCCAAAAGGCATGAAAGATTTACGTTTAGCTGAACTAGTGGATGGCCGCATAATGGTATTGACGCGACCTCAGGGAGAGTTTGGCGGTCGTGGTCAAATTGGCTTGACTTACGTTAACCAGTTAGAAGAGTTAAGCCATGAGCTGATTTTAGCCGCTCCTTTATTGTCACAATTTATCCCAGAGGAATGGGGTGGCGCTAATGCGATTTACCCACTCGATTCGGAAACAGTTGGCGTACTTGGCCATATTGCCTGTTTTGACGAAGAAGAATGTCGCCATTATTATTCTATGGCCTTTACGATTAACCCCAAAACAGGGGCGTATTCTGAGATGAAACTAGTGGCAGTCAGAGCGGAGTTTGCAGCTGGTGAGGCGAAACGACCAGATCTTGAAGATGTCATCTTTAGTGGTGGTCTTGTCGATCGTGGTGACGGCAGTTGTGACTTGTATGTGGGCGTTGGTGATTCCCATGCTCAGGTTATTAAAATAGACAATCCCTTTACACAACTAACATCTGTTTAGGAATTGTTAGATGAAACGGCTAGACTGCTCACTAAAGTGCAACCTTCTCTGAGGTGACGTGTTTAGCACAATGTTGAGCGCAGTCAGAGTTTGTTCTAGACCAGATAGTTTGGTAAAATAATGAGGTAAGCATGAGACTGTGGAGTCAGGAATAAATCCATTCTGACCAAAGATAAAATAGTAGACAATGTGGAACATGGCCGTGGGTCAGAGTCAGACATAAAGCAGAGGGGGAGACACAGTGATTCCATTAACGAGACGGGAAAAAATTCTGGACGAATTAAAAAATAGTGAGGTTGTTTACATTGATGAAATTGCTAGAAAAGTTGGAACCTCAGAGCAAACGATCCGTCGAGATTTAATGTACTTGGAGAAGCATGGATTAGTCGAACGGTTTCACGGTGGTGCTGCCAAGTTAATTGACACTAGTCGCGAGCTTTCCGTGCCTCAGCGATTGCAACGATTTAGTGAATCAAAAGAGGCTATCGGTAAAAAAGCTGCCAGTTTAATAGAAGATGGTGATGTGATTTTTCTTGATGGTGGTACAACGACTGCGGCTGTTCTTAATCATCTGGCAAACAAGGAGATAACGGTTTTTACTAATGGGATTATGCACATTTCTATTTTGGAAAAAATGAACCTCAAAGCCTTTATTATTGGTGGTGAGATGAAACGAAAGACCGGTTGTTTTATTGGACCCATCGCCATTCAAGCCATCGAGAAATGCAGCTTTGACAAAGTGTTTATCGGTGCTAATGGCGTTAGCTTAAAGATGGGCTATACCAATGCCGACATTAATGAATCTGAACTCAAGTCAACGTTGATTAATCATTCTAAACAAGCGTTTGTCTTAAGTGATAGCACAAAGTTTGAGATAGAATCCTTTCATCAATTTGCTTCTGTTACAGATCAGGTCACGTTGATAACCAACCAGATTCCGAAGGCTTATGAACAAAAGCTTGATTCATATATTTTATCCGACTAACAAGCAAAAGAATGGGAGTCGAATAGCTCCCATTCTTAGTTTGATTGTTCGATCAGTTTTATTCTGGAAAGGTCATGGCATAGACGTCGATACTATTAAATCGCACTGCGAAAGCTCGGTGTATGATTTAATAGTATTTTTTTGTCTATATACATCCCGTAAAATAATCCAAACATATAGTTCCACTGGATTATCAACATAATGACGAACAAAGAGTGGTGCTTTCAGCTTCTTTTTAGCTGGAAGTTTAACGACTGATCGTCATTATTTAATAGGAACTATATAGCGAATAATTTTTAGCATGTGACACCTTAAACATTAGCGTCTACAAACTGCTTAAAATCTTGAAAGGTTAACAGTGAGCTGGCCAGTTGGGCGATGTCTTTTTCTTCAAATAGCTCTAAAATGGCCTCGTAAATAATCCGAAAATTTCGGCGGTCCACATCGTTAATCGCTGTCAGCAAGATAATGTTAACGAGGGTGTCATCCCAAAGGAAACCCTCGGTCATGATAATCACTGAGACACTGGTTTTAATAGCATCCATATGAATGGAATGAGGAATAGCAATCTGTCCATAGGAGGTGGCAGACATCTGTTCTCGCTCCAGAACATGGGGACCAAACGATTCAGATACGTAATCAAGTGTGGCCATCTGTTGCGACAATTGACTGATTAATTCTTCTTTGGTTGAAAACGGCGGGTTAACAAAAAAAATAGCAGGTTGAAAATATTGATCAAAATTTTGTTTGAGAATGTTATTTTTAGATTGCGTTTTGATTTGATTGATAACTTGGTAAAGTGCTGACTTAGATCGTTCCACATCAAAAAGATTGATTTGGAAAATTTTGTATTGACTGGTCGGCTCGATTTCAAAAGTGGTAATCAGCAAGTCAAAATCTAAGGCGTCAAGTTGATGCTGGTAACGAACCGAGGCGACTAAATGCAAATCATGGTTAAAGTTGGCCAATAAAAAGCCTTCAATCCGAGTACAGATAGCCATATAATCAGGGCAAAGCAAGACACATTTAATCTTCTCAGCATTTTTTTGTTGCCGCTCCATTTCAGTTCCCACATGTAAAGCGATAAAGGCGACCTCATCTTCAACCATGACAACCTGATTGTCCTTTTCCAGTTGCATGGATAAATACACGGCTATTTCATAAATCAGTGGAAAACTTTGTTTAATGCTTTGAATCATAGGGTTTTTATTGTAAGTATGGTACTTTAAGCGTGTCTTCAGCCGTTTCAAGTGGAGCACAAAAGGAATAATAAAATGATCGGTCATTAAATCAATTTTGTACATCTGATTAACGGATTCAATTAAGGCAATAGCTTTATGATAAATTGGCCCGCCAACCAATTCTTTGACCTCTTTTGTATTTTGAACAAGGGATAAGTTAACGTCGGTTTTAAATAGAATATATATTTCACTGATTTCTGAAGGGGTTAAAGTAATGTCAAACGAGGTTTCAATTGCCTCGCAAAGATCCTCCATAATCTTTTTTTCTTTTTGCTCAATGTTCAAGATGGTTTCCCCTTCAATGTATTTCCCACTCCTAACTCGATTGATCAAAATCGTCAAATGTAAAATTAAACTCATAAATGAAAAATCATTGATGTCGTAATGGTTTTGTTTAAAGACATCTTTGATGACGGCAGACAGATTTTTAATGTAGGCTTCCCCATAACTTTGGAAAAGACCATTCCAGTTAAAAAAATTATTGTTGGTTTCCGTGTAAATAATATGGGACATCAGACTGCGCTTGTCTTTCTCTTCCCCGACAATTTTTAAGTAGTTGTTAGTGGAGGAGAAGTGGAGATGAAAGGATTCAAATGTGCCATTCATCTTAGTAAGTAAATTTTTTAATGTGGAGTAACTGATATGAAGTTCCTCACATAGATCAAAGATACTGACAATCTCGTGACTGATCAATAATTTTTTGATGATGTAGTAGGCTCGTTCCATATAATCCTGAGGGATGGTCACAACTTGCTCAGCGTGTTCAAGCAAGGCCATTGCAGAGTCTTTGATCGCCAAATACCCCTGTTGGCTTGAGGCAATGACGAGCTGAGAGTCGTGGCTGTTTAGTTCTTTGACATAGTTTTTAATGGTTCGTTGAGAAATACCTAAGTGGGAACTTAATTGTTTGGAAGTCAAGGGCTGCTCCTTTTCAACTAAAAACAATAGTAGTTCTCTTTGCTTCTCTTTCACTGATGTAACCTCCTAGTAAAGTCGATAAAAAATCGGATAAAGCAAGTCGCCAGCGTCCTTCATGGCTATCGCCTAATCGATCTCTGATGATGACCGTCTCTATGCGATAACGGTCTCTTTAATTGTGATAGGTTGATGATACACGAGTTTATTATAGAAAGAAATGTAAGGGGTCTCAACCAGTGTTTTTCCTGAGGGGGTGCAACGAGTTAACTCCTTCAAGTGCACGACGTGGTGAAAAGGTTTAGTTGAGAGGTATGACGGTTTTAGGAGATGATAAGGGTGTCAAAAAAATAAAGGAGTGAATGAGAGATGGAAAACATTCGTATGTTACTTTGCTGCGGGGCAGGGATGTCCAGTGGACTGCTTGCTCAAAAAGCTAGGAAAGCAGCCAAAAAGAGAGGCATTGAAGCCTCAATTGAAGCACGAAGCGAAAGTGAGGCCCCGCAATATTTTTCTAGTGTGGATATTTTATTATTAGGACCTCATTATGCTAGTTATCAGGAGGAAATGGCGGAGATGGCGAAACCGTACAATGTGCCAGTCATCGTTATTCCTCAAGACATTTATGGCATGCTGGATGGGGATAAACTGCTGGATTTAGCATTAGCTAATTTGACTTAAGGAGGAAACGAGTATGACTAAATTTATGGATTGGTTGGCGAATTCATTTGCACCGGCCATGCAAAAGTTAACCAAGAGGCCCTGGGTTGCGGCTGTATCAGGGGCCATGCAAAAATTGATACCTTTTATCTTAACTGGCTCACTAGTCTTCTTTTACAATGTTTTTAGGTCTTATCTGGCTGTTTTGCCAGATCTGGGAAAGCTAGCAGATTATACCTTTGGCATGATCGGGTTGATTACCGCCTTTATGGTGACTAACCAGGCGATGGAAAAGTTACGTCATCCTGGTTATGCAGTTTCAGCCAGTTTGGTCTCGATCTGTGTGTTTTTAATGTATATCAAACCGGTTTTTGCTGATGGCAATATGACGGTTGAATTTGGTCGATTAGGCCCAACCGGAATTTTAGTAGGGATGATTTCCGGTTTGCTGGTAGCAATTGTGTTTCATAATTATAGCAAACTAAACGTGTTAAAAAACTCGGAGGTTCCTGATTTTGTGGTGGAGTGGATCAATAATATTATCCCAATTTCAATTGCCGTAGGTTTGTCAGCTCTGATAACCTTTAAATTTGATTTAGACATGTTTGATTTAATTGTAAAACTTTTTTCACTTCTTCAAAGTTTTGGGCAAACCCTGCCAGGCTTTATTCTGGTGTGCTTTATTCCTTCTTTCTTTTATTCAATGGGCATCTCCAGCTGGCTGTTTGGCCCTGTGACAACGCCGATTTTTATGGCGGGAATCTCCGCCAATATTGCCGCAGTTGAAGCTGGACAGGCTGCGACCTATATTGTGACAAGCGAGACGGTCTTTACGGCGGCGTTAATAACCATGGGAGGAATGGGGGCCACCTTAGGCTTAAACGTGTTGATGCTTTGGTCAAAATCGCCTAGGTTGAAGACAATCGGTCGGATTTGCATTGGCCCTTCGATTTTTAATATCAACGAACCAATCATGTTTAGTGGGCCAGTCGTTATGAATCCGATGCTGATGTTGCCGATGTGGGTGAATTCAATTATTGGGCCTATCGTAGTTTGGATCGCGATGAGGACAGATTTATTGAAAATCCCAAGTAAAATGATTCAAGTTGGGCAGATTCCAGCGCCCTTTTCAAGTGTGATGATTACAGAAGATTGGCGAGCGCTGATTGTTTATGCCTTGTTATTTGTGATCTACTTGTTTATCTGGTTGCCATTTTTTAAAGTATATGAAAAACAAGTGCTTGCCGAAGAAAAATAAATGTAGCGAATGGGGGAAAATCCATGTCTATGGAAGACAATGAATTGGTACCAGTTGCGATGCAAATCATCCTACATGCCGGGGATGCTCGAGTGTTAGCAAATGAAGCCATTGAACACGCCAAAAAGGCAGAATTTAAAGAAGCGACATTAAAATTAAGCGAGGCTCACGATAAAATTGTCAAAGCCCATCAATCACAAACGAAAGTCATTCAAGACGAAACTCGGGGAATCGAACACGAGCCTAGTCTGTTATTTACTCATGCACAAGATACGATGATGACAATTTCCAGTGAATTGCGGTTAACAAAAGTGCTGGTTGAGATGTTTGAGCTGATTTTAACAAAATAAAAGAGAAAGCCTTCTCGCGTACGAGGAGAGGTAGAGTGAATGAAAACAACACCATCAGGTTTTAAATCAGATTTTCTTTGGGGCGGCGCAGTGGCTGCTTGTCAGATTGAAGGAGAGTATGCCAAAGATGGCAGAGGTTTATCCAGTTCCGATATTCATCTGTATGACCCGCAAATCAATCGCAGCGCAATTGAAAAAGAGGGAGGTGGGACTCTTGCAGAAATAGCCGCTGCTATTAATGATACCGTTGGCTATTACCCTAAAAGACATGGGATTAATTTTTATCATACATATAAGGAGGATTTGGCGCTGTTAAAGGAAATGGGTTTTGAGACCTTTAGAACCAGCATTTCCTGGTCGCGAATTTTTCCGAATGGCGACGAATTAGTGCCTAACGAGGCCGGTCTAGCATTTTATGATGGGTTAATCGATGAGATTATTCGCTTGGGTATGGAACCGATTATCACCATGAGCCACTACGATATCCCCTTGAACTTAATTACTGAATACGGGGGCTTTGCTAATCGCCAAGTGATCGGTTTTTTCAAGCGCTACGCCGAAGTGTTATTGAAACGTTACAAAGGGAAAGTTAAGTATTGGATTGTTTTTAATCAGGTGAATTTAGTGCCGATTGTTCAATTTGGCTCCTTGGGGATTTACGATGGGCAATCAGATAATATGGAGGAGTTGATGTATCAAGCTGTCCACCATCAATTTTTAGCAGCGGCTGAAACCAAGGCCCTCGGAAAAATAATTGATCCCGCCGCTCAAATCGGCACGATGTTAGCGGATTGTACCTTTTATCCAGCGACTTGCGACCCTAAAGACGTGGTTTTAACTATGGCCCGTAATCGCATGCAGTATTTCTTTGCCGATGTTCAATTGCGTGGCCAATATCCAGGGTATGCTCTGAAGTATTTTGCCGATCAGCAACTAGCCATTAAGTTCGAACCAGGAGATGAAACCTTATTAAAGGAAAATACGATGGACTTTTTAGCCATCAGTTACTACGCAAGTAAAACAATCAGCGCGGCAACCAATTCAATGGATCCTAACACCTTTGAACAAAATCCTTATTTAGAACCAACACCTTGGGAATGGCGGATGGATCCTTTAGGTTTTTATAATTGTTTGTCACAATACTGGGATCGTTATCAAGTGCCATTGTTAATCGGTGAAAATGGTTTTGGCGCCATTGATCAAGTAGAGTCGGGAAGAATTAATGACGATTATCGAATTGATTATTACCGTCAGCACATTGAACAGCTTAGACGCTGTGCCGAAGAAGGCGTTGAACTAATCGCCTATTGCGCTTGGGGACCGATTGACATTGTGAGTTCATCTTCTGCGGAGATGAGTAAGCGTTACGGGTTTATATATGTGGATTATGATGATCAAGGCAAAGGAACGGGTCAGCGAATCAAGAAAAAAAGTTTTGACTGGTATAAGCAAGTGATTGCTTCAAATGGCAGTCAATTAGTTTAAACGAAAGGAATGATGATAATGTATCCATTAGAAAAGGGGTTTCCAGAGGGCTTTCTATGGGGCGGTGCAACGGCGGCCTGTCAGATTGAGGGAGCGTATGATGTGGATGGCCGTTCTCTGTCAACCTCTGATATTCACCGTTATGAACCTGGGTTGAATCGCAAAGAGCTAGTTGAAAATGAACATACGCGGGCTAGTTTAGCCGCCGCGTTAAAAGATCAAGAGGCTTATTTTCCTAAGCGACATGGCAATGATTTTTATCATCGGTACAAAGAGGACATCCGTCTGATGAAAGAGATGGGATTTAACGCCTTTCGCTTGTCGATTGCTTGGCCGCGGATTTTTCCACAAGGGGATGAGGCCCAGCCAAATGAAGCGGGCTTAGCTTTTTATGACAAGGTGATCGCTGAAGTGATTGCCAATGGGATGGAGCCGATTGTGACCATGCTTCATTACGATATTCCACTGAATATTGTCGCGCTAGGAGGGTTTAAAAATCCGCAAGTCATTGATTATATGGTTCATTACGGCGAGACGTTGTTAAAACGTTATGCTGGCAAGGTCAAATATTGGATTCCCTTTAATCAGATCAATTTGATTCAATATTGTGGTTTCAAGTCCCTAGGATTAGTAACTGATGGCAGTGATAACTTTGAAGAAGCCCAGTATCAAGCGATTCACCATCAGTTTTTGATCAATGCTAAACTGAAGGAAATCGCTAAGTCCCTTGATTCTGAGAATCAAATTGGAATTATGTTGGCGGACTGCACCTTTGCCCCACGAACCTGTAAACCAGAAGATGTGACCTTTGCTATGAAGCGCAATCGTATGCAATACTTCTTTTCAGACGTGGCTTTAAGAGGGGCGTATCCCGGATCAATGCTTCGTTATTTTAACGAGCAGGGCATTGAGGTAAAGATAACCGAGGCAGATCAAACATTACTAAAGAATAATACCAGTGATTTTTTAGCTTTTTCTTATTATTATTCACGAACAGTCGATGCGGAGAAAAATACGATGGACGCGGCAGATATTACTGAAAATCCTTACTTGACCGGTAATGATTGGGGCTGGACCATCGATCCTCTTGGGTTTTATTACTGCATGAGTCAGTACTGGGATCGTTATCAAAAACCGTTAATGGTGGCTGAAAATGGGTTTGGTTATGAAGATCTTTTTGTTGATGGGACCGTTCATGACCAGTATCGGATTGATTATCTAAGAGAGCACATCAAGGCCATGAAAGAAGCAGTTAAAGATGGTGTGGAAGTGATGGCGTACTTACCCTGGGGGCCGATTGATTTAGTTAGTTCGGGTACAGCTGAAATGTCAAAACGTTATGGGTTTGTCTATGTTGATTTTGATGATTTAGGACGGGGAACAGGCAATCGGTATAAAAAAGATTCTTTTGATTGGTATAAAAAAGTAATCGCATCAAATGGTGAAGAATTGTAGAATAAGTCTATTAAATTGAAAAAAACTAGTTGATTTTTTGATTAAAAAGTCGCTAGTTTTTTTGTGGTTGCTGTTAAAAAAATAAAAAATATTGACAAATAAATGAAAAACGTTTACAGTCTATATTAACCGGTTAATGTAAAAATAAATATGTGGGAAAAGGAGATTGATTATGAATAAGTTTATCAATTTTTTAGATGAAAAGTTTGTGCCGATTGCCTCGAGAATCGGCGCTCAACGGCATTTAGTTGCTGTTAGAGATGGGTTTGTCGTCATCATGCCGATGATGATTATCGGGTCATTAGCTGTTTTGGTGAATAATTTACCGATTGAAGCGTATCAAAACATGATGAACAGTATCTTTGGTGGTGATTCATGGAAAACCTTAGCAGGTTATATTTCTCAAGGCAGTTTTAACATCATGTCCTTAGTGGTAACCTTTACGATTGCGGCGGCTTTGGCAAAAAATTACGGTAAGGATCAAATTACTACTGGCGCGATTGCCTTAACATCCTTGGTGACCATTATGTTGCCATTAAAAAATGAAGAAGGTGGAAATTTAGGGTTACCATTTTCTTGGATGGGCGCACAAGGCTTATTTATTGCCATTTTCGTTGCGTTAATTTCAGCTGAAATTTTTATTCGTTTAAGCAATAACAAAAAGATGGTAATTCAAATGCCCGATGGTGTACCGCCAGCTGTTTCTAAATCATTTGCCTCTTTAGTTCCGGCAATCTTAACGATTATTATTTTTGGTTTGCTTAAAGTCCTGTTCGACCTCTTTGGTGTCAGTGATATTCATCAATCTTTTTACGATCTATTGCAAGCCCCGATCGTTAAAATGGCTAATACACTGCCAACTGCTCTAATTATCGTGTTGCTAAATCATCTTTTCTGGTTCTTTGGTTTAAATGGTGGGAGCGTCTTAGAACCGATCATGCAAAGTGTCTATTTACCTGCCATTGATCAAAACATTGCGGCTCTCCAAAATGGTGTGGCTATTCCGAATATCGTCACGAAACCGTTCTTTGATTCCTTTATCTATTTAGGGGGAACGGGCGCCACTTTGGCCTTAGTCGTCAGCGTGCTCCTCTTTACTAAACGCAATAAGCCGTATTCGGTGGTGTCGAAATTATCATTAGCACCTGGGATATTTAATATTAATGAACCGGTGATGTTTGGCTTTCCGATTGTCTTAAATCCCATTTTATTTATTCCTTTCTTAGTCATCCCGATGATCTTAACCGTTATTTCTTATGCTGCATTGAGCATGGGATTAGTGCCAAAAACCGTCGTCATGGTTCCTTGGACTACACCACCCATTATAGGTGGCTTCTTGGCAACGGGTTCTTGGCGTGGGGGCGCCTTAGCCTTAGTGAACTTTATTGTGGCGATTGTTTGTTATATGCCATTCCTTAAGGCGGCGGAAAAACAATACTTAAATCAAATTGAAGTAGGCGAGTCACATGAGTAAGCAGTTAGGGATTTCGATTTATCCAGAAAAAACCACAGATGCTGAAAACATGGCTTACATTGATTTGGCCGCTAAATATGGTTACAGTCGAATCTTTACCTGTTTTTTATCACCGGAGTTGAGTAAGGAAGAGCTCTTGGCTAACTATCAACCTTTAATCGCGTATGGCAATCAAAAAGGAATGGCCACCTATGTAGATGTCTATGCTTCATTTTTTGCCAAAATGGGAATTGAGTTAGACGATCTATCCTTCTTTCAAGAGCTAGGGGCGGCAGGTTTTCGTTTAGACCGTAGTTTTTCAGGATCAGAAGAAGCGCTGATGTCCTATAATCCAGAAAAATTATTGATTGAGGTTAATTTAAGTAACGATACGAGTTATGTTTCCAATATATTGGATTTTGAGCCTAACAAAGAACAGATTGTGGGTTGTCATAACTTTTATCCCCAAGCCTATACAGGGTTGGACGAGGATTTTTTCATTGAGACAACTCGTAAATTTCATGAAAAAGGGCTTCATACTGCCGCTTTTGTGACCTCCCAAGGAGCCCAGTATGGGCCCTGGGACATTAGTGAGGGGCAGCCGACTCTTGAACGCGACCGCTATTTACCGATGGAGCTACAAGCTCGCGCCATGTGGGCTTGCTCGGAGATTGATGATATCATTGTCGGCAATGCTTTTGCCTCAGAGTCAGAACTAAAAGCTTTGGCTCTGATTAATCCCAATGTTGTGACCTTGACGATTGAGTTGGCAGACAAATTAAGCCCGATTGAAGAAGCAATTTGTTTTGACGTCTTGCACTTCCAACGGGGAGATATTTCCAATTACATGGTGCGTTCGACGACTCCCCGCTCCAAATATCAGAAGCAGGTGATTGCCGAGAATCCGCGCCAGCAAAAAATCCAAAGAGGAGATATAGTGATCGCTAATCAGTCTTATGGGATTTATGCAGGTGAATTACAAATTGCCTTAAAAGAACGAGAGAATCAAGGACAGTGGAACGTCATTGGTCGCATTCCTCAAGAGGAAGCCTTTATGATGGCGTACATCACCCCTTGGAAAAAGTTTAAATTTAGAAAAGACGTGAGCTAATGGAAACACCAGTAGTGTTGATTAATCAACAGATTTTAGAGAATAACTTGGCACAGATGGCAGAAAAAGTTGCGAATGCGCCAAGCACTCAACTACGGCCTCATATTAAAACTCATAAAAATCCTGAGCTTGCCAAACGGCAGCTCGCTTACGGCGCTGTTGGGATTACTGTTGCCAAGCTTGGAGAAGCAGAAGTCATGATTGACGGGGGGATTCGCAATATCTTTTTAGCTTATCCTTTGGTTTCAACGGACAAAATAAATCGAGGCCTAGCACTGGCTCAAAAAAGTGAGCGTTTCATCTTTAGTGTGGACACCGTGACGGGGGCAGAACAGTTGAATCGCTTGGCTGAAGCCGCGGGTATCTCTGTGGAGGTCCGTTTGGAAATCAATACTGGGTTGGCACGAACAGGTGTTGAACTGGAGGAAGCCCTCCCATTTGCCAAAACTGTCAGCCAGTTTAAACAGCTTAACTTAACAGGGATTTATACGTATCGCGGCTCTAAACTATTAGATGGCACGGCCACAAAAGATGCCTACTCTGCAGGTATTGAAGAAGGAACGGCGATGGTTACCTTGGCTAAAGAGCTTAGAGCAGCGGGAATCCAGATTGAGGATGTGAGTGTCGGTTCCTCTTTGAGTATTGCCGGTGTTTTGGCTGTGGAAGGTGTAACCGAAGTTCGCCCTGGTACCTATGTCTTTAACGATGCCATGCAACTGTCTTATGGCGTGTGCCATCAAGTTGATTGCGCGGCAACCGTCCTTGTGACGGTCGTGAGCAGACATGGCAACCGACTTATCATCGATGGTGGCAGTAAAGCTTTTGCCACAGATGTTCAACCGACAATTTTTCCGACTCTTATAAGGGGCTTTGGTCAGGTAAAGGGCTATCCAAAGGTGATTTTTGAGCGCATGAATGAAGAACATGGCGTTTTGCTGATAACCGATGAAACCATTCAAGTCGGCGATCGTTTAGAGATTATTCCCAATCATATTTGCAGTACCATTAATTTATATGATGTCTATTATTTAGATCAACAAGCCGTATCAGTCGCCGCTCGCGGCAAAACTCAATAGAAAGTATGTGATGAAGATGTCAAAAGTCGAAGAAGTGTTAGCTAGTAAAGGATTATTTTTAGAAGAAGTACCAACACCAGTCGCCGAATATGTCCCAGCAAAAATTGTTGGCAAGGTGTTGTATACCTCAGGTTGCGACTGTCGCCGTAATGGGAAGTTACTTTATGCTGGCAAGTTGGGGCAGGATCTGACGTTAGAGGAAGGTCAAGCAGCTGCCCAACAAGTCGTGGTTAATCTTTTGTCAGTGTTGAAAAAAGAATTAGGCGATTTGGATAGAATTAAACAAGTGGTAAAAATGCTAGCATTTGTCAATTCGACTGATGATTATGTTGAACAACCTTATGTGATTAACGGTGCGTCTCAGCTTTTAGTAGATGTTTTTGGTGAAAAAGGCCGCCATGCCAGATCGGCAATTGGCACTAATACATTGCCTTTTGATACACCAGTGGAAATTGAGTTGATAGTCGAGTTGTACTAATGGTAAACTATGAATGCTAAGTAAAACAGCATTCATAGTTTTTTTGATTAAAAAATGTTTAGGTAAATCAGTTGATCCAGAAAAACTGGCATGATAAAAAAAGAAGGTGGCAACAATGGGACAAGTAACAATTAAAGATATTGCTGAAATGGCCGGTGTTTCTAAGACCATTGTGTCGCAATATTTAAATAATAATTATAAATTTATGAGCGCCAAAACCAAGGATAAAATCGAGAAAATCATCAAGGAAACCAATTACATTCCTAAAAGTAGCGCTCGAAATTTGAAATTTAAAAAAATTACCGTGCTTAATATTATCGTAGCAAACTTAGAAAGCTCCTTTTCAACACAGATTGTCCAACAAATGGATAAACGCTTGAATTCTGAAAAGATTCATGTGATTATTTCCAACTCAGCCGACGATGAAAAGAAAGAACGTTTACTGATCGAACAGGCTATTTCCCAAGACGTGGATCAAGTGGTCATTTTCCCTGTTAGTAATAATCCAGAGCATTATCAATTATTGAAACGCAATAATATTGCCACCGTTTATGTGGATCGGCTCCCTTCAGAAAAAGGGGCCTGCGTATTGCTAGACAATCAAGAGGCCATCACCGAGAGTGTCGCCAGCTTAGTTGCCAGAGGAAATAAGCAAATAGCCTACTTAAGTCTGCCATTGGTGGAGTATTTGACTCCGCGGGTTGAACGTTTGCAAGCTTTCAATCAAGCCATGACCTCAGAGGAGAGCGTCTTGCCTACCGTTATTTCAGGCAGCGAAGCCACCTTAAAAAAACGATTAGAAACATTACTGAAAAGTAAAAATTATGTACCAACAGCGTTTATTGCTTCAAATGATACTTGCTTAAAAATCTTGTTAAGAGCCTTAAAAGAGTATCATTACCATGGGAAAGACTTTGATATTGTCACAGTGGATGGCTTAGAATTGTTTGATTTATTTGATGATATCTATATGACGATCGAACACCCTATCGCTGAGATTTGTACCAAAATTATCGACTGTCTAAACAATCAGACAGACAATCAGCAGGTTTTCCGTTTTTCACCTATATACTATCGTCGAGGAGAGAAATAGGGCGGGATCATTTATTTATGCAATAGCCGAGAACACTCGCGACTTTAGTCGTGTAGATGAATCGGCTTCAGTTGTGGCATAGTTTTAGCTATGTTGAACAACCGATATCATATCTATTAAAATCTTTTTGGAATTTAACGATGACATATGTTAAACTATTTCCAAGGAGGTTTTTTCATGTCAGAAGTACATCATGGTCGCGGGTATGTCTATTCTATACAGTATCATTTAGTTTAGTGTGTGACATATAGACATCATATTTTGCACGGAGACATTGATACATATGTTAAAAAATTATTAAACCAGATTGCATTAGATAATGATATTCAAATCATTGAGATGGAGTCAGATAAAGACCATATTCACTTACTTATTGAATGCAAACCTCAACATTATATTCCTAATATAATGAAAGCATTTAAAGGCGTGTCTGCACGGCTCTTGTTGAAAGCGTATCCCGAACTTAAAAAGCGTCTGTGGGGTGGTCATCTTTGGACTCCTAGCTACTTTGTCGCGACAGTTAGTGAAAATACAGACGAGCAAATTAGACACTACATACAACATCAAAAAAAGAAATAACTAGTAGCAAACGAGGTGAATGGTAATGTTACGACATAAAGCGTATAAATTTAGATTGTACCCGAACGTCGAGCAGGAAATCTTAATCAATAAAACAATGGGGTCATCTAGATTTGTCTATAATTATATGTTAAATGCTTGGAAGACATCCTTTAAGGAAACGGGTAAAGGTTTATCTTATGGCAAGTGTTCTGCCATGTTACCTTCTATGAAAAAATCAGAAGAGACATCATGGTTAAAAGAAGTTGATAGTATCGCGTTACAATCATCTATTAAGAATTTAGCTGAATCATTTGATCGGTTTTTCAACAAACAAACTCAATCCCCTAAGTTTAAAAGCAAGAAAAATCCTGTTCAAAGTTATACCACAAAAAACACAAACAATAATGTGGCTATTATAGGCAATAAGGTGAAATTACCTAAGCTAGGATTGGTTAAATTTTCTAAGAGTCGTGACGTTAATGGTCGTATTTTAAGTGCCACTGTCCGTAGAAATGCCAGTGGTAAATTTTTCGTATCGTTACAATGTGAAGAGGAAATAACTGAGTTCCCAACAGCAAACAAAACAGTGGGGATTGATCTAGGTATTACAGATTTTGCGATTCTTTCTAATGGTCAAAAAATCACTAACAATAAATTCGCAGCTAAAATGGAAAAGAAACTAAAGCGTGAACAACGGAAGTTATCAAAACGGGCATCATTAGCTAAACAGAACGGGATTGATTTGTTTGAAGCTAAAAATTATCAAAAACAAAAGCGAAAAGTAGCTAGACTGTCTGAAAAAATAAGGAATCAACGCAGTGACTTTCTAAATAAGTTGAGTACAGAAATCATCAAAAATCACGATATTATTTGTATTGAAGACTTAAGCACAAAAGGGATGTTGCGTAATCATAAGCTAGCCAAAAGTATATCCGATGTCTCTTGGTCCAGTTTTGTGACTAAATTACAGTACAAGGCTGACTGGTATGGGCGTGAAATAATCAAAGTAGACAAATGGTTTGCATCTAGTCAAATTTGTTCAGCATGTGGCCATAAAGACGGCAAGAAATCTCTTGAAATGAGAGAATGGACTTGTCCTATTTGTCATACTCATCACGATCGAGATATTAATGCTAGTATCAATATCTTGACCGAAGGTCTAAGATTAGCCTAGATAAACTCACTAACCGTAGGAACTGCGGGGATAGCTTGGTAAATAAAAGACACCGCTGATAGTAAAGAAATACGCTATCAAGTATGCTTTTTTCCCAAGAATCTTGTGACTTTAGTCATGAGAGGTTCAAGGTAAGGAGTAAGACTCAAGAGAGACACTTTCAGCTTTTTTTCAGCGGAAAGTTTAACGATGAAGAAGGATTATGTAATGGAAACTATCTAGTATTAACCGATCAAATTATGATGAAACTAACAGTTAGCGGAGAAACGTTTGGGATTAACTATCTCCGGCGTTTTTTTGGTTACAAAATTGCCAGTCTAACTACTAAATTTGGTATAATTAATGGACAAGCAGATAAGTCAACCTGCGGATTGACTAAGGAGGAGGAAGTAGATGGAGTATTTAATGGACTTACGACAACGGGTTGGTCATATCCCTTTAGTTGTTGCTGGAGTATCGTTGATCGTTTTGAACGAGCGAAAAGAGATTTTGATGATAGAACGAAGTGATAACCAGTTCTGGGGGTTACCTGCTGGTTCAGTTGAAGTAAATGAAGCCGTTGAAGAGACGGCTAAGCGAGAACTATTGGAAGAGACTGGCTTACAGACAAAAGAGGTAACTCTGTACAATGTGCTCAGTGGTGAAGACTGTTTCTATACTTATCCTAATGGTGACCAGTGCTCGTTTGTGATGATCTGTTTTTACACGGAAAACTATTTTGGAGAGATCATTACTGAGACGAATGAAACGACGAATTGTCTTTTTTTCGCTCCAGAAGCATTGCCAGACAAGATGGTGAAGCATGAACGACTGGCGCTCACTTATTTCTTAAAAGAAATTTATCCAACACTTGTTAAAGGTTTAAAATAGAAAGTAGGGAAAGCGATGATTGCTGAGGAACTAACGATTGCTAAGGTAGTTGCCAAATTGCAGAAAAAAGAGTTGTCTGTTCGTGAGTTAACCGAGTTTTTTATCCAGCGACAAGCTAAATTAGAACCGAAAATCAAGGCTTGGGCTTACGTTCAGCCAGTGGCAACCTTATTGGCAAGAGCCGCTGAAATAGATCAGAAAGGCTTAGTCAAAGGGGCAACACTAACTGGTATCCCTTATGGGGTAAAAGATATCATTTATACAAAGGGAATCCCAACGGAAGCCGGCTCCAAAACGTTGAATGGTTTTATTCCCACTCGTGATGCCACTGTTATTGAACAATTAACGACGGCGGGAGCCCTCCTTTTTGGTAAGACTACCACGGCAGAATTTGCTAGCGGAGGCGGTGCACCCGCTACTTGTAATCCCTGGAACAATGAGCATACACCTGGAGGTTCCAGTTCAGGTTCAGCGGCAGCGGTCTCCAGTGGTATGGCATTATTTGCGATAGGTACCCAGACTTCAGGGTCAGTTATTCGGCCTGCAGCTTATACTGGAGTGACAGCTTTGAAACCAACTTATGGTCAACTATCAAAATCAGGAATTATTCCAGCCAGCTGGAGCATTGACACTGTGGGGATTTTTACGAGGACGGTGGAGGATGTCACGTTGGTTTACAATCAATTAGTTGGTCAGGATAGCAGAGATGACACAACGATTTCAGCTAGAAAGCAGAAATTGTCCTTAGGGGAGAACTCTTACCATCTGGCTGTTGTAACGGATGACTATTTTCAAGGCAGTCCAGAGGTGATGCAGGCTTTTGAAGCGGCTATTCGACTCCTTGCAAAATGTGGTTTTACAATTGGCACCGCTCAAATGCCTAAATTATTTGCGGCAGCAAATGAAGCCCATGGCATTGTTGTTGATTCTGAAACGGCCGCCTATCATCGGGACTATCCGCAACAGAAAGAACTATACAGCCCTGAATTAAGGGCTGACATTGAAGCCGGCTTAGCTTATACTGCGACTGATTATTTACAGGCGCAAGCGCTACGATGGGATTATCAGCAACAACTATTTGAATTATTGCAAGCAGTGGATGTTTTAGTGACGCCAGCAACGCCGACCACAGCACCGCAAGGACTAAAGACGACAGGGTCTCCACGTTTCAATAAACCTTTTTCTAATGGAGGGGTGCCAGTATTGACGATGCCAATTGGATTTTCGCAAAAAACAGGCTTACCTATTGGGATTCAGTTGATCGCCAATCGTTTTTCTGAGCAAAAATTAATTGATATTGGTCGGGCCTTTCAACAAGTGAGTGACGTTCATCGTCAGCTTCCTATAATTCGATAAGGTTGTTATTTTTTCTCCTGTGAGCACAAGTGACAATCCCTTGCAATTAAAGGTGACACGATACGTGTCAGGCGAAAAATAAGCCTGACGAGATAAGTGGCTAGTGTTTTTTATAGTCATGCCCAATAATGAAAAAGAAGGGGGTGTACAGATGCAAATCGGTGAAAAAATTAAGGAATACCGTCTGCGCAAAGAGTTAACTCAAGAACAACTTGGGACCTTGCTAAACGTGTCTCGCTCAACGATCTCAGGCTGGGAAGTGGGACGTAATTATCCAGATCTACGGATGATTGTGACACTCAGCGATTTGTTGGAGATATCCCTGGACACATTATTACGGGAGGATGTCAGCATGGTTGAATCAGTTTCAAAAAGCAGTAAACGAATGAGGTTTGTGATGAAAGGTATTTTGGCACTATCTGTCTTACTACTTGTTTTTATGGGAGTCAATTTATATTGGTATCGACAAGCGACCGCTCAATATAACGAGTTAGCTAGTTGGGAAACGTCACCGACAGGCTATACGCTAGCTGATATGGATGGGAAAACGATCTATAATATTGAGAAAAAAAGGCCGCGGTTTTTAGACCGACCTCAACCCTTGGCGATTACTACCACTCAACAAGGAATGATGTTAACGATGACCAGTGACAAACAAGTCAAACTATTATTGTTTGATTCACCTGTCTCTGATATTTGGCTGAACAAAGCTAATCAGTTTGATGAGACCTTAAACCAATCTGCTTATACCAAAACAACCAAAGCAGCAATTGTTGAAAGTCTGAAAGAACATCAGCAAGAAATCGATCAGTTGCGAGATAAAACAGAATTGATGTGGGCAGAAGTTAATTTCTAAAAAAACAGCGATTAATCGATAGGGATTAATCGCTGTTTTTAGGCGTGTCTTGGTTGGTCGATAATCATTAAACTACAGGTGCTGTGGCTGATGGTGACACCCTTTTGATCGGTGATGGTAATTTCCCAGACGTGGACTTTTTTCCCTCGACTAAGTGGTAAAGCGGTAGCGGTGATTGAGCCGAGACCTGTGCTTTTGAGATGACGGGTCTGGATATCCATGCCGACAGGTATCTTACCAGTTGATTCAAGTCCAGCTTTGGCCCCAAGACTGGCAGCTGTCTCGGCTAAGATAGCGGAGACGCCTCCGTGCATTAAGCCGTAAGGTTGCAGTAACTCTTTAGTGATCGGCAAGGAAAGAATGACTTTATCCCCTGATACTAATTCTTCTTTAATTCCTAAAAACTCCATCATAGTCATGGTTTCCCTCTTTTTATTAGTAGAAAGTATCTGATACTTTCCAGTTGATTGTTATGTGTGTTGTATCGTTTCATTAAACCACAAAAATGCTTTTCCTTCAAACTTTTAGGCGAAATCGTGTATAATATGGTAGTTATGGAAAGGAAGTTCAGCTGATGAATTGGACAACTATTAAAGAGTATCAAGATATTTTATTTGAAAAACAAGGGGCGATTGCGAAGATTTCAATTAACCGCCCGCAGGTGCATAATGCCTTTACACCATTGACTGTCTCAGAGATGATTGAGGCATTTACGATTTCAAGAGATGACGCCTCAATCAGTGTAATTATTCTAACAGGTGAAGGCGACAAAGCCTTTTGTTCTGGAGGAGATCAAAGTGTTCGAGGGAACGGTGGCTATATTGGCGAAGATAATATTCCCCGTTTAAATGTACTGGACTTGCAACGTCTGATTCGTGTTATTCCAAAACCGGTTATTGCCATGGTTAAAGGCTGGTCAATCGGAGGGGGCAATGTGTTGCAATTAGTGTGTGATTTAACGATTGCAGCTGATAATGCGGTCTTTGGGCAAACAGGACCAAATGTGGGCAGTTTTGATGCTGGTTATGGTTCAGGTTATTTAGCTCGTGTGATTGGTCATAAAAAGGCTAAAGAAGTCTGGTTCATGTGCAAACAGTACTCCGCTCAGGAAGCACTTGAAATGGGCTGGATTAACACGGTTGTGCCATTGGATCAAGTGGAAGCGGAGACGATTTCTTGGGCAGAGGAAATGTTGAAGAAGAGTCCGACAGCTTTGCGCTTTATTAAAGCAGCCATGAATGCTGACACAGATGGTTTAGCTGGTTTGCAACAATTTGCTGGCGATGCCACTATGCTTTATTACACAACCGATGAAGGCAAAGAAGGGAAAAATGCCTTTTTGGAAAAACGCGAGCCTGATTTCGATCAATTCCCTAAATTCCCGTAATCATGGAAAATTGGGTAATAAAACGCGGGCGTCTCAGCCCCAATCACATCGCATTAGTAGCTGATCAGCAGTGCTGGACTTTTCGTGAGTTGGCGGAGACAACTCTTAAATTAGCTACCAAGATCCATCACCAAGCTCCTGAATTAAAACGAGTGGCGGTAATTGGTGGGAATACCGCTGACTTTTATTTGCTACTGGCTTCCTTTCACCATTTAATGGTGGAAGTGGTAATCTTAAACAATCGCTTAAGCTCAAGTGAAATCCGTCAGCAAATCAATATTTCGCAAGCGGAGCTGGTGATTTATGAGAAGGAGTTTTCCCAGCAAGTAGCCACTCTTGAATGTCCAAACGTCGTCTTGGGAGATTGGCAAAGTTCAGGGGAGCTCACGGGTGATTTTGTGCCAGTTACTCATTACGAACCGTCACAGGTTAACACGATTATGTTTACCTCAGGTACTACTGGCGTTCCCAAAGGGGTAAAACAAACTTTTGGGAATCACTTGGCCAGCGCCTTAGGATCAGCGTTAAACCTAGGCATGTTACCTGAGGATCGCTGGCTGTTGACAGTGCCGCTGTATCATATTAGTGGCTATTCCATCATGAATAAAAGCCTTCTATATGGCAATACGGTGTATTTAGTTGGAAAATTTGAGCCGACATTAATTGGGGAACTAGTTAATACCGCACAGATCACTCATCTGTCTTTAGTGCCGACCATGTTAACGGCTTTATTGAAACAGCCAGCCTTCTTGAGCAATCGCTCTTTGCGCTGCCTTCTCCTAGGAGGAGCTCCCATGACCGCCCCTTTATTGGCTCAATGTCATAAAGCTGATTTACCTGTTATTCAATCATTTGGCATGACGGAGACAGCGTCGCAAGTATTGGCTTTAAACAGCCGTGATGCCAAGCGCAAACAAGGTTCTAGTGGTCAGCCCTTATTTCCTGTTGAAGTCAAAATTAGGGAGGGCGAAGCTGGCGTTGGCGAGATTTTGATTAAAGGTCCCAATGTTTCCCCAGGTTATCTGAATGGGGAGATGGCCAAAACAGCCGATGGCTTTTTTATAACAGGGGATTTAGGCTATTTGGATGATGAAGGATTTCTGTATGTGGTAGGCCGCAAGAAAGAGTTGATAATTTCTGGTGGCGAAAATGTCTATCCTTTAGCGGTGGAAAACGTCTTGCAAGCAGTGGTAGGCATCAAAGAGGCAGCCGTCATTGGCGAGGCGGATGATTATTGGGGGGAAAAGGTTGTGGCTTATGTGGTAACTCAAAATAATACGCCATTAAAAGCGATAGACCTGAACAAACAGATCGGCCCCCACTTAGGTGCTTTTAAGCGACCAAAAGTCTATTATCAAGTAGCGGCCTTACCTCGCAATTCATTAGGAAAATTACAAAAGAATCGGTTAACTCAATTGACCGTCCTTGACACTTACGTTCATGAATGATCAACCCCAACAGCTTCCCCGATAAGAGGGAAAGCTGTTGGGGTTGGTTTTAGTTTAAGGATAAGGCCATTTCAATCACTTGGAGAGGCTCGTGATGTTCAAGCAAGTAGACCACGTTCCCTTCCTGCCAAGTGAGCGTGTTAGCGCCCATAGCCCCCTCTTTATTGGAGACTTGCAAGTTGATTTGTCCCACTATTTTCGGGGCAGGGAGACTGACCTTTTCAAGTTGTGCCACAACCTCTTTGGCTAGTGGTAGTGGATCTTCCCCCTCTAAGTTAATGCCGCGAACCGATAAGGACCAGTTGCCCTCTTGCCAACTTAAGAAAACAGAGCCGGCACCAGCATCTTGATAACCAGTGATGGCGTGGCCTAAATCGACTGCTTGACCAGCGGTGTTAACTGGGACGTAGTTGACGGCTTCTTTTGCTTCTGCTTCAGTGGCGTAAGTTGTTTTGACGAAGCGGGCGATCGCTGTTAATGATTGTAATTGAGTATCATTTAAAGGAATAGGATGGTCTTCGGCGTAATAATTCACTGTTAGAGAATGGTCTTGGGTTATGGTGGCACTTAAGAACTGACCATCATTTGCCGTTAATATTTTTTGCGGTAAAGCAGTCGCTAAGGTTTCCGTCAATGATTTGAGTATCTCTTGAGCTTGTTTTTCCGGGTCGCTTATTGCTTGTTCAGATGCTTTAGAACTGGTCGAGGTGGTACTAGTTTCCCCAGTGGTGCTTTCAGAAAGTGAACTGCTGGCGGTGGATTCTTGGTTAGGTTCATTTGTTGGGTGTTGACAGGCGGTTAAAATCAGGGTAAAAACCAAAAGGACCCAGAGTAATTTATTTTTCATGATGATTCCTCCTTGTAAGATGACGGTTGTAGCAGTGCTAGCTTGGTTGGTGAAAGATAACAGAACCTTATGTTGAGTCTTTGACTATTGCGCTAATTCCATTGTATAACATAACGGATATTACATAAAATAATCGAATTGTCAGCCGAAATCACAAGGGGCGAAAGCAAGATCAAATCTGATCAGTAATGGCTTAATTAAACCGCTCCTAAGACATCAGGCTAAATCACATAGACTTTTAAAAATGAGAGTGTTACAATAGTTTAAAAAGGGGTGATAATTATACAAGGGAAGAAAATAAGATGGTGGTTGCTAACAGTTCTTTTTTCTTTGATACTACCCAATGTTGCTTATGCTGAGGACAATCAGGCGACGTATTTCGTAAAACCACTCCTAACTGAAAATCAGCGAAAAGATGTTGCCGATTATTTCGATATCCAACTAAGCCCAGATGGCAAGCAGACCTTGCAGTTGGAAATTCACAATAATACAGCTGAAAAGATGACTTTTGCAACGGTTATTGAAAATGCGATTACCAATGATCATGGGGTGATTGAATACCAGCATGACGCAAAGGAGTACGATCAGACCTTAAAACATCAGCTGACAGATCTAGCTAAAGTGGAGGAGACGATTGAGGTCGATGGAGGTAGTGTCGGAAAAGTAGAAGTCGCTGTGACGATGCCAGGAGAAACCTTTGATGGTATTGTTCTTGGTGGTATTCGGGTCTCGGAAAAATTATCCGAAGAAAACCAGAAACAATCAGGTATCAGCAACGTCTTTTCTTATGTTATTCCAATTAAACTATGGCAGAATGACACAGTCATCCCAAATAAATTAAATTTTAAAGGGGTCACAATTGGCCAACAAAGCTTTGAAAATGTCATTAAAGCCCGCCTGCAAAACCCCCAAGCTGCTATTTTGCGAGGGTTAACACTTGAAGCTAAAGTGTTTAAGAAAAATGGTCAAGCAGTGTATGAGGAAAAGCAAGAAGAGATGAAGTTAGCACCAAACTCAAGCTTCGATTATGCCATTTCATTAGGCACTAATGAATTTAAGGCAGGCAAGTATTATCTAGAGCTGACTGCTAAGGCAGAAGATCTTAATGAGACTTGGAAAGAAGAGTTTGAGATCACGGGGAAAGAAGCAAAAGAATTAAATGACGAACTGGTTTTCAAAAAACAAACCAATTTGGGAATCTATGGACTAGCTGCAGCATTTCTGGTGGCGGTGTTCGTTATAGGGTGTTTGTTATACAGGCAGAAGAAATGGCAAGAAAAGTCAAAAGAAACAATGGAGACTAAAAAAATGAAAAAAAGAAAACGGACTAAAAAACAGTCGAAAAAAGTATTGATTTTTTTATTAGCTGTATCAGGCTTCACCTTAGGTCACCGAGCATCGGCTGAAACTGAAGGAAACAACGGTCTCAGTGATGCCACGATTCTCATTAAGCCCAAAGAAACAGGTACCACAGAAACACAGTCATCATCGTCAACGACTGACGATACGACAACCAGTGACACTACCACTAGTGATACAACCACTAACACAACAACAACGGGTAAAACAACGACTGGTAAAACGACTAGTGGAACAACTGGTAAAACAGTCAGTACAGGTAAAAAAACATTGCCCCAAACAGGTGAGACAACAAACAAGCAACTGGTATCACTAGGAAGTGTCATTCTATTATGTGCCACGACCGTATTCATAAAAACAGAAAGAGGTAAACAGGATGAAGAATAAAAAAATGTTAGCAGGTTTAATAGTGGCAAGTACGGGAGCAATGTTAATTGCCCCAATGGCAGTTAACGCTGAATCAGGAACATCTGATGCATCTGTCATGATTAAAGAGGGAGGCACGACTGAACCTACTGGTGCTATTAGCTTTGTTGATGTGACAACCAGTGCCAAAATTAATTTTGCGGATACAACATTAACTGGTGCATTACTAACAGCGAAAGAAAACACACCAGGAACAGCTAAAATTAAGTTGTCAGACACACGCCAGAATGTAGCCAAAGAAGGCAAATATACTGTTAATGTTAGAGACATAACGACTACAGCTAATGGTTTTATTGAAAATGGTTTGAGCTTGAAACTAGCAAGTGCTAATGTTTCTGGTGGCGGTACTCACACGCACAACTCTCCAACAGTTGGTACTGGAAGTCAACTAGTCTTCAGCGGGAAATACGAAGCAGGCGTTAAAAATAAGGAAGTTACCTTAAATCCAACCTTAACAATCCCTGCATCATTAAATACAAGTGGTGAGTATTCAGCGAGACTAGAATGGACGCTGACACCTGAAATCTAAGAACAAAAGGAGATCATGATGAAAAAACATATTATTTTATTTAGTAGTGTATTAGTTTTCGGCGCAGCAGCCTTGACGATTGGCGGCTCTGAGGTGAGAGCTGAAGGAGTTACCCAAGAGACGATTGTACCGATTGAAGAAAAAGCAAAAGTTAAGGCATCAGCTGAGTTTTATGATAATAATAATATTGGCTACAGTGTAACGAATGCTACGACAAAAGAAGTGGCGATTGTTACTCATCGTTTAAATGGTTTACCTGAAAATTTAGTAATCCCGGAAAAGGTAAGTAATGATGGTATAGAATATACTGTAACAGAGGTTGCCGATCAAGGATTAGTTCTTTTCTCAGATGAAAAAGATACCGTAAAATCTGTGACTATTCCCAAATCTATTAAAAAGGTTGGCAGAGCCGCATTTTACAAACGTAAAATGATGGAGAGTGTCACCTTTAGTGAAGGGCTTAGTACTATTGGAATAAATGCATTTAGTGGTACTGGCCTCAAGTCTATTAGTTTGCCTAGCACTTTAATAACAATAGATAATCAAGCTTTTATGGGGTGCGAATCATTAACTAATGTTACTATGAAAGAAGGTATTGAGACAATTGGGACGTTTGCTTTTCAAAATTGTACGACTTTGAAGGCAATAGTAATACCAAATAGTGTCAATAATTTAGGAGCATATGCTTTTAATGGAAACAAGTCGTTATCAAGTGCAGTATTACCAGCAAATATAACTAAGTTAAGTCGTAATTTATTTTTTGATTGCGTACTATTGAAGACTATCAACATTCCAGATACTGTAACATCAATTGAAGATCAAGTTTTTGAAGGTTCTGGTTTGGTAGAAGTTAGATTACCTGAAGGGATAACTGTAAATGAAGCATTTGGTTATCAGGCATTTTTTGCAGATCATGTAGAAAAAATTACTTTTACTTCGGCCATTACAACGGGAATAGCAACTAATATTTTTAAAGCACCAATTAAAGAAGGTTTCATTTTTGATGGTTGGAGTGGGAGTAATGGTGAGTCGTATTTACAAAGTGAATTATCTACACCTGCTAGAAAGGGAGACATCACCTTAACTGCTAAGTGGAAACAAGATACTGAAACGCCAAAACCTTCCACAGGAACATCCGAAGCGACTATTAAGTTATTAGAAAAACAAGCAGTGGGATCTGTTAGTTTTGGTGCTATTTCAACCGATGCTAAGATGGTCTTTAAAGAAATCGTTTTAGATGGAACTAGCAAAACGACTGTCGAAGATGAAAGCCAGTCAGTTTCTAAAGTAAAAGTTAATGATACTCGTACGGATAAAAGTACTGGGTGGAAAGTTGGTGTCAATTACAAAGATACCAATTACCTTGATAAAAAAATGAATGTAACCTTAAAAGGTACTTCAGCAAATGCATCAGTTGTCAGCAACGTGTCAATCGATCAAACAAAGAAAAACTTGTTTACTAGCGGCACAGCTAAAGCTGAAAATTACGAGGTTAAGTTGAATCCAACTTTAACAATTCCAGCAAGTTTTGAAGCAACAGGTAGTCAAACAACTCAAATAGAGTGGACGTTGGAAATGGAAGTTGAATAGTTAAATTTTTGCAACACATTGATGAAAATGAAAGAAACACAGATGAATCTATCTGTGTTTTTTTTTGGAGAAAAATAGAAAGAAATCGCTAGTTCTATTAAAGATCCTTATAAAAAATGTTGATCGTAATTATCTGTTATTGTTTAGTGATAAAAAAATGTTCAAACGGCTTACACTGATAGTTTAGCTATCGGGAAAGCGAATTTCATTAAGTGGAATAATTGTTATTAAAAAGATCTCATTTTTGAACAAGATAGGAAAAGAGTTGCATTGCATTTTGAGATTGTGATATTTTTATTTTGTTAAAGGGAGTTCAGGTAAGTTGAATTAATAATTTTTAAAAATAAGGAGGATTTTAGTGATGAAAGGGTTTGGAAAGGTGCTCGTGGTTTTAGGGGTGTTTATTTTAGGGGCTAAGAGTTTTGAAACGGTATATTCTGCTGAGCAATTGAAAGAGCCTTTATTTTCAGAAGAAGCATTAGAGCCAGTTAGTGAAGAAATACATAATGATGAAAAAAAGAAATTTTCAAAGAAAGTAATAGTTTTACCAGAAGAGGAAGTTGTCAAAATTAAAGTAATTCAAAAGAACTACAATGAGGCAATGAATATACCAACGGTTAGTAAATTTACTAAAAATCCAATTTTGGAGAATGGTGTATATGATTTAGGGACATTTAATCCAGTTATTCAGCAGACTTTGAGCAAACAACTTAATTTTTATCGGGAGCTTGCGAACCTGAAAGCTATTCCACTTTCAACAGCTGATGTTTCTTTTGCTCAACATGGTGCCATTGGAATGGCTTCAGTTAGAACACAAACACATGGATTGGCAAGTTTAACTAAGCCGAATGATATGCCGCAAAGTTTTTGGCTTACGGCGGGAGAGTCGGCTAGTGCATCAAATATTCATTCATCAATAAAAGAGTATTCGTTAAATTACCATTTAGATAGTTTTATTACTGATTATGGAAATAATAAGACCGCGGGACATCGTGCTGGAATTATGGGAATGCAAGCTGTATCGTTCGGTGCAGGTTACGCGAAATCTTCTAAAGAAGGCTTTAATTCTTCTGAAAATTTTTATACCTCACTGTATACGAAAAGTGATTATAAAGGCATTGCTGGAAGATATACCGATGATTTTATTACTCAATGGCCAACACAAGACTATTTTCCGCTTCAATTATATAATCGTGAAAACCCATATAACACTGATGATTATAAAAATAGTACAGATCCAGCTAAAAAGAGTAAATACGAAAAAAATATGCGATGGTCTATTCATTTTAATGAAAAAAAATATAGTATTACTGCTAATCCAGAAGTTGAAATATTGAATCAACGGACGGGAAAAGTTGCAAGAGTAACAAATGATTCCAGTGGTGGTGAAGTTTCGGTGAGGAATGCGGTGCCAGGATATTATGCAACAGGTGGCTATTCATCGTTAATATTTAAGCCTAACAACGATTTTCAAATAGAAAGTAATACGAAATATACGATTACTGTTAAAGGGGTTATGAAAGATAGTCAACCCTTCACCTATCAATATACTACTCGTATGATTGACGTGGATGATACTTATCAGAGTACCAGTGTTCCCTTAACAAAAATAGATGTTACTTCTCAAAATAAATGGGCGATGAAAGTTGGCGAAAAGAGGGAACTAGGCATAAAAGTTTATCCTGAAAATGGAACTTTAGGCAACGTTGACTGGAAGTCGAATGATAATAGTCTTGCAACAGTTGATAGTAATGGTGTTGTAACTGCGAAAGGGGAAGGGATTGTACAAATTAGCGCAAAGACTGGTAATATAGAAAAAAGTATAGCTTTTATTCACATAGAAAAACCAACTGGAAAAACGTTAAGCAGTGCTAAGACAATCCAGCTAGGAAAAACTTATTTTGAAACTAATACATCGGGAACAGACTATCTAGCTCTTCCGATAGAAAAAAATGAGCTGGGCTATATTGTGACAATTCAACGCGAGGATAAAAAAACAATGGCCTCACTCGATTTGTTGGCTTCAAACAGTAATAAGAGTACTACTTCAAAAGGTGATGAGAGATTTGGACAGAGAACACGAAAAACAATAGAGGCGACAGATTATTATTATTATGATGTCAGTGAGTTGCCAAATGATATGACTAATTTAATAATTCCTATAAAAGAAATTGGAAATTATAAAGTGAAAATATGTAACTATGTTAAGGAGTATGGTGAGTATTTTAGTATTGTAGAACAATTAGCAAGGAATGACTATCATAATGTTTTTAATTGGTCTTTTAATACCAATTTGAATGATACAAGTGAAAAATGGATAGATACAAGTGCAGTCCGTTTACTTGCATTTAGAGAGAGTGAGATTCTGCCACTCCTGGAACCTGAGGAATATTGGGAGCCTGAAGTGAGTATACCTGGTCTGGAAGAAAATCATATTTTAGGTGATTTCTATTCTAATGAGTTATCAATTAGGGAGGAAGGAAAAACTAAATATTTCAATATAGATAAGTATGAAATATATGCGAACCCTAATAATAGGCTTATTGCAGGCCAATCAAAAATAATTTTCAAAAATTTGATTACGGGTAAAGAATATATCCAAGAAGTAAATGTAATTGAGAAGTTTGTAAACTATCCCGCAAAGATGGAAATAATCGGGCCGGAAGGTGGTAAACTTAAAGTGGGAGAGACATTTACGTTTAAGGTAAGTGTCTCCCCAGAAAATGCTATTTGGGATGGAGATATTGAAATCGTAAGTAATGGTAAAAGGATAGGCCGTTCTTTTGATGGAAAACCACTTGCAATAACAGCAGAAAGTAAAGGGACAATGGAAATTAAAATTAGTAATAATAGTGGCAAAAATTCGACTTTAACTGTTGTAGTAGAATAATGAAATAGAAGCAATAAATTCTTGTAAATCTAAGAATTTATTGCTTTTTCCATACTCTAGAAAGGGCACTTGACTAACAACCGTTCTCGATTTCTAAATCATCTTAGTTGCTTTTTCACTCAAATTAAGTTATGATAGATCAATCGTTGACTTGTCAACGGTTGTTAAGTCAAGTGAATCGAGGTGAAGAAGGTGGAGCAAAGTAAACAATCAGAAGAGCTGTTGTTTCTCTTAAAAAGTTTAGGCAACCAAATGACTCAATGTTTTGAGCGGAAAACAGATATTAGCTTAACCCGTTATGAAATCTTGCAGATACTCGCAAAAAAAGAGCGAGTCTTGCAGGGGGAGTTACAAAAAGTATTAAAGATTGATCAAGGGGCTGTGACGCGCCATCTCAAAATATTAGAAGAGAAACACTATGTCACTCGGGAACGAAATCCACAAAATAACCGGGAAGTTTACGTTCAAATAAGTCCGGCGGGACAAGCGATTATTCAAGGATGTCAAACCAATAAAAAAGCAGTTCTCGAACAGTTTTATCAGGGAATTAATGACGCTCAAAAAGCGGAATTAATAACTGTCTTAGGGATCATTTACCAAAATATCACCACCATGGATTAAACCAAAAAAGAAAGAAGCGAATAAAATGAATGCAAATTTGAATGATATTATTAAAGGACGTAAATCAGTGAGAGCCTATGATCCCACTGTCAAAATATCGAAAGAAGAAATGACGGAAATCTTAAGTGAAGCGACATTAGCCCCTTCTTCAGTGAACATGCAACCTTGGCGCTTCGTTGTGGCAGAAAGTGATGAAGTGAAAGCTCAAATGCAACCATTAGTTCGCTTTAATACACGTCAAAATGAAACAGCGGCGGCAATGATTGTGATTTTTGGGGATTTAGAATGTTATGAATACGGTGAGGAAATCTATGAAACAGCCGTAGCAGAAGGAAAAATGTCTGAAGAGGTGAAGGAGCAACAGTTAGCCACTATTTTACCACTGTATCAACAGTTACCAAAAGAACAGATGAATGACATTGTCAAGATTGACGCCAGCTTGGCCGCCATGCAATTGATGTTAGTTGCGCGAGCTCATGGCTATGAAACGAATCCGATTGGTGGCTTTGAGGCGAAGGAACTGACCGAAGTCCTTGGCTTGGATCCAGAGCGTTATGTTCCAGTGATGATCGTCTCAATTGGAAAAGCGGCGGAAACAGGTTACAACTCTATTCGCTTGCCAATTGAAACCTTTACTACTTGGAAATAAGGAGAAATGACTATGTCAATTATCTCGACTGTCCTGTGTCTTATCGTTGCGTTGGAACATTTGTACATTATGTATCTGGAAACAATTGCCACAAGTTCTGAGAAAACAGCGAAAACATTTAACGTGAGACCGGAAGAATTAAACAATTCCATGATTCAAACATTATTCAAAAATCAAGGCGTTTATAATGGCTTATTTGCAGTAGGTATCCTATATGGTTTGTTCATTTCAGCCAATAGTTTGGAAATAGCTACGATGTTTATCCTATTTGTGATTGTAGCTGCTGTCTATGGCGGACTGACAAGTTCTAAAAGCATCATATTAAAACAGGGTGGTCCTGCTATCTTAGCTCTTATTAGCCTTTTAATCCTGCACTAACCAACAGAAAAACTGGTGGTCTCAATTAAATGAGACATCAGTTTTTTTATTTTGCCACAGTGTTGTCACATTGATGCTTTATGATTAAGGTAATCAGACATGAAAGAAGGAATAATGATGAGCACACAAATAAAAAATGAACTCAGACGTAGCAGTTGGCTAATTGCTCTTGTAGTTGTGATGGTTGCGACGATTGTCAGTGTTAAGTTAGTAGACAAGCCAAAAGCAAGTTGGGAAAGTTATGGCGATGAATGGTATTCGACAGCTTATCAAGGAGACTTTATTAATGAAATAGCAGGGCCAGCTCAGAACATACACGCAGAAACACAACTGTTCCCTAGTATCATCATCGCTCAAGCGATTTTAGAATCGGATTGGGGACAAAGTGAGTTGGCGACCTCTGCTAATAATCTTTTTGGCATCAAAGGTGAACATAATAACCAATCTGTTATAATGAGAACAGATGAATACATCGATGGAGAACGGATCACCATTGATGACCAGTTTAAAAAATACGACAATCTTCAACAAGGGATGGAAGATCATCTGGTCTTTTTAAAAGGAGCCAGCTATCAACCGGTTTTGAGTGCGGCTAATTATCGTGAAGCAGCCTTAGCAATACAAGCAGGTGGTTACGCCACTGATCCCCGCTATGCAGATAAACTGATTGAATTGATTGAGCAGTTTGGCTTAAATCAATACGATAGCTAAAAATCGAAATCAGTAGCGACAATAATGGGAGGTGAGAACATGAATATATTGTTGGCAGAGGATAACGTGGATATGCAGCGCATTGTCCAGCGTTATTTGGAAAAAGCTGGCTATCAGGTGTTTGTTGCTGAGGACGGCCACGGTGCCTTGACTATTTTTTATGAGCAACAGATTCATTTGGCGATTCTCGATTGGATGATGCCTAAAAAAGATGGGTTGGAAGTCTTAAAAGAAATCAAAAAGCACAGTAAAGTTAAAGTTTTGATGTTAACTGCCAAAAATCTTCATGAGGATCAGTTGGAGTCCTTAACATCAGGCGCCGATGACTACATGACCAAACCCTTTCATCCCCAAGTGTTATTGTTGAGAGTGAAAAAACTTTTAGGGATTGAAGAGCGGATGCCAATCGGCAGGGGCTTTTTTGATTTCTCTAAAAGAGAGTTTCAGCTTGAGGACCGAAGCCTGTCCTTAACGAAAATCGAGGCAGAACTGCTGTTGTTTTTCGTTCAACACGTCAATCAAATTTTAACGCGGGAACAACTGTTAACGCACGTTTGGGGAATGGATTATGACGGCGACGATCGGACGGTCGACACTCATATTAAACGACTGCGAGAAAAGATTGGCTTTGAGACAATCAAAACTATGAGAGGAGTGGGGTATCAACTTGAAACGGCAGTATAAAATCAGTCTACGGCTGACAGCCATTCTTTTTGGCGTATTAACTATGGTGTTTATTGGCTTGTTGGCCTTGACTTATTTTTTCTTGCCCAATTATTACACTAATCAGATTGAACACAATGTTGGTAAAGCCATGACAGCACTAAAAGCAGGGGAGGGAGAGCCTGAGACCCTTGAACAAAAATACGGTGTTATCATCGTCACCAGTGAGCCAGACAAATTTATTTTGGATGATTTGAACGATGATTTACTGTTGAAAATGAAACGCAAAGGCATTGCGTTAACACGGTTTTGGTTGAGTGAGGAAAGCATGGAAAAACTGGCAGAAGGAACCCCTGAAATCACCAGAAACTATGATCAACCGAAGCAGAAATCCTCCTATTTAGCCAAAATGGCTATTATTGACCGACAAGTAGTAGTAGTAGGAACATCGATGGCTCATTTTTCTGAGACAGCTGCTATTATGAATCGCTTCTTTTTTATTTCTTTAGGAGTTGTCCTATTAGTTGGAATGAGCTTTATTTATATGACAACGAAACACTTGTTAAAACCATTGACAGTTATTAAAGAAAGTGCAGAAAAAATTACTGCGTTAGATTATGTGACAATCACTGATTACCCACCGAATGAACTGGGAGACTTAGCCCACAGCCTTAATGTTATGAGTCAGTCTTTGAAGCAAAATCAAGAACGATTAAATCAGCAAAATCAGCAAATTCGCCAGCTGACAGCTGACTTAACTCATGAGTTAAAAACCCCCATTGCAGTAATTCAAGCCTATGCTTCAGGAATCGCAGATGGCATTGACGATGGCTCTTATCATCAGGTGATTTTAAAGCAAGCAGAAGAGCTGGATCGAATTGTTTCAGATATGTTGCAGTTTAGCAGAATTAGCCAAGTGGATTTTCCGTTATCAACGGTTGATTTTTTGGCAGTTTTGCGAAAACAATTGGAACGAGTGGCTTTTTTGCTGACAGCCAAGGAGAAAAAAGTTAATGTCAGCGCCAATTTTGATTGGCAGCAAGATAAAGTACTAATTTTAGGCAATGACTATTTATTAGGGCTGATTATCGATAATTTGTTAAGTAATGGAATTCGATATAGTGCTGGTCAGGAAATTGAGATTAAATTGGAAAAAAAAACCTCCCAGTTAGTTTTTGAAATAAGCAATCAGCTAGCAGCCGGGGAGGCGATTGTGACAGAGGTAAAAACCTTGTGGCAACCGTTTGTTGTAGGGCAGGAGTCCCGCAATAAGGAGCTGGTTGGGACGGGGTTAGGTTTAGCAATTGTGGAACATGCTTTAAGGCAGCACCAGACAACAGGAGCGATTGTGATAGAGGAACAACGCTTTAGTGTGAAAATCCTATTTGCGTTGGCAAACGGAAAGAAAGCAGATTAATGAAAGGTCAACAGCTTGCATCAGGGCAAGTTGTTGACCTTTTTTATGCTTATTTGCCATCTAAAAAAATCTCAGTAATATACGCTATCTCAGATTGGGGAATAATAATATTGTAAGTGGTTCTGATGATCGTCATTTGGCGATCGATAACCGTGTTAATTTCGTGATGTTCATTAATAAAAAGATTAATATTTTGATACGTTAAACAATTCTCTAATAGCATTCGTTCAACCATAAAGGAAACATGGAGCAGAAAACGAATAAATAGGCTGTCGTCATAAGCCATTTGTAGCTCGTGAATAATGGCATAAAACACTGAAACAGCAGAGTCGACAATTTTAGTTGGGTTTAAAAAGACTAGTGATTTATCTAAGATATCTTGTTTGATAATCGGGATCAAAGTGTCTGGGCCGCCAGTGAGGCAGGTTCCGTCAGGTTGCAGAGCACGGCTAAGGTCCTCGATAAAGTTAAAGGGATTATCAGACAAACGAACCACTTTTTCAAGGGTTTGGATAGTCATTTTATCGATAACTAAATAATCTCGCGGATATGTGCTCAACAGCGTGAGGACTTCTTTAGGGACGTCATCATTGATCAAAAAAACAATGCCCTTCCCCTCGTCTAATCTCTTTAGATGACTGGTTAACGTCTGAGCATGGGGTAAGAGCTGGGCCGCTTCCATGGAAATGACTTTCGTCGTGTAAGGCAAACTATTAGCAAAGGTTGTATAGATCTCGCCTCTAGGAAGGGTCCCCGTTACCACTACAATGGCTGGTCTGCTGTTTTGAGCTATCAGTAAAGCATCTTCAATATAGGTTTGCAAAAAAAGTGCCTCATGTTCATTTGCTTTAAAGTGATACTGCTGTTTTAAATAACTTAAAAAATCACGACATGCCTGAGTGACAGCTGTCATTGACTCGTAAGTGTGGTCAGCAAGGGAGTCATCTTGATTGCTCAGTAACGGATCAAAATAGGCCACTAGACCGTTTAATAAGGCTGCAGACTGATCAAAACCCAATGAACTAAAATGGACTTGAATCTCAGTGACCAACTGCGGGTGACTGAGTTGCTGCAAATTAAGTTTTTTATTATAGAATTGTTTAAGTAGTGGTCGTACCAACTCTCTTGGGGAGTCTGTTGATTCCTTAGAGGTGGCAATCAGCAGTTTGTTGTAAGGCAAGTGATTACGGTCATATAAGATATTCTTCTCGATAAAACGAGTTAATAGAGACTCTTGATTTGGCATCAAGACAATGTCATTTTTATCGATCGGAGAAGTCAATAAATGATAAATATGGTAAAGTTCATCAATCATTTGGGTATCAGTTTGCATGTTATTTAATAGGTTATCTGATAAGTGATCAAATGTTAAATTAATCGGAGATTTTTGATCAACTTGTTGGTGGAAAGCCAAAGCAATGGCTCGTTTTATCTCCAGTTCTAAACTAAGAATATTTCTTGGATAGCGAGATAAGGTGAAGCAGTTTAGGACGTTATAAGAAAAGCGGATGATTTTCTGGATGGCATCGGCTTCTTTTTGGAAAAAGGACAGAATAAACAGTAACTTTTCTTTCATGGTTCGCTGATCCAGAGAAGGCATATCTAAGGTGATGGAAAAGGGATCTGTGAACTGACTTGGATCAAAAGAAGGCTCAGACGTCAGCAATAAAAACATGCAATTAGGTCGGATGGTCATTTTTTCTTGAGGGGAAAAATAGCTTTTTTCATTGATTATTTTTTTTAGTTTATGCTGTTCCTTATCAGTTAACAGATGAAAGCTGTCTATCACGATAAATTTCCTAGTTGTTTTCGTCATCAAAATCGCTTCGAGTGTTTTGCTAAAAGAGGTGCTCTCTGAACAGTCGTTACAATCGAGATAGTAATAGGCCTCCTTGTTAGGGAAAAGCCTTCTGTTAAGACCAACTGCAAATAAGCGTTTGGCAAATTCTCTTTTTCCTGTATGTTCCTGACCATACAATAAGAGAGAGAGGCTTTCAGATGGATAATAGAGTGCTGCCTTGGCTTCCTCTGTTAAGTTAAATAAGGCTTCTTGTTCCAAGGTGCCAAAAAAATTTGCAAAGATATGCCCTGTTCGAATATTAAAAGCGTAATTTTCTTCTAAATACCTTAATAAGGTGACGTTAAGTGGCAGTATATCTGGCAGGAAAACCTCAGGAAAATAATAAGCAACAGCAGTTTTATCAAAATAGAGCGTCGGACGGCCTTGAATTTTAGTTAATAAACCATTGCGACATAAGCGATTAAGGGTTCGAGAAACATTCGATCGTTCAATAAATAATTGATTGCTGAGAGTGGTGGCATCACAGCCAATGTCATTGAGCACATTTAGTTTTAATTTGCTTAAGGTGTCGTGATGAATGGCGTTGAGTAATTCAAATTCTCGGTTGTTTAATGAATTGCGATAAATGTCTATCATAAGTATCATAAAACTCCTTCCTTGATTTGATACCTCCATTTTAGCAGAAATCATTAGAGGTTCAATCTTTCTTTTAGTAGCGTAAAGTTAATAAAAAGCTATAGGGAAAGGATGACGAATTTGGGTTATTTAGTGCAGCTTTAAGGGGAAATCGGGTGATTTTTTAACACAGATAAGTTTCTCTTAAAATAAACTGTGCTATTTTTTGAGGATTTGGCGACAAAAATCAGTGAGACTTTTTTTTATAGACCAATTAGGGTCTTTTTTTGTGAGCTGAGGTTCTTTTTAACGACAAAAAACAACACAGAAAGGACATTGCTCGGGAACTAAAGGAAAGTTGCAAGGGCATAATGAAGGCGCTAGACTGTAGGTGAGTTAGCTGGCTTGAGCTTACTTTTAGTGGACACTAATCGAGATAAAGGAGGAGCAACATGTACAGGATAGTCATTGTGTCTCACGGCGGTTTAGCAAATGAGCTAATGAAGAGCGCAGAAATGATAGCGGGAAAACAAGAGAAAATAGAGTGTGTTTCACTGAATGTAGCTCACTGTTTAGACGCTTTTCAGTCAGAAGTTGAAGATAGACTAAAGGAGAACGTTCCAGGCGAGGAGTTGCTAGTGCTGACGGATATCATGTATGGTACTCCCTTTAACAATGTCTGTACATTGATGGCAAAGTATCACTTCGAACATTTTACTGGTGTGAATTTGCCCATACTTTTAGAATGCCTTATGTCACGAAAAAGTGAAAGGCTTGAGCAAGTCGTAAAACGACTGGCAGTAGAAGGGCAGACGACCTTTGTTTATGTCAATGACTTACTAAAGAAAGGGGAATAGCTGATGAAAAAGATTGTCTTAACACGAATTGATGATCGTTTGATTCATGGGCAAGTGGTCACAGCCTGGTTGAAACATCTAAAGGCTGACGCCATTTTGATTGTTGACAATGACTTAGCAAAAAATACTATGATGGCGAGGATTTATAAAGCTGCGGCACCCTCTGATATCGAATTACTTATCAAAACAATTGAGGACTCAATTACCTTTTTAAAAGGAGCAGCAAAACCTCAATCGATCTTTATTTTAACCAAAACACCTGAAATTATTGAAACGTTGCAAAGTGCTGAGATTGTTATTCGAGAAATTATTTTAGGGGGAATGGGGGCAAATAAGAACCGCCGTCAGTTGATTAAAAATGTTTTTGCTTCTGATGAAGAACGAGCTGCAATGAGTCGAATGTTGGCAGGTGGAACAAGGATATCCTATCAGTTAGTGCCAGATGATAGACAGATTAAAGTGGAGAAAGAATTACTGGAAAAGAGCAAATAGGTGAGTTGGGGTGAGACCCCATCGGGAAAGGAGCGCAAAATGAGTATCTTGCAAGGGTTGTTAATCAGTATGATCTATTTTTTAGCAATGTCGACGGTGATCGGTGTCGGGTATTTTACCTTTAATAAGCCTTTAGTAGCAGGATTTTGTGTCGGACTAATTTTAGGTGATCCGGCAACAGGTACGATGATTGGAGCAGCCATTAACATTTTGTACATCGGAAATATCTCGGCTGGAGGCACCATGCCCAGCGATTCCACACTAGCGGCGATTATCGGTTCCACATTAGGGATTACAGCAGGCATTGATGTGGAAGCGGCGTTGGCGATTGCTGTGCCAATCGGTTTATTAGGAACGTTGTTGTGGTTTGGTAGATTGACGGTCAATACTTTTTTTGTTCAGTTGGCTGACCGCTATGCTCAAGAGGGAAAAGCCAAAAAGTTTTGGTTGGTAAATGTCCTGTTTCCTCAGACCTTACTCTTTCTGATAACCGTCATACCTTGTTTTATGATTGTTTATTTTGGGACGGATTATGTAGCAGGGATTTTAGGTTTTTTAGGTAAAAATGTTCTGGGTGCTTTAATGGTAATCGGCGGCCTATTACCAGCCTTGGGGTTAGGGCTAACGTTGAAATCAATTTTTCATGGAGAGGCCAAAGTCTATTTTTTCTTAGGATTTTTACTGATTATGTATTTCAAATTGGACAATATTGCCTTAGGATTTATCGGCTTGATTATCACTATCATGTATTTACAATTTAAAAAGAAAGAAGAGAAAAATGAGACACAAATAATAGATGATGAACCTCCAGCTCCGATTGCCAAAAGCAGTGGCTTGATCACTCGCAGTGATTTGATTCGTTCCAGTATTATTTGGGGCTTTCACGCTCAAGGGGCTTATAATTACGAGCGCATGCAAGGAATCGGCTTCGCCCATGCCATGACGCCATTTTTTAAAAAGTTTTATCAAGAAGAATCAGTTGAAATGAGTCAAGCTTTGCAACGTCATACCGGTTTTTATAATACCTCAAATCAATTTGCGGCAGCTGTTACAGGGTTAATTGGAGCCATGGAGGAACAAAAATATCTCGGGGCTGAGGGCATGGATGAGGAGGCAATTACGGCGGTTAAGACTAGCTTGATGGGGCCTTTAGCCGGAATTGGCGATACGGTCATGCAGGGGATTTTAACCCCCTTATTGTTATCTTTCTTTATCGGAATGTCACGAGGTGGCAATGTGCTAGGCCCGATTTTATACCTGATTAGTATGACGGTCATCGTCTTAGGCATCAATCATTTTAGCTTTATGCTGGGGTATAAAAAAGGCAGCGAGGCGATTTTAACTTTACTGGAAGGTGGGTTAATCAATCGTTTTATCGATGGTGCCAAAGTAATGGGCTGTATCGTTATTGGGGGCTTAGTTGCCAGTTATGTGACGGTTAAGACAGGGATTATTATCCCAGGAAATACCCCATTCAATCTACAAGAACAGTTTTTTGATGTGATTTTACCGGGGGCAATCCCGCTTTTGCTAACCTTGGGTTGTTACAAACTAATCGACAAAGGTCTTTCGACAACAAAAGTCATGTTGCTTCTAATTATTGTGGGAATTATCGGCAGTTTAACGACTATTCTAGCCGTTTAATCATTTAAGAAAAGAGGGAAAATATGTTAGTCACAATGAAGGAACTATTAGATCAGGCACGGGTGGACAATTATGCAGTAGCGGCCCCCAATATTGATAATGAACATAATTTAAGGGCCGCCATCGATGGGGCAGAAGAGATGAACAGCCCTTTAATATTAGGCGTACCCTATCACGTTAATCCTGATATCTGTTACTTAGGCAGAATTGCCACTGACTTAATCAGGCGCTCAGCTGTTCCAATTGCCCTTAATTTAGATCATGGTAAAAACTTTGAAAATTGCGTTATGGCCATTCGTGCTGGCTTTACTTCAATTATGGTTGACCGATCAGAACTGCCTTTTGCTGAAAATGTCAGTCAGGTAAAAGAGCTGGTTAAGATCGCTCATGCTGTTGGTGTTAGTGTGGAAGCTGAGCTAGGTCATGTTGGTGGGGCAGATAATTATGAGGTTGACGGTTATTCAGGACTGACGGTGCCAGCTGAAGCCGTGCGCTTTGTGGCAGAAACTGGCGTTGATTGTTTAGCTGTTGCGATTGGGACAGCTCATGGTGTATACAAAGGTGAGCCTGATATTCGTTTTGATTTGTTAAAGGAGTTGCGAGAGCAAGTTCCTGTCCCATTAGTTCTCCATGGTGGTTCTGGAACAGGAGAGGAAAACTTGTCACGTTTGGCCCGAGAAGGAATCAATAAAGTCAATCTTTCCAATGAATTAAAACGCAATATGGTCGTTGAGTTAAACAAACAAGATTTATCCCAGTATGGTATTTACGGCGTGTATAATTATTTGGGACAAGGGTTTAAAGAGAAGTTGATCGAAAATATTCAGCTTTTTGGCTCTCAAAATAAAGCTGAGAATTGGAGGAAATAGCATGATAGATCGGATGAAGGCATTCGTTTTAGAAGATGTGGCGACTTTAAGGTTAAAAGAATTTCCGCTACCGGAAATCGGTCCGAAAGAAGTGTTGTATCAAGTGAAAGCTTGCTCATTATGCACGGTCGAGCAGCGAGCCTATAGTGGTAAAAAACATTTTGGTTTTCCTTTTGTTGGCGGTCACGAAACTGCTGGAGTTGTCCTAGCAGTCGGTGCAGAGGTAAAAGAATATCTTGTCGGCGACCATGTAGTGTCAACATTCAACTATTGTGGTGAATGTGATTTTTGTAAAACCGGTCAAGGAACACAATGTCAAAATGGGTATGCATCAAAACCCCGCTTTCCATTTGAAGGAACGATTATCGGTGGTGGCATGGCTCAATACTTAGCAGTTCAAACCCAACAATTAGTCAAGGTTTCAAAAGCGATTCCTTTTGAGGAAATGGCGTTGACAGAACCTTTGGCATGCTGCATTCACAGTGTGGAGAAAGCCAAACTAAAATTTGGCGATACGGTGGTGATTATCGGAGCCGGGATTATGGGGCTGCTAAATTCTCAGTTATGTCAGTTACAAGGGGCAAGGGTCATCATTAGTGAGCCAGATGAACAAAGACGGGACAAGGCCTTGGCTCTAGGCGCCCATTTGGTGATCGATCCCAATAAAGAAGAGTTGGTAGAACGGGTAAAAGAAGTGACAGCAGGAAGAGGTGCTGAAGTGGTAATTAATACGATTCCACTGGCTAATGCCTGGCTTGATGGTATGAATGCACTAGCTCCTTATGGGCGCTTAATTGCTTATAGTGCTCAGGACAGTAAAGAAAAAATTCCCGTTGATTTTGGGCATCTTCACAACAAAGAATATGAATATATTGGCACGGTCAGTCCAACTATTGAGAACAACTTGCGAGCCACTCGTTTAATTGGCGAAAAAATTATCGACATGACACCCTATATTGAAAAGATGTACGATTATTGTGAAACAGCTAAGGCTTTTGAGCATGCAGTTCAGCCAAATACATATCGAGTGGTGTTACATCACTATGAGACGGTTAAGGTGGAGAAATAAAAAATAAGCTTAGTCAAGTAAATGGCTAAGCTTATTTTTTCATGTCGACCTTTTTCGATAATGCATCTCAACAAACTGCTGATAGCGATTAACGGCCACTAATTCCAATCGCAGATCGGCTTGACTAGCAAAAAACAAGGGAACGCCTTTGCCTAAAATAACTGGGGCAATTTGAATATACCACTCGTCAATTAAGTTTTCTTCGATTAACGGACGAATCAAAGCGCCGCCGCCAACTAGCCAAATTCCTGAACCTTCTTCTTGCTTTAACTCTTTAATGAAGGGAACGATGTCTCCCGCCACGTAGGTTACCGAAGGTTCGGCTGGTGTTTGACCAAGGAGTGAATGAGAAAAAACATAATTGCGTTTATCTCGATACATAAATTCTGGGCCACTATACTTGGATAATACGTCTTCATAGGTAGTGCGTCCCATAATGGTGGTGTCAATTTGTTGAATAAACTCGTCATAAGCGGTTTCTTCACCCCCTGGGGTTTCAAACAGCCAATCCAATTGCTGATCTTCTCGAGCCAGAAATCCATCTAAACTGATAGCCCCGTAAAAAATTACCTTTCGTGTCATACTATCCCTACTTTCTCTAAGAGTGCTTGCCTCATTTTAGCATAATCCTGGTAAATTTTCTTTTTTTTGACGCAAAATTTGCTAGACTGGGCAGTTACCCCTAGAATAAGGCTCGTAAGTTTGTTACAATAAATGAGAATTGTTTTTGCTGGAGTCTTTTAAGAAATGAAGCACTCTACAGAGAAAAAAGCCTGTTGTTTAGTTAAACTAAATCGCAGATTTTTAAGAAAAAGGAGATCATATTATGATAGCAATAATCGATTTAAAGGCCGGCATGACCTTTGAGCAAGATGGAAAATTAATTCGTGTGTTGGAGGCTAGTCATCACAAGCCAGGTAAAGGGAATACTGTTATGCGGATGAAATTGAAAGACGTGCGTTCAGGCGCTACAACAGAAACAACGATGCGTCCTGATGAAAAAGTCAAAAAAGCCTTCATCGAGAACAAAGACGTTCAGTATTTATATAGCCAAGACGACACAGCCAACTTTATGGATTCTGAAACGTATGAACAATATGAAATTCCCACAGCGATTATCGAAGATGAATTGAAATTTATGTTGGATAATATGGAAGTAAAAATTCAGTTTTATGGTAGTGAAGTGATTGGTATCACCTTACCGTCAACAGTTGTTTTGGAAGTGGCGGAAACTCAGCCATCAATAAAAGGGGCGACTGTCACAGGCTCTGGCAAACCAGCCATTATGGAAACAGGTTTAGTGGTCAACGTCCCTGACTTTATTGAAGCAGGCGAAAGATTAGAAATTAACACGTCAGAAGGTACGTATCAAAAACGGATTAAATAAGAATAATTGAGTCACAAAAAATGCGCTTGGGGCCATCTCCCTAAGCGCATTTTTTAGTAGTCATTTGGTGTGTGTAGCACTAAAAACTTAACGACGATGTTGGTATAATTTGCCCAGTTATGAGGCTGGGAGGAGGCGTAATGGGCCGAGTCACCAGGGTAAAGCTGTTGTTCAGCGCCATTGATAATGAGGGTAAGGATGCCTGCTAGCACATAAACAAATTCCTCTCCTTCATGAGGATAAGTGGTGACATGCTCATTTGTTGAGGCGGGCAACATTTCAATTAACTTTGGCATCATCTGTTTATCTTGTGGGTGAGGACTGAGCGATTTATAAACCGTATCATTAATAATGCGCATGACCTTTTGATCGTAGCTGCGGACGATGGTTTCTTCAGGCGCAGGAGATTGTGTAAAAAAGTGATTAATCGGCACATTAAATAAAGTGGCTATTTTAACTAAATGCTCAACGGCGATTGTTGTGACACCACGTTCAAATTGGGAGAGAAATCCCACGGACAAATTCAATTTTTGGCTGAGATCTTTTAAGGTATAGCCGTGTTCTTTTCTCAGTTTTTTGACGAGTTCCCCAATGTTCTCCATCTTAAAGCCCCCTTTTTGGCGTAAGCAAATCTGTTTGTGAGTGATAATTAGACTTGAGCAAGGAAAAGAACCTATTCTCTTAAACTATAAATTAGATTTCGAAAATGTCAATATCTAATGGTGGACAAATCTAAATTGTCATTAAAATTTAGCAGGTATCCACACGGAGTAGTGAAAAAATCACTTGAAATTTATTTCAAAGAATATATAATGGGTAATGAAAACGATTTATTATTTTTAAGTGAAAAATGACATGGAAATATTCATCAAAGTGAAATTGCTTATTTTTTTTACCATCTATAGTTACTTTTTTCACAATTAGTGAGCATGACTTGTCAAAAGAAAAGACACGACTAAAAGGTATAGGAGGAAAAAAATGTCAACTTTAACATTAGAACCAACTCGTCGAGGTTCAACTGAAAGAATCAAACGATTGCGTCAAATTAGTGATCAAGAGTGCAGTCCGTCAATCTCGATTGAACGGGCCGTCCTGTTAACTGAGGCCTATCAGATGTATGAGGGAAGTTGTCCAACACCAATCTTACGTGGTAAAGCATTTAAGTACATTATGGAAAATCGTAGTTTGTATTTAGAAAAAGGGTCATTAATTGTAGGTGAAAAAGGACACAAGCCGTGGGCCGCGCCAACTTTCCCTGAATTATGTTGTCACACGATGGCCGACTTTGAAAATATGGATAAGCGAGAAAAAGTTTTTTTCAAAGTTTCGGAAGAAGACCGTCGAATTCAAAAGGAAGTTATCATTCCTTACTGGCATGAGCGTGCCATGATGACTCGGATGAATCGTCTATTACCTGAGGAATGGCATGGCTTATTTGACGGTGGCTTATACACAGAATTTTTAATGCAACGAGGCCCTGGTCATACCGTTGCCGATGGTAAAATCTATCAACGAGGTTTTCAAGATTCGATTGACTTGATTGAGCAGGAAATAGCTCAACTAGACTTTAACCATGACATGGAGGCTTTAGCTAAAAAAGAAGAATTAGAAGGCATGAAACTAGTTTGTGAAGGTGTCATTATTATGGGGGAACGCTATGCTGCTTTAGCTCGTGAACTGGCAGCTCAGGAAACCGATCCCCAGTGGCGCAAGGAACTACTGGAATTGGCAGAGGTTTGTGACGTGGTGCCAGCTAATAAGCCTGAAACCTTCAGACAGGCAATTCAAATGTACTGGTTTACCCATATTGGGGTGACCGTTGAAATGAACAATTGGGACGCCTATTCACCAGGTAAGCTGGACCAGCACTTGGAACCTTTTTATGACAAAGAAATAGCAGAAGGTACCTTGACTCGGGAAGAAGCCTTTGAATTGTTAGAGAATTTATGGATTCAGTTTAACAATCAGCCGGCACCGCCTAAAGTGGGCATTACCTTAAAAGAAAGTGCCACGTATACGGATTTTTGTAACATTAACACAGGTGCTTTACGTCCCGATGGCACCTCAGGAGTCAGTGAAGTCAGTTATTTAATATTGGAAGTAATGGATGAGTTAAAGCTCCTGCAACCAAGCTCCAATGTGCAAATTTCGCGAAAAACACCGGAAAATTTTGTAAGGGAAGCGGCCAAAATTTCACGCAAAGGATGGGGGCAACCAGCCTTTTATAATTCTGATGCGATTATTCAGGAGTTGTTAAACATGGGGAAATCCATGGCCGATGCCCGAGAAAGTGGGGTCGCTAGCGGATGTGTCGAAACAGGGACAGCTGGCAAGGAAGCTTATGTCTTAACGGGTTACTTAAATGTGCCGAAGGTCTTTGAATTGGTGTTGAATCGTGGCTTTGATCCTTATTCGCATAAGCAGGTGGCTTTGGATCTAGGGGACCCTCGCCAGTTCACCAGCTATGAGGAGGTCTTTGCAGCGTTTGAGAAGCAACTGAATTACGTCGTAGACGTGAAAGTTGCTGGTAATAATTTGATTGAACGGATGTATATGGAGCATATGCCAGTACCCCTCTTATCGGTCATTACCGATGATTGTATCAAACGCGGGCTGGATTATAACAGCGGTGGAGCCCGTTACAACACGAGCTATATTCAATGCGTGGGAATTGCCACGATTACTGATTCTTTAGCGGCGATTAAAAAACAAGTATTTGAAGAGCAGAACCTAACCATGGACGAACTGCTCGTGGCCTGTAAGAATAATTTTGAGGGCTATGATGAGGTGTTTGAGCTAGTTCACAATGACACGCCGAAATATGGAAATGATGATGATTATGCAGATGATTTGTTGAAAGATGTTAATGTGACCTTGCAAAAAGTTGTCGGCGGACGTCCAACACCTAAAGGGGCCAAAACGATTGTTGAATATTTACCGACAACTTGTCACGTTTACTTTGGACAGGTGATGGAAGCTAGTCCTAATGGACGGAAAGCAGGTATTCCGTTGCCAGATGGGATTTCACCAGAAAAAGGGGCTGATCGTTTAGGGCCAACAGCTGTTATTAAATCAGCGGCTAAATTGGATCAGCTACAAACAGGTGGTGCCTTGCTAAATCAGAAGTTTACCCCACAAGTCGTAGCAGGTGAAGATGGTTTGTCTCATATGGCGTCGCTGTTAAGAACCTATTTTGCAATGGATGGTCATCATCTTCAATTTAATGTTTTTGAGAAAGAAACGTTGATCAAAGCACAAAAAAATCCTGAACAGTATGAGAACTTAATTGTACGGGTGGCCGGTTATAGTGATTATTTCAATAATTTAGACCGAGCCTTACAAGATGAAATTATCAATCGTACCGAACAAAATTTTGGTTAAACTAAGAACGATGGAATAGAAAGAGGTGGCAGGATGACGGTACCAGTAATTTTTAATATTCAAAAATTTTCCGTTCATGATGGGCCAGGGATTCGCACGACCGTTTTTTTTAAAGGCTGCCCGATCCGTTGTGCTTGGTGTCATAATCCTGAAAGTCAACTGTATCAAATTGAAGAGATGCCTAAGAAAAATGGCAAAATGGAACGGGTTGGTCAATCCTATACTCTTCCAGAACTGATTAAAGAAATCGCCAAAGACCAGTTGTTTTATGAACAATCTGGCGGTGGCGTTACGCTGTCTGGCGGAGAGGTGATGACCCAAGACATGGCCTTTATTGAGCCACTTGTTAAGCAGCTAAAACGCAAAGGCATCTCAGTGGCAATCGACACATGTGGTGTGGCACCTTTTGCTAACTACGAGCGGTTGTTGCCTTATGTGGATTTATTTCTCTACGATTTGAAATTTATCGATAGTCAGCTCCATGAAACCTATACAGGTACTTCTAATGAGCTGGTCTTAGCTAATTTGAGAAAACTGAGCGAGGCTCAAGCTAATATCGATTTACGTTTGATCATGCTCGAGGGCATTAATGCAGATGATGAGACAGCAGTCGCGACGATCAGCTGGTTAAAAGCCGAAAATATCGCTGTAAGTTCCGTTCATCTGCTGCCTTATCACGAGTTTGGCAAAGAAAAATATCTCCGGTTAAATCGAGAGTCGCAGAGCTTTCAAGCACCGTCAGATGAACGCATGGCGGAGCTACAAAACCTGTGGACAGCACATTATCAACCAGTTAAAATCGGTGGTTAAGCACCTGAAGTGAGGGAAAAAGATGACAGAAAAAATTGGCTTTATTGGCGCCGGAAATATGGGACAAGCCATTATTAAAGGCTTGCTGAAAGCAGGGCTATACAGCGAAAAGAATATCATTATTTATGATGTTGAACCGTTAATGATTCAACTTAAAGGGGAATTAGGCGTCGGGACAGCCCTTTCCGAAGCAGATTTGGTAAGTCAAGTAGATCTGACAATCATCGCCGTCAAGCCCAACATGATGAAGACGGTTCTGTCGGCAATTAAAACGGAGGTTGATGAAACAAAAGTGATTCTGTCCATCGCAGCTGGGGTCACCCTAGCAACGATTGCTGAAGAACTACCAGCAGCCACTAAGATTATGCGAGTGATGCCAAATACACCAGCTTTAGTCGGTGAAGGGATGTCTTCCTTATCGATTAATCAGTATGTCACAGAGGAAGAGCAGGCTCTGGCTGTGACCATTCTAAGTAGTCTAGGGAAGGTCGAACTGGTTCAAGAATATTTAATTGATGCCGTAGTTGGCGTTAGCGGTTCTGCACCAGCTTACGTCTACCTCTTTATCGAAGCCCTTGCAGATGGAGCCGTTTTAGCTGGCTTACCAAGGGCACAAGCCTATCAGTTTGCTGCTCAAACCGTCTTAGGATCGGCTAAAATGGTCTTGGAATCAGGCAAGCATCCAGCTGAGCTGAAGGATATGGTGTGTTCGCCAGGAGGGACGACCATTGAGGCTGTCCACGCCTTAGAAACAGGCCAGTTTAGAGCGACAGTCATGAATGCTGTTAAAGCGGCTGCTGAAAGAAACCGTGAATTATCATAAAAGAGTAGGAGCGATTAGATGAGAATTGAAGGAACCATTGAACAACAAGCCAATGTCTATTTTGAGGGGAAGGTGACAAGTCGAACTGTCTATTTGGCAGATGGTGAGCGGCTGACCTTAGGGTTTATGTGTCAAGGAGAGTATCAGTTTAACACCGCTGAAAAAGAAAAAATGGACATTACTGCTGGCGAGTTAACCGTTCTACTACCGGGAGAAACAGCCTGGCAAACGTATACCGCTGGCGAGTCCTTTGAAGTACCTGCTAACAGTGTCTTTCAGGTCAAGGCAGCACCTTTCGCGGATTATACCTGTTATTACCTCTAGTAAAAAGCCCCTTGACATTTAAGGGATAGTTCTTGTAAGATGAGTAAAGTAATAAAAAAAAACAATGAAAGGAGGAAGCAAGATGTTTAAACTAAGTGTTAGTTACGATCGGAAAAGTCAGCTAAAGAGAAGGGCCAATGTGAAAGCAGCTTGCTCCTTCTAAAGATAGCAATATCGAAGGCCGCACTTTTCTCAGGAGAAGTGTGGTCTTTTTGCGTAAAAAAAAAGATGAGGTGAGACTTATGAGTGGAAAAAAACAAATTAGGAAAGAATTAAACAACACCTAGGGGACAAAGATTCCTCTAGGAAAGAAAGAGGAATGTTAACGTGATAACCATTAAAGGAAAAAATAATGAAGCACTGGTCTTTACCGACCATTTAGAAAAAAGTACCCTTGGCCAAGTGGAGAGTCTCTGCGACTTGGCTAGTTTAAAAGGCAGTCAGATCAGAATAATGCCAGACGTTCACAGTGGAGCGGGTTGCGTCATTGGCGCGACTTTAACGATTCAGGAATCGCTTATTCCTAGTTTAGTAGGGGTGGATATTGGCTGTGGTGTCTATGTTGTCAAGCTAGAAAAAAAAGGCTTAAAGAAAAATTTTGATAAACTGGAGCGTTTGATTCGCAATCGAATTCCTTCAGGTAAGGCCAGTCACCGGCAGGCAGTCGCTGACTTTGATTACGGTCAACTGCAAGCCCCAGTCAATTATAAACAGGCCCGTCGTAGCTTAGGAACACTGGGAGGTGGCAATCATTTTATTGAAGTAGCAGAGGGCGTTGATGGGGTTTACCTCGTTATTCACAGTGGCAGTCGTTCTTTGGGACAAGACGTTGCCCATTATCATCAAGAAGTGGCTTACGGAAAGTATCTGCAGCAACGACGAATGAACAGGGACAATGTGCTAGGAGCTCAAGAGGTGCTGTTAAGAGAACAAGCTCATCTTTCAGGCGCCCCAATGGCTGATTATTTAAGTGATATGACCATCGCCCAAGCTTATGCAGCCAGAAATCGGCAAGTGATGGCTGAGATTATCTTAAAGGGCATGAAATGGGAGAAAAAAAGTGCAGGAGACTTTTGACTGTCCCCACAATTACATTGATGTTAAGGGGGGGATTTTACGTAAAGGAGCTACCTCAGCCGAATTAGGACAACCAGTGATCATTCCCTTAAACATGCGTGATGGCAGCATTTTGGCAATTGGTAAAGGCAATTCAGACTGGAATCAATCGGCTCCTCACGGGGCAGGGCGCCTATTAAGTCGTTCCGCAGCTAGAAAGCAATTATCCTTGGAAAAATATGAGGCGACCATGAAAGGCATCTGGACTCAATCAGTTACCAAACAGACCTTGGATGAAGCGCCAGGAGCTTATAAAAAGAAAAAACAAATTTTGAATCAAATTGAGGCGACGGTCGAGATCAAGGAAATCATCAAACCTCTCTATAATTTTAAGGGAAAGGTATAAAGCAGTCAGGACTAGATGACAGGTAAAGGTTAGTGGCTTGCTTGTCTCAAAACAAAAAGACTTAGGGAATTTTCGAGGCTGCTGAAAAACGAATAGGTTTCTTTCGTTTTTATCTTTAGAGATAAAATAATAAGGGTCCAATCCCTGATTTTGGGATTGGAACCTTATTTTATTCTCTTTTATTCATTCATCAGAG
>NZ_JAEEGA010000010.1:73400-225913 GCF_017829975.1 Vagococcus allomyrinae | reverse complement strand
TAAGGAAGATGACTGTCGCAAGACAGTGTTTTAATAAAAATAAGCAAAGAAATAAGGACACAAAAATCAGTTTTCTGATTTTTGCGTCCTTATTATCATGGTTGAGACTTATGGGTCAGCCTCCTAATTCAAATTTTAACGTCTAGATACTTGCTACTTTTCCTTGATTGGGAATAATAAATCAAGTTGAAATTGAGTTATATCTGACGGCTTCTTTTGAGCGAAATGATAAAAATTCAGCGTTTCCTCAAACCCTTGTCCAAAAACCGTTTCCGTTGACTCCCATCGGGGCGCCCCCCAATCGCTATCATACTTATCGCTTTCAGCTACCCACTCACCGAGCCAACGCCAATCAGAAAAGTCCCAAGCTCTAAGGACATGGGCCGCATATAACCCGCCTTGAAATTCTCTTCTCACAAGCGGGGAAGGTATCTCTAAATCAGCCGGAACCGCTACCCACATTTCATAAACTTGCGATCCTTCCCCTATTTCAACAGCCCCCTCAGAACAATCAAAACCAAAACAACGGGTATCAGGTTTAATCCTTAACAGCTCATTTTCTGCAGTGAACTTCCCAATGATCTCTGCTACTTTCCCTTCACACCCTTCTCCTGAAGCGTAAGTAGCCGCGACGGTCATCGGTGGCAAATACACGATCCGAACATCTTTATCCTCCAGTTTATTTAAGTTATCACTGGCTTTGTTTAACTCATCCATCGAAACACTCTCCTTCGTTTCTCTAAGTTGATTGTCAGAAAAAGAAAGAGCGTTCACTTCAGAAAATAAAGCATCGTCGTCCAGCAAGGTTAAATTAACATCGGTCTTTTGATTAATTTCCTCTACAAAACGCATCAACAAAGATTTGACTGTGGACAAGGCTGTCAATTCACTATCAAGTTGTTTGATATTCTCTCTAAAAATCTCAACAATTTGAACCCCATCTGTATTATCTAAAATGCTGATGATCTGCTTAACCGGCACTCGTAATTTACGAAGAATGATGATTTGGCGTAAACGAATAAGTGCCTTTTCATCATACACTCTATAAGCATAATCCGCTTTTCGTAAACTATCAATTAGCCCGACCTGTTCATAATAGCGCAACATTCTTGCCGAAATGCCATAAGCCTTCGCTACTTGACTAATCGTTTGAAGTTCCATATAATCCCTCTTTTCTTTTCCTGATTTCAGTATAAAGGACGACACGGTGTCCGAGTCAATGTCTAAAAATGACCGGGATTCACCAGTTTTCTCTAGTTTACCACATTGCACCAGATCATCACCGCCTTCTCCTTGCCACCTCCAGATTGAGACTTTCAGCTAACTTCGTTATAATTTAGATAACCAAAGGAGGGATTCCATGTTTCAAATTGGGGAATTTTCCCGGCTAAGCCAAATTTCAAAGCGAATGCTACGATATTATGACGAAATCGAACTATTAAAACCTGAACAAAAAGACAAATTGACCGGTTATCGCCTTTACACCCTTGAGCAGTTGCCAACGATAAATAAAATCAAAACATTACGAGACTTAGGTTTTATAGTTCAAGAAATTAAGGAATTAATGAAGCTTGATGAAACACAATTTAAGGACTACTTACAAAAACAAGAAAAAGTCATCCAAACTGAAATCAAGGCTAATCAACACAAACTAAAACAACTTCAAACCTTAAAACATGCCATTAGGAATAATACCTATGACATGACCTACGAAGTGCAAATTAAAGCCATTCCAACCTATCAAGTGATCTCTCTAAGACAAAGGATCGAAGATTATTTCGCTGAAGGACAGCTCTGGAAAACCTTTTTCCAAGCATTGTCCGACGCCAACTATTTTCCACCTAACACTGCCCAACGTTTCGCCATTTATCATGATACCGAAGAATATCTTGATCACAATGTCGACGTAGAAGTCGTCTTAGTCGCAAACAAAGTGGATGACATAGACGGTCTGAGCATTCGCCAACTGGACGCTGTCCCTGAAATGGCCTCCATTTTAGTTTACGGTAAATTTGAAAATATTGACGGGGTCTATCACCGACTGGCCCAATGGCTAAACGACCATCCTAGCTATACCATCGGCGGCCAGACACGTCAGATTCCCATAAATGGTCCTTGGAACCGCGAATCAGCCACTGACTACTTAACGGAATTACAAATTCCGATAAAACGAAAAAAAAGCCTTGACCTTCACATCGTGTGACCCCCTATGATAATAGTTGTAGTAACTATTTTATTGGAGGGATTTACAATGACAACCATGACACTAAAAGAAATAGGCACCATTATGGTCACTGATGACCGAATGTATTTACAGATTAAGGCCCCTTATCGCAAAGGTTTAGTGGCACTTCAGGAATTTAGCCACCTTGTATTACTTTATTGGGCTGATCAAGCAGATGAACCTGACTATCGTAATTTCGTTTTTATTGATCAACAAGTCTATCGCCACGCCCCAGAACAAATGGGTGTCTTTGCCACTCGTTCGGCGTATCGGCCAAACCCGATTTTATCCTCCACGGTCAAACCACTTAAGATTGACTGTCAGCAAGGAATCATCGATTTACCGTATATCGACGCCTTTAACGGTACCCCTCTTTTGGATATCAAACCTTATACACCAAGTATCGATCGAGTGGCTACCTATCAAAGCCCAGACTGGTGTAGCCATTGGCCTCAAACGATTGAATCCTCAGGAGATTTCCCTTGGGAAGAAGAGTTTTTATTTTAGCATAAGATTACGGACAACACACTAGTATTTCTACCCCACAACTTAGCCCAATCACTACGGGTATAGAAATAAAATAAGCAGTTAGTTGAACGATTAATCAACTAACTGCTATTATTTATTTCGCTATCTTACTCGTCACGCTGATTAAAAGACTAGCAGACGGGACTCACTACGATTGCCTTTAACATCTTGATTAATCAAATGACGAACGCTTCCTGGAGCCTCTGTTAACGTCATCGTAAAGAACCCATTTCCTTCTGTGAGAAGCTCTGATACAATCTTGCCAGTTTCATCTGCCACTTGAACTAAACTACGAGGCTCACCTTTTCCACGAATGGTCCAGCTCCCTTGATTCCACGATAGTTCAGTGAGTTCTAGAGCCGCAGGTGGCGTCCGGTCAGCATTAACGAGACTTACACCATTGATCAAAGTATGAGAATAATCACTTCCCAACAATGAACGCCGCCCTAATTTCCCTCCGATTTTAACCTTGACATCTTTGGTTTCAGTCGCTTGATAGACTAATGTTTTTGATTGCGTTTTACTTGATTTTAGGGGATCTTCTTTTTTGATGCCATCTATGCCATAAATCACGTTAGGATAAGTTAACCAACCACCTGTTTCATTTTTAGCATTTAATTTCAGCTCATAGGTTTCGCCAGCTATCAGCTTCACATTTTGACCAACCAAGCCATCATTATAACCATATCTCGTGAAAAAACGAATTCCCTCTTCCTTTTGTGTCGCCGTGACGACTTCTTTTTTCCCAGCTTTCTTCAAAATAAATTCTGAATAGCTGTTGCGAACTAATGGCAACTGACTAAATCCTTGATTATCAAAGGTTGTACTCGTTTCCCAATTCTCAAAATGAGTTTGATTGAACTTGAAAAAAGGATTCTGAATCAAATTAACATCTGCTGCCACTTCAGGTTGTTTCGTATTCAACGTTTTTATCGTTTCCAAGAAAGAGAATACTGCATTAGTATAGGTCTCTCGATCCGTTCCAAGAGCTTCCCCATGACCGGCATTAGCAATTAACACTTGCTCTTTATAGCCAATCGCCTGATTATACATTTGAGTCATGGCAACCGGTGGAATAAACCAGTCGGCATCACCGTGAATAAACAGCTTAGGAACTCCCGTCTTTGAGACACTTTCCAAAGGTGACACAGAATATAAATCAAATTTTAACAGCGGTTTAATTTTTTGCTCATTTAACTGATAAATCAATTCATCTTCTTTCGCATCCCAATCTTTCAAATTAACAATCGGTATATACTGCAAGTACTGAGTTAGCAAATGCAACGTATCTTTATACTGTTGCTCAGCAGAACTATAACCACAATCCTCAATATAAGCCTTAACACTTGGATGAGGAGTGCCTTGGGATAGAACCGTCGTAGCAGCTCCCATAGAAACGCCCATTAAAATAATTTCCTGATCCGGTTTCATCGCAACTTCTTGCTCAATCCACTTCGTTAAATCATCCTTTTCGTAATGACCAAAAGTAATATAGCGACCTTCGCTCTTACCATGGGAGCGAGCATCTGGAAAAAGAACATTGTATCCTCGGTCAGCAAATAATTTAATAAAATCCAGCATTCCTTGGCCATCTCCCCGATAGCCGTGATGAACAATCACCGTCTCAGAAGCGCCATTGTCAATATAAGTTCCACGTAATATCACGTTTTTACCTGTCGGTTCATCGTATACTTGCAAGGTCCGTTCACTCACATTGGTTAAACTATTAAACCAGTCTAAATGAGGAATGTCATAGTCACCTACCAGATTGGCTATCAAGCCAAACATGCTATTATCCCGGTTAAAACCGAAGTCAAAAGCCAGATTAACAACCGCTTTATCCAACTGCGACTCAATTAATCCTCGACTTTTCAGATCTATCTGGTCATTAAGATAACCTTCCATCTCATTTACTAGCTGCTGCTCTTCTGCTGATAACTGTTTTCGTTCCACCGCTGTTTTCGCTTCAAAAGGTTCCATACTGTCTGTTGTCAACACTTCTGGTTCAATCGAGCTATCAGGCGCTAAGATATACACGCCTTCTGTCACCTCACTAACCCCTTTTTCATTCGCCATAACAGGAATCCCTTGTATCAACAAATTACACAACAAAACACCGACCAATACTTTTTTCTTCATCATTTCCCTCCTATTTCTTTAAACGGACACTTATTGAACAACAAAATCGTTCATTAAACGATAGTTTTAAATTCCTATTACTAATGATAACACACATTTACATCTACAAATACGTCAAATTAATAATTTTTCGGTAAACGCCTCAAATTAATGCTTCTTTTTCACTTTTCACTAGAACTTTTACTAGCCGCGCACAACTTATAACTATATAGTTCCCATTAAATAATCATCCTTTACCGTTAAACTTTCAGCCAGAAAAAAGCTGAAAGTACCACTCTTGGCGGATGATTATGCGCATTATCCAATGGAACTATATGTTCGATTATTTAACAGGATGTATATACCAGCTTAATATTCTATCTCTTCCAGTAGTATTCCTTTTCAACTAAAATGGTCATGGACTAACAATCACTTAGCCCCTTAGCTAATTGGACTTAACAATTCCTAGTACAACAAGTTCGACAAAAAAAAACTGAGGCATAAGCATCCATCTACTTACGCCTCAATTCGACTAAATATCAACTGATTATCGAATAAAAACTCTTGAGCCTAATTCATGAGTCTCCATTTCATCTATCACTTTATTCCTAAAAATCACCTCAACATTTGTTAGATGGTTGACTTGAACCTGATACGAACTTTCCGTAGGCGTGATCTTAATCTCCCCGATACAATCTCCCTGATGATCGAAAACCTCCGTGCAAGTTTCTTCCTTTAACTCAAAGACATGAACTGTTAGATTCTGTCCATAATCATATTGAGCCGTCTGATCCGTTCCCCCTTCAACGATCACACTATTTTGACGTGCCAACAGAGGCAATGAGAAATAATCATGCTCTTCCCAATACCAACGACCGCCCTCATAGGCCTGATTCGTTAAGTAATTTGTCCAGTTGCCTGATGGTAAATAGAACTTCACATTGCCCCTCTCATTAAAGAGAGGCGCCACCAGCAAATCCTGCCCTAGCATATATTGTTTGTCAATCGTATGAACAGTATAGTCTTCTTCAAATTCTAATACAAGCGGGCGCATCATTGGCACCCCAGTTTTAGCCGTCGTAACAGCCTCCTTATAGATATAAGGCATTAACTTATTTTTCAATTTAGAAAACCTTTGCGTCACTAAAGCTGACTCTTCCCCAAAATTCCAAGGAACTCGGTATTCAATATTGCCATGATAACGGCTGTGAGTGGACAACAGACCAAACTGAGTCCAGCGTTTATATAGGTCGTGACTGGTGTTTTCTTCGAAACCACCAATATCATGACTCCAAAAGCCAAAACCTGACAAAACAAAGGAAAGCCCTCCTCGAAGGGACTCTGCCATGGAGGAATATTGGGAAAGATTATCCCCACCCCAGTGAACAGGAAATTTTTGTGACCCGACAGAAACTGATCGGGCAAAAACCACCGCTTGCCCTTCGCCCTTAAGCTCCTCCAACAGTTCGAAGACCACTTCATTATATAAATAGGCATAATAGTTATGCATTTTCTCAGGATCTGATCCATCATAATACACCGTATCTGTGGGAATTCGTTCTCCAAAATCTGTTTTAAACGAATCAACCCCCAGATCGATCAAGATCTTCAGCTGTTCTTTATACCAGGCTCGGGCCTCGGGATTCGTGAAATCAATGATTCCCTGGCCTGCCTGCCACATGTCCCACTGCCAAACTTCTCCCTTGCTATTTTTGACAAAAAAACCTCGCTCTTTACATTCTTTAAATACCTTGGCTTTTTGACCGATATAGGGGTTAATCCACATACAAATTTTTAGTCCCTTAGCATGAATTCGCTTCAACAAACCTGCTGGATCCGGAAACATCTTCTGATCCCATTCAAAGCCACACCATTCAAATTCTTTCATCCAAAAACAGTCAAAATGAAAGACGTCAAACGGAATGTCTCTTTCCTGCATCTCATCAATAAACTGCATCACCGTTTTCTCACTGTAATCCGTGGTAAACGACGTTGAGAGCCATAAGCCAAAGGACCAAGCTGGAGGTAAAGCCGGTTTTCCAGTTAGATCTGTGTATTTCTTAAGCACCTCTTTCATGGTGGGACCATAAATCAAGTAGTACTCCAGTAACTCGCCTTCGACACTGAACTGCGTGCGTGAGACATTTTCCGAAGCTACTTCAAAAGAGACGTTTTCTGGATGGTTAACCAATACGCCATAACCTTGATTGGTTATATAAAATGGCACATTTTTATAAGCTTTTTCACTCCCAGTTCCACCGTCCTCATTCCAACTATCCACAGTCTGACCATTTTTAGTAAAAGGAGTGAACTTTTCGCCCATGCCATAAACAAATTCATAGGGATCTAAAGACAGTTGTTCTCGCATGTAGTGAGTGCCGTCCGCCCCAGTTATCTCCGCTTGTGCCCGCGGTTTTGAAGAAGTCAACAGACGCTGCTCCCCATAAAATGCCAAACTAAAGGGCCCTTCTTTAGGAACGACTGCTTCCAAATTTCCGGTTTTAAAGCGGTACTCACTTTCAACAGAAATAGCCACAGCAGTCCCCCTTTCGTTAATGCCAAACTGAGGCAAAGCCGGTGCCACGTCGTGATGAACTAAGCTGACTTTAATAATATCTTCCTGCGGGGAGGTTAATCTCATGGTTGTCATTCCCAGATTTAAAGTATCCCCTCGCCGCTCAATTTTTTTATAAGGTAAAAACAATTCCAACTGCTGGTCCTCTATGCGATAATCACAGCACTCTTGTGGGTGATTAAGGCTGAATCCTTCCTTTGTCAACCAGTATCCTTCTGTAAATTTCATAAGTTCCTCCTATTTAACCGCTCCATCTGATATGCCTTTGACGACATGCTTTTGAAGTAGTATGAATAATATAATAATGGGAATAATCACAATCACTAAGGCCGCTAAAGCCAAGTGCCACTGCTTGTTAAATTCACCAAAGAAATAGAACATCTTTAAAGGGATCGTGTACATTCCTTCTTTGTTGACACTTAAAGAAGGCAACAAATAGTCATTCCAAAACCACAAAGAGTTCAAGACAATTATCGTCACTGTTGTCGGTTTTAATAACGGAAAAATGATGGACCAGTAGATCTTCAACGTACTTGCCCCATCGATCAGCGCTGCCTCATCCAAAGATTTGGGAATCCCCCGTAATGCTCCGTAATACATGAAGGTGGCCATACTGGTGGCTAAACCGAGGTACATGATCATTAACCCCGGTTGATTCAACATCTTCACCTTGCCAAAAAGAGAAATTAATGGAATCATGATGCCTTGAAAGGGAATTAACAAGCCAATGGCGATAATAAAGTAAATGAAACTGCTTAAACGGCTGGTGTTTCGTGACAGAGCATAGGCCGCAAGCGACGATACAAAAATAATTAAGATCAATGAACCGACTGTGATCAACAGCGAGTTGGCGGCACTTCTGGCAAAATCAAGCTTCTCTAGCGCCGTCACATAATTAGTGGCATTGATACTTTGAGGCAAACTTAAGGTGTTTTGAAAAATTTCTGTTTTAGTCTTAAACGAATTGATTACAATTAAGAAAAACGGATAAAACCATAAGGCAGAAAATAAGATACCAATCACGATTAAAACTAGTTGTTTACTCTTTCTTTTTGTCTTCATTAGGCACTGATCTCCTTTTTACGAGTGATGGAAATCTGCACGATGGAAATAATCACAATGATCACTAAGAAAATGATCGCTTTGGATTGAGCAAAGCCCATTTTTCTCATCGCAAAGGCCTCGTTATAAATATTCATGGCTGTCATTTGCGTCGAATTATAAGGGCCACCTTGCGTCAAAGCCAAATTTTGATCGTATATTTTAAACGCATTAGACAAGGTTAAAAATAAGGTGACTGTAAAAGCTGGCATCAACATCGGTAGTTTAATCTTGATGAAGGTTTGCATCGGCGACGCACCATCCATATCTGCTGCTTCCAAAATCTCTTCTGGAATATTATTTAAAAATGAGACATAGATCAGCATCATATACCCACTCATCTGCCAAACAAACAGCATCACCAAACCCCAAAAACCCGTTTCTGGTGTGCTCAACCAGCCTTTAAAAAAGCCAAGACCAGTTAAATCACCAAGACTTTCAAAGGCTTTATTGAAAATAAACTGCCAGATAAAGCCGAGAATAATCCCGCCAATCAAGTTTGGCATAAAAAATACCGTCCGAAAAACAGTGGTCCATCTACCTAACTTCTGGGTAACTAAGGTGGCTAATAATAAGGCAATGCCGTTAATTAACACGATACAAACAACTGAAAATTTAGCCGTAAACACCAGACTATCAATAAAACCTTGATCTTGAAACGCTTTAACATAATTTTGAAGGCCGACAAACTGACCAACCGTATTACCATTCCAATCTGTTAATGAATAATAAGAACCGACTAACAAGGGAATAAACAACACTAGGGTCAAACTGATTAAAGCCGGCAACAACAGCAACCAAAAGGATGTCGATTTATTTGTTAACATAGTGTTCCTCCTAATAAACTATCTTGACAGGGAGGCAGTGCCTCCCTACTGTTATTGACGTTCCTCTTTCCAAGTAGTGGTCAGCATCTTAGTGAACTCTTTCCAGGAAATTTGCTCTGCTGTATAGGCTTGCACCTGGACCCCAATGACATTTTGACCGAACCCATCTGGATAAGAATTATGAACCCAGGGCACTGTTTGACCATCTGCTAAATAGGTGTAAATTTTATTTGACAGTGGATCCGTAATTTGCTCACTTGAAAAATTAGTATAAGCTGGAATAAAATCAAAGTCATTAATAATCGCGTCCATGGCCTCTTTATCAGAATACATCCAAGTTAAGAAATCGATTGACGCTTCAATTTTCTTTTCATCTTTATCTTTGTTAACGCCCCAATACCAAGCAGGACCAGCCACTATTTTACCTTGGCCTTCTGCTACAAACATCGGAATAATTCCCAGCTTTTCTTTAGCAAAGGTCTCATCCAAACTATTTAAGGTTGGCACAATCCAGTTTCCTTGGTGAATAATTGCCACTTTTCCTCCAGCAAACAACTCTTCGACAGAAGTGCTATAGTCCATTGATTCCAACGGAGAAGCATTGTACTTGGCAGCCAAATTAAGATAATCTGCCATCTGGTCCCCATAGGTGAAAGCCAGTTCCTTGCCGTTATAAGTATCAATCAAACTGTTATTAAACTCAGGTCCAATAAAGTTGGAACTAAACTGACTGGTCACCCAGGTTTCTCCGCCACTAAAAGCAAAGACACCACTTAAGCCAAGTTCAGCTTTTTGGGAAATTAGCTTTTCGACAGCTGCTTCAAAATCAGCAAATGATTGAATTCCTTCGCTGTCAATGCCAGCTTTCTTAAAAATTTCTTTATTGACCAACCAGCCATACCCTTCAATGTTCATTGGCACACCTAGCACTTTATCATTTAACGTGGCCCCTTCTAATGTGCCGTCCATCGCTTTCCCAGCGATCTCCGTCTCGCTTAAATCAGACAATTTGTGTTCCCAAGTTTGGGCATCAGATAACCCACCAAGCATAAAAATATCAGGTTCATCTCCTGAAGAAAATTTGGATTGCATGGCTGCCGTGGCATCTGTCCCACCTCCAACCGTTGTCATATTGATCTTAATATCCGGATGGCTTGCTTCGTATTTTACAACTAAATCATCCATTTGCTCCGCTGTTTCTGTTTTAATATTAAAAACTTCAATCGTGGTTTTCTTAGTCTCCGACTCACTACCAAAGCTACTACACCCCACTAGACTTACCATTCCTAAAAGAGTTACCGACATCATGAACCATTTCTTCATCATTCATCCTCCTATATTTTCGTTCTTGAATACACTTTCATTATATTAGCAATTACGCTATAATGTGTTCGCTATATTAGTCAAAATACACGAAAATATTGATATTCCACCAGAAAGGAAAAAAATACTATGACAACCAACATCTTTACACCTAACCCGAGCGAAAAAGATATAGACCCTTCTTTAAATGAAATTACGGAACACGGCAACAGCCTTTTCCCCTTCGCTGTTCATTTTACCACCCATGATTCTCAACGAAAATTTATGATTCACACCCACTGGCATCGAGAGATGGAAATACTCTATATTTCCCAAGGTCAAATGGAAGTCCTGATTGAGGGCAATCACCTTATTGCCAAAGAAGGCGACTTGCTCTTTATCCCGCCCAACCTCTTACACGGCGCCATTAATTACCAGCAATCCCCTTGCTCATTTTTCGCCATCGTCTTTGATTCTTTTTTTATTGAAAGTCATAGCTCAGACCTCATTCAACAATCTTACCTTGATCCTATCATTAAATATCCTGCTCAACATATCGTCCATGCAACCAGCGATATTCCCAATATTGCACTCCTACGAAGCTACATTGTAACCTTAGTGGACACCTTCGCATTAAAAAAACAACAGTTTGAACTCAGTTTAAAAGCTAACATGCTACTCTTCTTCCGCGAGCTCTATTTAGAAAAAGAAACACTGTTTCACTATGATCAACATCAGGAAATCAGAAGTGACATGACCTCTTATAAATGTAAAAAAGTCCTCTTGTTTATCGAAGAAAACTATAAAAACCACATCTCCCTTGAAGATATCAGCCAACATATCGGCTTTAGTCAAGAACACTTTTGCCGTTTTTTCAAAAAGAATTTCCGACTCTCATTCTTCACCTACCTAAACAAAATGCGCATCATGAAGGCCGAATATTTACTTTTAAACACTTCTTTAAAAATCATTGATGTTGCCTTTGAAAGTGGTTTTGAAGATGCGAATTACTTTGCCACCGTTTTCAAAAAAGAAATCGGTCTAACCCCTAGTGCGTACCGAAAAAAACCAAATGACATCACGCTTCTTTAACAAGCCAAGGGAATACACAGAAAAACTCCCACCTTTTTAAGATCGGAGTTTTTAAAGATTAAGATTAAAGCTATCTCAGTTTTAATCTTTTTTTTCTTGAATTTTATCAAATTTCGTTTTATAATTTTAGTAATGTTGCGGGTGTAGTTTAGTGGTAAAACTACAGCCTTCCAAGCTGTTATCGCGAGTTCGATTCTCGTCACCCGCTTATTAATCAAACTAGATCAGTCTTAATTACCTCCCGAACGCCTTGTTCTTAAAACGAGCTAAAAGAGTATTGCGTAATTAAAAGCAATATACGCTACAGCTTCCTCAAACTGCTTCAAATGCTGATCAATCCAGAACCCTTCCAACTCTCTAGCAACATGAAAGCTAATCAATCCCCCCTCATCAGTAACCGATAAAACAAGCTCTTCCTTTTGGGAACTGTTTTTTGAGTTGTTTTTCAATGAGATACTGCCTCAACATATACTGGTCTCCCACTGTAAGATCAGCTCCGACGACATAATCCCTTAGGCGAATCTCACTCAATCTAACAACTGCATTTTCTTTTATTTGACCCATTTTTCCATTTAGTCTTCTAATATTCACCTTTCCACATTTTCCTGATAGTCGGCATTTGGTAGCTTGAGTGGCATCCTCTTACCATCTCAGCTAAAAGCTATCCTTTTTTATGCAGATAATTTTATCATCATAACATATTTTCGCGTTTATCTATTGACTACAACCTAAGGGGCTGGTTTACAATAGAATTGGAGGTGTTCATCATGTTAATCAATGAGATTACTAAGCAAACAGGATTGACCAAAAAAGCAGTTGAATACTACTGTGAACAACAACTTATTTCACCTACTATACAAGAAAATGGTTACCGGGATTTTAGTGAATCTGATCGCTTATTGTTAGAAAAAATAGCAGTTCTGCGCAAACTGGAAATTAGTGTTGAAGAAATCAAAGAAATACTTGCCGATCAAACAGGAGACGTTTTGCAACGAATTGCTCTGCAAAAAAAAATAATGTTAAAGAACAGCGAGTTGAAACAAGCCCTCCTTAACGAGCTTTGTTTAAATGCCTCCTATGTTGATATTAAAGACAAATTACAATCAATAGACGACCAAACTGCTATTTCCGACAAACTACTAGAACTATTTCCCGGCTATTATGGCCGCTATATTTGCTTGCACTTTGCTAGATTTTTAACTGATCCAATAGCAAACGAGGAGCAGCAGAAAGCCTATGACGACATCATCTCATTTTTAGATGATGTTCCCCAGTTAGTTTTTCCACTTGAAATACAAGATTTTATTGACGAACACATGATAACAATCAGCAATCAGTTAATTAATAAGACTCTCCAAAATATGGAAACAGCCTTAGCTGACCCTGAAACATTTATGTCAGAGAATAAAGATTTTTTAATACAGTACATGGCGTACAAACAAAGCACAGAGTACCTTGATTCCCCCAGTTATAAAATGCAAGCCTATATGAAAGAATTTAATGCTTCCAGTGGTTACTATGAGCGTTTTATCCCGGCAATGAAAAAATTGAGCCCCGCCTATACTGAGTATTATGCTCAACTTGAACGAGCTGATAAAAAACTTCAAGAAGACTATCCAGAAATAGCAAACTGGGAGAGAAATTAAACTAAGGATCAACTAAAAAAGTTGTAAGTGGCTTGATTGGCCCGTACTTTTCAGTCCAAAATAGTCATTTGAGAAAAGAGGATCGTGATTCACCACTCTTCGATAACAGCGTTAATTTCCGCAAATCCGTTTGCTAGATAAAACCTAACGGCCCCTTGATTACATTCAGCAACGAAAAGCCTTACCGTTGAATAACCTGACTGCTGAATTTGATTGATCCCATACATCAAAAGTTTTTTCCCTAAGCCCTTTTGTTGAAATCCAACATTTACAACAAGATGTTGGATTTCATTTCCAGTGATCTCCACGGCCCCCATCAGTTTTTTACCAGCCAATAAAAGAAAGATCGTGTCTGCTTTTTGCGTTAGTTCTTCCTCAGAGTAGAAAACATCTGGATTTAGTCCAACTGCTATACTCAACGAACGAAAACTGTTACAATTCATTTCTCTATACGCCTCATAATAGTGATGATGATAATTGACAAGCTGAATATCTGCATTAACTATCGGCCCATCATAGATCATTTCTAAAACCTTCACTTCCATCCCTGACTCCTTTTTTTAGTGTAGTCAATCCCTTACGACGTTTATACTCGTCATAATCGCCCTAGCTAAATCTTCAGGATTTTCCCAGGCCATTGAATGCCCCGCATCTTTCACCTTATCAATTCGAATACGATGGTCTGCTAAAATGTTTGCATCAGGATCACTCATATTTTTTTCGCCAAAAATAAATGTTTTAGGGCAACTAAGCCCATAGAGAATTTCCCTCCAAGAAGGAGTTTGCCCCTCAACAGCCGATTTAGACGCTTGATACGCGGCTTGAGGCAACCAGTTTGAAAAACAAGCAGCCCACAGTTCATTGGAATTGACTTTGTTTTCGTGAATCATTTCTGCAAAGCCTGTTGAGATAAACTCACTCTGCTCAAAAGATGCAATAACTTTTGTTGTAAAACCGCCACCGCTATCTAAATTGGCTTCTGTCAAAATCAGTTGACTAACTTTTTCCTCACACATCGCTGCCAGTGTCAGTGCGACTGAACCGCCTAAACTATGGCCGAACAAGATAAACCTGTCCAACTTTAATTCATTAACAAAATCTAAAAGATAATTAGCGTGCTCTTGGATTGTATAGGTAAAATCCCTCGGCTTATCACTATAACCTGCGCCTAAAAGATCAATTAATATCCGCCGATGGTTGGATACTTCTGGTTGTGAGGCCACATTCGGATAATCAAAAGATCCGGCACATCCCAACCCATGAATAAAAAGGATGGCCGTTTCACTACCAGGAAAATCGTGATAGCGAATTTTGAACGAGGTGTTCTTTAGCGTGTATTCTTTCATTAAATAAGTGCCTCCAAATTTTAGGGTATGACCCCCTGCATAATAGGTGTTACTAACTTCTATCTAAAAAATCAACTTAAGCTGTCCTCAACTTCCGTGATTCTCTAAATTGTACGCCTCTAAATCGCGGCAACTAGTCGAAAATGTTTCCATTAAATTCTCGAGAATCAATCGATTATCTGTCATTGCCAAAAAACTGGATTACCATCCGCATAAGGTAAGGAAAACTGCAATACTTCATCAAGTGTCAACTCTTTTGAAAAACCAGAAAATACTCCCCAAGCCCAAAAACCAGCTTCATCTCTGAATAGCTGTTCCAATTCTTCTCCTAATACCCAAGTATAGGGCTGCTCCAAAACCAACTTGTTTTTTCTTCCTGGAACAAAATCAATCTCTGTTATTAACCAATTATACTTTTTATGCTCTCCCTTTAAGGCGATTAAAATTGACTTAAACTGACTAAAGGTTTGATTCTTCTCGATGATAATCCCGTCCATTTAAACTCACTCCTGATCTGACTTCCTCACCGTTTGTAAAAGGAATCTCATGATTCATAAGACAAACGGGCACTAAGGATTAAATTCAAAAAATTCCCTCGTATTAGTAATTGGCTCATTCCCTAGTGCGACATCGATAATTTCCGAGTGACCAAAAAAGATTGGGAGTTCAAATGTAAAAAATGTAGCTGTGTCAATTTCATACCTGGACGCTGGATCATCGCTCAAATAATGAAGCTGAAATTCTTCAGCCGTGTATCTGTTAATCAAATTATGCTCAATGGTTTGTCTGAACCAGACTTCATCAGCTTTATATGTCAACTTTTTTCTAGTAAGATTAATCGTAATAGTTTCCATTTAAACCTCCTTTAAGAATGGCTAAAACCGCGTCTCTTCTTATCAAAAATGACGCTAAGCAAAGTTAATATAACCAAACTCTTTACTTGATAATACAGTTAAACAAGCTTTCCCAACATGATTACTTGCCAGACGTTCATTCGCCTCATAAGTATCAGCAGCAGTGGCATCGGCCAAATCCGAAATACATCGCATCGCCACAAAAGGCATCTCATTGATAAAACACGTGTGAGCAATAGCACTTGATTCCATGTCCACTGCAACGGCATTAAACTGTTTGATAATATTTTTTCGTTCTGTTTCATCAGCAATAAATCTTTCCCCTGAAACAATACAACCAGTGATGCCACGAATGTCATGTTGGTTAATAATTTTAAGTAATTGATCATCCGCATGAAATACCGATCTTTTTGGAAAAAGAGTTGCCATCTGTTGAATCCTAACATCATGGTGACTATAAGAACTGCCAACAACTATGTCTAGGGGCATTAATCCCTGCTTTAGCCCCCCAGCAATCCCGATATTAAAGATACAATCAGGACTAAATGAATCAATTAATAGTTGGGTATAAGTTGACGCATTAACTTTGCCAACCCCACTGGAAACAAGAGCTAATTCACACCCTTCGTAGTCGGCATAATAAATGGTGTTCTTTTTAAATTCTTTTGGCGTAAAATTGAGTTGCTCTAAAACATAGCTTAACTCAATAGGCATAGCGGTAATAATTCCAATTTTCACAAAAACATCCCTCCAAATTCGATTAACGTTCTAAATCCCAGTATCAAACAAAAGCTACACTTCAAATGAAGCTTCTCCAATAAGACAGCGCCGTAAAAGCTTGTTTAATTCTGCTTAGTAATAATTAAAAGAAACTCAATTTCCCCTTTACATTAAGCAAAAAAATTGCTGATCCAGTAAATACTTAATATTTCCTTTTTGCCACCTAGCGACTGCAATCACATTGGGAATTTTAATGATATACTTTTCCGAATTGGCAACAAAAGAAATCGTACTTTGCATCAAGCCCTTTTTAAATTGGAAGGATTGAACCACGTCTGTTGGAATATGGACAATCGAGTCCGAAAACGCCCCGGTTATGGTTACGCCCACCATCGTCAAACGATCAGAATTAACAACTAATAATAGATGCTTAATATCAAAAGCCGCAAAGCCTGAAAAAAGAGCATACTTCCAAAATTTAGCATCAATCTGTCCGTATAAAATATTCCCATTGTCCACCAAAACCAACTGATTCGACTCCGCGTAAGCAACAATATTCTCTAATTTAAAGGCTTCATTCATCTAAAACACTCCTTTTTTGATTTATTATAGCATAATCAACGTCATAAAAATTGGCTTAATACTGTCAACTAGCTTTTCAGTTGAAACAAACTGTTTCTGTAACGATAGATACGATAAAAACAAGGATTACCACACCCAGCAAATCAAAACAGAACGGTTCCCGTTATTTTGAAACTTATAACCCCATAAACTCCTCTCGATTTTCCATAACCCAAATGCCAAGCTGTTCATACAGTGGAACAAGTCCCCACCCTTTGACGGTCAATGAATACTCTACTTTTGGTGGAACTTGAGGGTATTCCTTTCTGACCAGTAGTTTGTCCTTTTCTAATTCCTTTAGCTGCATACTCAACATCTTATGGGTAATACCGGGCACATGCTTTTTTAATTCACCGTAACGCAAACACTCATATTTAGTTAACAGATATAAAATACGTAATTTCCATTTCCCAGCAATCATGTCTATGACTTTTTCAATTGCTTCATACCCATAATCCTCAATCGGGCAAACACCACGTTTTGTTACCATGCCACACTCTCCTTTTTGATAGTAGCTATCTAAAAAGTGCCTACTAACTTTCTTAATAGACATCCTTTATAATTATACCAGATACGCTACCAATCCTTGGAGGGTCATATGATAAAAAAACTATTAGCTACCATTTGCTCAACGATTTTCGCTCTAAACTCATTGCTTCACGCCACCTTAATCTTAGGTGCTCCCCTTGGTGAATACGTTCTTGGAGGCCAACACGTCGTATTTCCGCTGGAGATGAGATTAATAAGTTTACTCTTAATGTTTCTTTGGGCTTATGTCGCCTACGCCTATCTACAACAAGGCAACATCATGAAGAAAAGCACCCAAAAGACCAGAACCATCATTATACTAAGCACCATTTTTATGATTTTTGCAATCTTTTCTAACGGGTTCATCACTACCAGTAAGAAAGAGAGGGCTCTTATGACCCCTTTAGCCATTGTCACATCACTCTCAAGTCTCACATTATTATATTTGACAAAAAAGGAGCCCTCCTGATGTTAAACAAACAAGGAATTGCTCGGCCAATCATCTTCTTACTGATCTTCATCCTCACGCTCTCATTCATGAGAGACTCAGCTAACCAGCTTAAAATCATCTCTCAAGGAGCAGGTATTATCGATTTAACTTTGCTTGATTCCTTAGATACCATTAGTCAAAACATTGCCAATCTTGGCTATGAGGGCAGGAGATACTAAGCTCAAGCAATTCCTACGAGACCTACCATTAAGTCGAAAATTTGTTCGGCTTGTCGTTCAACTTTTTAATATACTCAAAAAGATGACCTTAAGTATTACAGAAGCTGTCAAAATAATTCAACATTGAAAAGGAAACTGATATACCTCCCGTTAACAGATAGTTGTCGGTTTCTTTTACGCTAAACTCTATCAAACCCCAAAAAAATTCAAGAAACTGGTGCATCAGTTTCTTGAATCTAAATATTTTTATACCCCCTTTAGCGTACAAAAATAATCGATTAGCTCAATCGGTAATTTTTGCCTAGGAGACACTCAATACTGGCTCTTAACTTTCACTTAATTACCTTCTAGCCGTCCTTATGAACACCGCCAACTAACGATTGTCTTTTAGCTTCTCTAATACGCCAAGACTCATCGATCCTGTTCCGCCAAATTAAGGTATTGTGAGCAGGCTTGTTAAATTTCCCTAAAGAAACATCCCAAGAGCCACCAGCTAGCTCCACCCCTCTGGCTACCGCACGCTCCAACTCTTCGATCTCCGAAAAAATAGCCGGTGAACGAGCATCAAAGGCCAGTAAATCATCCAATTTACTTTGTAATTTTTCTCTAATTTGCCCATAGGACGCCATTAATGAATGACTACTAGTCATCCGTGAAGCAATTGAATCATGAAAAAGATCCTCCTGCTGTTGACGATAAAGCAACAGCTGTAGACGCTCTTGAAGATCGGAAAGATCTGCCATAAAATACGTCAACTGTTCAATTTTTTCTCTTAAATCACTTTCTTTTAAATCCTCACTGTCCACCTTAGCCAAGTACTCGTTAGGAAAAGCCTGACAAGCTTCCACCACAGCTTCTGATAAAAGGATGCCTCCCTTTGATAAAGGAATTAAAACAGCATGAAAAAAATCTTTGGCCGATTCATAAGCTGCGCCTTCTAAAGAGGGACTATGTAAGACAAAGTCATTAATTGATTGTTCCAACAGTTCATAGCCCTGTTTTTGCTGTTGGCAAATCGTCGCGACGCTTGATGCTTGTCTTTGAGAAGAAGCCACATACATGTCCACACTCATGGTCGTTTCTCCTCCCAAAAAGTTGCTTTTTGATTTTCCATACACCAAAGGCTCATCCGCCAAAACAAATAATCTGTATTAGTGAACGAAAGACCAACATCGTCTTTCTCCAATCGTTCTACTAACTTATTCTCATGAAATAGATTGATCAATCGCTTTTTTGTGGTTGAGGCTGACGATCCATCTATCATTTTATCCCACCTAAGGGATCGATGATCGACTCCTTGATGGTTTGATCCACGGCTTCAAAATTTTTAGCAACACTTTGGAGATTGTTAATTGCCAGTTGAACTGTTTCGGAAATATGTGTCCCCGCATCTATGGCTACTTGAATAGCTTCTTGTGCATGACTGTTTCCTTGTACTGTTGTTTGTGTATCTATTTCAGGCGTTCCTATTCCTGAAATCACCTCTAACGCGTGGGCAATAGCCGTCGCTTTTTGTTGTGCTGTCCCTAGGTCACTTGATATTTTCATAATCTACTCCTATTTCCAATCATTATGTCTTAATAATATCTAAAAATAGGAGAAATGTACATACAAAAAACTAAAATTATCTATTAAGTGTTCAATAAGACGGTTTTTCTACTAAAATTGATAATAAAGCAAACTACTTTTAGCCAAGAAATTGGCTAAGCTAATGACAAATTCCCACTATAAAACACCCCTAAAGTCAGCTGTAAACGACTAACTCTAGAGATGTATTCGGCCTTAAACCCCACCACTCACTACTTCCCGCCTAAAACAAAGCCCTCTTCAAAATTTTTATTTAGCAAAACATAAATTAAAATTGTGGGAATCGAAGCAATAATACAAGATACCAAAAGGGCTGGTGTGTTGGTAGTATTGCCACCAGCCCCTGCTAGATTGGACAGTGAAGGCATAATGGGTCTAACATATTCAGACTTACTAAAGGTTAGGCCAAAAAGCAAATCATTCCAGATAAAAGAGAATTGGAATAAAAACAAAGCCGATATCGGTGCTTTCGCCATCGGTAACATGATCTTGCGAAAAATGTCAAAGTCTGTGCCCCCATCCATGCGAGCCGCTTCCAACAGTTCATTTTCAACCGACCCAAAAAAGTTGCGCAAAACAAACGTACAAAAAGGAATTGAGATGGCCATGTAAAACAAAATCATGCCAATCTTGGTATCGTATAAGCCAATTTTTAAATAAGCTCGATAAACCGGCACTAAATACATTTGAAAAGGGAAGATCGTACCGCTATAAATCAGTAAAAACCAGTAAAACTTCCCTTTGATCGGTAACTTGGTCACCCCATAGGCCGCCAACGACGACAACAAAATAGCCAAGGAAGCTCCGACAACCCCATAAATAATGCTATTGAGCATGGCGGAATTAATAGCGATCCGCGATAGGATAAACGTCATCGTCTCACCTAAGGAGATCGCTTTAGGTAGGTCCCAGAAATTCCCCAGATTGTATTCAGTGCCAGACTTAACACTATTAAACAACACAAAAAGAAAAGGAAAAATCCAGACAAAGGCGATCAAACTGATAATCAAATTTAACAACTTGGAATTGCTCTTACGAATCCGATTCATCTTAATGTCCCTCGCCTTCATTAAACGTTTTCTTTAAATAGAACCATGAAATAAACAGGACAATCACCGAAAGTACCGTCGCAACGGCTGAACCATAGCCGTATTTGCCATTAATGAAGGTCTCTTTATACATGGTCACCGCCAATGTTTCCGACGTTCTATAAGGCCCTCCTCCAGACATCATCCAGATAATGTCAAAGGTTTTAAAGCTGTTGACCAACGCCATCAACAAGACAATCACCGTGGTTGGTTTTAGTAACGGCAAAATGACATGGCGATAAAGAGATAACCCACTAGCGCCATCTAATTGAGCCGCTTCAATCGGTTCTGGCGGGATGTTGCTCAATCCCACCACAAACAAAATCAGGTTTGTGCCAATCCCTTGCCAGACGCTCGAGCCAATCATGACAAACGTATTAACATAAGGAATTCCCAGCCAATACGTGTCCAAACTTTCAAAACCCATTAAACCAAATAACTTGGGCAAGCCATAGTTAGACAGTAACGTCGTCAAAATTAACGCACCAATTGTCGGCGAAACTGCATTTGGCAAATAAAAGATGTTTTTGTAGGTACTATGAAAATTGGTTCTGGAAATAATAATCGCCAAAGCCAGTGGGATTAACACCGGAATAATCAAAGCAGCCAACACCCAGATTAAGGTATTAATCGCTGATTGTAGAAAATAAGCATCTTGGATTAAGGCCAGATAGTTAGTCAAGCCAGTAAAATTCATCTTACTTAAACCATCCCAGTCGGTAAAACCAGCATAAAGCGTAAAGACCGTGGATGTAATAAAGAAAAGAAAAACCAAGAGAGCCGCCGGAAGCACATAGAGATACGGAATAATTCGTTCCTTTTTCGTTTTCATCATAGAACCCCTTTTCTAAAAATGAGGCAGGGAATCCAACCCTTGCCTCACCTTTTATTCAATTACCGCTGCCTAACAAACTATTTATTTGACCGCTTCCCACTGCTTTTGAATCTCCTCTAAGCTTTTATCCACCTGTTCTTTCGTCGGTTTATCGGCAATCTTCCAATACTCATCAATCGACAGATTCACGATTTCCGGTGTGAATTGCTCATAATAACGTAGCTTCAAATTAAAGTTCTCTGAATCGCCAGCATCCTCACTCAAACGCTTACTGATCGCATCAGCAAACTTAACATTGGTGGTCGCAGCCGATCCTGAGATATCGGCATACGCTTGTTGGGCCTCTTGATCATAATAGGCAGTTAACACCTTGATGGCCTCTTCCTTCTTTTGACCATTTTTAGCCACTAAAATAGGGGCCACTTCATAAAAGATCGTCCGCTTTTGGTCAGCTTTTTGACTAGGTAACACGAAGATATCGATGTTCTCACCTGAAACTAGCCCATAGTCTTCCGTAAAACCAGCTACCATATTCGTCGCATTTAAAATCATCGCCACCTGCCCCGTCGCAAAATCTTTCGCCTGATCTTGTTGCTGGGCTGTAAAGTAACCTTTTTCCAACATATCCGCCCAGAGATAAAACACTTTTTTCAGACGCGGATCGTCAAAACCGACTTTGCCAGCTGTCCACTCGTCATATAACGTCGGATCCATACTGCCAACTAACGCCATTGGCCAAACAAAAGATTGCCACGTATTGCCCAAACCAATCGGCGTAATGCCTTTTTTCTTTAAGGCCTCGCAAATCGCCAGAAAATCATCCAGTGTTTTGGGTTCTTCCAAGTTGTTCTCAGTAAATATTTCTTTATTGTAGAAGACTCCATTATAGAGAATATTTAGAGGACTGCCATAAACTTTCCCATCGACCGACAAGCCCTCTTTAATCTCATCACTGACCCCAGCCTTAACAAATTCTGGCCAAACATCTGTCAAATCCTCCACTAAATCATTGGCCACTAATTCGTTTAACTGACTTCCCGTCCACCAAGTAAATAAATCTGGCGCCTTTTTAGAGGACAAAGATTGTTGAATATTGGTCTGATAAGCCGAAAAATCAATGGTATCCACATTTTTTAACGTTAACCCTGTTTGATCCTTAATAATTGGGATCACATTTTTCATGGTCTTCTTTTCGCCTTTGTCGGAATGAAGTTCAACCACTTTGTCGTCGCTGCCTTTCCCTTCCTTAGAACTATTGCCACAGGCACTAACAGTCAACAAACTAGCCAGTAGCAGTACACCTATGATACTCTTTTTCATACTTTTTCTCCCCTTCACTACTATATTGGTATTGCCATAATGCCTTGATTGATTCCCTGACAAAAAGCAGCTAACTCCGCCACTGTCTTCTCCGCTGGAGCCAGAGCCAAATTGTACTCAAATTCATAAAACCCAGAAAGGTCAACTTTAAAATTCGTTTCCCAGTAATTGTTCATCACCCAAGAATAAAGAGCTTGCTGATTTTTTTGATGAGTTGCCGGGCTACAAAGTTCAATCAAATGATGGTCTAGCTCTCCCACTGTCACCAAAGGCGTATCTTTAAGGGCAACGACTAAGGAAGGCTCCTCTTCTTTAGTCAAACAGAACCCATTTTGCAATAAATAAAAATCTGTGTTAGTGCCTGGCAGCTGATCAATCCCTGGTCTAAAAAGCGTTCCCGTTTTTTCCATAAAGGTAGTCGTGCCAGTTCCTAAGCTAAAAGGCAATGAAACGTAGAGATTTTCTGGCGCCCATTCATTTTGCTTTTGCAGACGAACAACAGCCGTAATAACTGGCAGCTCTTTGTATACCTTCAAGCGAAGATAATAAAACTGTGTGCCGGCTAACTGATAGTTTAATTGAATCGTTGTATAGACCGCCCCGTCATTGATTAACTGAACCTCTTCAAGAACAGCTATCTGTCGCTCCACCACGCGCCCTTTGCGATTGCGCCCCATCCGTCGCCGTTCATCACATGGATCCGTCGTGATCGGTGTTTTTTCATAAATCCCGATAAATGGTCGCTGACTGTCCTGTCTCACCAATTCCTGCTGAGTTTGCCGGTTTTTGATACTGGCGATCCCTTGATGATCAAAGGTCAGCTGGAAAAACTGATTAACGATCTCATAACTTGAGTTTGTCAGAATTTTCCCCGGGTAGGTCGCAATATCCTCCACCCCATCAGAACCGATATAAGCCTCATTTCTAAAAATCGCAGGCTCATATTGTTTTTTAACCACCTGTACCTTGCAGCTTTCTTCTGCGTCCAAACTAATTACAAAAGCAATCTCAATCGCTCGCGCAGTTTTCTCCACTTGGCAAGCCAAAATTGCACCTGATCGGCAGTCGATCACTTCAAAATAATCAGTTAAATCACCGGTAATGCGTTGATTGTCAATGGTTTCCCAATCTTCGATCAACACTTTAACATGATCTTTCACGGGACGATCGTGGGGATTGATCACTTTAAAATACTTCTCACGATTCGGTCGAATGGACACTTCACCTAACTCACTCAAAAGTTCATCTAAATGACTTGAAATTTGACGATTGGCATTAGTCGCATAAGCGGCCTTCCGAAAATCTAAATCATTGACCAAGGTATTCCACGGCTCTGACACCGAGGAAGAATAGCCCCAAGTGTGTTCCGCATACATCATCAGATTATCTTCCGCCAATTGAAATTGGTCTGGCTGGCCAGTGCCATTTGAACCAAGTTTTAATGACAGCTGATACTTCCGCTGAGCATCCCGATAAATTTTGGTGGCGGCTGGTGTTGACCCGACACCATCAGCCCACCAATCAGGCCAATCCCCAGAATAAACCGGAATCTCCTGTGGTTGCTGACGAAGGATCTCAAAAAAGTGGTTTAAGCCTACCATTTCAATCTCAACGTCTTGACCAAATTGTTGATTCCAACGTCTAAGAAGCGGGATAATCTCCCCATTAGGAGCCGCATTATCTGAAATAAAGCCAGAGATCATCGTCGGCACAAAATCATAAGGATAGTCTTCCTTTTCCAAATTAGCCAAATAGCGAAAAATTCGTTTTTCAGCTACCACTAACTGATCCGTTGTCAGATCCCCAACAAACTCATCTTTAATTTGATAAGAAGTCTGTCCATTAGGAGCCAAATAAAATTCATTGCCTAGATGATAATGATCAGAATTCCAAACTAATAATTGCTCCCCATTAGGTGTCTCCCACCAAAAAGGCCGTTGTTTTTTAAACAGTGGATGCATGCCATGATGAGCGTGCAAACAAGAAAATAAATTCTTGACGCCTTGATCGACTAATGATTGGCTATATCCCCAAGCAAAACCATTAATATCTGCCGTCATCGCTGACGTTAAGGGACGCTTGATGCCATCAGCAAAAACTTTGCCACGAGCTAACATCCGCTCCAAAATATCTTTGTCCACTAGCTCCGTCATGTTCAAATAATTCAGGCCCACATCAAGATATCCTTCTTCCACATACTGTTCAAAGGTTTGCCGTTCTTCAGGTGAGGCGTGTTTATAAAAGTTTTCCACTTGCCAATAGTTTTCACAGGTCCAACAAAACCCATCCCACTCTTTTTTACCGGCTTTAATGTCATCCACAATGGCGATGGCCTGTCTAATAAAATCCACGTGATAGCGCTCAATCTTCTCCTGCCGATCGGTATACCCAATATCCGTATGAGAATGATGAATCAGATAAATCTTCCACTTTTTCGATAATTGTTTCACTGCTCTCCCTCTTTCCTCTGCCAAGTCTCATTTTCAACATTGCAAATAAAGCGGTTCCATTTTAACTAAAAAAAGAAACCTATGTATCTAACCCTTTAAAGTCTCTTTGTCATGACTTTATAATGATTATAACACAATAAATTTCTTTGTATTGTCTATTTTAATCCCTTGATATCCCTGTTATCACCAGCTTATGTCCTAATTTTCAGCCAGAAAAATCCAAGTAATAGCGATACTTACTTCCTATGTAATAACATTCACTGTATTCGTAAAAATCAGATGATTGATCTTGAGTAAAACGCACCCGTTTTAATACCGCCTCATCAGCCTTAATCTTTAACGCTTTTTGGATCTCCAAATTAGGTTTAACCGCTTCGACGTATTCGCGCTCCTCACTGATGGCAACCCCGTGTTCTTTGAGGTACTCATAAAACGACTCTTTGTACTTGCGATAGTCCAAAGAATACTCCTTATTAAACGTAAAATACGTGATGAAATAAGCAAAGGTTGAATCCTCGTCACCTCTAGTTCGCTTTAACACCAAGATTTTTTCACCAACTTGAACGTTCATAAACTTAGCCAAACGTTTGTCAGCGTGACTGATGTCAATCGTTGCCATCACCGTTCGGGCCATCTTCCCCCGCTCCTGCAGTTCTTTCGTAAAGCTTTTGATCACCGTCGAATGGTCATTACTCTCCACCGTCATTTGCTGGACAAAGGTCCCTTTTGATCGTTCACGATACAACAAATTCTCCCTGACCAACTCTTCAATCGCTTTGCGGATGGTAATTCGACTGACGTGATAAATCTCGCAAAGCTCAAATTCAGTCGGAATTCGGTCCCCTTCCTGCCACTTTTCAGTTTGAATGTTAGCCCGCAGCTCGTTGGCTATTTGAGCGTATAAAGGCAAATCACTATTCGTTCGTATTGACATCACATTCATCTCCTTTGTTATAACATCATATCATTTGATTATTATAGCATAGGAGCTATTATTGTTCTATGGCAAATTGCCCAGCTTTCGCCTTGATTATTGGCAACATTTGATGATAAATAATTAACGAGCAGCACCCCTTGATTAAGGAGAGCTGCTCGTTAAGACTCACTGATTTAATTGCTGCGCCATATCCCAGCTTCCCAATAAATACATCGCGCCCATTCCACGATCGTATAAGCCATAGCCTGGACGACAAGTGGCTTTATCTTCCCCAAAAACATGACGGCCATGGTCTGGGCGGAGATAACCTTGATAGTCAATCTGACTCAAAGCATTCATGACACCAGTAATATCCACTGTGCCATCTGCTGTCCGATGAGAGACTTCACTAAAGTCACCATTAGAAGCCACTCGCACATTGCGAACATGCATAAAATGAATCCGCTCTTGATATCGTTTAATCATCGGCACCAGCTCATTACGCAGATCAGCACCTAAGGAACCGGTACAGAAGGTTAAACCATTATACGGGCTAGGGTTAATCGCCAACAATTTGTCGATATTAGCCTGATTATTAACCAATCGCGGCAGACCAAAAATCGAAAATGGCGGATCATCTGGATGAATGGCCATCTTAATGTCGAAGGCTTCACAAGTTGGGATAATCGCATCAATAAAGTAGCGAAAATTTTCTCTTAACCGTTCTTCAGTCATTCCATCGTAAGCTTGAAATAAGGCCTTAATCCCCTTCAGTCGCTCTGGTTCCCAACCTGGTAAGGTTAGACCTTGGCTTTCTTCCGCAACCATCTCAACTAATTCTTGAGGATTGATCGCCATAATTTTCCCTTTTCCAAAAAACAAAGCCGTCGAGCCATCTTCTAAAGGATGAAACATCTCTGTCCGCGTCCAATCAAAAATCGGCATAAAATTATAGCAAACCACTTTGACCCCATTTTTCCCAAGATTTTTAAGACTTTCTTGATAAACTTTGATATACCGATCCCGAGTTGGTAACCCTAACTTAATATCTTCATGAATATTAAGACTTTCAACAATTGTCGCCTTTAATCCTTGGGATTCGATATAAGCCATTTCAGCTTTAATTTCCGCCTCTGTCCAGACCTCCCCAGCCTCTTTGTCGTGTAATGCCCAAACCACTTCCTCCATTCCAGGAATTTGCCGGACATAAGCTAGCGGAATAGGATCGTTCCCTTCACCGTACCATCTAAATGACATCTTCATTCGCTTGATCCCTCTTTTCATCATTGGTTTAACTAATCAACACACTAAACTCACTAATGTCTAAATTAATTCTAAATGATTTAGCCTTTTATAGCAACGTGTTGCCAGACAGACATCTGGCCTTCCGCTCGATTCGCCCAAGCATAGTAAGGGATTAAGTTAAGCGTAACCTTTTCAGTCATCGGCGCCTGGTACTCCGTATATAAAGCCTCAGAATGATCAACTAAAAGTGCAGCCTCTGCTTCAATGACCGTCACACCACCCAAGAGGTCAGGGCGGTGGACACTTTTTTGCTCTCCCTCGAGCAGCAAGCGATACTTCCATAAAGAATCAGGGTTATCCACTTGTTCTGTACAATAGACCAGTGGCCCACGCTGAACCGCCACTTTGCCAATATCATATCTGACTGAATGATTTGCCTGAATTAATTTAACCGATAAATCAAACTCAATCACGAGTTGCGTCTCTTTCTCCCCAAGCAACAACATCAGATAACCATTTTCCACCGACCCAACAACGTCTTTGCCATTAACGGTCAGTTTGTATCCCTTATTTGTCCAATCAGGAATCCGAATACCTAGCTTTACCGGTTTTTCTAGAGGATTTACCACAGTCACCTGAATAGCCTGACCCCACGGAAAATGATTGACTTGCTCAATCGCCACGCCATTGGAAAACTCAGCCTTATTGGCAATAAATTGATCAATTAGAATAGTATCCTTAGTCACTTCATAAATATACGACTCCACCGAGGTAATTAGTCGCGCCAAATTACTGGGACAACAAGCGCAACCAAACCATTCTGCTCTGCGCGATAAGGCGTGCTTTCGAGAAGGGTTCTTTTTGGTTATTTCCGGGTCGACTTCCAACGGATTTACATAAAAGAAATGCTTTCCGTCCAAGGACATCCCACTAAGAGCACCGTTAAACAATTCCTTTTCAATGACATCCCCATAACGGCTATCAACACGATTCCCCAACATTTGCTTGGCAAAAAAGACCATGCCCACAGAGGCACACGTTTCAGCGTAAACCGTATCATTCGGCAAATCATAATCGGTCGTAAAGGCTTCACCCAGATTCGTTGAACCAACCCCACCGGTAATATACATCCGTTTCGTAACAATCGTCGTCCAAAACCGATCACAGGCAGACAAGAGCTCCCGATCCTCCGTTAACCTCGCCACATGAGCCATGCCAGCACATAAGTAGACAACCCGCACCGCATGCCCCTCTAGCACCTCCTGATTAACAGGTAAACCATCAGCTTGATAGTAACTTGGAGGGAAATCACCCATGCCAGCTATAATGTCATTTTGAAGACCATCAGCCAAATTTTGCTTGGCATAAAAATCAGGATCGGCCCCTCGACGATTAATAAAATACCTCACTAAATCCAGATACTTCTGTTCATTCGTTAACTCGTATAATTTAGCCAGAGCGATTTCTATTTCAGGGTGACCATCAGCACCATCAATTTTCCCCGCTTCCAGACCAAAGTTCTCGTCAATGCAATCAGCCATCCTCGTGGCGATCGTTAAAGCTTTGCTATTTCCAGTCGCTTGATAATAGGCAATTCCCGCTTCAATATAATGGCCCATCGTGTAATGCTCATGAGACTGTTGCAGCCGTTTAAATTTCCGTTCCGGACATTCGATTTGAAAATAGGTTACCAAATAACCATCATCCTCTTGAACGCCAGCAATTAAATCGATTAGACGATCTGTTATTTTTCTTAAATTATCATCTGGATGATAAGCGAAACTATAGGCAGCCGCTTCTAACCACTTATAAGCATCACTGTCTTGAAAGGGATAACCGGAGAATCGCCCTTCCTCTAAGCCCTGAGCGATTCTCAAATTAGCCACGACATGACTGTTTTTGGACGTGATCGGTTTGCCACCAGGTTCTCCTTCAATCACAATTTCCGCCTGATCATTCATAACGGACCACTGATAAGGTAAGACCGATTGAACAATTAAGTCACGATAACCTTGCCAAAACTCTGAGGTTACCTCCACAGAGCTTAATGTCATTTTTTCCATATCTATTACTGCCTCCCATTTAATTATTAACTGATAACGCCTTTTCCCTTCCCTCTCGCCCTTGCACTACAGCTTGCCACCAGTCGTCGCAACCCCTTCAACAAAATGCTTTTGAAACACAATAAAGATGATAATCATCGGCCAAATCGCCAGTAAAGAGCCGGCCATCAGCTGCGGATAATGAGTCGTGTACTGACCTTGTAAGCTTGCTAAGCCCGCAGAGAGAGTCATTTTATCGATGGACGTATTGACAATTAAAGGCCACATTAAGTCTTTAAAGGTCCAAAGGGACACAAAGATACTCAAGGCGATCAGTCCGGACTTAGCTAAAGGCAACATAATCTTAAAAAAGATCTGCCAGACCGAGGCCCCATCTAAAATCGCCGCTTCTTCTAATTCATTCGGCAAACTCATAAAAAACTGACGCAATAAAAAAGTCCCAAAAGCGTTGACAATACCGGGCATAATTAACCCAGGGATCGAATTTAAAATGCCTAATTTTTGCGCTAACAAGTACTGTGGTGTAATAAAAATTTGACTAGGAATCATCATTTGAACTAGGATCATGCCGAAAAAAAGATTTTTCCCCGGAAAGTTTAACCTGGCACAGGCATAAGCCGCCATCGCACTAAAAAGAACAGAGGTTACCACTCGACCAATAACCATCCAAAATGTATTAAAATAAAAAGTTGCGAAGGGAAATTTTTGACTTATCGCACTAAAATTTTGCCACTGAAATTGACTTGGAAAAATCGTAGGAGGAATTCGTGTTGACTCGCTCAATGTCTTACCTGATGTTAAAATCATCCAAATAAAAGGCGTCACCATCAAGAGACCTCCCATGATTAAGACGATGTGCACGACCGTCTTACTGTTAATTTTCTTCATACATCTATTCCCTCCTTAGTAATGAACCCATTTTTTCTGAAGCTTCAATTGAATCGCCGTAATAATCAAAATAATCACTAAAAGCAACACAACAATCGTAGACCCATAACCTTTATCATTTAAGAGATAAGAGTGCTTGTAAAATAAATAAGCCAGTGACTGAGTCTGATACATGGCAGAACTCGTCGGTAAGAACATCATAAAAATAACATCAAATACCTGAAAAGCACCAATGATAGTGGTGACAACCACAAAGAACAAGGTCGGCGTCACCAGGGGTAACGTAATTGAAAAAAACTGTTTAATAGCGCTAGCGCCATCAATTTCCGCTGACTCATAATAATCCTTCGGTATTTCTTGCAGGCCAGCCAATAAAATAATCATATTCGTGCCAATTCCTGCCCAGACACCAACAACCATGATGGTCAAAATCGCATAGTCTGGATTAGACAACCAATCAATTCCCCCAATGCCCATTTTCGATAAAACAAAATTTATCAAACCATAATCAGAATTAAACAACCACTTCCAGATCATCGCCACAGCTGCCGGCGCAGCCACCACGGGTAAAAAGTAAATCGTCCGATACACGGACATACCTTTGACTTTCTGATTTAAAAGAACTGCCACCAACAACGATAAAATGACGACAGCTGGCACGACAATCACCACGTATTTCAAGGTATTGATCAGTGATTGCCAAGCTTCCGGATCGTTAAACAGACGCTGATAATTAGCAAGACCTGTCCACTTCATATTTCCAAAACCAGTCGACTTATTAAAGCTCATATAAATCGAGTCAATCGCTGGTTTAATATTCAAAAAGAATAGCCCTAAGGCGGTGGGAGCTATAAAAAAATAGGCCCAAGGTACCTCATTCTTTTTTATACTTAATGGCTTTTTCTGTTTCAAATGATCACCCTCCTATAAAGAAATTTTACGCCAAATCAATTGCTAGCCACAACGACTAGCAATTGACCGCTCACTACTCGGCCGCTTTTAACAGCTCATTGATTTCTTTATCAATTTTAGGCGTTAACTCCGCCACCGATTTTTTACCGCTAAAGGCCTCTCTAAGCCCTTCACCAATCGCCGTTTCAACCGATTTAGTGGCTTTGGAATAAGGTTTCATCACCCCAAATTCCAACTGATCGACAAATACCTGGGCATTAAAATCTGAGCTTGCTTCCACCCAAGCATCACCAAGGCCTTCAAAAGCCGGAATGGCCGTTCCTGTTTCCGCTTGAATCTTCATGCCTTCTTCTGACCCTAAAAACGTAATAAATTTTTTGGCCGCTTCAGGATGCTTCGTTTGAGCAGAAATCGCATAACCTTTGCCGTTCATTTGAGTGGCTCGTTCCTTGCCTTTAGGAAGAACTGCCACATCACAATTTTTTAAGGTATACTCATTATCTCTAAACTGACTGGTCATCCACGACCCCTGAACTACCATGGCAACCTTCCCTGACTGAAAACTGGTAACAGCGTCATTTTCAGATAGCTGGTCATCAGTCGGTGATACCCCTTCTTTCGTACTGAGATCGACAAACCACTGCAAAGCCTCAACTGTGTTTTTTTGGTTGATGGTCGAGGCATTGCGCTCATCATTTAAAAAGTTGCCACCATTTTGAAAAACAAAAGAATTATAACCATCTTGCCCCGTGTTCGGGGCAGCAAAGCCATAGGTTCCCTTTTCTTGATCTGTCAGCTTTTTAGCTGTTTCAAGTAAAGTCTCCCAGGTCCAGGACTCATCAGGATAGGCCAGACCTTGTGCATCAAAAAGTGTTTTATTGTACCAAAGGCCTAAAGAATCCACATCTTTAGGAACCGTGTATAGCTCATCTTCAAAGGTGTACAGATCAGCAATTTCTGGCCGATAGGCAGACACATCGATGTCGCCATTCTTTACCAGTTCCCCTAAATTCATCAGTTGCCCATTTGCTGCATAATTGTAAAACTCACTAGAAAGCATCGTCACAATATCCGCAGCCGTTCCGCCGGTTGAGGCGGCCTCAAGTTTGGTCCAATACTGACTCCAAGGCGTCACTTCTACATTAACTTTAATCTCAGGATGATCTGCCTCAAAAGCTTCCGCGATCTGCTCCATTCCTTCTTTTTCATAAGTCTCCCAAATTGAAAGTGTTAAAGTGGTACTTTCTGACGATGCTTGATCGCCACTGGAAGAACAAGCTCCAAGTGTTAACAGTAACCCAAATGCGACAATAAACGACATTACGTTTTTCTTCATCATGATTCACTCCTTATTATTTTCAACTTATCAACGACCGTCACTAATCGCAACATGTCATTCCACTCAAACAATTAAGCGCATACATTCACCTTTAATTACTACCTCAAAGTAAAAAAAAACCATTCAATTTGTAACAACGAAACACGTGTTTAACTCATTTAAGCTTATATACTAACCCTAGGACCCTAAGAATATCATCTTTTTTTAAATTAGTAAGTAGCAGAGACCTAATAAATAGTGGCTAATTTTTACTTTATACTTAACTCGTAGTATAATATACTTTAAGAATTATATGAGGAGAGCAGACTCAATGAAAAATAATTATTTATTTTTAGCCATCAATCAAGCATTGACATTCCATTCAGCAGGGAAATTTACCTTTAACAAAAAATGGAAACACTCAGAACGGATAGCCACAAATTACGAGTTTATTTTAGGTATCTCTGGCGTCCTTCACCTTCAAGTTGGCGATGACTTTTTGGAAATAAAAAAAGATGACTTCGTGGTCATCAGCCCTGGAACTTATTATAACGGAGCTCAATTTGAAGAAGGCGATTTGTCTTTCTACTGGTGTCATTTTGAAAGTGATGAACCTGCGAGTATCGAAGCTCATGAAACCATCTCCATTAAAGTTGAAGAAATGTATCAACAGTCTCCTTTTGTGGTGTTACCCATGTTATCCGACACGTTAAACATCAGTCGACTACACATTTCCTTGAATCAACTCTTTAATTTTTGTAATCAAAAAAACGCCAATCAATATCATCTTAACTACTTAATAACCAGCATCCTATTTGAAATTAGTAACAGTCTTCTGCAATCCGAATTCCTAGCCGAAACCTCGAAATCTGAACGAACCTTATCGGTGATTCAACAATGGATTAAAGCCCATTGCCGAGATCACATTAGCCTTGAAGACATCGCAGTGGAATTTAACTACAATAAATCCTATCTCTCCAGAATTTTCTCAAAACAGTTTAATCAAACCGTCACCGAATACATCAATACTGAGCGTCTCTTAAAATCGAAAGAACTCCTTTTAAGCACCTCCCTCAATATTGAAGAAATCAGCAATCTCTGTGGCTTTAAAGACAAAAGCTATTTTTATAAATTATTCAAAAAAACTGAACAAATGACCCCCAGTGAATTTAGAAATACCTATCCCATTACCACTGGCTTGACCAATGAGTAGGAACCCTTTACAGAACCAATAATTCAACGTCAACAAAGAAACCATTCGGATAAGTTTTCTATTTTCCTTATCCTTATGCATTTTTTTTTTTGACACCTGCAATTGCTTCCTCATAAAATCATAATATTATGAGGAAGCACTCGAAAATGAAAACAGGAAAATACAAGCGATAATAGGCTTTCACTTGAAGTATCTTGGAAACTTGCACTAATCAAAATTTAGTGTTGCACTTAAAGAAGTGCAATTTTTTTGTGTTGTGCAAACGAACACTTTGTTATAAAGTATGGGTGTTGAAAGAAACCGTTATCCTAATAATTGGCCAATAATGACACACTCGCTTTTCTCCTATAAAAGCGAGTGAGATAAGGAGATAAGGCGATGACCATTCAACTTAGTAAACGAGAAAACAGCATATTACTCCATCTATTGACGAATAGTGGCGTTGTACAAATTAAGGAATTAGCGGGTCTATTTGATTTAAGCGTCCGAACAATTAAATATGATCTAGATAATATTCGTCTATGGCTAGCAGCCCGTGATTACCAGCTGTTATCCAAACGAGGAAAAGGAATCTGGATTGAGTTAGCTGACTTTCAAAAATTGTCCTTAAAAAATGAAGTGTTACGCTTAGAGAAATTAGAAGATAGCTTTGACCAAGATGTTCGGTTATACAAACTGGTCTTTGAATTATTGAATAATCGGGAGTATATCAGTAGCGATGCGTTAAGTGAAAAGTTGCTTGTAAGTAAAAACACAATAACTAGTGACTTGGAAAAGGTTGAAGATTTTTTGCAGGCAAATGACTTAAGGTTAGTCAAACAACCTCGCAAAGGAATTAAAGTAGAAGGCAACGAAACAAATATTCGCTTAGCCATGGAGCAGGTAATTCAAACGGAATTATCGGAATATGATATATACAACATCATGAATAAGTTAGTCAAGACAAATAATCGGGAGCATCCTTTTAGCGTGTACATTGGTTCTGATCGCGAATTTCAAGAAACCTACCAAGCTACTCTTAACAGTATGACAGAATTAATCAACGGTAGTATGCTTGAACAATTGAATTATAGTGAAATATTATCAATTACCATCCGTACGGCCATTTCAGTAAGCCGGTTAAGGCGCCAGCGGACAATTGGCAGTTACAAATTGCTAAGTGATCAACCAACTCTCTTGCGGCAAAAAGAACTCCCCTTCTTGCTCGTTCAATCGATTTATGAAAAATTTGAGCTGCCAATCTTGAAAGATGAATACCACTATATATATAGCGATGTCTTTGAAGCCGAGCAAAATCAGGATACAGCAGCGATTACAGAAGGAATAATCAGGTATGTCGGACAGCAATTACACTACCCTTTTGCCAAAGACGACACCCTCTTTACTAATTTATTTGCCCATCTATCCTTGAGATTGTATCGCAAGCACCTGTTCGTAAATGAGTACAATCCTTTTGTCGTAGACATTAAAGCCAAATATCCATCTCTTTATACCTCAATCCGCGAAGCCAGTGAACAAATGATTACTGGGGCGGCCTTAATGGTGAACGATTCCTTTGTGGCGTATTTGGCTTTACATTTCCTCGTGACTTTGGAGAAATATCGGCCGAAGGACAGTGTCAAAGTTGTCTATGTCTGTTCCACCGGTTTAGGTGTAACCAGCCTAATTCAGCAAACAATTACTGAGGAGATCAATGATTTGGATATTGTTTCCTTCGCGTCAATCTTAAATTTGGATGAAGTAATTAAAACTTGTTCCCCTGATTTGATTATCACGATTTTCCCAATTGAAGAAAGCAGTATCCCTTGGATTAAAGTTAACCCAATTCCTTCACAAGAGGATCTAAAAAAAATCCAACAAGCTGTTGATGATTTGTTAGCAGTGGGGACATCCACCAACAATCCCGTCAACTTGAAATTACGACAAAAAAGTCAATCGACTTTAACGGCTGAAGAAGAGAGCCGTGAACTGATTGTGAAAGGATTTATCATTTTTGAAGGACTTAAATCCCTCTTAGGTGATCGGATTGAGTCAGACCTTATGACGTCATTTTTATTGCATGTTTTTCTGATGGTTCATCGGATTGTTTATCATGCTCAATACCAGCAAAACAGTGTTGACGCCAAACAAATTATTGAACAAAACAAAATTATTGTTGCAGAAATCGAAAGTCTTTTTGCTATTAATCAACTACCAGTTAATGAATCGGAGATTTTGGCCTTATTACATTATTTAAAAAAGGAAGTGTCGCATAAGATGGGCCTATCACATGATGCCGAGAAAATAATCAATGAAAGTCAGTATCAAGAGAAATTAAAACAACTAATTCAACGGGTGGAACAGCTACTTAACAAAGCCGGTATTCATCCAACTGAAGTTCAATGGACGATTTTAGTTAACCATCTCAATGAAATGATTCGTCGCTCGGAGACTGGTGAATCACTTCCAAAAGTTGATGAAAGGTTGTTTTCGGAAGTATCAGAAGATGCGCTGAATATCGCTAGCGTTGTCGTTGATGAAATCACCAATTTGTCAGTAGATGAGAAATATGTACTGTCTATTCATTTTGAAACAGCAAAATACAACTAAAAAAGGAGTTTTTTAAATGATTAAAGTCGTTATTGCAGATCGATTAGGTAAAGGACAAAATGTCGCCAAAGGAGTAGAAGCAGCCGGAGGAATGGCAGTAGTAGTCCCTGGAATGGGCGCTGATATGCGTTTAGGCGATGTGATGCAACAAGAAGAAGCAGATTTGGGGATCTCATTTTGTGGCAGTGGTGGCGCAGGGTCCCTAACAGCTGCTACAAAATATGGCTATCCGGAACGCCATGGTATGCGCTCAATCGAAGAAGGTGTCACAGCAATTCAAGATGGCAAAACAGTCCTTGGTTTTGGGTTTATGGATCAAGAAGAGCTTGGCAAACGCTTGGTTGAAGCATTCATAAAAAAACAAGCCAAGTAATCAGAGAGGACGAGGGATAATGGAAAATGTCACAACAAAAAAGCAACAAATAATTCGGCTCGAAGGGGTTGGAGAAGAAAAGCAACAAGCCTTCGCTCACGCCCTTAACCAGATTCACGGACGCATTTTAAAACAAAAAAATGATGTCATCGCACGGATAGAACCAATCTCAATTAGTGTAATCAAGGCCGAGCAAGAAACCTATACAGAACGTTTTCTATTCTTCTTGCTGCCTCGGACACGAGTCAGCTATCGTGTGCTTCTTGATGTTGAAGTTGAAATTACGTTAGTAGAGATGGCAAATGTCCTCTTTGTTGAAACAAAAGTGGCCGATCCTCAAGCTGTTCCTCTTCCACACTGGACCAAACGAATTAAGGAGGCAATTAAATGAGTGTTATTATCATACTATTAAAATCACTGGTTATTGGCGGACTAGTTGGGTTTGCTGTTGGCACTGGTGCCGCTAGAATGTTTCACGCACCAAGCACACAGGGCTTAGGTGCCTTTCGAACATTAGGTGAAATGAACGCCTGTGAAGGCGATGCAGCCAGTCACTTCTCATTTGGCCTAGGTTTTTTCTTTAATGCCTGGGCATCAACTGTAGGCGCAGGCGCCTTTACCCAAGATGTGGATCATCGGGTTATTCCTAACTGGGCGGCGGCGGCACTATTAGTAAAAAATAAAAATGTGGCAGAAACTGTTCACAATCCCAAAAAGATGGGAATTGCAGGCGCCTTAATTGGCATGGCTGTCGTCGCTTTCTTGAATACTACCGCTTCAGCAATTCCTGAATCATTACAAGTCACAGCAGTTGCAGTTCTCGTGCCAGCAGCTAATTTATTGATTAATACAGTTATGCCAGTCCTATTTTGGTTAGCCGCAATTGACGCAGGGAAACGTTCTGGTTTATGGACGACAATCTTTGGCGGCTTAGCCACCATGGTAATGGGAAATGCGGTTCCAGGCGTGGTACTTGGTATATTAATCGGTAAAGGCGTTGATGAAATCGGTTGGAACCGAGTGACAAAAAGCATGATGGTTGCTATTATTCTCTTATTTGTCTTTAGTGGCTTCTTCCGTGGTTTCGACTTGCAGATGATTGAAAGTTTCCGCATGAAAATTCCAGGATGGTTACAGGACATCCATAATATCTTCAACATTGGTAACTAAAGAATAGAAGGAGACGAAACTGAAATGAACGAAACTTTAGAAAAAAAAGATTTTTGGTATGCCGACTGGTCATTCCCTATTTTAGTTGGCTTATTGTCGGCTGGAGTTTTCGCTGGAACACATATGTATGTTACCTACGGCGTGGGAGCTTTTAATGAAGTGGCAATCGTCGCTATGTTAAAAGCAGGGCTTGATGGCGGATCCTATGGAGCAGCTGCCGCTTTTGGCGCAAGCTTCCTATTCGCTCGAATTTTAGAAGGATCATTAGTCGGAATTCTGGATATTGGCGGGGCGATTTTAACGGGTATTGGGATTGGTGTACCAGCTATTTTACTCAGCATGGGAATTAACCAACCAATTGATAATTATGCTTTGTCTTTAGTGACAGGGTTAGCCATTGGAGCTCTTGTTGGTGGTTTAATTATCGTCATCCGTAAATTTACGATTAATCAAAGTAATTCTACATTTGGCGCAGATGTAATGATGGGAGCAGGTAATGCTTCAGGACGTTTTTTAGGGCCATTGATTATTATTAGCGCATGTGGTGCCTCGATTCCCGTTGGAATAGGCTCGGTAATTGGCGCTCTAGTCTTTTATCTCTGGAAAAAACCGATTGCCGGTGGTGCTATCTTAGGCGCGATGATTTTTGGCGCTATATTCCCTGTCGCCCTTGGTGACTAACAAAAAAACTGTCGCAACTAACCTAATGGTGTTGTGACAGTTTTTTCGTATTGCCTATGGCCATCTGCAATGAATTAATTACGTAATATCGGTATAAAACTAATGAGTGAGTAACTTTCGTCTCTCAAACAAAGTCTGGGAGAACATGATCTTTTATTTCTGATAGTTGTGATCCCCTCAAACAATATGAATGAGCTCTTCTACTCAGAATTTTTTAAACTTTTTTCAGCTCACTCTTCCAAATGTTTTTCTACATAATTAAAAAAGTTAAAATCAGCGAAAGAGCGATGATCATAAAGGTCTTGAGCACAAATTCCTACCATTGCTCCAGTAAAAGCCAGCTTCCCATTAGCTTTGATAAAATCATCACTCAAGTGATCGGCTTCCACTACCTCTCCAATCACCTGCTTCTCTTCATCCGCAACCCGATAGTAAAACTGAGCACCATTCCGCTCAACTTCCACTGACAAATGAATGGGTCTATTTGACGAAATTTCAATTCGCTCTGAGCGATAAGAAAAATGACTAATTGAGTTACTCTCTACCTGAATGACTTTTGATTGCAGGTTTTCATCATAGGATACTTGTAAATAATGCCAATTGTCTGTGTCATAAAACAACACTAAACCTGCCATTTGCTGAAAATTTTCAGGATCGAATTCCATTTCTGTCTCCACGCTAAAGCTAACATGCTGCCAACGCCGAGCAACTAATGTTTGACGATGCAAACTAGTAATGCTTTGTTCACCGTATAAGCGTAAATAACCTGGACGCTCGGATAGAGATATTTTTTCAGTCATTTCAGCTAGTGGCTGTCTCAATGTTTTAAAATAATTTGGTAATTCCGCCTCAGAAAAATCGCAAAAGGAGCTAAAATCAAGCTGTTGCTCCACATTCCGCCCGATACTCGGAGGGACAATTTCCAAATCGGGAAACATTGTGCCATTACTCAGCCTAGGCCAACCATCCAACCAGTCAATTTTTTGTAGAGCTGTTTCTCGCCCTAGGACACAGTTACCTCGCTCAGTAAGAGGCCGAGAACAGATATGAACAATATACCATTCGTCTGGTGCAACTTCGATAAATGAAGCATGCCCACTTTTTTGCAACGGATGTCCTGGTACAGGCTTTGTTGTCAATAATGGATGATAAGGCGATAACTCATAAGGACCCATAATATTTTTCGACCGAGAAACGGTAGCTGCATGACTATAGCCAGTCCCACCAGAGGCACAGAGCAAATAGTACCAGCCAGCCTTTTTTACCATTTGCGGGCCTTCACATACTCCTAGATCCGTGCCAGTGTAAAAATGCTTCCGCTTGCCAATTAACTCCATGCTGCTAACATCAAACTCTTGAATGACTAATCCAGCAAAATTAGGTTGCTCCAAGCGATGATCAAATAACATGCTGATGATATAATGGCGACCATCATCGTCATGAAAGAAAGCTGGATCGAACCCACTGGCAGTCATAAATGTTGGGATTCCCCAATCAGCAGTGATATCTTTTGCTGATAGAACATAATTTAATGTATCTTTAAAAGCATTACCAGATTTAACATCCGTGATTAATAACCAAAAACGACCATCTGAATAACTAAGATGAGGAGCCCAGATACTGCCTGAATTATAATTACCAATTAAATTAGCCTGCTGGCTATTTTGAAGTGGATTTGCTACTAAGCGCCAATTCACTAAATCAATTGAATGATAAATCTCAATTCCTGGCATCCATTCAAACGTAGACGTAGCCAAATAATAATCATTTCCAACTCTTACAACACTGGCATCTGGATGAAAACCTCTGAGAATTGGGTTGATAACTTTAGTCACTTTGTTTCACTCCTTTCGCTGCCATTTCGAATAGTGAGACCTTCGCAAAGAAATCTTCTAGAATCATCCTGACATTTAACGATTGGTAAACTCTTATTGGCCTGTTATTGTCATCGGATGTCATATGCTGACAATTAGAAGCAAAATGAGGCGGCGCAATCAATTTGTAGTTCCCTTTTTGCTCATCTAGCAGAACGCCAATGGCGGCAGAATCCCCCATTACCCAGCATTCAGTATTTATCCAGTTTTTCTCATTAACATTATCAGTGGCAAACTGAATTAACTGTTCATATAAATAATTACCCAATTCATTGACTGTTGAGAGTTTTAATTGTAGCTCCGTCACTGAAACCAACATTGTCTTGTAAGCCTCACTGGGAATTTGCCATAGGTTTACTTTTGACGAAAACAACCTATTGGCTGCTAAAATATCATGATTTAAATTTGCCTCATGACTTCCTGTTGGATACCGCCCTCCCCCAACCCAAATTAAAGTGAATCGATCCACTATTTCTGGATTGATCGTTATTGCCGTCCCAACATCCGTTAAAGCACCAATACACACAATATATAGCGGATCAGCGTCGGCCTTTAATGCCTCTTGAACAATCAGATCGCTCCCTTCAGAGTGATTGAGTTGCTCCTCTTTCATGCTTCCTTCTGCTCCGATTTTTATTGGATACATGCCAATTGTACGTGTTAAATTGGCAAGTTTGATCATCTCATTATAAGAGAGCAGGTTTGTTTTGGCCCCACTGAAATGACTTGCCACCATTCCAACGACTCGAAACCGAGGAGTCAATAAAGCATGGACAATGGCATACTGATCATCTGCCTCATTCTTTGCATCACTAACGATTAAAATGCGCTGTCTCTTTGAAGTAATCATAAACATCTCCTTGTCAGTTTTTTATAGCAGCTATCAACTCTTTCGTTCATTTTGTTACTTCCCACTCACTTCCATAAACTTCCAATGCTGTCAATGCTGGAAAAGGCGAGTCGTCTTGATGCTTGATTAACTGTTTCAACGTAACAAATCGCGTTAGCTTCTGCTCAAAAGAAAAAAATTGACGATCTCGAGCATTCGTAGGCTCAAAAATAAGTTGTTCTCCATCTGAAAACTCAAGGGTCACCCTTTCCCAATAACTATCGTGAGGGTAATCGCCACGAAGAACAAGGGCTATCTTATCGGTCAGAATATGACGTCCAAAATCAATCGTGATTTGAGCATTGGTTTGTTGATTGATTCCCCAGGATTGATAAGGATAGGAGCCGTGACTGTCATTCGCAAGACAGCCATCAATTGCATTTCGCGCAAAAAAAGTAGAATCATTTCGTGTTTCTACATTAGCAAAAGCATGAGGATAAGCTCCCGACGCCTCTTTCTGATCATGAGCATTTAAAGCCAAATTACGATAACCGGTCACCTCCGATTGACTTGGTAGCCACGCTCGAAGATAATGACGCTCACCACTAAAAATTTTAGGTGAATAAGCTCTGCGTAATTGCTCCTCAGTTATAACAGGAAATTCCCACTGAGGTTTAGTTAGGTATATTAAACTTGCTGGAATCGCCTCATCAACCTGCACCCAGACAAAACAATCACTCCCGCTGATTTCCAAGATGATTGTTTCCCCCTCAGAATATTTCCGCGTTTTATATGCCAGATAGGTTTCTTTTTCATGTGACCGTTCTTCTACGATGTCCCCAGCGCGATCGATTAACTTTAGCGTTAACATCTTATCCCTCCATTTTTATCCCAATCATTACCAAATCAAAAAATCTTTATTCAAAAGGCGTAAGATCGCTTCAACAAAATAGTAATCCGCGTAAATAATCGGAACCTCTGTCCAGCGTTCCTCATGATAACTACCTGTGGAGAAATCAATCAATCCATCTTTTTCTAATGCCCAAATGGCATATTTAGATTCAGTTGCTCTCAAAATATTGATAGCCGCATCAATATATAATGCTTTTTCAAACTCATCCACATACTTGGCAATTTCTAAAAAGCCACAAGCCGCACACATTCCTGCAGATGTATCAAACATTACAGGCTCTTTCGGCGCTCTAAAATCAACTAACGGCACCCAATCGGTCTTGCTAACTTCTGAAATAAAATAATGAGCCACTTTTTTGGCTGTTTCTAAATAGCCCGATTTTCCCGTGTGACGATAACTTAAAGCAAAACCATAGATCGCCCATGCTTGTCCCCGTGACCACGATGATCCCGACGCATACCCTTGACCAGCTGGCGTCTCTACTAACTCACCATTAGTCGGATCAAAGACGGCAATATGATTAACAGATCCATCAGGTCTAACAATATCAGTCATCACCTTATCCGCATGATCCTCAGCAATATAGCGAAATCGTGGATCACCAATTTCTTTTTCTGCCCAAAAAAGTAGGGGAATATTCAACATTGAATCAATAATGACCCAACCTGAACGATCTCTATTCCAAGAACGGATAAACTTCCCGCGCGGATTATACCGGCCTGCCAATAGATGAGCCGCATGACAGCCTCGTGCTTTTGAGCGTTCACTTCCAGTCAAACGAAAGTTGGCTACAGCTGTATGTAACCACATAAACCCAACATCATGATGTAACCCTGTATAAATATCAAATGCCTTATCTAAGACTTCTTCATTTATTTCTGCTGTTTTCTTATATAACTCTTTTCCGGTAGCATGATACATTTGCCACATCATGCCTGACCAAAAACCATTGGTCCACCAGACAGGATCAGATTGTCCTAAATCACCTTCATAGCGACCCGTTTGTTCATCGGGAATATAAGGAATTTTCTTTCCTTGTCGTTCGGCTTCCACCGTCAATTTCCGATCAATTTTTGCCAATATCTCGTTAGCCCATTCTATCGTTTCTGCACTAATCACGATAAGTCACTCCTTTTTAATTTTAAGTATTCGCCCATTTACCTCCACTTGATAATGCTGTTTCATTTCAATAAAGCTGATCTGAGCAAGGGAAACTCTTTTCGGTCCACCTGACACCAGTGTGGCAAATGTATGACACCCTTCTACTAACGTTCCTTTTAAAACTGGTACGCCATTTTTTTCTGAGGAATAAATATTAGTGTTAGGCCCCTGACTCACCACATCAGATTGTCGACTCTCACTAAGATCCTTAATTAAACTATAGCCAAAACGATTTTCTAAATAGCAGCTATCATCATCCAGTACCGGTTGATCATATTTTGAGTGCCAAGCAAGCAAGGGAAAACCACCTTCGACCGCTTCAACAGGATAAGGTGTGTCGATGACATGTATACGCAGATGAGTTGTGCCGTCGATGGGAACCAAATAACTTGCTACCTTGATCTCGTCCCAAACAGACCAACTACTCCAGCTATACTTCTCACTTATTTTGGAAGCCAAGATTTCTTGCCGAGTCTGGTATTGATTGTGTCCTTTAATTGAAAAAGCCAAGGTAGAATCAATCGCAAACGATTCAATAGTTTGATTGTCTCGACTCATGTTGAAACCAAAATAGCTTGAATAAGCAAACTTTGCATACTTTTCACTTTGATGATACATGTTTAAATTACAACAGTATTGCAAATTACTGAGAGCAACCGTTTGCTCATCAGTCTGAGTAATATGAAACCCAGCATGAGGTTGTACACTAAGAGGTCTTATCGCTAGTTTCTTTTCTGGAACTTCCCAAAAGGGGTGCTCCGAAGGCAACTCCAATAAAATAAACGCCTTGAACGCCCACATAGGTGACGCAGGTGAATTGTAATCTTCAGACAAAACCAATTGATTGTAACCATACCCTATCGAGAGATTTTTTTCTCTTGGCAACACAATCGGCTGTTGTTGCCAAAATCGTAAATTACGACCGATTATTCCTTTGATCTCACCTAAGCTCAGATTAGTCTTACGATAGGCACCACTGACAATCAGAGCACTCCAGTAACTAATATGAGCAAATCGATAAGTCAAACTACGACCAAAAGGCAGTGAACGCCCTGATGAGTCGAACCAATATTGAAAATCATTTGCAAATAAGACCGCCCGTTGTTCATAAACTGCCCCTTGAGGATCACTTGAAAAGCGACTATACAACAGCCCATAAAAATGAAAAGCAAAGGCGACATAATAATCTCGCTGCTGAGTCTTTCCATCAGAATACCAGCCCTCGCCCAAATAAAATGCCTCAATTCTCTCTTTTGCAAAAGCTAACCGCTTCTCAGAATAGGGCAGGTCATGTTCCTTAAAAGCACCGTTGATCAGAATCAAAAAGAAATACCAATTACCAGGTGGAAACTCAATGTCATTTATTTGAGATAACCATTGAAGCAAATACTCACGATCATTTTTATTGAATAAGGTCAGGAACTCCCAGCCAAATTGACCAATTGCATAGCCGATAACACCTACCTCCACAGCAATTTGACGATTTTCTGTCGAAACCTCAGGCAATAACTTCTTTTCGACACATTCACAAAAACTCACAATAGCGTCGAATTCTGTTAACTCAGTCGCCATCCCATTACAAGCTGGGATAATTCCCCAAAAGGGACGCAGCATACTCTCCAACTGACGGATTTCGGCCAAATAAGAACTACCACTTTGAGCAAGATAGTCATCGTCTTCAGGAAGCAATGACTTCATATAATCAAGTAAACTTTCTCTCGTCAGCCTCATCTAAAAAAAATCCTCAGTACTCTCTGGCGAAACAGGATCAAGTGTCAGAATCTTCATCCCGTCTTGAGCTCCCGTAATTATCTTGCCGATCTCCTCTGCTGATGTCGTTTGATTAACGATGATATCCATCGCAAGCGGCAGGTTAGTCCCGGTGACTAGTACAACATTTTTTCTTGTCGTTAAACGCATCACTGAATTACACACACTTCCTCCGGCAACATCGCCAAGAATGACCACTTCAGTATCAGCCATTATCAAGGCCTCGATTTGTTGAGCTATTTCATCAGGATGGCCTCCTGGCATTAACCCAAAGGAAAACAGATTATTCTGAGTTCCGACAATCATTTCCAGGGCTTTTTTCAGACCATGGGCAAATTCATGGTGGGACACGATAAAAAATTGTTTTTTCAAATTATTCACTCCTCGTAAGTTCTATTTTATATAAGCAATTTACGTGCCAACTTTCTGTCGAAAACAATTTTTTCGCAAAAAAACAATCCAGCCAGAATTGACCAGATTGCCATCCCACAATTTTATCCCGCAATACCTAAAATTGTTAACACAAAAGCCAGAACAAACATTGCAACCAATGCTCGCACAGGTTTATTGTATTTGCGTAAATAAGCAAAACAAATCATAGTAATGCCTAAAGGAAGTAACCCTGGCATAATCGAATCGAAAACATTTTGTAGATTAAACACCGTTCCTGATAATTGAGCTTCGAACGTCGTTTTAAAGGTAACAAATTGGGCCGTCATCGCGCCGGTCATAATCAGCCCTAAAACAGCAGCCCCCTTGGTAATCGCCGCAAAGGTTCCCGATCTCATGGCTTCTGAAATGAAATTGCCTCCAGCCTTATAGCCTACAACCGTCGTGAACCAACGAATTAACATATTGGGAACATTAACAATCAACAAGAATAAAATGGGCCCTAAAATACTGCCCTTTTCACTAAGTCCTAGAGCCACCCCTGTCGCAATCACACGAAGAACTGATAAATAAATGGCATCACCAATTCCTGCCAAGGGGCCCATCAACGAAGTCTTTAACGCTGGAATAGCTGATGTATCGAAATACTCACCACGATCAACCAACTCCTTATTCTCTTCTTCCATTGAAAGAGATAAAGCTGAAATAAAGCCATTCATTGCAGGTGCCGTATTAAAAAAGTCCAAATGACGGCCCATAGCTTCATAAAAAGCATCCGTATCTTTCCCATAAATTTTTTGTAAGAAAGGAGCCATCAACCAACCATAAGTTATCCCTTGTTGTTTCGTATAACTCGTACAAAACATCAAATATTGGTTGCGCCAAAACATTTTCGAAACAGTCTTTCGCTCCTCTTTATTCAGTTTTAACATGTCATTTTTAGTCATCGAAAAATGCCTCACTTTCATCTTTAGTATCAACATTAGTAGTATGAACAACAGTCTTGTTAGACTTTAATTCAGACATGACAACTAATGCGGCAACAATAAAACCAATAAACGCTATTTGAACAAGTGAGAGAATATTACTTGGAGCTCCCGTGACTACGCCATCCTTAACTTCAACTGCTTTTTGATAAAAGAAAAAGGCTCCCAAAGCAAACCCTAAAAAATAATAAGGTGCCAATGATTTTTGCCATAACATTTTCAGTAGCAATGCTAAACCGATAGCAGGCAACATCGTTGAAGCGACTGTCATCGATGTTTGAGCCCATGCTGGTAGCCATTCGACAAAAGCTTTAATCGCATCCGCACCAACTAAAATCACGATAAATCCTAAGAAAAAGTAGCAAAGTTCAAATCCCCAAAATTGCAGGTGCCATAAACGACTAAACGCTTTATAATTATGATCGCGAATATGCTTTTCAAAGCGAGGAACCAATGACGTCACAATCACTTTCATTGAAGAATATAACAATGTCCCAAGCATCGAAATAGGCACTGCTAAGGCAATTGCTACATTTAAATCAGAGCCAACAATCATTGCAAAGGCCGCTCCAAAAATTGATCCTAAGGTAATATCAGACGGCATCACACCACCTAAACTAACATTTCCTAAAAATATCAGCTCTAGTTGGGCTCCCATAATAATGCCTTCAGTCGGATGCCCCAATAAAATCCCCAATAAGGCGACAATAAAAATCGGGCGGGCTAGCTGTGTTGATCCCCACCAATCAATAAATTTGGCAAAGGCGACAACCAAGCCAACAATCAATGCATTTACTAACATATTCCTAACCTCCAATTAACATTTTGAGTGACAGTGGTGAATCATCAGGTAATGGTTGATAATTAAAATCATAACCTAAATCAAACACTTTTTGGACGGTTGCTTTATCTTCTGGTGATAAATAAACGGTCTCAGTAATCTTTTCTTTGTCAGACAATGAACCGCCAATCCGCCCATAGTTAGCCATATTTAAAACAGGCTTTTCTTTTAATCTCGGCAATAATTCTGTCACATACTTAGGCTCATTTGTGACGACTAAAATACGCAACTTATCCGAGCGCGGATCATTTAAAATTTCCACGGCTTTTTCTAAAGTTAGTACGACAACCTTCACCCCAGTGGGTCCAGCCATTTTTAGCGCACTAATTTGAATCTCGTTTTTTGCAATAGAATCGTTTACAACTACAATTCTATTGACATTTAGTTGTTTTGACCATTTCACGGCCACTTGCCCGTGAACCAATCGATCATCTATTCTGATCATAGAAATCATTTTACACTCCCCTTTTACTATTTTCTATTTCCCTTTAGTATTAGCAATTCCTGTGCCAACTTTTGTCGGACCTGCACTTGTCATCACTTTTAAGGACGGTCATTAATAATTAGTTAAAGGTTTTTCCCTTTACTTTCAAGCTTTCTTTGATTTATTGCGAATACCTCATCAATCGATTACCATCCTCCTTTAACCAATGATAGACTGATTTTTCTTCAGTATCATTGTGTCGGAAGGAAACTCTCCTTCTGTCGGAGAAGGCCTTCTTAACAATCCCAGTTCGCTACCTTTCAAAAAAACTGAACTCAACTATGATAAGTTTGAGTTCAGTTCTAATTATAAATACAAGTCAAGAGCCCTTGAAACCCCTGCTTCATCATTTGTACTTGTCACATAATCAGCACAAGCTTTCACCTTGTCCGATGCATTTCCCATGGCAACGCCAATACCACTCATGGTCAACAACTCGAGATCATTTTCCTGATCACCGATGGCTAGGACCTCATCCATTGAAATTCCTAATTGATCACATAAAAATTGTAATGCTGTTCCTTTATTAATGCCTTTTGGAACATACTCTATATAATGTGCATCAGAAAAAATGGTTGGTAACCCTTCATGTGCTAACCGTTGTTTCACCTTCAGTAATTTCTCTCGCTTCTGATTTGTAAAAGCTAGCTTCAGATAGTTAATGGTCGGATCTGTTAGTCTATTTTTCATTTCATCTGCTGTCAGACACCTGAGATCATGCCGTTGAATTAGAAATTCTTGCACAACCTCCCCTTCTTCACTCACTACAACACGATCACTTCCCCTTTCATTACTTGCGACAAAGGTTATTTGCTCTGATTGGGCGATTTTAAAGGCTTTTTTCACGTTCTCTTTTTCTAATTGAGATTGCCGAAAAACCTTTAATTGACCTTTAGTTCGTTCGGCAATAAACGTGCCATTCAACGCTAATATATACCCTTCCAACTCCATACTATCTAAGATTTCAGCCGCTGAAATAACACTTCTACCAGTGGCAATCACAATCTTTATCCCAGAATTTTTGGCCCGCTCTAACGCTCGAGTATTCACATCAAGTAATTGATGCTGACTATTTAATAATGTGCCATCTAAATCAATTGCTACTAACTTCATCTGATGCCTCCTAATTAGACTCTAACAATCAAAAATAATATCGTACAAATACGTTAGTTCGTAATCACTAATAACAATATTATAGGCCGATTCCACCCCTACCAAAGCCTCAGCAAGCTGCCTTAGCCTCGAATCATTAGGCTGAGTTTCACCTGTATAATGGTCCACCTCCTGATTACGAATTAAACGCTCGACTAAACTCGCAATATGAACATATAAAATACTCTTTTTACTATTAGATAAAGTAATCTTCGCACGCCTTTCAAAACTATCTAAAGCGTCATCAATGTAAGAAATGACTCTCTTAACATCCAAAATGGTAATCGCAGAGATCAACCTCTCGATTGATAAGTTTCGCACGAGATTATCGTTGATCACTTTTCGAATTTTTTCATCCTGAATTATCCCGAAAATCTGATTAATAATCTCTTGGCCTTGACCAGAAACCAACTCTTCTAAAGCCACGTAGGGAATATTCTCTACTTCAGGATCAGCAGTCCCTACGATGCCTTGAACTTCATACAGGTTAAAAAGTGAATTATCTTGTCCATACTTTTTTAAATAATGATAATCAATGGCTTCCACAATAAATCCTGTTTCTTCAGGAATACTTGATTGTAAAAAAACCTTTAACTGCTGTGCTGCACCTAATCCTGTTTGACAGACCGTCAAGATCATTGGCTCTTTTTCTTTAATTGGATAGGTAACTTTGTAGTCAAAGGGCATACTCTTAGAAACTTTTTCTCCAATTAGTTCTAAATCCGCTTTCTTCTTTAACAATTCACCAACAAATAACGCCTGTTGAGTCGTTACGTTATTCATGATTAACAGTGGCCCTGATAATTGTTCCAACGTATCAGCTAAAAACATTAACGATCCCATATCAACTAAAACAACCAATCCCTTTGAACAATCGTTACTGCTGATGTAATGATTCATATAGTCTTTGACTTTCTCCAAAGACATGTTAAAGGGCATATCAAACGCATCAAACAGCGGTTCATCCATAAAACGATTGACAACATCTGCTATACTACTGGCAGTTGAAAACCCATGTGCCAAAATAACACCGCGGACTTCAGGTTTTCTCACTTCAAGATCCAGTCCTTTCAAATAAAAGGTGATTAACACTTTCTCCGAGTCAGTTAATGTCACATCTAACTTTGACTCAACTAACTCTAATAAGGCGTTCAACACCTTTGACTCCATAAGCATATGAAGCGAGATGAACGCTTTAATCTCTGACAACTGCTTTGACTCGAACTTAGGAATATCAAAAACAAAACTATTTCGTTTATACAAATAACTGGTTAAAGCGACAATAGAATTACCGCGCATCTTAATAAAAAAACTGGATTCCAGAAAATTTACCAATTCCTTTACAGTATTCCTCAAAAGTTTTAAGGTGTTTTTCTCGCCAGATTCTTCATACACTAACATCTCAACAACCGTTGTCGCTTCCCTAGCCAACTGTTTAACTAAATAATCGTCTGTAATTTCGTCTTCATGATATTGTTGAAACAGTTTATTAAATACTTTAAATATGCCATTAATCATCAACGTTTCTGTGGTTCCAGAACGAATATAGTCACTTATTTCACTTGCAGGAGAAATGATACTATCTGCCTCTTCTAAATTATCAATCTCTTTCAAAGATAAAAACCGTGACATTAAGCCCTCTTCAAGGGACTCAGCACTAATCAGCACTTGATCAGAGCCATTTTGTTTTCCATAGGCACTCGCACAAATAACTTTTATCAAATTTTTTAATTCACCAACATTGTCCCGATAACTCAATGACATCAAACGATTCATTACCCAGGATGTCACAACAATCTCCTTATTAAATTTTTGACTTTCCTGAATTAAAAAAGTGTAAATATATTCTGAGATCTCTTGGCTCGTTCGTTCTTGTAGTGAAGGAATATTAATCGTAATAGGAATACGACGGACAAAAGTTCGCAAAAAGTTCGTTTGAATGTCTTCAGTAGTCGCAAAAATTAACCGAACCTTTGACTTACGTAACTTATTATTGTCTCCCATCCGCGAAAACGTTTGGTTATCAATAAATGTGAATAGTTTCTCCTGACTCTCCGGAGATAATCGATGGCACTCATCTAAAAATAAAACACCTTGATTTGCAGCCTCTAGTAAGCCTATTTGATTGTCTTCAGCCCCTGTAAAAGCGCCTTTTTTATAGCCAAACAAAATACTACTTAGCAGCTCTTCATTGTGATAATATTGAGCGCAGTTCAATTCCAGAAAAGGAGCACCTTGTTCAACTAGCCCTTGTTCCGCGCAAAAATCATAAGCTCTTCGGGCTAAAAGACTTTTCCCAACCCCTGTCTCTCCATGAAACATCATAGGCAACCCATTTCCAGGATAATAGACAGAGGTTTTAATTTGATCAATGACCATCTGCAAACTGGACTGGGAACCAATAACTGACGAAAAGACCTGACTATTTTTCGTGTCATGCCTCCGCTTCTCTTCCAGTAACTGATTAAAACTCTCATATACAGCATGTCTAGGTTCAAAAAATCGCTCTCGGAAAATGTCAGCATGATAAAATAAAGCTGGCCGACTTTTAATTTTGATCGCTACTCCTTCTTTAACAAATTCATTTAAGTACTGACTCGTCGTATTACGTTGAATTCCCACCATTTCGGAAATACCTTCGGTCGTCAAATCTTCTACCGCAGCAATCACTTCTGCCGTTTCTGTATTTGATTTTAATGCCGCCAAAACTTTTTTTTTCGACATTTCATCCACATCCTTTTCTTTTACGAAGAAAATAACTGCTTTACATCTTCTAGTATAATAAATATACACCGACACTTCTACAAAAAGTGACATTCTGTCGAAGACCCCTTAATGTCTACAAGGCTATAACGATATTATATCGTCATTTAACAGCCGCACTGCACTCCGTTTCACTGATTCTCTTTCTAACAAGCAAATTCCGTGCCATAATCTGTCGATTTATATCAAATCCACTAAAAACGCACATCCCATAAGTTGATTTGGAAAACCAATTCGACACTTGTTGAGACTTTTTTCTAGTAAAATGCCTTGCCTGTTAATCCCGCAGACTTTACGAATTTCAGCAATTTCAAAAGGCAACTCAATCCAGTCTTGATCGAAATTATGAATTACCACCAAGGCTTTTTTGTTATGATACCGAAGAACAATCTGACAGCCAGTTGGTTTTCTATAGGAAAGGATTTCTTGGCGAAAAATCTGTGTTTGCCCCTGTTTAAGCAAAGATTTACACTCCTCGTAAAAACTCAAGCATTCATCAATTACTTGCCATTGACTAGGAGATAACTCGTTAATATCTCCTGAAAGGCAAATCCTTCCCAGAAAAGCCCCTGTCATGGAGTAGTATAAACGTTGCAAGGAGTCCTGTTTTCTAACCACTGCCCAGATTAAACTTTGACGTGGAAGCATCAGAGAATGTAAATTAGCCCCAATAATTGGAAGGCAAATAGCTTCATGAGCATCTGAAAAACTTGAAAGATCGGTCATTTGCATCATCGAATACTCCAAGCGATGACCACCTGACGAGCAATTCTCAATCACTAAATCAGGTAATTCTTTTTTGATATTTAGTATAAACTGTTGACTCACTTCCAATTGCAAACGACTTTCTTCACCAAATGACGCCTTTCCATCAAAACCAATACCAAAATTTTCATTGTAATCTATTTTCAAATAGCCAATTTGATTTTCTTTAAGAAAATCAATCACTTTATCTTGCAGATAATCTTTCACCCAAGGGTCCCGCATATTCCAGAATCGTCGACTCCCGACAGTTAAGGGATAGCCATCCTTCATCAAAAGATGTTCGAAAAAGCTGCTAGCAATTGATTCCGTTCCAACCGTTTCAATTTCAAACCAGATCCCCGGAATCATGTTATTGTCTTTAATTGCACCAATAACCGATGATAAACCATTAGGAAACTGGTCTCGATTAACTTGCCAATCACCATGACTTTTCTCCCAACCATGTTGATTAGTATACCAGCCCGCATCGATAACGTAATACTCAATATTTTTGCCTTTTAAAGAAACCAAATTCTCTAGAACGGACGCTTCTGTTGGTCTGCCCCAAGACGTACAAAACTCATTAAACTGCACAGCAAGTTCCGCTTCACTAGGGTTCCCATTCTCAGTAACCGATAGTTCCAACGCCTCGGTCAATCGTTGAGAAGCTACTTCTTCATCACCTAAAACGACAGTTAAATAAGCTTTTGGGGTCGTAAATGATTCACTAGGCCGAACCTCTTTAAGCCAATGGCCATAATCACGATCAGCTAACCCACCCGAAAGGCACAAATCTTCGTCCAGGCGGTAGGCTTCAATTTGCCAAGCCCCAGGCTGAGCAAGACAAGCTGACCAAGTAACCTCTTTCTGTCGGTCGTGAATCGCTGCATACGGAAACCATCCTCTCACTGGCATCGAGCCGACTTGTCCAAACTTCTCTAACCCAACCCCTGAGGGTTTCCAAGAAGGCTCCAACTGTAATTCTTCAATTGACTGTGTCATTTTACGACCTTCAAAACTCCATTTACTCTGGTAGCGGATTAAGCTCATATTTCCAATTGGATTACTCTCATAAAAAGGACTTAAATTGCTTAGAGAGAAACTAGCTAACATTTCTAATTTTTGAACCTCATTTGAATGATTTTCAAAGGAAACAAAGGTTTCCAAGACGTGGTAGCCAGATTTCCAAACAACGTGATGGACATAGTGATTCCTTTTTTCATCCATCTAATCGGGTCCTAACCTCTGTTCCACCTTCTCTTGTGACAAGCTTTTGATCCACAAATTGCAAGTTTTTAACTGTCTGACTATTACGCATCGTACTGCCAGTACAAAAACCTTTAGCATAATCATCTCCAACAAGCTTCACTTGAACTAGCGAATCATATTTTACTTTTTTAGGCAAAATTACCTCGTCTTTCAATGCCGTTGGCACAAGAAGCCATTCTACCGCTTCTGATGTCTGATAATAATGGATCGTCATATCATTAAACGTAAAAGAACTTATTTTTTTCATGTTCTTCCCCCTTCACCATGATTAAAGCAAGTTTCATTCCAAAATCTGTCGAAAAAAATTGCATCGAAAGAAATTTTCCTTCGATGCAACTTTTTATCCAATTCCACTGGTCATTCATCGCAGAACTACCAACTAATTCACTTCTCCCGTTGACTTTTGGCGAGTCCCCATGCTGCTCGCTATTCGAATACGAACTTAAATGTTGTTAGGCCATGAACAAAGATCCTTTTTCCTGAACCGATTTGGATGACTGTTGGTTTGATAAAATCAACTTTATCAAAATTAAGCGTGATGTTCTCATCTATTTCCAAAAAAGGAGCTTTCGATTCAAAATCAATTACCACGTTTTTTAACGAGAGTTGCGCTTTCTCTCCATTACCTCGAAATAACGACGTATGCCGTATCCCGGTGACATGAACATTTTCCAAATAAAAGTCTCTCAGAGGACGATTATTCTGATTGGCTTCCTCATTCCCATTATCATAGTAAAACAACTTATCAGCATCCTTAATGATACAATTTCTGAAGCCGATATTAGTTGCGTCATTGGGGATCTCATCTGGGCGAATGGCATAGTATTTAAAAATCGCATGAGTATGATACGTGTCTTTAGATCTATGGGGATATCTGCCTGGGCCACTAAATAAACAATCCGCAAAGGTAATATCGACACCACCTAATCGTAGCGAATTACAACCAGTATTTAAATAGCAATGACTCACTGTCAGATTTTCCACATCATACCCGGCAAAACAATCATCGCCACATTCGAGTCGACAGTCAGAAACTGTCATCTTCCTTGAGTGATGCAAATTAAAACCATCATGCCCGCCTTGAATCGTTACCTGTTTAATTCGCACATTCTCACAACCATCCAGCGTATGACTCCAATTAGCACTATTTTCAAAGGTATAGCCTTCTAAAGACAAGTCTTTAACGTTAGACATGATAATCCCCATGGGACCACGGAATTTTTCCTCACCATTTTCATCAAACGCGTCTTGCCCGTTTATAATAGAACCAGGTTCACCAATTATCTTAATATTCGTCGCTTCATAAGCCGTTATCATTGCGTAGAAATAATAATCTGGTAAATGCCAAAGCTGCTTGTAATACTCGTCTTTAAGATATTGAATACTTGTAGGCACCTTAAAATCTTCATAATCGTCAATCACCTTGCTTCCTAAAAGAATGGCTCCCGTTTTTAACCGCAACGTAATATCTGAATAAAGTTTTAAAGAACCAACCAGATAGGAGCCCCTTGGAATCACAACCTCACCACCTCCAGCATCTCGACAGGTATCAATACACGCTTGAATTGACTTAGTTTGGACTGTGGCAATATTAGGTTCAACACCAAAATCCATTATGTTAAATTTTTCAATAGTTTTCATCATACTCCAGCTCCCTTTTTTCTAAAAAGCAAAATTATCCACTCTTTTTCATTCTAAATTAAACATTTTTTGTGCTTACAGGCTTATTTTAGCCCGTTGTCACTTGAATAGTAACTGATAAAACCATATAATTAGTGTCAAAATGTTACCATCAGGAGGCTTCATAAATTATGTATGAACTAGACTTAAACAGCCCGATTCTTTTCTTGTGGGCTGGTAGATTCCTTAGTGATGAAGATTATCCGTGGAAACATAAAGATAAAACTCATTCAGAAAATTTTGAAGTATTTTTACCCATAAAAAACAGTCTGGAAGTCAATATAAACGGCATAGATTATTTCATTCAGGAAAATGAATTTTTCTTAGTGCCTCCGAAAGCTGTTATCAAACACTCTTCCACAACTAACCACGAACTAGATTACTATTGGTTTCATTTTTTATCAGCTTACAGCTCCATCACAAACAATGATCAACATCTTAGCAAAGGGGTTCAGGAGGTAGCAAGCCTGAACGAAAATACCCATTTAAATAATTCAATCGTATTGCCTATGAGATTTCTATTAAGTCATCCAGAAAGAATCATCGTCTTAATCAATCAACTACTACATAACGATAACGTTTACCAATATACCAAACGAGGCAACGACTTCTTTTTAATCCTACTACTAATCGCTATTAGTGACGATTACTTAAAATTATTATCTAGAAAATCAACCAAACAGATAAAAAAAACCGCATTGATAGCGGAATGGGTTCGGGTTAATATTTCAAAAGACTTAACTTTAGCTACTATTGCAACTCAGTTTAATTTAAACCCAAATTACTTGAGCCGAATTTTTAAAAGTGAACAAGGAATTGGCGTAAAAAACTATATCCTAACGATCAAGCTCGATCATGCAAAACGTTTATTATCGACCACCATGTTAACGATCAATGAAGTGGCTGAACAATCATTTTTTTATGATCCAAAACATTTTATGAGGGCTTTTAAACTAAAAAACGGTGTGACACCTTCACAATATCGAGAAGAAAACTCTCATACAAATTTAAATTCAAGTACGATGAATCATTCAGATCCTTTACCAAAACAACTAGGTAATAAAGCCCTTCAACAACTAATTTCCGAAATCCTAGAAAAAAACCAGAATTGACTAGTTATTTTTAAGTAACTTCTTAACGAAAAACAGCGATTATCTGAACAAACAGCTGCGTAGCTACACTGACAGCTCATTAGAAGAACAATCAAAATCACTTTCACAAATTAGTCGGCAAAATACCCTAGTACGCGCCAAAAGAATTAAATTTACTAGCTTAATTTGCAGAAGTAGCCTCCTTGTTAAAAGTTAGAATCTCTTTTTTAGGCATCCCTTGGCCAGTTGTATAGTAAACAACTAGTTCCAGCTGGTCATCTACGTGCAAATCCCAAATATCAGTTAAAGGTAAATCATAAGTCGTTTCATTCTGAACCATAAACCAATTCGCCACCATGCTGGCCCTTTTTTGGGGGATTCGTTTCCTCAGGCCATTTGAATAATGATATAATTCAAAATCATCCACATACAATGCCAGCTGCCCTCTACCTGTTGTTTTGATAAGAAGTTTATCTGGTTCTGACAAAATAAACTCAACGTCGTATGCACTATTTTGTCTTGAAGACCACCACACAGAAACAGCAAACAGCGCCAAACAACTCAGGATGAAGATTAATTTGTAGTTAAATATTTTTTTTGAGATCATTTTACCACCCATTCTATTGACGATCGTTATTGAAAATACCGAAACAACCTAACTCAATTTCTTTGATCAGATCTTCAACACCAGTTTTAGCATATCTAACATTCACTTTCAATATGATAAATAAATAAGTAACAGCAGAGCCTAATAAACGTTACAAAGATACAAGACTTCTATAGCCAAAAGCTCTCTTAGCTAAAAGAGAGCTTTTGACTGATCCTGATTGTTTCAAAAATCCCTTTGAAATTTCTTACTTTTCCTTTACTGCAAGCCAGATTTCACTATAGCGATTATTTTCTGGTTCTTCAAACCGTGAAAATGAGATTTCCGGTGCCTCCACAAGTTCATAATTAGTTGACGGCAACCATTCGCCATAAATTTGTTGCCAAGTCTTTTGTAAAGTCTGCGGATAAGGCCCCTTATTAGGGAATATGGCCCACGTATGAGAAGGCACCTCGACTTCTGCAAAATCAGCAGAGAGTGTCTCTTGACTAGTTACAACCCCAATTAAATGAGTCAACGTCCCTTTTTCTTCAAGCCTAGTTTCAGCAAAATTATATGAGGCATTGATGACTTGTAAAGGATAAAGATCTTTTAAGTCGTTCAACTCAGCCCGTTGTTGTGGCGTAATCGAGTTAGCCAATGCCATTATCTCTGAATTTACGCCCTCAAACTGAATAGGAACTTGGCAAGTTACCCCTATCAAATTAAACGGTTCTTTTTTTTCTATTTTTACTTCCATGGAAATTCCTCCCTTAATATCAATCACAAAAGATAAACGTGAAAATGTTTTTTGAATCTGATTCTCGTATATCGCTGAGGGTAAATAACCGCTCCACTCTTTAAAGGCACGAGAAAATCCTTCTAGAGATTGGTAGCCGTACTTAAATGATACCTCCGTCACAGAAGCACCCGCAATTAACTCTGCATTAGCTAAGGTAAAGCGCCTTTGCTTGATGTAATCATGTAAAGTCAGCCCCGAGATAAATAGAAATAATTTTCTAAAATGATAATCTGAGACACCGGCTATTTTTGCAATCTGATCCTTGCTAATATCGTCCAATATATGCGTTTCTAGGTAGTTGATAACCTCATTAAACTGTTGAATCATGTTGTTTTGCTCCTTTCCACTTATTATGATAATCCTTTTGCCAAAAAATGACTTGATAATTTGTGTCTGAAGTTGGTCGGATGGTAGCGTCTTTCCATAAATTATAACACTAATCCAAAAAGCGTCATGACTCCTTCGCCCTACAGATCCAGTCATAATGCTTTAAGTGTCGTTTAAAAATTTTAATGATTCTACCTAAAATTAATTACGCCTCTAAAAATAGCCAAGAAACTGAGTCAGACACATTGTCTGGCTCAACTTCTTGGCTATTTGTCTCATTGCTAGTTATCTATGTAGATAGCGATTCCGTTCCACTAGGCTATCCTCTTACTTTTTTGCATATTTATGAACCGTTCCGATAGAAACACCACAAATAGCCGAAACTTCCCGAATACTCTTGCCATGTTGATGGCTTAGAGACCTAATTTCATTGATAGTCGTAGTTGATATCGCCGGACGACCAATGACTGTTCCCTCAAGCCTAACTCGCGCTAAGGATTCCTTTGTACAAATTGAGCGAATTTTTTTTTCCTGGCGAGAAAACCCCAAAAGAACTCTCATGTATTCTCGATCGGTCAGTTGTGGCAAGTGCCCTTTATCGATGAACCTAATTGTGACACACCTTTCATTGGCTTTCTCAAGAATAGGCAACATCTGAGATATTTGCAGACGCAGTTCAACTAGACTTTGAAAAAACAACTCTTCCTCAGCATACTCATCAATAAACGCCGTAATCGCTTGACTAACGCCTTTTGTGTCATCGGCAAAAATAATTTTATCGCAGCTATTTGCCATTTCCGCGTTAACTGTTAGACCTCGTATAAATCCTATTTTCACTTAGACTCACCTCTCTTCTTCATCTTGACTTAACCGGAGCCCCTCCTAAAAATGTTTTCGTTTCAAATAACAATGACTTACGATGCCAACCGATACTAATAACAAACCGAAAAGAAATGGTTTTGACTGGATAAGTTCACCTGTTTTTGGTAAATAATCCCATATTTTGGGCTCTTTACTTGGCTGTATAGTCTTTGGTAGCTCGTTTTTTGCAGGAGGAGTAGCTGTTTTTAAGATATTTTTAGGATACAGATGAACCGTCTCCATCTGTTCACCTAGCTGGCTGTAAACAGGTGTGATCACTATTAGTTGATCCGACTTAACGTTCATCTCTGCCGGCGACCCACTTTCTTTAATCAAAAATGCTTGTCGTTTGTTTGGGTAAATAGCTAAATCAACTGCCGCAACCCCCTCTTGATTCATCTCACTGGTGGTTACCACTGTCGTCAACGGCACTAGCCGATCGGTCTGATGATCGGTTTGTATCAACGTTAGTTGTGCCTGTTCCAACGTCTTCCCTTGTTCCATCAAAGAGTCTAGTTGCTCACTGATCTCATAAATAGAAAACGTCACACCGTTCAAACCCTTCATACCACCTAATGATTTGTTATCTATTTCTCTGCCTCCGTTATCAATCAGAGTACCATCAGTGTCGCTTATTAATCGATGAATCACCACTTTTAACGAGACCGGCTGTTGCTCTAGTTCTTCGGCATAACCACTCTTAAAAAATATAAAGGGCAGAAAGATAAGCAACCACCAACCAAGGTATTTGTTATTTTTTTTGACCACTTCTTCTATCACCTGCCTTTCTTTTTTTGCACTTTTTCACTCCGATTAATATCAGCATGACTAACAAGATACACCCAATACCTATTATCAAAAAGGTCTTCATCGTCCAGTAATTTTTGGCATCTTTTTCTTTGGCAATATAGGGAATACGGTGCCCCCTTACCAATAACCGATGGCTGTTGATTCCCAGAGGCGTACATGTCACCAAAGTAATATAATCCTCGTTCTCATCACGATCAAAATGGCTCAAATCATCTGGCGTAATGGTCTTAATTTGATCAATCTCATAGGCATGAACTTCCCCCAGAATCGTTAGATAAAAATGATCGTTGACTTTTAGATTAGGTAAATCAGTAAACATCTGCCCGAGTGAAAGACCTCTGTGACCGGTTAAGACGGAATGATTGCCCATTCCCCCTGATGGAATAGCCGTTCCTTCAAGGACACCCACCCCTTTTTCTAATACCAAATCACTGGATGTAGGATAGACTTGCACTTCTAAGTCTATTTTAGGAATATCCAAAACCGCCACTGGTTCAGGTAATGACTGTTCCTTAAGGTTTAAGGAGTTACTTGACTGTCCCTCGATATTCGCAAATGGTTCATCCAAAGGGACGTTTCCTTGCTTTTGATCCTCATTTTTCTTTTCATATTCCGCTAATTTTTGCTCTTTTTCCTCTTTTGATAAGTTCGAGACGGTTGCTTGATACTTCCTTATTTCCATTGTTTGAGATCGCTTCAACTGATAATCTGAATAAATAGGATAGAGCAAGAGGCCCACACCAGCTAAAACAACAGCTAAGAAAAACAGATCCACCCATTTTTTCTTTTTTATTGTCTTTCTTGATCGTTTTTTCTTAATTCTTCGTTTATTGGCCAAGTGTGTTTCTCCTATCTGATTCTGATTAAGCATTTTCAAAAATTCACGAGTAACAGTCTAAGTCTCACCTGATTTCCAGGAGAACTTAGACCATTTGCTCGTCATGTTAGTAAATCATTCCTCTAGTTGCTTATGCCTCTTGACGTTTTTTATAATAAACCCCTGCCACAGTGACTAAAACTGCTCCCGCAACTAATGTGATGATTAATTGTGTCGAACCGGTAATAGGCATTGACGGACGTTGACTATTTTCAATGGCCATAATTCCTGTTGTGTAGCCATTTTCTTCGATCGTAAAATCAACCGTATTGGTTAACAATTGATAACCATCTGGCGCTTGAATTTCTTTTAATGAATAGTTTCCATACGCTAATCCGGCTATTTCAAATTTACCAGCATCATCTGACGTAAAGATTCCTGCTCCTGAAGTTGGCTGTTCTGTTGACCACTTAGCATCTTTAATGCCATCAGCATTTGCATCTGCCCAACCATCAAAGTACTGACCCGAATCATTTAAAATAACAAATTTAGCATTTTCCAATGGTGCTTTTGTGGAAGCATCTTCCTTAACAAACTTGGCGCCGCCTGTATAAACAGCTACTTTGCCAGTGGTTTTATTGCCTTCGCCACTTTCATTAGGATGATTACTCCAAGATAGATCGTAGTTATTCTCAATTCCATCATCAATAACCGCCTCTTCGTTAATCGTCATCTCATAGCTAATCGTCAAGGCTTCTCCGGCATAATTGGCAACCGTATCGCTAACTTTTCCACCTGTGACAATAAAGTCTAAGTTAAAGCCACTGCCTTTTGCAGAATAAAGATAATCTGTTCCAAGGGTTAGCAATGTGCCATCACTTGCGACAACTTTAACATCTTCCGCTTTACCTGAATAGGTCAAGCCCGTTCCTGGCATATCTGAATAGTTGAAAATGTGATACGGGGATGTCGTATCGATTTTACCATCCTTAATAATCTCGCCACCTACAATATCAGTTGGAATTCTCAAGTTGTTTTCATATTGAACCACATCGCCAATTCCAAAAGACGACTTACCTGTCCCTGGGTCAGTGCCATTCGTTACCTTTTTCTCACTAGTTGGCTTCAAGTAGTTAATAAAATCAATCTTCAAATCGGCTTCTTCTGTCCCCTCACCAGTAATCGTAAACGTTAATTTATTGTTGGCATCATTTAGTGCAGAGCCACTGATCACATTTTCTCCCGGTGCTTTCGTTTCAACAAAATAGTAATCCCCTACTGTCAAACCAGTCACGTAAATTTTACCAGCTGAATCCGTAACTAATGTCGTGTTATTTACTTTCGTCCCCGTCCCAGGTTTGCCTGAATAAATATCGAACTCTGCGCCAGCCAATTTAGTTTCATCACCAATTTCTTCACTGTATTTAACCAGTTCAAAGGCTAATTCTTTGACTTCATTTTTCGGATAAACATTGATAGTCTCAAACCAACCATCCCCTGAAATATTGGTCATCGGTAAGACTAATAGGATTGGTTTAGCAATTTGATTGACTAATCCTTTGGCACTTTTGGTTTCAAAGATCGCATACGTGTGACCACTACCAGTTGAGGTTGCCGCAGCAACATTGTCAAAAGTTAATTTTCCTGTGGCATTGACTGCCTTAGTTGTGGCTGTTGATCCTCCACTTTTATTGCTTGTGATAAAACTCTGATAATCAGCTTGATCCAAAGCGTCCACTTCACTTTGTAAGGCATTGGCTGATCTTTCTTTTGCGTATTCAGTCAAATCAACCAAAGTAAATTCCACATCCCCATATTTCGTAGGATCAAAAGGAGTCGCACCACTTGGAAGTGTTTGCTCTGCTCCATCATTGATGATGCTTGGCATCTCATCTGAATACATTACTTTTTGTAAAGAAATTGTTTGTCTGCTTGGTGCAACCAGCTCTTCAGCATAAGCTTTTGTGAAGTCAGCACTAAAACCTGCTGGTAAAACAGCTGGTGTCAGTAAAACCACCATTCCAAGTGTAATTAACATTTTTTTGTAAGTTGATGTTTGTTTTTTCATATTTTTCCCTCTATCTTTTCATTTTTTTGGTTTACTGATTATAAAACGGGTACTCCCTATTACAACTAACCCTATCCCTGTCAATAAACTCAGAATTAAGCTCATACTTCCAGTTTGGGGTAACGTCCTTTTTTTGGTGTTCTCTATTTGAATTTTCGTGGCTTCAGCTTGTAATTTAGCTGTGACCTTAACACTAGTTGCGCGTAACTCATACCCTTGAGGTGCCTGTGTTTCCTGCAAATAATAGCTGGTGCCACTGGCTTTATCCAAGCGTAAGTTTTCAAATTCAGCCTGCCCTTGATCATCTGTCGTAACTTCATAATTTAATAAGTCTGCTGAATACTCAGGATCATCAGGATAAACAAGTTCCCCTGAGGCACCTAGTTTAATAAAATGGCCAGCCTTTAACTGTTCGTCACTTTCAGCCACCACAAAACGCGCTCCTTGAAGCAGTTTCTGATCGTTGGCATCCACTTTTTCGATTGGAATCTTGCCAACTAAGGCATTGATAACAATACCCACTCGTTGAGGTTCTACTGCTTGCAAGGTATTAGCTGCATAGGCAAATGAATTCCAGGCCGCTCTGGTTTGTTCATCAATTTTGCGATTCATTAACTCTTTATCGGCTAGCTCACTTTCTTCTGGAGCCTTCATTTCAAACTCAATGGTAATAGCTTGCCCTTGAACCCATGATACACCCGCATTCATTTCAATTTTATAGCTGTGAATCGTCTCCCAGTTAGTCACCTCCCCAGCCTTAAGCCAGTTTGGTTCTGTGGCCGTCAACGGATTTTTTAACTCTAAAGTTGTCTCTGGATAAATGACGTTCTTTACTAAGTCATCTCGTTTGGGGTTAGTTTCCGTACTGTAGTAAACCGTTACTTTGTCTTGCCATTCCACTGGTAGCTGAATTTCTTTTGTCAATATCGGGGTAAACTGGCTTTCTCGAGGACTGTTATCCGTAATGCCTAAATCCCCGACAGAAGGCAAGATATCCAACAGGGTAAATTTAGTAAGAGGTTCCGCCGTTGTATTGCTTATTTTTAAACGATAAGTGATCGTTCCTCCTGGGCTAGTGTGCCCCAATTTACTAAATTCTGTGTCCTGATCCCCTTTTACTAGTTTTTCTGACTGCACATTGGCGGCTCTTAACATCAGATAATGATTGTGAGATACCACTCGATGTTGCGTCTGATTGCCATCACTGTCGATATCGTCTGAATCTATTTCCAAAACTGAATCAGTAACACTTCCTGTACTGGCCGGTACCGCTAGCTGATTATTCCCCGTCAGAAAATAGGCACTGACAGTTAAAGGCGAAACAGCCGTCTCAGCAACGCTGACATCTAAACCAACCGATACATAGTTAGAGGGGAAAATTTCCGTTCGATCCCATGTAACTTTAATAAGCTGTCTACCAGTGCCCTTGTAATCATTAGAGACAATCTGATTGGTTCCGGTCGTCTCTTGCTCCGCTACCAAGGCCGTCCGTTCATTAAGGTAATGATACTGGGATTTAGGATCATCTTTAAGTCTGACACCTTCTGGCAGTAATAACATACCTGTTAATGGCTCGGTTATACGAACCGGTGAACTGCTGTCATTGTAGAAGATCGCTTCGACACGATTATCACCTGCTTCTACTTGGTTACCATCGGCCTTTTTCAAGGACACGCTCGTTCTCGCGATTGGTTTGGTAGACGTTGGCGCAACGACGTTGGTTGATCTTGGGCCAATTTGACTATCCGTTAATTTGGGACTGTCCAAATAAGCAAACCGATGATACGGTGTGGCTTGCTTGTCAATCCAACCGGTAGTCGTCATGCGATTAGTCACCTTGCCAATAAAACCTTTTTTGATTGAATATAACCCGCCACTTCCATTGGTAGCAAAGCGACCATCAACAGGTGTTCCATCCTCATTATCAAAGTAGAGCTGATAGGACAAGATATGATCGCTTTCAGTCAGTCCCCATTCACTACGGTAGCTACTAAATTGCCCTTTATTTTCAAATCGCGAAGTATCTAGTGGCAACTCCCGCCAATTCCCTTTTTGATTAACTTCTAATCGCAGGGTGATCGCAGGCATTTTGGGTAAAGAGACATCGGGAATTGAAAGCTTAATCGATGCCCGCGGTCTAATGATAAGGACTCTAGTAAGTTCTAAATTAGGGTCGATCTGTTCGCCTAAGGCCAGATACTTATAGCCATTTTGAACAGCGGTTTCAGTACTCCAGTTATAAGGCCGTGTTTTTTCACTGTCTTGGTAATACTCAGCATTGCTACCGTGAGTCACATACTGATACTGAAACCAAAGTTTTGCTGTGTCGGTTACGGATGCCACCGCATCAACTTCTGGATTAGTTAAGCCATTTTTTGGTGCCACATATGCGCCAGACCACCAGTCCCCTTTTTCTTCCGTAATCAAACTCCCCGAACCCGAAGTCACTTGAATTCCCGAAGCATTAGAGGTTTGCTTTTGAACAGCCCCACTATAGTCTGTCAGACTCATGTTGAGTGTTTTGTTGATGGTGGCAGTTTCACCGATGGTTTTGGAAATCGTCGTATAAACTAAAAACTCCGTTGACCATAGTTCACCCTTTATTGCTAAAGCTGACTGTTGAGCTACCAGGTCAGGAGCCTTAAAGGTCCAGCTAAGTTGAGAACCGGTCACTGTAGGCGTAACAGTACTCGTTGCCCCACTGTAAGACAAACCTGTCTGCAGATTATCTTGCAGCACAATATCTGAGGCTGGTTTTAACAATAACAAGTTAGATGCTTGACTATTGACGGAAGCCTTGACTTTCCAAACCACAATATCCCCGGGTCTTGGTGCGATCGTACTGTCTTGATCTTTGACTCCAATATATGAGGTGGAGACTGTAAAGGGGGTCGCCGCCGTAACCTTTATCTCAGCCGTATCACTGACCGTCGTAAATCCAGTTGCCGACAAAGTCACTTTCGACAATAAAACCGTATTGTTAAGGGTTGTTCCATTTGGTGGCGTTACTTTGACTGCCAGTTTATACGTTTGGCCACTGGCTAACTCTGGAAACAGATAAGTCAACGTCTGATCAGCTGCATTGTACGCTGGCACGACTTCTGCTATGACTAGTTCCGACAAATTTTGGTTAAACTTTGCAGTTTTTGGAAGATCGACGATCAACTTAACATCTTTGTAACTAACACTGGCTCCTGTTACTTTAAGAGCTAACTCATAGATGGCTGATTGACCAGATTCAACTGTCCCTTTCACTGCCGATAAATCTATATCCAAGTTTTGATTGCCAACTCTAGGACTAGGCAATTGAAAATTTCGTTCTGGACTTAATTGATCTCCTTCAGCTGTTAGCAATGCCTTTGCTTGAAGTAGCACTTCTGCTGATTGATAAGGTGTCCCTTTTCGTACTGTTGACAACGACAGCCGATAATCTTTAGCCAAGTCAGCAGTCAAAACTAATTTTGTTATAGGTATCAGCTCGCCAGCTTTCTTCATGTCGATCGTAATGCCCTTTTCCGAACTCCTTAACCAGCTGGCTAAGTCATCGCGAAGCGACTGGTTCGCGGCGATTGTTTTCTCTTCTTCAATCCTTAACCCAGCTGGGAGATTCAGCGACACTTGTTCGTCCTCTTTATTGAATGAATGAACCTCTAACGTGAACGATTGATTGATTTGAGGCTGTATCATTGTCGTCAGAGGCTGATCGCTACTTTCCTCAGATAGATATAAATCCGTCACAGGATTAATTTCTTCTGCCGTTAGTTTCACTTCATTTTTAGCGAAGATTGCCAAATAACTTGTAAGAAGCACCACTATCACCACTAACAACCCGACACCTTTTAGTTTAGATATTCTTGTTTTAGCTTGTCCCATTCCCACTTTCCTTTCATTTTTTCTCTCAACATGACGATAAGTCACTGTTAAGACATTTCCCGACAACTTCGTCCATCTATTCGCTATTTATGAACAGTTCAACAATTACCTGATTCCATTCAGTGCTTCTGATTCCCCTTGAGCACTGACATCAGTATAGTAAACAAATGGCAACCTCTCAATCGAGTTTTTTCACATATCTACAACCTTTTCAAAAAACATCTTTTAATAAATTTTCAACCAACAAACACAACTGTTTTGGCTTTATCGACAAAAAATATCATTTTATTTAACTATTATTTATTGCATCACCCTCCCCTAACAGTCACAAATTGTGAACGAATTACCTTTAAAAAAAGAGGTTTATTAGACTTAATCGTTAACTCAATAAGAATTTTTTGAAAAATATCACTTACCCATGAAAAAATTAAAAAAACAGGGCTCTATCAGACCCCTTTCCTAATTCCTTAATTTCGAGTATTGGACAGACAAAATGGTTTAATGTATAATCCTCTTAAAATACAGCTATTTTTAAGACAATCAACACTTGGTGTTAGACTTTCCCCCTAGCACCAAGGCAAAGAAAGCAGATGACTAACATGAATGAACTCGGTTACAATCTTATCGTAGACAAAAGTGTCAAAAGAAAAATAGATATTATCAAACTCTTATTGCAAGCTAAAAGACCGCTAACGATTGCTTATATTTCTCAAGTCTGTCTAGTTTCAACTCGTACAATATCAGCTGAAATAAAAAAAATGAACGAATTATTTCCACCAGAAATCAGTATTATGTCAAAAGAAAATGAAGGCCTCTCATTAATAACGGAGAACCCTTTTCTACTGTCAGGTTTTATCAATCACTTGCTTGAAGATAACCCACTTTTCTTCATTATTGACTCTATTTTCAAAAACGAACAAGAAACGATCGAGTACTATTCACTTGCCACTTATATCTCTGAATCAACCATTCGTTCTCATTTGAACATCTTGAAAAAAATTCTTTCAGGTTACTCATTATCTCTACAGATTCGACCGTTTGTAGACATCACTGGCAATGAAGTGGATATTCGCTTCTTCTTTTTCAATTACTTTAGACAAGCTCACGAAGGGTCTTCTCTTATTCCCCGAGCTGATCAATTAGCAGATTTATACGACTCATTCTCTCAGATAAATTACGAATTAGAACAACCTTTAGAACCCTTATTGCTGGATTATTATCGCCTAACACATTGGATCATCATCTTTGAACAACGGGTCGCCACTGGACACCCGGTAAAACTTTCAAAAGAAATAATGGATAAATACATCGAGTCACCTAATTACTTGCGCTTAAAAAAAATATTCAATAATAACTTTGCCAATAACCCTGTACTAAATTCCTTATCAGAAGAAGAACTAGTCTATCTCTTTATTTTACGCTTAGACAGCATCTCCTATGAAGTCAACACTCATTTTTACACAAAGGATTTTGAGCACTTCCTTCCTGATTTTGAACCATCGATCTTGCGTTTTTTTAGTCATAATAAGCTCAATCCCATCATCAACATTGATTTAAAAATTTTGCTGCAATCCTTTTTACTGAACACGATGTTGCTAACAGAACTAACCCCCGCCTTTCAACGGGTCAGTTTGGACACGAAAGAGCACACCAAACTACATTATTCAGATATTTTTGATCAATGGATGACTATTTTATACGATGCCGTTGATTCGAATCTACTGCGCATTGTTTACTATGAAGACTTGGCAACCAGCTTAACCCTGATTTCAGTTTCCTATTTGCAACTTTATATCACTGGGCAAAAGACCATTCTATTTTCATTAACAGGCTCCCCCTCTTCACTGAATTACTATAAAACGGTTCTTTTAAACATGTTGCCCCAAAGTGCTACTGCCCACTTTATTTTTAACAAACCTGTAACAGCCGCTTTACTAGAAGCCTTACATGTCGACGCGTATGTGTACAATTATCATTTAGAAGAAGAGTTCCCTCACTTTAAAGCTATTCGCTTATCCAATATTCCAACAGAAATCGAATGGTTGGAATTACTGCCTAAGCTACTGTTTAGTTGAATGCATTTAGCGGATACTTATTATTTACTGAGTAGTGCCGAAAAAAATCAAACATAGAAAAAAGCGACAGCTGACCTGTCGCTTTTTTCTGATGGCTGATTAATGCCCCTCCTTAATCCTCTTAGATTAGCTCCCTTGCTCTGCAACAAAACAGCCTTCTCTCAGAAAAGTGGGTGACACGATTAACAACAGATAACTAATCCTCTCTTTTATTACCCGCCGTTATTTGTTAGAATCAAATGGAAACATCCTTCCTTCAAGTAACTTTAAATCCCCCTTTCGATCGGGCTTCCTGCCTCTCGTTTGATGACTCATTCGGCATAGTGCCCCTTTTTATACTCTTAATTGATGGGCCGTAAAAAAAAATAAGCAAAAGCAAAGACGTGATTGAGATTGCAACATTATTATTAGTGGAAGATGATCTAGATTTAGCCTTTATAACAAAAGATTTTTTAATGGAGCTTTTGACGCCGTGACAAGAGTGGAAACTTTAGCATATAGTCTGCTGATATCAGTTGAACCTATTGTGTTCAATCCTGTTGAACGTTGAATAATCGTTGACATAACCATCTCCTCCTTCTCAAGAAGAAGAATCTAACTAAAATCAACTTTCAACAGTTTGGCGCAAAAAACTGACTAGGAGATCCTAGTCAGTTTCATCATCACTCTATAAACGATTAAATGTATTGACGACATTTTCAGTTGTAAAGCCGTATTCAGCTAAAACGGTTGCTGCTGGAGCACTGGCTCCGAAGCGGTCAACTGTCACAGTTGCCCCTTCAACACCGACATAACGTTCCCAACCAAAGCTAGCGCCCATTTCAACCGCTACTCGTTTGGTAATCGCTTTTGGTAAGACACTTTCTTTGTAGGCTGCCTCTTGTTTTTCAAAGAGGTCCATACTTGGCATTGAAACCACTGAGACGTCTTTACCTGCTGCCGCTAATTCTTTTTGAGCCGCTATTGCTAGCGCTACTTCAGAACCAGTTGCAATTAAGATGCCCTCAGGTGTGCCATTTTTAGCTGGTGATAACACATAAGCGCCTTTAGCAACGCCGGCTTCCGCCTGTTCTTTGGTGCCCTCTAAAACAGGCAAGTTTTGACGAGTTAAGGCTAAGACTGTTGGATGATCCGTTGAAGCCATCGCTAGTTTCCAAGCTGCACGGACTTCGTTACCGTCAGCTGGGCGTAATAATGACACGTTTGGCATACCACGCAAGCTTGATAGTTGTTCGATCGGCTCATGGGTCGGGCCATCTTCACCCACTGCGATTGAATCATGAGTTAAGACGTAAGTCACCGGTGCGTTTTGAATGGCTGCTAAACGAATAGCAGGACGCATGTAATCAACGAAAACAAAGAATGTGCCGCCGTAGATCCGGGTACCACCATGTAAAGCAATCCCGTTCATGGCTGCTGTCATGGCAAATTCACGAACCCCAAACCAAATGTTGCGACCTTCGTATTGACCTGGATCAAAATCCTTTTCGCCAGCGATCATCGTGTTGTTCGATGAACTTAAATCGGCTGAACCGCCCCAGAAGCTCGGCACAGTTTTAGCTAAGGCTTGAATCATGTCTTTGCTAGTCACACGACTAGCTAAAGCATCATCTGAAACGTCGTAGGTTGGCATTTCAGCATCCCAGTTTTCTGGTAGTTTGCCAGCGTATGCGTCTAAGAATTGTTGCGCTAATTCAGGGTAGTCTGCTTGATAACCAGCGAATAGCTCATTCCAAGCGGCTTCGGCTTGTTCCCCTTTTTGGTTAATCTCTTGTTTAAAGCGCGCTTTAACTTCTTCTGGAACGGTAAAGGCTGGGTAGTCCCATCCGTAGGCTTTTTTAGCGGCTTCGATGCCTTCAGCACCTAGTGGCGCGCCGTGAACCTTATTAGTGCCAGCATTTGGTGCTCCAAAGCCAATCACTGTTTTAACTTCAATAATCGTCGGTTTAGTTGTTTCAGCTTTAGCCGCTTCAATCGCTTGAGAAATGGCCGCTAAGTCCGTGCCGTCTTTCACCAAGATATGTTGCCAGCCAGTCGCTTCAAAACGACCTTTCACGTCTTCACTAAAGCTCTTGTCCAAAGGACCATCTAAGGAGATGTCATTTGAATCGTAAAGCACGATCAATTTGTCCAGTTTCATATGACCCGCCATTGAAATGGCTTCTTGCGAAATGCCTTCCATCAAATCACCATCGCCACAAATTGCATAGGTGTGATGATCGACGATCTTAAAGTTTGGTTTGTTGTAAGTAGCGGCTAAATGAGCTTCCGCCATGGCAAAACCAACACTCATGGCAATTCCTTGACCAAGAGGACCTGTTGTCGCTTCAACGCCATCTGTGTGATGAACTTCTGGGTGTCCCGGTGTGCGACTGCCCCATTGACGGAAGTTCTCTAAATCAGCGGTTGTGACATCGTAACCTGCTAGATGCAACAAGCTGTATAACATGGCTGATCCATGACCTGCTGATAAAATAAAACGATCACGGTCGACCCAGTTACGTGACGTACTTGGGTTGATTTTTAGATGTTTGGTCCATAGGGCATACGCCATTGGTGCTGCTCCCATTGGTAATCCTGGGTGTCCTGAATTTGCTTTCTGAATCGCGTCCATACTAAGGGTACGGATTGAATTAACGCCTAACTCATCGATCTTATCAAACACTGTTCTTCCTCCTAGAAAAACGAGGATTGCTCCTCGTTAGTTAGTTTATCCTAAACATTTCCCTGTCATCTCCTGATAATCCTGTACCATCATGTCCCATGATGTTTCAATACTTTCATCTAGGCCAAACAAGCCACTGCGACCAACGATGTAAATGTCTGGCCCTGCTTGATCGATGCGCTTAAAGGACTGGCGATTAGAGGAGCCATCCATTTCAATAACATAGCGGTAATCTTTTTCAACTCTTAATTCCCTTAATGCTGTTATTTTATCTAATGTACTTTCGATAAAACGCTGACCTGCAAAACCAGGATCAACCGTCATAATAGTAATTTTGTCCAGACGCTCAATGTAAGGAAATATAACCTCAATGGGTGTTTCCGGATTTAATACAACCCCGGCTTTAAGGCCAGCATCTTGAATTTGGTCAATTAAACGGAAGGCTAGACCATCTAATACTTCTGCGTGCATACAAATCCATTCACATTTTAACGTGATTAATTGCTGAACCCAAAAACTAGGATCTTTGACCATTAAATGAGCCGACATTGGCAGTGAGCTAATCTTTCGAACCTCTTCAATAAACCAAGGAGATAACGTGATATTAGGCACATAATGCCCATCCATAATATCGATATGATAGGAACCTACCTGCTTATTTAAAAAAGTAATTTGTTCTTTAAATTTATCTAAGTCCATCGTCATCAGTGATGGCGAAAATTCTACATTACTCATGATTAACCTCACTTCTTTTATTTTATCGTAACTGTTCTGAGTTCCTTATCTGTTAGATGATCTGGATATCATCCAAACTAATCTCTTCTTCTTCTTTCTCAATATGCTGGCTTAACTCATCCTCAGTCAAATTCTTTTTGATCAGTGCCAAAGTCACTGCCGTAACTAAAATATTGACCAGTAAAGCAATCGCACCTGCCCAAGGTCGAGACATAGTCGGTAGCATTAACACACCACCAAATGGCACCGTGGCATCTGCTCCTAAAACCATCGATACGGCCCCGCCTGCTGCCCCGCCAACTGCCGTTGCGATCACCCCGCGAACAATGTCATTCATCACAATGGGAATAACCCCCTCAACAATATTGATGACTCCCATTGGAACCGCCGACTTTAAGGTTTCAACTTCCAACGAGGTATAGATATTCTTTTTGAATAATTTCGCAATAAAATAAGCTAGGCCAAAACCAATTGGAGTAGCTGTGTTAACCAATTGCAAAGCAGTAATCGGCCCATTGAGCCCTTCTGCCTGCATCGTTAAAGCAAAAGCAAAAACCGTTTTGTTAATGGGACCACCATAATCAACACCACTTAATAGTCCGACGACTGCACCAAAAACCAAAAGTGATGAAGAACCCAAACTATTTAGCCCATTGGTCAGTAACAAAGTCAGAGCCGCAATCGGCGAGCCAATAATATAAACCATGACTAAACCACCGATAATTGAGGTTAAAAAAGGAATAATTAGCGTTGGCATTAAGCCTTTGGCCCATTTAGGAACTTTCACATATGTCAGAGTCCCTATTACTAAATAACCAGCCAGATAACCACCTAAGATCCCGCCAATAAAACCAGCACCAATGGCATTAGCTGTTAAGCCAATAATAAAACCAGGCGCAATCCCCGGTTTGCCGGCAATTGAAAAAGAAATCCCCGTGGCAATCACCACTGGCAATAACCCTAAACCTGCCCCACCCATTGTCGCAAACGCATCCCAAATGGAAAATTCCCCTTGTACTAACTGTCCCTGACTCGTTCCACCAAAAGCCATTCCAATGGCGATTAAAAAACCCGCGCCACAAACAATTGGAATTAAATAGGAAATAGCCGTTAATAAATGTCCTTTAAGATTTAATTCTTTGATTTTTTTCATGTTACTCTCCTTCTCCCTATGCAAATGCAGCCAAAACCTCTGCTGCCGAACTTGCTTTAAGCAAGCTCTCAACCACTTCATCATTTCCCAGCTTTCTCGCAAACAATGACAATAATTTTAAATGATTGGTAGCACCATCCGTATCATTCCCAACAGCAAACAAGATAATTCCCTTTACTCCTTGGTCATCTAGCGACTCCCAAGGGATCTCCTCTTGGCTGATACCAATGGCTACCCCTATTTTATTTACGTACGCACTTTTGCCATGAGGAATGGCAATATAATTGCCAATGCCTGTTTTCCCTTCAGCTTCACGCGCATAAATATCTGCTATAAAGCCTTCTATTTCAGTAATATACCCATTATCCAATAGGCTTGCCGCTAACTCCTGAAGTACCTCTTCTTTCGTTTTTGCTTGCATATTTGTTCTCACTGTTTTTAAATCAATGATATCCGATACTTCCATTGTCAGTCTCCCTCTTACGCTTTTTCTTGTTCAACAACTTCCTTGGCTTTTTCAATCAGTTTATTAGGTGATTTTACGGCCACTTCAGTTGGTACTTGAATAATTCGCTTACCTTCAAAACGTTCACGGCCTGCGATTTTAACATCGACTGCTAAAATAACAATGTCCGCTTCTTCTATTTGCTTAACCGTTAGTTCATTTTCAGTACCAATGGTTCCTTGAGTTTCAATCGAAATATCATATCCCGCCTTTTTTGCAGCATTTTCCAATTTTTCTTGTGCGATATACGTGTGGGCAATACCTACCGTACACGCTGCGACTCCGACTATTTTCATCATAAATTCCTCCTAAACATTCATTAACGCTTTTTTAAAGGCTCCTTCTGTCTCCATATTTATTAACGTTTCGACGAACGCCTCATCTGCTAATTTTCTAACAGCTAAACTGATCTGTTTTTTGATTGCCATAGTTTCATTGTGTTTTAACAAAATGACGATAATCAATCTTATGTCTTTGTCCGTTTCACTCCAAAAGGGAATGGGCCTTTCCAAATGAAGATAGATTATCCGACTCTCCTTTAAAGACGCACTTTCAATATGAGGCAACAAAACATGGTCAGCAATCATCGTACTTCCAACCGCTTCCCGCTCGTTAAGCAGTTTGATTATCTCCGGTTTCCCAGCAACCCCAGTTAGTTGAGCACCTAGCTCACCAATTAACTCAACTGCCTGACTTTTATTGGCTAACTGACAATTAAAATAAAGTTGGTGTAAATTAGTGTCGGTCATCGTAAATCTCCTCAATTTTAGTTTGTAACATTTTCTGGTCATCGCCAGTAAACATGGCACTGACCAACAGTGTTTTGATCGACACTTGATGGTTTAGGTGAATGGTCGTTAAGATTAACTCAATATCCGGATAAGTCGCTAAAAATTGTTTGGCATCTCTTGTTGAGACAACTGCGACTATTTCCAATTCAGGAAACTTTTTAGCCACTTTGACCTTCAATAACTCAGAAGTACCGATCCCTGTTGTGCACATGATTAGCGTCCGAATTGGCAACTGATTCGTTTCAATCATTCGAGCAAAGTATAACGTAATAAACCCATTTTCATCAGCACTTATCTCGGGCAATTGGTATGTTTCACTAATCATGCTGGATATTTTTGAAACATTCTTAAAAATATCTTCATAAACCATTTTTATTTGATCAAGCAAACTGTTTTTTACGTGGATATTGTGCTCCAGTCGATTAAGCATGGGCTTAATATGATTAGCCAAATCGATAAAAATCGGCTCATTGGTCATGGATAAATGAAGTTGCCGACTCATTTCATCTAAGTATAATTGTGTCACCTTAGAGACTTCAGGAGAAAAAATGGCCAAAGGCTCCAGTGAATCCTGCATCCTGGAAGACACCAGATACTGATACAAATAGTAAGTTTCAACTTCAGGCAGACTCTCGTTTAAATACTGTTCTGTCTGATAAATGATGTCCTTTGAAATCTGGCGAAGAATAGGCTCCTTCGCCAAGGCTTGTTTTTCTTCCTGAGAAACAGTCTCAGTCATAGTAAACAGTGAGGTTCCCACCTTTCTGGACCGACTAATCAAAATATATAAATGGGAAAAAATATTAACATTATAAGGATGAGGAATAACGATGTCCAACCTCTTTTCAATCAATCGCAGCTGGTCTAAAACAAATAACACATCATAGTTATTAAAATTAAGTGTCTCATTATGTTTAAGTTCATCAATATCAATAATGTTTAGCAGTTGAATTAAATCAGAAATGGCCTTGCGAATGTTAGCTTCTTCACCGATAATTGCCATTGTTCGGTTCTTTCGTTCTAGCGATAAATTATACTGTGCCAATTCTTTGCTAATTAGTTGTTCATCGCTTGAAATAACGGAATCACCAACAAAGAATTTTTCGTATAGTTGATAGACATTCGTGGCTCTTGGTGATGATAGCAACAGTTCTTCCATAACCCGCTTTCTTCTTTCAGAAGGCGTCACTTGACTTTCTCTACTCAACTGCTGATGAGTTCGGTTCATATACTTCTGATAATTTAATCTATATCCTCTCCCCTTCTCTGAAGCGATCAATATCCCATCCGAACTTTGATCATTAATCCCTTTGATTAATCGATACACTGTTTTATTGGAAATATTGAGTTCTTCTGCTAACTCTCCAGAGGTGACATATTCTTGTTTTTTTGATAATAATAGCAATAGCCGTTGTTCTCGCTCTTCCTTTGAACTCATGGCCATCCCCCCTTCGATATATTCATCATAACCCATTAATTCGAAAACGCTTCACTGACTTTTGTCCATTGCAATGGACAAACAGTTCCCCATCTGATTATGACGAGAATTCAGGAAATTCGCCCTTCTAATACACTGAGTGTCTGTTCTAACTTATTTTGATTGTAGCTGTCACCTCATAAATTAGCAACAACGAACTCTTAACAATTAACAGACTTTCTTAGTAAAAAAGCACCTTGAAAACCGCCTACCCACTCCAAAAAAACACCAAATCCATTATATTAACAGATTTGGTGCAAACTTCCTATTAAGTTTTATTGATGACGCTCCTAGCTTCCATCATTGAATTATCTGTCTCGATATCAGGAGCAGTGGGACTATTGTTGTACTTAGTTCCCTCACTGTTTTCTTCAACATATCCGTTAGTTAGTTGCACAACTGGACCATCATATAAATTTACTTGAATATAAGATGATATATCCCCACTGATTCAGTTCCTAAAAAGGCGACATTCAAAAATTATATCGGTTATAAAATTTCACAACGTTTACTCGCTATCCTATAGATTTTTTTCGCCTCACCTTCCAACGAAACATCATGAGTAATCATAATGATGATCCGATTGACACTCTCATCTATTAACAACCTTTTCAAAGCTTCGATACTGGCAATATCCAAGTTTACAAAAGGCTCATCAATAAACCAAATAGGCTTGTCTTTGTGATTAATAAAAAATCTGGCGAGCATCACCTTTTGTCGCTGTCCTAAAGAAAGTTTATTAACATTGGCATTTAAAAAAGTGATATCAAGAACGGAATAAATTGATTGGAGGTAGTCCAAGTCATAAGCGATTTTGCCAAACAAAATATTTTGTTCAATATCATCCTCGATAAATAAAGAAGAACTGGTAAAATAGCCAATCTTTTGATCGTGACTCTCCGGTGAAAAGTAGATATCATCAAGTAAAGAAGATTTTCCCGACCCATTCTCCCCTTGTAATAAATAAATTCCACTCTCTTCAATCAATAAGTTCGACACAGTTAATACATGCTGATTATTTCTATAAACAGAATGATGCTTGATTTCAAGAGACCTTTGATCAGCAGTAATCGAACTTTTTTCAAAATGGCTAGAATCCTCTTGATTACTCAACTCGTTGGAAATGCTTTTAAAGCGATTGATATAAGGATAAACATTCTTTTGTTCAATAACAACAGAAGCCAGATTATTCATTGAAGCAAATAAAAGTGAGATAAACTGAACAACAAATAAGATCATCCCAATCGTCGATTTACCTAAAAGGACCAGAATCATCCCCACGCCGTAAATAATCGTCGATTTACCTAAAAGGACCAGAATCATCCCCACGCCGTAAATAATCGTCGGTGATGAACTCGTGAGAAATGCTGGAATACTTTGAATCAGCGTGTACCAGAAATTATAAGTTATCCGTTTTTCTTGCCACTGAAAAATATACTTCTTGATAATGTCAGATAAATAGCGGGAGTTTGCAAAAATTTTAGACTCTTTATGAGAATTAATAATATTGGAAATTTTAGATGTAAGCTTATCTTGAGCGAAGGTTTCCTGAATGATGGTATCTTGAAATCGATTCGTATTAAAAAAAATCGAAAAGCCATATAATAGCAAACAAAGAACACTTAAAAGCGCAAAGGGAAGAGAAAAATACCAGAGGACACACAAATAAATCACAATCTGACTGATATAAATGAAAAGACTTAAAAAATTAATATAGCCTGCTGCAATCACGCCAGTTTCTGCATAAAGGGAATTAAACAGTAAACCATCGTCTAGTTTTTCCCTTTGGCTTTTAGATAATTGATAAAACAGATCAACTTGATACAGTCGTAGATTGCTACTAATATAGGTGATAATTTTGTCAGAATAAAAGGCAACATAATAAAAATTGAATAGATGAATACAGCCAATTAAAACCAGGGAGATCAGCAACCAATACATAATGCTAGTGATATTTTCATAAATAGCGTGTGATTCAAATAAAAACTTGATTAACAAAGGCGGTATTAATGAGAAAATACCACCTAAAAAGATGTTGAATAGACACCTGCTTATCAGGATTTTCTGTCCTTCCTGAATTAATGGCAATTGTCTGTATTCCTTAATAAGACTTTTAAACATGCAAAGCGCCTCCTAATCGATTTTGTACCAACCATCTTCTTTCAATTTTATGCCTACAATTATATACAAAAAGGGAATAAACTATTAAAATGAGGAGTATAATCACATGAAAAAGGAGTGGAGAAAATGGATTACGGGAGAACCTATAAGTTTATCAGAGAAAGTAAAAAATTGAAACAATCATATATTTGTGGTACAGCCATGTCCAGATCCACTTTATCAAAGTTTGAAAACGGCAAGTTAATGCTCAGTATCGAAAAGTTTGATTACCTTTTGCGGCAAATTGACATGCCCTATGACGAGTTTATGTTCATTTCGAGTAAGTATAAAAAAGATCAAAAAACTCAAATTTTAGACATTTTTTTTCAACTATTCCCCAATTCAAATAATGATCTTTTAAAAAACCTTATATTGCAGTGTGACAACTATCTGATCAACTCAGATGAATGGCAGATCCGTGCCATTAGAGATATTTCAAAATCCCTAATGGCCATGAATGATAATACGGAAATCACTTGTATTTCCAAAGTGCTAGTAAACGATATTTGGCAAAAATTGGCAACGTACGATGAATGGTATTTGAATGAGCTACAATTTATTAATTGTTGTTTATTCTATTTCCCCCTGGACACCTCTCTAAAGATTGGCAATGAGTTGATGAATCGAATAAATGATTTTGATGCTTTTAAAAATACTCTACCGCTACAAATCTCAATCTTATTAAACCTTTCTTTATTGTTATTACAAGAACAGCGGTATCAAGAATCCCTTAAATTTAGCGAAAAAGCTCTCGCCTTATCAAAGAGACTAAGACGCTACGATTATTGGGCCATCTCAACCATTCAGTACGCCATAGCGTCAGGAGATACCAAAAAGATAGATGATGTCTTAAAACAGATCTATGACTTAGAAGATTATGACCTGCATCATTCACTTCAAAATGAAATTGAAGAGTTGGGCAAATGAACCGCCAATTCGTAACCAGCATCTCCGAAACACAATCTAAGAAAAAGCCCAGCTGATCAAACCCACGATCTTAAGGGGATAGCCAACACAAAGCGCCAATTATCTTCTATTTCGTGAAAAAAAATAGAATGATGAATTCAAGTGATTTTGCAAATAAACAGGTGTAGCTGAAATGGTTGCGGCTACACCTGTTAACTGTTATTAATGTTGCTTAAAATAAGCAGAACGGAAGTCAACATAATCTCCGTTCACTTTCACTATAAAGACTACTTTCTTATCTGATATTGTTGACATCATTCATACATCTCATAAAAGTCTCATCATTTTTATCCCAGGCTAAGCAAATATCTTTACTAAATAAAATCGGCATCAGTAAACAATCGTAAATAATAACTAAAGAACAATGTGTACATCTTAATCTCTCCTTCCTAAATAATATCTCACAAGTAAAATTTTATATTTATCAATCAGTTAATTACTAAGTAAACACCTCCAATAAAATCGGATCAACCTGGTTCTCCTCGATATCGGCAATCACTTTCAACATAACATTTTTATCTACTCGAATATTGCCTCGCAGTTTATTCTTATAATAAATACTATCAGCTATCTCTTGTCTAGTCATACGTTGCTCCATTTTCTTGATATTAGCCCAATCGCCTAATACAAAAGCGATCGAATCCCATACCCACCTATCCCTATCAACTGATGCTTCCCCAGAATCAATCACAATTGTATGATTTTGGATGATTGATGCTAACCACTCAGGAAGATAATTAGCGACAGTATCAGGAAAAATATGACCAATTATTTCGACGCCCATGGATTTATCCGAAATAGCGATGTCCGTGTCATAAATTGATCGGTATTGCTCTTTTGATGCATGGACTACCTGCTTAGTATTTTCTTTATAATCCAAAGCAACATAAGATTTCAATAAATCATCATTTTTAATATGAACTACTTTGGGCGTTACCCAATAATCTATTTCCGTCGGAATAGCCGTGGCTGAAGACACAGCAGAAAAAGAAATTAAGGTTAGACATGATAACACCAGACTTAAGATTAATTTATTAGATTTTTTCATCATTTAATAACCACCTTATTACTTTCAATTGTTTTTTAAAGGTATAATTAACACAAAAAATTAATTTTGTAGCCTGAATACTAATAAGGAGCAAAGCAACAACAAAATTAGCATTGAATAAGCAAATCCAAACAGCATAAGTAACCTTTGTAAAAACAGCTCTGTTTTATCTTTATCAAGTAATTTTTTGACAGTATAAAAAACGATGATACTCACTGAAAAAATATTTACAAGAACGCCTATTGCTTGGTTATTAACTACAAGACTAGGCATCTTTTGTTGCATCACCAAATTTATAATAGGCAACGATGCCACTATCAACAATCCATATTCTTTCTTAATTGCTCGCATCACACTAATCCTCCCTGTTATTTAAGACATTTATACTTAAAAATAAGGCAATTGCCGAATAAAAAACTGTTACTACGCAAAACATTAAAAATTCTTGCCCTTGAAAGACAGTTAAAGTTCTTGCACGCATCCCAACTGCAATTTGACTGTAAGGAAACAGTTGAAATAAGAAATCACCTATAAAAAGAGTCATTAACCCTAAAATAGCACCTGCCGCTGACAACAATATCGGAAAAGTAAACTGTCTAAATTGGATAGAGAAAAGCAACTGAATGGCCGTCACCGAAAACGTGCCAATCCATCCAAGAATGCTCCATAAAGCAAAGTGCCAAAATTGAATCGCTGGTACTTTCAAGACCCATGCAGATAAAGTAAAGATTATCAAGAATATCATTTGATTTATTCCAGTAAACAGTTGAATGCTGAAGAACTTTGCCATGACCAACATCCTTTTCTTGACTGGTATAATCGATATTCTTTGCCAGTTTCTACCTTTTTCTTCAAATTGCCAACTGACCGCGCAAAGGACCCCGATTAAAATTGGAAAAAAGAGCTGAGAGGAATACAATGAACTTTGCCCCCATAATACTAGGCTTTGATTACCATCGTTTTGGAAAACCTCTCGATTAGCAGAAAAGATAACTGATCCTATTAACACACTTAGAATATTGAATCCCAGTAGAAAAAACACAAAATAGCTTTTTCGTAATTTTATTAGCTCCGTTATAATCAATTCTTTTAACAAAATTCCATCACCTTCGCTTTTTTTCTAATAAGCACCATTTCTCCAATGACTAAGAGAACGATTACCACCATTAAAAATGAATACTGTGAATTATTTGAATAGACATAGCCATTGTTTACAATCGTTCTGCTAACAGGATTTAACAACGCATAGTATTGCCAAGGTAAAAATAATTGAAGAACTTTTGGTAACATCCCTCCTGACACTAAGCCAATAAAACTCGCTCCTAAGGCTAAAATGATCCCAATAGACTGTTTTTCAATAAACAAGGAGATAGCTAAATGTAACATTACGAGAAAAATACTAGCTACCAAATAACTTAAAAGAAATAGCAACACTGGCCCCCACTCAAAAGAGAGACGATTAGCGATCGAAAGTCCTATTAAATACAAAACCTGAACAATGCCCAAAACGACAATGATCAACATCCCAACCAAACTTTTAGCTAAAAAAAGAGTTTCGATACTTTGATTGTTAGTTTGTAGTAAACGGAACATTTTGCCTTGATGCTCAATGTCAATTAAACGTGAACACATCACACCAATTAGCAATGGAAAGATCATGCTATTGATGATGACTAAATCATTAATAAGAACCAACACATTTCGATAGCTCTCATTAAAGTTAAATTCTTTTATTGCAATGATCGTACACCATACTAGACCTACGCCTAGAAACAAACAAATTGGCAAGAAAAAGTGACGTCTTTTCAATTTCAATAATTCTAACGAAATCAATGTTTGCACTATAATCCCCCCTGATTCCCACTTGTCATTTCTAAAAACACCTGTTCCAATGATTTTCTTACCGGTGTCACTTGGTAAATTCTCACCTTATTTTCAACCAATAACTCAACAGCATTTGCTACCTTTTCCTTGTGATCATCGATTAATTGAATTTTATTTGACTGATTATCAAATAAACTAAATCCGTGCTGTTCTAATAACCTAATAGCCCTGGCATCTTGATTGGTCTGAACCTCTATTCGAGAGGCTTCTTCTAGTTCCGCTAAAGCCCCTTGAAACAGTAATGTTCCGTGATTAATAATCCCAACAGTTGTCGCCATTTGCTCTACCTCTGAGAGCAGATGGCTAGATATCAAAACAGTCATGCCATATTCTTTAGGAAAAGATTTGATTAGTTCTCTAATCTCTTGAATTCCAGCTGGATCTAAGCCATTTGTTGGTTCATCTAATATCAGTAGCTTGGGAAATTTGACAATCGCCAATGCGATCCCCAACCGTTGCTTCATTCCCAATGAATAATTTTTAACCAATTTATTTTGATGCTCTGTCAATCGAACAATCCTTAATGACTCTCTAACATTTTTCTCTGGAAGTCCTAATAACCGTTGCATAATTTGAAGATTTTCCAAGCCCGTTAAATTAGCATAATAAGAAGGTTCTTCAATTAGTGACCCTATATCTTTCAGAATTTCCTGCTTATTTCCACTCAGCTCTTGATTAAATAATTGAACCTTCCCTGTACTTGGTCTTAATAAGCCTAAGATCATTTTCATTGTCGTGCTTTTCCCGGCACCATTTGGCCCTAAAAACCCATAAATTTCTCGTTCTTTTACTGAAATGGAAAGATCACTTACTGAATAAAAATCAGAAAACTTTTTACTTAAGCTCTTCGTCTGTAACACGATCGTTCTACTCATCACTGTTCCTCATCTCTGTCTCAATCCTCTGATAATCTTAAAAACTCTCGATATTTTTCACATTTAGCATATAAATTTAAGTGTGTATCAATCTCCACCTTCCCACCTTGAACAAAAATCACTCGATCAACAAAATCCAGCACGTCTAAATGATGGCTTACTAATATGATCGTACGATTGGCATAATAACTATTTTGAAGGACATTAGTATAAATATTGAGCCTATTCTTATTATCCAGACTACTAAATGCCTCATCCCAAAATACCAGTTTATTACTATTTAACAATGATTTGGCAATAAGCAATCGCTGCATTTGTCCGCCAGAAACATTTTTCCCATTTTGGAAGACTTGTGAATAAATCTTCTTTGGTAGCGAATCAACTAACTCAATAATATTAACATCAGTTAAAACCTGTTGGATTTCATCGGCTTTGATGGCCACTTCCTGATTAACCAAATTTTCTAAAACTGTTCCTTTTCGTAAACTCATACTCTGTAAAACAACTCCAACCTGATCTCTAAAGTTCTCATACCCATACACGATTTCCCCTTCATAAGAATATAACCCTAACAGAATATTTTGTAAGGTGCTTTTACCTGCTCCAGACTCACCCACAATGGCCACTTTCTCACCTTTGAAAATATCTATATTGATGTTTTCAAAAATATTTTCAATGGAATCATACGTGTATGAGACATTTTTAAGTGATAAAGCGTACTTCGATTTAGCATCAATTTTTTCACTTCTTTTGGGAACTTGAATTAGGAGATCATTTATTTTTTCCCCATAAATTGATAATTTAGATACCTCAAAAACTGCAACTTGGACCTGGGACACTGCTGAAATAAACAACGAAACGCCTGATTGAAAAAGAATTAAATCAGCAATTGTAATGAGCCCGCTTTTACTAAAGTAAACACCAATCATGATCAAAAAAATCACACTAATATAGTTAAAGGTCTGACTAAAAGTATTAGCTATCCCATCTATTCTTAAAATTGTGTTATACGAGTTCAACGTTTGTTGGCTTTTTAGAACCCAATTTTTGTTTGTCTCATCTTCCTTAGATTGTGCCTTAATCTGATCCATTTGACTTAAATCTTCTTGCGCAATTGAGGTAAACTCAATTGTCTTTTGCATATATTCTATATTGGCCTGGTTCTTCTTTAAAAATAAGAAACTACTAATTAAAAGATAAAGTAATGACATAAAAATTAACAATCCAGTCAAATCCAATGACACAAAACCCAAGTAAATAATCAACAAAAATACCGATAAAAAATTTAAAATAGCTGGTAAAATTTGAAGTAAAATATTATCGCGAATCCCTGTTTTCAAATTAATTTTTTCAATGATTGTTCCCACCGTATTATTTCTAAAATAGAGTATTGGACGACTAAAGATACCTTTGAAAATAGTCGCAGTGATCTCCTTTTCATACAGAACATTCGCTTTTTCTTGTGCGACTTGCTTCGTAATAAAAGCCAGTACTTGAAAAAATACCAAACACCCAATTATCCCGAGTGAAAACAAAAAGGAATACCTCTGAGCCAATGTATCTCGTATCATCACTGAAAATATCAACGCCACTAGCTGCGCTATCACAATTGATACAATATAACGCGATGTGTTTCTGTTCAGAAAGGTTTTAGTCAGCGCCTGGGCTATTTTCGATTCGGCGTTCCCTTTAATAAAATCTTGAGTCGGTGATAGAGAAATAATATAACCGGAAAATTTATCCGAAAACAACTGAAATGTCGTTCCGATTTTTCCAACTGCTGGATCAATGATGGTTATTTTTTTTCGGGATATTTTTTTAACTACAACAAAATGGTCGTTATTCCATTGAATAATCACTGGCATTTTTAGCTCTTTTAGCACATCAACGTCAACCGTTTCTTTTTTTGTTTTGTACCCCTTCATTTTCATACCATTTTGACGATTCAATTTGTTTAAATACCCTACTGATAAACCATCTGGTGGGATCATTTCTCTATCATACAATTCATGTAAAGAGATATTTTTGCCATAATAACTCAAAATCATTGAATAGCAGGCTAATAGACAATCCTGCTCACCATCTTGAAGAACAACCTTCATTCCCCTACACCTCCACTCATATCATACTAGGCAATAAAATGCCTAAATCGCTTTTTCCTTTTTTATACCTAATCAATGCGTAAAGAATTCCCGAAATCCCTGTCATCATCCCATATGAATAGAACTCGCTACCAAGACCGCAAATCCAGCCTTCAGTCAATCCATATTTACAAATGGAATAAGTATTTTTAGCAATTTTTGCTTGTAAAACCTTGTTTTCTTTTTCAAAGTTAACTTGATAGAAGTTTGCTATCATTATATTTCCAGCAATTCCGTGACATAGACAAAAATTATTTTCAGTCATTCCCTCCCAAAGCACAATATCAATTAACTCATTTAACTCATCAATTAGTTGAATGCGCTGCTGCTCCTTTAAGAATTTATCTTGATTATCCATACTTAACCACATCATTCTTGCTAGTGCCTGTCCAGTTGCTCCATGACACCAGTAAGCTGAATAATCATTTTTCTGTTTGCGATAATCTTTCCATCCTCTAGCAATTTTTAATGCCCGTTCGTTTTCCCAAAGTGCCAGAAAAGAGTTCAAGAATTGTTGATCATTGGACAGTTGGTACACACACACTAAAGCTGTCATTAATCCGCTGTTCCCATGAGCATAACTAGCGATCTTTTGCCCTAAATTTAACGAGTTTAGAAGCCTTTTCCCTAACTGCCTAATCTCCTTTACATAAGAAGTTTTGTCGGCCAGTCCAGATAAATAAATAATCATTCCCGCTTCACCAGCCAAAACATCATTTAATTCAGATGGCCGTTTTATAGCCTTTCGCACAATGTCTTTAAGGTATATGGAAGCATTTAATTCAGATAATTGAAAGATTTTTTCATACTCCTGTAAGAAAGCTAATTCTCCTAGTAATCCATTATAAAATGAATAATCTGCAGTAGAATTTTCATAAAGTTTTTTAATAAATTCTTTTTTCACACTAAGATAGATCAGCTTCAATCGCTCTCTCGTATTCTGATTTGGTGCAAACTCGTAGTATTCAAGTAAAGCCGTACCAATACCTGAAAGACCTTTGTAAATGTCATTCTCTAAACTTTCAAAGACAATTTGATCATTCGCTGATACTCCTAAGTTCATCCAATTAATTGAATGATCTCCCTCACCTATACATGCATTCGTTTCAATAATTTCAACCAACATTTTAATACCATTATCCAGATCCGTGAAAGCACCAGTTGAAACGTGATACTGTGAGAAATCTTGTCCATCTTTAAATAATTTTTCTTGACTCTCAATTGAAAAATTAATCCATTTAATTTGTTGAGCTAAATCATCTAAATGACAGCTTTCGAACTTTTTGAGAAACTGTTTGAAAGGACTGATTGGTAATTTACACACAAATTGTTGCTTTAAATCCGTGACATTTTCCGAATCAAACTGACACATAAAAAAAGGAATGGACAAGGCATCTAATTGATTGATTTCTGCATCAATAACAGCTGGCGCTAATCCCTTATCAAATGTCCTGATTTTCTCAAAAATCATTTTTCGTTTTCCAGCGTAAACTGGGGACTTAGCTGCTTGAATTAACGCTGAATACTCCATCGTATTTCTGAGCAATATGCGAGTAAACACGGAGGCACTTTCTGATTCAACGAAAGACTTTAAATCCTCTTTATTAGTTAGCATCAACTTATAACCAAATGAAAAGCCATCGTCTATATCATTAACATAACAGTAAGGATCGCAATATTCTTTTTGATTATTCCTGATAATAAACGGAATATGTCCGTTGAATCTCTGATGAACTATTTCCTTCTTAAATTGAATATCATCTCTAAATGGGTTAACAATAACCCTTTCTTCTCGAGTAAAGCTTCCTCCCAAAATGCCACTTGTATCCCCACCAAATTGGTTTTCATTTCCTAATACAGGCAGCATACCTGTTGCATAAACAGAGTGGCTCACTTTAGATTGAATAGCATCACTCGCTTCATTTTTAGGCGTCATTTCAAACATTGACACACTAAACAATGTCTCTAAATCAACAATATTCGGATACTCTCCCTGGCAAACAACATTTTCAAAATGAATATCTGTTAAATTTATCACATAGGCAATTGACAACAAATACCCAACTCTTTGATAATAGCGCCGTACTTCCTCCTGTGAAGAGACAGCGGATTGTTCCAAAAAATCCACCCACCCATATGATCCCTGGTCCAAAATTTTAAGAGGGTAAAAATTTAAAACACTTGAGTCGCTATCATTGGTTTTACCTAGCAGTTTTAAGTAGCCCAAAAATTTATAAAAAAAGAGATCATTTTTAACTGTTTTAGGTTTATAAATTAATTTAGACAAGTTTGTAGTTAATTCAACTACTGCTTTGCCATTATGAAAATCTCCCTTTATAGTCAAGAAAAGAAGCTTCTCCTCTTCATCACGAATCATCCCTCGCTTTAGCAATAATTGACGATCACGATAAAAATCTCCTTTAATCTGTTTGACAAGGTCCGTATAAGCAGACACTTGAACTTGCAAATCTTGGTAAATTGCAGGATATTTGGCAATTAATTCTTCATAGGCCTTGCCACTTCCAGAATATCTTTCCTCAAAAAAGAGATATCGAGATTCTGGTGTTGGTCCTGATAGTTTTCCCAACCGACTTTTTTCATTAATCATTAACACTAGTGCCTTTCCACAAATATCAAGAATAAGAGATTTCAAATAGAGGATATCTAGCAAATCATCCTGTTGAATGGACAATTTCTTAATAACATCTTCCAAAAATTCATTAAATTGATAGTCTGTTACATTTTTCATACTTCACCCCTTCCTAGATACCTAAATCAATAATATAAGAACACCTGTAATGTTATTGATTGAAACTAATTTTTCAGTGTGCTATCCTTAACTAATAAGCCAATAGGAATCTACGTTCCACTAGCTTCTGGCGCAAAACACTAACAATCGATAAGAGATAGAAGCGCTCAAAAAAAACGCGTAGACAACTGATGTCATCCTTAGTTTATGGCTTTAAATAGAGTCTCAAAGAAAGGAAGCGGGTAAATTGAATGACTTAAATCCAATATTTTTCTTCATAAGTTCTTTAAATTTAGGAGCCTTCTTCTTTCCATATTCTTCAGAAAAGAAGAAGATATCTGTTGCCCTTGCCTTTGCATTTTCACTATCTATGTTTTCAGACAACGAATTGTTCAAAATAGCCATATTTTTATTAAGTCTAGTGTTTCTATTCTTCACAGATTCTTTGACGTTAGCTATTAATTACTTTAGCGGCTTTCTTCTCTATTCTTTTATAGCACTTTTGTATTTTTATCTCTTGAATGTGTTAGCTCTAAACACTTTACTTAACTCTTCGCTTCCATGGATTTTGTTGTTTATTATTTGTAATTCTTTGACATTTCTTATCCGATTAATCCTAAAACGAAGAAACTTAGCTCCTTCAATCTTTCAAAAAAAGGAACATAATGTTTACATTATTTTTTTGATTGAAATTTGTTTGCTCATCATTCTTTACTCCTTTTTCTCGAAATTGTACATTCCACTTATTAATGTTTTGTCCAAGCAAACCCCTTTATATTTACTTGGGATTTTCTTATTGATCGGGATAATTAGTTGTATTTTAATTATCAGTTTATACAAAATGAAAATTGATGCCAAAATTGCCAAACAAAACCAGGAACAACAAAAACTTTTATATTCTTACGTCAATGAAATAAAATCTCAAAAACATGATTTCAATTCAAACTTGACCACACTACAATACCTTGTTTTAAGCAAAAATTATGATGAATTAGAAAGCTTTCTTAACGCTCTCCTTGACGAGCACGATACTATTAATCAAGCGATGATTACCTCAATACCTGAATTTAGTGCCCTGCTCTTCAAGTATGAAAAAAAGGCTAAAAAAGAACATGTCACACTTTCTATCAACATTGAGACCAAATTTGAAGATGCCCCACTTTCCTTGTATCAGATAAATAGACTTTTAGGAAACATCCTTTCAAATGCAATTGAAGCTGCCAAACATACCAATGAAAAAGAAGTATCACTGACCATAAAAAAAGAGAAGTATTTACTTTATTTTATTATTAAAAATAGTGGCGAAATCGATGCTGAAATAGAAAAAGTTATGTTTCAGCCAAATCAAACATCAAAAGAAACTAAGGAAGAACATGGTTACGGTTTATACATTGCACATAAAATCGTCAGTGAGGTCAACGGACTCATTACCTTCACCCAACTCAATCATTCTGTTATTTGCACCATCGAACTACCGTTAAAATAAGGCATTGGAGGAAAAAAGATGAAAAGAATCAGCACCATAATTATTGATGATGACAAAGAATTTATTGAAATACTTGTACAACAACTTTCATTTTTCCCCTTTATCTCACTCGTTGGAACTTTCAATAATTTTCTCGAATCAAAAGCAACACTCGAATCTAATGAGATTAACTTAATTTTTTTGGATATCAAATTGAAGAATGAAAATGGAATAGAAGTGGCTGAAACAATCAAAAGCTATGATAAACACGTAAATATCATATTCATCACTTCTCAACCTGAATATGCATTAGAAGGATATAGAGTAGCACCTTTTGACTTCATTACTAAACCCATCAATCCAACTCGATTAGACAAAACCCTCGTTCGTCTAAAGGATAAAATAGAAGAAGAACATCCTTTTATCAATGATGATGTGCGGATGGGAATCAAAGTTGGCACCTCTATTGAACTTGTTCAAATTAATTCCATTACCTCTATTGAAAAAAAAGTACGAAAAATTGAAATTCACTTAGATAATGGCAACAGCATAGTCAGTGGAAACTCTTTAAAAGAGTTAGAAAAAAAACTTCACAGCCATGGCTTCACTTTAGTAAGTAGGACCCTATTAATCCCATTAAGAGAAATTAAGCGACTTGATTATAATAAATATGAAAAATACTATGAAATTGTCTTAAAAGACAACCTGACCAAAATCAAAATTTCTAAAGAAAAGTATCGTTCTCTTAAAGAAAAATTAAAAGATTTTAACTGGATACTATAAAACAGGGCAACAGCTGAGGTTAAAGAAAACTGTTGCCCTGTTCGCCTGATTCATCCTATGAACAACACGTGAATATCCACTGCCAACTGTTCATATGGCACTCATGAGAAATGGTTTTAATGACACCATTCCCCGCACCTAAGATAGCGTCCAACTCTTCTTCTGTCACTTCTTCAAGAAGGTTCATGTGTTTCATTTCTTCCATTGGTGATTCCTCCTTTCATCGTTAGATAGAATTTACTCCATGGTAATAAATTCTTAATGGGCCAAATAGACTTGCAATCTATAGTTTTACTTTATCGTTAAAATGCAAAATCGTAAAATTGATTAAACCCTTCAAATTACTGCTTAATTGCTGTTTTTTGTCAAACTAACAGATCAGTTATTTGATTTAACACATCTTTTCAGCGAGCAACCATTTTTGTTCAAAAAGCAACCAGAAGGGGAACTGAATCTATAATAAACAACAGCTGAGTCATCTAAGAACTAGATTCATCCACCCTATCATTTCCAGAAATCAAAATTCCTTACTCCCCCATACTTTAGGAATAAGTAGGAAACAAATAGTGGGAACCGAAAGGCCATTGCCTACCCTCACAAATAGTAACGAATGCCGCCATTACCTATCAATCCCACTATCTGGAAACCCAACGACGACGCTCTAACCAACCAAAAAACGGCATCAGACTCACTGTCCAATGCCGTTTTTCAATAGTGGTTAGAGTTATCCTCTCTAGCAGTTTCACTTCTTTTACTGATACCCAAATAAGCCTGAGACTTTTCCTAAAAAATGAAAAAGTCCTAGAAAAAAGCGCTTAAATTAGGTACAATAAACAAAGCTAGTAGTTTACTGCTAGCTATTGGCAACTTGATTTGACAGTTGTAGCTGTTTCATCGAGACTCCGTTTTTGTGACGACCAATCACAAAGCGGAGTGCCATAAAGTTTAGTTAATTGTCGTCATTATGATTTCAACGCCATTGTATAGGGATTAGTAAGCGGCGTCAACTGTTTTTTTATAAAATAACACTTATCTCCTTCTTTTTTTTCGTTTCCCCTCCCCACTTTTTGTTAATTTCTTTTGACTTCTCAATAAACTGATCATAAAATAAATCAACATAGCGCCAATTATTGTCACAACAACAACGATAATGACATTAAATTTACTCGCTTCCTTTGTTAACTCTTTGTACCTTTCATTGTAAAAGGCCGCCTTCTCTTTGGTCAATGTGAAGTCTTTTTTAAATTCCCACTTACCTTGGTCACTAGCAACTAACATTTCCACTTGATAACTACCTGCTTCAAATAAATTATCATCAATATAAATCGGATAATCGAAGTAAGAATTTGGCGCCATTTGGCCATTTTCTATCTCGGATTTATACATAAGTTGCCCCGTTTCTTTACTAAACACTTCCACCCCAACAGCGACTTTATTGATAAACATTGGTTGTTCATTTACAAGAGTTGCAATTAACATCTTTTGCTTATCAATTATCTCTGGTCTCACACCTTTTAACGACAGTTTTGAGGTCAGTTCGGCATCTGATCCATGCAGAACAAGGGCGATTAAATACGCATAATCATTTTTTAATCCTTCATTTTTGGGCATTATCCCTTGGTCACTTTCACTCTTCTTTTTAATCCGAATACTTCCTGCAAGAACGCCATCAAACCCTTGATCAGGCCCAGTAATCAGCAGTTTGATCTTTTTCTTCTCAAGCCCTTTTAATTTAATTTCTTTTTCGTTCAGCGTCACCATTTTTTCAATGTCATTGCTTAAGGTTTGATCAGCTGAGTAGTCATAACTAGCTAATTTAGCATACTCTACTATTCCGTCAATATTAGTTGAGGCACGGCTAATCGAAGGTTCTAAGACAAGAGGCTTTTTAGTCAAATTTTCAACTTCAATGATAAGTTCTTGGTTTACTTTCGGGGTGACTTTAATATCAAAATAGGTTTTACTTTTATCAACCTGAGTCTCAGGCGTTTCAGGTGTCACTGAAAAATCTAAATTGGCAGCATTTACTTTTAATCCCATTAAAAAAAATGACACAATAAATGATAGTGTTACTATCACTCTTTTTAGCATGTAGTTTCCTTCTTTCAAGACAAAATATAGGAGGACCGTAAGGACCCTCCTATATTTCACATTAGTAATCTCGTCAATACGCTCTAATTACCGTTACCAGGGACATCTTCCAAGGTCCATAAGACTCGACCATGGTAATAACCGCCTTTCGCCTTGTTTGTTGGAACGCTGACAATTAAGCCCGTTTTGCCTTTTTCCCAGCGATCCGATAGTGAAATAACTTGCGTAGACGTCGTGACTTGACCATATATTTTCGCCGACTTCGTGTCACTTAACAACTGCTTAGTATTGGCTTCTTGGTAATAGAGATCTAGTTGGGCAGTCTCATCTGTTAGCAACGTCAGAGGTTTTTCCATTTTCGCCGTAACAGCCCAGCTATTACCATTTCCACGTGAATCTTTCACACTTAAGCTACCTTCCATTCCTTCAAGGAAGTAATCCTGATAGTATGATGCCCGTTTTAGGTCTTTCCCAAAACTAATTGACTTCGGTATTGAAGTAAATACCAACTCCCCTTTTGTTACCGTAAGATTAGTTTTATTCGAATTAATGACGGCAACGTTACTACCATCAGACAAGGTTCCTTGAACCACACCACTGGCTACAACATCTGTTCCGAATGGCACATCTTGTTTAACGTAAGCATCGTATTGAAGATAAAGATGCTCTGTAACCTCAACTGTATTAGGTGTGACTTTACCAGTCAGTTGATTTGTCACATTATCCCATGTGACTGTCCCAACTTTTTGATTGGCACTATTAACAAGTTGATAATTCTCAACTTTTTCTAAACTCTTATCCATTTCGTCTGTCACAATTGTGAAATTATCATAATATATTTTAGGGGTAGAAGGTGTCATTTCACTGTTGACTTTCAATTGATACGTCAGCTTTTCCCCTAAATAAGCTTGAGTTGAATCAGTTCCTTCGCTACGTTTAACACTTTGTTCAAGTTTAAAGGTTAGTTTTTTATAATAGAAAATAATGTTGACGTCCGTATCGGCTTGTATGACGCCTTCCGTTGGCACATTAGCCTTTTGATAACCATACCCTTTAATCTCAATAGGTTTTTCATTGTATCGATCATTCAGTTTCACATCTCGTTCTACCATCTGCGTGCCTTCGACATTCTTATTTGTGTCAACATCTATATAAGACACTGTTAATCGACTTCTATTATAGGTAATCTCAAGTGGATCAGAGATTGAAGTGGCCGCATTCGTTGAACTAAACTGTCCAGTTAAAGAAAATTCACCTTTTGTTGACTCCTTCGTCCCTTCAATATCAAAGGAGATATCTGTCATTTGTTTAGCTATTTTAGGTATTTTAATTGTCATTGTCCCCGTCTGTTCATCAAAATCATACGTCGTGGCAACATTATCAACCTTAACCGTATTAGCAACGGGAATAATCCCTTTAGGAAATGCCTTAACTGTTAAGACAGAATCAATGGCTGGATTTTCAGCAGGCTTAGGATCATCATATGTTAGCGTATAATTAACCTTATCCGTTTCTCCATAATTAAAAATTGGTTCTGCTACTTGAGATGTCAATGAGGTTTTCGCTTTATAACCGACCACCAAATCATTAGAATAAGCCGCCACCTTTTCAAAGTCTTCTTTATCATTTGCTGTCACCATCCCTGATGTCGTGATAGTTGAGCGGCCAGCGCTATCATCAATGACACTTTTAAAGGAGGCTTTCATTTCAGTGTTTTGAGCTAATGCGGGATACGTCAATGTTAATATTCGCGTAGTTGGGTCATAGTTATCATCGATTGCCACATCTTTCCCTTGAACAACTAAATTAGATAAATTTTCTAGCCCATCAGGAATCGTTATTGTGACTCGACTATTTGTAAGATCCGAGTCCACTGGCGCTTTAATTGTTACGTCAGTTTGAATGTTATCTCCCGGATAATTTTTAGAATCTGTTGAATTTAGATTAGTTTGTGTTAGGTTCATGGTCATATCCTCAGAGTTTTTGACAGATACTACATAGCGATACTCCATTGATTCACCTTTCTGTAGCGTTACTTTCTCCCAAGAAAACCCCATGGCCGTATCCCATGGTGCCTGTAACATCGTGGTACCTAATGGTAAGTTTTTTTGCCCACCTTCTTTATTGACAAAGGCACCAAACATTTGATAACTATTAGATGTATAGTGCTTGGCATTATAAGCCGTTGGACCTTTTTCAATATTTGTCCGATACTCTAAGCGATACTTGCCATTCACTATATACATTCCTTTTTCAGGGCCCAATGACTTAACTGGTACGCCATCCGATTGTAAATTAGTATCTACAAATTTCACTGGCCTAATTTCCCTAGGTTGAGTCCCATCATACCTAAGGACATAAGTATGTAAAATACCATCTAAATATGGTTCCACACTTACTTCGACACTAAAACCTTTATTCGAAGTATCAGTGTAGGTAGGTACGCCAATTCCAGTAAAACGCTTTTGACCAGAGTCTGTCAGTGTTTCAGTGATAGTCGTCGTATCAACTTGGAGCCTGCCCGTTTTCCAAGCAACTGACTCATCAAACGTCCACTGTGTAGCACGTTGTATATTAAAATTCGGAGTCGAATCAATACCCTGATGAATATGATCAATATATTTACCTGTAACCGAGTCATATAACTTAACATTAGGATTTCCAGTTGTATCAAAGCCATAATAGAGTGACCCGTATTTGGCAGATTTCTTACTGACCCACGCTCTCGTTGAAGGCCCCTTTTTTATTTCCAATCCGTCATCGTTTTTCTCTACGACCTGCTCTGTTGATTCGGTCGTAGCCTCTTCTGCTCGAACCTCCATTCTTTCTGAAAAAAGAATGATTGAAAAGAAACTACAACAGACAAGTGATGTCATGACAGATTGTGTTTTTCTCCATTTTGTATGTTTCTTCATGTTAATTTTCTCCTTCATTTCATCTTTACACATAATTTTAAACAATTTACGACAATAACTCCCTCTAACTATCCTCTAATCTGCTTAATTGCTAACTAATAATCCCTTGGGAGATTGTTACTTTTTAAGGATTTTTTTCCAATGTCCAAGTCATTGTACCCTCAAAGCTTTTACCACCTAGATTGCTTGTATCAACAACTTCCAATTTAACATTTTCCATTTGGTAAGCAATACCGCCTACTTTAGTAGCATCCGTTGCATCTTTAGATAAAATCGCTACTTGTGTTTTTCCACCAGCTGTTAAAGAACCTGATACAGCAGTATAAGTAGTGTCACCAGCAGCGATTGGTTTTAAGCTAGTTGCTTGATCGCCATTATCTTGATCATTAACGTCAGCTGGGATATAGTCATCTTTAGAAGGATGTGGTGTTGTACCTAATACGTAGTCAAACAATTTAGGCGCGCCATTTCCAAATGTTAATGTTGCGTTCGCTAACGTTTCAGCGCCAGATGTTAATTCAGATAGTTCTGCTTTAACAACCCATGCTTGACCTTTATCAGCACCTTTACGATCATCGTTAACAACGATATACTGTCTGCCAGTACGAGTATTGTTAAAAGTAGACGCTGTCCCAGCCTTATTAGATTGCCCAAATTGGAATTCAGTTGGACGGAATACTAACGCCAAGTTGTCTTTAAATGGACCTTCAGTAGGCTCGTTATCTTTATCAGACTTAAAGCCGATACCAACATCCGTTGAAGTTTTCGATGCTGAGTTTTCTGCTGCCAAAGCAGTCGTTGCTGATACAGCACCTACTGTTGCGATTGTTGCTAATGTTAAAAATAATTTGTTTTTCAATTTTTTTCTTCCTCTCTTATGTGACACTATATAATTTAATAGATTAGAGGAAGTTATTGTCGTAAATTGTTTAAAATCAGTCAAACTTATTCTTAGGTCATAATTTCCAACTGAACCTTTAAGATATAGAACAAATAAACTAATAATGATAGGCTAACGATTGAAAAAAGAACAAAGAGCCAATTGATTAACAAAGAGGATTTGGCTAATTTCAATCGTTTAACTGCTGTCACACTTGGTGAAAGTGTGATCAAGAAAACACTAAGCGAAAACAAACACAGAACTGCTAAATAGTAAATCCAAAAATACCCCATTTAAACCTCCCCTTCTTTTCGCAAATAGCGGTTCAATGCAATAATGCTCAAAACGGCAATCCAAATCAATAAACCCAGTAGCACAATCGCCATCGGTTCCACAAACTTGCCTAACTGTGGTAAGCTCTTAGAATTATACTTTGGTATTATAACCTCATCAGGCTGTTTGGGTACATCTGGCACCGACTCTCCTGACGACAGGGTTGTCTGGTCTTTTTCAAACCCCACCCCAACATCTGTCGGTTTATCCACACTTGTATTGTCAGCCATGGCTGATATTGGCACCATCAGATAAACCGATAGTAATAAGATCATACCTGACAACCACTTGATACATGTTTTCATTTTCGCCCTCTTTTCCTTTTTTTCTTCAACGCTTTGATCATCTTTTTCCACTTGCTTTGTCTCACGGCCACAATCACCGTCAGTATCACAGATAGAGCTGTCATAGCGATGGCTGTGTATTTAATCCAACTTGGTGTGGCTAATTTAAACGCCGTTTCTTCATTCATTTTTTGGGCTTGACTGTCACTAACCTTAAAAGTTTCATCAAAATCCCATGACCCGTATGAGTTAGTTACTTCAGCTTTCAATTGATACTCACCAGCTGAGACTTGATCCATCCCTAAATCAATGGCAAAATTATAGTTACTATTTGGTGCCATATTATGATTTTTACTAACTTCTTTTTTTAGCGGTTCTTTACTTCCTTTTTTTGTTAAGGTATAGGCTAATTCAAAATTTGATAAAATTTTAGGTTCTGGATTTTGAAAACGTAACAAGACCGTTTTTTTTCCTCGATGAATATCAGGCGTTACTTTAGCTAGTTTCAATGTTTTGGAATCTCTGTAGTCCATATCCTCTTCCATGGTAAGCAAGCCAATCCGATAAGCAAATAATGACCCTACTCCCGACTCCTTATCGGAACTATCATCTTGTAGTTGGAAGGCGATATCTCCCAGTTTCACTCCTTCGTATGACTCTTGTGGCGGTGTGACTTGAATCTCAATAATTTTTTCTTCCAAATTAGCAACCGTTACTTCTGGTGTTTTAATAGACACCATATCTGAAATAGGTAAGGTTAAGCTTTTATCTAAAATCGCTTTATTATCACTGTAGTTAATTTGCCCTGCTTCACTTGTCATGGCGTTCTCGGCAAAAATTTTGACCGTAACAGGCTCTTTCCTCAAACTCTTTACAACTGCTTGGATCGTCTGAACCTCTCCAGGACGTGTTTGGATATTGAAATAATCTTTTGTTGTGTCGATTTGTGTCTCTGGTTTGATAATATCAACGGTATAACCTAAGGTATCATCTTCAGCATGGACTGCTCCGGCAGAACTCATCCACAAAAACATCACTAAAAAACTGATACAAATTATTTTCCATCTACGGGTATTACTCATCATTTGTTTTCTTCTCATTCTTTCCCTCATTACTTTCTTCTTCATCTACCTCGTAATTATCTTCATCAAACTCAACTTCCCTGGTAAAGATGACAATCGTGTAAAGAACTAACACTGATCCCAAGACAAAGATAATATACAATGGATAGACCATTGGCTTACAAAGACCTACTATTAGCCCGACATTCACTATCGTCGTCAACCAAAACAAAACCTTTTTGGGTCCCGATTTATTTACATAACTTAGCATGATTAACAACACTAATAGGAAGACCAGAAGACCACCAATAGTAAAATAAGTAAATGAATCTTTAGGAGAATATGTCACAAAAATCAATAATTTATTGATTAGAGGTTGCTTATCACTAATCAGTAGCTCCACTTTGTCGTAGAATCGACTGAATTTCATAAAATAGACTAGCCACAGGCCAATCACAACAACCTCTCCAACCATTCTCAATAGCCTTTGTTTGTTACCATTTATTACTTCTTTCATCCGCACACTCCTAATTTAAATTGAACATTTCTAAATGACATTCGGCCCGCACTTCACTTTCTATAAACATACTTATGGACGGTCCCTAAAGATACATTACATGTCGTAGCTATTTCACGCATTGACATTTTATTTTCCTTATATAAACAATGAATTTTTTCCTGAAGTTCTGATTCTAGACTTGGTCGACCGATAATTTTCCCCTTTTTTCGTGCCTCTTTCACCGACTCGATTCTACGAGCAGAAATGATCCGTTGCTCAATATTCATAATAAAAACTAATTGATTATAAAAATTGTTCTCTTCATCCAAAAAAATAATTGTGACCCCCATAGCTTCTAGCTTAGCCTTTACTCGATTAAATTCTGAAAGTGTTAATTGCAGTGATTGATAGTTATAAAAATAAACTTCAGCACTGCCTTCAACAAAACTTAACAACTGGGCAAGGTTCTCTTTCTCGTTCAGGCATCCTATTTTCAAATATGCATTGTTTTCATTATTAAGCTTACTTAAGTCTTTTATCATCTCATTTAAACTAGAAAACTCTAAATCAATATTAAAATAGACCTTCATGCCTGATCACCATCCTTCGCTTAATTTTTTACTTTTTTCATTTTCGCTTGTTCGAAAACTTATAACACTAGTGTATTTTATTCTTAAAAGTTTCGCCGTTCTAAAATTAGACATAGATGTACATTTTTTGAAAAAATCCTGATTTGTCGGGCACAACTTTGGTTTTTTTTCGTTCGATATCCATTATTTTTCAAAAAAAAAAGACAATTCTAAACTACAAAATTGCATTTGTGCTATGATGATGTTTTAATTTTCTTATAAACAAACTATTGAAAAATGGAGTGAAGATAAATGATTAACTTACTTTCTAAACAAGATCGCCGTTATCTCAAAATCCTTGAAGTTCTATTTGACAATAAATTAACTACCCTAACCTCTCTAATGACTATGTTAAATAATTCGCGACATACAATTCGCGAAGATTTTGACGCCATCAATGTATTTATTGAACCAATGTCAATAGTGACATCTCAACATGGGTTTAGTTTAGAGTATCCATTGGATATTAATCGGGATTATTTATATTCCTGCATACTGAGTAACAGTCTTGAATACTCATTTCTTGAAATGATTTTTTTTGAAAAAGAAGAACGATTAGAAGATTATGCGGAAGCTCTTTTTACAAGTGTCTCCACACTTCGACGAATTATTAAAGAAATAAACGCCCACACTAAGCAATATCATTTTAGTATTAAAACAGACCCCCTTCAGCTTGTTGGCGATGAGCGCTCTATTTCAAACGTCATGATTAATTTTTTTAGAGAAAAATACCCTAAAAGCAACTACCCTTTCAGTAAAGTTGAACAACAATTATTAAATAAACTGATTGACTATTCATTACGGGACCGACAACAATTTAATAATTTACCAGATCTAAAATTTTTACAGTTAAATCTTTTAATTTCACTGGTGAGAATGCAAAAAAATCACCTGCGTACCTTAGATAAAACAACCGCTATCCCCCATTACTCAACCGATTTTTTGAATGATATCTACTTCAAAAAGTCTTTTGAAAACACCTTTAAAATCGAACTTAATGAAGCAAATTTAAAACAACTCTTTTTCCCTTTTATCTACAGACAATTTGCTTTTAGCTACGAACACGCACTAGAAATCGCTCAGAATAGCCCAGATAAAGCTCAATTATTAAACGATATTGATCAATACTTAAAAATCGCGACAGAAAAATTTGGTTTTGATTTAACGACAAATACTGGAGCCTTTACTTTAGAAATATTTAATCTACACGCCTTAATGATTGGCGATAATTATTTACTTTATGACAGAGAAAAAATTTTTATCGATAACATAAAAAAACGCTCTTCCGTTTTGGCTTATTTTTACGAGGAAAACAGTTCACTGATTCTTAAACATTTTAAAAACTTTGGTAAAAAGGATGTTTCACGCTTTCTTTATTACCTGACCACCCATTTGGAAGGAATGTATAATCAATTCTACGGGCATCAACCGGTTTCCAAAGTCGGTGTATTTATGAACCTAGATATTGAACACACTCAATTCATTCGAAATTTTTTGGAACATACAGATGTTGGACACTTTGAATTTTATTCGATCATGACGAATGACCTCGAAGATGCTTTTGAACAGTTTAGCCAGTTTGACGTTGTTGTAACAAACCTTTCAAACTTAAATCACGACGACGTTTGCATTATTACGATTGATTTGTTTCCCACTAAAGAGGACTTCAAAAAATTAAATGACTGTTATTTTAAATTAAATCCTCTGCCAAATCAACCTGGATAAACCAATGACTTTTACGTAGATCAGCAAATTTTTTTGGACAATCAGTTTAGTTTGACAACATGCTCACTCGAGTAACTTTCTACTAGAACGGTTAAGTGGAGAATAATAAAGAAATACTAAACCCTTAGACCAAACAAGCCATTGCTCTAGAGGTGAACAAGAAAAATTAATTTAAAATAAAAAAATCGACACAAAGATACAGAGCCAATAATTATGGAGTCAAGTGACTTCATAATTATTGGCTCTGCCTTTTGATAGTCATCACTCCAACTAGTGACTAGGGCTATTAGTGATGGCTTCACCATTACCTGAGAGGACACCTATCATAACGATATCTTTTTCCATTAGGCTATGCTTTAAAGCTGATCCTCTGACTCAATTAGTTTTAGCACTTTAGCAGGAGAACCGGCCACAATCACATTTTTGGGGACATCTTTAGTAACAGTTGAATCCGCTGCGACAATCGCATTTTCGCCGATGGTCACGCCTGGTAAAATGGTGACATTTGCCCCAATCCAGACATTCCTCTTGACTAAGACTGGACTAACCAACATTCCTCGCCGTTTAGCGGGAGCTGTCAAATGATTAACGGCAATCAGCCGACTCATTGGACCAATCAAGACATTATCTTCGATGGTAATTCCCCCTAAGTCAACAAAGGTCACATTTTGATTAACAAAAATATCTTTTCCAAAGGTAATATGTCTCCCAAAATCCGTATAAAAAGGCAAAGAGACCGTGACTGATTCATCAATTTGGCTACCCGTTATTTTTTCCAATAGGCCTAATCCTTCTTTAGGACTATGATAGCCGGAATTTAATTCGGCCACCAATCGGTCATTCTGTTCCTTGACCAAATGAATCTCCTTAAATAATGCCGAATCGGCCAGTATTTCTTTTGCTTGTAAACGATCGATCAACCCACGTTTAGTCATCCAATCACCCCTGTTCCATTTGATGACTCCATTATACTCAGGTATACTAGGAATGAATAATACTTATACAGAATAACTAGACATAACTTTTAGTTATAGGAGGGATTTTATGGAACTGCGAGTACTTCATTACTTTTTAACAGTTGCTCAAGAAAAGACCATCAGCAAAGCCGCAGAAGTTCTGCACGTGTCCCAGCCAACTTTATCCAAACAACTGAAAGATTTAGAAGATGAACTGGGGGTCCAACTTTTTCAGCGGGGAAATCGGCAGATAACCTTAACAGATGAGGGGATCTATCTACAAAATCGCGGCAAAGAGATCTTTTCTTTAGTAAGCACAACCACTTCTAATTTACAGAAAAATGACGTGATAGGCGGTAATATCATGATTGGCAGTGGGGAAACACAAGCTTTCCACTACATCTCACAGATCTTAAATAACTTAATCGAAAAATATCCAGATATTAATGTGCACTTGCATAGTGGCAACGCTGATGATATCAAGGACAAACTTGATAAAGGTCTTCTAGACTTTGGCGTCGTTATCGATCCGGTTGAAAAAAATCTCTATGACCATTTTAAACTTCCCACTCCAGATAATTGGGGGATTTTAGTCAACGAGCATCATCAGTTAGCTAAAAATCAAGTCATTGCACCTTCAGATTTAGTCGCTATTCCCCTAGTCATTTCCAGTCAATCTCTAGTGGATAATCAGCTCACCAATTGGTTTGGAGGGAATTTAGGAAACTTTAATGTCGTTGGAACCTATAATCTGTTATACAATGCTTCTCTGCTAATCAAAGAGGGAAATACCGCTGCACTCTGCCTTGATGGGATTATCAATACCAAGGAAAGTGGTTTAGTGTTTATCCCTCTTTCCCCTAGGTTAGCTGTCAATGTTAATGTGATTTGGAAAAGAAATCAAATTTTCTCAAAAGCGGCTTCACTTTTTTTAGAGACATTAAATGGCGCTACTCTGTGAGGTACAAGGCGGCCATAAAAGCCAAACAAAAAATGAGAGAGAACTCTGAATAGAATTCTCCCTCATGTCTTTGAGCCTTTACCAAATCAGATATAAGAAGCTTGTTCTCTAACCCTTACAAAGTGATTCGGTTAAGACTAGTTAATCACTCGACATTCTGACCAGATGATATTAGGATATTTTGAAACTAATAAATACCAATTAGTCGAAGCAACAGACTTCGAATGGGACATTTCATTAGTAGAATCCTCGTTCAAGGTATAACGCCAAGCCCCATCAGCCGCTTGTTTTTGATAAGCATTATTTATGATATCTAAGCTTTTGCGTTTATTTCCAGCAACGTTTTGAGCAAGCGCAACGCCGAAAGTGCCTTCATACCAGATTGTTCTTGGCGAGTTTGTGTTAAGATAAGCAAAATAGCCAGTTGTACCTTGTTCTGTCACAACGAAATTATCAGTTTCAGCTAATGCCAATTTAGCTTTTTCATATTCACCTACACCGTTCAGAAAAATAGATCCCCAACTGTTTGTGTCAAGTGCTTGAGCATCGTCGTTTAAGCCTTGATTAAACCGGTTCTCTTTTATATTCCAGAGATTCGTCATAATTGATTTTTCTAGATCATTCGCTTTCGTTAAATAGGATGAATCAACAGATCGACCAACTCGCTCAAATACGTGCCACAAATCTGTATTATGCTCTGTTGAGGACCAGTCGATCTCTTTATATGTTTGGGAAGAGTCATCATAACTGAGCCCACCTTTATATAAATTACGTCCATTACCAGACACTATTTTTCGGCCTTCGATAAACTCAAGGTTAGCCTTCAGCGCTCCTAATAGATCATTTTGATTTCCATATTTTTCATAATATCGCATTAGAGAATAGGACGCGAAGGCATTTATACCAGTATAAATACTTGTTTTTTCTTGCCCTTTATAAAACTGAAATACATGAGACAGAAATGCGCCCTGATGTTCACCACTTTTTATCTGTGCTGACAGCAAACCTTTTAAAGCTAGATCGGCCATCTGACGATCATCTTCGCCAACAGCAACTAACAACGTCGTTGCCTGATCATAAGTAAAACTCAAATATTTTTGGCTTGTGTTGTATTCAGGCTCAAAGTCTTCGTATTGATAAGAGCGAATTAAACCAGTTTTAGTAGGATTAAAATACTCTGCAAGGATTGTTCCCGTTGACGTGTCAATCACCCGAATTATTTTCTCACCGGGCTGTGATTTTAATGACCATTTTAATTCACTATTTAGATCACACTCTTCTATAAAATGTTCTGACGTGGTTAAAGAATAAGATCGTACCTTTAAATGCTCATAATAATAAGCACCTGTCCACGAATCGCCCACACTTAAACCATCAACTACCTTATGTAGTTTAAACCTCCAAGATCCAGCAAAATTGGGGACTGTTGATAAATCTAAAGACCATGATCCAGTATTAGGATTCACAACAGCAGGTTTGACAAAATAACTTTGGTCATACTCGCTATCTGTATACAAGTACGCTCGAACTTCATAGTTCTCCGCTGGTGATAGCCCCTCTAACTTGCCTGAAACAATTCCCCGATACGAATCGACAATTAAATCTGGAGACACAACGGTCAAGTGTGATCGATTGATTTGTTTGTGCTCCCCACTTAAGATCACACTACCAGTCATTTCCCCAACATAATCATAGCTATAGGCTGAATCAACCGTGACACTACTACCGTCTCCCACCATTTTGGGTGGTTGCATCATACTTTTCACCCAAGACAACGCTCGTTCCTGTTGATCTGTATCAGTCACTAATTTTGAACTAGTATTAAAAAATTCACCATATAAGTCTGAATGAACATCATGACTTTCTGCTGTAACTTGATTTAAGTTACAAGCAATTCCTACCACCACTGTTAGAATAATCCTCAAAATTACGCTATCCTTTTTCTTTTCCATAAGCTCTCCTTAACAAATTTATTTATCAATTATCCACTTTTTTACATTTAGCACTTCTATCAACTTACTTAGTTTTGAATTAAGTTATTGAATGAGGAGTAATCCGTGATCTGAATCGTCACATCAAACAGACTATTTACCTGATTCACTAGCTGGACAAACCCTTTTTCCTCTGGATAATCAAACTCTAATTCATTTGCAACCTCTACGTATTCAACACGGTAATCAATGCTAGGTTTAAAACTAAGCAATGATTCCATGAAAGAGAGTAAAAAGGCTCTTTCCTCCTCTGTTATGTCTCTCAGTAAACCAAATATCACTCGAATATGATTATCATTTGGCTCAAATTCATCATCAAAAATTTCCAAACCAAAATCTTAGCTCGCTGGTGCAAAAGTATCCAACAATAAAATATAAGCAACATCGTCACAATTTTTAGAAAAACGATAAAATTCGCTATTAAACGTGATAAAAAGTCTTGAAAACTCCAAAATAACCACCCCTATAAATTAATCAAAAATTGTTAACATTAAAACACTTCCTTAAAAATAAAGAACGTTTTAAATAATAACATAATACTACCACACATTTAAAAACACTTATATTACAATACGATAACAAAATGTCGCTAAAAACGGTAGTTTATAAACACAAGGAGATAAAATTATGGTTAATTTAAATGCTATATATATAACGTAATGTTTGATAATTTACCTATCCTTCTAATGCTTCCAGTGCTTATTACGGGAATACCATATGATATAATCATCTAATAAAAACCTATCAACGGCAATTATCTATTGCGAATTATTTAACAAGAGGTGAAAAACATGAAGAGAAAATCAGTGCTAACCTTATTTTGGATATGGCTCTTTTCCTTACCAACAATGGTCATAGGCTTTTTTATGCAAACCATTTTAATCCCTATTCAAGATTTCCATTTGTTATCAGAGGTAGAAGTGGCCCAAGCCCAACGACAATACGCCATAAATTATCCTTTAGGCACCGCACTAATGTGGCTAGGAGTGATCCTCTTCTTACTAACTTCAATCATCTTAATAGTTTCCTTTGTAAAAGCCGAAATTGAACGCCGTGCCTCCATCACCTGATAGACAGGCAGAGAAAACCAATAATTTGCCACTTGTTGTCTCACTAGATAATGGCCACTATCAAAGAGCTACCTTTAATGATGGTCAAGACTTAAATGATTCTATCTCCGATCAGGAACTAGCCAACAAACCAAACAAGCTTATCAAAGGAGACTAACCTGGCAGCAAACACTATCACGCAAACTCAGGTAAAATGACATCTCCCACCTCTCCCCCATTGAGAGCCCCACACTTCCGCCATGGGGCCCGAACGTGCTCCCCTTAAAACAAATGAGTCACCTTGGTGTCAACATACTTGGCTTTATCAATCGTCGCAAATTTCTGCTGCCCCTTATGATAAAACAATTCCAGCTCGATCAATTGTTCCATAAACAGCCGAACCTGTTCTGCCGTTAAATTTTTATGCTCAATTCGCGGAATGATGCTCGTCGGCTGGCCATCTTCGTTAAAAAAGTACATCTTCAACAGTTTCATCTCTTTCCCTCCTAGATATAGCGAGTGCGATTGACAACCACGACTGAATCACGACTTGAGCCTTTTGGCATGATCGTCGCAAACAAATCCAAGGCTTTCAGCAGCTTTTCCGGATCAGGTTCCTTAGGTAGATGAACCATCCGAAATTTCTGCAACTGGTTGCTTCCCGGCACATTAAAATAAAACTCTGCGGCATTTCCTTCCCAAATGATCATGTTGTCTCTCCTCCTTTGTCGATGCCTTCTGCCTGATCCAACACATATTCATACAATTCTTTTAGCTCATAAGCTTCCTTCGCAAAGCCAATCAACCCTAAGCCCATAACAATTTTATTCATTTCGGCATGGCTTAAATCACTGCGGCCTTTAAAGTAGTAACTCATGGTCACGGCCATATTTCGTTTGCAACAAGCCATGACTTGAGTCGCTGGGTACTGCCAACGCCTTAAATCTGCCAACAAACGTTCGGCCTTGCCGATTTGCCCTTTAGCAAAGGCCACCAAAACTTGATCTTCCTGATGGGTATCCAGTGGAAAGATTCTCGCTTTTTCAGTCGTCGTGACAATCAAGCCCTCACCACAGGCCGCTATTAGCTCATCCAAACGCCGTAAATTGATGTTTTTGACAATCCCCTGTTCCAGCTGAGCGACCACCTGTCGATTGCGGCCAATCCGCTTGGCAAGCTGATCCTGGCTAATGCCCTTTTTTTCCCGCAATTCTCGTAATAAACGAGCCACTTCCAACCGATAACTACTGCCACCAACTTGAAGCTCCTCTTCTGTCAACATCTCGTGCTCACCTTCCTTTAATAGCGCAATAACTGTCCCGGATAAATCACATCGGGATTGGTCAATTGATTCAAACTGGCCAACTGTTGCCAGCTAATCCCTAAGTGTTGGCCAATGCTCCATAAAGTATCACCGGCCTTCACCTGATAGACAGACTCTCCCTGACTGACAATCACCTGATCATTGACCCAGCCCAAAGCACCGTTATCCAACAAATAAGGATTCGGAGCGCCATGGACAATTTTGGTGATCACACCTTGATTTCGCAAAGGACGCAGTTTTTCCTGACTGACAGAACTTTTATAAACCCCGTTAATCACCACGGAAGTCCCCATCTCATAAGAAACGAGCTTTTCCTCAGGCCCTCCTAAAAAGAAACTAAAAGGTTGCCGGCCCACATGGCGAGATAAATCCAAAGGTCCACTGTAACCCGGTAAACGCCCAGTACTGGTATATTGATGCCAATCATAATAATTGGCCGCTGTCGGATTTGCTCCTTGGTACTCCCCAGTATCGGCCCCATAAGTTGGCAGCCACAACCCGTCATACTTGCTAATCAGGGACTCGTTAAAACCAAATGAATGGAACAGATGATTGGCTACGTATATCCCGACTTTTTTGGCTCCTAAAGCCTTTAAACGCTGGCGGAAAACCTCCGCCCCTTGGGCCAGATTAACCATGGTCCGCTCTTCCACGTCCAACCACCAAAACAACGGCTGAAAAGCCTGGCCTCGCTGATAAAAAGCCAGCGCCTCCTGGGCCATGTCGCTAGCGGAAATCCCCCGCACCCATGCGTAAACATGAACGGGAATCCCCACTTTTTTTAACTCCTGCAAATGAGTGCGAAACTGCCAATCTTCACGTAAACTACCAAACTGAACTCGGACAACCGCTAAATCAATCGAGTTGGCCAGCACGTGATAATTGATGTTACTCGGCAATTGATGCTCGCTAATATCGATGATGAGCGGTCGCGGCCGGCTCATTTGAAGACCTCTGGCAAATGCCACAAGGAAGTTAACACATCGTACCCACCAGCGGCCAACAAGCCTACTAGCAACCCATTAAAGCTAGCGGTCAACAGTGGCACTTGATAGAGCAACCCAATCACAATCCCCAGTCCATAACCAATTAAGCTGGCCACCAAGGACAAACAATCAGCAGGTATCTTTTCGGTTTGCTTGATCGCCTCAACAACTAACGCCACTAAGACCGCCAACGCTACCAAGTAGCTACCATTAAGCCATCCTAAAAAATCAATTAGTGTCATCTCTGTCTCCCCTTCCCTCTAAGAACTAAGCGACCGTTGTTTGTCACCACGAGCCAGCTCCTCACGAATCGTGGTCAGCTCCTGTCGCAAGACTAATTGCTCGGCCGTCAACGTTCGATCCAACTGCTTGATTTCCACCTGCAACTTCTCCATCGCCTGAATCAAGGGCCGCGTGATCTGTTCTTTAACGGCCATAAAGCCTTTCATCAACAAACCTGTGACAATCGATAACAAGCCCACCACTGCCCCTAATTCAGCTAAGCTTAAACCTAAAAAAGTCATCTCCCTCTCCCCTTTCTTTACTCAACAAGTCAGGCGGAGACCAAACCACCTGACTCCTCACTTGCTTACCCCAACTCTGGCGAATCGCCGTCCTTAGACACATTAAAGATTTCCGTCGTTTTGGTCTCAACGATCCGTGCTGCTTTTTTCTCCGTGTAGAGGGGCATTTGCTTGTCCGTACTGTAAAACAGTCCTAACTCACAAAAGCGATCCATCCAACTTTGAACCTCCGGCGATGTCAATTCCTCTCGGAACAATCTAGGACTAATCGTATTAGACGAGCCTGCCCCATTGACAAAGATCAACTGCAGCTTTTTACTGATACTCTCATACATAAGCCTTCCTCCTTTCCTTAGCCAAGCACATGGCTAACCCGAGCAATCGTGACGACTTCCGCAAGCACTGCGTCAGTCGGCGCTAACTCTTCAAACAGCCGTCCTAAAGCAACCAAGCTTTCAGAGCTAGCAGTTTCTCGGACATTAGCCAACGTTTGTTTACTGGTTTTGCCACCTTGCTTCAGGCTCAACTCCACCTTCTGACTTTGAAAATTCCCGCGATACATCCTCATCATCCTTTCTTTTTGTTGCTTAACTCCCTACTAGAATTTGTACCTGTCATACTGCCTCGTCACTATTATGAAGAATTTCAACAGGCCATTCCTAAAAGCCTTTTAGAAATTCTCGATAATTTTTTTGAACCTTCTGTAGAATCCTTTGCCGATCGTCATAAATAGCTATTTTGGAACAGCCCAGCTCTCTTGCTATCTGAAACAGACTGGCCTGATCATTAATACGTCTTAGTACCAAATATTTTTCCATTGCAGTCACCCCTCAAAAAATGACTGATTAATTGACACCAGCGCAACACTATCGACCAGCTTTTGATCCAGCATTCCCTCAGACTCTTCCTCCAAAGGGCTGACGCGCGCCTGCTCTTGCCATTTTTTCCGCTGAATATCTTTTAAGTGCCAGACAATGTTGTGATAGTGACGACTTTTAAACCGCTCAAAATCAAGGGGGATTACTCGCTGCTCAAGACGAAACAAACGCAACACCTCCAATTGAGCCTCCTGAACATAATCTTCGTAATCATCGGCTTCTTTGGAAATCCCCAAGGCTTTAATCGCCTCATGAATCAGACATTGTAGCTCTCGAAATAGCCGTTTCTCTTGATCAGACAGTCCCTTCATCCTGCCTCTCCCCTTCCTGTGGTGATTGATTTGCCTAAACTATAACAAATGACACAAAAAAGACCAAATCGCAATTTTACACATTTGCCCCTAATCTTACTCATCTCCTCCTGAGAGATTCCCTCTATTTCAGGCTTTTCAAAAAATCGCCTACAAAATTTGTGCAATATTGGGGGGCCTGGAGGAATATTCACTTTTAATCAATTTGCCATTGAAAAGTAAGCGGTTTCTAATTATAATAATCATATAAAGTTCGTTTAGAGATGTACGCTCGAGTGATACCAACGGCAAATTGTCTGCAATAACGTGGCCAACAAAAAAAGGGGGAATTGACATGGACCACCATTACGAAGACGATAAAAAACCTGACTTATCGTCAGCACCAAGCGCCTTACGGGAACATCACTTGACCTCATATCTCACCGATGCTACCTATCGGAAAGAAGGTCTCTTAACAGCAAATACGTTACTCTTTCAGCAAATCACGATTAACGGCGACAAAGTCAACTTAATTTTGGATAAAGGACAACACTGGCGAAGTACAAGCCTCACTCAAAAGCAGTTACTTTCCGATTACACTGAAAGTAGAGGCAGCCATGACTACTCTCGCCAGCAACGAATCGCTCAAACGATCCACCGTACCTCGAGATACAAACGGCCTGTCATTACGACTAACGATGCCATCATCCGAGTATCAGAAGATACTCAGATTAATGTGGCCCATTTGACAGACTTAACGGATTTCCGAAGTGGCGGCAATAAATTCAGTCGAACACTGCTCACTTTTGATGATGACACATCATTTATCTGTGAACTGGGCTATGCTGGTTTTTTGAAGCTTTTTAAGTCAGCTCTGGTCCAATTGGACAGCTATCGCTGTTCCCATTCCATTCTAGCTGACTATACCCATATCAGCGAGCCTGAATTACTTACCTTAATCAAAGAGCGAGACGGCAATATGCTGGATGTCATCAGCCCTCTCAACGACTTTGTCATGGAACAAATTAACCTTATCCGTCACACTTCAACTATTCTGCATTACACCGTTACTTTTTTAAACAAAGAGATTATGAAAGAAACCCTTAAACCGTTGATTCGCAAAGGCCTACTCAAAGAAAAAGATTTTCCAAACATTAAGTTTTAACACAGTTTTATCAAAACCGCGGAAGATTCCCTTCTAATTTCGTAGAAAGAGTGAAGGGTAAAAAAGGAGGAAGGGCTCATGACCTATCAAAAAAAACTAAGGATGAACTTTTTAGAACAAAACCGTCAATTGCAAAAAGTCGATGTGCCAGTTTTTTTAGACAACCTTTCAAGAAAACATCTAGAAGAGCAGTTAAACGATGTCATTGCTTTAGATATTCTGCTGAAAGGTCGCAAGCGAAACCGACAAACAACACGCTGCGAAAGTGCTCAGTACATCACGATTATCACAGATGATCTTTTTAAGAATTAGCTTGTTATTTAATGAGTGATCCGATCACTCATTCATTGAGGTTTTGATTTTTTAGCGTACAACACTCTAGGTGATTATCAGACATCGATGTTTTGTCAGCCAAGGGATTGGGGGCTTTAGCCCAAAAACATCACGTCCGCAAAATCACTAATGAGTGATCCAATCACTCATCACGAACTTTATTATTTATTGACTAGATGTTAACTCTAAAATCAAAAAAGACTCAATAGAAACTTGCTACTATTGTCTGAGAACAGCTTCGCCAAAAAAGACCTTACCGATCGTTGTCAGCTTTTCGGGTAAGGCTCGCATTTGAAAAGCCAGCCATGAGTGAGAAACTCACTTGAAACATCATTCGTTATATGGCTAACGAAATTCTTGACTCAAGATAATTCAAGCTGTACGTCTTTCACTCTTGAGCTGGCCTTTTCATTTTTTTACCGATTAGGATAAAAGGTTAGAAATAGGCTGAGAGGAAACGCTAAAAGCAGAACTAATTCGATCAGCTTCATAACAACCGAAAAAATCGTTATTTAATGAGTGACGGCATCACTCATTGGCTGAGGTTTTGATTCTAAAAGTGCCTACACACTCATTAATTACCAGACGTTAAATCCCCGTCAAACATGGGATTGAAACACTTTCGAAATAACTTGATATGAAGCAAAATCATCGCTGAGTGACGCCATCACTCATGAGGTACTTCGTTATTTTTGGATGGGTATTGATGCTAAAGCTACGAACGATTGATTCATAATGGAGCAGTCATAAAGATGCATTAGTTATTTAATGAGTGATGGCATCACTCATTGGTTGAGGTTTTGATTCTTCATCTGCTTAACACACTCATTATCGATCAAAGGTTAAACCAACATCAGACATGAGGTTTCGGATACTTTTAACACAACCTGATATCCTGTAAAATCACCCCTGAGTGACGGGCTCACTCATGAGGAAGTTTGTTATCTTTGAGAGAGCTATTAACACTAAAACTAACCACGGATAAGAGACTTACTCACTATAGCTATAACGAAGAGTTTCACATAGACATCACTCCAAATGATGTCTTTCCTATTGAATAAAGCAAGCTCCCTCTCAAAACATCCTGTTTTGTTATCGATACAACAGCCGGAAAACACTGTTATTAAATGAGTGACGGCATCACTCATCGGTTGAGGTTTACTTGCTAAAAACAGCTAATCAGAGCCTGTTAACTTTGATCAAAAGCCACTTCTGACAACCTTTCATCAGGATAAAGAAAAAACCAACGGTGATGGCATCACTCATTCACCTCTTCGTTATTAGTCACTATAAAGGCTTGTTATGGAATAGCAAACTAAAAAAGAGCCAGATAATCATTCTGACTCCATTGCTTCACTTAAATTATTGAGAGATAAACCTTATGATTCTGCCAGCAACCAATCTGCAATATATATAATGGGAATTCCGGCGATTTGTTCTACATCGTGATATCTACCTGTCACAACGATTTTTTTGTAATTATCTTTGATGCTTAAGAGATTATCAGTTTCATGAGTATTATTGGGGAGTTCATAAGCCACTTGCACGTAAAGGGTCTCGTCTAGTTTTCTGGCAACAAAATCGATTTCTTTTCTATCAAGTCTGCCAACATCTACCAGGTAGCCCCTTCGCTTGAGTTCTATAAAAACAATATTTTCTAAACGGTTGCTGTAGTTGCCATCTTTTCTACCAATAGCATTTCTTCGTAAACCAGAGTCTACGATAAAATATTTACCATTGGTTCTCCGATATTCTCGTCTGCGAATATCATATTGCTTCGCTCTGTAAAATAAATAGCCGTTCTCGAGTAAGTCTAAATAACGATTAACCGTGTGAGCAGTAGTTTCAACTCCCTCATTTTTAACGTATTGACAATTTTTGAGGTATTTACCAACTGCCCAACATTATCCGATAAAAAGCGAATGATTGATTTTAAGGTCGCTGGATCTTTTACACCGGCTCTTAGGGCAACATCATTCAGAACGATTGTATCAAAAATTCCTGATAAAATAGTGTCTTTAATGGGTTCCTCTGCCATAACAACGCTAGGAAATCCCCCATATTTTTCGTATTCATCATAAGCACCATCAACTTTACGAGATTCTACTCCAATTCCTTTGACGCTTAAAAACTCACGAAAAGAAAATGGATAGAGGGGAATTTCAATATAACGTCCGCTTAAAAGAGTCGCTAACTCACCTGATAGCATGTTTGCATTTGAACCTGTGATCACAATATCACTATCAAAGCTAACCCCCATGCCATTGACAACTCGCTGCCAGCCGTCGACAACTTGAATTTCATCAAACAACAAATAAATTTTTTTATGATCTTTTGGCATCAACTCACGTAATTTTTGCCGAAGCTTTTCTTCAGTTGTGATCGTCTGATAGTCAAAACTTTCAAAATTCATGTAGATGATGTGATCTTCAGCGATCTTTTCTTCAAGTAAGTATTCTTTAAACAGCGTTAATAAGACTGACTTACCAGAACGACGCACGCCTGTGATAACCTTGATAAAATCAGTGTCTTTAAATTGAATAAGTTGTTTAAGATAAGTTGGTCTCTGAAACATCTCCATCTCCCCTTTGAAGTAAACTTCTATCTCATGTTTTTTTGTCATTATTTGAAGTTAACTTCAAATATTCGGGTTTTATGCTGATTATTGAAGTTAACGTAATAAATGAGAACATCACCTTTAACTTAACGTCTCAATTTTTAATGGAGTCTCTTTCTGCAAAATAATGATCTCATTTCGAGATTTATTAATTTCAGATTTCAGTGCTGATGAGCTTTTGTGAAAGCCCCCTAACAGCAGAACCTTCAATACTCTCTCATGTAGCTAGACAACTTCCTTTTTAGAGCGTTTTTTCGATGGAGCAATGTCATTTATTAAAAATTATTGTCTCACCAGCCCGCGGAAAGATCTCTTAATCTCATAAGATAGCACTCAAATATTAAAGCAACTTCACCTTTTCTAAATCTTGCTGCAACTCTTCCTCTATTTTCTTTGCCAGAAACTCATCGTCAATCATCCTAGCAAATGTTGAACCACTTTGGTACATTTTAATTCCCGCTTCACTATCTTTTTTCGAGAAAAGAATAAACTTGCCCTCTAACATAAGAACAATTGGCTTCTTTTTGTAATCTTGATGCTTAGTCATAATGAAATTGGCCGTTCGAAGGCAAATTTCAAATAGTGTATAATCCTTATGAGTTTCAAAAAGGCTCATGGCACATATAAGAATTCGCAACAATAAAAGTGCATCACTATCCAAATAGAAATTAATTTGCTCAATGGCCGTTTCAATTAGTGGGTAAATCTTTTCAGGCAAATACTCTTTGTCGAAACGGTAATGGAGATAAACTTCAATTAAAATCAAGTCGTTTTCATTATAGAGCTTCTTTACGAACAATTGAGCAATATAGTCTTCAATAATGGATCGCCAAAAAAGATCATCTGCATTAAAATGAATGTCCATTTTTGCCTGTTGCAAATCGACAAAAAGTTGCTCGTCTTCGGGTAAATTGTCGTAATAATCTGAAAATAATTCATCAAAACTAGCTTCAAGAGATTGGATGCGATCTCTTTCACCATAAATTGATGTTTTAATGATACTATTTTTTATTTCTATGTACCGATGAGGCAATATGGAATATTCTTCATCAATTAAGTGAGAGATAGGGACATTCAATTGTTTGGAAATAAATTGAATTTTTGGCAGTGACGGAAGTGATTGTCCAGATTCAATTCTTAATAACTGGCGGACCGTTAGCTCAGCTTCATCTTCACAAAATGCTTCTCGAGTAAGTTTCTTCTTTTTCCTAAGAAGTTTTATTTTTTTACCAATTTCTACTTTTACGTTCATAACAACCTCCCATTTACACTTTAAGGCTATTATATAATTTTAGTGTTTAAAAGGCAAACGTGACATTTGTGTCCTGTTTATTTATTGGTAAGCATTATAAACTACATATATCAAATAAATAAATTGTTTTGAGGAGGGAATGACATGTTGTTTTTTTGGACTCGGTCAGGTTGGTACACTTGGTAAGGCAATAGGTGAGGCGTATATCGATGAATGTAAAATTTAGCTTAAAAGAAGAAGTAGAACTAAAAAAGTATTTGATATTAAGTAATGAGAGTAACAAAGATCAACTGCTTCAGGTAAAAAATAAAGGTCAAGTCATTAAAGTTGTCTTCCTTAAGAAAAACAGTCAAAAAAAACTAGTTTTAGAGGATCAACTAATTAGTAGTAAAGATATACAAGTTGAAGAAATAGCTTAAAATTCTATGTCAGAAACAACTAAAAAATGAAAAGAGGAATTAACATGAAAAAACTAAAAAAACTAACGATTGCAGCACTAACATTAACAGTATTGGCAACAGCAGGTGGGTTTTCTCCAATCGCAGGTGGGTTATTTGGAGCAACTACAGTTGAGGCAGCCTACTATAATGGTTACAACGTTACAACCATACAACAAAGATTAAATAGCTACCACAATAATGCAAATACTAGAGGCTGTAAGTCAGGCTATCCAACATTAAAGGTAGATGGTATTTATGGAGCCGGAACTAGGGCAGCAGTCAAAGCTTTTCAAGCCCGAAACGGATTGACTGCTGATGGAATTTATGGCAAAGCTACTCATGCAAAATTGTCAAATTCAAGTAAATGGAGCTATGTTAAGTGGTAAAAATTAGAGTTTAACTCTTAGCTGAATGTTTTGGTTCAGCTTTTTTGTCTAAACTTTTGCTAAAATTAATTACTTCATAAGGAGAGGTTCACATGAAAAAAGTTAAAAGCAAACTAGTTGTTATCTTAATGATGGTTACCATCAATCTGATGGGAGTTGGCGCTCCAGTCATGACATCTGTCTGGCAGCCAACTGAAGCCGAGGCTGCAAGTAATGCTGCAACAATTGTAGCTGAGGCGCGCAAGCACCTTGGGAAAAAATATGTATGGGGAGCAAATGGACCTAATACCTTTGATTGTAGTGGTTTAGTGGATTATGTTTATGCTCAGAAAAATGGTTATCGAAGCGTTCTAGGCGCGCGAACCAATGTTAAAACCTATTGGAATAATCGTATTCCTGCTAAAATGAAAGTTTACAGTAATCCTCAAGCTGGTGATATTGTCTTCATGTCAGGACTAGGCCATGTGGGAATTATGATCAGCGCCACTCAGTTTATCCATGCCCCTAAGCCAGGAACTGTTGTGAGAATAGACAATATTAAAGGCTGGGCAGTAGCTGGTTATGCCCGAATAATAAATGGTACAGCAGTTACTCCAACTCCAACGCCAAGCACATCAATAAAGACCGTTCAAACGTGGTTAAATAATACCTATCGGACTGGATTAACAGTTGATGGTGTTGCTGGAGCTCAAACGAAAAAGGCGATTACAACAGGTGTCCAAAAAGAAATGAATGGTCAATGGAAATCCGGGATAACTGTTGACGGTATTTTTGGCGCAGCGTCTAAAAAAGCATGGAAATACGGTATTAAATCAGGAGATTCTGGAAATATCACTCGACTCATTCAGTCCCGTTTAGTGACGATAGGCTATTCACTCACAGTTGACGGTGTCTTCGGTAGTGGGACGAAAAACGCAGTTATTAGTTTCCAAAAATCTAAAGGATTAGCAGCAGATGGAATTGTTGGGGCAGCCACAGCAGCTAGCTTATTTGGTTAAAAAAATTGTTAATCTCAATAGAACCAAACATATGATTGGAGTACAGTAGTATTCTCAGGAGTTGCTAAAAAAATATATGAGTCTAAACATCGGAGGCCGGGACAATTGTTTCGGCCTCCATTGTTTTCACGAATTTTGTGGGATAGACGAACTCCAAAAGTCTACTCTCTCGACAATTTCGAAGTAAAACGACTTTATGTCCGAGCTTGTTTGAAAAAAGTGATAATTAATGGGATATAATCCCATTAATTAACTCGAATATATAGTCTCTTTATCAGCATTTTAGTGTCCAGCACTTAATATCTAATTGCGCCGTGGGTACTCGATCAGTGAATTTATTGGTTTCTTTTATACAGCTCACCTCAAAATCGTTACTTTACGAACGATATAACACTTTTTTTACTTTGTACTCGATAAAATACGCCATAAGGTTAAAATTTCACCATTTCTGCTTGGATTAAATAGTCATGTGAATCTGGCCAATCATCTCGAATGAACTTTCTTCAATTTGACCGGTTAATCTACATTGATTACCACCTCTTTTTACTCACTCACAAATTTTTCTAATTTCTTCAGATCAGCATCTCTATTAATTGCTGAAATCACGGGTGATGTATTGCCTATATATTTAGAATCTTGCATTTCAATATATGATTGTCCTTCACTCTCTAATCGGAGTTTGTATACTACCAATTGAAATAATCGCATTCCTGACTTAATGACAATCGGGATATTGCTTTTATTTTCCAAAGGAACTGTCAATGTTCCTGCATAGCCCGGCTGAACTAATGATGAGGTTGAGAGTCCTATTCTCTGAAGAGATGAACGTGTCATAAGCATGGCACTACAATCTTGTGGGAGCCTAACGTACTCAAAACTATCTGCTAAAACCTGTTGATTTGGATATATGATAATCTCTTCACCAAAGTTTCTATAAGTGGTTTGATAGAACGTATCCAAATCTTCCTGTACAACCCCAAAAGCTAGTCGTCTAGAATGTATGGACACTTTAAATTCTGTTCCCACTCTTAAATCTATACTTGAAAGTCCAATCTGTGTGTCATCAAGTATTGGGCTAATAACTAAACAATTTTCTTTAGCCGACATTTTATTGTGAAGCTCCACTTTACTCAATATTGACATTTTTCCACCTCCTATGTATAGCAGCAACTTCCAGCCCTCTCGTTAGCATACTATTTATTGCCTGAATCAACTCTGTATTCGTTCGATATTGCCTTTTTAATAATTTTGAGGGAACCAAATATGCCAACCAACCAGCATTTATTATTGAAATACTATCACTTGGGCTATTAGGCGCTAATTCATTAGGCGGAAGTAGCTGACCTAACTTTTCTGCTAATACTTCAATTGATTCCGTCATCTGTTGAGGTTGGTAGATTAACTCCCGCGGCATTTCTGCTAGACAAAAGTTAATTATTGTATCGATTTTCTTCATCAAATACGTTTCAATTATCCCCAAAGATTCCTGATTTACCGATAGACCGACTATCTTATTATGCATTTTGCCAACGATCGTGTTCCCTGATGGATATAGCTTTATTGCATTTTCCCAAATTTGCTCACACCGATCAATTTCGTCTTGAAATATCTGTGGCAAATCATAGTCTAATATTTCAAGAACTCTTTTCTTCACTTGATACCGTAATTTATTTCGAGGGTGCGTATCAGAAGATGAATCAGCCTTCACTTTACCTGCAACAGGCTCAATAGTAATCGACTGAATAAGCCTCTCGCTGGAAAAAAAAGAGGCAGGTCCGTATAAAGCGATTCCAATTGTATCAGCAACAAATTCATTTAGCCAATTATTCAGATACATGTCAGATAAAAATAATTGTACAATCTCATTTTTATCCACCTCTACCAAGGAAGCCCCCTCCTCAAATACAATATACGGTTTTAACTCATCAATCAGTGATGAATCGTTAACAAATGTGATTAATAGTTTTTCTGAAATATCTAAATTTCCAAATAAATCAAAATAATGCCCTAGTTCATGACCTAAAATCCCACTCATTAAAGCATCATCTTGATAAAAATGAGGGATTCCAAATCGATACAGTGGGATATTAAGCGTGACATCTAAACCAATTGATTTTACTAGTCGATTGTAGACACTCGTTACTTCTCCAATATAATAGTTAACATCCCAGATAAGTTCAGGAATATAGACTGACGAACTTTGAGTCATTTCAAGCATTTCTTTTATGGGAATCGTGATTGACTTTGGATTTTTTATAACACTGGCATTATGAAGTGTCCCTAAAATAAGCGAATTCGTTCCATTAACGAACTTATTTATTTTCACTAAGTCAAGAATAGTGATATCAGATACTTCTTCCTTAGACAGATATTTATCAATAAATCCATTATAAATAATCTCTAGCTCCTGAAATAAATCATTTAAATAGGGAATAGGATATTTTTTCTTTTGATGATCTTGTATCAACTTATAAACTTGAATCGCTCTATTTTTTAAAGTCAAATAGTTATTATGTATCATAGGCTACCCCCAAAACACAAGTTGATTATCCGCACTATTCTCTGTCGAAAGCGACTCCCCTATAATTGTCAATAGGTTCTTAATAAACTCATCCGTTATTCGACTGTTCTCCCCTTTAGAAATGCTCTGCTGAATGTCTTCAATACTTAAAGTTCCAGTCATTAAATTTAAAGCATGTACGCTGAAACTATATGCTTTACTTGGTGCTATATAGTTATTTTTTTCATATTGGCCTTTTTGGAACATCTCTGCCGACTTAACCACTTGGACCACCTCGTTTGATAATTCTTCATTTTGAGAATTAGTTAAATATTCACGTAATAGATTTTCTAACGAATAAACATTGTACTCTGAAAAAAGTGACTTTGTTCTTGGCATTGTAATCCCTCCATTTTTTATACTTCAATATTACCATATTTGCTTATCATTTTGTTAATAAATAGATGTTTTCATCCACTACTCTCAACCTGAGGCATAACGATTGCATTGCCATTAATTACCCAATCCAGCGATTTTTTAATTACTTTCTTATGATTTTATTGATGTTTTACTTTATTATCGTCATAAACTCATTTTATGACCTAATTCTCCAGGTTCAATTACGCCCTAACTGCTCGATTATTGAATTAACTGTCCTCATCCCCTGTCCCTACATGACTCAAAACAATACGTTTTGCTTTAAGCAGCGCGATCCCCCCAGTCAACAACAGAAACACAGCGATAATCTTTAAAAAGACAACATTGCCAATCAAACCAACTATTCCTAAAATAGCACCACTAATCGCCAATCCAAAACCAAACTTTATAAGCCTAAGAAACCCATCAGTAATTTCCTTTGCTGTGTCATCTTGTTCTACCACTTTATTCTCTTTTTTCATCTCAATCTCCTTTGTTATCTAATAAAAACAAACAAAATGTCTTAATGCCACTATCCTTCAGTAGTTCAAGTTTTTATCACGTCACCAATAAAATCAGCCGCACTTTCAACAATCACAATAACGTTTTTTTATTATATAGCTCCTATTAAATAATGACGATCCAGTGGAGCTATATGTTCAGATTATCTTACGGGATGTCTATAGATCGCAAACTCTAAAGCCCTTTTAACTCTGTAATCGTTTGATTCATATATTCAAAAACTGATTCATTTCTAATCATAACTGGCATGATGTTATGGTCATCAATCATAGTTATACCTTTTTTCTGTAAAAGCATAAAAAATTGTGGTAGATACTCTTCAATTTTAGATGTCAAAGGGAGACGTAAGCAGTCATCATTAGCAAGCGTAACTTCTAGAAAAAAAGGGTCTGGATGAAAATCAAAAGGTGATGTTCTAACTCGTACATAATATTCTAGACTAACGCTAACAATTTGGGTATACTCGATGGTTTGCTCATTCTTTTGATTAAGGCTAGTTTTAAATAGCTCAAACACTTTACTATAGTTTGAGCTATATTTTTTTATGACTAGATTTGATCGATTGATTATCCAATAATCCTGAAAGAACGTTGGAAACACCATAAAAAGACCTATACAATAGATTAATATAAATACAAAAAAAGGTTGATAACCAAATCCAGTAAAAAATAGACTAAGGAAAAGCCAAAATACTAAAAAAGCGATAATCTTCAATTTATTAATTGGTTGTCTCACAAAAAATGGTTTCTTAAAAAAGGAACTTCCTCGAATCAATTCATCTAATGAAATATTATATAAATCACTCAGTTGCAAAAGATTATCAACACTCGGAACATTTTCTCCTCGTTCCCACTTTGAAACTGATTGATGGGTAACAAATAATTTTTGGGCTAGCTCAGCTTGTGTCATGTTTTCTTTTTCACGACGAATTTTTAATAATTCATTTAATTTCATAGCAAACACGTCCTCTATTTTTTCTACTCCCCTAATAATATTACTATAAATAGGAATAAATAGCTTGCACTCGTTAGTTGAATTAGGTGTCAACAGCTATAACTAGCCTCTAGTAAGGAGCATCGGGTAGATTATTACATCGTGTCTATAGCTAAGTAACACTTCTTGAAAGGTACCGGCAATCTCAATAAACTACTCCATCTCCTTTTCTTTCGGAGGCGGTTCACTCTCAAGGGGAATCGCCTCAACTCGCTTAACAGTTTTCTCTTCCTTCTACTAGTTGCCCCACTTCCTCCTACTCTTCTTTCACTAACAGCCTTTCTAGCAAAAGGGCCAACTCTTTTGGACTTTGAACCGTATAATCAGTCTCAACAACCTCAGTCGGTTTAGTCAATCGATGATAATTCGCCCAAATTGTTTGCCATCCTGCTGATTTCCCTCCGATGATGTCGTTGGTATAATTATCCCCGATATAAAGCAACTCGGAGTTAACCATTGATAAGCGATGGGCCATCAACTCAAAAATGCCAGTCTTTGGCTTAGCTATGCCTACTTCTTCAGAAATCAACATCAGATCAGCAGGCATCCATTCTTTTAGCCTCAATCTCTCGATTTTTTTAGCTTGTCTCTTAGCGGTTCCATTGGTAATCAGGCCTGTGGCTAACCCTTTGGTTTTGATCCTCTCAAAGATTGAAGGCATCTCCCCGAATAATTCAATCTCTTCTTGGTATCTTTCAAAAGCATGTTGAAATTTAAGGGCTAACTCATCTGAGACTTTAATTTGATCGTCTCTCAAGGCACGTTTAATCCGATAAATTTGCATCTTTCGCAGGTCAGTCTGCTCATAGCCTAAGGTAAAACTTTCGTCGCCATAAGCTCTCATCCTTTGAAACAAGGCACCATAATCAACGTCCTTTACATAAGTTGGTAAACATTCATTAAACGCTTGAATAAACGCCTTTTGTTGGTCATACAGTGTGTCATCAATATCAAATATAATCCCTTTTATCATCGATTTTTCCTCCGCATCCTTAAAAAGCTTGAACAAAGTGAAGCAAGCTTGACTCGTCATTAATCAAATAATCATAATTGATTGAGGCGTCGGAAGGAGGATGTCCCCGTCGATTACTCCAAACGGCGTGCCATCCCGCATTCTTGGCACCTACTACATCATTTTGAAACGAATCACCAATATAATAGGTCTGGGATTTCGTTAACCCCATCTTGATTTCTGCTAGTTCAAAAATTTCAGGCTGTGGTTTAGCTAGCCCCACTTCTCCAGAGACAATGATATTCTCTTTCTGGATCCACTTGGTTAGTTGCAACTGTTCTATTTTACGCCATTGATGTTTTTCCGGGCCGTTAGTGATTACCCCTAATAAAAAACCATGTGCTAGACAATAATCTAAAGCCATTCTGACATCAGCGATTAGACTAATCTCTTGCTGAAAGTCAGTGTAATCTCGTTGAAAAGCTGCCGCTTCTGACGATGTCATTGAGATGCCGAAATCTGACAAGGCTTTTTGAATTCGGTATTGGTGCATCTCCCCCATGGTTATTTGGCCGCTTTCCGCTAATTGAAAGACCTGATCACTATACTGACGACTGCGAACAAAAACTTTTTCTACAGAAAGTTCTTTAATGTTAACATGTTGCGCCAATGCCAATTGAAACGGTTGAAGTTGGTCGTAAAGAGTATCGTCAACATCAAAAATAAATGCTAGCATCTTGTCACCCTTTCTATTTTCAAAGAACATGAAGAAAAGCCCTGATCTAAACCTCTCTCCATGTTTTATCATGAGATTTTATGATATCTTGCCATGACATTCTCAACAGTAAAGCCGTATTTAGCGATGACCGTTTCGCCTGGCGCACTTGCTCCGAAGCTATCGATTGCTAAGCTGGCCCCAGTTGTTCCCACGTAGCGTTCCCAGCCAAAACTTGCCCCCATTTCGATGGATAAGCGCCGCTTAACGTTTGGTGGTAAAACCAACTCTTGATAGGCTTTAGATTGTTGTTCAAATAATTCAAAGCAAGGCAATGAAACCACTGACACATCTTGGCCTTGTTCTCTCAAGAGCTTTTGCGCTTGAACGGCTAAGGCTACTTCGGAACCGGTGGCAATCAGGATGCCTTCGGGATGATCCCCTTGTTGTGGCGAGATAACGTACCCCCCTTTTGCTACGCCTTCTTCCGCTAACTTTTCAGATCCATTTATCACTGGTAAGTTTTGGCGACTTAACACTAAAACAGTCGGTGTTTGTCTTGACGTCATGGCAACTTTCCATGCTGCCACCGTTTCATTGCCATCAGCCGGTCGAATAACCTGAACATTTGGCAAACAGCGTAAACTAGCCAGTTGCTCAATCGGTTCATGAGTTGGCCCATCTTCGCCAACTGCGACGGAATCATGGGTTAAGACATAGGTTACCGGTAATTTTTGTAAGGCGCTTAAGCGTAAGGCAGCTCTTAAATAATCAACAAAAACAAAAAATGTTCCACCGTAAACGCGCGTTCCACCATGTAATTGAATGCCATTCAACGCAGCTGCCATGGCAAATTCTCTAACCCCAAACCAAATATTTCGGCCGCCATAGTTTTGAGCCGCAAAATCAGTCTCTCCGACGATCATCGTGTTGTTGGATGAGGATAAATCGGCAGAGCCACCCCAAAAATAAGGCACAGCCTTGGCAATCTCTTGAATCGTCTCCTTACTTGTCACCCGGCTTGCCACTGCCGTCCCTACCTCAGCCCGTGGTAATTGCTGATCCCAGCCTGCTGATAAATCGCCAGCGTATGCTCGCTGATATTGGGCCGCCAACTCTGGGTAAGCCTCTTCGTAAGCCGTAAATAATTGCGTCCATTCACGTTCTGCTAACTCCCCTTTTGCCACCATTCGTTGACTAAAATGAGTTTTAACCTCCTCTGACACATGAAACTGTTGCTTCTTATCTAAACCATAAAAGGTTTTAACGGCTTCGGTTTCGGCTTTTCCTAGTGGAGACCCGTGAACACTGGCTGTCCCTTGCTTAGATGCCCCATAGCCAATAATCGTTTTGACCTCTATTAAAGTCGGCTGCTCACTATGAGCTTTGGCACAGGCAATGGCCTGATAAATCGCCTCTAAATCATTGCCATCTTCGACTAATAGATGTTGCCAACCGTTAGCGATAAAACGTTGCCCAACATTTTCGGTAAAGGACTTATCTGTTGGGCCGTCCAAGGAAATATCATTGGAATCATACAGCACAATCAACTTGCCCAGTTTAAGGTGACCTGCTAACGAACAGGCCTCTTGCGAGACACCTTCCATCAAATCACCATCGCCACAAAGACTGTAGGTATAGTGGTCAACGATTGGATAGCCTGCTTGATTATAAGTGGCGGACAGATGAGCTTCCGCCATGGCCATCCCAACGGCCATGCCAATCCCTTGCCCCAACGGCCCGGTTGTCGCTTCAACCCCATCGGTATGATGGACTTCTGGATGTCCCGGCGTTTTAGATCCCCACTGGCGAAAGTTTTTTAAGTCAGCCAAACTTACTTGATACCCCGCTAAATGAAGCAAACTATACAACATCGCTGAGCCGTGACCGGCTGATAAAATAAAACGATCACGATTTGTCCAATGGGTAGAGGTCAGTGGGTTAACGGTTAAAAATTTAGACCATAAGACATAGGCCATCGGTGCGGCTCCTAAAGGTAACCCTGGGTGGCCTGAATTGGCCCCTTCAATGGCATCAAGGCTCAATGCCCGAATCGTATTAACTGCTTGTTGATCAAGTGACGTAAACATCACATTACCCCTTTTCTAAAAAGGATAGCTAACCCATTGATTAGCTATCCTTAACTGTTATTTTTCTCATACAGCCTTTACTTAAGCAACCCTTTAATCCGTGTCGTAGCGCCTTTTAAATTATAGCACTCGGCATAATCACGAATAGGGCGCTTGATATGATCGATGACATAACGTTGCCCGTCCACATTGTGTTGAGCCAAGTTTTTATACATCGTCGCGATTTCCTTTTTAACTGCCCCATCATTAAAGGTATAATGTCCGGCAATATCCAGTATTTCTTCTGAAAGGACTTCATCTGCCGTAATTTGCTCCACCGTTAAGTCTGTTTGATCGCCAACCATCCACTTTCTCCAGCGTTCACTTTTAATCGCGTGAACCAATAATACCTCACGAGTCTTAGAGGGCGTCTTCACCAAACCGTACTCAACTAATTTTGCTTCGACTGCCGCTAAATTTAAGTAGGCCCGAGTTTCTTCTGTTCCATATTGTGGCGCCACATTGGTAGCTGTAATTTCTGACGGAATGTGTTCCAACAGTGTTACATCATCCAGATAATCTCCGTTGTGTTCTTTAAGGCCGACCCCATAACGTTTTGCCATCTGAGCTAATTCATACGCATTCTTAAAATTGAAGGTTCCGACTTGTTCCGTTTTGCGGGTTAGCGTTCCAGTTTGCCCCACAATAAAGGTCGGCATTGGTAATCCTCTTTTTTCTAATTCGGTTTGTAACTGTAAAATAAAGGTTTCGTAAGTTTCCGTTGAGGTTAAGCCGCCATTGGTTTCCTCTGTGCCCACTTCGTAGCCAATCTCAGGCAGATTTCGGGCCTTTCGCTCATTTTCACAAAATTCGATGAGATCAATGGTCCGTTCTAACACAACATCTAAAGGAATAACTTTCCCCACTTCAAAGGGGTCCTTTGTGGGATCAATCATCAATAAATCAAAACCAGCCTCAATATCTGCCACATAAGATTGCTGGCCTAACTTCATCGCCTCTTCTGTTGGGATGTGATCATTTCGTTCCTGATCACGCTGCCATGGTCCGCCGTGATCACGGCATAAATAGTATAAGTTATCATAGTCAATCGCTTCCGCCACTTCGGCTACTGCTTGAGCAAAGGTAAACTGATTCCAGCCATTGACGTAGCCACCCCCTAATTCGTCAGCATCCACTTGATTGCGACTCGCGATAAACATGACCGGATAATCATCTTCTTTTGATAATTCCAATGTCGCTTGCACACAGTTCTTCGACATTGGGCCGATGCCTAATAACGTCGCACTTTTTCCTGTTTTTTGTAAGGTTAAAAGCCCTTCAACTACTGTTTTAATTGGTAATTTCTTCATCTCATCGCCATCTCCATCATCTTAATTTTTAATTATCTACACATCGGGCTTATTCCGCTTTCAGCTCTTCTATATTCGGCTTGGTAAAGTGTAAAATTGCCACTGATACTAAGGTTCCTACTAGCATGGAAATCACGTACCATAATTTCCCATTCACAACAGGTAAAATAATCAAGCCGCCGTGAGGGACTAGCGCTTCTACGCCATTCGCCATTCCTAGGGCCCCACCAATCGCACTGCCGATAATAATCGCCGGCAATACCCGCTTCATGTCTTTAACGGCAAAGGGAATCGCGCCTTCCGTTATCCCGATCAAGCCCATAAAGAGGGCTGAAATTCCTAAATCACGGTCTTCTGACGTGTACTTTTTACGATCGATAAAGGTTGAAATCGCCATCGCTAAGGGGGGAATTGCCACCGCAATCCGGTGTGCCCCATTAGGTGCGTAAATGCCTTCTGACATCAGAGCCAATGTAAAGGCCGTGGCCGTTTTATTAATCGGTCCCCCCATATCAACAGCAGTCATCGCCCCAATAATCAAGCCAAGGACAATTGCACTGCCGCCTTGCATCCGTCCCAGCACTTCCACTAACCAGTCCATTGCGGCTCCAATTGGCACAGCTATAACGTAGATATAAAGCATGCCTAAAACAAAGGTTGTCACGACTGGTACAATTAAAATTGGCATAATCGTGCGAATTGTCGCCGGCACTTTCCAAGTTTTACACCATCTGACAAAGTAACCGACTGCTACCCCCATGATCATTGCGCCTAAAAAGCCGGTCTTAATCTGCCCTGATCCAATCGGATTATTGGCAACAAAGCCTAAAATCATAGCTGGTGCTAAAGCCGGTTTTCCCGCTAGAGAATGGGCAATATAACCGGACAATAATGGAATCATCATGGCAAAACCAGCCGCCCCGAGATCATTTAGGTTTTGCATAAAGGGACTCGTAATTTCCATCCCACTATCCGTTGCTTTACCAGTTGCCAAAGCAATTGCCAAGAAAATCCCGCCAACAACAACCGCTGGCAACATAAACGACACACCGGTGTTAAATGCTTTTTGCAAATCCTTTAACACTTTATTTTCTTTTTTCATGTCAAGTCATCTCCTTATTATCTGCTAATGAGTCGTTCTACAGTTTTTCAGCTCGATCGAGAACCTCTGTGGGATGTTTGATAACCTCCCCTGGATCAATTGAGATAACTTTCCCCGCTGCCATTTTCTCATCAAACCGCTCTTCTCCTTCAATCCCAATCGCAACGGCTAAGATGACCACATCAGCCCCATCGACCTCTTCTTGAGTCAATTCATTTTCAACTCCCATACTTCCTTGCGTCTCCACTTGTACCTCATATCCCCGTTTTCGACACTCTTTTTCAATTGCTTCCTGAGCCATGTACGTATGAGCCACCCCAGTTGGGCAGGCTGTAATTGCGACTACTTTCATGCTAATTCCTCCTTGCTCATCGACTTAAATGTCAATGGCGCTTAATTGTTCAAAAATTTTATGCTGGTTTGTTTCTGTTAATAAGCTCTGTCTAAACTCATCGTCTAATAACTTTTTGCTTAATTGAGAGATAAATTTCAAATGTAATTTCCCTTCACTTTCCTCTGGTACACCAATCAAGAAAACTAAACGAACGCGTTCTTCATTTTGTTCCGACCAGCGAAAATCTTCTGCTGTCCGCAACAATGCAATAAAAGGGTGTAAGACAGCCGCTGTCTTGCCATGTGGCATGGCAATTTGATAGCCGATAGCCGTTGGTATTTCCCGCTCACGCTTTTGAACGGCTTCCTTCAAGGCAAACTGATTGTCAATATACCCTTCCGCCAAGGCTTTCTCAACTATAAATTGAATCACCTCATCTTGCGTGGCTAATTGGCTATCTAAAAAGACTAATCCTTCTGCAATGACGGCTTTATTTTTTCCTTTTTGACTCACTTGTGCTCACTCCCAATCGTCTTTAGCAATAAGGCTTTCGAAGAAACGCCTCTGATCTCTTTTAATTTTGTGGGATCGTCGATAATCGTGTAAATGTCTGATAGTATCCCTCGCGTTTTTTTGATATCCCTCTCTGAGATACAAATCATAAAAATAACATCCACATAATACTGACTCCACTTAAATTTTTTCTTGTTTTTAATGACAACAATCACCGTTTGTTCAACGTAAAGGGAACTTCCATGGGGAACTGCCGTACCAGATGGGAGATCCGTTCCTCCAAGCTCTTCTCGGTCGCTGACACTAATCAGAAACTCAGGCTTAACCAAACCTTCCGCTACTAACTTAGCCCCCACTTTTTCAATGAGCTCCTCTTTTGAATTATACTCACTATCGACTTCCATAAAAGCCGGCTGAATCGCCCTTTCTAAAGCACCTTGCATTTCAGTCCTTTGTTCCCTGAGCTTACGATAGTCAGCATTGGTGATTTTGACAATGTCTTCATCACTTAGAAATGGGGACACATGAATAACTTCACGATTTGGCAAATTAATCTTAATCGTCGAAACAATTAAATCAAAAGAGTCCAGATTAATATGTCCTAATTCCGGCACTGAGGCTACCTCCAGTGTGTCTAAGGAAGGCACTTTGTTCTTAATTCGATTGATTAAAAACTCGGAAGTGGCTATCCCCATTTGACAAACCACTAAAATCTTACGATTTATTCTTGCCCGCTCAATCGCTGCTTGAAAATACATGGTCAAAAAGGCAATCTCATCTTCCGTAAAAACAATCGCCAATTCTTTTTCATACTCACTCAAGACTAGCCAAATGACATTAAACGTCAGGGAAAACTCATTTTTGATGTGACTCGTAAAAGGATTTTCAGTTGTATTATTCAGTTTGAGTCGGTAAATCATGGGTGGAATATGATTTTTTAATTGCTCTTCCAATTTTTCATCTTGAGTGAAATCAATGCTTAATGATTCCGAGACACTCTCTAAAATACTCGTGACAATTGCTTGATCAAGCTCAGCTTTTGGCAAATTCTTAAAGCGATTAGAGATTAAATGTTGCGCTAAATATTTGACCTCTTGTTCTGTATAAGAAAAACTTAAGCGCAAAGCTGCTTTGTTTAACATCTGACTGGCACTTTCTTCAAAAAAAATGGTGTCGTAATCCCCACCCACTTGCTTGTCACTTAATTGAATATGATGGCCTTCTATAATTCGATAAACAAGAATGATTAAAACATTTAAGACATTTTGAATATAATAATCTGAAATCGCATTAACATGCTCTTTGACATAACTGTATAGAACATTTGTACAAACACTGACAACTTGTTCACCATAATAGGCTTCAAACAACTTGATTTTCTCAGATATGACCTCGTCTAAGTACCCATCAGAGTGACTTAACAAATAACGATTAAATTGCAGAAACGCTTTTTGTAGTTCTTCCTCACTGCCACTCAATTTTGTTCCCTGAGAGCTACTGGTTAGCCTCACATCATTGCTAACTGTTAAAATCTGCATCACATAGTCTAAATCATTTTTTATTGATGTTTTACTGACCATAAATAACTCTGATAATCCGTTAAAACTGATCCTCTCGGGACTAAATAACAATAATTCCATCATTTGAATGCGCCGATTAAGAATTGAAAAAACATCCATTTCTGGTTCTTCACTACTTTGACTACCTTCTCTAGGCAGTCTTAAGACAATCCCCACTCCTCTCTTTTTTTCGATGTAAGCTTCAGAACTGTTTAAGTAGTCTTCAACGAGTGTCAATTCAGAATGAAGGGTTCGCTCAGACACCCCTAACTTTCTAGAAAAGAACTTAACCGTTTGAAACTCCTCTTGTTCAATTAACAGCTCTAACAATTCCTTTTGTCGCTTAGATAACATAATGATAAACACTTCCTTACTTTACTTCTCGTATTTGTTAGCGTTATCAAGTTGATAAGCTAATTATAGTCAGGGAATCCCATTCCGACTATGACATTTCTTTGCAACAAGTGGTAACGCTTTATTGAAAGTTGTTGCAACTATCACTCACAAAAAAAAGGCTCTAATGAAGACAATCGCTATCAACAAGTTTAACGTAAGCTTTAACTTTACACTAATTACGATCATTTTTGTCTAAAAATAAATGACGCTAAATGCTAAACAAGCATAAATAGCCCCCTCATTCTCCAAGTCTGAGGGAGTTTTTTTGCTCTAACATCGTCACTAAAAAGCTATTAACAAGGGGATTTTTTTTAATTCTATCACCTATCATCTTCACTTTTATGGTACGATAAATACAATTATATTGGATGCGTATTGTGGCAGCTAGCTCTTGTGAGGCTTAAATGAAAGGAATGAAAGAGAATGGAAAAGAACGAACTAACTGAATGGCGAGCATTATATGAGATTGGACTTAAAATAAAGGCACTTGCACCTTGGGAATTCACAGCAACCACTGATGTCTACACACTCCTTATGCCTACTCGCAAGTTACCAGTTTACCTCAACCCGATACACGAGGGCACCCAAGAGTCTTTCGTTGGGATTGGCATTCACTCCACTATGCCTGATATCACAGACTTGTATCATTTCTTAATGCAAGATTATGACTCATACACTAATGCCCTCGCTGAAAAGTCTGGATTATTTGCTTTATACGGCTCACGAAAAGATATATTTAAGGCAAACTATGACATCATTAAAGAGCTGGGCTATCGCTTTAGGGGAGATGGCAATTGGCTTCAGTTTGTCTCCTTTGTCCGCGGGATGGAACCTTGGCAGATTACCCGACGAGAGGTTCGCTTTATGACTCGTTGCTTGAAGCTATTCTATGATGCCTTAATCTTGGTGAAAACTGAACAAATCATTGTCGACTTTAATAACTTTGAAACCCTCATCACGTATTACGATGAATCGTTAAAAAAATGGCAACATACGGTCGAATCAATTGATTTCCCTGAAGACATAGATGATATCGTTGAAGTAGAAATGTTGGGCTCACTACTTATTGAGCGTCTAAAACAACGACCAAAAACAAATCAAATCATAGAAGTAGCATCTTTCTTCCTAAGTACCCTCGTAAAAGAAAACAAATCAGAGCAAGGAATGGTCCCTAAACTTTGCCTTCTAGTGGATCATCATAGCGAAATGATTCTCGCTGATAGCTTAACCGAGACGCCTGATGACGAGATACGTATTGTGGTAGACTGTGTCATTGATTATTTAAGTGAGAATAAACGACCCAAAAAAATCATTGTGGCACAAGAAGATGTCTATCACTATTTACTTGATTTGTGCACAAAAGTCGGCATCACGTTAACCATGGAAAAAGAATTACCAGCTATGGATGAGTTTTTTGCTGAATTAAGTTAGTTGAAAACAAGGCCATTCTTCTAGATTTTTTGAAAAAGAGCATCACCAGAGAACTAGGGTTTCTGGCGATGCTCTTTCTTCGCTACAATTTTAGTTTCTCCTATATCAGACTTCCGCTAGCTGATTCATCTATCCGAACTCATGTATATCAACTAAATATATCTGCGTTTTTTTCAATTACATGAAGTAAGTAATCTTTGACAATCGCATAATCTGGTGCATGATCAGTTAATAATTGGGTTGTTTTTTTATAATCATCTTCAAAAAAATTCTCTTCCAAAAGAGTCTTGACTAAAATCGGAATATTATATTCTTTGGCACTTGAAGGATTATACGTTAACTCGTTTTTTAGAATCATACGAACTTCAAAAAATGTCTCCCTCAATATGTTATAGTCTAGTTCATCACTCTTTAGTAAATAGTATAAGTCATAAATATGCCGAGACTGTCGGATTGCAGCCCCTCCCCTTTCATCCAACCATTTGTCACATATTGCAAAAATTTTATCTGATACTGTCCGCTCAAGTGATTGAACTTTCATTGTAAATGGGATTAGCTCCGGGTAATCGGTTACAATTACCTCTCGTTGAACTATTGATGCTTCAAGTAGGTAGCGATTGATGTAATTTTCCACTTGTCTCTCAGTCGTTGGAAAGGAGGCATTGTGACAGTAAGTTTCCAATAATATATGCGACTTTAACCCCATATCATCATTAATATCACTTCCTATTCTAACTGAATCATAAGAAATCTCATACGCATTGTAGCTCCTTCTAGAACCTGTTGAACTTAGGTTAGGAATACTAAATCCAAATAAATTGACGGTATTTTCTATGTCTCTTTTCAATTTTACTTTTTGGCTAGCCACTGGTTTAATTCTATCTGAATTGCAGAGAGATAAATCGATGTCTTCTGAAAACCGATCAATAATCTGATAGGCTTTTGATAATGATGTCCCACCTTTAAAAACAATCTCTTCATTTCTACTGGAAAGTTCTTTTAATACTAAAGAAACGAAGTAATCCTTCTCTACGATATCAATAGTTGTCTTAAAAAATTTTGCAGCCCTTGCTGCAAAGTCATTAAAAACGTCTTTATCGTTAAATAAGTATCCAGCCATCTTTACTTTACCGTGCTTTCGATTACCTTAAATAAATTTTTATTATATAAGGTTCTAAATAACTTACTAGGGTACTCGTTAATCAGGCTGTTCAGCTCAGCCCTACTAATTTTGGTGTTTTTTAGATAAAGAGTCATCATTTCTTGCGCCTTATTGTCTTCTACCTCAACCATATTTTCATAATCATTAATTAAATCAAGTATTTGCATTAATCGATAATTACTATTAGTTATCTTTGCTCTTGCTTTGTAGATAAAATACTTAGTTGATAAGTTTTCAACTTTATTTCTCGAAATCATCGACGATGTTATTTCGGTCATTTTTGGTACCTGAGTCGTGACGCTAAGTTGATTGGCAAATGATAACCCTGTTCTATAACCATATCTTTTTTTGCCACTCATGATAAACTTACTTACTACAAGCTTATCATCACTCAAAAAAGACTCTTCATTTAAATAGGTATTGGTGAAAGCAAAATAATAAATGCCTTCCTCAGCTCGATTTATCTCCTTAAGTTTGTATAGATTTGATAAGTATTTTCTAAATGAATTTTTGTCCACACCATATTTTTCTTCTGAATCAATATATCTCAAAATTATCGGTTCATTTTCACCAAACTCTGCTAACAGTGCTTCTTTTAAACTCAGTTCTTTAGTCATCCACTATCACCTCTTTATACTATAATAACTCGATCCCGAAAGTTTTTCAAACTATTGATGCAATATCGAGAATTGGGTTTAAATTTGACTTTCGAAATAAATCCATCGTGTTAAATAATCAAACAGATCATGAGAGCGGCAGTAAACTTTGAACGTATTTTCCATCAATAAACAGATAGAAATAACTCTCACCATGATAATCATATATTAGAACCTTGGCCGTTTCCTGCTCTAACAGTTCTCTTTGACCAACAATTGCCACATCCATGAGCCCCTTGAGAGCATCTACCTCTGACTGATTCCTCTTCTTAAAGTCACGAGCTCGCTCCTTGATAATCATCTCAAAATAAGCCTTGCCAGTTACTTCACCATTAGGTCTCCCGATTAGTTGCTTGACTTGTTCCATCGAAGTTCCTTTGGAAATGTCCTCCCGTAATTCACGCCCATTCTTATCAATCATTGTTCCAGCTATTCCCATAGCGACAAGCAGCACTAAATTAATCAACAGAAAAGGACGGACATACCTCTGCTTTAGCGCTAAGTAATCATAATGACGTGATTTTGCTGCCGCCTGATCTTCTAAGCGAGCTCCCAACTGTGAGCGAACTCGCTTCACCACCTCTGCACGCTCTTCTTCAGCTAGCTTATCCAACTTGATAAAAAAGCCACGATCGGCTGTCCAAAGATCCACCACATCCTCTCCCAGATATGTACCTCTGACAACTTCTTCCCAAGCAATCTCAATCGATACATCATCTGCTAACCAGCTAATCCCCTCATCCGCTAATTCAATATTGTAGTCAACCTCTGTCTGCAAAGGGCAGACAAGAGTCACCTTATCATCCTTTTTAGCATTAATAGGACGAGTTAACACGGTTTGGAGCCCTGCCATTAAACTAATAAACCAACCACCTAAAATAAGATAGTAGCCAAATACCGAAACAGGTAACCAGTTCATCCAAAATAACCACAAGAATAACACAGTAATCAAGATGGCTACTGCGTTTATTCGCCAGGCCCGTTTCTTTTTAGTTTCCAAATGGGTCTCAAAGCCCACCTGTTCCTTAACCGTCCGATTATTAAAATTCATTACATCTGTTTTGGCAATTATATTGACGATCCTCATCGGTTCCCCCTTCAACGTTCCCCATTCTAATCATCCTTAATGGTACTATTAATCTCTCAAAGTTTCAATATAGTCAACAGGACACATGGTTTGTTTGGCTATCGCTTCTGTAGAAAGACCTTTTTCTATTAAGTTACCGATAACCTCTGCCATGCTTTCCGCTATTTCAATAATATTTTGGCTTGGGTCGTAAATTCTAAAGGACCGTTGTCCCCAAGGGTATTCCTTAATTGAATGCAAAAAAGTCACCTCCGAATTTTCTGCCAAGCGCTCAGCCCACGTTTGAATTCCCTCAACCTCAAAGTACAGTTGAAACGTATTAGCTCCTGGCGTGGTGGTTAGTTCTTTGCCCACAATACTCCCGTAGTTGGTTTGCAAGGCCAAGCCATTTTCAAATGAGACATGTTCACCTAAATCCATGGTCACTTGCTGTTCTAACACTTCTTGATAATATTTTGTTGCTATTGCGATATCCTCTACAATCAATAATACGCCGCCAAATTTCATTCGTCATCTTCCTTTCTTTTACACATTAAGTATAAGACGAAAATTTAGCCACTTCATTGTAAAAATCAGACAGATTTTGCCGATAATTGAGGGGTGTCACACCACAAATAAGTTTAAAATCTTTGGCATAATGAGCCGTATCATAATAACCTAACTCATCACAAATCGTTGCCACTGTCTTTCGCGGATCATTTAAATAACGTAAAGAATGATTCAATCGAACCACACGGGCAAAGCCTTTCATGCTTAAACCTAAATACTGATTAAAAAAGCGATTAAGCTGTCTATCACTATAAGAGAGGGTCTCCACAACTGCTTTGAGGAGAATCCTTCCTTGGCTTTGGCTGATTAAGGCGACAGCTCTGGTGAGTACCTCAGGACAGGTTACTCCCAGATTGTCTAACAACAGTCTTTCAACGCGTGAAAAGACCTGTTCCGCCGACTTTTCCATTGCCAAAATTTGCCGAATCTCCGTATCAATAAGTGGGTTTATCGAAGAAAAGGAGTAGATACCATTTACTAATTCACTTTGCTGGCACTCACTAAAGGGATAAAAACCTGCCGGCTGAAATTCAACAATGAAGATAAACTGACACTTATTGGCAATATCTCCGACTACTTTCGGCTCTGTCATTGGCCCAAAGAGCCTATCATGAAGGCCAGTGTCGTTGTGATAATAAACCAAGGTGACACTACCGTGCGGCATGACGGTGTAGTTATCAGAGATCATCGTTTCATCTGGAAAGGATAGGGTAAAATTGGACACCCACTGACGCAAGTCTTTACAAGGAACAACATAGGCAAAGTTATCATTTTGGTCAATGATTTCTCTCTGAGGGTCGATTAGTTTAAGGCTGGCTGGTTTTATCATTGAATGACTCCTTTAGAGTGAGCTTCTGCTAAAAAAACTAGATCACTATTTTCACTTGTTTATTTAAAATGCGCATTACATACTAAAACTTACATCTATATCAAATTATAAAGATTCTACAAGATAATGTCATAAGGATTTCTCCTTGTGAAGAGCAATCTGTTCAAGATCAGGTTGCTATAATGCATGGAGAGATCCCCTTTTGTCTAACATAAAACTTTTCTTGTTATTTCAGTTATTCTTAATTAAAAGGATTTATGACCGTCTTTATTTAATATTTCCACATTATTCTTTGTTAAGTACTCACCTATTTGTTTTTCAACATCACTACAAGTACGAGTTGCTTCTTCAGGACTCACCGATCCAACGTCTACTGGAAGAATTATCGCATGTGTAAAAAAAGCATTTAACTCTTTATTTAGTTGTTCAACTTTTTTTAAATCTAACTCCGTTTTCTCAGAAATAATTATTTTCATAATAATTTCCTGGGTAATACCACCGAATATGTTGTATCTATTAAATAAATCACCAAAATTTGATCTGGCTTTTTTTGAAAAAGAGGTCCTTCCAACAACTACTACATTTCCTTTGGATAAACCAATCCAAACATAATAATAGCTTAATAAATTATTACTGGATAGTTTACTGAAATACTTCTTGTATCTTGACTTGAAATCTTCAGTTGAATCCAATGTTGTAATGAATTTATTATTTGAGCTAGAGTGATCTTTTAAGATTTGATTAATTCTCTCAGTTTCAGATTCACACTCTACTTTTAAACTGTTAAAGTTAACTCTTGCCTTCAATCCTTCATTAACTCTTTCTTCTCTGCTAGTCATTAAATTCTCCACCAATCCTCCAGAACCTTTCATAAAATCATAAACACAAAGTAATCTTCTATAACTATATAGTTCCCATTAAATAATCATCCTTTACCGTTAAACTTTCAGCCAGAAAAAAGCTGAAAGTACCACTCTTGGCGGATGATTATGCGAATTAGCCAATGGAACTATCTGTTTGATTATTTAACATGATGTATATAGTTTCTTTTTTATCAGGTCTACAAACTAAACTTTCTTCAACTTCTTTAAAACGTAAATGATTAAAATAATGCCATATATCACTGCGTTATCCTTATTAGAATTAGACACACATTCATCCTCTAGTTAGTACTTATGCTTAGATGATAATTCAAAACTTGTTTCTCTCACTATTTTTATGGCATAAATAATTCTATTGCCATTCTCGAAAATAAAAATCACAACTAAGAGGGATGTTCTTTAGCCAAGTCTTGCTAATTTAACAGTCATTCATTTATACCTTTCCAACCGATCCGTCATAATTTTCTCTTATGAATAAAAATAGCGGAAGTGCTAATGACAAGCCCACTGTAAATAGGGAAATAAGACAAAGCCATTTTTCTCTGCCGATTCTGAGCCTCTTAGATTCATTAAACATAAATACTATAAAAACAAAACAAGAAATAAAAAAATCAACTGCAAAGAATGTTGAAATATTATTGACAAATAATAAATCAACTATCTTCTTCACATTTAACCCGTGTACCATTAAAAACTGGATAAAAAAGTAATAAGGGAAAACAGTTCCCATTATAGAAGCTATTAAATACAACCTTTTCATAACAATCTCCTTTCGATTTTTTTCCATTATATCATAATGAAAAGAACAACTCATTTGGTAAATGTTAAAGCATAATTGTCTCAATGGTTGTACCTAAAACTGACAGTGAATAAACTTGGATATTGTTAGGTCATTACTAGTACTTTTAGTGAGAATCAAGTGATTCAACTGCGTTCACGGTAATTATGAGCCCTTTTTTACGCCTTAGGGGCTCATATTATACATCATTTTTCCTTTTGTTTTCGCTATAGAGTTTCATTGCTTTTTCAATTTTTGTCTTCTTTATTTTAAGGCACTCACCGATGTCCATCATTTCTAAAGATTAAAGTCTTAAGAATGACGGCAAATCTTGCTGCTTTACTACGTCCTTCAAAGCTTAATGCTTTACTACGTTGTCCCTTATCTCTAAGAAATAAATTTGTAAGAATAATGGCTCTGCGTTCCGATCTCATCAATTGCTATACGCTGAAGCGTCGAGCATTGAAGGTAGAAGAGCACTTAGAATTTGTTGAGATCGAAGCTTTGCTAGTGATTAGTTATATAGGAGCTGTATAGTCGTCTAATTTCAAAAAAGGATGCTTTGAAACTGAATGAGTGTTTGTTTTAGAAAAAGTGAATTATGAAATTGATTCAATTGGTTTATTAACAGAGCAAATTTCACAGCTTAAAAAAAATGATTTTCTTGCTTTTTCTGAAAAGAAGACGAAAAACCAATGTATCAACGGGGGAATAAACTGCCATTTTGTCATTTTAGATGGAATATCTAGTGATTTAATAGACTACTCGCTTATTTTATGAGGAGATTCTCAAATTGACATTTTTCAAAATCCTTGACTTAACAGACGTTGTAATTTTGAACTTAACTCAAATAATTAGAACAAACTATTATTAGCCGCTCAAAAAAATAAAAAGCCTGCTAACTGACCCTTTTCCGGCTTATTTTTTAATAAAAATCTATTCAACTATTTTTAAAAGCCTATTGTATCGCTAAAAAAGCTCCGATTTGCAACTATTCTGAAAATTATCATCATCAAAAAGGGGCAGTTAGCTGCTTTTACAAAAACGGAAATGTATGATAAAAAGGAGTTACAACCATCACTCATCTCTATCCTTAAACAGAATAAAAGGAAGAATGAGCGTTTATTACTCAAAAAGACAGATTCTAGCTCTTTTGTGTAAAAGGATATTATATCTATTAAGCCGTTTTGAAAATAGCGACAAACCGATTCAAGCCACTATTCAATTACTCGATATAACAGAGTGATCTAGGATTTTAAGAAAATTGTTGTGCAACAGTTGACGTTTTACAATTATCTAATGAAGCTAGGAAAAACCAGATAAATGACCGTCATACTAATGGTTTTCACGATTTCTCAACCGCTTGGACAACGTCAACTGATTCCGGATTTGATCCGCAATTTGACACATTAAAAAATAACAATAATAGGATTTATTAACGAATAGATTGACTCAATACACGCTAGTTCACTTAATTAATTGTTCAATATAACAGCTCAGTTAAATTTTTTCAAAATTTTGTATTGCTACAGTTGACACTTTTTAACCTTCCAAAACTGCCAGAAAAAACAATCTAAAACACAGTTATATTAACGGTTATAGCGATCTCCAGACTTACGAACCAACGTCAACTGATTACGGATTTGATCTGCAATTTGACTCTTTAGAAAATAACAGTCATCCTATCATTTAACGAATAAATTGATTCAAGGTATTCTAGTTCAATCTTCTATTTCTAAAGAAAACAGACCAACTAAACCTTTTCTAAAAAATGTATGGCAACTGTTGACACTTTTCAATCTTCTAAAACAGCCAGGAAAAACAATCAAAAATACGTTTATATTAACGGTTATAGTGTTTTCCAGACTTACGAATCAACGTCAACTGATTACGGATTTGATCTGCAATTTGACCCATAAAAAAATAACAATAATAGGATTTATTAACGAATAGATTGACTCAATACACGCTAGTTCACTTAATTAATTGTTCAATATAACAGCTCAGTTAAAATTTTTCGAAATTTTGTATTGCTACAATTGACACTTTTTAACCTTCCAAAACTGTCAGGAAAAACAATCTAAAATACAGTTATATTAACGGTTATAGTGTTTTCCAGACTTACGAATCAACGTCAACTGATTACGGATTTGATCCGCAATTTGACCCATAAAAAAATAACAATAATAGGATTTATTAACGAATAGATTGACTCAATACACGCTAGTTCACTTAATTAATTGTTCAATATAACAGCTCAGTTAAAATTTTTCGAAATTTTGTATTGCTACAATTGACACTTTTTAACCTTCCAAAACTGTCAGGAAAAACAATCTAAAATACAGTTATATTAACGGTTATAGTGTTTTCCAGACTTACGAATCAACGTCAACTGATTACGGATTTGATCCGCAATTTGACTCTTTAGAAAAAAACAGTAATCCCTTTTATTAACAAATAGATTAACTCAATACACGCTAGTTCACTTAATTAATTGTTCAATATAACAGCTCAGTTAAATTTTTTCAAAATTATGTATTGCTACAGTTGACACTTTTTAACCTTCCAAAACTGCCAGGAAAAACAATTTAAAACACGATTATATTAACGGTTATAGCTATTTTCAAACGGACAAATCAACGTCAACTGATTCCGGATTTGATCCGCAATCTGACTCTTTGGAAAATAACAGTGATCCCACTAGTTAACGAATAAATTGATTCAAGATATTCTAGTTCAGTCTTCTATTTATCGATATAACAGCCCAGATAAACTTCTCCAAAAAAATGTATGGCAACGGTTGACACTTTTCAACCTTCTAAAACAGCCATTAAAAACAATCAAAAACACGATTATATTAACGATTATAGCGATTTTTAGACTTACGAATCAACGTCAACTGATTCCAGAACTGATCCGCAATTTGCCCCATTATAAAATAACGGAAAATTGATTTATTAGCAGACAGATTGATTCTAAATATGCTAGTTCACTCAATTGTTCGATATAACAACTCAGTTAAACTTTTCCAAAGTTTTGTATGGCTACAGTTGACACTTTTCAATCTTCTAAAACAGTTATTAAAAACAATCAAAAACATGGTTATATTAGCGGTTATAGCGATTTTCAAACAGACGAATCAGCGTCAACTGATTACGGATTTGATCCGCAATTTGACTTATTAGAAAATAACAACGATCCTATTAGTTGACGAATTGATTGATTCAACGCTTTCTAGTTCTATCGCTCAACCAGCCAATATAACAACTCAACTGAACTGTTTCAAAAAAGTGTATAGCAATGATTGACACTTTCCAACTCTCTGAAACAGCTAATGGAAACACGGTAAACGTCAATTATGCTAACGATTACAACGATTTTTAATCCTCTTGACTAATGTCAACTAATTCTAGAGTTGATCCGCAAATCGACGATCTCCAAAATAGCAAACCTCCACTCATTACTCTCACTAACCTTCCAAGTCCATATCCCTAAACGCAAACAAACCAACTCCCTTTAAAAAGGCCGAGCCCTTCTTTGCTAAAAACTCCCCTGTTGTTTCCACCTAAAAATTTACTCAATTCCTTCAGCTCTTATCAGTTCACCCGAGCAGGCGACAATTACCTTTACCCCTGATTTCAAATTCTCACAAGGACAACCGATATTAACTCTTAAGAATAAGTCATCTTCCTCGAAAATGTCATCTCTTGATTGGATGGCCACGCCAATTTCTTCAAGTATCATTTCGACAAATAGCTGTTTTTTTCCTCATTCTCTCTTTTCTTATTCTCCGCTGCCTTATCGTTATTCAAGGTGGACTTGATCAGCCAATCTATCCGTAGTATGCTTCTTGATTTTTTTTATGATAGTCCTGTAATTTTCCACTTTTAGGCTTAATTTTCCAGCATTCAACTCATATTTCGCTAGAAATTAAGCTTTTTCACCATCAGGTTAAGGCATGATGGGTAGATTAGTATTATTTTGGGTAAATTAGGAGACTTTTTGGAAAATTAGCAATTAGACTAGTTTTATTTTTACATGTTATAATTAAAGGGAGCACACTCAATTGGACAATAGGTAGCTTTAAGCATGGAAAAACAAAAAATAGTTTATAATAAAAGCCAAACTTTCGCCATACATGAATCTGGTGATCTTGTTTGAAACACATTATCTTTAGAGACACTACTTGTTTATGTCCGAATGCTTGGGTAAGATATTTCACTTAATGACGAAAAAGACTAACTCCATTTACAAATATGTAAGGTTTAACCAAAACCCATAATATAACACTTTTAACATCATCAATGTACTAAAATCATTTATTTGAAAGCTTTTACGTAATTTTAGATAACAAAAACCACATTTTTCAATGTAACCTTAAACCCGACATTACGATTTTTCGTTATTGCAAAACTCATGTGGTTCTGTTGGTCGAGCCATCCTTCGAAGCATTTAAGTGACGACACAACTCATTTTTGGTGAACAAACATTGTCACTTACTCTCTATTCTTTTGTATAGTTCCCAGCTATTTGTCAATTGAAATAAGCCAAGGGACATGATAGTTGGTTTTACCTTATAGCTACGCAATAAAATAGAAGACGCGATTGTGGAAATCGCGTCTTCTATTTTTCACTTTTTAACCATTACTCTTTATTCTAAAAACAGTTCGTCTTGCTATTCCATTTATTTTAAAAATCTCTGTGTTTGAATCCACGGCCTTCAGCATATTGATCACTCGATCTCTTCATTATCGTTTAAAATCCTTTTAGTGTCTCACTCTCAAGATTCAATTGCACCTTGGCTAATCAATCTTTGAATTTACTGCCCTCATCTGAATAAGGCATACCTACTAACTAGCCCTCCATTCCATAAATATCCTTTTCCAACAGATAATCCTGTTTTAGCATGAACAACCTCTTTTGTATGTCAGTCTAAATTTTTAACTCCTTCTCTTGAAATGAAATTGTCTCAACCACTTTGTCTGATTAAGGCATTATTTTCATTTCCTTCTGAGGCCTTAGTGTGTAGTCACAATGAATAGGTTTAGATTACTTCTGATTCCTTTAAGAAAGCATACACCAAATTATGTAAATCCTGATCCAATCTTGGTGTCATTTCTGGCATCAATGGCATCGTCATAAAAAACTCAAGCTTTAACCATTCAAATAGCTCTGCCACTTTTTCCTCATACCCTTCTGGTGGGTGAGCCACGTATCGATATTTTGCCCCAGCCCACCGATGGGGGGTTCCCGCTAAAATCGCTGATTCTTCAATAAACCGCATGTCTTCGAAGGAAATATCTGTATATTCATACGACACACGAATAGGAAAGCGGTCGTCTTTTAATGTTTCAGATGTTCCTAGAATCGTTCTCAACTCGTTGATTCTATTTTCTGGTTGATCTCCATACGCGGTTAGCCTGATGACTTCGACAATGGATTGCTCCAACTTCCAAATAAACCAAAGAAACGCTTGATAATCAGGTGGCACTACAGGTGACTCTTCATCGGCAAAATGTTGACACATCGTATGAAGTGCCTTCATTTCAATCTCATCTTCCGTTTGTGTCGCATATTTCAGCACTTTCAAATTCGCTAAGAGTTTAAGTAAATTTTTTGTTTTTTCCTCGTCCACTGATGGTACATAATAGGTCATCAAATAACATTTAGCTGTCTTCACCAAATTTCTCAATTTCGGTTGCGCGAAGTACGGAAGATGAGGATAATTACTCTTTTCCTCAAGAACACTAAGCAACTCTTGTCGGAAAATTTGATTCTCATTTTTAGCAGCCTGCAACTTTTCTAAAAAGTGATACACACTCTTTCTAGCATTAGGATCTATCGGTGTCATTAGGTTTCTCCTTTCCAGTGGGATCCATTCTGTCTAAGTAATCTTCTGTCATGTCAATTAACTCCCAAACAAGCCAGACAAAAAATTCGTCTTTATCAATTTGACCGTCTGTTCGAGCGTCATTAAACTTGTAGTAAAAATTACGAGCATGAAATACTCTTACTTCTTCCCACTCACCTTGTTTTATATGATTTTGAATTTGTTTTAATTCATCTAGTGCGCCAGATACACGCTCTATTTTATAAGGAAGTAAGTTCAGCCAATCTGATTCTTTTATAACATCTGCTTGCGTAAAATAATTAAGTGACAAATTATAAATTTTTCTATCGTTTTCAAATCGATAGCTTCCTCCTGAATAATCGCCTGTACCTTTCGGATACCATTGTCTAAACAGTAACAAGGCTAAGTTGTTTTGGGTATTTGATTGATTATCAGTGATTGTACTTATGTACCCCTCTACAAATTTATATAAGTGATTATCATTCCAATCTTTATCCATATTAGGTTCCTTCTTTCTTTTTTAACCAGGCAAGGGATAGCTGGTATAAATTCGATAACCTTTGTTTGATGTGCTAGACTTAACCTTTACACCGATTCTAAATAGTGGATTAAACTCTTTTCCACCTTTTATTATACCTCGCCCAATAGGAAAAGGAACCACGGTATCTACAACATTCTCATCTAGTTTAGGAGGGTTCTCAAATTTTATAGGATCTACAATTCTAGCATAATTAATCGCAATCAACGTTGTACCAACATCATAATAGCTAGTCGCCATACCACTAGCATCCCCCATTTCTACTCGATTCAACAAGTACTCATCGGATTTCATCACATGTTTTTCTATGGTGTGCCCCTTATGTTGTCCAACTCCTTCCAATTCATCTTTCACCAAATCCTTAAAGGTGTACCACTCAAAATCATCATCAGGCTTAATATCCATTTCGGATAATCTACTCATCAATCCACCTATTGTAATCCCCGCTGCCCCTGCTTTAATATGATCTGGAATTACATTACTCGGTAAATGTGCACCAGTCTCTGTATTTCTAATTTCACCGGTCTTTTCATTGACACCATAACGCTCCCCTTCATAAGTAACCGCAGCGTCATAATGCCAGTCATTTTGTTCACTCCAACTCCACTTGCCTGGATCATAACTCGTGGCAAAAGGCATTGTCATGGTTAAATTATTGTTATTAGCAACATAAGCAGAGTATGCCACATTTACACCTGAAACTGCTAACCAAAATAACAAATCATCTACAATACCAAAGCGTTGTTGCGGACCAATAGTTGTGGTAAATATCTGATTCTTTGAATAGAAGTGGCCTTGTCCTATATAGCTAATGGGTGAGGTATGTAAGGTATTTCCTAATGGCATATAACCTAAGTTAGTTAACGTAGGTTGCGTGAGTGACGGCACGTTCAACAAATAGTTCGTGCCAAATAGGGTATCTAACACAGGATATTTCCCTTTGGATTGCTTCCAAAGGCCTGCTAAGGTGTTGGTCACTTGCACAACACTAGGCTGAACCGTTGACTTATGATAAGGAGCATATAGTTCGGTTAATGCTTGATTATACTGATTCCCAACATAAATCTGAGTTCGTGCTTCACTCCAATCAGTTGATAGTTGCCAGTCCTTAAACTGACTTCGTGTCATTTGAAAGGTGGTGTCCGAAGTAATACCTGTCATACTAATATAATACTCTCCTGCCGGTAAATCTATTACAACATTATCCGTTCCACTTGAATACCCTTTTTCAAAGACTTTTCGTTCTTGTTTGTTGTAGAGGGTTAATTGTTTATAAGTGTTTCCCTGTAATTCGATGGTTAAGCGGGTGGTGTCTGACAATGAGAATGAATAAAATTGATCCTTTTTAGATGTGCGACCTTTATCAAAAAAATACCAAGGGATCATCAGCCTATTTTTCTTAATGATGAATATGTCCATTTCATTTCTTGAAACAATTGAAATTTCTGAGTCTGTCCAGTAATGAAGCCAATTCAAGACATAGTTAAGATCTTTTTCATGAAGAGGATCGGCTTCGGTCATATCATAATAGGAGTAGAAATCAGGTTTGAATTCAAATTGAAAGGCAGATGGGCTAGCACCAATCTTAGTAGCACCCCCTGTCACCCCTCCGATTGGTTTATAATAAACCCGCTCAACGCCTTCTTTACCGACATAAACATTCCTATAGGAATTTGTATATATATCTTTTGAATAAGCGTAACTGCCATCTTTTGACTTAATCAAAAAGAAGAGGTCCTCTTTTTTTAAAGAGTAACTACCACGATAGGATTCGATATCATCAAGATAAGGGCGAGTATAATCAATAGTCTTTGGTTCATATTTAATTTTAGTATTAAGTTGTTTGACATAGTTGTACATTCCATATGTAGAGCCTTTATCAACAATTGATATCTCTGAATCTGTCCAGTAATGAAGCCAATTCAAGATATAATTAAGATCTTTTCCATAAAGAGGATCAGCTTCGTTCATATCATAATAGGAGTAGAAATCAGATATGAATTCAAACTGAAAGACTGGTGGGCTAGTTCCAATCTTAGTAGCTCCCCCTGTTGACCCTCCAATTGGTTTATGATAAACCCGCTCAACGCCTTCCTTAGCGACATAAACATTCCTATAGGAATTTGTATATATATCTTTTGAATAAGCGTAACTGCCATCTTTTGACTTAATCAAAAAGAAAAGTCCTTCTTTTTTTAGAGAGCAGCTACCACGATAGTATTCGATTTGATCAAGATAAGGACGAGTATAATCAACAGTCTTTGGTTCATACTTAATTTGAGTATTAAGTTGTTTGACATAGTTGTACATTTCGTATGTAGAGCCTTTGTCAACAATTGATATCTCTGAGTCTGTCCAGTAATGAAGCCAATTCAAGATGTAATTAAGGTCTTTTTCATAAAGAGGATCGGCTTCATCCATGGAATAATGAGAATAGAAATCAGATTTGAATTCAAACTGAAAGACTGGTGGGCTAGATCCAATCTTAGTAGCTCCTCCTGTTAATCCTCCAATTGGTTTATAATAAACTCGCTCAACGCCTTCTTTAGCGACATAAACATTCCTATAGGAATTTGTATATATGTCTTTTGAATAAGCATAGCTGCCATCTTTTGACTTAATCAAAAAGAAAAGTCCCTCTTTTTTTAGAGAGCAGCTACCACGATAGTATTCGATTTGATCAAGATAAAGACGAGTGTAATCAATCGTTTCCGTTTCATTATGAACATTCCGTGTGGTCAAATTTGAGCTTGGAGAAGGTGTAATTGATTTATTCTCATTTTTTTTAATAGCTTTCTCTGTCTTAGAGTTACTATCAGTTGATGATACCTCATTATCAGAATCTAATCTAGGTGTCATTTTAGTATTGCTCATACTAGTTAATGTTTCTTGAAGTATATCCTTAGAATCTACTAAAATTTGTTCAGTATCAAATACATTAATACTTGGCAATGCTGGCATGATTACTTCAACTTCATTACTTAAATTTTCAACTTCTTCTGAGGTCATATTAGTGGCAGTGAAGTCGAAACTATTCTCTAATGTTTTGCCAATAATCTGACCATCGATTTCTATTAATAGTATGGCTAGTTGTTCAGAAGAGCTTTCTTTGTATTGAGCAATGCGCTCTACTATTTTTTCATCTTCTAACCGATAACTGTTTTCCTTAGTATCATACCGAATCAATGCAATCAGTTTTTGTTGGCTTAATACCTTTCTTGTATATGGTTTTCAGTGTACGACAGTAATTTGATAGGTTTCTGCACCACGTACTCTTGATCCTCGAACATTTTCAGATGTTCTTTTAAGTCATTGGATACAGTAGCATCTATATCCGCTATATATGTATAGAAGGGGCTCAAAAATGTTTCATTTTTTCCTTCTATCATTATTTCTGCGGCCTGCACACTTATTGGCAAATACTGTCCCAACATCAAACTTACCACTAATATTTGAACCATTTTAACAACCTTTTTCATCCAAACACTCCTTTTAGTCCTATTTGTTCATTATTGAGCGTATCACCAAAATCGTTCGTTAACAATGCCTTATAAGTACAGTGAAAGGATAAAAATGATTGTCTAAAAAAGTACCATATACTGCACGCGTTCACTTTCATACTTTTTTGCATTATTAGTCAATTATCGTGTCCATCTGTAAATTATTCTATGTCCAGTTAGTCCAATGTGACTAAGATATGTTGCAAAAATTTCCGAAGAAGTTGCTACTTTTTGAAAATTGGGTATACACGAGTTTCAACAGGACTACAGAATTTAGATTTACAGGAAGATAGTAAAAAAAATATGGTTGTGACAAAATTTTGACTGATCATATGAGTGAGTCAAAAAGTAAACAACCAAAGTTAGATAACGCAATTGAATTTGAAAGGGAGGGGATACTATAGTAGTTTAGCGATTAGATCGAATACGGAAGACTTAATTTCAGTTGTTAATCAGTTAAACAATCAAGTGGTAAGTTTCCACAGTCTTCAGGAAAACATTACTATGGACAAATATTGATCAACCGGCCAATTGTTTTTTCACTTATTTGCAGAATTTGAGCGGAATCTAATACTGGAGAGATTGGCTGCTAGAACAGTAGGACGATTTGGTGGCCGACCTGAAAAATTTACTACTGAAGACATAAATTCGATCAAACGCTTATCACAAATGGCACTCCAATTAAAACATTTGTGGATCAATGGAAAGTTTCTCGCATGACCATTTATCTCTATTTGAATAAAAATAGTAGAACCTGGAATCCCACTTTTTAAGTTGAGACTCCAGGTTCTATTTTAATCATTATTCGATGAAATATCTTTAGTTAATTCTCATACACCCTAATCACTCACACAAAGGGCACTACCAGCAACGCCAAGTATTGGTGTATTTAAGTTACACTAAAACGGGCAAGTCGGAAAATTAGACTGAAGTTCACATGAAAAAACACTAACCAGCATGCGTCTGAATTGATTAGTGTTAATCATAGCTTTATAGTTTGTTATTATGAAAATCAACAAAAAACTCTTGGCTACTTTTAAAAAATAATTCTAAAGCTTCTTCTTCTGTTTCTGAAGCTTTTTGATACATTTTATACCATGATAGGCAATCATTTGAGAAATCCATTGCTACGTTCAATCCTAACCACTCTTTTGTCCATTGACTAAAATCTTTTTTAAATACTTCATCAATTTCTGTTGAAATACCAGTGGTTAACGCACAACCTATATACCCACCTAAAAGGAAATATAAATTTTTCAATTTCAATTCTTCAATAAACATTTTCGGTCTTAATTTAATATTAGCAATGGTTTCTTCAATATTTTTGTATTTCATGAAATTTCTCCCTCTATTCTATCCAAATTCCTTCAACAATATCTATACCTAAATCTATTTTCCAATCACTAAAATTCATGCCATCTAATGTTAAATTGTCACATACTTTATCCCCAATTTTAATAGCATCACGAAATCCATTGTTACCTATCATTTCACCTGCTTTATCAGAATATATCCCAAATTTACTTCTCACCTTCAAACACTTATATTCCACATCGTTTTCTTTCAACATTTTTTTTGAAAGCATCAACAAACTTATCACATTTCCCATTTACTTTAAATTATGACGGAACTTTGTCTATTAGCTTCTTTAGTGTATTACTGATAGGTTTGTTAAAACTAGGGTCCCAGCTATGCCCTTTACCCAGTCGCTCTGTTGAAGAAACTAATGCCACTGAACCATGGGTACCTACAATCGTAGCAACTCCTGTAGCTGCTACTGGTACGACTATAACTGATGCACCTGCTGTAAAAGGTGCGGCTGCACCCCCTAAAAGCTGACCACCTGTGGCAATCATACTGGCTCCAATTAGTTCATGGATGCTTGTGGCAATACTAGCAATGTCTCCTGCGTCCTGACCGTAAACAAAATATCTAGTTTTATAGCAGAAAAGTTTGCAAAGTAAAACTTACGCCGATTTAGTTGTCAAATTTATATTTTGTATTAGTTGACAACTGGAAACATATCTTCCATGCAACTTTCCAATAAAGCTCACTACTCTTCATGTTGATGATATTCCGTAAAAAATTCATTACTCGCTTTAAAAAATAATTGTAGTGCCTTTTCTTTAGATTTTACATATTTAGTCACATAGGAATACCAAAACGGTTCCCATTCTAATTCATTAGTTTCACCTAAATATGACGTCATCCAACTATTCAACCATCTACTAAAATGTTTAGTATAGTATGCATCACTATAGTCTGACATATGCAATCTATCACGACAACTGCTGAAACCTGCTAAAAAAAAGTATAGGTTTCTAAGGTTCACTTCTTCAAGGTACAACTGAGGCGCCGACTGTATTTTAGCTATTATCTTTTCCTTATTTGGACATTCGTCAACTTCCACTTTTTTCATTTCATATATTTTTTTTCTTTTCTGAGCATGATACTCTTTAAAAAAATTTTTACTCACTTCAAAAAACAATTGTAGAGCCGCTTCTTCTGTATCTGTGTATTCAATTAAAAGTTGATACCAAGGGTGACTTAACATACTATCCTCTTTTTCAAGATTTAACGCAAACCATTGTTGTACCCATCCTAAGAATTCAGTATGAAAATAGCCATCTATATTTATGGAAAATCCAGAACATTTCCCATAAATATAATGCCCTTGTAAAAAATAAAATAAATTCCTTATACTAAGGATCCCGATATACATTTGAGGACGTTGAGCAATACGGCTTATCAATTCTTCAACATTCCAATACGTAGCCGGTGGTCTTTCATGACCTGATTTGTATACCATAATAGACTTTCCTCCTCAACTATTCTAGCCAAATACCATCAAACATATCAATACCTAAATCCGTCTTCCAATCACTGAAATTCATACCTTCTGGAGTCATATTATCATATACGTTATCCCCAATTTGAATGGCATCATGAAATCCATTATCACCTATTGACATACCTGCCTTGTCCGAATATATTTGCAAACCTTCATTTGTTTTTACTTTCAATCTTTTGTATTCCACTCCATTTTCTTTTAACAATTTTTCTAAAGCATCAGCAAACTTATCACATTTCCCATTTACTTTAAACTCTGATGGAACTTTGTCTATTAGCTTCTTCAGTGAATTACTGATAGGTTTGTTAAAACTAGGGTCCCAGCTATGCCCTTTACCTAGTCGCTCTGTTGCAGAGACTAATGCCACTGATCCATGAGTACCTACAATCGTAGCTACTCCTGTCGCTGCTACTGGTACAACCATAACTGATGCACCTGCTGTAAAAGGTGTGGCTGCAACCCCTAAAAGCTGACCACCTGTGGCAATCATACTGGCTCCTATTAGTTCATGGATGCTTGTGGCAATACTAGCGATGTCTCCTGCGTACTGACCATAAACAAAATATCTAGTTTTCCCAGTTGGATCTTGAATATAGTCTTCATAATCGGTTCCAAATAAATGATCAACGACCGCGTATAAACCTTGGTTTAATCCCCACTCTTTTGCTAAGCCAGACATAAAATCTTTAATGTTAGTAATAACACCACGCGATAATACGTTGGCATTTGGGAACATCTTCAAATACAAATCGGTTAGTTCTTGATTAAACTCCCCATTTAAATTAACGGCTATGTTAAAACCTAGCTGTCTGATTTCAATTTTTTGCTCACGATTCATTTGTTGATCAATTTGCAACTTATAGTGAGTGTCCCTTACTCCAGATATTTTTACATAATAGGTTCCATCTGGGAAAACACCCGTTGATTTATGATTAGTAGACCCCCATGAACGATTCATCACTTTTTTATATTGAGAATCGAACACATCAAGTTTGATACTGGAAGAATTCGCTAAGTAAAAATCAAGCTGGCTTAGTTGGCTGGTTTGTATTTTATAGTAGTCAATACCAGATTCACTTGAAAGATCGCCTTCAATCGGCTCATTAAAAGAAAGGGATCGCGCTTTAGTAAAGTCATCTTCTGATGATAACGCAATAGAATAGTCTCCATGCTTGTTAGCATTCTTACCTTTTATTTTAACATAATACAAGCCTGGTAAGAGTTCAGTGGTAAGACTTGAACTAAATTCATTACTGATAACTTGCTTCTTAACGTCAAATAATTGACCGATTACAGCAATCTCACCATCCAAACTAATCGTATATTTTTGGCCATCAAAACCTGAAATTCCTACTTTAATATAGTCTTCATCTATATATTGGCCAGATACGCCAAAATCAATTTCAGATTTTAGCTTATTCCCTTGAGTAAGTAATGGTCCGTCTTTAAAGTCCCGGTTATTATCATTAGAAACGTTAAGTTCATTAAGGTTGATTGAAAAATCCCCAGCTCCAGTTAATTTTACATAATAATATCCTGGTTCTAACTGACTTTTAAAGGTAGCTGCAAGCGCCTGCACTTGATGTTGAATTGTCTGAATGGGTTGTTGCTGACTATCCAGTAATGTAGCAGTTGCAGATAGATTTGAAATAAGTTGTAGCTCATATTGTCGATAGATAATCGAATCTGGTAAATTGGGAAGGTAAATTCTATATGTTTTCTGTAACTCATCTTTATTAAATGTTCCTTTAGCAGTGCTATTAGGAGCTAATGACATCGTCGGCTCCCATTTGGTTGTTACATTAGTGACCCTTAAACTATAACTCCCTGTTTTAGTTGAATAATAACCAGCAGCCTTGACATAATAGGTACCAGGTTCTAGCTTCTTAGTAAAGGTACTCGTATACCCTTGAAGCTGGCGGGCGCTAGCGATGTGCTTTTTACTAGCATCATACAGCTCCAAAATAGATCCCGTTGCATTAGAACCTGTCATACTAAAGACATATTCTTCGTTAACAGAGTCAGCATG
>NZ_JAEEGA010000010.1:0-73304 GCF_017829975.1 Vagococcus allomyrinae | reverse complement strand
ATACTAAAGACATATTCTTCGTTAACAGAGTCAGCATGATAGGTCGGCACCTCTATACGATAGTAATCTTGATCATTATAGATGTGCTCAAAGCTTCCTAAGAGTTCCTGATTAAAGTCTAAAGGCTCCGCTGTTCCGAAACTGTTATTAGCATCGTGTTTGGTAATACTTCGATCAACTCTTAAAGTGTAGCTCCCTGTTTTGGTTGAGTAATAACCAGCAGTCTTGACATAATAGGTACCAGGTTCTAGCTTCTTAGTAAAGGTACTCGTATACCCTTGAAGCTGGCGGGCGCTAGCGATGTGCTTTTTACTAGCATCATACAGCTCCAAAATAGATCCCGTTGCATTAGAACCTGTCAAACTAAAGACATATTCTTCGTTAACTGAATCAGGTTGGTAATTAGGTATATTCACTTGATAATAGATGTCCTTCCCATCACCTGAAAATTCTCCTGGTATGTCTTGATTAAAAAATACTAATGGAGTATCTAGTTGCTGCTCTTTTACATTACGATTTTGTGAGTCATTCAATTTTTCAGGTGTAATATTAGTTTTAGAATCAGTATCATCAGTTTTTTCTGGACGCTCCTCTTTATTTTCTAGTGAAGATGGTATCACCTTCTCATCTGTTTCTGTTGTTCCGATTGTTTCATTCAGCTGCTCAGACAATTGGAGGCTTTCCAAATTGTCGCTTTCTTGATTGTTTACTTCCATCTTCTCGAATAATAGATTTGTTTGTTCGTAGATATTAGTAACTTGGCCAAAATTCATATGTGAGAAATCAACTTGAGATAAAAGACTTTCATTTTCCTGGTTAGTCTTTTGGGGAGAGCTAAAATTAACCGTTACATTGGAAGTCTTTCCTAATAATTCTGTCCCTATTTTAATAAGGGTAATAGGAACTTGGTTCGTTGCACTGAATTTATACATACTGAATTGTTCAACTATTTCACTCGATTCCAGATCGTACTCACCCGTTACAAGATTCTGATAAACCAAGCCAATCAGGTGCTGATCACTTACGATTGGATAATAGGCAATTTCATTTAAATCTTCTTCATAAAAGAATACCTTAAAAGGTTGTTGTACAACATAATCTTCATGACTAAATTCATTTTGCATTTTTAAGAATTCGTTTTCGAAATTTGGATCAGCCTCTGCTTTATATGTGTACAAAGGCGATACATTTTGGATACTTAGGTTATCATTAATAAATTCAATTGCCTCAACAGTTGTTGGTAAATATTGACCTAGAAGAAATGCTATTAACAATAATTTAATCCCCTTAACAATATACTTCATTTAATTCCTCCTCATTCAATTAGGTAGTTAGTTTCTTTAATAGTATAGCTTACCATGTCGAACGTTCGTTAAACATTCGTTTTGAGGTCGCTTTTAAGAAAAATGTTATTATTGTGCGAAAAAATCTTATACAACAAACTTTCGCTCTCATATTGCAAGAGAGCTTCTTTGCCAATTCTTGTCAAAACTTATATCAAAATCAAATCGCCATAAACTATTGTTTATGACCCGCTAAACGTACACCTTTACAAAATGTCTAATCTCAAACATTTGTTTTAATTGAGCAGGCCACAGTGAAGTGATACAATTTAAGTGTATAACAGTCATTTTGATAATTAAGAATAGGATGAGATTATAAAATGAAATTGTTTGACAAATTATTTGGTGGTAAAAAGAATAGCCCAAAAGAACGAAATGAAATTGATAATGAAGAATTGAAAGAACTTTTGGCAAATACTGCATTAGCACAATTGGAGAATGGGAAAGATTATGACAGTTTATTAGGCACTACTGTTGATTTTGGCTACTTATTTGACATTACTGACCACGGAATTGAAGCATTATTTAAAATTACGACAGACAAAGGAATCTTTTATTTTGCCGCTCAAAAACAATCTGTTCTCAGATTGAATTTCACCGAAGACTTGTTTAGATCAACGACTGAAAGGTTTTTAGAATTACACCCAAAATAGTTGTTGATAAGCTTTAAGTCCACTTACCTAAAGAACTTACTTGGCTGCTTGAACTAACCACTGAATACTATGTAATAAACAAAATGTATCTGAGAAAAATATCAGGAAAACCAGGAAGAAGCACAAAAGATTTACTAAAGCTGATGGATTACTTCGAAGAAAAAAGTTCGAGTAATCAGCTTAAAAGAAAAATGTTCTAGCAATTACCCATATAGGATGTTTTTTTGAGAAGAATAGCTGACTGTTTCTTATCTTGTTTATTTTGAGCTTTATCTTTAGGAAATGAGGCAGAACTCTTCCCAATTAGGATAGGAACTTAAAACTAGTTCGCAGCAAATAATCACACATAAATACAGCCAATCAATGAACCCTCTCATTGATTGGCTTATATCTTCATGCTCATAAACAGACACTAGTTGTTCACCAGTCTCCCCTATTCCTTAATCCCTCCTGCCGTCACGCCGGCAATAATATAACGTGACAAAAACAGATAAATTAACAACAACGGTAAAATCGTCAGAGAAATCCCCAAATACATACTGCCAAATTCTGTTCGGTAAACATTGGTCTTTAAGAGTTGAACCAGCATTGGTAAGGTGTATTTCTCGGCATCATTGATCAAAATCAGCGGCATAATAAAATTATTCCAGGTTCTGACAAAGGTAAAGATCGCCATGGTTGCCAGACCGGGCTTCATTAATGGCAGGATGATTCGGTGAAAAATCTTGATCTCCCCTGCCCCATCTAGGCGAGCTGAATCTGCTAGGTCCGGGTGGTAAATTGTCTCTAAGTATTGCTTGAGAAAGAACACCGTCGCAGGTGATGCCAAAGATGGCAAGATAATCGGCAAGAAACTGTTTAGCAAATTAAGTCGCAACATAAACTGATAAAAGCCGATCAAACTAATTTGCGGCGGAATCATAATCAAGCCCACGACTAAGGCAAACAAACTATTTTTCCCTTTAAACTGATAGGCCGTTAAGGCGTATGCGGCAATGGCTGAACTGTACAAGGTTAAAATGGTTGAGAAAAAAGCAATCACGAAACTGTTCTTAAATCCTTGAAAAACATTAAAGCCTTTACTCGTTAAAGCTTGCCAGTTATAGGCCAGGCTACTTCCTGGCAAGAGAGACAACCCTTGTTGGATTTGTTCCGCTGAGCGAGTAGCGTTGACGAGAACGACCCAAAAAGGCAAGAGGCTCAATAATGTCAACAAGATCAGCAAGGTGTAGATCAGATATTTTTGAAGCTTCTCGGCTGACATTAGGCACCTCCTTTGACTTGACGTTCTTTAAACAAGCGAAACATTATCAGGCTAAGCACCACTGAAATCAGTAAGAGAATCACCGAAGCCGCTGAGGCCATGTTAAGATTGCGATTGCCTTCAAAGGCTTGTTTGTAGATGTACATCGTGACAGTCAAGACACTATTATCTGGATTCCCACCGGTCAGTAAAAAAGGAATATCAAAAATCTGTAAGCCCCCAATCAAGGAAGTTACCATGGTATACAGCAAGATCGGTCGCAATAAGGGAATCGTGATATAACGAAACAGTTGCCGATCGGTGGCCCCATCGACCATGGCCGATTCAAACAAGGTATCGCTAATACTGAGTATGCCTGAAATCAGCACAATCATGGTTTGACCATACCACATCCAAAACTGGATGAAGGCCACAATCCCTCGTGTGACGCCAACTTGGCGAAAGAAGTCAACGGGCTGATCAATGAGCTTCAAGCCCTGTAGCACCAAATTCATGGGGCCCATGGGATAACTAAAGAGGGCATAAAACAGCACGGCTACTGAGGCAGCCGTAATGATATTCGGCAAATAAAAGACGATTTTAAAGAAACCTGTCCCCTTCAGCTTTAACTTAAGACTGGTAAACCACGCCGCCAAAACTAAGGATAAAAGAATCTGCGGCAAAAAATTCATGGTCCAAATGATAAACGTATTGGCAATTGATTTACGAAAAAGCTCGTTGTTAAGCAGATTAAGATAATTTTGACTGCCAATCAATTGAAAATCCGTTTGCCACCCACGCAAATCAGAAAAACTTAGGACAATTGTGTATAAAATCGGGTACAATTGAAACACCACAAAGCCGATTATAAAAGGCAACAGAAACAAATAGGCATAACGATTATAACGCTCAAAACCTTTGGCTTTCGTTTTCACCATATGGTCCTCCTACTTCATCTTGATATCGGGATAACTGTTTTGTACGGCGGCCTTAAAGTTGGCAATCGCCGTCTCCTTGTCCACTTCGTCCTTAGAATAAGGGATCAAGGCTTCATCCTGATACAACGTGTCAATGGTCCGATCATACTCCGTAATGGTCTCAGCCGAAATCGTTTCAATCATCTTGGCAAATTCTTCGTAATGGTTTTGCCCGCCAAGAAAGTCATTTTCAAATTCCCCTTTGACCTTATCGACTACTTGACGATTGGAGACCACGTCACCGACTTCTCGGGTGTACGCTTCCAGGAAAGTCGCATCTGTGGTGATGAACTTAATGAGTTCGGCAGCTTCTGCCTTCATCGTTGATTGTTGGCTGATGCCAACCCAAGTGCCTCCTGAGAAATAAGCGGCCGGCCCTTGAACCATTTGCCAATCGCCAAAGGTTGACTCGCCTGACTCAGCTTCTGAGTTGGGCTGTAGCCAATAGTGTAGGCCCCATGTCGGCAAGGGATACCCCATAATGGTGTCTGAGGCCATCCCTGCGTACCAGGCTTCTGAGCGGTATTCGGTGTCTAATGTTAGTTTTTCAGAAACCAACTTTTTGCCTAATTCCATCAAGTCAATCATTTGTTGATCCATGTACAATTGATCGTCCTTGACCCAACCAGTCTTTCTTAAGACTTCAAAAGGATAAAGTAAATCGCTGACACTGGAGATCATGTAGACCTTGCCTTTTGATTGTTCTTTCAAAAGTTTGGCCGTCTCATAAAACTGATCAAAATCCGTGACCAATGCTTGAAACTCAGCTGGTGAGTCGACCTTTAAGAACTCTTTGGCCAAGCTAGCCCGGTAGAAAAAAGCACCGGGAGTGGCTTGCCACGACAGGGCCCTTAAAGTGCCGTCAGCTGAGGTGCCGACTTCTTTGATGTACTCATAAGTATCTTTGGAGGCCTGATCTAACTTAAGGGCATCTAAGTCGGCCAACAAGCCTGATTCCACGTATTTCTTTACAAAAGATGATTCTAAGGCAACCACATCTGGCGCTTTATCCGTGCCAATAATCGGGTCAAGCTTGGTTTGAAATTGATCACTCGGGGTGACCACAAATTTAATCTCATAATTCAAATCAGGATGTTCAACTTGATAATAATCCTTGACCATGGTTTCGATCTCATCTGTAAAAGTCCAAACCACCAATTCTTTTTTAGTTTCGCCACCACCATCTCCTTGATTTTTACCACAAGCCACTAGCATTGTTGCTAGCATCACCATTACCAATAATGTCATTCTTTTTTTCATGGTTGTTCTCCTTTTCCTTTGACTCAAGGCTACTTGCCTGACGGTGTGTTTAACCAGCTCTTTCATCATCTGATTCCACCATATTCGTTAGACGAACAGCGTGCAAATAGGTCTTAGCAGCTGTCACAATGGAAGCAGGCGAAACGTTAAATTTGGGATGGTGATGAGGGTAATCTTTGGTCAGGCCCCCACTGCCAACAAAGACGTAACAGCTTGAAACACCTGTTTTACTGTATTGGGAAAAATCATCCCCGGCTAAAGTCGGTTCTATTTCACGACTTTTCGCCTCCATTAAGCCGGCCTGCAAACCTTTTTTGATTTTTTTAGCATAATAAGGATTATTTATCAGGGGATAAGCTTCTGGTCGACTGGCAAATGTCACCACACCCTTTCCGCCATAGGCCTGACAAATATCATGGGTCAAGCTTTCAATTTTGCCATAGAGAAATTCCATGTCTGTCAAACTCAAAGCTCGTAGGGTTCCTTTAAGTGTTAAGCTTTCAGGAATCACATTGTAGCTATTGCCACCATGTAGTGAGGTGACAGACACAACTCCGGTTTTAATTGGTGCTAGATTACGAGAAACGATGGTTTGTAAACTGGTAATCAGATTGGCTCCGATCACTATTGGGTCGATGGTCTCCTGTGGCATGGCCCCATGACCGCCTTTGCCCTTAATCACAATGTCAAAAAAATCGCCGGCCGCCATTAATGCGCCTTCATTTACGCCAACTAAGGAGGTGGCTAAGGGTGTCCATAAGTGTAAACCAAACAAATAATCCACATCTTGTAGCACCCCTTTGCTGATAAACAGATTGGCTCCTTTACCTACCTCTTCAGCTGGTTGAAAGAGGAAACGCAAGCTCCCCTTTAGCAGATGACGGTGTTGGCTTAAAATTTTAGCCGCGATCAAAAGAGCTGCCATATGACCATCATGACCACAGGCATGCATCTGCCCCGGATGTTCTGAGCTAAAGGCCAAGCCCGTTTCCTCAGTGACAGGCAAGCCGTCAATATCAGCTCGAATTGCCAAGCGTTTGCCGAAAGTCTCTGAGGTCAGCTCGGCCACCAATCCCGTATCAGAAACCCGGTAGCTACTAATTCCAGGTAATTCTACCAAATAGTTTTCAATATAATCTGTTGTGAAAAACTCCCTAAAGGCTAGTTCTGGTATACGGTGGAGATCCTCTCTTATCCTCAACAATTCTTCCCTGTGACGATCCACTTCTTGGTTTAGTAAGTCGATAAGTTCTTTTGTTTTCATTATTGCCTCGCTTTCTTAACTTAAGCCCTGAACGAGTGCGGCGACGCCCTTTTCCAAGGTTTGTCGGGCCGTCGCCAAATTAACTCGAATAAACAGATTTTCCTCAAAAAAATCACTATTAGACAGAATCGCCACACCACTTGTCACCAGTCGCGTTCGTAAGTCCTCTTCTGATACATTCAAAGCAGACACATCAAGCCACGCCAGATAAGTGCCTTCTAAGGCTGTCACCCTCACCTGTGGCACTGCTGCTAACGCCTGCAAAAGGTAGTGGTAATTGCCATAAATATAGTCGGTCGTATGACTGTAGGCTCTCACTTGATTAATTTTTTCCACATGATCAGGATTCTCAGCTATATAGTAGGCCACTTGGAGCCCAGACGAATTAAAGGTTTTAGTCGGCGCATTTAAACTGATGACGTTTTGATTATAGTTTAGCTCACGGGCCACAGCCATTAGCGGAATAAAATGTTGATCTGGCATGATGATATCCGAGTGAATTTCATCGAAGACAATCAGCACGCCATGTCGTTGACAGCTGGTCACGATTGCTTTAAGTTCTGGTTCAGTCCAGACCCGTCCTGTGGGATTGTGTGGATGACAGAGGATGAACAGCTTAACCTCTGTCGCCATTAGCTCTTCCAATGCTGCCATATCAATCTCATAACGATTCCCCTTTTTAAGTAGCCTAGCTCGAACAACCTCTCGTTTGGCGAATAAGGGCTGTTGCTCAAGAGGCCCATAAGTTGGGTTAAACAACATGATCCGCTCTCCCTCTTCAGTGAGAGCTCGCACCACATTGTTTAGTGCCACTAATACATTGGGCGTGAAAAAAATACTCTCTTTCTGATAGTGAATCTGATGCCGTTTTAAATGCCAGTCCATCACACTCTCACGATAATTTTCCCCATACTTGCCATAACCAAAAATTCCATGTTGGGCCCGTTCAATCACGGCTGTGACCACTTCTCTTGGTGGCCGAAAGTCCGTATCGGCGATCCCCATGGCTACCAACTGGCCAGTTCCTTCTGTCTGCCAATTGTCCCATTTACCTGAATTTGTTCCTCTGCGCTCGATTACTTTATCAAAATAAGCAGGGGTATATGTCATCTCCTTGATCCTTTCCGTCCTAATACCGCTATCTGAAACACATGACAAGGGCATCATTCCCGGGTGAAGCCATGACTTCCTTGTCAAAATTAATGTTTTTTTATCAATGAATTTTTTCCTAAGTCTCAACGTAGATACTGGTTGGTTGCTTCTAGATTTTGAAATAACTTTTGGATAGGCCTTATCCTTGCTAGTACACCTAGATAATTGAGAACCTCCTTATGCTCCCAATTACTTTCCAACAACGAAAAAAAACCGAAATCAGACTAATCGTCTAAATCCGGTTGAATGCCTCGTTAAGGAGAAGCTTACTTATGACTTTGATTGACGCCTAAATAAGCCTAACTGTTTATCAAAAAATTTGATAAACGACTAGAAAAAAGCGCTTAAATTAGGTACAATAACATAGAGCTAGTCACAAAGATAGCTTTTGGCAACTGGTAGACTGACACATAGTCTTCTGGGCTTCAGGTGAGGTGTCCGCCAAACCTGGAGCAGGCCATAAAGTTTTTTATCTAGGTTGTACTAACACGGTCATTGTACGATATATTGAAAACGTTGTCAAGAACGTATGTTTTAAATTTTGAGAAAAATTGGGGATTTGTTGAGATTGTTGGTTGAGGAGTGATACTATTCTTAATTCAGCTAAATATTTCATCCTTGTGCACAATAAAAAGGACTGGTCAACTGTTTTGGGATCTAGACACTCACCCCATTGTGACAGTCCTTCATTTTATTAATGCCTTAATGTTTCAGTGTAGTCAACTGGACGCATAGTACGCTTGGCTTTTTTTCTGTCCTAAGAGAATACTGCGACAGGGAAAGACCTTAAGAGCGCCATGTTAGACCGTGTTATGCGGAAGAACCAATCTTGGTGCAGTATCCAGATTTCCATATATCGCTTACTGATCCACAATTCTTTCGCTCACTAAAGGAATAAAAATCTATATTGAAGATAACATCACAACTAAAGGCGGTACTCACCAGCTACTTCGAGTTTTGCCGTTAAGCTAAAAAATAGTTTGTGTAAATCTTGGCATTATGGACGTAAATCAATTCAACTTTGTTTTAATCCATAAACTTTATAAACCATTGGTTCATTGATAAAAATATCTTCAATTACGGTTTTGAAATCTCTTTGTTCCGCTTTAGTTTTAAAGGGAGTAATCTCAAAATATTTAATTTTATCACCATTGACATCAATTATCCTACCAATCCTATATGACTCTCCCATAGACAAACCAACATCTAATTCATTCTTTGAAATGTAAAATGGTTCATGTATATTTTGCGAAGTCGTACTTTTAACTTCAATAAATATTTTTTGAGGATTATCACTATCAATCGTGTTCAAATCCCACCCAATAACATCATAACCTAATCCGTGTTTATCGCCAACATACTCTACACCTCGTAGCAAGTATTCCCTCTTTTCAGAGGAGGAAATCTGGCTTTTTATTTCCGAATGATAGTATGCAACAACAAATTCTTCTCCTTTTGTGCCGTTCTTTTTTTTAATTTCATTCAACCTCTGAAAATCTTCTTCAATAATAAAGCTTTTCAAATTTTTCTTCATAGCCAAATTAAAATCTTCTATATTATATTTAAAATCGCTATCAATTTTTATTATATTTCTTTGTCCAGTATCTTCTTTAGTTCCTTGGTCTTTAAAATCATTATTCAGAAATGATAATAAATCTACTAATGATTTATCGCCTTTACTACTACGTTTATTTAAATAATTAATTACGGTAGGCAAGTCACATCCACTAAAAGATTTTTTATGCTCATTTTGAATTCCATAATGCTGCAAAATATTCCAAGCAGCCCAGCCATCACTATCATTCAAGCCATTTTTCAATTCATTCTTTCTAGTTGATAAGCCTTCAAATAAGTGAGAATACACTACTTCTGCTTTAGTTTTAAAACTTATTTTTTCAAATTCACTTTGTTTTTTTGTTGCATTAATCGTGAACTTTAGTTTCGGAAAATTAATCAATACCAAACCTCCAATAATTCATTTGTTCCACATTAGAGTCTAACAATAACATGTTCTGTTTTCAAGTATCTAACAGAAGAAAAAATTGACCAAGCTAATGATAAAAGCCCAGAAGCCTGCATAGATCAATTATTATCAAAGAAAACCTCAAGAACTGTACTTCGTTACAATAACCGGCAAACACTTGCACAATTAATACCTCATGTCCGCTAAAAGTTTATTGCCGACCTCAGATAAGACATTTTTTTGCTTATTTATCCCCTACTTCCCCATATCCTCCTCATCCATATTAAGTATAATGCCCACATTTAATATATGAAAAATATTGAAAATAAAATGTTTAATTTCCCATATAACTAATAAATTAAAAAAGAAATAAAATGACAAAATTATACTTGATAAAAAAACATTCACAAGTTGAGGCAATTTGAGATGCCAATCTTCATCAACACTTTTTAGAAATACAAATAACAAAGAATTGATGACAATACCGATTATGTATAACACCATAAGAAAGAAAAATCCGTTATTTATCTTCGTAAAATTATTTTGTTCAAGTCTATGACCTTTTTTAGAATTCGCCTTCGATGTTAAAAGCGACAGTAAAACATCTTTTGATAAAACTGCTTGTAATAGGGCATATGCGGTGAAAACAATCCCTAGTAATGAAATTAGTATATTGTTCAAAAATTCGACGATGTCAATCAGTTTAACAATTGTCAGAGATGAGTCTGACAAAATGTAAGAAAACATTACTGCAATTAATAAAAATATTGCATACATCAGTCTATAGTCTTTAAAAAAAGAAATTTTACTTTTATGCTTTTTCTTATCATATTTTATTGTGAAATCCTTGAATAAACTAATGAAACTTAACTTAATTATTTGATTAGAGCTCTTTATTGACAACAAATCTTCCAAAGAAAGTAAAATATCAAGTTTAGACTCCACTTCTTTCTCTTCATTTTCTTTATTGTGCATAAATAAAATACTCCTATCCTAAATATTATTCTATAAAAAACTAGAAAATATCTCTCTAATTTTGGGAAGAAACTTTTTATAGTTTTTTTGATTTTCAGAAGATACGGTAGTTATCGTTTCTAATTTTCCAGCCTTTTCTATTAGAGGTGCTACTTCGTCAATAACATGTTTCGTTGGGATTTGAACTTGGATTTTCTCAGATATTTGTTGGTTTTTTATCTGTCCTTTTCCACCATCTTTTAGCGTCACAAATAGAGTTGAGTCTACAGTTCCTCCCAAACCTTCCATCAAATTAGCAACATTATCTAAATCTTTCGGAGAATTAAAAGTTACTCCTCCTGTATTACTATCCACATAATTTCTTGTAACACTCAGCTCCCTTATTTTAGAAAGAGCTACATTTGCTAAATCTAAATCTTCTCCATTTAGAGGGTAAAATCTTAATTTCATTTTATTTACCTTATCTACTTTTTGTATAGCAGCCTTAATATTTCTTTTTGAAGGAATTCCCACAATATTTAACTGATATATCGGAAGCCTAGTAGGTTTACCATCTTTTTCTCTACTCAAGTTATACCTTCTTCGGTACTCATACAAAAACAAATTAACCGTCGCCGAAAAAGATACTAAATTGGGACTTCCTTTCTGGTTTGGTACAAAAATCATTCTATGATTCTTTAAGAAAACACAAAAAAAGGAGTAGGGTGCAGAGGGGTGTTCACGATCAGTTTCTACCAAATTTCCTTCTTTATCTATTATTGATCGCACTTCTAAACGAGTGTCTTTTATAATAATTCCCGTCAAAGCGAAACCATTATCCGTATCAATTACTTTTATTGAATTAAAACTGAAACTATTGTCCTGTTTCTCTCTTACGTAATCCATTTTTAGTGCTGGTAATAAAAAATCCTCAAAATGATTTAACATTGGCATCTGTTCTTTTCCAAATGTTAAGTTAAAATTCGCTATGTCCATCTTTACTAATTCCATCATTTATCCCCCAACTTCATTTTTGTGACATGCGAGTTTGCCTTTTCAGTCTCACATATTCACAATAATTTTTCTATATTATTCCAATTGAATCATAAAAATCATTTATTTTGCCAGTACTATTATTTTTTCAAATTCACAACTTCACCAAAAAATCCCCACTCCGGATTGTCTAAAGTACCAATCAACATACTTCTGTCAAGAAAAACATTCATTTTTTCGCAACTTGTTTCAGAAATTAACGAACAGGCATGGCAAGCCCCCGCATTTAATGAGTTCCGACCTTGCCCAACACTTTCAATACAAACTGGATCAAAGCTACACCACTTGGCTTTTTCAATTGCTGCGTCAATAGTTGCAAAAAATTTTTTTGGTAACCCTTGTTTAACTAACCCTCCTAGAGTTCCTTCTGAATCACTACTTGACGTGTATATGAGCACTCCATACATTTCTTCTCCGTCTTCATTCGAATAGTAAATCCTTTCCTTTAAAGAAGAAGAAGTGTATCCACACGTAAGACTTAGCTCTCTAATTAGAAGATGGGACAACGTATGAACTAAATAATAATCAGGTGCAATATAAGGTTTTTCATCCTCATGAATATCAAATTTTAGCTTCTCATTTATTTTTCTGAACATTGGAGTTAACTCATTAACTTTCAGCCATTCTTTCACTTTTTTATTAGATAGCTCAAAAAATATCCCCTCGCCTCTTGCTTTTATACCAACAAAGGTGTCATCTTTTCGTTTTAGAGATACCATTTTAATATTTTTTGTATTAGTTTCCTCTTCTTCAATATCTTCAAGGATTTTATCAGAATTTAATGTATCTATTCTTGAAAATCCTGTCAACGCGCTCATTACTTCTAAAGAATGAACAAGAGTTAACTTACTAAAAAAACTTTTTTTAACGGAGTCTGAAAAGTCTGGCTTATTGTAAACTTTTATTTTAAATTCGATATTCGAATTGTGGTTAAATGATTCTCTTCCTGTTAAAACTTGGAACTCTGCTCGTCGATAATCCATCACTGTTACTAAATCAGTCTTTTCACTTGAGTAATAGCCTAATTGCGTTCCAACAGATTCTCTGACGTATCCATTTGACAAGTCTAAGTCCTCGGATATATAGTCAATTGAATTGGATACTCGACTATTATTTTCAAAAAAATCATATTCTTGTCCCCTAACGCTCTTTTTCATGTGGCCAATAATGCTGCTATATTCTTTATGGCTCATTATTTTTTCTAAGTCAGTATTCTCATTAAAAGGTATATTGACTGAGCTCATAATACTTGGAAAATAAAAATTATTTGCATTTCTTAGCATGACTTTAAGATTTTGATCACACTTTTCGTTACATATGGTATGTTTCCAATAATGCTTGCCTTCACAATGAACATTTATTTTTTCAAAACGTTTAGCCATTTTTTTATCATCAAAAATACCTGCCAAAGATTTTTCTAACTTGACATTATTTTTAGACTCACAAGTGGTACAACATACTTTTAATTCAGATATAGACGCTGATTTCGCATCACTCTTTAACACCAATTTATGGTTCTTAAAATCTGCTGCGCTGAGTGAAGAATCCATATGTGCCCATTCAAGCCAAGGAAAATCCTGCGAATGACCATGTTCACAGGCACATATAATTCTTACAGGTACTAATTCAACACGATTATTATCTTTTTTAGTAAAAGGCTTCTTATCAAAACTAATTAAACTTTTATTATCTCCCATGGCTTTTATCTCTTCACGCCATTTATCTATTGTTTTTAAACGTCTGTCTACTGGAGAAAAGTACCATCTAGGAAATCTTTTACCTTGAATATTCGTCATTGAACTTAATGGAGGTTCGATGAAACCTTTGCACCCTAGTATTTTTTCAAGTCGAATGTCATGAACAAGCTCCAGATCATCTCCCCAATACTCAGAATCTGCAACCATAAGTGATTGATTATTTATGTCCATCAGCGCACCAATCCCAAAGGGAGTTAGTAATTGAGACCTTCTAACTTTAAACTCTGGATTATACTTTTCCTTGTAATTATTCATTGTTTTCCTCCTACTCAATTATTTCCATAAATGAAGATTCTTCAACATTTCTCATAGTTCCCATCACTCTTATGGATTCATCATGAGTGCTTTTATCATCGAATGCTCTTAGTAAGATAAGGTCTTCTATTCTCGTAGATTTATATGGCGAAGCATAATAATATAACTTTTGATTATTTTCGAATGCTTCGCTTGCTAAACGTTTCCATTCTTCAAAAAAGTTATTTATTAATTGAGTTGCATCTTCATAATACAGCCCGCTCTGAGTATCAATATTCCTAATTCTTTCAAAAATGAACTCCTTTACCATATTTAAAATGTCTGTATGCTCTAAAATTTTAGATGCCGCATCATCATTTATTAAGTCCGGCACAGTATTTCTTACCATAGCCACTATAGTTGCGTAAGCTGCTTTTTTTACTGCCGGAACAGAAAATGGCGTTACACTACTGGGCTCTACATACTTGTATAGATTTTGATGATAGGATTGAAATGTCTCATAATGAGAACGATCTCTACTTCTGGTGGAATTATACAACATACTAACTAACCCTAGTGTTTCTCTACCAACTCTACTGGTTGCTTGTATGTATTCAGAGGTAAGCTTTGGCTGTCCTACTACAAACATGGAGTTCAGTCGCCCAATATCTACACCTACTGACAACATATTTGTAGCTATCAACGTATCAACTGCACCTTTTTCACCTCTTTTACTTTCAATTTGTCTGATTTTATCTGGAATTTCTGCGCCAGAGACACGACTTGTAAGCTCAATGTTATTCTCATCGTATAAGGCTCTCTTATTAGTGCCATTGCGATTTTGTAATTGCTGAAGATAGTCCTTAACATCATCTCGTATTAATGACGAAGCTTTTCCTAACTCCCTAATACTATTAAAGTATCCTGTCAAGGTCCAAAATAACTCCATTTCATCATCAGATAATCCCAACTCAGCTATACTTTGTAATAATATCGCAATAAGCCGAATTTCAGTTGTCATTTGTGATTTACCTGTTGCCATAATCCCCATATACATTCTTCCAGATTGCTTATCGTCCTCTCTAACAAAAAAGCTATCATTAGAATCGAATCCACTTGGCGGGAACTGAAAAACTTTACGATTAAAAATATTTTGCACCTGCTCTTCAGCATTTCTAATTGTCGCAGTTGAGGCAATATATTTGGGAGGTTTAACCCCTTTATTTTGGCTAAAGATATAATCAAAACCTGACTCATATAGGCCTACGATACTGCCTAATGGCCCAGAAATCAAATGTAACTCATCCTGTATTATGAGCTCAGGTCTTCTATATTTCTCAGGATTATCTGATCCAAACAATTTTACTGTCTCTTGTTTAAGTGATGCCTGTGCGAATTTGTCAACTGTCCCGAAAAGTAATGTCGGTCTAACCATATAAATAGCTTCATCAATCATATAAACAGGGATTCCTGACCTAAAAGAGCATGATTTATTTACACAACAAATGCTGTGTAAATTCTTAGATGTTTTTGTAATTTCTTTATAACCCCATCTCCGGGGTATTTTAATATTTCTTAGTTCTGGTATCACACTATATTCACCATTACACCACGGACACTTCAATATTTGAAACATATTTTTTTTCTTAGCATCCTCAAGAGAGTTACATTTAAACATGTCACGCAGATTCTCATTGGCATCTTCGAAATGATTCTTAGTTTGATCCATACCAACCCAGAGACCTACTGAAATTTCTTCATTACCAAATAGATTCTCATTATTTCTTCTAATATATTCTAAAGCACAAATCAATGCAGCGGCCCTATCAAATTGCTGAGAGGTAAGAAGTCTAAGTGTATATCTCATAATAACACTAACCCCACTAGAATTTGTACGTGTTAATTTTCTGAAAAAAATGACTGCTGCTATTGCAAATAAGTACGCCTCAGTCTTTCCACCACCAGTACTTACCCAAATTAAGTCCAATTCATTTCGTTCATCACTTTCATCATTTAGAATCGATTCGAGTGAATTAAGGACAAAAGCCAATTGAAAAGGGCGCCATTTAAAATCAACTGAATCATAATCTTTAGTTTGATACAGCATCTCTTTCAATTTACCATCTTTAATTCGTTGAAGTACCATAGCCTCATTTGCATATTGAAAAGCTGTCCAAGCCGCTTCATTGTTTTGAAGGAAGTCAATTGTTTTTCTCATCCTTTGACTACTACATCTACAGTTATTCAAATTTTCCTGTGCCACATCCTTAAAATGATCTTCGATTTTTTCTAACTTTTCACTCAATTTATCAATCCAAGCATCATAAAGAGAAACAAACTCTAATAAATTATTTATTTGTTCTTCTTTATTTGTTCCTAAATAGGTATCCGGTCGAAGAATTTCCTCGCTCAATCCAGGTATATCAAATCTCATTGGTAAAATTTCATATGTTGGAATGTAAGTGGTCTCTATGGCAAAGCTACCTTTGCTCTCTCCCCAAATGACTGAAACTCCATGCCCTACTGCGTAGCTTTTTTTATTTTTGTAAAGAAAATAATTTTTTTGATCCTCTTTACTTAATTTATTAAGGCTTGGAAGTTTTACATCTTCTACTGGAAAAAATTCAAATAAATCGTTAGCAGTTATTTGAATTTTGGGCTGAAACACCTTTTTTCCAGATGTATTTTTTAATATTATTGTTAGAGAAAAAATATCAAATTCAGATAATTCTGATATCTTATTAACATTTGATATAATCTCTAAGAAGCCCTCATCAAGCGGCGATATTTTTTGTTTGTGATACCCTTCTCTCAATGGTACTTTCATTTTAAACTGGTGGGGAGAACGTTGATAGTAATCATTATTCTTATTTGCTGCCTCATAAGATTTCCAGAGATAAAATCTTAATTTCTTAAATTCGATTTTATCATTCGAATTAATAAATTCTTTAAAAATAGACCTTTCTTCTACACTTTCTAAGACTGCTCTAATCTCGTATTTTCCACCGTCCATGACTAATAATTTTTGTAACTTTTCTTTGTGTATAAATTTCTCAATCTGTCTGTTCAAAAGAAAATATATATCTTTGCCAATAAACACGTTAGGATTGGTTATTTTCACATAATTTGAATACTCCACATTAAGCTCTAAATCAGTCAGATTAGACTTAAAATAAAAAGTCATTCCCATAGAACTTGGCAACAAACTGTTATCAAACGTAATCGTTTCATCATCTAACTCATCCAAATCATTATCGGATGTAGACTCTTTACTGTTACTAATTCTTCCTACTGGATATAAAATTCCTGTAACATACCTAGCTTCTGGTTTATCAGATATAATTTCATTTAGATTATCCTCATTCAGGCACTCTGAACCAGGTCCTAATAACAAACTAGAAGTCGCTTCCATCAATTTTCTTCTAACATTCTTTTGTCTTTCTACGTCTTCCTCTATTGTTTTCATCGCTCCTCTTCCCCCTCGATCATTTTATTTGTTAAGTATCTTGGAATATTGTTATAGTCAATTTTTTCTACATAAAGAATTGTTGACACATTCGGAGATGGAATGCTCTTCATCGTTTCGATTTGTCTTAAATCTTTTCCCTCAATGGACTCTAATAACTTCTCTCTGATGTTTTTCATATTCTCTTTTACATGCACACTCGCCTCATAATAACTCTGATAATTTTTTTCAATATCCATATCGCCTATAACTTTACCAACATAGCTAATAAACTCAATATCCTTTGGAACCATAGGCATTTTATAAGGATTAGTCCATAGATTATAGAATGTTTCACTTTTTGACGGATAACCAGATATCTTAAATTTAGCTGCCAAATCCGTTCCTTTCAAACTTCTGTTTGATTTGAACTCAATTAAACTTCTTTTCCAATGTATATCCATTCTCTCATATTCGAGGGCTTCAATTATTTCTGAAGATTCATTTTCTGATAAACTGTAAGTTAAAAGTCGATCATGATAAATTTCATTAGCATACGGTATATTAAACTGCACAACGACATCAAATTCTTTCACATTTTGTAACTCTCTATTTACCAATTTTCCGTGCTCAAGGGCATGAACTTTACCATACTCCGTACCTAAGATAACCATACCATTATCTAAAAGAATTTCAGTATTTATATCAACAAGATTATTATCTTCCCCTTTATTTTCTTTACTTAAACTAATGTTTTTCTCAATTATTTTTTCCAATTTACTATCAAAGATGCTTTCAAATAGTACCTCAACTTCAAGTATATCTTTATCTACTTCTATTTCATTTTCGTTTAGTTCAACTTTTTTATACCAATCAATATACGTTTCAATTGCATTCTCATAACTATCAAAAAGATTACTCACTTCTACGGATTTTGTTATTCTGTTTAAGAAGTTCCTATCATTTTTTATAGAACTGACGAAAATCTTCTCATTTACTTGCGGATACAAAATATAGTATTGTGCATTAAATGAAGCAGCAACCCATTTCCTCCTGTGAGTCGCTGTCATTGAGCTCAATATAACCACATCAAAGAAGTCTAGCATATCTTCCGTTATCAACAGGTCCACAGGAAACACTTCAACATTTGTGTTATTCCTAAACCTGATAGAGGTTTCTTCCGACAACTCATTATTTACTACTAATGCAACTTTCATTCCTGAATTCAGTGTATTTTTAATAACTTTATGTGTGTCATAACCAAATCGATTAGCATACAAATCATATAAATTTTGGTCAATGGTTTCGCTATCTTCAATGTCTATCACTTCTAAGTATTCAGATATCTTAATCATCATGCTTTCAAGACATTTATATGTTCCAACTACTTGTCCTAGAATACTTCTTAAATATATAACTAGCATTTTCAGAAGATATTTGTGTTGTGGACTAAATCTTATTTTTTCAATATCTCCCCTTAGCTTTTCAACTGACATAGTGAACTCTCTATTATGCTGGATTGGAATAAAATTAAACATCGTACTAGTTTCAGCAATAATTTTGATTGGCGAAAAGAGATGATTCATCTCCAGATTCTTTATTGGATCAACTCCATCTTTTTGCATCAAAATATCTGCTGAACCAAATAAGGCAATTGCTATGTTCTCATCATCATGGATATCAATCAATGAATATAAATAATCGCGTTGCTTTCCTTTAAAAAATTTATTTCCAAGTATGAATATTTTTTCCAGTACTGTCTTGTATAATACATCATCGTAGTATTGAGCCGCCACGCTAGTACTGCTACAAAAATATACCATCGGGTCAGAGTATGATAAATCATGAGGAATTCTTCTTTCCTCCCCCTCTTTTGTAATATAGACAGCAGAACAAAGTTCACCTATATAGCACTCAGTACCGCCAAATGTAAGTTTAATTTCAAATATTTTTTTCAAAATAGACATATCTGCAATAATCATGATTTTCTTGTTATTATTGGCATTATAATCTTCCAAATTTATATGTTTAGCAAGTATTTTTCGCAAATCTTTAGCTTTTCTAGTTTTAGTGTTGCTAGCTGTTGCTACTCTATTTTTCAAAATCGCCTCAGTCACAATTAGTTTTACAGGATTTCCAACTTTTTTTACGCTTTGTAAAACATAACCCCCTTTTCCATCCTCAGACTCACCTTTATATTTATAATATTCTCCTTTATACAACAATGAATCATCTTTTTGTAGAGTGCTAATATCTAATCGGCTATCGTCTTTCATATTCTCCATTAACTTATTCATTAATATTTCATAAATTAAATTTCCATAATAATCTTCATGGTAATAATAGTATGAATAAGACCTCTTTTCCAGTTCTAAATAATCGATAGTTTCCATCATTTTCTTAATATTATTTGATTTGTATCCAAAAGGATAGTTCTTATTCACAAAATTTTTTTCCAGTTCCATCTCATTCCCTCCCTGTCCCTATCATTATACAATAGCGTTTTCACTTTTTGAAATCTATTATTTTTCTTTTTTTGTTCTATTTATTTAACAAACCTGGTATAATATCATTGAGGAGTGATATTGCATGATTACTATTATTGATCTGTTTTCAGGTGCAGGGGGGCTAACCGAAGGATTTAGAAACGAAAATTACGAATTAATCGCTCATGTTGAAATGGATTCCCAGGCCTGTAAAACACTTCAAGCAAGAGATGCTTTTTATTACTTAAAAAGTAATAATCAATTAGAAATATATAAAAAGTACCTTAACAATGAAATTACATTAAGTGAATTTCTTAATTTAGTTCCAAAATCTGTTACTGACAAAGTTATTAATCTTGCTATTTCTGAAGAAAATCTCTCACAAATCTTTAGTGAAATAGATGTAAAACGATCAGATAAAAAAATTAACGGAATAATCGGCGGTCCACCTTGTCAAGCCTACTCAACTATAGGAAGGGCGCAAAATGAAAGAATTAAACATCGTGACACGAGAATTTATCTTTATCAGTATTACACATTATTCCTAAAACAATATGAGCCAGATTTTTTTATATTTGAGAATGTAAAAGGTCTACTTTCCTTTAAGGATTTAGACGGCACCAATCTTTTACCTAAGATAAAAAAAGCGTTTGAAAACTCACTTCCAAAGAGCGGTTATCATATTGACTATAAAATAGTAAATAGTGCTGATTATGGAGTTCCGCAAAAACGAGAGCGTCTTATCATTTTTGGGTATAAAAAAGATTATTCTAGAGTTAATTTCTTTGAATCACTTAAAAAGTATGAAGAAACCCCGCCAACAATTAATCAATTATTTAAAGATTTGCCGATTCTTGAATCTGGTCAAACACTCAATATCTATAATGAATCCAAACCCGCAAAGTATGTTGATAACCATATCAGAAATTTTGAACTTCCATTAACTCAAAATATAGCTAGAAAAAATAACTCCAATGATTTAGAGATTTATAAAATTGTTGCAAAAGAAAAACTAAAAAAAAATAATGTGCGATATCCTGATTTACCTTCCAAACTAATCAAACATAAAAATGCAAATATATTTCTTGATCGGTTCAAAGCAATAGATGGTACAAGCGTTTGTCATACAGTTGTGGCCCATATTTCAAAAGATGGACACTATTATATACATCCAGATTTCAAACAAAATCGTTCAATTACTGTGAGAGAAGCTGCAAGGATTCAAACGTTTCCAGATGATTTCTATTTTGAAAATTCAAGAACTGCAGCCTTTAGGCAAATTGGTAATGCCGTTCCTCCATATCTTTCTAAGGCGCTTAGTCAGACTATAATAGATGTACTCTATAAATAAAAGATGTTGTATCTTTCAGATTCTGAATAGGTACAACTTTTTTTATTTTTGTAAAGAAAAGACACTTTCAGGACTTATAATTATTATTTATGAATAAGACATAACTTACGATCTTAATATTTTTTTCTTTAACCTGCTATACTTAAAAGATTTTAGCCCGTTTTCTGCATTAACTACATCCTTTTTCATATTTGAAAAGGCAATGGCTTGAGCAATGACGAAACCTCAATACCACTTTATAATAGTTCAAAACTATGAAAACTCTTTAAATTTTTATACTCGTTTTCATACTTATCATCTTTATTAATGGTCCAATCTCATTCAAGTATTTAGAAGTTTTTGATAATTTTTATTTGATTGTTATGCTTACCAATACTATCATTTTCTTTCAACTGAAATTTCTTTATACATCTCAATTATCGAGATACTGAAATGCCCTATCAATTTTGAACTTCCCTAATATTCCCTCGATTGTTTAGTAGTTTGTTGCGAAAGTACACCTCAAATAGTGAGGAGTTGCATTTTAAGCAATTCCAAAAAATATCTTGGTATTTATAGAAAATATTTTCAATTCCGTAATTTAAAAGTTCGTTGCCCGCATCTGAACTCCGACACTGCCGCAAGCTTCTCTCCCAGACTCAAAAGGCTCAACTTCCCTTTTCGGTTTGCATATAGTTCACATTTCGATACAATTGACTCACTAGGTTTCTTGATAATTGCTCTCACTACTTCAGACAAAAGTTTTCACAATTTCTTTAGCCCTTACTCTAACTGGGCGCTCTCCAGTTAGTAATTAGCGGCTTACTTGACCGAAAATCAAAAACGAACTGCTCTTTTATAGTTTTAAGAGCAATCCTTGAAGAGGTATAAGTAAGTTTTTATATACCTAATCGTTTTCACAAGTGAATATAGAAATTTCTTCGTACAAAAGTCTCAAATCCCCTTCATTTTCAACTTTTTGGCATGTCATTCCATTCATTTTTAATAAACTATATGGCTCCGATTTGTAGTCTCTATACTCCACTTTGACTTGACTTTTTCTAAATATTTTCCAAACCTTGTAGAGTATAAATGGTAAATAAGTATAATTACTCAAATATTTACTTTCTTCTTCAGTTTCATCAATGTACACAACAATCAACTCTTTTGATTCATCATATGATTCCAATCTCAAGTTCATCAGCGACAAAGTAATTTCAAAGTCCGCTATTAATAGTTCTGACTTAATTGCCGGTATTGACTCTTTTAACTTCATCATTTCAATTTTAGAAAGCTCCGTAATTTCACCTGTAAAATCCGCAATAAACAACTCTCTCGCTAATTGCAGTAAATTAGCGATTCTAGTTATCTCGGCGTAATATCTTAGCATTTCGTCTGTCGACAATTCATGAGAAATGTATTTCCTTCCAGTTTCAAATCTTAATTCTGCCTTCAGACCATCAATTACATAATTTTTATGTTGAGCCAAATTTCTCCAATTACTAATTTTATATCGAACAGGTAATTCAGTTCGAAATAGATGACTCATATTTAAATTACATTTTTTTAGTAAATAGTCGTTCATTACTCCCAATTTTATTTTCTTCAACTTACCTGTTTCTAGTTTATACCCATTTTCTAAATAATAAATTATCTTATATAATTCTCTAAAATGGTACTTTATCATTCCCTCTGTCATGTCGCCAATAAGGTTTAATGCCGTTTCAAAGGTATCATAAGGATCACTATTATCATATAGTTTACTAATTTGATCATGCTTTTTTTGCCATAAATTATTTTCGTTCGTGATATCTTTATCTTGTTCAATAATAAATGTTAGTATGTTGGGGCCGTATGTATCAAGTCCTTGCCTGTATATTTTTATTACTTCTAACAAGTCGTTTTTAAAATCGACATCTCCGGCCTCCTCATAGTTACTAATAAAGGAAGCAGCTCTTATAGATAGCGGATCTACAGATGCTTTGTCCAATTGATGCTCATTTGCGAAGAACCCTTTTAAAATCCTCTTTGTATTAAATTTAATATCATTATCTCTTACATCCATTACGTCCCCCCTAATCTTTTTGATTTTCAGCGGAAAGCGGTTAAATTGAGGAATTGCTTGTCAAGTTAAATTTCAAATCTCCTCACTAAAAAACTTCTTAATAAACTTCAGACACTAACTTTGATGCTGGTCTCTCCATAATGACCAAAAGGCGGGTTACCTATATCATGCAATAAACCTGCAGCGCTAACAATTGCGGACATTTGACCAATCATCTCGACCATAATCGCCTTTCTACTATATTAACGTAGAGAATTTTTGAATGATCAATTTAGCAAAGTAAGAGACTTCTATAGAGTGAGTTAGCCTCGTTCTAACAAAATCATTTTTATCCAGTGGAAATACTTGCGTTTTATCTTGTAGCCGTCTAAAAGCCTGATTCGTCACAATTTTCAAATAGTCAACTTCATATTCGCTCGTTGTCCCTCTGACATGAATATTATTCTGTGATTTGTACCATTTCTCCAATAATAGCTTAGATCAATCCATCGTCTTTTTTTTCATCCTACTCCTCCTATTAACTTATTACGAGGGTTAATTAAATAACTCCTTCTAATCAAATTAACGTTTTAATAATTACAGTTTATTAATTTTTATTTGGATATAATAAACATATCATAAAATAACATGCTTAAATAAATAGTTTCATATAGGAAAAGGCGGAATATTGGCTGAGAGATTTGCCTCTTTTTGACCTATTTGTATTTTGGCACAAGTTCTATATGATAAACGGTTTGATGAAATAGTTATTTCCATTTTTCGAATACGAAAATAGAAAAAATGTAATCACGTGTGTGCTAAATGATTATATAGAAAAGAAAAGGGACAAGCAAAACCACAGAGTCATTAACAGTATTTTAAATGACTCTATTATTTTATTTAGGTATTATGGATTATTTAATAGGCGAAAACTTTTGGGGGTGTTTATAGATGAGCGAAATTAGCTTGTTATTGTCATTAAGAGAAGTAGGAGTTGATATTTATTAGAAAAATACTAATATGCATGTTTATTTTTTTATTATCAGGATGCAAGGAAAAGGAAGTTGAATAAAATACTACTAATTATGTAAACGAACGACCACCTGTGGTATTAAAAGGTGAAATTATTTCTAAGTCCGCCGAAAACAAATACCTTACATTTGTACCAAATGAAAGGCAGAATAATGTTCCAGAAAAAAAATTTTGGATCTTTCTGCCATTGAACTGGATGAGAATGGTAGGAAACCTTCAGAAGCTAAAAATTAAGTAAAATGTCGATTCATTTAATGAAAATAGAAAAGTTAAAATCACTTATAGCCGGGGATCTATTACTTCAAAATCAAAAGAATATAATCTTGAATCATTCAATGCTATAAAAAATAGGCGGCTATTATGTGAAGAATAAAGATTGCATTGATTAACTTACTGTTAAGATCCACTGTATTTACCAATGCAGATACTACAATATCAACGAACACTCGTTTTCAACGTCTTTAAAACATCGAATAGAATTACTTATTATTACCATTGTACAAACAAATTTCTGTTTTTCCTATTGATAGCTTACAGGCAATAGACGATTTTCGCTCTTGTATTTGCTTAGAGATGGGTTTGTCTGCAAATTAAACGGGAACAATCTTTGAATGTCGACTCATTCAGTTTCCCGCCTCGGATATTTCATAACCCCAGTATAAACCGAAAAGGAACCCCCCAATCCGTTTGGGACTAGCTACTTATGAAACTTATGTAAAAATCGAGCAGATATGACACTATTTGCGCATCCATGCTGTAATACTCGCTTACTCATATTCACGTATATTTTAAGCAACACAAAAAAGCAATTTCACCACAATTGATGAAATTGCTTAAGAAAATTCATTTCAACCAATTTCTAGCCATTCACACTATTTGAAAAATAGCCATTTTAATTAAGGTTTTTCAACCAATTGAAAACTCTCAATTCCTTTAATTTAATGAATTGAGTTTACTTTCTTGTTTAGCTCTGTACTATCAAAAATGATAATGATTGTAATTTATTTACATTGCAATTCCATTATGTGAAACAATAGAATAACTATCATAATTATCTATAACTAATCCTGAAGCAATAAATGGTTGAATCTTTTTTCTAATCTCATTTGAAGACAGTTCAATTTCATATTCTTTCAATAAGGATTGAAGTTCTTCAACCGAAATAACGCTTCTCTTCCTATCAAAAAATAAATTATAAATTATAAAATTCACATTCTTCATTGATTTTTCTACATAGATTTTGCACATGAATACATCTCTCCTATTATTTTATAAATTTTTTATCCAGTCTTCAATATTATCTAATAAATCTTTTCCAATTTTTTCTCCCAAACTTTCTAAAAAAGAATTTTGCTGGTTTATTATATCACTTCCATTGTACACAAAAATGTAGAACATTGGCAAGCTTTTCACTTTGGCTTCGAAAGATTTTTGTAACCCACTAATTGTATTGAATGATGTTAACTCATTATTATGCCCATAGAGCATAAAAGAATTACTAGTTTTTGAAGCAATCTCATTGAAAACAACAAAAATGTCTTTATCCTCATTCTCAGTGTGTTTAATTACAATATCTTCTAAAGACATTGTTGTTCCCAAAAAATCATACCATGCACTTATATTAGACAATAAGAACGGTGTATTTATAAAATCAATATGTGAGATTTTTAAAAAGTACTTTATAGCCTCAATCGACGGATCAGCTACTATTTCCTTCTTATCTTTATCTTCACCTCCGTCCCCATGATGAATAGTCTTAGTTTCGAGTAACTCAAGAATTCTATCTATTTGACTTCCACTTTGAGATAAGAATTTACGAAATGTAGTATCTATTATTTTGAAGTGTTCGCTTCTTTTTATAATACTATGATATCTTTTCTCACTAGTCACAATTTCAGTCAACATATCTATTACAGGTTTCTGCAATTCAGCGCGCTTCGTTCTATCATAATATATTTGTTTTAGCAACGTCATTAACCATGAATCATTCCATTGGGCAAGCGCACTTTCTTTTTTCACTTCAGAATTAGCCTCTAAAAACGTCCATAGACCTGATATATTTTCAGGTAATTTCCGGTTAAATGCTGGCTGAAAGTTTTCTCTTAAAAGTATATTATTAAACGCTTCTTGCTCTGTTTTTGGAATTTTATTTTTTTCAAATAATTTTTTCAGTTCATCTTCAACTGGTTCTTTACTTTGATTGTTTATAAAGAAACTTTCAATTAAAAGTTCTATACAATTTTGTAATAAGTAATCCATCTTTCGAACCCTATGATGACCGATAATATTTTTATACTCATCGAACCTCCTATCAAAAAAATCCTCAATTGCATCGACTGATTTAACCGGTGCAAGAAATAAGAAAGATTCATCCTTTTTGATTAATTTCATTTCATTAATAATTCTTTTGTAATCAATTGAACCTTTTTGTAGCCCTGAATTTAATGGATCTCTAGTAACATAATCAAGTCTATCACCATCTAACGGGGAGTCAATTATCTTATGTAAATCTTTAAAAAAATCACTATCTGCCAAGATTTTATTCACTAAATCTCCAATAATCAAATAATTCAAGTTTTTGTCATAAGTCTTATCACTCTGGTTACTATCAAGGTCACAATCCTTAAGTTCTGTAACAATTCCTTTCAAAACCGTTTCAGAAATTGATTGTCCCATTTTTTCGTGAAAATCCGCTTCACTATCATCTTTTGGACAATACTTTTCTAAAACTTTCTTGTAATTACTTTCATTTGTATTTAAATTTTCTTTCTCGCTTAATTTGTTGAATACACCGTTCATTGCATTTTCAATTGTGTGACTATAAGGAGGATGACCTATATCATGAAGTAAAGCAGCAATTCTAATTGATTGCATTAATAAATAGTGAATATTCATATGCTCTTTCTGTACATTATACGGAATCAATTTATAATCTGATTCTTTATAATCTATGACAGGAATCCCCTGTGCCTCAGAATTTTCTTTGCCACCAGCAAGATAGGTATCAATATTTACGGTATTCGCACATACTTCTGAGATACTTTTTACTATCTCAATCTTTGCCCGATCAAAAAAAACATTTCGAATTGATTCATCTGCATTCAAAATTGAGTTAAAAAAAATCTCACTACACAAACTCATAGTTCCAATCGAATGTTCAAAACGTTTAGTTCTATTCGAAGGAAAAGTAAGATACACTGTGGCATTTTGATAAACATCATGCAGCCTATTAAATCCTGTGCTTGATAATATTTTTTTTTCCATCTCAGTCAAAAATATTAATCCATGAATTGAATCATTTATATATGTGCCTTTCCCCATTAAACCATCTCCTTTATAATCAGATAATACAATTATACAACAAACAAACGATAAAAGTACATAATAACCTTAAAAAAAAAGCAATCTATATAATTGTATAGATTAAGCGTTATCACTTACATATAATTATATTTTAAAAATCAAATTACGTATCAGGAAACAATTAAAAGAATATTTACAACAAAAAAAAACCAAACAGCCCCTATCTCTATTAAAAAATCATGTTACTAATCCAACCTTCACAAAATAGAGTCTTGAAGAAGATTACGTTAAGAAAATAGTAAAGTGCTTTGCTTAATGAAAAAAACCGTAGTAGTCTCTTTCTTCTATAAACTTGAAAATTAAAATAAATAAGTATTTCTCTGTAACTGAATCCTTTCAAATTCTATTTCGTAAAAATTAACTATATCCATCCCGTATAATAATCCGAACAGACAGTTCCATTGGATTATCAACATAATGACGAGCGAAGAGTCATACTTTCAGCTTCTCTTTAGTTGGAAGTTTAACGACTGATCGTGATTATTTAATAGTAACTAGATAGCCAATCATTTTTATCCAGATTAAAATATAGAATATCACCTAAAAAATTGAATACAAATTTTCATATTTCTTAACATAGTTCTTCCTGCTTTTCCGCTTAAATTATCCCTAACAGTTAGTTACGTTTTGACTGCTCTAACAAGCATAGGCTACATATTTCCACCCATTTTTCTAGATCACCAATTTATTGTCGTACTGTTTAATTTAAACATTCACACTACGGTTTCATAGATTTAAACTTTAGCTTAGTTACTTTAATCATTATTTTACTTAAACTTAAAATACTTGAAGCAGTTATCAAATCTTGAGCGAAATATTGAATACTAATTAAATCAATTTCAGAATTCACTTTTTTCTAAAACAAACACTTGTCCATTTTCAAAGAATCTTCTTTTTTGAGATTAGACAGCTAAGACAATATCTTCCATAAAACAGATAGGCAAACCATCTCGAGTAGGAAAATTCCGTCGTATTCTCTAACACTAAGCTGTCTATCTTATTTGATATCATTTAATCCCAAAAACCGCCTATTTTCCTACAATTTAATTTTGTCCTTAATACAAAGGTCATCTGCTTCATATGATTTGTGTGAAAAATAAAATTCGGCAGATGGCTGACCTAGTTCATTAATGGCCATAATCTCTATCTATTTTAACTGACAGAATTCTGTAATTTTTGTTGGTAATGAATAGGCACCATTCGATTTTCTTATGTATTCTCCATCATTATTTTGAGTATAGTACTTTTATGTTTTTATTATGTGGAAGAATCATAACAGGAGGGGAGTAGTTAATGATAAGGAGACTGATTAATAATTTTGTAGAACCCTACCGAAAGAAAAATGGTGGATTAATAGTTAGACCTAATGACGCCCCTTTATTGGAACAACAAATGGTAGAAGTGAAACCAGAAGGCCAACTATGGGATATCTTATGTTTAGTGGCCTTTGGAATAATAATTAGTGGAGTTCTTGCTGTCTTTTGGTTGTATGTGACCCGGAACGCTATGAGAGGGAAACAGATTGTAGTTTCAGGAGGTCAAGACGTTGGACGAGCTACGGCAGCGGCGGCATCATTCATGGAAAACGCCCGACAAACCGACTTGCTTAAAGAAGCGGTTAGAGATAAGGGGCCGGGCGACATGGTGTTATTAGATGTCACGAGTGTTTAAAAACTTCGCCATTAAGAAGGGTTCAGCATTTTTACTTATGCGAGAAGCATTATGCAGAGCGGAAAAAGGTATCTGTGTAATAGCTATTGAATTAGGAAGGTGGAAAATAATGGAACAACAAACTTTAGCTCAGATTGTCCGTAGTCGAGACATACTGTACTATGCGATTAAGCACAATATTGGATGTTGTAAACCTCTTGTGCCATATTTCCAGTTCAATTCTTAATTCGCATTATCGTCCTGAGCCGCAAAAGCGCATTATGCAAGGATAGAAAAACTTTTACCATCCCATTTAATAGTAATAATATCGACATTTTTGATTTTAGGCTTTTTTCGCAACATTTCTTTTGAAAACAAATACAGTAATGTTTTAATAGTAAAGGCATGAGTAACAATCAGGACGTTTGGATTGTTTAAGTGAGTAAATTTATCAGCTGTATCTTTGAGAAAACTTTCCAATCTATCTGTAATCATATCAAACGGTTCAACCATTCCTGTGATGTCGGATTTATAAATAATCTCATGAACTTCTGGCAGACGGAAATTAAGTTCTGAAAAATCATTTTGTATCTGTAATTCATTCATCATACTGGAAATAAACTTATCATTATTTTCTGCTTCCCAGCAACCCAAACACCACTCACGGAGTCTTTTATCAGTAATAACTTGCAGTTCATTTTGCCCCTGTGCAGTTAATATGGTTTTTCCAGTCTGTAAAGCTCTGGATGTATCACTGGAAAATGCGGACGAAAATTGAACATTTTTCAGTTGCATTCCTAGTTGTGAAGCTGCTTGGATTCCTCTTTCAGTTAATGGGGAATCTACCCAACCTTGTGCTTTATGTAAATGGTTAAGTAATGTTTCCCCGTGTCGAGTCACATAGAAAGTAACTGTTGAATTCATGTTTTATCCTCCAAAATAATTCTATTTAATAGCTTCACCTTATCGGCAGTAGTCAAGCCAAGAAATTACTAACATTGTACCAGAACCCCCCGCCCAAAACAACGCTAAAGTAAAAGCGTAATGGCGGGATGTAGATATTACTTAAAGCAATAAAAAGAAGGTTATTAAATGGAGTACAAAGTAGAATTTACCCTAGAAAGATACTATGAAGGGACAATTGAAGCTGATAGCTTGGAAGAAGCTAAAATCAAGTTTGACAATGTAGAAGTTGAGAATGTGGTTTGTCGTAACAGTGAAATTGACCTAGTGGAAATTAAAGAGTTGTAATACCTAGAGGATTAGTAAGGTGGATACGGTGAGTAAAAAAAGTGATGTACTACAACAAATCCAAAATTATTTCATGTTTCTGAATTATGAAGAGAGGTTTATAACCGTGGTCGTGACAGACTATCTTACTCAAAAAAAGATAGTCTGAAAGTTGGGCATATTTGGTTTGAGGAATTAAGTAGTAGAATATAAACGGATTATCAGAAAGATGAATCTACTGATTTTGGGAGCGGGCAGTGTGCCAGCAACGGAGCAAACCGAAGTTTTGGCAAATATCATAAACGGGCAAATCAAGAAGGACTCTAACAAATTAATTTCATCACAGCTGACTGATTTATATAGTAAGCTTTTCCTTGATATCCGTATCCATAAATTCTATATATGGTATCAAACTTCCGTTCTGTGATGTTCATCTATCACTCTCCTTCTCTGTGAACAATTCATATCGTTTTTGATAGTTGATACATTAAGAACATAGAATTATTTTCTGTGTGTAGTTTTGTAGGGTTTTCCTTCGGTATCATATGTAATCCATTCACCAACAGTTTGCCCATTGATGAAATTGCCTGATCTTTTGAGTGTTCCATCGACTCTAAACCATTCCCAATATCCATCTGGTTGGCCGTCAACGACTTTCCCTTTTGACCATACAGTATTTCCATTCGCATGGTATTTAATAGTATAACCATTTATGATTTCTTCCTTTTTAGTCATTATATCCACTCCCTTTCTAATCGTTTTTGAAAACATCAAGTTGCTATGATTAACAAATTTTAAATTTATTTTTTTTCATATATTTCTAACATATTATTGTTTGGATAAATCAATTTTGTTGGCATAAATTCATATTTTTCATATAAGTATTTAGCTTGATCATTTTGTTTGTGACAAGCTAATTTTATTGATTTAACAGTTCCAAAAGGCGCTGTTCGAATATATTTTATAACTTCTTCAAAAGCCATGGAACCGTGACCTTTACTTTGATAATTTGAATCAATGATAAAAGCATCAATGAAGTAACTATCCTCTAAAAAGAAATGTGGTTCCGTTTTAGCTGGCATGAATACAATTTTTGTAAAGCCAATTATTTTACCATTTAATGTAATTCCTAAACAAGCAGCAGGATATCCAAGTTTCAAATTTACATATCCCTGAGATAAAAATATAGCCACTGATGGTACATATACTTGTTGCTGTTCATTCAATTTTATATTGACCGTATCCCAAAAATTCTCCCAAGTAATTTCAACTAATTTAACCATATTGTCCTCCTAATTCTTTAGCTATATAGTTCCCATTAAATAATAGAATTGCGACAAAAATTCTATTATGTGAGTCTTTTATCGATGCGATAAAATGGTTATTGCTTTTTTATCTCTTTCATCTTAACACTAATAAGTTACCAGTAACTTTACGATATCATGTCTAGTTTAATGTTGCTAGTATTTTTGAAATGAATTAGACGATTTAAATGGTGTGTACGGGAATTTTAGGATATTATTTTTAAAACAGCTTAAAATCTCTTGTTATGCACTATTTTCTCTCTGTTTTAGGTATCGGTATAAGGTTGAAGCACTTAATTCCGTTACAGTTTCCATCTCTGAAATGGTATACTTTTTTTATCATAGAGCTTCATAGCTTTTTCAATTTTTGTTCTATTGATTTTGGGACGTCCGCCAATATGCCCTTTTGCAATAAGAGAACTTAAAGCTTGTTGTATACGGTTTTATAGTCTGCCAAAAATCAATTTTATGATAGTTTTACCTTCAAATACTTTAGGTGGTCATGTATCATTAAGTTAACATAGACCTCTTTGAAATGAATATCACATTTAAAACATACTTACATTAGTGACTAAAAGTATCACTGTTTGATTAAGAAAGGAACTGAATTATGTATAAAACTATCGTACTGTATCTTATTATGCTTCCTGCTATATTTATCGGAACTATGGCTATGGTGAAAAATAACCTACCTTTGAGTATCTGGATTCAAAATATTATTATTTGGATGCTGGGTTGTTTCTTAGGGCTTCTTTTTTTGAACCTTTCGAAAAAAAGGAAGTCAACTAAAAGCCGCTCTGATTTCATCCCAATCTTGATGACTATCCTCTTATTGATTATTCCTTTTTTTACAAGTAATTCGAATAACATTCATCGCTGGTTGTCCATTGGTCCCATACTAATTTATACGGCAAGTATTTTTTTACCATTAGCAATCATTTACTTTGATAAAACGATCATTCACTATCCCGAAGGTTACACTTTAGGACTAGTATTGATTATCCTACTTATTTTACTATTTCAGCCAGATGCTGGACAATTGACATCTTTCTCATGTGCAATTTCCCTTATTATTTTTAGAAAAATAGATAAGCCTGTACTAAAATATACCTCTTTATTTGTTCTGATAATTTTTATCACGTTAACATGGGTTTTTATTGATAACCTTGCTCCAGTTTCTTACGTAGAGAATATTCTTTTTCTAGTTAAAGATATGGGGATGCTTTGGTTTATTTTTGGGATCATCTCTTTGATATTACTAGTGTTGCCATTTTTCACATTAAGAGCATATCATTGGAGTTACGTTTCATTAGGTGTCTATTTCTTGACTGAGATACTAGTGACTTTTTTCGGAAACTTCCCTATGCCAATAATGGGGTATGGTATATCACCTATCATTGGGTACATGATTGCAATGACATATGTTATTAAGCATTGCAATTGCGGCATGAACTCGATAAGTCCTATGAGCAAAGATGCCCGAAAAGGCTATCAGAGTAAATGACGATGGTGGGATTCAATCGAAAGTGAGGTGGTGCGCGTGAGTGTAAAACCAAAATCTGGAGAAAGGAGCTAGCCTTTTGCTTGAGACTATTCTAGCAGTGACAGTGGCAGTTGTTGGTTTAATTCCCGCAATTGTTAAACTTGTGACAGCTATTGTAGAAGCTAAAAAGAGCAAAAAAAATAACCGTCAACTTTGCGAGTTCGGTTATTTTAGAATAAAGTAATTCTCTCATCACCATCTTTAACGGTGCTACTCTATGGGGACATGTTAGCGCATGTCCTTTTTCATTATCTTCATCATAACATGACTTTTCTAATATTCCAAACGAAAGAAGATATAGTGACAATTCAATAAACGGCAAATTTAAACCATTTACCAATATCAAAAACGAATATTATTGAGACACATTTCTTTGTCACTATTGAGATAGCTTTTTATCTAAAAATTCGAATAATTTGCTTGATGCATGATACACTCCTGCGTATGGTTTTTCAATAAAACACCTATTCTCATCTTTATAAACGTACAGTATATCAGATTCCTTTTGTATTTTCACTAATGTAATTGTATAAACTTCATCTACATAAGGTGAGTCATTTACTGACGATCTGTTAATTATTCTTGAATAAGATTTATTCATTTTACACGATCTGATCATATTGTGAAACAGAAGGAATTGATTACAACCTATTGCTCAAGACTCAGCCCAATTATCAATCTTTCACACTCAACCTGATAATTGAAATTGTCAGGTTGAAAATATCTTAAATCCTTTTTAAGGGCATATGCAAAAACAGCCATTATCTACTACTTTATTCAATATTATGCGCCTCAAAAAAATTCGACGTTGATATCCTGAATTAAGTAGCCATGAGTCTCATAGTTTTTTCCTTTATAACAAATAGTTTATTGTCGTATTATATGAATATAAAGAACCTTGAACTAACAAGGTTCAGTAGCATAATTTCACTGCTAAAAAGACGGTGGCAGAAATTAACCATCTAACTCGGCCAAAAGTTAGATGGTCAGAATAGCGGTTAAAAAGGGCAAAAATCCTCTTAAAGTGATTTTTGCCCTCTTTGCGACGATGAGACCTATTTTAAAAAAAATCTTCTTTTTATTAACCAACTAATTATGAGAAAAGATACAAAAACGATCAGAAACTCTGTTAATGTCCATGGATTATGCTTGATAAAATAAACATTAAATAACCAGCCTATGCTTATACCTAAAGCAACCCCGATACTTAATTTATTTTTTTTTAGAAAATTCTTCATTTATTTTACCTCCATGAATTATTTTACTGCCATCCCCAATTCCAAGTCAATACTCCAATTAGATAATTGTAGTCAAACCAGATGCCATTTTTCACTTGTTTGCTACCAACTATTGCGAGAACAGCACCACAAGCGACAGCAACACCTATACCTACACCTGGAATAAACCCTACCAACGCACCTAACCCACCAGTACCTCCTAGAATAATGTTATTAACAGAATTTTTACTAAGGAAGATTCGAGCAAAATTCCAATAAACCGAAACTTTATTGACACCAGCAGCTCTAGGTTCTCTCATCAAACTGTACTCAGTTCCATCCGAAGTGGCTGCACGAAGAATAAATGATCCATCTTTTTGAGCCTCTGTTATCGAATTCTTTAATTCAATATTGGTTTTTTCAATTTGATTTTTAACTTGAATTGTATAAATAGGGTTTAATTCATTATTAATGGCATTATCCACAATAAAACTTTGTTTTTTTGCATCAAAAGTTATATATTTATCAGCTATTTCTTCAATTTCAGTTTGACTTAAGGTATTGTTGGCAATAGTAACAACTTCACTCTGATTTGTAGATACGTTCTCTGCTGCCATAACAGTAGCAGACGATAATAGCGAAGTTCCTAAAATCATACTGCTCATTGTTACTAAACTAATTTTAAATAATTTCTTTTTCATAAACAAGGCCTTCTTTCTTTTTCTATTTGATAACTTAATATTACTCAATTATTGAGATAATCTACGGATTTATCACTAACTAACAAAATAAACGCATTAACGTAATAAATTCCTAAAAAAAACGGTTCTGATATCAGAATCGTTCTTTTTTAGGAATTAATTTGTTATACTTAAAAAGAATTGATAAAAGGAGCGATAAATTATGACTGATCTTCTAATTGCCTACATTAGTTTCGCTCATCTATTTGAGTTTACGCTTGCATACTTTTTTTTAGATCAACTATATTTGAAAACTAAAATAAATTATGCTTTGATTCTTCTCATTTTGCTTTTTGGCCTCTATATTGGCCAAAATTTTTCTAAGCTTGATACTCTTATTTTATTTATATTTTTCTTTTTTTTATCTCTCAAAAATTCAACTAAAAAAAATGTCGCACATTCTCTATTAGTTGTCGCTATTGCGCATTTACTTGAAATACTTACCAGCCAATTAATAAGACCTCTCTTTCTTAAAAGTATTGATGCTACTCAACCAATCGAACAATTTTTTCTCTTTTTTCTTATACTAATCACTACTTTTATACTTATTTTAATAGGGGCAAGGTCTATTAATAAATGGGTCCTTCCCATAATCAATGGTAGACGAAATGAATCTGCTATTTCTTATTTACTAACGCTCAGTCTATTGGCTTATCAAACCTACTGGTTATTAGCCAATTACGCAAAAAACACCCCTCTCTTACGAGGCTTCATCTTAGTGTTCTACGTAATTCTTGTTGCGCTCATTGTGTCAGTTATACAAACCTTTACAAAAAATGAAGAGTTAAAATTTCAGGCACAACAACGAAAACTAGAATATGACATGATGAGCAAATACGCTGAAGAAATCAAGAAACAATACCAAGATATGCGTAAATTCCGGCATGATTATGTTAACATCTTATCCTCAATAGAATATTATCTGGACCAAAATAAGATGGAGGAACTCAGACAGTTTTACTACACAAGCGTGAAACAAACAAAAAGCTTATTCAAGACAAATATGCTTCGCCTAGATGATCTTCAAAAAATTAATTCGATTGAAGTAAGGAGTATCTTAACAACAAAATTAATTACCGCTCAAGAAAAAAAAATTGACGTTCAGATAGAGGTGAATGAACCAATCCCTTCAGACTTATCTGTTGACCCTGTCATCTTAATTCGTATTTTAGGTATCCTACTTGATAACGCAATCGAAGAACTAGAATCGTTAAACGAAGGTAAATTATTGGTCGGTATCTTTATTATGAAGGATGATTTGATGTTTATCATACAAAACACTGTTAGGGAAAACGTGGAGCCACTCCATCTATTAAAAAAAGAAGGTTTTTCCACGAAAGGTGATAATCGTGGCCTTGGATTAGCTAATGTCGAGGAGCTCATTTTACTAGAACAGCGATTATTGTTAGAAACAACTGTTACAAATGAAGTCTTTATTCAAAAAATCACTATTACGAAAGGATGATTTTAATATGCTATCTATTTTTATTTGTGAAGATGATGAAGCACAACGCTCTAAAGTTGAAACCATCATTAAAAATTATATTATGATAGAAGATTTCGATATGGAACTTACATTAAGTACAAATAATCCATATGAAATCATCAATTATTTAGACAATCATACTGATGTAAGAGGAGTATACTTTCTTGATGTTGATCTAGGCTATGATATTAATGGTATCCAGCTGGGCTCTTACATTCGAGAGAAGGATCTTGAGGGGAAAATCATTTTTATCACAACCCATAGCGAGCTCCTGGTATTAACTTTTACCTACAAAGTGGAAGCAATGGATTACATTTTAAAGGACGATAGCGACATCGTCCAAAAAAGAATTTATGGCGCATTAAAACAAGCTCAAAAACATTACCAATCCAACATCACTCCTGACAAAAATAGAATCAAATTAAAAGTAGGAAATCAGGTTAGAGTCTTTCCTCTTGAAGATATCATGTTTATTGAAACATCCCCGATTCCCCATAAATTAACGCTACATTTGACTAACAGCACCATCGATTTTTATGGAAAAATCAATGAAATGGAGTCCTTGGCTCCAGTCATGTTTAGAGTCCATAAATCCTATGTTCTCAACACCGATAAAATTGACACCATTGATAAATCCAATCGTGAAATCACAATGATAAATGGTGAAACCTGTTTATTATCTGTCCGACAATTAAAAAAATTAGAAACAACGATTATGAGTAAATAACCTCCGTTCAATTCCCCTCTTTTCTTATATACTAATTATTATAGAAATCTTGTAGGAGGAATGATTAAGATGAAACGAACAATAATAAGTATAGCGTTAGGGTCTTTTTTAGTTGGAACCACCCAGGAGGTTTTCGCCACAGAAGAACTACCAATTAATCATTTAGAAATTAGTCAACCATCCAATAGAGCTACAGTCAGGTATCATTTTAAGTCAATTCCACCTTTAAAATATAAAGGTAAAAATCGAATCGATTATTTTCCTTATGACGGTGGCTATACAGGAGTATACTTATTAAAAAAAAGTCATTTTAGTTTGTTGGTTGTTAATTTCAATACTTACTTATCTGTTTAATATCGCCGAACCATTCGGTTGGATTTCATTTTTAGCGCTATTACTGTTGATATTAATTGATAGGTTGCTTTAACTCTTAAAGAATGGACGCCCTAGCGCCCCGTCGGTTCTGTTGCAAACTTTAAAAAAAGAAAAGTCAGTGCTTCTTATCAGGTCATTTTAAGCCAGTCCCTCAATTAATTGTTTAAGTTCATCGTATACTGAAAAATCGAAGAGATTTCAGTATGCGATGAACTGTTTTCAGCCTTTTAATCGTAGCAAAAGTGTAAAGTTGAAATGAGCTTAAAGTGTTAAATTTTATTTGACGGTTACAAATGATACATCGATTACACCGAACGCACCACAACATGTTTGTGTTGCGTTGGCCTGCCGTTTAATTTTAATCATTACTATCAATCATAAGATGGCAATATAAACCATTTGAAGAAGCGATAAGCTTCATTTTTTCAAGCATATCCATATTAGTCGTGATAACTTGGATAAACATCCCCGAAAATGTTAACAATGTGTTCTCTTCAGGTAACGAAATAATGGTATTATCATTTTCATTAAGAGAACTAACAATTATTTGCTCTAATATTTCCATATCATTCTTCGTACATATTTGGACAATCGCCGGTGCCTCAACTTCTTCAAAAATTGTCGTTTCAACAAAAATCTCATGACTGTATCCAAGGATAGAGTATATAAATTTTCTGAAATTAGTAAAGTACTCTTGATAATTACTTCGCCATAGCGAATTTGAAGAATTTCTATCATAGTCAAATTCTTCAAAAAATAGAGGATTAAGCATCGGTGCAGGCAATATATCAATACAATACTTAGGTATAGTTAATTCTAATTCAGTTAAATTTTCTAATAAAAAAAACTTATTGTATAATTGTTCCTGTTTATTCAAAAATATTGATTGATTTTCTAAGAAACCATAACTATTTTGATATAATTTTTCCGTTTCCATCTGTAGACGCCTTTCTATTGTTCCCCTTATCCTTAACTTTCCATTTTTTCCCAGCGTGGCCAGCCGTATCTTTTTCTATTACCCAACCTGTCTTTGGATTTCTATATTTAACTGTTTTCCCAGGTACTTTTTGTGTAAAATCTTTCAATTTTACATTACCGGCACCATCAAGTAAACGTTCCGGAATACCGTAAGTGTAAGAGATATATTTAGTTTTAGTGACTGTAACTTTTTTTGTGTATTTTACTGATGTTGTTGATTTTGGTTTTGGTCGGCTATTTATATGTGTTCTTATTTTACCATAAGCCCAGTGCCCGCTATAAACAATTGCTCCTGCAAAAATTATGCCTCCAGTAACCATAAGTGCAGCTTGACCCACTCCAGGAACTGCATAAAGATATGAAGTAGCCCAGTAGGTCATAGGAATAGCAAAGGCTCTTGATTGAGTAGCCGGAACTTCAGTCAAATCGATGTTTAGTTGTTCTGGATCCTCCATAGTTTCAAGTACTTTATCAAATTCTTCTGGGGTATAAAAAACACCATCAATTGTTACCCCTTCATCTGAGAACGTTACATTGGAATCCCCTTGTGTTTCCTCTATTAAGATGTCTTCAACCTGATCTTCGCTCATAGTTACTGCTTCCTTTTCAAGCTCGGTTAGTTGACTATCTTCTTGATTAATTTGATCTTCAGTAATGATTTCTGTGACCCAATCAGGATCTTCATCATTTATGGCCTGTACCTCCGTAGCCCCCGACACAAACTCTGCTTCTGATGCATAAGCTATAATGCTAGATGGAACTATTGTTGCTGCCAACATAGAAAGTGTTACAAACCCTATCAATACTTTTTTCATACATTTCACTCCTTATCGTTTAATACGATAATTATTACATATTATAAACAACAATGTAACCGGTTTTTATAACATTACATTGTTGTCATATTTGCAAAATGTACCTTTTAACGAAATTCGCTGTAACTACGCAAATAAGACAATGTCAACGAGACTTTTATTTCACCTTTGTAAGTTTATCTAGTTGATTATTAACTATAATATAACTAGTAACGAATGGGGGGGATTACGAATAAATATATGATTCCGGACTCGATAAATGAAGCAAAACTCTTCTCTCAAAATCAGTCGTCTTTTTTCAGTAATGAATAGGCAACATTTGATTTTCTTACGTATTCTTCGTCATTATTTTGAGTATAGTACTTTTGAAGTACTATACTGGCTTTAACATTAAGATCACGACCTCCTGAATTATCTGGAGTCTGACAAACTAATTTCATCATGGCAGACATCTTACCATGTTGAATTCATGTTTCCATACAAAATAAAAATTCAATTAACACCGTTACTTTCTAAGTCTCTACCACCTAAATCAGAACTGACTCAATTGGCGTACTACATTTCAGCTTATTTTTTTTAGATTGACGTTTCTCCATTTTTCTTGCATGACCATCGCCTTTTATTATATCTTTTTTCCTTAATGATTTGCAGGTCTCTCTTATCAGCTTCTCATCCTCAACTCCAAAAAATAGTGGGCACAGACCAAAAACAAATTATTTCAATTGGTAGAGTGCCACTTTAGTTTGCTTTCAATTTTGTGACTAAATCATTTAATTCAAGAACTTTATTATTCTCTAGAGAATTCAATTTGATCAGGTCTGCTAAATACACCGCCGATTTTTCTAAAATCTCTGTTCTAAAATCTGAAAACAACACTTTTTTGTCTTTCCAAAATTTATAGTCTACATCAGAAAGCTTTTCTCTACGCACCCATCCTCCTTGCTCCACTTTATCTCTCGAAACTTTACTAACAGATACAATTTCCTTATCTCTACACATCTCAATCCATACGTTAAATGATTCAATATCATTAATTAAAACATAGTTTTCTGTTTCTAAAATCTCTAAGGACTTTAAATAGCTAAAAAACCAATCATACAAAGAGACAGAAAAATCCTCTATTTCTTCTTCAATGATCATTCCGTAATTTTCATTATCAATAGTAAAACTAAAATATCCATATTCTCCAATAAACGCCTCTGATTCCTCAGTCTCAACTATCTTAAAATTTATTTCAAACATTTTTTCACCTTATTTCATAAGATTTTTAAATTCCTCTAGGGTGTAATGATTGTTTCCATAAGCTGTCCCCAAGTCACTTGATATTGTCATTATCGATCTCCCTTTTTAATTGTAGTATTTTAATAATATCGAAAAACGATCCATTTGTATACAAGAAATCAGTTTAAGATGAACCTGTTTAATTCCGTCAGGTATTGATTTATAAAGGTTGCCCCTCTAGTTTATCGAGTCCTCTGACATTAATTTCGTTTTGCAAATTGTACCATATAAAACAATCTAAATTAATTATTTTCATATATATACATCTCGTAAAATAATCCGAACATATAGTTCCATTGGATTATCAACATAATGACGAGCAGAGGGTGGTACTTTCAGCTTCTTTTTAGCTGGAAGTTTAACGATTGATCGTCATTATTTAGTAGGAGCTATATAGGAAAAGGCGAAGCCTTGGCTGGGAGTTATCAATGAGCTTTTTTATAGACAACAAAAAACGATCCAAGTTATGACACCTGAATCGCTCCTCTTAATTCTCTGATAATCCCTCTATAATCCAAACTTACTATGATGACTTTAGGTACGAACTGTGGACTCATCAGCGCACAGAGCATCGAAAAGATGACCAAGAGCCCCTTCTTTTAATCATTTATGACAGCTTCTTCAACTTTGGGTTTAACGTTCATACCGAATGTTTTCACTAGGATAATGACTTGAACTAAAAATAGAGCAACTAAAAAAATAAAACCATAATAGGCACCTGTAGCAGTTGTCTGAGCCAAACTTAATCTTTCGTTACCTTGACTTTGAGAGATAATCGCCGCAATAATCGACGTCCCAGACGCTCCCGCAAATTGTTGAAATGTCATAATAATCGCGTTTCCATCGGCCTGTTCCCTTTGAGGTAATTGACGTAATCCATTTGTCATCAAATTCCCAAAGGAAAAACCAACACCTAAGGTAAAAACAAAATAAAGGATACCGATTAGTAGATTACTAAGTGATTGACTTAGAAATGTAAATAACAGTAACGACATTAAAATAAACAAACTTCCTAATAAAATTGGTTTTTTCGCCCCGAATCGGTCCATAATTTTGCCACCTAATGGGGTGAACAAAGCGCCTAAACTGGCCCCAGGCAAAACAATTAAACCAGATACTTGGGCTGAACTACCATTCACAAGTTGAATGTAGTTTGGCAAAATAAACACTAAGCCCATCAAAACTAGTTGTAAAATGAAAAAACAGATGACATGGGCACGATAAACTTTATTTTCTAGTAACTTTAATTTTAATAAGGGACTAGATATTTTTTGTGATCGAAGGACTAAAATAATTAATCCCAAGATACCTAAAATAAACGCACCTAGAACAGGGAAACTTAAAAATGGCTGACTCCCCATATTACTAAAACCAAAAATGGTTCCACCGAACAATCCAGAAATTGCCGCTAAACTAATGATATCAAAACTGGTGGATTCTAAGGCTTGTTTTTGTTCAATCGTCAAAATGCCCACGATAAATGCGACAATCAATATTGGAATGAGCAAGATGAAGATGTAGCGCCATCCAAGACTCGTCGCAATTAATCCACCGAAAGTCGGACCAATCGCTGGGGCAATGGCTGGAATCATCGTTCCTACGCCCATCATCATGCCGATTTTTTTTGCTGGAACTTGTTCTAAAATAATATTAAACATCAAAGGTAAACCAATTCCTGTTCCTATTCCTTGAATGACTCGCCCAAGTAATAACAAAGAAAATGTCGGGGCAACAGCATCTAAACAGACACCAAAAGTAAATAAACTAATCCCAACAATAAATAATTGTTTGTTTTTAAACGTTCGCTTCAAAAAACCTGAGATCGGCACGATAATTGCCAAGACGAGTAAATAAATCGTCGTTAGCCATTGAACTGTGACGGTATTGACACCAAACTCGGTGTTCAAAATTGGAAATGTCACATTCATAGCCGTTTCTGCTAGTACACCACAAAAGGATAAAATACCCGTCGAAACGATTGCTCCGATCACTTTGGGGGAAATTCTTTCTTCTTGCATAATGCTTCTCCGTTTCTAAAATATATCAATCCAAATTGGATCTCCTTAACTAGAGATTCGCTCATGTAAGCTAATGATTTCTCTAGCGATATCTAAAAAACTCATTGCGGTCATCAAATGATCTTGACTATGAATCGTCAGCAAAGTCACTTCGATTTTATTGCCTTGTGCTTCTTTAGTTAGCATCTCTGTTTGCGCATGATGAGCTTCGACTATTGATTTTTCAGCCGCTGCTATTTTCTGTTGAGCTAAAGCAAAATCCCCTGCTTTCGCCGCTTCAATAGCTTCCATGCCATCACTTTTAGCATTTCCTGCATAAATTATTAACCCCATGATGGCTTCTAATTGTTCTTGATTATCCATTGCTAAATTCCTTTCAAATTAAATTAAAATGTTTTAAGGCAGTCACGACACCTTCAGCATCATTGCCACTAGTGATAAAATCGGCTGCTTCTTGAATGTTAGTTGCTGCATTTCCCATTGCCACACTTTGACCAGCAAATTCAAACATACTCAAATCGTTCTCATTATCCCCAATCGCGAGAATATCACTTGCTGGAATCCTAAGTTTGTCCGCTGCTCTTTTTAACCCTTGACCCTTATTGGCTCTTTTAGGTAAAATATCAAAGAAACATGCAAGGCTCCGCATTCCCTGATAGTCAGCAAAAACCGTTGCCGGTAAACGCTTGACGTTATCACTTAATTCAGCGGTAGTGCCGACAAGCATCAACTTATAAACGTTTATTTTTTTCAAATCAGCTAGGGTGCATTTTTTTACTTCTGTTTCATTTAACTGACTATCATAGAAAGTAGCAGGATGAATCTCTTTGGTCAAAGTGTACATCCCATCATTTGTTTGAAGGTGATACGGAATGTCATTTTCAGTACAGATACTTATTAAGTCTGCTATTTCCAACGGGGAAAAAAACTCTTCAAAAATTATTTCCTGTTGATAAGGATAACTCACCAGTGCCCCATTAAAGCTCACCAAAAGCGTCTCGTCATCAACTAAATTTAAACGAGTTAAGATCGGTCTTAAACTATAAGCAGGCCGACCAGTACAGATCACAATTTTGATCCCTTTGCGAATTAATGAGTCAATCGCCTTGACCGTGTTTTGACTGATTTCGCCCTGACTATTTAATACTGTTCCATCAAGGTCAAGGGCAACTAGACGGATCACCATTTTTCCTCAGCTTGATAAAGTTGCAAGCTTTCATAGGCTGCTCCTAGAACGCCCGCATCATTTCCTAAACTTGCTTGACGAAGAGTTAATCCTTCTCGAATTTGCGGGAACACGTATTGCTTTAATTTTTCTCTTAAAGGATCTAGTAATGCTGAGCCTGCAGCGGAGACACCACCACCGATGACTATTTCTTCTGGGTCAACTGTATTAATAATTCCAGCTAAAGCCCGGGCCAAGTAATCGATTGTCAGAGCAACTGTTTTTTGGGCTTCACTATTTCCACTACTTAATAAACTAAATATTTCCTCGGCGTTCGTAACACGTTCTTTAGGATTACGAATCAGTTCATTGATTGTCGTAATCATCCCAGCCGCCGAGGCATAAGACTCGAGACAATTTGTATTACCACAACCACAAATTCGTTCAGTTGATGCCACTACAGGAATATGGCCAATCTCACCACCTGAAGAGTGAGCCCCATTAATTATTTTTCCGTCAATGATAATGCCGCCACCAACACCCGTTCCTAGGGTAACAAAAACTAAATTCGTTACACTTTTGATTGAGCCTTGCCACAACTCACCTAAAGCGGCCGCGTTTGCATCATTTAATAAAACAACGGGAATATTTAAGCCACTTTCAAGTCGACTTTTTAAAGGCATAGTTTCCCACCCCAGATTGACGGCGCGCTGAACTACGCCCTTAGCGACTGGGCCTGGCACACCGACACCGATGCCAATAATGTCTTCAAGGGGAGTCCCCTGCTTATTCAACTCACCGTGAATACTTTCAATAATACTTTCTGGAATTCTCTCACCTTGATTCAGTGTTTCTGTGACGATTTCCCACTTCGAAAGAATAGTACCACTAAAATCAATGACTGCCATTTTTATGGTTGTGCCACCAATGTCAATGCCGATTATTTTCTTTAACATGTCTTCACCTATCCTTGATTTAAAAACAGAGAGGAAAAGTGTGATCACTTTCCTCTCAGTGTTTAGTTATTGACTAAATCTAATGCTTGTTTTAACACTTTTTCACCATTCATTGTGCCATATGCTGACATATCAATTACCGCGACTGGTATTTTTCCTTCAACGAGAGCGACAATTTGTTTTTCTTTAAATCTAACTTGGGGCCCCAATAAAATGACCTCTTTATTTCCAAGATGACTTTTAATATCGTCGACCGGCCGCGCCTCAACATGTGTCTCAACCCCAAGTATGGCGCCAGCCTTTTCCATTTTTTCAATTAAAAGACTCGTACTCATACCAGCATTACATACTAATAAAATATTAATTTCCTTCATTATCCTTCACCCAATTCTACGCCTGCAAAGTCCTCTTCACTTGCTTCAAGTGTTGCTTGCTCACGTTTATATTCTGTATTATCCGCCATTTTAAAGAACGGGAAGTAAATCGCAACTGCCACAATCACACAGACCATTTGAGCTAAAAGTGCTCGCCAACCACCGGCAATAATTGCGTTTACAAAAGTTGGCGTTCCAGTTGGCAACTGAGCTCCTATCATGCGCGGAACTAAGCCGGTCGTAATCGAGAGATAACCAATCAACCCCGTTACTAAGGGTGTGATAACAGTTGGAATCAAGAAATGAGGATTTAAACACACTGGGGTACCAAAGGTGATTGGCTCATTAATTCCAAAGAATGTTGGAATCCCAGTAATTCGACCAATATTTTTATACTGATCACTCTTAGCAAAGAATAAGAAACAGATTGCTAATCCAAGGACGCAACCGCCACCACCAATTTCTAAAAAGACAGAGGTAAAACCAAAGTCGATCAAGTTAGGTGGTGTGGTACCTGCTGCTGCCGCATTCATGTTTTCAATGGTCATTGTTTGGAGAATGGGTGCATAAACGCCAAAGATAATTGCTTTACCGTGGATCCCAAACCACCAGAATAATCCAATCAAAGCGTAAGCGACCATGACACCGCCAACAGAACCACCGATTTTTTGAATTGGAACTTGTAAGACACTGTAGACCAGATTATGAATGCTACCAAAACTAGTTAACTTAAAGAGCCAGGAGACTAAAGCGCTTAAAAACGTTAAGCAAAAGAACGGTATAATCGAACTAAATGACTTAGAGACAAAACTCGGAACTGACGCGGGCATTTTAATCGTTATATTTTTATTGATAAACCAGCTGTATAAACGAGCGATAACTAGCCCAACTAAAATACCGACGAACATTCCTTTTGAACCAATGTAATCAAAACTAATAAAATCAACTGGACGAACTGTGTCGTGAACTTGTTGTTCAATGGTTGCTAGCGGTGTCAAAATTAAAAACGAAACAATCGCTAAAAATCCTGGGAAAACACCCTCAACTTTGAAAGAGCGAGACAGATTGTAAGCAATAAAGTAGACGACAATTAATCCCATAATATTACTAGTAAAAATACCTGGTAGTAATAAAAGTGATTTTAAGCCATTTCCTTGAATGAAAGTTTGGTAGCCTTCAAAAGGTAAATTGGCAATTAAGGTACACATGGCACCGGTAATGCTGGCAGGAATAGTCATTACCATTCCTTTACTGACTGCTTTCAAATAACGATTATCCGAAATTTTTTCGGCTACTAACTGTATTTTTTCAATATTATCCATAAAACTCATAATATAATCCCCTTTAAGTTTTTTCAAATAAGCTAGATAAATCTGTTGATTGCTTTGCCGACTCCATCGGCATTATTTGATTCTGTCAGATACTTTGCTTGGGCTTTAACTTCGGAAATGGCATTCCCCATGGCCACTGGATAGCCGAATTCGGAACTAAGCATTCCTAAATCATTATAACTATCACCGATGGTCATGATTTCTTGTAAGTCAATGCCTTGCTTTTGGGCGTATCGCTTTAAGGCCTCCCCTTTGTCGCCCAAAGGATTGGTAATTTCTAGATTGATTGCAAAGGATCCGGTCACATTGACTGGAAAACGCTGTGGCAAAGTTTTTCTCAAATTAGCCAGCAACGCTTTTTTGGGTGAAAAACTAATAATTTTGCCTACTTCAAAATCGTTTTCAAAAATATCATTTAAGGATGAGATATGCCGAATATTTTGATAAAGAAAATGATTTTCCGCTTCAGCATAACCTTCTTCTAATGACACTTCTGGATGAAAATTATTTATTTTTGTGGCCACTGCCCATTTACTTACTTCACTATCGCTTGGCGAAAATGTTCCCCCCGTTGTGTAGAGCTCTATAAAGAGTCCCAGATCGGCTAATTCAGTGACAATTTCACTGACTACTTTTTGCTCCAAATAGAGACTTTGGATAATTTCTCCCTTAGAATTACGAAGCTCACTGCCATTCATCACTAGGTAGTTACATTCAAGATTAACGGCTTCAACCTGTGGCGCTGCATCTTCATAGCTTCTGCCAGTTGTAATAATAAACTCAATCCCTTGAGACTGGGCGGCTTTAATCGCCGCCACATTGGTCTCTGAAATTTGGTGCTGACTGTTTACTAAGGTGCCATCCATATCGACAGCAATTAATTTAATCATGGTCTTCACCTACTTAACCGATTACTTTTTTCAATACAGCCTGATGGCGTTTTACTTGTTCAATACTATCAACTTCCATATAATCTTGAATATGTCGATTGCCTTCATACTCACTACAAATATAGCCTTTATAGCCACCATTTTTCAAGGTGTTAATCACATCTGCATATGGAATACTTGTTTCTTCTAGTTCCGGGGTAATATCGTAGAACTTACCATGAATATGGACGATGTAAGGCATATTTTTAACTAAGATTTCTGGATCAGTATAAACAAAATGGCGACAAAATTCAGCAAATGCTTTATCAGCCTCGGTTGCCTCAGGCATCTGGGAGACTTTTTCAAATGTTTCGTCTCGATTAACGCCTTGTTCATAATTATCGCTAACCCATTTAATAATTTTTGGCGTGCCACCTTTGCGAATATAGCTATCTTGGAAAATTGATCCAATACGTTTTGTAAAAATACCAAAGTCAGGCATGATTCCAAACCATTTGGTCCCGCTTTCTTTGATATAGTCTAAACGCTCCTCAAACCATGGTGTGCCAAAAGTAAATGGCGCATGGACTTCTAACGCGATTTTAACATTCACTTCTTCTGCATAAGCCAGGCTTTCTTTGATTACCTCAAGGGGGGTTGAAACCAAGGTTCTTAAAATTTTAAAGCCTAAACGGCTTGCAATTTTTAAATCACGTTTCATCATCGCCACGTTTTCAGAAGTCGTCAACATCCGATTAGCAAATAATTTATTATCTAAAAAAGCATCATAAGAAACAGCTTCAACGTTATACTTTTTCAACCAACCTTCCCATTGAGCGACAAACTCATCAGAAATATCAGGGAATGTCGGAATCATTTGCTCTGGTAAAAATTCAATTCCCGTCGCACCTGCTGCGGCGGCTTCACGAATACAATCTTCTAATGTCATTTTACCGGTGTAAAACTCATCTTGATAGCTATAAAGCGATACACCGCGTTTAATTTGATTACTCATTTTCTCAGCTCCTACCCTTCTAATACTAATACTTTTTCATCTTCGCCTGTGTTGTTAAATGGTAAATATGAAATACGTAAACTCACAAATGCATGAACTTTATGTTCGCCTGCCTGTAAACCACCAGGCTGATTGACAAAAACCGTAATGGTTTCAATCATTTCCCACCGATGATTAATTGCTGTTGGTAATTCTGCAAAAGTAAAGGTTTCCCCTTTAACCGTGATTAACATCGCTTGATTACTCACACTTTCTTCATCGACTGTTAAGTCAATTACTTCCACACAACTCATTGCTAAACCGCGATAATAAGGAATCCGCAGTTGAACCTCATAACCGATTACCTCACCGTCTTTTTCTACATTGCGAAAGCCAGTTGGATTTACTAAATACTTTTCAAACATATCGAAGCCTCCTTCTTTATTTTTCAGTTAGATAGTTCCCTTTAAATAAGCCAATGGAACTATCTCTCTGATTATTTACCACGATGGATAAATGATTTGTTTATAATTTAACTTCACTACCAGTCGCAGCCGCTTGGTAAATGGCATCTAAAACTTGTGTCACTTTAAAGGCTTGCTCTGGTTTAACTAATGGCTCCGCATCATTAATGATCGCTTCTAACCACTGTTTTGCTTCTAATTTTTCAGGAGCTGAGTCGCCCCCTTCAAAAAAGGCAATGTTTCCTGCAGTGCTAATATTTTCTTCCGTTAACAAGCCATTTTTAGCTCGGTTATAAGTTAATTGATTGACAGGAAAACTCATCCCTGCTTCAATTTGGGCACCAGCTTTTGTTCCACATAATGTCGTTGCAGCTTCTTTTGATTCTAAAACATTTAACGCCCAAGATGCTTCTAAGAAAATCGTTGACCCATCTTTCATTTTAATAAAACCGAATGCTGAGTCTTCTACTTCAAAATTGTTCGTATCCCAAGGCCCAAATAAGTTCCCTGCATCAGCACCTGGTAAGTTGCCTAATTTATGAAAAACTGAGCCAGTGACAGATTCAACTTCATAGTTATCCATCATCCAAAGAGTGATATCTAATGCGTGGGTACCGATATCGATTAATGGTCCGCCTCCTTGTTGAGACTTATCGGGAAATACGCCCCAAGTTGGAACTGCTTTACGACGTATTGCATGTGCCTTAGCAAAGTAAATCTCACCTAAATCCCCGTTCGCACACGATTCTTGTAAGGCTGTCACTTCTTTTCTAAAACGATTTTGATAGCCAACGGTAAATTTCTTACCTGATTTTTTCCAAGCAACAATCATTTTTTCTGCGGCTTCAGTCGTGTGAGCCATTGGTTTTTCACATAGGACGTGTTTGCCCGCTTCGAAAGAGGCAACCGCAATCGGACTATGACTCACATTTGGCGTACAAATATGGACGACATCGATTGATTTATCTGCAAGTAACTCGTGATAGTCAGCATAGAATTTCGCCTCTTCACTCCCAAATTTTTCCGCAGCTTCTCGGGCACGTTCAACTTGTGTATCGCAAAAAGCAACGATCTCACATTTGTCACTTTGACTTGCTAAGGCTGGGAAATGTTTATTATTTGCAATCCCTCCACAGCCAATAATTCCAATTCTTAATTTTTTCGACATGTTATTCTTCCTTCCTTACCCCTTTTGGGAATCACTCTTTATTTATTCAAAATGAATACTTTGATTATATTTTGCCGCTACGCGAATAGCATCTAAGACTTCCATTAACCGTAATGTTTCACTTGGTTTAACAACTAAAGCTTGTTGGCCTTGAGTAAAGGCATAATAGTTATCAAAGAACATTTGATGATTAACCTCAACCTTTGGTAATTCTTCCACTAAAATCCTACCAGCTGGTGCCGGACCAAAACTTCGGGTAGGACCAGCATGAGTCATGGTGATTTGTCCGGGAACATTGCTTAACAATTCCGAAGTTCGGGTAATTTCTCCAACTGGATTAAACCCATCAATTTTAGCACTACCTTTATTTCCCCCAAGGAACCAGTGACGTTCGAACCAATTGTCAGAACTATTTAAAAAGTAAGTCCCTAGTTCTATTTGGGCGTTCACACCATTTTCAAAATAAAGTTGAATGTTAAAATAATCATCGACTTGCTCATTGACAACGTTGTTGACATGAGCATAGATGGTTTTCAACTTGGCTGGAACGAGCCATAAAATCTGATCGATTAAATGTACCCCCCAGTCGTATAGCATGCCACCTCCACATTCGGGATAAATATGCCAGTCATGCATGTTCCCATTAAAGCCATAAAGAGCACTCTTAATCGTGTAAACCTCACCGAGGGTTCCTGCTTCGTAAACTTCTTTGGCCACGCGATAATCATGATCCCAGCGTCGTTGATGATGAGTTGTAAATCGAACAACCCCTTCTGTCACAGCGATCATTTTCTTAACTTCTTGGCCTGTCATCCCTAGTGGTTTTTCACAAATAATATCTTTTTTCGCAGCCGCGGCTTTAATTACCATCTCTAAATGAAGTTGATTTGGTACCGCAATAATGACCGTATTGATGTCTGAATTTGCTAATAGCTCATCTGCGCTCGTATGAGTTTTAACTCCTTCTGGTGCAAATTCGAATTGCGCCTCATTTGTGTCACAAACCGCAACTAACTCAGCATAGTCGAGTCTTTGAATTGTCTCGCCATGAGTCTGCCCCATAAAACCATAACCGATAATGCCAAATTTCAATTTTTTCGTCATTTTTATGACCCCCTCTTATCAAAATAATCCCAGTGCTCGACAAATTGATTGTTTTCAACTCGATACAAATCAACAACATGGGCCTTCGTGCATCCTTGTTCCGTCACACTTCTCAAAAAGACTGCCACATAATCATCAGCTAAAAGAATGTGATCTATCGCTAATTGAAAGTATTCTTGGGAACTAAATTTTTCTTGAAAGGCTGCTATTAAGCCGGCTCTTCCTTGTGGCACATTTGGATTATGTTGAATATAATTTTCAGCAATCAAATCATCTGCATGACTTACCTCTTGCTTATTAAAAAAATTGGTATAGAAACGTTGAACACTGTTTTTAGTTATTTTTTGATTCGCCGCCATCTATTTCATTTGTCCTAAAAGTTGTTTCGCCATCTTCATTTGTCGTTTAGTGAATTCTGTCCCACCACAATAAAGTTCATCTTCATACTCACACATTAAGTAACCAACGAAATCTGACTCAGCCACAACCGCTAAAATTTCTTCATATGGAATGCTTGGCTCCCGTAAATCTTCACCTAAATAATGAAATTTACCATGCAGTTCAAAACAATAAGGTAAAATTTCTTTTAACTCTGACAGTAATTGTGGCAATTGCTCTTTACTCTTAAATTGAACAAAACCATACATCCCCTGAAGTGCTTCATTGATTGCAGGATGAGCCCCACGTTCTGAAAGTTGCTCGCGGGCCTCGGCTAAGCTCACCCCTTGATAACGTAGTTCAGCTGCCAATTCTAGATGCTCCTCGGCTACGCCGCGCTCTAACGCTTTTATCCAATGAGCTTTATTGGGAGCAATCGCAAAACAACCAAAATCAGGAATAAACCCTAAATGATTGGATCCGGTATTTTTAATCACAGCTAAATACTCTTGCATCAATGGCGATAGCGGAGTTTCTGGATTATGGATTTCGATGCCTACTTTAATCTGATAAAGTTCAGCATAAGGTGCTAAACGTTCAAAGGCTGCCGGTGATAACATATACTGAGCACGCATCACACTGCATCCTAGTTTATGGGCAGCTTTTAAATCAATAATTGCATCGGCCAACATCTCGTCATCAGTTAAGTTTCGCTCAGGCATTAATCCTTTATCATTATTTGCAGCGTATGCCACTGGACCAATACCATAAGTCGCTCTTAATTCCTGAATCAATCCTAAAAATTCTTGACTGACTTGAGGATATGAAGGAATCATTTGTGTACCTACAATCTCATAACCACTGGCCCCTGCTAAAGCTGCCGCCTTAACACAGTCCGCAAAATCATATTCATAACGAGCATATTCGGTGCCATAACAAAACAGTGTTGCCCCTAATTGAATCTTACTCATCTGCTAATCTCCTTTCACGCCACCTCAAAAGTAAGTTTATCCCCAGAATCTAAGGGCATAAATTGATGGTTCGGACCTAATTCCATATAAGGAATGCGTAGACGCAATTTTAGTTCTAATTCATGGCTCCCAGCATCTAGCCCTCCTGGATATAAGACGCGAATTTTAGCCAACTCAACTTGACTCCAAAATTCTGTTACAGCATAATTTAATTTATAAAGTGGTAACTCTTTGCCTTTTAGTTCAAAGGTGATCGCCTCTGGTGCTATTTTTTCCTCGCCTAGATAAAGCTCAAAGAGTTCAATATCTGATAAATAATGTCCACGGTAATAGGCCAATTGAATAGCAAACTCAAATCCATTTGGTTGCCCATTGATATACAAGTTCGTCATCGATTCTTTCTTGATTATTTCTTCATTTAATTTCATTCGCATTGCAAACATCGGCGAACCTCCTTTTATTTCTTTAAATTACAAAATTTCTTAAATAGCGCGTACTTAATGTAATTGATTGTTGAACCGCCTCATAACTCCCTTCAAAGGCTTTATCTTCAACTTCAATACAAGTGTTGCCAGTATAGCCAATATCTGTTAAAGCGGAAACGTAGCGACCCCAATCAACGTCACCTAAGCCTGGTAGTTTGGGACTCATATAGTCAAGGGGCGTTGCCATTACGCCGACATCTTTTAATTTTTCAGGATACACCTTTATATCTTTATAGTGAACATGGAAAATCTTATCCTTGAATTCATAAAGAGGAGCAAGATAATCAATCTGTTGCCAGACAAAATGAGACGGATCATAGTTTAAACCTAAATACTCACTATTCAAACGCTTAAATACCTCTCGCCAAATCGCCGGCGTCGTCATTAAGTTTTGTCCTCCTGGCCACTCATCTGCTGTAAATAACATCGGACAATTCTCAATGCCTATCCTTACCTTTGCCTGCTCAGCATATGCTAAAATTGGTCGCCAAACGGTTTCCATCTCTGTGAGGTTTTCTAAAAGAGATTTCGACTGCATTCGTCCGATAAAAGTCGTCACTAAGTTCACGTCTAACAACTTGGCTGCATCAATTAAATGATACAAATGGTCAATGGCTTCTTGTCTTTTTTCTAAGTTTTCATCTAAAGGATTAGGATAATAAGCTAACGCAGAAATGCTTACCTGTTTACTTTCAGCATATGATAAAATGGCCTTTGCTTTTACGGCGTCTAAATTCACCACATCTATATGAGAAACACCCGCATAGCGCCGAGCTGCCTTTCCTTGTGGCCAACAGGCAAGTTCCACACAATCGAGTCCATTCGCCGCCACAGTATCGATTACTTCTCTAAAATCACTCTGATCTAAAATGGCACTGACAATTCCTAATTTCATTCCAACACCTCAGTTTCTTCTTCATTTGTGCTACATCCATATTGTAAAACGGTTTCTTTTACGAAGAATTCCTATTTTTGTGTAAATCTCACTCACTTTTTTGTGTAAATATAAAATCAGCACAAAAAAGACAATAATCATCTGACGATTATTGTCTTCTTCTGATCTATTGTCGTTTAATAATGTTAATCAAATAAAATTCATTGGTTGTTTTTATTTTTTGCAAAACCAGTGATTTATCGGTCACTTCAATTTCTTCTAATGTTTGAAGATGATTGTTTTTTGCATCAAGGTAACTTAAATCTGATGCACGTAAGTTACTCGAATAATTAAAATTAGCCCATTCTTCAAGTAAATCACCATGTCCTTTTAAACAACTAAACATTCTCAATTCGTAGTTTCCATTAGGGATATCTCTTAAAATAATCTGATCAAGAAACTCCTCTTCCTTAAAAAAATTAGTTACTTCATTTAATTTTAATTGAGATTCATCTTTTAAAAAGTAGAGACTGTTAGGATGAGTGTATTGATGACCTAAAATAAAAAACTCCTCTTCTTCTGTTGAACAAACTAAATGGTAATCATCTTTGTACAAAATTTTTAAACCAATTAACTGATTAAAAAATATCATCGCAGTCATGGCTGGTTTAGCTAAACCATTCTTATTAATCAAGCCACTCCCACCGGATAATAATTCAGCTCCTTTGTGACTCTTCTGAGCTAAATCCGTTCCAAGCCAATAGCCTAATCCAGCCACTTCTTCAAATAAATCCAACAGACTTTTCACCATAAAGGCACCTTTATAAAGACTGTCATTTAATAAATTACTTCGCGAAACGGTATTACTCCACTCAGAAATATAGACGGGCTTTTCCAACTTTACTTCATTGATTAGTTTGACTTGCTGACGCAAGAAATCCGGGTCACTGATTCGTTGTAAATTCCGTTTCTCCCGCACTAATTTGGAGGCGTATGGGAATAAGCCAAAAGAATAAAAATCAAATTGACAGCCTGCCAACTCTACTTCAAGAAAATGAGCTAAATCAATATCAGTAGTTGCAGGAAAATTGCCACCCCCTATTTCAATTTCTGGCAATGTTTGTCGCAAAATAGTGGTTGTCCGCTGATAAAAATCGCGATAGTTAGTACTGACCTCTTCATCTTGATAATCATCTAAAACAATTTCAACTCGCCAATTCTTAATTCGCTGACGCCCATATCGATTTAATAAATGAGTTGAAAAGCTCGCCATAATTCGGGCCCAATTCCCTGGTGAATATTCACTTTCACGAAAATTCGCCGCTGATTTATTCAGACTAATCCAGGGGATAAGCCCCAATTCCAAGAGTGAATCTAAAATTTCATCGACACTTTCAAAATGATAACTGTCTTCGCCTAAGATTTTAGGTGTGAAGAGGGCCCAGATTCTGCCGTACTTAAATTCTAGTTTTCGTTGTAAAAGGGCCAAGTGTTCTTTCAAATTGCTTTTTAAAACAATCTCTGCTTGTCCGATATTTAAAATAGAACGCCATGTATCCTTGACTAAGCGCGGTTCTAACGAAGAAAAATTTAATTCTAGCTTAAATTCTTTTCCACCAACAGCTAAGTTTTTACTATCCTTATACTCCTGGTAATGAGCTTTCATCTCCGTTGTCGGCTGAGTTAAGACAAGTTCTTCTTCCAGTTTATTTTGCTGACGGTATTCCGACGGTGTACTATTATAGACATCTTTAAACTTTTTATTAAAGGCATTAACACTAAAAAAACCATTGTCGACCGCCACACGGGTAATCGACTTATCTGAACTTAATAAATCTCGATAGGCAAAACGTAGTCGAACATCACTTAAATAGTCTTTAAAATTAAGTCCTACTTCTTCCTTAAATTTCTTGGATAAATAAGCCCCATCCATATGAACTAACTCTGCCATATCTTGCAACGTGACTTTCTCATAGTATCGCTGTTTAATTTCTCTCGTAATTTGAGAAATGCGCTCATCATGATTGAGTCCAGCCTCATTTTGAATGCTGAATAAGCTACTTAATTCATTCAATAGCTTATAAATTTTACTAAGCTGCAAAAAATTAGTGCGCTCATTCTCAAATAATAACAATTCAATAATAGTCACAATATTTCGACGTAATTGTTCATAATTTTTATTGGTTTTCGCAATAGAATTACAATTGAAACTAATATGTTCCGCATCAAACGCCTGTGATAATAAAAAATCTGAAATGGAAAAACGAAATAGGAGGTTATCTCCAGCTTGACTCTTTAAAAGAAACTCCTCATGCTTATTGATAACAATCAAATCATCCACTCTCATCACATAATCAACCTCTTCAAGTTTAAGATTTGCTGTACCTTTTAGTAATAAAAAAAGTTCTGTTTTTCGCAAATCACGATGACTAAGATTAAAGTCTGACATGAGCTGTATATCACTTTGAGTATCTAAATAGCCAATGATATTACTCATTTAAACCATCACTCCTTTAAATTATCCAATTCTTACCTACTTGAATGACTATATCGTAACCGCTTTTTTTGTAAAATGCAAGCTTAGGAGGAGTGAGTGATAGGTTGAGATAGAGGGAAAGGAGAACTCAGGTTTAATAGGGGGAATTGCATTTTACATTTTTGTTTTGACTTGAAGAGATTCTGTTGCAAAGTTTGAAGTAGTTGCCTGATCCACGTGCCAATTCAGTGAGTTTCTTTCTCCGATACTCCCTGTCAACTCGCCATTTCCTGACCGTCAGTTTAGGAGCTTTTCTTCATTTATGATGCCCCAGATAATAACTTTTGGTACAAAATTAAAGAAAGAGATTGGACAATTGTCACAATCTCTTCTCCTTTATCCCGCTCTTTTTCTCCACAAATCGATTCTGCCAATAGGTTTATTTCGCTTGTCATCACTGTCACTTATCGCTATTAATCAAGGCAGGACTTTTTTGTTTCCTTACCTAATCGAACTGTCTATTCACAACAATTACTATTACTTAGGTTGCATCAAGTTAATCTACAAAACTATTTCTCTGATAGAACACTAATCTCTAAAGAATCAAGGGTCAATTGTCCCAGACTAGCTGTTAGTGTTGTTGTGCCTTGTTTAGTTCCAATAATCTTTCCGGGTTCTAAAACTGTTTGATAGGTATCACGTTTCTTCCATGTGATAGGAGCATTAACGATTATCTCGCCTAATGAGGTCTTAAAATTTAGTTCTTTCGATTCCCCTAGTTTCAAAAATGAACTCTCTAGATTTATTTTGCCGGCGTTAAAATCTGAAATGATCACTTTCTTGGCGTAGGATTCTCCTCCTCGGATGGTAATATAATAGGTTTTTCCTTTCTCTAACGCCACTTCACTTACACTCGATATCAAAATCGAGCGATCTTCGTTGTAGACATTCATCAACGGTACTTTTATTCCTTGGTCCGCTAAACTATAATACTTTCCTGTCTTCTCAGGTGTGAATTTATAATAATGGAGATAGGATTGATCACTGTAATCCACCCAATTATTTACGGTCAGTTCATGAGCTAAGTCAAAGTCTGCTGGTTCGTTTTCTCCGTGAACCAAAATTTGCCTACTATCTAATTCCAGTTGACCTAATTTAGCAGTAATAGTGGTCGTTCCGCGTTTAGTACCTGTTATTTTTCCAGGTTCCAAAGTGGTTTGATAGGTGTCTCGCTTGGTCCATGTGATAGGAGCGTTAATGATTATCTCGCCTAATGAGGTCTTAAAATTTAGTTCTTTCGATTCCCCTAGTTTCAAAAATGAACTCTCTAAATTTATTTTGCCAGCGTTAAAATCTGAAACAATCACTTTCTTGGCGTAGGATTCCCCTCCTCGGATAGTGATATAATAGGTTTTTCCTTTCTCTAGCATCACTTCACTCACACTCGATATCAAAATCGACCGATCTTCGTTATAGACATTCATCAACGGTACTTTTATTCCTTGGTCCGCTAAACTATAATACTTTCCTGTCTTCTCAGGTGTGAATTTATAATAATGGAGATAGGATTGATCACTGTAATCCACCCAATTATTTACGGTCAGTTCATGAGCTAAGTCAAAGTCTGCTGGTTCGTTTTCTCCGTGAACCAAAATTTGCCTACTATCTAATTCCAGTTGACCTAATTTAGCAGTAATAGTGGTCGTTCCGCGTTTAGTACCTGTTATTTTTCCAGGTTCCAAAGCGGTTTGATAGGTGTCTCGCTTGGTCCAAGTGATAGGAGCGTTAACGATCACCTCACCTAATGAGGTCTTAAAATTTAGTTCTTTCGATTCTCCTAGTTTCAAAAATGAACTCTCTAGATTTATTTTGCCGGCGTTAAAATCTGAAATGATCACTTTCTTGGCGTAGGATTCTCCTCCTCGGATGGTAATATAATAGGTTTTTCCTTTCTCTAACGCCACTTCACTTACACTCGATATCAAAATCGAGCGATCTTCGTTGTAGACATTCATCAACGGTACTTTTATTCCTTGATCCGCTAAACTATAATACTTTCCTGTCTTCTCAGGTGTGAATTTATAATAATGGAGATAGGATTGATCACTGTAATCCACCCAATTATTTACGGTCATATTTTGCGAATTTTGAAAAGAATTATTGTTTACTTTTCTTATTTCTAATGACATTTGATCCTTCGCTCTTGATGACACATGCTCGGCGGTTATCACAACACTTCCTTCTGCTACACCATACATCACTCCATTTTTATCAACCTTAGCAATTTTTTCGTCGCTGCTCGCCCATACTATGTCTTTAAATGTCGCATTATTTGGTGTGATAATAGCTTGAAGTTGAGTGGAACCATTTAAAGGTATAGTGGTTCTATCGCTATTAATTGTTAAAGAAGCTCCTTCTACATAATTTTTAGGTTTAGCTAATAGTGCAGTTGAAATAACTCTTACAACTCGTATTGGCCCCATACTAGATTGATAATCACATTCAACCCCATCAACAGATATTGCCAGCTCCTTTAAAGTAGGATCCATATATATCGTGTGATGACCAGTCGAATTTTTCCAAGAATTAAATATGGCGGAAGCCCATGCTTCTGTACTTCCAATATCACTAGACATCATCGCATGCCTAAGCTCACCAGCTAAAGCAAACTGATAGTTTATTTCATTGAAAACTGTCTGCCATGATGATCCATCTGGTCTCATGTGTCCCGGTAAATAATTACCTGTTTCAACTATATATTTTAGCTCTTCTGCACTGCGAATAGTTGCTGCTTTATCTAATTCTTCATTTACAAATAACGGTGCCAAATTTTTTTCTTGTCTTTCTTTATTTATACTAAGTATAATTAGATTCTCTATTTTTGAAAAATCTACTATTTTTCCTAATAGTTCTTTTTCTTCATTTGTTTTTAATATCATATCTGTCGAATCACCATTCACTGAATTCTTACGAGTTTCAGAAAATACTTCTTCCGATGAAATCGTATTTGCACTATTAATTTCTATGACTTCATCAGAAGCTTCAACTTTAGCAAAGCACATAAAAAACACCATACATATTCCTAAAATACACAAACCCCTAACATTTTTGTTCATTATTCTTCCTCCTCGCTTTTATTTCTTTTACATTTACTATGCACTTCAAAGTGTTTCTATTCATATGAACTCATTTTATTTAACTGTTATAAATTGAACTAGCCCCTCCAAAACAGTTAGTGTTTCTTTCAAAATCACGTTGAACTAATCAACATTTCCATCTCAAGAAACGATTAGTGACTATGAAAAAAATATTATCCTTTACTAATTGTCCGCTTTCCTTTTCCCCCTTGAGAAAAATGGCCATTCTCCAATAAACGTATCCGTTCATTTGCCTGTATCGTTAATTGTTGTTGAGCCAGAATTTGTTGCTGAGCCCGCTCCAATTGATGGTTTTTTTCATCCAACTCTCTTGCTAACACCGCCATGACTTCGGCCATGGTGGCTTTTAGGTCTGTTGCGACTGCTTCAATCTCTGTTGACATATTTGCCTCCTTTTCTAAGGCAAGTGTAAGACTTGCCCTAGAGATAATTGTTCGGTTTGTAAATGATTGGCTTGCTGAATGGCCATGACATCAACTCCGTATTTTCGTGCAATGCTGTAAAGAGTATCTCCTGCTGCTACCACGTGTTCAGCTGAAGGTAAAACTGGTTCGACTTCTTTTGAAGGAACGGGAGCTGGCTCAGGTTCTGGCGCTTTTGCTGTTGCGGGCAAGGACAGTTGGCTGCCTGCGTAAATCGTCAACTCTGTTAACTGATTGGCCGCTTGTAAGTCCGCCAGACTGATTTGGTAGGTTTCTGCGATTGTGGCCAAGCTCTCGCCATCTTTAACGGTATGGTTAAAGTCGGCTAAGGCAATTGTTGGTTCCTCTTGAGCCGTCTCAATGGGCGGAACGGTGACTAGTACTTGATTAGGCTGAATCTGATAGTCCGTTAACTGGTTCCATTTTTGTAGGTCAGCTAGACTAATTCCCAGTGCTTGAGCGATGTCTGACAAGCTCTCGCCGGCTTTCACTCGGTAGGTTCCCGGAAGCTCTTCAGCTAAGCTGACTGGCAAGGTCTCTGAGGTGGCACTGACTGTTGAGTCAAGGCTATTAATGCTTGAGACTGGCCCTGTTTGAGGTAAAATCGGCTGAGTCGTGGCTTTTAAGCGAGGGTAAAGAACAAAAAAAGCCAGTCCCATCAGGCCTCCTAAAAGTCCCAGACTTATTAACCAGTTATAATTGCTTTTGGTTGGCTGTCGCTGGCGGCGGCTCGGCGACTCGGAAACTGGGGTGTCTGCTTGGTCTTCTACTTCGATTGGTTCCTCAAGAACTGGTTCTTGCTCCACTTGGCTGAGGGCCACCACTTTTGATTGCTCTATAGTCTCTGGTGGCTCTTCAATCAGGGTTTCCTCGATTTGTCCTTGATAGCCTTCTTCCCAAAATTCTTGTTGCTCCTTCAGGCTTAAGCGCTTAATTTGAAAATAGTAATCGTAATAGGCCGTCAGCACATCGGTGACGTTGCCGTGTTGTTTTAGTTGACCAAACTCCAACCAGATCAGGCGATCACAGTAGGTTTCAATTCGTTTGACTTGTTCTGTTTCAATCCAGATGCTTGAGCCCAACTCTTTAAGCTTCTCCAAAAACAAAAAGACTTTAATGTAAAAATGCTCCTTGACCTGCAAGAGGGACTCGTCAATGTAGATCACCGTCGGCGCCACATGTAACAACAGACTAATGGCCAGTTGGCTTTTTTCCGACAGTGAGTAATGCTTCATTTTCACGCCAAACTGGCCACCTAATTCTGAAAAGGAGAGGATCTGCTCCATCGTTTCCCCGATTTTTTTCTTGGGAATGCCCCATTTTGTCAATTGTTGGCGGGTATAGCTTTCCCCTGTCCGTTCATCGTAACGGTGATCTGGCAGGACGAGCGCTTTGCCTGTTTCTGAATTTCCTGAGATCAACCCTTCGCTCGGTTTTTTACCTAATAAAATAGCACCTAAGGTGCTTTTTCCTGAGCCTTTGCCGCCAATCACCCCGACGATTTCACCGTAGGATTGACTAAAACTTACCCGATCCAGAGCCAACAACTGTCGTGTTCCTTTGCGTTGTGGGCGTAACTGTTTGACTGTGTAATAGTGGCTGAGCCCGATCACTTTCCATTTTTCCCGTATCACATTTGTTCCTCCTCGTTAACGCCTGTCTCTTCCCTCCCCATTTTTCTTCCCTAAAAAAGACCAGCTGTTCGTTTGTAATAATTCAAATGGAGCTGTGTGCTCCAACTAATTAACCGCACTTGTTTGCTTTTTAGTACGTTCATGATGTGAATGGTATCCGCTGCTGTTTTGCCAAACACCTGTAAACTGGCAATGACGACCGTGTCACCTGGTGCCACTTGATGAATCAATTGCCTTAATTCCCGTCGTTCACGGCTTCTGGCTTTTTCGATAAAAATCGCAACACAGTGGTAGTCTTTGACAATTTTTAATTGATCATTTGTCGGCAAGGGATACTGACAGTTAACATAGCCGTAAGTTGCCATGGTTCCCCCTCCTTCTTAGTTGTGGTCCTGATTCTGATAAAGTGCGTCACTTAATTGCGTCAGAAAACTCCGCGAGTTGTGGATTAACAACTGGCAGGCTTCTATTGGTTCTTCTTTTGATCGTCTTTCTGCCTCTAAAAGGTCTTCTTTAAAGCAATCAATTAGGGCCAATAATCGTGGACTAGCGCCTTGTCTGTGGGTCATGTGACTCTCCTTTAGACGGTTAATCAAGTACTAAACCGTCGGTGTAATAAACGACCTGTTCAGGAAGGGGCTTCGCTTTGCCCTTCAAGGGTCGTTTGCGTTTTAAACTGGTTCTAAGTAGCCGGGACAGATGGGCATAATGTTTAATGTCCCCATAATCACAGGCTGGTAAATAGTAATAGCTGGTGCCTAAGATTTTTTTGGCCCTTCTAAACAATCGTCGGTAATGACTGGTGTCAAAGCTTGCCAACTCGGATTGATAGGGGCATTGCCGGCTGTGGCGAGGAAAGGTCCGTTGATAGTTATACCAATAATACTCGAGATAACGAACAGAACTGCGCAATCGTCTAAGATCACTTTGTGTTACTAGCATCATCGCCTCCCCTTTCCTTGCTTTTTGGTTAGCTCCTCCAACCTTTGGCTACTTTAGCACTCGCAACTGAGTCGTTCTTTCTCGTTCTTTGGCTCGGTAACTTTCCAACTCCTGTTCCACTTGATACAAGCGGGCTTTATCCGCTAAATGGGCTTGTTTTTGTTCAAACAAGACTTGTTCCAACTGATAGATCTGGGCGGTCTTATGACTGATTTCCTTTTTTAACACGCCTACTAGCTGGCTAACACTTTCTTTGATTTCCTCTGCAATTTGCGACAATGAGCTTCCTCCTAATGAGTGGTTTTAACGTATTTGTGAACGGTGCCTAAAGAGACCCCGCTGATTTCTGATATTTCTCGTAAGGTTCGTTTTTTATCGTAAAACAAGTGGTGAATCTCTTCAATTTTACTGGCATCAATCTTAGGACGTCCGCCTTTTCTGCCGGCTTGTTTGGCTAGTTCTAGCCCTACATGGGTTCGATGACTGACGATTAGTTTTTCTTGTCGCGCCAGTTGGTACAACCAGGTTAAATACCCGCGATCAGAGTTGGTTTCTTTTTCAATAAATTGCAGGTTAATGTCATGGTTAATGATGTATTCGTAGATGGGAATGTATTGATTGATCTGCAAGCCAATGCTTTCAATATTGACCACGACAATGTGATGCTGTTTATGTTGTTTCAAACAGCTTAAAAAGCTATCGACTGGAGTGGTTACTTCTGTTAAGGCGACGAGTTCGTCACAGCGTCCTTCCTCTGTTAGTCGGTCCCGTTCAACCTCGTGGTGACCTAAAATGGTATAGCCGATTCTCATGGTTGGACTCCTCTCTTGTGTCTGGTTTGTGACACCGTTTGTTGCTCAACTTGTTGCTGCAATTGTTGGCATTGGGTTTCGTATGTTTGAGTGACAGCTCGCAATCTGGCTTGGGGGCTTGGTTTGGTTTTAGCCGCCCTTTCGGCAGGTTTGCTTGGCTGTGGATTGGTTTGTTGATTGGTTGGTTGCTTCTGGGTGAAAGGTCTCTCCACTGGGGGACTCTTTTCTACAGGTAAGTTGTCCACTACGGTCAGGGCTTGACTGACAATGCGTTTGGCTTCTTGTTTAGCCCCCATCAGGTATTTGCCAATCCACTGATTGAGTGTCTCACCAGAGCCTATCACCTCTTCTACTAATAGAGCTTCCGTAACCAATTCCTGAATCAGGATCAATTTGTCGGTTGCTTGAAACACGGGATCCGTTAAGATTGTCTCCATCTTTGAGACTAAGAACAAAACGTAAGTCGTCATTTCTTTTCTGGTGGAGTCAACAGCCATCGCAGGTCACATCGCCAAAGGGAATCACAAAATGACGGTTGTATTCCCGACTTTTGGGTTCATCTTGTTGGCTACATCGCTGGCTTTCCACAATCACCGTTCGATCCATAACTTTGACTACCTGACCGGTAAAGGCTTGTGACAGAACAGGGGAGACACACCGGTAGTGGCCGCCTAATTGAATCTCTTCTTTTAACACGAGGACGCCACCTCCAGTTGCGTCTCGGTTGCTTGTCGAAGTCCTTCGGTCACGTATTTATGGACACTACCTAAAGACACGTCGCATACCTCGGAGATTTGTCGTAAGGAGTACTTTTGATGGGCCAGTGTTTGAATCTTTTCAATGGTTTCTTGGGAAATGGCCGGTCGACCAATGACGCCTCCTTTGGCACGCACCCGTTCCATGGCTTGCTTGCTGATTTTCTTTTGACAGGCTTGTTCGGTTTGAGCCACTACGCCATACATTTGATAGACATAAGGGGAGTGTCTGGTGTCCAACTCTTCCCCAAGACTGATTAAACGAACTGACAGCTCCCATAAATGAGCCATGATCTCTCCTAAGGTCTTTAGCTTTTTGCCAAAAACGGCCAGTGAAGGGATGACCAAGGTGTCTTGTGGGCCCAAGGTTGCCAGCAATCGGTTAAGCTCCTTGTCCTCTGTTAGTTCTTCGGTGTCAATATAGACATCGGTACAGTCATAGGTGGCTAAGAGAGCCAATTGTTCCACCGTTCGTGTGGGAAATTCTTTTCTAATATAGCCGTAAATTGCCATCTGTCTTTCTCCTTTCCTTAGCGCGTAACCAATTTAAACTGATCCGCGGTTGCTGTAAATAAATGACTGCCATCAGGTTGAGGGCTAAAATGGCCTAAAAAATTAGTGAAGGTGATTTCTTTGATCTCCGGAGTGTTAAAGGCGGCACACGCAATTTTATCGATTACCTCGACTGTGATTTTGGTATACTCCCGCCCGGTCAAGGCGACGGTTAAAAGGGTCCCGGCAGGCCCTTCAGTTGGGTGTTGAACAGGCTCGGCCTTAACTAAGACAAAGCTTCCGCCATTTAGTAAGGCGGCTTCTGATAACATAATGGATTCAATGGTTAGCATGTTTGGCCTTCTTTCTTATTAGTTACTTCATCTTTGATGCTGTCAGAGAATGAAAATCGTCCTGTGTCTGAGCTTGTAACTGTTAGTTGTCTCATGGTTTCATTTATCTGCCAAGGTATCAGAATAAGTAAAGTAGACGATTAATAGGGTCATGACACCACAGATCAGAATTTGTAAAAACAGATTAGAGGAATAGGTTTGAACCAATTTCAAACTGATCACAGTCAATAAAAAAGTCCCGACCAGCAACAAAGTTTGTTTTAATTTAACGTACTCTTTGCGAATTCGCACCACCGTTGAAAGTGGGGCCGTGCTTTCTTTCGTAATTTGCCGCAAGGACCGTTTGGCCATGACTTGTCGAAAAATATCCCAATAAGCCCGTCTAAAATAAGGATCACGGGATAGTGCGCTGTACTGGGCTTTTTCATGACTTCGTTCTTTACTGAATTTGGTCACTCGGATGGAGCTTTGTGATTGGAGCTCCTGCTGATGAACCCACTGAAATAATTGAGCCCAATCTGATAGATGCAGTTGCGGGTAATCCACAATCTCCAATTCAATTCTTAATCGCTTCAATTCAGCGATCAGTTCCAACCAGACTTGATAACGCTGACTAACTTGGTCTAAATTCATAATGACTAAGGTGTCCCCTGGCACGGTATGATCCAAGGCCTTTAACAGGTCGGTTTTCGATTGCCAGTCTTTTTTACGGTTCTGGTAGCGTTCAAGAAAGACTTTATCACAGGAGGCTTCTTTTAAAACGCCTTGTTCATGCCTCCCTGAATCGTTACGCTGGGTGATTTGTCCGTACCCTACTCTCATGGGTGACTGCCCTCCTGACTGCCTTCGCTAGTCAGCGCCGGCTCCTGTAGAGAACCGTATGGCGGATGATCAAGCACATCTTGTAATTCCAGACAAATAGCGGCCAGTTCCTTTAATTCTTGGTAGACTCTTTTGGGAACTCTCATTCGTTTTAATAAGCGGACACGAGAGGCTTGAGAGAATAATCGCTCTTCTTCTTCGTCGCCGATAATCAGGCGCAGGCGGCTTTGGTATTTAAAGACAAACCAGCCATCTGGCAGTTCACGCTGATACCGTTGCCAGACCCAAGGAAGTTCCACAACCAGTTGTTTTAACTGATCGTATTCTTCTATGGGAATGAGCTGGTTTTTCCTGAGACTGCCCTTCATCTGCGGTTCCTTTCTATTAGTTAGTTCCATCGCTTGACTCCTTTATGAGTTAAATTTTGGTGTTTTTGAACGGTTTTTAATAAAAATACGGTAAGTGATTAAACATTTTCTTCATTCAACTGTGATAAAAAAGAAGATAGGCTTACAGATGAACGATTCCTATCTTCTCCTTTAATCCCAGTACTAAAATTTCAATTGATACTATTAATCAATTGAAATTGAACCAAACTCGTTGGTTAGATGGCTCAAACTATATGGTCTTGGGCTTTCTTCTGCTTTAGATTCAGCATCCTTCCCGTATTTCGGTTGGATATAAACTGTTACCCAATACTCCTCTTTCAACGAATAATCTAATCGTGGATAACTATTTGCGACAAACGAGGGACTACCAGAAACATGGTCCAAGCTTAAAGTTGATTTGTCATCACTCACCGTGTATCCTAGGTATTCATAATACTCAGGAACGGTGTGGGATACATCAATATATTTAATGCCTTTATGCACTTTTAGCACAAAAACGCGAGTTGTAAATAATTTTTGATCGATGACGGGTCCATTATCTATTGAAGAGTTAGCAACCGTATTGAACTTATTTCCAATTAAACCGCCATCACCTAGATTAGCTAATTCAAAGTACGCTGACTTAGGGATAACCAACTCACTTCCGTCGTTGTTAAGAACAGCTTGTCGTAAATGAATTTTAAATCGTGTAAAATAATTGACAATTTCTATTTTCGAATATTCTTCTTTACTTGTTGAAACAATATCAAACAATTTTGGCGTCGTATCAATTTGATATCCCTTAGGAACACTTACTTCGGTGATTGTGTATTTCCCTGGATACAAATCAAGAATTTCAATTTTACCGTCAACATCTGTCTTGTTATTAGGAGCAGGTAAATGTTCTTTTCCAGATGAATCTTTGACACTAAACTCAACATCAGCAAGATTTTCACCATCTTCAGTTACTTTCGTTAACTCCAAATTGCCATAAGGGATTTTATTTGAGACTTCATTTGTCTCTTGAATAAGGGTTTCAATATTACTTGACCCTTTATTTTTTATAATGGTCTTGACAGGAACATCGCCTTTCACTTTAACTTTAATCCGCAGTATATAACGCTCTCCTGTATACTTGGCAACTGTATTTAAGAAATAACTGTTAGCTGTATAAGTAACCTTGTGTGTCCCTGGGGCATACTGAATGGTTCCAACACCGGTTAACTTAACACCTGCTTCAGTGTAGAGGTCAGCGGATACATAATCAACTTCCGCTGGGAGGCTATCCATAATAGAAAAGCTTGCCCATGGGGTTAGAATATTCGACGGGATGATCGCAGTTCTCTGCTTGATTTCATAATAGAGGGTTTGATTTCTCAGAACTTCCGCCCCATCAATATCCACTAACTGCTCATTCTTTACAGACTTTTTAGGTGGGCCAGGATTTCCTCTAAATAGATTCATACTTTCAGTAGCAAACCAGGCTGTACTATATTGAGTCGCCGGCAATATCACAAAAATATGCGACTCACCACCTAAATCAATAGCCACGGAGTTTCGATGAAATGTTATATCCTTTGAACCATCAACGAAATTATCGCTAAATCCTTGGTAAGCTTCACCAGTATAATAACCTGGCGCAGGACTTCCAGTTAACCCAACATTGGATGCGCCGGCTTTGACAGAATCAATAATATAGGCCTTTCCATCGGCTGGCATAGTGAGCGGCGCAACAGTTTCTGCATTTCCCCATTTGCCTTCCGTATAACCATTTAGACTAGTAAATGTCAAAACAGCATTTCTATTCGTAATATCGACTTTTTGTCCTGCTTTTGGACCGGTCTCCCAATAGAACTCATATTTTAATTTCATGGATGCCATGCCACCAAAGGCATAACCATTAGTCACTTTTTCCCCAAGTTGTAAGTACCATAAAGTCCTTCCACCAATATTTTTAATCTTGAAATCATAAAAAGTGAGAACCGTTGTTATCACTTCTGGATCATCATCTAAACTCTCCTTGTATTGACCGCTTTTTTTATAAGTTGCTTTTACCCAATCTGTCGACTTAATGTTAGTTAAGCCATTAACTTCAAAACTAGTATAATTTACTCCTAATGTAGCCGCACTTCCATTACTATATTTCACTATATTAATTGGCGCAGTAAAACTTTGTTGAAATGTGCCTACTGTGCCAGGGCTAGGATAAAAATATAAATCGTTAGAATCTTTGATTGTCACATTATTATACGGATCAACTTTAGTAGGATATGGTAATGCTGCTTTTGCTACACTTGGAAAAAAATACAGTGAGCCTATGGCAATTAACAGACTAACAATATTGATAATTATCAGTTTCCATTTACTCATCGTATCACTTCCTTTCAACTTCATTTTATTATCATTTTGCAATCTATTACTCATTAGTTAGTCACATACACTTTCAAGCTATCATCAATCGTTTTTAAAACGCCTGTCGACCACTTGATTGCATCCCCATTCCACCAGGCATCTTGATAGGCCCATTTCGTCACGTTAATGCTTTCCACTTTGACATCTATTGTTAACTTAGCCCCATCATAAGCAGACTCATCAACAAGATTACTTAGAGTCACTGATGAAAAGAGTTGCGCGCTTTCTTTTCCTGTATCAACTGGCTTTAAATAGTAATAATAGCCATCCTCACCATCAACCCAATCAGTCGTATTCAAATCCAATTGGACCTCAGTTCCGATAGTAGCAGGTAATAATAACTGATTACCAGTGACATCTTTTTTAGACAATATTTGCGGTACAACGAGTACCCGTATAAAAATTGGAGCTTCTCCCGTGTTCTTCACTGTCACTTTTTTTGTGTAGGCCTGATCTACTTCTGTTTTAGTGGGCGAGGTAAACTCTTCAACAAGTGTTGCTTTGACATCACCGACTGAGAAATCATTTGGTTTACTTTCTGTATTTCGATTGAGTGCCCAGGTACTTCCAAGCAATCCATTGACTATGACCAGTAATGAAAGGAACACAAGGGATCCCAACAGGTAGCGAGTTAGTTTGCGCCTTTTCTTTTTCTTTTGCGTTGCCATCTGTTCCTTCCCTCCTAATTCGACGTAACTTTATTTTTTAACATGATAAAAATAGGATCCGTTGGTCCATCGTGATTCCATTCACTTAGGCTGGTTGTAATAGCCAGATCGCCATCCATTCTTATAGATAGTTTATACAACGATTCTTTTAAACGATTGGGGGTTGAAGTCGAAAGACTGGCACTCTTCAAAAAGTGCGTCGTCACTTCCCCTGGCTCTAATCGTTCGGAATAATAAAAATACCCGTCATTACCGTACCGCCAATATTGGCTTGTTAGCGTTGGAGTATAGTCAATGACTTCACCGAAATTAAGCGTGAGATACCTTAAATCACTCGCCGCTCTTGCCGCTTTATCTTTCTCATAAATCAAGCCATTTCCTGTGATTGAGATAGCTGCTGGAACTGTGCTTAGTCCTTTCAAGCGGTCTGATGTCTGAGATTTTTCATAATACTCTCCTTTTTGCCAAGTTGTCACATCTGCTTGGTCGATCTTTGGCGTCGGGGTGGTTGTGTCGTACACTTTAGCATTACCAGTTCCCTCTGCTCCTCCTTGCCCCTCAATGTCCATCTCAAAATTGAGTAGAAACTCCTCTGCTTTTAGTCTTACAAATGCAGGATATTGACCTTCATTGGCAACGTAAACTTCCTTTACAGTTTGTCTCCCTGGTTCCCACTTATCATTAGGCACAAAGTTTTCACGCAAGACCACACTAAAATCAGCCGAACCAAATTGATTTTCACGTTCACTACTATAGGTTTCCCAGGCATAAGTTGCTCTAACAATCAGCAATCCTGATAAAATGATTGAGAAAAATAAAAATAGACCATTTGTATGTTTCACAATAAACCCTATTAACTGATTAGATGTTCGTTTTTTCTTTTTATTTCGATTCACTTTTTTCACATCCGTTTCTCCTCTCATGACGTTAGTTTCGCTTATCTTAGAAAGTCATCATTTAGTATGATGACTTTCTAAGGGAAACGAATCCCTTTTTGACTCTAGTATTGATGATCACGTCTCTTTTTAACGACTAATAAAATTACCACAATAATAAAAATACCGGTAATAATTTTATAGATAAGTGACCGCCACTCTTCACCTGTCTGTGGCAACAGTCCAGGTTTTTTGATCGGCTTCTTCTTATCTTCTACCTTTTTTGTGGCAATAAACACCCAATTAATGGTAGCTTCACTTTTAGTTTGCCATAAGGACTCATCTAAATCAGAAGCTACTTCAAACTCAACGGTCAATGTTGCATAATCACCATATGCATAGGTTCCTAATGCCAAGCGTTTGTTTTCGTAATTAGGTGAGCCATTTCCAATTAAGTTGCCACGATACACTTCCTTGCCATCTAATGACATCACCACTTGAATGGCTTCTTGAAAGTTAATGACTCCCTTAGTTTGATTGGGTGACATTTCCATTTCCAACACATAAGGACGATCGTTTTTTTCTGTGTTCATCAGTTTTATTTCTTTAGAAAAGGTATCTCCTGGCATCAGCTCTTCTTTCTGAATATAATAAGCGCCTGTGCCGTCCACAGATATCCCTTCTGAATCCCCAATAAGCATCCCAGAAGGGAGATTGTCAGCATGACTGATAGGAACCCCTACTAGTAAAAATCCCAGCAGCATGCTCACAATTAGAGATAATTTTTTGATACTCATCTTTTTTCTCCCCCTAAGATGTTACTTAGTTCCTATAGTAAGGCAATTAACGCATCGTAAATTGTTTTTGATACACCTGTTGATGCAGAAGTTAAACCAAATTCAGACTCGATAGCTGCTTTATTTGGTAAAACTGCTTCTCCTTCAACTAACAATGAGTAATCTAAATACGCATACTCAGTTCCTGCTGTAGCTGCTAAAGCCACATTTGACAACAACATTTCTGTTGATTCTGCAGGATCTAACACTTTAATAAAGTAGAAGAAACCATCTTCAGGGTTATAAATCCATTTAGCAGCAGTTGGTGTTGTCACTAGTGCTGCATCATACTTCAATGAAATATTTGGATCAAGAGCTGATAAAGCAGATGTTGCTGGATGAGAGTCCCCGACAGCACCAAATTGTTTTACAGTTCCTGCCCAGTTATGTTCAGCTGCAGCAGTTAACCCGTCATAGAAGTCATACCCAAACCCGACTAAGTCATAACCACTAACCGTACCAGCATCTTTGTCAAAGCTAATTTTGAAATCATCTTTTGTCTTAGCTGTGGCTGACAGAGCAACGTAGTCTGTTGTGCCAGGGTATTTAACCACGATATTTTTAGAAATATCTCCCATGTTAGAGTTAGCTAAAGCAAATTTACGGAAAGCAATGTACTCTCCTTTAATTTGATACTCTTTTGTTCCATCAGAAGCTGTAATCGTCTGTTTGGTTAATTTAGCCAAAACAGTCACATCTGCTGGCAAAGCGCCACCATCGGCTTTAGCTAGAGTACTAATATCTGCCCAGCCTAAAAAAGGATCTGTATTAGAGGCAGCTTGATTCACATAGTATGTCGCATCTACTACAACTGGAATAGCATTAGCATTGGCTGTTGGTAAATAAGTCGTTGCATTAATCGCAGCCGGTAGAATGTGATCAACGTTCGGATCATTTTTACCAGCATTTTCCAAGAGACGTAAAGACTCTTCGAAAGAGGCACGAGCAATTACTTTGCTTGAACTGGTGTTAACTAACTTCACTTCTTTGACTAAATCTTTTCCTTGTTCAAGATGTGGATCCGGGAAGTTTTCTTCAATCTCGATACTCCCGCCTACTAGCGCATTCCCGAACTTATTCTCTTTCTCCGCTTTGTAAACGTCCCAAGCAAACGTGCCTAGCATTAATGTTAAGAGGGATGCTGAGGCAGCGACAGCCATTAGCTTTTTCCGCTTGTTTTTCTTTTTGTCAGTGACCTTTTTCATTGGTACTAACCTCCTATGTTCTTTATATTTATATCAACTTTTCAACCAATCGTTAAAAAGTAAATACCTACTTTAATGACGAGTTATCGTCGGGCGTAACTAGGGGATGGGGGTCCTTCAAAAGGATCGCCACTAGGTGAATATGAAAAGTAATACCGCAAGCTGATGATTAAGGCAAATAACGCGACCAGGACACCTAAGCTAACAAAAAAATTCTCTCTCAAGTAACCAAGAATCACACCTACCTTGGGAATCGAATAAACAACCTTGCCTACTACTTGATCAACTGAAACAGGAGTATCTTCCCCATTATTCGCATCACCTTTAGTAATAAAATATTGCCCTTCCGCTCTATTAGGGACGTCCTCTTGTATGTCGATGATTCTATGAGTCAGCACTGCATTGGATTTCGGATCCGTCGTTAAAATATTATATGTAATAATATCGTCTACTTTTAATTGCTTCGGATTAATCATTTGGACGATAATAATATCGCCCGCCGAAAAACCGTCTTTATGAGGTGACCCCTTCGGAGAAACCATCGAATTGGTTAAAACCGAATAAAAACGATACCCAAAAAATGCCTTATCAGAATCTTTACTGACAGTAAACAACGCTGCGCCAGCTAAGATACTGACTGTTAATAAATAGAACAATAACGTCATAATTCCCTTTATCACCCGCGTTTTTTGTGGCGGAACGTTTGGCTGACTATCTCTCGGCCGATTCTCTCGTCTTTCGTAGCGAGGTTCCTCATCGTATCGCCTGTTAGTTGAACGAGACTCTTCATCATACCCGCGCCTTGTCGAGTAAGGCTGCCTTCTACTATAACGCGAGTCTTCTTCATACCGTCTGCTAGATGAGCGAGAATTTCTTCTAGATGAAGTCGATCGCCTAGATCGTTGTCTTTTTCTGTTTGGTTCTCTGCTCACGTTGCGCTTCACTCCAATTTTTTTGTTAATTTTGCGGCGTTTAACAATTGATTTTCATAGTAAACTTAGCCACTCGCCCTTATCTATTAAGG
>NZ_JAEEGA010000001.1 GCF_017829975.1 Vagococcus allomyrinae | reverse complement strand
TTTTCCTCTCTGAATGGGTTTTAGTCGATTTCATTCTATCGGAAATAATCATATGTTTCTATTTTTTTGCCTTAAAATAGGTGTGAATGATTTTTTCTCATCCACACCATAAATTATACAGCCCAAAAAAGAAGTTGGCTTATGCCAACTTCTTTTTTTGCCATTTGATGGTCGTAACACCTAGTAAATCAATTAAAAGGAATAAACCGAATCCTAATCCACTTAAAACGAGGATAGCCCCATACATCATCGGATAGTCCATCCTCGTCCAAGCATCCATAATAAAATACCCCATCCCATATTTTGTCCCATAGTTCTCTGTAAAAAATAAAACAGAGATAGCCGTTCCCAACGAAACTCGACTCGTACTTAAAACTGCCGAAAAACTGGCAGGCAAGGTAATTTCTCGAAAGGTCTGCCAAGAGCTGGCTTGCATACATTGATAAATATCATAAAGGTGTTCCGGTATTTCTTGAACCGCGTCCCGTACTGACAAAACCACTTGAGGGAAAACAATCAAAATAATTAACAAGATTTTTGAGACTTCTCCCAAGCCAAACAGCAACATAATCATGGGCAATAGGGCCAACTTCGGTATCGGGTAAGTCAAATAAATAACCGGGTCTAAAAGGTTGTTCCACCCCTTTGATCGGCCCATCAATAAGCCTAAGCCTGAACCCATTACTAAAGCCAATCCCATGCCGAAAAAAATTCGTCGTAAGCTGACGAGAATATGCCACCCCAGTTGAGCTTTGACCAAGGAATCAAAGGCCTGATAAACAATGATCGGACTCGGCAAAATTGGTTTATCGAGAATCCCACTGGCAACAAACCAGATCAGATGCACAATAATTAAAGCAACTAGAATCCCTCTGATACGTTTAACTAACCGATTCATCGACTTGCCAACTCCCTTCGCAAAGTTTGAACAGCCAAATAAAAGTCAGGATGTTCTCTTCGTTCAACTAGCTCCCCCTCACACCCTAACGGATTATCAACAACTGTCAAAATTTGTCCCGGTTGCCCGGTCATCAGAATAATCTTTTGACCTAAGAGAAGTGCCTCCTCAATATCATGCGTAATAAAAAGGGTGGTTTTCGGGTCTCGTTGCCAAGTTTCACGAAATAAGGATTGGGCTTTTTCACGTGTAAAAGCGTCTAGCGACGAAAACGGCTCATCCATTAAAAGAAAATCACCTTTAATGGCAAAGGCTCGGGTAATCGATACTCGTTGCTGTTGACCACCACTCATTTGATTAGGATAAGCCTGTTTTAATTCACTGATTTCCATAGCTGAAAACAACCTGTCAATCTCTGCTAAATCATCAGACGAAAGCCTTTTTTTCTTTTGACTAATTTTTACAGCCATTGTGACTGCCTGCCAAGCCGTCTGCCAAGGTAAAAGTCCATAATTTTGCGGGACTAAGCCGATTAAGTGATGACTAGCTTTATAAGGTTGCCCAGCTAATTCAATTTCTCCGGCTGCAATATTTTGTAACCCTGCTACTACTCGAAGCAGAGTCGATTTTCCCGTGCCAGATGGCCCAAGAATGGTATAAATCTTCCCCGCATCTAAAGTGAGCGTTAACTCTTTCAGGATTACCTGTTCTCCAACAGCGACACTGACGTTTTTAAAGGCCAAAGAATCAATTGAAATAGACATGACTGATAACATCTTTCCCATTTAATTCCTTTTTCAACAGCTCTTCTTGTCTAGCCCATTCAAAAGCAGAGTCGATATCCGCAACCTTGACTTGCTCTATTTTGCCATAATCGGGAATCTCTATTTGCTCTTTCAAGGTTGCAGGAAACCCAACTTCCGCAATGAATAACTCAATATACTCAGACTTATCCGTCGTTTCCAGATAGGTAACAGCTTGATTATAGGCATCAAACATCCCGCGAATGGCGTCACTTTGTTCATCGATAAAGTCAGTGGTAAACGCGATAGCAAAGGGATTGATACCAATATCCCGAGTGGATTGGACCACTGTCATTTGATCGACTTTAGCCATCGTCACAAAAGGTTCAGGTAAAATAGCCCCAGCCACCTTTTTATTTGTCAGTAATTCCAAACGAGCTGAGACTTGTGGCACTTCATTGGCCTTGATATCTGCTCTGGTTAGCCCCGCTTCTTTCAACATCATATCAATGGCATAAGCTGTTCCGGTTCGCGCAGCAAAAACCACTTCCTTACCTTTTAAATCCGCAACAGTCTTTGCTTCATCGTTTGTGACCAAATCAAATTGATCATAAGGAGCGGCAACTACTTTAACATCTAAATCACCTTGGCGATAAATCGCCACTGCCACTAAGTCTGTAATAACACCATCCAATTTTCCCGCTTGCAGCGCAGCATCACGATCATTAGCGCTTTTAAATACTTCTAACTCAAGCTTTACCCCCTGCTCTTTGGCATATCCTTCTTTTTGAGCAATAATAAAGGGAATATTGTCAGTTGAAGGCATGACGCCTAGCCGAATAGTCACCTCTTGACCTTCTGTTGCGACTTTTGACTGTTTCTCTTCTGGAGCACACCCCACCAACAAAACTACTGATAACATTGTGGCAATGATGCCACCTAACCATTTTTTCACTGTTAAAACCTCTTTCTTCATCTTTATTGTAAGGGGCACAAAAAGTCGCCACTTTATTGAAGCTATTGCAGTAGTCTTGCTATTCAATCATCACACCTTCCATCGGGCGAGGCCGACGACGTTTACCACGATCTATTAACAGATACAATTGCATCATCAAAAAAAACTCATTGCTCTTCTGGTAAGATAGATAGCGGGGCTTCCAATCAGTAGCAAATTCCGCTTTAAAGCTGCGAACATCCTGAAAACTAACCACTGAAGAACTATATGTATAAAAGACATTGACTATTCGCTCTTTCATAAAGGAAGTTTCAGCGTTGCCAACATTGGCTAACGGGGCTAAGCCGAGATCGAAAAGCTTGCCACCTTTTGCTTGGCAGCTGTCAATTGCATGAGTTACCATAAAAGCACCCAAATCAGCTGGAGCTGATTTTTTAAAGCGCAATAAATCATACCCCATTTCCTGATAGCCCTGTATCGGTTTTAGCGAAATAAAGCCCACTGCTTCTCGTTGCTCACTGTAGACCACGCCGACAGGGGCTTGGTTCAAATATTCGCGCTTAAAACGACCATTGGAGAAATAACGCTCTCCATGAGCTTTCACCCAATTGTCAGATATTTTTTCCAACTCCACGAAAAGTTCATTGGAAAGAGGCGGTTCGTACCATTGAAAATGATAGCCTAAACTTTCCAAACGCTTCGTCTCGGTTCGGTTGGCTGAGATGGTCTGCCTTTCCTCCGCTGTGCGAAGTCGCAACTGTCCTTCTTCTCCTAATTTCATAAAGTCAAAGCCTAAATCGTGAAGCAATAAGGTATAGTCATCGGTTACGCCGTAAAAAACTAACTGATAGCCTAAGCGATCTCCATAACGAATAAACGCTGTCGTGGCTTTTTTCAAACAATCAGGCTCTCCTACCGGATTTCCTAAAACAAAGAGTTTACTACCTTGAAGTTCAAAGGTAAACATCACCTTGTCCAAGTTGTCCTCTCGGTAATAATAATGACGCTTATCCTTTAAAAATACTAAATGACTATACGTCGTTCCCCCATAGCGTTCCAACAACTGATTAATTCGCTTCTTATCAAAATACAGCCCTGCCCGATCGGAAGACGCTAAATAATGATACAACAGAAAAATAGTGATCGCAGCGAGAACTAAACCAGCTAATCCCTGAATCCAGACGGCTTCCGAGGGAAACAATAAAAAATTTGCTGGAACTTCTCCATGCTCTAAACGATCGGTCGAATAAAAGCCGACAACCGAATACAAAAGAAAAAGAGCACCGTAAAGCAGTCCGTCGAACGTCAAAGACTCCCATGAAAATACCAACTGCTTTCGGTAAAACTCCTTGCGGGACCAATAAATACAAACGATCAGAAATAAATAGAACACGATTAAACTCCATGAGACAGTTCGTGCCACAGTATTCACGATGCAAAAAGCTAACACGATAATCGTTGGTAAATAAGCTTTTTTAACACGATTTGCCACACCACGAGCTAAACCAATAAGCAAAAAACCAACCATCATATTCAATGTTTGATCCAAAAAATTAAATGAATAAGGCAACAATCTGCTGACTAGTTGACTCAAATTGGATAAATTGGGGATCGTGGACAATAAGGCCATGGTAATGCCAGCAAAATAAACCATACATACCAGAATGAAATGAGCCGTCTTCTGAGTAAAAACCTTTGGTAAATCATCAAAAAACTGATTAATTTTCGTACTGGTTTGATGGATAAATGAAAAGAGACCTGTTAAAAATGGGACCACGTAATAGAATATACGGTAATAGAGCAACCACGCCACCGCTATCTCTTTCGGCAAGCCAACTTGGCCTAAACCGACAATCATCAAAACATCAAATGTCCCCATTCCCCCGGGTACCATGGAAATCATCCCAATGAATGTTGCTGCAACAAACAGGGGATACACTTGCCAAACATCAACTGGCACCTCTAGAAGTTGGCCGATGAGGAGAAAGGTTCCAAGTGCGCCGCACCACTGCCCAAAAGATCCTAAAAAGAGCGTTAAGACCCGCTTTAAAGGAAAATCAGCAAACAGCCGCTGACGACGCAAACGCGTAAAGAGAAACAAGCCAGGCGCATATAGACTTCCTCCCAACAACCAAACCCAATAGCTCCCATAGGGATTGCCTCTGCGAATAAAAAAAATGTCGACAAAGGTGACCGCACAAAGTAAAGACAGACCGGACAACATAAAGATCGCTACTTTTGAGACAGTCGTTACCACTTTTTTAGTTTCTGCCTCTTGTCCATAGAAACGCGCCCTTAAGGTTGCCCCAATTACACCGCCAAACCCGGCTAAATTATTTAACGTATTCGTGGTCCAGGCTGAAGTAAAGAGGGTTTTACGAGACAAGCGTGGTTTCCCATTTTCTTCTAGTATACTGACCGTTACCCAATCATAAACCAACATTGGCAACACAGCTGTTAAACCAATAGCTGTCATCAACAATAAGGTTTGCTTACGCTGAGAGGACAAGACAGCTTTTAGATCTTCCCAAGTCATTCCTTGTAAAATCGATGTCATCTGATTCACTACAAATAACAACACGGAAAAGAGAAAAATCACCTTAAGCCAACTGCTGTGTTTGCGAATCCAACTGCCGATTGTTCGTACTGTTTCTTTCATAATCTCACTCCAGTTTATTCCTTCGGCCTAGCTAAGCCATTATAAAAGGCTAAGTAAGGCTGATCACTCTATATTTTACCACAAGATTAGACTAACACAGCAAACATCTTTTGCTGTAGTATTATTTGCACTCTGACAGTGATACGGGTAAGATTAGAAGTATCTATAACGAAAGAAGGAATTTTCATGAAATTGGGATTTATCGGGGCTGGCAATATGGCCACAGCCATTATTAAAGGGTTGCTAGCCAAAAATTTTCTACCAGCTACTGACATTTATATCACCACCTCCAGTTCCGAACATACGGAGACTGTCGCAAAAAATCTAGGAATCCAATCTGCCCATTCAAATGCTGACTTAATAGAAATTGCTGATACGGTCATTATCGCCGTCAAGCCACATATCGCTCCTATTATCCTGAATGAACAGCGCGAGTTGTTAACTAAGAGAAAATCGGTATTGATTTCAATCGCATCTGGTTTAACATTGGAAAATTTAGCCGAACTCACGTCCTCAGAACAAAAGATCGTAAAAGTAATGCCTAATATGAACGTCTCCATCGGCCAAAGTGTCTCCGCTATATGTGGTAACCAGCTCATTACCAAGGAAGAGCTGGACTTGGTGGCTGCTCTGTTTAATGTAGTCGGCTCTACTTATGAGATTGCTGAAAAAGACTTTCGCAATTTTACAGCCTTGGCTGGCTGTTCACCAGCTTTTACCTACCTTTATATCGACGCCATGTCACGTGCCGGCGTTAAAAATGGATTGCCAAAGGCCATGGCGACAAAAATCGCCGCCGAAGCAGTCAAAGGTAGTGCGCAAATGGTTCTTGATTCTGAAGACACCCCTTGGGACTTAATCGATAAAGTTTGTTCCCCAGGAGGCACAACGATTGCCGGATTAGTTGCCCTTGAAGAAGAACATTTTATGGCAACGGTCATCAAAGGGCTAGAAGCTACCATTAAACGTGACCAAGAACTGGAAGGCTAACGACAAAAATGACTCCCTTCCCAGTCTTTTTATCAATTCTGTTTACTTGAGAAAGACTGTCATAGCAAGGATGCAAGAGATGCTTGCTACCATTTTTACGATGATTTTAGTAAAGTAAAAGCAGGCGATAGAATTCTATTAGCCGACTATTCAACGAGGAGAACGACATGACTATTGGTGAAAAATTACAAGCACGGCGAAAAGAACTGGGACTGACCCAAGAAGCAGCAGCAAAACAACTCCATGTTTCGCGACAAGCTATCTCAAATTGGGAAACCGGGAAAAATTATCCCGATCTTGAAACTATTATTGCCATCAGTGATGTCTATACTATTTCTTTGGATACATTACTGAAAGGAGATAACATCATCGTGAAAGAAATAAATAAAAAAATCTATCACAGTCTTATTAAACGCGGCGTCGTCTTTTTAGGGGTGTTGAGCCTGCTGATTTGTTTTGTGGTAGATTTGGGGATTAATCGGCGACTAACTTGGTCCCTTATTCCACTTATCAGTGTGGCTAGTTTAGGAGGAACCTGGTTAACCTTTGAACACTCTCAACACCAGCGGCTAATCAAAGCGGGCATTTGCTTCAGTCTACTGGTGCTCCCCTATCTGTGGCTGCTGGAAAAAATTTTAGTGGCTAGTCAGTATATCGACGCTCCGTTTTTCTTCAAATTAGCCGCTCCTATTAGTCTCATCTGGTTATTACTGCTCTGGCTTTCAGTCCTAATTCACCATAAAGTGACTTGGCATTGGAGTTACTCTGTTGCATTATTCTGCCTGATGTCAATTCCTGGTAGCTATCTCATGACCATTATACTGGGAGAAACTGACAATCTCTTAAGCATTATGATCAATGTGGTATCATTAGGTAGCCTAACAATCGCTTTCTTTTTCTTAGGGAATATTCTGACCCACTATCGACACACTAAATAGCAGCGCCACAGACTTGTTCAAAGAAGGTTCTTTGAGCAAGTTTTTTTCACTTTCAAAAAAACAAAATTGTACGTGCTTTTCTGGCAGTTCCCACGACTTAACTTGACACCTTCCTAGACAAAACTTATTCCTGCAAGCTTTTCTTGCGCTCTTTTCAACTAGATCAACTTTGCTTGCTTATCACTTATTGATAAAAAGGGCTTAACACTTTGAAATTTCCGTGTAAATCGGCGACAATGGTCATGCTCTACTTAACAACAAAAGGAGGTTCTATCACTATGTACTACCTATCCATGAATAGTTTGGATATCCGCACTAACTTAGCCACAGAAGAGTACCTACTGAACAAATGGGATAAACAGGAACCTTTAATCTTGTTCTATATTCAGAAGCCATCAATTATTATCGGCAGAAATCAAGATTATTATGCGGAGTTAAATCTTCCTTATGTTCTAAAAGAACAGATCACTGTCACTCGCCGTTTATCAGGTGGTGGCACAGTCTACGACGATTTAGGCAACCTTAGTTACAGCATTGTCACCCAGAAGGGCCGGGCTTTTGGTAACTTTAAAGAACTCACTCAGCCAATCTTAACCGCTCTTCAGCAACTAGGCGTTCAAGCCAACTTAACTGGAAGAAACGATTTAATCGTAGAGGGACGCAAATTCTCAGGTAACGCCATGTATCAAAAGGGGACAAAATTATTTTGTCATGGCACCTTGATGTATGACGTCAACTTAGCTGTTTTACCACAAGCCTTAAGCGTTTTTCCTGAAAAGCTTAAAGCTAACAACGTTCGCTCTGTCCGCAGTCGCGTGACTAATTTAAAACCCTATTTAACTACTTGCTATCAACAAACCACTGCTGAATTTCGTGACTTATTACTTTGTCAACTTTTTGCTGTCAGTGATTTACAGATGATTCAAGAGAAACAATACCAGCTGACCTCTTATGATAAAAGTCAAATTCAGTCCTTAGTGACAAGCAGGTACAGCAATCCGCACTGGATTCAAGGAAACCATCAGTTGGCGACTTACACAGTCAAGCAGCGGTTTCCCATCGGGACTATTGAAGTGCGCTTTGAGTTAAGCGATCGTCGTCTTCACCAGGTGCATTTTTATGGTGATTTTTTCAATCAAGAGACCCCGACTGATTTAGAAAAAGCTTTGGAACAAGCTCCTTATGAACTGACTGCTCTTACTGATCTGCTAAAAACCTTTGATCTAAGTCGTTATTTTGGCCCAGTCTCAGCAATAGAACTGGCAAACCTAATTTACAAGGAGCCCCAGCTATGATTCAATTTAAAAATGTCTCAAAAACCTATGGCCAAGGTAAGTATCAGCCAAAAGCCTTGGCAGCCATTTCATTGGAAATTGCCACTGAGGAACGTTTCGGGATTGTCGGTGCCAGCGGCTCAGGCAAGTCAACCCTTTTGCGCTTAATCAATCAATTAGAAACACCTGATACTGGTCATATCCTTTTAAAGGGTGAAAATATTTCTTGCTTATCAACGAAAGAACAGCGACTTAACCGTCAAAAGATTGGCATGATTTTTCAGCAATTTCATTTGCTCAATAATAAGACAGTCTATGAGAATGTGGCATTGCCTTTAAAACTACAAGGGAAAAACAAACAACCACGAGTAAGAGAGATGATGGACTTTGTTAATATTAGCAATTTGGCCCATCAATCCCCTCAACAATTAAGTGGTGGGCAAAAACAACGTGTGGCAATTGCCCGAGCCTTGTCTTACGACCCTCAAATTTTACTTTGTGATGAACCAACCTCAGCCCTTGATGATCAGCATACCGAAGAAATTATTCAGTTACTTAAAAAGGTTCATCAGCATTTCCGCACCACCATGCTGATTGTGAGTCACGACTTTTCTGTCATTCGTCAGTTATGTACACGAGCAGCGATTTTAGAAGACGGTCATTTATTAGACGTTATTCAGGTGGCGCCTGCTGCTAAAGCAGCCATCTTCGAAAGCTACTACCACCGAGCACTGGAGAGTTTAAGCCGATGAGCCTTTATTTAGAACGATTGACTTATTACCAGCCTGAAATGACAAAAGCCTTATGGGAAACTGGTTACATGCTGACCATCTCCACCTTGGCGGCCATGCTTTTGGGCTTACCATTAGGGACTTATCTATTTTTAACAGGCAAACAAGGCGTGGCTGCCAATCGTTTCCTTTCGCTGATTTTCAACAGCTATGTCAACATTGTTCGCTCTTTTCCCTTTTTATTATTTGTGATCGCCTTAATTCCGTTAACCCGTTTTTTGATCGGTTCCTCTTTTGGTACCTATGCCGCAACCTTCCCTTTAAGTTTAGTCGCTATTGCCATTTACGCTCGCTTAGTCGAACAGGTCTTACTCGATGTTCCAAGTGACGCCATCGAACTGGCTCATTCACTTGGTGCAACAAACAAACAATTAATCTTTGACTTTTTATACATTGAAGCTCGCTCGGGATTGGTTCTCAGTCTGACTTCCTTAATGATTAGCATGGTTTCCTATTCAACCGTCATGGGCGTGATTGGCGGCGGTGGCATCGGTGACTTTGCTATTCGTTACGGCTATCAGCGCTATGAGTATGACATGATGTACACTACTATTATAATCATGATCACTATGGTGATCGTGATTCAATTGCTCGGTAGCAAGCTTTCCCAAAAAATCGATAAACGAAAGAAATAGGAGAATTTACCCATGAAAAAGAAATTAGTTTTGTTAAGCCTTATGAGTGCCCTGATGCTTATAGTCGTCGCCTGCGCACCAAAGAAGAAGGAAACAACCACCAAAAAAACCGTTAAAATTGCCGCTCATTTACCAACGATGGTGGACATTATTAAGATTGCCACTCCTGTCATGGCAAAAGACGGATACGTCCTTGAACTAGTCCAAGTTAACGACAACATTCAATACAATGAATTACTTAACAACCAAGAGGTCGATGCCAATTTCGCCCAACATCAACCGTTTATGGAAAAATTTAATGAAGAACGACAGGCTAATTTAGTTGCTGTTCAGAAAATTTACGATGCCAAAGTAGGCTTTTACGCGAAAGAAGCTCAAACTATTGAAGATATTCCTGAGGGCTCCAAAGTCGCCCTACCAAGTGACGTCTCAAATGAAGGCCGCGCCTTGGCGATATTGGCAGATGCTGGGCTGATTACCTTAAAACAAGGGGTCGGATTTGAAGGCACTCTCAAAGATATCGAAGACAATCCGAAAAAATTCCAATGGTTATCGGTTGATTTATTAAATCTGGCAGAAACTTATGATGAAGCCGGGGTCAGTTTAGTTTACAACTACCCCGCCTATATCGCCAAAATTGGTTTAACACCGGCTGATGCCTTAATTTTAGAAAAAAAAATAGACCAGCGCTTCGCCATTAGTCTGGTGGCTCGAGAAGACAATCAGGATTCCGCTGAAATTAAAGCCTTAAAAAAAGCCATGACCAGTCCTGAAGTCAAAGACTATTTGGAAAAAGAACACGGTGAGACCACCGTTCCTGCTTTCTAAAACAAAAAAGTTACAAGCGGCTGCTCGTAACTTTTTTGGTCTCATAATTATAAACCTGGTTCACGGCCTAATTTAGCGGTTAGCATCCAGATTTGTTTCTCAACGATGCCTTTAAAGTTAATAAACATGTCTTCCGTCACATTATCGCCTTCTTCACCGGCAGCCTCAATACCTTCTGCATAAAGCGCTGCTAGGTAACGATAGCCATCGACTAAACGCTCCATCCGCTCAGGGATTGTTTTGTCATAAGAACCAGGCTCATCACTTAATTTTGTCTGTTCTGCAAACTCACTTAATGTTGAATAGGGAGCACCACCAATTGTGATTAAACGTTCAGCCACTTCATCTAACTGATCATTGATTCCATCCATAAATGTGTCCATTTGTGGGTGGAGAGTTAGAAAATCATTACCGCGCATATACCAGTGTGTTTGATGGATAATGACTGAAAATTGACTTAAATCCGCCACCAATTGATTTAACACTTCTTTAGTTTTCGCACCTGCAACTTTTGCTTCTTTCGTATAACTCATCCTAATAGTTCCTCCTTTGTTTGATATGCTTTTGGCCTTTCAGCCAAAGCAAAATCACCATGATTTAATTCCTTACCTCTTCATGTTAAATCTTTCTCAAGCAAATAGCAACTCTTGTGCACATAACTGAGATTCCTTCTCATTTAGCAGTCGATTTTCTCAATACCTGAGGTTCTCATTTACTTTCAGCTAGCAAGCCATCATGTATCTTCGTTAAATTCCATTCCATCATTTTATAATAACTATCACCAGGTTCCCCTTTATTTGCGAGAGAATCGGTGAATATTTTGTCATAAATAGGAATGCCCGTTTCATTAGACACACTTTCCATACTGCGGGGATCAACACTGGTTTCAATAAACAAGTTCGGTACTTTTGTCTCATTGATTTTATCAATTATCTGACTCATTTGATCAGGCGTCCCTTGACTTTCAGTATTGATTTCCCAAATATAAGCGGCTTCTAATCCATAGGCTTTAGAGAAGTATTTAAAGGCGCCTTCACTGGTTACAAGTAAGGCTTGTTCCTTGGGAATTTCTTTAAATTCTTTTTTCCCCTTCGTATCCAGTTCTTCTAAGGCAGCAATATAGGTGTCCGCCTTCGCTTTAAAATAAGCCTCGTTGCCAGCGTCTTTTGCTGCCAGAGCTTTTTCAATATTCCTTACATACGTCATCCCATTAGAAATATCCAGCCAAGCATGGGGATCTTGTTCTGATTCTTTGCCATCACTAGTCAAGTACATCGGCTCAACTCCTAGACTAGCTGCAAAAAAATCAACTTCTGCTTTTTTATTGGAGGTTTCCATCAATTTCGCAAACCAGCCACTGCCACCGGTTTCCAAGTTTAAGCCATTGTAAAAAATCAGATCAGCTTCAGTTGATTTGGCAATATCTACTGGCAGTGGCTCGTACTCATGGGGGTCAGTTCCCACAGGAACAATGCTGTGAACCTCTACTTTATCGCCTCCAACAATCTCAGCCATATCGGCTAAAATGGAATTGGTCGCAACGACTTGCAACTTATCTGGCGTTTGGGAGTCCTCTTTGTCTTGACCGCAAGCGCCTAAAACAAACAGAGTTAAAAGACTGACTAAGGCTAAGTTAATTTTCTTCATGAATAACCACCTCTTTCCGATTAAATACAATTCCCTGTTTCGGAGAAAAAACAAAAGCTAAAATAAAGAATACGGCTGCGGTTAAGACAATCGCCGCCCCAGAGGCCACATTAAACGTGTAACTGAAGAATAACCCAATAACTGAGCTAAGGGTGCTTAAACTGGCTGATATAACAATCATACGGGACAATTTATTCGTCAACAGAAAGGCAGTAGCTGCTGGTGTGACTAACAGCGCCACCACTAAGACAGTACCGATCGTTTGCAGTGCCGTCACGGCCACCAAAGTTAAGCCAAACATTAAACTGTAATGAATCAAGTCAACATTTAGCCCGTAAGCTTGAGCCATTGTCGGGTCAAATGAACTGACCAATAATTCTTTAAAAAATAACAGAACGAAAACAAAGACAACCACGGCCACAATCGCTGTAATCAAAATATCGCTTTGTCTAACAGCTAGCACATTACCAAATAGGATATGATAGAGATCCGTTGAGCTTTTGGCAAGGGAAATCAAAATAATCCCTAAAGCAAAGAAAGAGCTAAAAACAATGCCGATGGCAGTATCGCTCTTTAATTTACTTTTTTGGGTCACAAAACCAATCAAAAGAGCAGCCATAATCCCAAAAACTGAGGCCCCGATAATAAAATTAGCACCAACCATATAAGAAATAGCAACCCCTGGCAATACCGCATGAGAAATCGCATCCCCCATCAACGACATCCCCCTGAGCACAATAAAACTACCGATAACTCCAGAAATCAATCCTACAACGATACAGGTAATTAAGGCATTTTGTAAAAACTCATATTTAATTAAGCCCTCAATAAAATTGCCAATCATTAATCTCTCACTCCTTTGATGATAATCTCACCCATAGTATTTCCATAGGCCTGTTGAATATTAGCGGTTGTGAACGCTTTGTTGACTGGTCCATAACTAACCAATTGTTTATTCATAATGATTAATTCGTCAAAATATTCCGTTACTTTATGTAAGTCATGATGAACGATCACGATCATTTTGCCAATTGATTTTAACTCTTTTAGCAGGTCAATGATCACTTTTTCGCTAGTCATATCGATGCCTACAAAAGGCTCATCCAAAAAGATAATCGCCGCATCTTGAGCCAAGGCTCGGGCAATAAACACTCGCTGCAACTGACCGCCAGATAATTCACCAATTTGCCGTTTGCGAAATGCGTCCATTTTGACTAATTTTAGACACTCAAGCACTTTAGCCTTATGAGCTTTTTTCGGGCGTCTCAATATTCCTAGCTTCGGGTAAGTTCCCAAGAGAACGACTTCCTCCACTGTAATCGGAAAGGACAAATCAATCGCGCTCCGTTGTTCAACGTAAGCAATATGTTTCCTAGCCTCCCTGATGTTGACATCTCCGATCAACGAAGTCCCCTCAACAGGCTTAACTAACCCAATCATGCCTTTCAACAAGGTTGACTTCCCAGCTCCATTTGGACCGATAATCCCAGTAATAGCACCCGGTTTAATACTTAAGGTCACGTTTTCAATGGCTTTTTTCCCCTGATAAGCAACGCTCAAGTGATTAACCCTTATATGTTTTCCACTAAATCCATGATCGGTAGTGGCTAAATTAATTTTTTCGTAGACTTCCATTTTACCGCCTCCTATTTTTAGGTCTACCTAAATTTAATATAAGTCTAGCATAACTAAGTTATCAGGTCAAATTAATCACACTAACAAAAGCTGAACGAGGTGTTGCCGTTACTCTTATTGCTTTACTTCGTCCTTCAAAGCTTAGTGCTTTAGCACTTAGCATTTGATGAGAACGAAGTGTCCCTTAACTCTAACGAATAAATTCGTAAGAATAACGGCAGCAATTAGAAACAAGGGACATCGAAGAGCACTTAGAATTTGTTGAGATCGAAGCGAAGCGTAGTGGTGCCTCATGAAGCTGGATCCAAACTACGATAAAGAGAAAGTTTTGTACTTTCCTATCAAGTAAAAAAGTCGCTATTTTCATTTTCTCTGAAAATAGCGACTTGCTTTTAGTTATTTACTGATAAGTTAAAAACCGTTTTGCTTCGAAAAATATGATCAGGCTTTAGAACAATCGAACCAAAGTTATCATGATTAATCGCATCAGGAAGTTGTTGGGTTTCTAGGGTAACACCGCCATGCTTAACCTGAAAACTGTCTTTCATAACCACTGGTTCGTCAACCATGTTACTCGTGTAGACGACAACAGCTGGGGCATCCGTCGTCATTTCCACTTTAACCAATTGCTGGCTATCCATTAAAACGACTTGAGGTCCGATACCATTCTCATTCAACAGGAACGGGTGGTCATAACCATCAACCAATCTATTTTGTAGATCATCACTCTTTAGTCCCTGATCAATTGCCACGGCTTTACCACGAAAATCAAAAGGAGTTCCCTGAACTGCTCGCAATTCACCTGTTGGAATTAAGCTTTCTGTTAAAACACCGTAGACATCGGCATCTATTGAAAGTAAATGACTGCCAATCTCCTCTGTCCGATGCTGATTTAAATTAAAATAGACGTGGTTAGTAGGATTAAACAAAGTCGGCGCATCAGTTTCAGCTTGATACTCAATGTGCCATTCATCCTCATTGGTTAAGGTATGACTGACAGTCATATCCAGATTGCCAGGAAAGCCATTCTCGCCATCTCTTGAGACCAATCTAAAATGAATGGTCACCCGATCCTCTCGCTGCTCAATGCTTGTCTGCCAGATTTGACAATCTACACTTTTCGGACCACCATGTAAACAGTTCAAACCGTCATTTTGTGGCAATTGATACATTTGCTGAGCCAACTGATAACTGCCACCAGAAAGTCTGCCAGCAACTCGGCCAATTGTTGCGCCGATATAACTATCCTTAGCTTCATATTCCTCGGCAGAATCAAATCCTAACACCAAATTGCGCTGTTGCTGATCAACCTTCATAGACAAGTTGACAATTCTGGCACCAAAATCCGATAATTCCAATACCGTGCCACGGTGATTTTCAATGGTGTACAACTGAGCTTTTTCACCAAATTTAGTTGTAGTTAGTTTCATTTTTTCGCCTCGCTATACAGTCGCTCTGGAAAATATTGCCTGTTTATTTCTTTAATCTTTGCCAGATCACATTTAGGTGTTCGGTCGTAGGCTAACAGTCCATTAATTTCCTGTTCCACATCGGTCAATTGGGTATAACAATAACCGAAAAGGGCTTTGGAGCTATAAAGCGCGGACATAATGCGACCGTATTCGCTGACAAACTCAGTCGCATCACTAACTGACGTATACCCCCAGCCATCCTGCTCACCAACTTGATAACCAATACCACCAAATTCGGTTAACATAATCGGTTCTCCTCGATGGCGATACCCCTCAGCGTATATCCCCCACTTACCAGGAGCTTGATTAATCAGATTTTCAACAGTCGACAGTGTCTCAATAAAATGATCATATTTTTTTCCTTCTTCAACGCCGCCATGACTGTAATTGTGAATCGCACAAATATCCGTCACGGTCATTTCCCAACCATCATTAGAAATGACTAAACGAGAGTCATCTAAAGAATGAATCAAATGATAGATTCCTTCAGAAAAATGCTGCTGTTGTTGATTGTGATGGATATCCGGCACACCCCAACTTTCATTTAAAGGAACCCACGTCACAATTGAAGGATGATTGCGATCTCGCTCAATGATTTCAAACCATTCATTGGTCAATCGTTCGACTGCTTTCTCAGTATAGACGGGGGCAGACGCACATTCACCCCAAACGATAAACCCTAATTGATCAGCCCAGTACAAAAAGCGGGGATCTTCAACTTTTTGATGCTTGCGACAACCGTTAAAGCCCATTTCCTTGGCCAGCTCAATGTCTCTTTTAAAATCTTCATCTGTCGGTGCCGTTAAAAGACCAGTTGGCCAATACCCTTGATCTAACACTAACCGTTGATAGTACGGGTAATTATTTAAGAAGGTCATGCCTTTTTCTGTGTGAATTTTCCTAAAACCAAAATAACTCACCACCTTGTCTAAAACGGCATCCTCTGAATCGATCAATTTTAAGGAGACATCAAATAGATTAGGCTTTTCTGGGCTCCAGGTCCAACCATTATCATGAAAATTACTTCTAAAGATTTTATTTTGATAAAGTTCAACGGAGCGATTCATCTCGGTACTGGTCACCATCACTAAATCTGAGGCAATCGCTTCTCCTTGAAAACTGATTTGATAGCCAACTTGTTTGCCGACTGCTTCCGCTGGAAAGATCAGACGGATGCCCACTTTGCCTTCGTCCACATCCGGTTGAAATATCACTTGTTTAATATGACTAACCGCCACTTCTTCTAACCAAACGGTCTGCCAGATACCAGTCGAGTTGGTATACCAAATGCCCCGAGATTCCTTCTCCCAAAATTGTTTCCCTCGAGGAATTGTCTCGTCTGCATGAGGGTCATATACTTTTACCACCAGTACCTGTTGCCCCTCTTTTTCAAGATAATTCGTCACATTAAAGGAAAATGACGTGTGACCACCAATATGCCCACCGATATAAACACCGTTCAAATAAACGTCTGCTTGATAATCAACTGCCCCAAAATGAAGAAGAACCTGCTTCTCCCCTGTATAACTAAACTCTTTTCGATACCAAACTCTGTCGTGAACTTCCCGTTGATTGATCTGACTAAGCTCTGACTGATAAACGAAGGGAACCTGAATCTTTTGCGAAAAAGACACCTTCCCTTCATGCCATTTTTCGTCCATCCCTTGATCAAGATCATCAAAGGCAAATTCCCATTCCCCATTTAAATTCGTCCACTGCTCTCGTTGAAACTGAGGCCGCGGGTATTCAGTTCGTTTATTCATCATACTCTCCTAACTCGCTACACGTTATTGCGAGCGACTATATTCATTTGTTCTTATTTTTTTTATTGCTTGTCTCTTAGCCACTAGCAAGACTAAACTGATCACGGCTAATATTAGACTGATAATGTCCATGACAAGTAACGAAAATAGCGACACCACACTTAACCAAACCACCCATTTCTTACTAGTCGTATCTTCTTTCATATAACGTTTGGCCAGGACCAGATGAAACAAGCCCAAACCGATTAACAGGGTCCCAAATAAACTGATGAAGATAAAGGTACTACCAAAAAGTGACTCCATCGCTTTTGCATTTTGATAGCTTAATTCAGTTAATTGGCTGACTTGATGCCGTTTAAACAACCCATAAAAGATAATCGTTATAACACCATCTATTAATTGCCAAATGCCTAATAGACTGACGACGCGACGCTCCATTGATGATTTCATCGGCCTACCCCTTTACACCAGAAGATAATGACATGGATTCTAAGAAATATTTTTGGGCAAACAAATACAATAAGAAGGTTGGCACAATCGCAACCAGCGCCCCTGCCATTAACAAGGTCGGTTGGGCTTGATACATTCCTTGAAGCAATTGCAAGCCGGGCGTAATAGGCATCTTGTCAATATCATTAAAGACAATTGAGGGCCATAGGAAATCGTTCCATGAGCCAGTAAAGGCAAACAACGACACTACTAATAAAATCGGTTTAATCACCGGCAAAATCACCCTCAAAAAGATTGTCATTTCACCAGCCCCATCGATTCTAGCGGCCTCATCAAATTCCTTCGGAATATTGTCCATAAATTGTTTCACTAAAAAGATATTCATAACTCCTGAAGCTCCAGGAACAATCATCGCTAAAGGCGAATTAACCCAGCCAAAAGTATCCACGATTTTGTACAGAGGGATTAAATTGACCACACTTGGAAACATCATCGTTGCCATCAAAAAAGCAAACAACTGATTTTTCCCTTTAAACTGTAAACGACTGTATGCAAATGCTGAAAAGGACACCACCACTAAGACTAACAAGGTGTGACTGACAGAAATGACCATTGAATTAGTAAACCATTTAATTAACGGAGTGCTCGCATTATTAAACAGCAAGGACGTATAGTTCGTCATAACCCACTCAGCTGGCAAAAATTTAAAACCACCAGTCATAAACTCCATTTCAGACTTAAAGGAGGTTACTCCGCCCCACAGCAAGGGGACAATCCAAATAATGGCCATCAAGAATAAGAATAGAAATGCGGCGATTTTTGGGTAACTAATTCTTCCTTTGTTTTTCATCTGCTTATTCCTCCTAGTCCTTATTTCTCAAAAATTTAAATTGCAAACCTGCTACAATCATAATACAGAACCCTAATAGTACAGCCATGGCTGAAGCGATCCCGGCAATTGATTGACCTGATCCGAAGGCATTTTGTTGAATATTCATCAATAGGACTCTCGTTGAACTGGCAGGTCCACCAGCCGTTAACATCAAAGGCTGGCCGTAAACATTAAATTGGGCGATCGTCGTAATCACAACCGTGTATAACAGCTGCCCTTTAATGCTTGGCAAAGTTATCTTAAAAAACTTCTGAACTGCCGATGCCCCATCAATATCGGCCGCTTCATAAAAATCTTGCGAGATACCATTTAAAGCGGCTTGATAAATGATCATATTACCACCGATGGTCCACCATACCGTTACCACCACAATGGCAATCCAAGCATAAGGTTGCGTGCCTGTCCAAACAATATCTAAGTTAAACAAATTATTGATCGGTCCGTAAGTCACGTTAAACATCAGTGTCCAGATAATCACGACAGCAGAGATCGAAAACAATGAAGGTAAATAAAACAACGATTGAAACAGCTTGCCTAACTTCGGTTTTGCATTCAGAGCCGCTGCCAATAACAGTGGCACAATAATACAAAATGGGACAGAAAAAATAACAAAGAAAAAAGTATTTTTCAAGCCATTGTGAAACTGTTCGTAAAAAGTTGAGTCCTTTTGAAAGAGAATCTCTTGAAAATTTTGTAAGCCGACAAAGGTTGGCGAATTAACTAAATCCCAATCTGTCATTGAAATATAGATCCCAAATACAACTGGGATTAAGAAGAAGATAACAAATATTAGGAGATGTGGGGCGACAAATAGCCAAGGCATTAATTGTTTATTTATTCTGCTTTTACTGATAGAACTGCTAGTTTCCATACTTATTTCCCCTTTTCCATTTACTACAAACAATTTCTTGGTGTGAACTCACACCAAGAAATCGATTGGTTATTTGCCTGATGAATCTTTCGCTACTTTATCCGCTACTTCTTTTTGCATATTCTTAACAGTTTCTTCAACTGGTACTTTACCAAAGACCGCATCTAAGCCATTGGCATCAATAAACTCAGAAACATAGCCATTGTACTTGTAATCAAAGATCTTCAGTGTTGCTTGTTGTTCTGGGGTTGCAAGATAGAATGACTGAGGCATTTCCAAATATTCTTCATCATCCAACAAACTCAAACTTGCCGGATTTTGTCCTGCTTTAGCCCACTCCAACGAATTATCTCGTAACCAGTCAATAAATGCTAAAACACCTTTTGTTTTCTCTTCTGAGCGATCGTCATTTTTAAACATGACAAACTGATGTGATGATGACCAGTTAATCGTCTTGCTTAAATCATCTGATAGTTGTGGAGAATTGGTGAATCCCCAGTCTATTTTAGCGTCCTTAATATTGTTTTGAATCCAAATTCCTTCTGGGAAAAACAACAATTTATTACTGACAAACAACTGGGTTGGGTCTTCTCCGTCTTTAGTTGTTAAGCCCGCTTTTGACAAGGATTGCCATTTATTAAAGGTATCAATAGCGGCTTGATTATCAAGAGTTGGTTCAATGCCATCGGCACTTAATTCACCACCATTTTGAGCATAGAGAGACAAGAAGTTAGGTTTCATCCAAGTAATCGCTAGACCTCTAATATCATCTTTTTTAGCGGCCTTACTGGCTTCTTCGATTTCATCAAACGTTAAAATATTATCGTCTAAAGCATTCGGCAAATATTTTGCTAATAAGTCTTTATTGTAGTATGTTCCCCAACTATGAATATCTAAAGGCAGGCTATAGCGACTGCCATCTTTTTCACCTAATCCCCAAGCTTCTGGCACATAGTTTTCAGCCTTTATTTCTGGGAAATCTTTCAATAACTCGTCATAGGTTAACAACATATCATTGTCCTTATACTGAGTAATTCGTTCGGCATGAACAATGTTCAAATCAGGAATATTTTTTCCAGAATTAACCACCGTGGGAATCTTGGTATACATATCCCCTTCTTTCAAGGAAACATTTTTAACTTTAAACTCAGGGTTAGTTTTGTTATACTCATCGATCATTTTTTGCATATTGGAGCCGTCCGCTCCAGTAAAAGGGTTCCAAAACGTGATTTCATTCGTCTTGCTCTTCGCTTCTTTTCCATCCTTACTGCCACCACACCCAACCAATAAGAGTGAACTTAGTGCTACGGCTACTGCCCCGATCAAAAATTTATTACGTTTCATCTTCCTTACCTCCATTTTCTATTTTCATTAACATAATAGTTAATCTAACTACTCATTTTTGTTTTCTAACGGTTAACTACTCCTGATAACTGCTTTTACCAAACACTCTTACATTAACCCTTAAGTTAATGTTATAATTCTATTTAAGGGATTATTTGATTGATAAATAATAGCAAATAATCAAAGCGCGAGTTCCCTTGGATTTTATCATCAGTTGCAGAAGTGGGCTTTTAACTTTTCCAGCTAATCGTTTCACGATAAAAGACGACTCACTTATAGGAACTGGCTAAAACATTGGAGGTCCTTATGGAACTAGATATTAGCACAGACTCATTACCCGTATATGAAGTATTGGCCAGCGAAACTCGGCTAAACATCATCAAACTATTAGGAAAAGAAAAACGCAACATCTCAGAAATAGCGACTGCTCTTAATCTAAGTAACGCTATCATCACTCGCCATATCCAAAAAATGGAAGCCGCTAACATCATCAAATCTGAAAAAGTGCCTGGTAAATCTGGGGTTCAAAAACTAGTTTTCCTCAGTGTTGATGATATCCACATCAGTTTTCCGGAAAAAATCTATCACGCATTTAATCTGCATAAAACCGAGCTCAAACTTGGGCATTTTACTAATTTTGACGTCAATCCTACTTGCGGCCTAGCCACAACCGCTAGCATCGTCGGTAAACCTGACGATCCAAAATATTTTATGGACAGCGACCGAGTCAATGCCTCTTTGTTGTGGTTCTCAAAAGGCTTTGTCGAGTACAAGATTCCTAACTTATTACAAGATAATCAACACGCCGAGATGCTTGAAATTAGTTTTGAACTCTCCTCAGAGTTTCCTTTGTCAAATAACGTTTGGCCAAGTGATATTAGCATCTACATCAACGACATTAAAATCGGCGTGTACACAGTGCCTGGTAATTTCTCTGATACAAGAGGACGCTATACCCCCACTTGGTGGAATAGTCAGTTCAGCCAGTACGGTCTATTAAAACACTTGCGAATTAACACATTAGATTCTGGTATGGACGGTGAACCCTTCTCTAGCATCACCATTAACGACCTTAAATTAGATCAGAACTCCCTAATCACCTTAAAATTTGCTGTTGAAAGTGACTCGCCAAATGTCGGCGGGCTAACACTCTTTGGCAAAGGTTTTGGCAATCACGACCAAGATATCCTAGTAAATCTCTACTACATCGATGATTAAGTACGCAAGGCTCATCTTGTGTCATTAAAGATGAGCTTTTCTTAATGTTTACGGCGCTCGTTAATTCTTCTCACATCACTCAAGTCAACTTTTGCTTGGCGATCTGGTGTCAGTAAACCATTTACCTCCTGTTCAACATCTGTTAACTGGGTATAACAATAGCCAGAAACATAATCAAGATTTTGAATGGCTTGGTGAATCTCGTCGAAGCGTTCCATAAACTCACGGTCATCCTTCACTTGGTTCCCATACCCCCAGCCTTCTTCACTGGTAAAAGCAATCCCACCAAACTCAGAGACAATAATTGGCTGTCCATTATATTGATAGCCTTTGGCAAAAGCATAAAAGTCTTTGTTAAACATCAACTGATTGGTCATGATTTTATTTTTATCCTCATAACGCTTATTAAACAGGGAAATCGTTTCTTCATAATCATGTAGCGTAATGATGTCAGAAATGGTATGAACCCATCCATCATTTGTAATAACTGGCCGCTGAGAATCAATCGCTTTTGTCAGGTAATAAATACTTTCAGTAAACTTCTGTTGTTTAACATCATCATAAATATTGCCAATTCCCCATGATTCATTAAACGGGACCCAAGTAATAATCGAAGGGTGATTGTAATTCTGTTTGACAACTTTTAACCATTCAGCAGTAAACATTTCAATGGCCATGTCATTAAATTCATAAGTCGCTGCCATTTCAGACCAAACTAATAACCCATGTTTGTCACATAAATATAAGAAACGCTCATCTTCCGTTTTCTGATGTTTTCGCACACCATTGTAACCCATTTCCTTGATACGCAGAATGTCTACTTCTAGGGACTCTAAAGAGGGTGGCGTCATACCGGATTCTTGCCAATAACCTTGATCAAGTATCAATCTTTGATAGAGATTATGTCCATTCAATAAGACAGTGGAGCCTTCGATTGAGATCGAGCGCATCCCAAAATAGCTGGCCACACAATCAACGGATTGATCATCGACAACTAACTCTAATGTCAAATCATATAAGTTAGGGGTTTCAGGTGACCACAAGTGAAGTCCCCAACCAGTATCCTCTCGATCCACTACCGATAAACTGAGGTGGCTTAGTTCCTGGGGCAAACTATGAGTCGTTTTACTAATAGTTTTACCTTCAAAGGAAATCGTTGACCTAACTTCATAGCTTTTGTTTCGATCATAGTCATTTAGTTGGATCTCACATGCCACTTTTTGTTGAGCAATTTCTGGCGTTAGCTTAATATCACTAATATGGCTAGTGGCAATTGGCTCTAACCAAACTGATTTCCAAATCCCTGTCGTTTGCACATACCAGCACCCAAAGTTATCTTTTAGCCAGCGTTGTTTGCCTCGTGGCTGTGAGCACAATTGTGTATCTTCGACTCGAACAACAATTGTCATGTTGTCTGTCTCACCAAATAATTGAAAACTAAACCGACTATAGGCCCCCTGATGATTGCCAATTTTTTCGCCATTGACCCAAACTTGAGTATCATAGTCGACACCTTCAAAATGAAGCAAATAGGCCTTTCCCTCTTCCACCTTGACTTCTTTCTGGTACCAGACGACTGGGACAAATTCTTCATGATGAATGCCGCTTAACTCTGTCTCATAGGTGAATGGCACGTTAATCTTTTCAGAAGTCGTCCATCGCTGAAACCATTTTTTCTTCAGCCCCTCATCATTTCGATCAAATTTAAATGACCACTCACCATCTAAAAGCAGCCAATCTTCCCGAGCCATTTGTGGTCGTGGGTGTCCATTGCTTATGATATTCATCTTATTCCTCCTTGTTTAACTAAAAAGTAAAACACACTAATAATCTTTTTACTAAAAAATCTACTAAACAGCTGTTAAAAATAATATATACCAGTTCAACAGCCTTGTCAAGCGCTTTCAAGAATTTAACTTTATCGTTAACCCCAAAGTGAAAGAAGCAAAAAAAAGACGCCTGCGTTTAACTCAAAAGTTAAACACAGACACCTAATTCTCCTTGATTCACATTTTCTTAGGAAATTAACCAAACCGATAACCTATTTCAATCCTACCGTAAACTCACCTAAACAGCCATCGTTTAGGTACATTTCGACTTTGTCACCATCAGCTAAAGCCCCTACTCCTGCTGGTGTACCAGTAAAAATAAGATCACCAGTCTTCAAATCAAACTGTTCCCAACAACTAGCCAGAAGCTCCTCTAATTTAAAAATCATCAGTTGAGTGTTTCCGTTTTGAACGATTTGATCATTAATTTTCAAATGGAAATTCGTATCAGCGAAAGCCTCTAAACTGCTGTATGGCAAGCCTTCTGTTAAGACTGCGCTATTTTTAAATCCTTTAGCTCGTAGCCAAGGTAAACGCTTTGCTTTCAAATCGCTCTGTAGGTCTCTTAATGTCAAATCCAAACCCAACGCGACTGAACCAAGAAGCATCTCTAAGGGTTGATCTGGTGTATAATCAGCCTTCATTTGAACGACTAGCTCTATTTCATAATGAACGTCTCCCTGTTCCTTTGGTAAAACAATCCGTTGATCTCCCTGACAATAAACGACGCTGTGAGTCGGCTTCATAAACCAAACAGGCTCCTCTGGACGCTGATTGTCCAACTCCTCAATATGGGCTTGATAATTCCGCCCTACACAAAATACATTACCAATTGACTCCACTAAGACACCTCCATCATCATTCCATCATCCTCCATTTGTCAGGACAATGACCACTTCTACCATCAATAATTAAGGTTTCCGCTATTTTTAAATCATAACTGAAACCTCGCCTTAAAGCAAATAACCTGCGAATCAAAAGATTCACAGGTTACCAATGATAACTAAGCGTATTTGCTTAAAATTGAGCTTAGTTGTTCTTTACGATGAAGACCAACTAAGGTTTCAACAACTTCGCCATCTTTTTTAACTAGCAAGGTTGGAATACTTTGAATCCCAAATTGAGCAGCTGTCGCTGGATTTTCATCCACATCCATTTTTGCAAATGTCACGCTGGTCATTTCTCCTGCTAATTCATCAATGATCGGTCCTTGCATCCGACATGGACCACACCAAGTGGCCCAAAAGTCTACTAAAACAACCCCACTGTTCGTGTCAGTTGCAAAGCTATTATCTGTTACTGTTTTTACCATAAATATTTCCTCCTATTTCGAAATGCTCTTTCAGCCTACACGCTTCCATCCACACTAAATCAACACGCAACAACAATAAGCTTAAGCTGTCCTTCTGGAAGTCAGTCTAAAAACTAACGCCTTTAAACTAAATTTCTCTCTTTACACTATTAATTATAACAAAGCTTTTTAGTTTTCTCTAATATTTGGATTGGAGATGCGCTCATTACTTAAATTGAACAATCGTGGCGCCACTGCCCCCTTGATTATACGGCGCAAATTCAAATTTCTTCACACTGCGGTGATTTTTTAAGTAATCGGTAATCCCAGTTCTCAGCGCGCCTGTTCCTTTACCATGAACAATCGTCACCTGAGAGTAGCCAGCCAAAATAGCCGCATCTAAATACTGATCAACTTCTTGAAGGGCATCTTCATAACGACGTCCTCTCAAATCTAACTGCGTCGACACTCGCGGCCCGCCGCTATTTCGCACTGTGGCAACTGTCTTTTGCACCGCTTCTTTCTCTGGTGCCAACAATGTCATATCGTCTTCACTAACAGTCATTTTCAAAATTCCCAATTGAACCTGCCAGTCTCGATTGCCAATCTTTTCTAGCAAGGTCCCCCGCTGTCCAAAGGTCTGAACTATGACATCATCACCTGGTTGAAATTTTTTCTGTTCCTTGGCTTTTTGCAAAACTTTATTTTTCTTTAGCTGTTGTTCATCTTGATAAAGATCAACAATTTTGGTACGAGCTTCGATTAATTCATGCTCTTTCACATTGCCATTACCACTAGCCAGTTGCATTTGACGAATCTCATTGATCAGATTTTCCGCCTTTTCTTCAGCCTCACGAACAATTTCATTGGCTTTTTGCTTGGCAGCAGCTAATTGCTTTTCTCGTTCTTCAAAGAAATAGCCATAGGCATTCTCAAGTTCCTGGTGCAAACGTTGGGCCTCATCAACGAAATGACGAAGCTCCAAATACTCTGTTTCAGCCATTTTACGTCGGTTTTCTAAGTCAGCGATCATCTCATTCAAATCTTGACTTTCACCATCAATAATTTGCTTCGCTTCCTCAATGACACTGTGATCTAATCCCAGACGTTTCGAGATTTCAAAGGCGTTACTGCGTCCAGGCACACCAATTAATAGTTTATATGTTGGACTTAATGTGTCCACATCAAACTCCATACTAGCGTTGACAGTGCCAGCCCGATTGTAGCCATAAACTTTTAATTCAGGATAGTGAGTCGTAGCCATCACATAAGCACTTTTTGCTCCCACATTGTCCAGAATAGAAATGGCCAAAGCCGCTCCTTCTTGTGGATCAGTTCCCGCTCCTAACTCATCAAAGAGCACCAAACTATCACTGTCAACTTTTGACAAAATATCCACAATATTGGTCATATGAGATGAAAAGGTACTCAAATTTTGTTCAATTGACTGTTCATCACCAATATCAGCATAGATACCAGTAAAAACAGCAATCGTGCTTCCCTCCGCCGCTGTAATCGGCAAGCCTGACTGCCCCATAAGTTGTAACAAGCCTAAGGTTTTTAAGGTAATCGTCTTCCCACCGGTATTAGGTCCGGTAATCAGGACGGCTTGAAACTCTTTGCCAATTGTAATATCATTGGCCACAACTTGCTCAATCGGAATCAAAGGATGACGTGCAAAGTGCAAGTGAACATGTTTTTCCTCACTCAGTTTGGGAACAACAGCCTCGTATCTCTTCCCAAATTCCGCTTTCGCTTGAATAAAATCCAATTTACCAAGAACATAGGCATTATGTAAAATCTCTTGACGGTAAGGGGCCAATTCATTAGAGAGCTCCGCCAATATCCGCTCAATCTCCTGTCGTTCAGCAATTTGATGCTGACGCAGTTTATTATTTAATTCAACCACTTGTTTCGGTTCCACAAAAACCGTTTGACCAGATGCACTTTGATCATGAACGACGCCACCAAAAACACTGCGATATTCTGCTTTTACTGGAATGACGTAACGATCATTTCGCATGGTCACCAATGCGTCACTAAGGTACTTAGCATTTTTCCCACGAATCAAGCCATCTAACTGCTCCCGAATGCTCTGTTCACTCCGTCTAATCTGTGAACGAATGGTTTTTAACTCCGGAGATGCCTCATCTGTAATGCGCCCATCTTCCTCAACCGACTCGCGAATGCGACGAGACAAACTAGGGATGGTAACCATTTGCTCTCCCCATTCATAAAGACGATGTAACTCTATTTCCGCATCTGCCAAGTCCCCAAAAAAGCGCGTTAATTCTGAGGTCGTTTGCAATACACGACCGACTTGGGCAATTTCAATCCCATTGAGCATGGCACCAATTTCAATTCGTTTCATATGAGGGCGAATATTTTCCAGTTTAGGTATCGGAATACCGCCGCGCAAGCGTAAAACTTTCGCTCCGTCCTCTGTTTCCAACAGCCATCCAGTAATTACTTCGCGATCACTAACGGGTTCTAAGTTCAGCACTTCTTCTTGTCCCAGGGCTGTTCTAGTCAATTCACTTAAAAGCGTTTTGATTTTTTCAAATTCTAACGTTTTTAAAATTTTCTGATTCATTTCTTCACTTCCATTTCTTCAAAGGTCGGTTTCCAGCTATAATCTGAAAACACCTCCCTAGCAACTTTTAACCATCTCTATTTTACAGCAGAAAAGCTGAACCTTTTCCGTTCAGCCCTGTGTTAACCAACTGTATTTAACCACCAGATAACCACTTGATTAGAAAAATATGGCGTGCTCTCAACAATAAAACGAGCAATGCCGCTTCCTCTAAACAGATTTTGAATAAAGTCAACAGGAATCATCGCTAACACCGAGAGCGCAAAAAAGATACCCATATAGACAATCACAAAACTTAAGATGCCACCACCAAGGATATTCACTTGTTTTACTAATGGGAAAAAAGTAAGGTTGTGGCATAAAATGCCGATAAAACGCGTAATCAGCCAACCAACGAATAAAATCAATAAGAAGGCTAAACCTGCGTAAAAAGCTTGATCGAGCTTAAACAAACTGTCCCCTTCAAAAAAGACTAGTTTACTATCAGCATTAGGTGCCGGATAAGGTACTAAGAGTTCAATTTTATTGGCCAGTATTAAATAATACTTTTTAGCCATCGCCAAGGACAAAATGTAGCCCACTGTTAAAATAATTTGCATGACTAATCCACGTCGAGCGCCTGTATAAAAAGCCACTGCCAACGCAATAATAATTACAATTGTTAACATATATTCAACCTTTTCCTTTTCGAGTCTTTCTATTAAATAGCGTCGCTATCCTTTTTTATTGGAGAGTTTTGCCGCATTCTGTTGAATCTTTTCAATAACTTGTTGATTCATGATTTTTTGGACATCGGCCGGTGAGATAGTCTCTGTTTCTTTGCCATTCGTGGCAAGTGCTTTCCTTGCTTGGCTTTCCATTTCATCATAACGTTGCAATCGAGCTTCCAACTCTTCAACGTGTCTCACTTTCTCTCTCAATTCACTAATTTCTTTTTCTAAATAGATAATTTTTTCTTCTTTTTTCAATTGATCCGAGATGGAATTAATTGCCAGTAGTATAGACGCTTGCGATATATCAGTATTAGGTGAAAGTGACATAATTTCTTGCAATTGATCATTGGCAAGTTCTGTGACAATGTCCATATGAGTTTTACTTTCACTGCCAATTATCGTATATGTATTATTTGCGATTTTCGCTTTATATCTTTTTTTCTCTTGAGACATGACGAATCCTCCATTATTCTATCTATCGATATCCTATTAACTAATGGTCAACTAAAGCCAATCAGATCTTTCCTTTACCTCCCATTTAGACAACTCCTAGGGAAGACATATCTGTGCGCAAACTCTATCTAGCCATAGTTTACCATTTATTTTGCCAATAATTGAATGAAAAACCTTGATTTATGCTTATTTTAAACCTTTATCTATTATAAATTAGATTAAATGAATTTACAAACCCAATTATGTCATTTGAGATTTCTAACAAAATTGTTTAGAATAGAAGCAGAGCTTCATTATGAAAAGAAGGGAATACCACCATGGCAAATTCAAGCGTTATAAAAGTGTCACCAGCTACCATCAAAAAAATGGCGGCCCACTATCAAGGAAGTATTAAAGCAAAAACCCCACCTTACGCTGAGTTTTCCGCGAAAGTTGGCAATGTCACGATTACCGCCTACACTTCAGGAAAAGTTATGTTCCAAGGGGACGGCGCTGAAATCGAAGCCAGCAAGTGGGGAAATAGTCTAAGTTCTCCAGCTAAAAAAACTACCGCCAACAATAGCCTGCCGAAAGATTTTGCTTCTTGGTCTGTCATTGGTAGCGATGAAGTCGGAAACGGCAGTTACTTTGGCCCTGTGGTAGTTTGCGCTACCTATGTTGAAAAAAACCAAATGCCCCTGTTAAAAGAACTGGGAGTCCGCGATTCCAAAGAACTGACGGATAAACAAATCCGCTTAATTGCCGATGACCTAAAACTAGCTGTTCCTTACCATGAGTTGATTGTGACGCCTGAAAAATACAATCGCATTCAACCTGACTATAATGTCAACCGCATGAAAGTCGCTTTACACAATCAAGCAATTTTCTTATTACTACAAAAAATTGCCCCGATCAAACCTGAAGGAATCTTAATCGATCAATTTACACCTGAGAGCAACTATCGGAAGCATTTAGCCCGTGAAAAAAATCAAGTAAAGGAAAAAATTTATTTTACCACTAAAGGCGAACAGTATCACTTATCTGTTGCAGCAGCCTCCATCATCTGTCGAGCTAGTTTTTTAGATGCCTTAGATCAAGCGAGTAAAGAACTAAAGATGGTTATCCCTTCAGGGGCAGGGCCTAAATCTGATGTAGCTGGTGCAAAATTGCTGAAACGAGGTGGCATGGAGCTACTGGGAAAATATGCCAAACTTCATTTTGCCAACACCCAAAAAGCTCAAAAAAAATTGAACTAAGAGAATCCCTTAATAGTAAAAGAGAGACCACAGTCCCATCGGCTTGTGATCTCTCTTTTGTTTCTATTAAGCTTGTTCTTCATCTTCAACAAACGCGTTGAAAACTTCTTCAATCATGTCCCACTCAGCATCTGTTTCGATATTGCGTAAGTCACCTTCTGTACTGCCTTCAGCTTCAATGTATTCATAAGCTAATAACTCAACTTCGGCTTGCTCATCATCTTCTTCAACACCTGCTGGGAAAAGCAATACGTATTGCTTGTTAGCAAATTCTTCTTCACCGTCGATCGTCAATAAAATTTCGAATAAAGACTCATTGCCTTCTTCGTCAATCAAGGTAATATACTCGTGGTCATGATCGTGATCATGATCGTGATTATGGTCGTGTGACATTTATTTTCCTCTTTTCTCGTCATTACTTCAGCTTACATTATAGCTCAACTTCAAGCATTTGCCTATTGATATTAATCATTTAATTGGCATGTTTATCTAAGTAATTTTGCAAAATCATAACAGCAGCTAATTTATCAATCACTTTTTTTCGTTTATTCCGAGAAACATTGCCTTGCTCGACTAACATCCGCTCAGCTTCAACAGTTGATAGACGTTCATCTTGATACGCAACTGGCAAACCCGTTAATAATCCCAACGCTTCTCCATACTTCATGGAAGCTTCTGCTCTTGGACCAATGGAATTATTCATGTTTTTAGGTAAGCCAATGACGATTTGTTTTACTTGATACTCAGCAATCAGCTCAAGCACCCGATCATAACCAAAATCATCAACAGCCTCATCAATTCTAATAATTTCGATGCCTTGAGCGGTCCAGCCAAGAGGATCGCTAATAGCGACCCCACAAGTTTTTGATCCCACATCTAATCCGATGATTCTCATTTAATCTCAATTCCGTGACCGGATAAATAGTTTTTCACTAACTCTTCCATGATCTCATCTCGTTCGTGACGACGTATGAGATTTCTGGCGTCTTGATAGCGAGGAATATACGCTGGATCTCCTGACAATAAATAACCGACAATTTGATTAATCGGGTTATACCCTTTCTCTTCCAATGCACGGTATACAGTTGACAAGGTCTCACTTACTTCTTGTTTTCGGTGATCATTAAAATCAAAACGTACTGTTTCGTCTGTAAAACTCATCCATCTCCACCTCTTTTCTTTAAATAGTCATCTCCATTTTACAAGAAATAACGGTAAACTACAAACAATATCATGACTTTCAAGCACTTTGACCAGAAGCTTAGTCAATACTTCAACATTTTGCCTACTAAAGACAACTCATTATTTAAGAAAAAGCCAAAGTCTTTTTCAACTTTGGCTTTCGAGAGTTATTTTGATTCTTCAGTTGAACTTTCTTCTGCACTCTCTTTTGTAGAACTTTCTTTTGTAGAGCTCTCTTTCGCAGAGCTTTCTTTAGTTTTACTTTCTTTTGTAGAACTTTCAGCTGTTGAGCTAGCTTTTGTTTCTTCTTCGATAAAGCCAGCAAGAACACCTTTCAGGTCTTCATCTTTAATTTTAACATTAGCAGCTTTTAACTCTTTGCTGATAACTTCTTGTTGAAAGGCTTGGTCTGCCAATTTAGCATCTGTCGCAATTTCTTTTAATTCTTTTTTAAATGGTTCCATTTCGTTGCCCTTATCTTGCGGTTTAACCATTTTAACGATGTAGTATGTTGTTATTTCAGTCATACCATTGTTGCCTACAACTGGTATCAACGCTGATACTTCGTCTTTTTTCAATTTAAAAGCAGCTTCTTGTACTTCAGCTGGAATTTCTAATGAAGTTGAATCGAATGTCACTTTACCATTTTCGGCACTTGAAGCATCCGTTGAATTTTCTTTCGCTAATTTACCAAAGTCATCACCTTTGTTAGCTTTTTCTAACACTTCTTTAGCTTTTGCTTCATCATCCATCGCAATTAATTGAACTTCAACTTCTGGATGGAATGTTTTCCACGTTTCTTTTAACTCTGCATCCGTAATCTTAACGTGAGATTTCATCATTGCTTCAAACGCAAGTTGTTGTTTGATTTGCGCTTTATACGATGCTTCAGTCAAGCCTGCATTTTTCAAGGCGTCTTTAAAGGCATCAGCTCCACCTAATTGTTCTTCTGATTCTTTATATTTCGCGTCAATATCTTTTTTATCAACTTTATCCCCAAAACCATTTTCAGCTACTTTGTAGATGATCGCTGATTGTAAGGCCTGTTGGTTCGCATCTTGAGTTTTAATCTGATCAAAGAATTCTTCTTGAGTGATTTTACCACCCTTCATCGTTACTAACTCGGTGCCGCTATTAGAGCAGGCTGCTAATGTGATCACGCTGAATAACCCTACAATAGCCAAGGCTAATTTCTTTTTCTTCATTATTGCACTTCCATTTCATTTTAATTTAATCCTAGTAAAAAATAATTCCACCTCAATAACTATACCATAAACGAGTACAGAAACAACTACCCTCTAGTAGTTTTTAGAATGAAATCAAAAAAAATTCACGAAAAAGATGAATTTGATTGCCAAATTCATAAAATAAACTATAAATTATGATTATCTGTATTTTTTCCCAGATGTTGGTTGATCTGTTCCATTTGTTTCGTTATTTCCGCGAGCCGCGGCTCTGCCTTAAATTTGTAAGAAGCAACAGATTTTTGTGTTTCTTCCTTAAATGTCGGTAACACCTCTACCGCCGTACTTTTAAGTGTTATCAACGAGTCCTGAAAAGCTTTTAAACTATCACTTAGGTCATAAGTTAAATCAGTGGCTTCATCCACCTCATCGATTAATTTGCGTCGAGTCTCGTTGCCACTACGAGGGGCCAGTAATAGACCAGCGACACCGCCAACAACTGCTCCAAAGGCCAGTCCCTTAATAAATTTACCAATCATGATTGACTCACCTGCTCACTTATTTGTTCTGCTAAGGCTGCCATCTCATCAGATGAATATTGGCTGCTGTTGTCGGCAAAGCGAATGCTAAAGTCATCTTTTTTACTGTAGCGAGGCAATAGATGGAGATGGGAGTGGAAAACCGATTGATAGGCCAATTCTTTATTATTATTAACTAAGTTTAAACCCTCCATCTCCGGAAAGGCTTTTTCCATAGCGCGAGCAATCTTCGGTACTCGAGCAAATAACTGACTTGCAGTTACCTCATCGTATTCGAAAATATCGGTGACGTGCTTTTTAGGAATGACCAACGTATGACCTTTAGTCGTTTGGGTCAAATCTAAAAACGCGTAAACAACCTCATCCTCGTAGACCTTATAACTAGGAATTTCCTGATTGACAATCTTACAAAAAATACAATTATCCATGAACTGTTCGCTCCTTTTCTACTTTTTCTCGATAGCCAGACTTGATAATCAAGCTGGCTTTACGCTACTTCTAATAATAAAGGATAGGTCTAGTAAAAGTCAAAAACTAATCTTGGGCAATTCAGCAATTCCTTACTTTTTTCACACTATTAGCAAACATTATTCTGGAAAGACTATGTTATAATTGAAACAAGAAAAATAAACGGAGGCAATTAAATGAGTTTAGTAATTAAAAATTTGACTGGTGGTTATGGCCATATTCCAGTTTTAAAAGATATCAGTTTTGAGGTCAATAAAGGCGAAATGGTCGGGTTGATCGGCCTTAACGGAGCTGGAAAAAGTACGACTATCAAAAATATTATCGGGTTGTTAACGCCTCAAAAAGGACGGATTGAAATCGATGGAGAAATCTTACAAAGCAATCCTGAAAGCTACCGCCAAAAAATCGGATATATTCCTGAAACACCGGCTCTTTATGAAGAATTGACGCTTAAAGAGCACATCGAGGTCACCGCGATGGCTTATGATATCCCAGTAGAAGAGGCTCATAAGAGAGCACAAGTTCTATTAAAAACTTTCCGCTTGGAAAATAAATTAGAGTGGTTTCCCTCTCATTTTTCCAAAGGAATGAAACAAAAGGTCATGGTACTTTGTGCCTTTTTGATTGAGCCTAGCCTTTACATTATTGATGAACCCTTTTTGGGCTTAGATCCTCTGGCGATTCATGCCCTCTTGGAATTAATGAACGACATGCGCCAACAAGGGGCCGCCATTCTGATGTCTACCCATATTTTGGCCACTGCTGAGAAATATTGTGACCGTTTTGTCGTCCTTCATGAAGGTAAAATCAGAGCCGTCGGGACAATTGAGGATTTGCGCCGTGAATTTAATTTACCCGATTCCTCCTTGGATGAGATTTATATTGCCCTGACGGATGAAGAAGGAGCGACAGCCTAATGCAACAGTTTTATAAAGAACGACTAAGCCGTCATCAAACCAAGCTTATTCGCTACTTAAAATATGTCTTTAATGACCATGTCGTATTAATCTCCTCGTTTTTACTTGGAGGGTTTGGCCTCTATTATTCTGACTTAGTCAAAACACTGGATAGCAGCTTTATTTTAGGGAAACCACTGGTCGCCTTAATCTGGTTGATGGCCCTCTTTACCGGCCGCTTGGCTACTTTGATGAAAGAGGCTGACAAAATCTTTCTGCTACCTAAAGAAAGGCAGATGGTTGACTATTTGAAAGCTGCTTATCGCCATTCACTTTTATTGCCTTTTAGCTTGCTCTTGATTACCGTCGGCGTCGCCATGCCCTTATTAGTGGCAGTTGCTCAAACCTCACTTTTAGATTTTGCTTTATTTATCCTGATGCTTTGGTTATTAAAAGCCAGCCATTTGATGCAGCAATTTAATGGCTGTTTTTTAAGCAATGACGCACAAGAAAAAAAAGATACCTTCATTTGGATGGCTTTCGCTATTGTCGCCATCCTAAGCGCTCTGTATCTATATAGTGGTGCTGGCCTAATGATTGCCATCTTGTGTCTCGCACTTCAGACAGTTGCAACCAAAAAAACCTTTGCCACCCAAAATTTGGATTGGGAACGCATGATTAACCATGAGCAACAACGAATGAAACGAATTTATCAATTTATCAACATGTTTACCGATGTCCCAGGCATTTCCGGAAAAGTCAAACGCCGCAAAATATTTGACGGTCTCTTAAACAATATTAAAAAGACTCACAAAAACACTTATTTATATTTGTATAGCCGTAGCTTTTTACGCGGTGCTGAATATAGTGGCCTCTTCATCCGTCTAACCCTGGTTGGCACAATTGTCCTTGTATTTCTCAACGAGTTTATGTTAGTTCTGATCGTCTCGCTGGTGATTATCTATTTAATCGGATTTCAAATGATTCCTATGTATGGTCAGTTCGATTACATGGTGATGACTGAACTCTATCCTTTAACTAGTCAAGATAAGAAAGCAGCTGTTAACACGCTTGTCAGAGTGCTATTACTAATTGTTGGGAGTGTTTTTAGTCTTTTAGCCCTGTTGGTTTTACCTAATAAACTAGACAGTCTAATGGTAATTGGCGCTATTTTGGGAGAGATTTTGGTATTCACAGCTCTTTATTTGCCAAGTCGTTTAAGAAAAATCGACCGCTTTTAGGTTAAAGCGATGTCAGAACTTGACGAAGTCCTCTTAGGGTTTTACAATGAAAGATACTAATAGGTTTGCCCTTTTTTCCTCTTTGAGGATTATAAGTGTTTATTAAGAAAAATTATTTGAGACAGACGTTAGGTGGAGAAGATATGGTTGATTTTCAATTTGATAAAAACTGGTCTCTCCAACCTATCAAAGGAGATACTGGTAAAGCGTATATGGGAATTAATGACGAGGCTGAAAAAATCTTTATCAAACGCAACTCCTCACCCTTTATAGCCGCCTTATCCCTTGAAGGGATTGCGCCTAAATTAATATGGACAAAACGAACTGGAAACGGCGATGTCCTAACCGCTCAGGAGTGGTTAGACGGTTACCTTTTAAGTCCTCAAGATGTTGGGAAACGACTTGATGTTATTCATATTATGCAACACCTTCATCAATCTGACTCATTAAAAAATATGTTGTACCGAGTGGGAGGCGTCGAAAGACAGGCCTTCGATTTTTTAAGCGCCTATGCTCAAGACCTGCCCTTAGAATTAAAACGAAACCAGTATCTGATGCGAGTATTTCGTTATTTGGAAGATCACCTCCCTGACGCTGTCACCGTCCAAGCCTGTCACGGTGATCCGATTCATCACAACTGGCTACTATCAGAACAAGGCCGTCTCTATTTAGTTGATTGGGATGCCACCATGTTAGCTGATCCAGCGGCTGACCTCGGGACCATTTTAGGCCGTTATGTTTCCTATGATGACTGGCCAAGCTGGCTGACATCTTATGGCCTAAAAGAACCTGGCGAAAGTATCCAGCGAATCTATTGGTACAGCGGGATGGATTTCCTACAGCGAATCAAAACCTGTTACTTGCAACAAAACTTTAAGCAGATGAACCAGGAAATTCTCTTATTAAAACGACTTTTTATCTACTGAGGCGTCTTCTAGCAAAAGAACGACGAGACTCAATTGGCGCTACTCACTCTCTGATAGTATCAGAGAGTTTTTATATGAACACCCTTGCCATTAGGCTAACTAAACAGAACAAAGGAGTAATACAATATGCGTGTTAGAAACAAACCATGGGCGAAAGAAAATATTGAGGCAGCTCCACAATATGTGGTCTCTGAACCAGAAATTTGGCGTGGCCGCTGGGAAGAGCGTTTTGGCAATACTCAACCACTCCACATTGAAGTTGGTTCCGGTAAAGGACAATTTATTTATGGGATGGCGAAGGCTCATCCTGAAATCAACTATATTGCCATTGAAATTCAACAAAGTGTCTTAATTGATATTTTGGACAAACAATTGGCAGAACCTTTAGCAAACTTACAGATCCTACATGTGGACGGCGGTTCTGTTACCGATTATTTTAGCCCCCACGAAATCAGCCAAATTTACTTAAATTTTTCCGATCCTTGGCCAAAAAGTCGACATGCTAAACGCCGTTTAACCTATCACACTTTTTTAAAAGGCTATCAGGAAATTTTACCTCCAGAAGGTGAACTGCATTTTAAAACAGATAATCGAGGCTTATTCGAGTATTCTTTAGCTAGCTTCTCTCAATATGGGATGATTTTAAAGCAAGTTTGGTTGGATTTACACGCCAGTGACTTTGAAGGCAACATCATGACAGAGTATGAAGAAAAATTTTCGGCAAAAGGACAACCTATCTATCGCGTTGAGGCTTACTTTCCTGCGAAAAAATAAACAAAAAGTGGTCAACCCGTTCTTACGACAACTGGTTAACCACTTTTTTTATAGGCGATAAATATCTAAAACCGTCCCTGTATATGCATCTGCTACAAATTCATACTGCACCATTTCCAAGTCTTCCAGACGGGTAATTCCTCCTGTATATGTTTTCGACTTGATGGCAAATTTTTGTAAAGGCTGCTTACTAAATTCAATCCACGAGCCTTCGATTGGTCCTTCCTTTAAAAAAGCAGACTTGACACTTTCCAAAATAACATCGGCATTCATTGTTTTATTTTTTTTGTACCAAATAGTACCGATTGCTCCGCCGATTGTCCCGACAATCAGTCCTGCTAATAAACCTGCACCTAGATAATCATATTTTTCATCTTCAAACATCCCTGAAACCTCCTCTATCAATACCCTTAATTTTTGACGTTAAGTTTATTGTAGCACAGTTTTAAAATTTCAACCTCACTCGAATTACTTTTTCGATGACATTCATTTATTTTATGCACTTTTACCAAAGTCTCTAGCGGGATTTAAGTACTCCCTTTGATGACCTTTTAATAAAAGCTAACAACTTCTCGTAAATGGGGATCATCTCTGCCTCACCACTCATTTCAGCAATCTGGTCAAAGGCTACCCATTTAATCCCATTAGTCTCTACTTTATTTTGAATTAAATGGTCTTCTTCGTTTGCCAAAATAACATAAGCTACTGATAAGTGCTGATGAGCCGACACCCACTTACCATGCTTCAAATGACCAATCACAGGAATTATGTCCAGGCTGGCAATTTGATTGGAAAAAAGGGCCAAGTGCTCTAGACCAGTCTCTTCATAAGCCTCTCTTAAAGCTACCTGACCAAAGTTTGGATTGCCATCAACATGCCCCCCAGTCCAACACCACGTCTTGTATATTTTATGGTGAATAAATAGCGTTTTGGTTCTTTCTTGATTGATAATAAAACCAGAACTGCTAAAGTGAGCGATGGTGTTCTGCCGAGTTAACAGATCATCAAATAGGTCGTTGTAACACAAGATTTGCTTTTTATCCTGTTCTTCTTGAAGACATGTTGGCTGATAATGACGGATGATATGTTCCACTGATTCCATTTTGACCTCCTGAAAATATGATTGATTTAGCCTCTCTTTCAATTTTAACATACCTTTTCCTTTTCAAAAATAGTTCCTCACGGCCAGCCACAAAAAAAGATTCCCCTCTTTCTCTCAGCCATATGGAGAAATCCATGAAAAAAAAAACAGTTTGCGTTATAATGATACGTAACAAGTGAAAGTGAGGTGGGGCTCTGCAATTGCAGAGAATCATATGGAAGAAAAAACATTTCAACTAATCAAAAAAATGACAGAAGCTCAGGGAACTAGCGGATTTGAAGACGATGTCCGTGATATTATGAAAAAAGAAATGGCCCCTTATGTGGATTCAATCGAATTCGATGGCTTAGGTGGGGTTTTTGGCATTAAAAAAAGTAAAACTGAGAATGCACCTCGCGTTATGTTAGCGGCACATATGGATGAAGTTGGCTTTATGTTGTCCCAAATAACTGAAAATGGTCTCTTTAGAATCGTTCCTTTAGGCGGATGGAATCCGTACGTCGTATCGGCACAACGTTTTACTTTAAAAACTCGTAAAGGTGACTATCCTGTTATTTCCTCTTCTGTTCCCCCACATTTATTAAGAGGAACAGATGGCCAAGCAAAGGTAGAAGTCTCTGACATTCTGTTTGATGCTGGCTTTGAATCCAAGGAAGAGGCCGAGAGCTTCGGAGTGCGACCTGGGGACAGCATTGTACCAGATGTTGAAACAATAAAAACCGCCAACGGCAAAAACATTATCAGTAAGGCATGGGATAACCGTTACGGTTGCACATTAGTCATTGAAGCATTGGAAGCACTAAAAGACGTGGAATTACCATTCACTCTAATAGCTGGAGCAAACGTTCAAGAAGAAGTTGGCTTACGTGGCGCTCGTCCCTCCACACATAAATTTAAACCAGATTTATTTTTTGCTGTGGATTGCTCCCCTGCCAATGATTTAGATGGCAAAAAAGATACCTTCGGTCATTTAGGAGAAGGTTTCCTCGTACGGATTTTTGATCCTGGTATGATTACTTTGGGCCGCATGCGAGAATTTATCTTAGATGTTGCTGAATCACACAAGATCAAACACCAGTATTTTGTTTCTAAAGGTGGTACCGATGCTGGCGCAGCTCATATGGTCAACGATGGCATTCCAAGTGCGGTAATCGGCGTTCCTGGCCGCTACATTCATACCCATCAAACCATGTTTAGCATCAGTGATTATCAAGCCGCTAAAGATATGGTCATTACAACGATGAACAGCTTAACATCAGAAAAAATTAGCACGATCATTTATGGAAAGTAGGTAGCAAAGTGATTATTCCAACATCTCTAGAAGAAATAGCAGGTTATGTGAAAACAGGTAAACACGTCTTTTTCTTTACCGCCGATTGGTGCGGTGACTGCGTTTACATCAAGCCTGTTATGCCGGAAATCGAAGCGGAATTTCCAGATTATACGTTTGTTCAAGTTGACCGTGATGACTATCTTGAGCTATGCTCCCAATGGAACATCTTTGGCATTCCCAGTTTTATTGTGATTGAGGATGGCAAAGAGGTTGGGCGTCTTGTTAATAAACAACGTAAAACCAAAGAAGAAATTGTCACTTTTTTAACAAATCTCTAGCCTAAGGAAGGTGAAGAAAATGTTAGAATCACAAGAATACCAAGGAATTTTAGTCGGCATTGATGGCAGCGATCAAGCTCAAGAAGCCTTTGATAAAGCTATCTCCGTTGCCAAGCGAAATCAAGCGAGAGTCGTTGTCGCCCACATTATTGAAAACCGTCTCTACGGCAACATGGGGTATTCCTTAACCAATGCTGATTTATTACAACAAGAAACCGATCGATCAAAAGAAATGTTAGCTACTTATAAGGATTATGCTCACTCGAAAGGGTATGACAATGTAGAAACCGTTTTGGCCTTTGGTTCTCCAAAAGTTTTAATGGCAGAGGAACTACCTGAGAAATACAAGATTGATTTAATTATGGTTGGACAGTCCGGTCTTAGCGCTGTGGAGAAGCTGGTCATGGGAAGTGTTAGTGAATACGTCATTCGCCACGCTCCTTGTGATGTCTTAGTAATCCGTCCAACTGTTAGCGAATAATATATTAATTAAAGGAGCTCAACATGATTTTTAGTTACAATAAAGATGCCGTCGGCGATACTCTGATGGTAATCGTTGCGAATGCAAAAGGACAAGAGGTTAACCACGAATCCCGCGGATCAATTACCCGGGTATTTGTTAAGAATACCAAAGAAACTGTTGGCTGGAACTTCTTTAAAATTTCATCAACATTGACTGATTTAGTGGGTAAAGGACAGATCGACTTAACAGATGAGCAATTGACCGCTCTTAACCATCTTTTAGCCGCTGAAGGTTTTTCAGAACAAGTCAGTATTGACCGAACACCAAAGATTGTGACCGGTTTTGTCAAAAGCTGTAAAGCCCATCCTGATTCTGACCATCTCTCTATTACGCAAACAGAAGTTGATCACGGCGAAGTCTTACAAATCGTCTGTGGTGCCCCAAACATTAAAGCTGGCTTAAAAGTTGTAGTGGCTAAACCTGGTGCTATGATGCCTGATGGTCTGATAATATGGCCTGGTGAACTGCGTGGCCAAGAAAGCCATGGCATGATCTGCTCAGCACGTGAATTGGCCGTTCCCAATGCGCCGACAGCTCGTGGAATTTTAGAATTGCCTTTTGATACTGAAATTGGTGAAGCGTTTATCGGTAGCGACTATCAATTATAAAAATGGTCATATTGCTTAAAAGCCGCTGACCACTTTCGCCTTTGTCTCACAAAAATAAATACGTCCCGACTAGATCAAACAATCAAGTCGGGACGTATTTTGCTATTTCACATTTGGCAGGTAAAAACTTCGGTTGTCCATGCCAAATATTCGTTCGGTGTATTCCCCCGGTTCAATTAACTTCAAGGAACCGAGCATCATTTGGATGGAAGCATCCATATTATCAATTTGATGCAAGACCTCCGCTTCTAAAATCCGTGGTCTAACTGGTGAACCATATTCCAATAAGCCATGGTGAGCTAAAATCATGTGCTTCAACACAACAACATCTTCAGAACGTTCATCTAATTTTAATGTCTGGCAGGCTTTGGTAATTTCCTCATCCACAATCACTAAATGACCAATTAAATTTCCCGCCAAGGTGTACTCTGTTGAAACAGGACCAGATAATTCAATCACCTTGCCCAAATCATGTAAAATAACTCCAGCATAAAGTAAGGAAGCATTTAAATCCGGGTATTCTTTACAAATGGATTTCGCCAAGCGCAACATGGAAACGGTGTGGTAAGCCAACCCTCCCGCAAAGGCATGATGGTTTCGTTTAGCAGCTGGATAATCAAAAAACTCCGTTTGAAATTGAGTCATTAAATGGCGGACGATCCGATTCCAAGTGGCATTGGTAATATCAAAAATCGTTTGATTGATTTCCTCTATCATCTCCTCACGTTGAATCGGCGCCTTTTCCATATATAAATGAGGCTGATTTGGCTCTTCAGCTGTCGCCAAACGTAAATGAAGAATTTTAATTTGAGGGTTGCTTTGGTAAACCTCTCGCTTACCGCCTAAGAAAACAACTTTCCCAGCAACAAACTTCGAAATTTCATCCTCAGAAGCATCCCAAAATTTACCATCTATTGCGCCCGACGTATCTTGGAAGGTAAAGGCAATAAACTTCTTACCATTTTTGGCGATTCTAACATCTGCTTGTTTCACTAAGACAAAGATCTCAAAATTTTCATCGACTGCCAATTCTCTTAATTTTTTCATGGAAGCTCCTCCTAATTTAAATCGCTATTCGATTCACCAGTTTCTGATAAAAGACCGTCATGATAGCTATCAATTCAACTATCATACTCCCTTGTGATTGATATCAGAAAAAAAATCATAAAACGACAACTATAACTGTTCTACTTGATAGTTTTTTTCATTCGCATAAGTCAGTAATTCCTGATCTGAAGTAAAACAAATCACCTGAACCGTTTTGCTTAATCGACCCAAAAGTTCGAACAAACGATGTTTTCGATGGGTATCATAATGCAGCCAGCCATCATCTATTATAACAGGCGCCAGCTGATCTTGGCTATGAAGTTGAATAAAGGCCAGGCGAATCGCCATATAGAGTTGATCACGAGTTCCCGTAGACAGCTCTCCAAGTTGTAACATTTCTTCTGCTTTCGTCACAACAACTAGCTTGCCAGCGTCCATTTGACATTTAAGGTAGGCCCCCAAGGTCAATTCTTTAAAATAAGAACTAGTCGTTGCCAACAATACTGGTAATTGCTGAGTTGCTAAGAAATCCAAGACATCCTGCATAACTGATTCACTCACACGATAAGTCATCCAGTTTTCAGTTAATTGTCGAAGTTCTGATTCACTGTTTTCTTTTTGTTGATTCAGCTCACTTAAAGTACCATCGGTTTCTTGCTGACGAATGGCAAACGTCACTTCTTGTAAATGACGAACAGTATCCTCATTCGCCTTCTTTAATTCCGTAACCTTAAGATCTTGCCTATGGGTTTTAGCGACAATATCTGGTAAACGATAGTCTGCTTCTAAATCAAATACTTCTTGAATTTGCCGGGTTAAGTGACCCACTTCGATCAACTGATTGGTTCTTTCTTCCTCACTGGCAAGGAGGATTGGCAATTCTTCAATCGTTTCTTGGGAGATGGTCGGTATCAATTGATTGATTTCCGCCAAAACCTCAGCCAACCGTTCTCGCACATCCTTCAATGGTTCACGCCAACGATGGATTCCTTGGTCTTGTTCGGCCACCATCTGCTGTTTAGCCTGCATGTCTTTGTTAAACTCAACTAACTTACGAAAAACAGATCCTAGCTCTTCTGATTCAACCGGTAACCATTCGGACATAAATCGTAAAGCTTGCCTATTTTCAGCTAAGGCCTCTCGAACTTCTCCTAATTCCAGTAGGGCTGTTTCTCGTTCCTTTTGAACCGCAACTAATCGTTCTCTTAACGGAAACTCAAACAACCAACTTGTCATTGGTTCTGTTTCCTTAAACTGATAAGTTTCGGCTAAAGCGACTTTCTGATACGTAATATTTACTAGCAGTTTTTGAGTGACTTCCAATTCTGCTGCAAGTCGCTCCACTTGCTCGTCTAATCTAGCAGGTGGCTCAGGAATATCAGTGTGCTCCTTTTGCACCCTCCGCCAACTGATCAAGACAGCAATCACACCAGCGATTAAGCAAGCCAACAACCCTAGTGGAAACTGCTTGATGACCATTAATATCATCCCGAAAGCTGCCACAATTAAAGCAAGCAGATACTGTTGAACAAGTGATGGCTCTGACTCAGTCCGCGTTCGTTGTCCAATAACAAAGGGATCAGGGTTTTGGATTTGATCCAAAGCTTTCATCTGTTGATCAAAAGCCAGCTCTTGTTTGTGGAGCGCTTCTTCTAACTCTTTCTCCTTTTCCGCTAGTGCCGTGATATTAACTTTGACAGACTCATCAGGTGACCAATTTTCTTCTTCATCAGGTAAATTAAGCTGATTTTTTAATTGATGTAGCTCTGCTTCTCGTTGCGCTAAAATCTCAGTCAGCCACCGATGACGACTCAGGGCCGTCTCAACAGTCGACTGTTTGTCAGCCAATGCTTGAATTTCCCGTTCGTGTTTCAAATAAAAAAGGGAGGCGGGGCTTTCCTGACTAGCTAATAATTGCTCGGTTTTTAATTCTTGATAGTGCTGTTCTTGACTAAGTAAAAATAAGTAGTTTTCGTAGGCTTTAGCGGCCTTTGCCATCTTTTCAGCTGCCACTTGGTCTTCTTGGCGATAATTCGTAATGTTAATCAATTGTTTCCGTTCTTCATACAAGGGAAATAGCTGCTGTTGCTGTTTTAGACGCTGTAATTCTGCTTCTGACTCAGCAAACTGCTCTTGCCCAATTGCCAATTGTTCTTCAAAATAATTGGCGGCTTGCAATTGTTTGCGATATTCCTTTTCATTCTGCTCTTTTTGTTTCACCAACTGTTTAAGTTCTTGATAATCAGCGAGTTTTTGATTGAGTTCAGGCAATCGCCCTGTGGGTTTGTACAATTCTTGCTGGCGTTGGCGCAAAACATCTTTTGTCCCCAATAGTCGTTTATTACCAGAAAGACCTACTGCTAGTAATAAGTTTTGCAGACGTTGCTCACTTAAATTCTTAATCTCCAACAATTGTTCTTGCTGCAAGCTAAACGCCTCATCAAATACTTCCAAAGTCAATGGTGACAGCAACTCTTTCAAAGTATTCTCATCCCCAACTTGCCCTTGTTTAAAGTAAACATGGGCTTTGCCACGGTTGGTCGTTTTGATTCGCTCCACCATAATTTCCCCTTGAATTGGGTGCTCAAAAATAACCCTACCGCCATAAAGACTGTTGCTTTTGGGCGTATAGTCTTTAAAATTTTGGCGTTTATACGGAAACCCAAATAAAATTTCTCTAATAAACTGGTAAATCGTTGATTTACCAGCCTCATTATCGCCGTGAATTAGTTGAAAGGTCGGATCAAATTCAATTGTTTTATCTTGCCATTTCCCAAAACCAACTATCTCCAAACGCTTAATGATCATTTTTACCACCACCTAATTCACGAACTAACAGTTCTTCAGCATCTGTCACTAATTCCTGTCTCAGCTCTTCGTTTATTTCTACTAGACGACTAAGGTCTGCCTGTCGATGAATATCACCCATTAATTCATTAAAATCGACCTCTGTCAAATAGCGCTGGCTCAATTGGGAGATCAGCTCCCGCGTCACCCCTAAAGGAAGTTCCATGGTGTCTTCATCCAATCGACGTTTAATCTCAAATGGCCAAACCAACTGATCCTCTTGACCTAGTTCTGCCTGCAAATACGTTAATAACCCACCACTGCGCAATTCAGTGTCCAACGGCTCCTCCAATTCAGCATTGCTTCCCAGTAATACGATGCTAGTCAACTTAATAACCGACTGCTGAGCCCTTTCTCGCAACATGTTGAGAAGTTCTTGTAATAAGCTTTTTGTCGATGTCACTTGACTCAACTCAAAGGTTTCAGTCGACCAAACTACCTGATTTAAAGACTTCCAATGATAGTGCCAACCATCTGCTCCAGTTTCAACTACTAGAACCCCCGCACTACTAGCTTCTTTTTTGGTATGACCTAAAGGACTCCCAGGATAAATCATTAAAGGATCATTGCTTAATACCGTCGGTTGGTGAATATGACCGAGCGCCCAGTAATCGTACCCTTTGGCTTTCATCTCTCCTAAAGTAAAGGGAGCATATTGCTGTGTGCTATCTGTTTTTCCTTGCTGGCCATGGTACAACCCGATATGATAGGTTGCTTGGTGATCTCTTGTCGGAAACTCTGAGATCTTGCTTTCATTAATCCAGCGATCTTCATATGAAAAGCCAGAAATCGCCACTTTTTCTTGCTGTTTCGTCGTTAAATGATGCGTTGTTACGGACTGTTCCTTCAATAGTGTCACATTCTCGGGAAAGTCGAACCAATAATTATCTGGTACATAATAATCATGATTACCAAAACTCATGATAACTGGAATTTGATGTCGCTTTAAACGAGCCATCGCATTTATTAATAGTTGTTGTGTTTGGATTGTCACCGCTGAATGATGAAAAGTATCTCCGACAATTAAAACGAAATCAACATTTTCTGTAATTGCTTGTTGAACAACTTGTTTAATCATCTTTTCATGTTGCCCCACCAATTCAGCTAATAAACGAGCCGGGAGCTTTCCTAAGCCTTCAAAAGGTTGATCTAAATGTAAATCTGCTAAATGAATAAATTTCACTGAAAAAACTCCTTTCACTCTTTCAATCATACTGACTTTTGGCCTAAATTACTAGTGTCTATCTGCGAAATAGCTCGAAAAAAACCATTAATTAAGAAAAGCTAAACGAGGCGTTGCCGCTGCTCTTAGTGCTTCACTTCGTTGTCCCTTATCTCTAACAAATAAATTTGTAAAAATAATGGCTCTGCGTTCCGATCTCATCAATTGCTATACGCTGAAGCCTCGAGCATTGAAGGTCGAAGAGTCTTTAGCCTTGGTTGAGTTCGAAGCGCAGTGTTGCTTCGTGAAGGTGGATCCAAACTACAATAGAAAAAAAGTGTCATACTTTCCTATAGAGTAAAAAAAGCCCTTGCCAAAATGACAAAAGGGCCACTGACAACTTAATTAGTCAGCATATAATTCTTGAATAGGTTTCATGATAATACGGTTTAAATCATTGACAATCATACTAAAGGTTTGTTCTTTTGTCATCAAGTCATTGATAAGACTTGACTCTTGAACTTTGCCAGCTAATTCCTGAGCTTGCGCAGCATCTTCGTCAGAGAATTCTTCGCCTTGCATTTGTTTTTGTTGTAATTCAACTTGTAAGTTTTGGAATTGTTTAAATAGGGCATATGCCTCTTCATCGCCTTTAACCACATCAAAGGCTTCTTTTAACGCCAAAAATTCTGGCAACTGGCGAATTTCTCTTTCAATTTGATTCGCACTATCGTAAATATTAACTGTCATAGATGTACCTTCTCTCTTCAATTTAATCTTCTTAATTGTAACATTCTTTTATTCCATTTCAAATGTTTCCTGACATTTCTCAGGATTTCTTTAGATTACCCAATAGGTTTGGCCATCATTTGTTCGCCCTAAAAACCCATATTCAATTAAATAGCGGCGAATGCTGACATGATCATCAAACATTTGACCGGCAATCTCGTTTACCTCTTGTTCTGTATAATGGCGATTTAAGGCAAACTTTTTCATTAGTTCTTGTAATAACACAATTTTCTTCTTTTCTTTGCTCGGAATAATTCGCGCCCGCCCACTACTATCCAGATGATTTTTAAGTGTCTCATCACGGAAGGTCTGGCTAATTTCAAATCGTTGATCTCTTTCAGTCATCAATCCGTTTCCTTTCTCTTCTAACAACGTCATCATCGCATTTAGCACAATTCCCTGACGGCGTTTTTCCCGCAATTTAAATCGATGATTGCGGACAGTTGCCGGAAGCACATTCATTCGATCAGCAATTTCTTTATCAGTTAATCCTTGGGCAAACCATTTAAATACGTCATTTTGAATCTCTGATAGCCCTGTTTGCTTGCGTTCTAGTTCCAATAAAGGTTGTAATGGATTGCCATGGCAGGTCACTATATGATTTTTCATTCGGTGTTCTGCCGTTTCAAATAATTGATCGAAAGGGTAAATCACCCCCTCCTCATAACGCTCCTCACAATGTAAACAACAATAATAACCTTGTGTCATTTGGTAGCCTTTAAGCAGTTCAAGATACTCCGCCTCCACACCAACACCTCCTAATAACGTTTATATATATACTAACATTATTAGTTTCGTTTGTAAATACGCTGTTATCTTTAATCAACTTAGCTATTGTGATACACAAAAAAGCCCTATCGAAGGGACTTTTTGAGGGTCCATTCTATAGGGTCCAATTTAGCTCATTGCTAGGAACTTTTCTTTATTGAGTAAAGTTATTCCAAAGATCTTTTAGGCCATCTTTGACTTTGCCGGCCCCATCTTTGATTTGTCCACCCCAATATTCAGCCCCTTCTTTAATTTTTTGGCCAAACTCATCAAGACTGCCATTTGACTCTGCTTGCGTTTCCTCTTGTTGGGCTTTGATGCTAGCATCCTCTACATTAAATGGTGTCCCAGGCGAGTGAGACAGAATCCGCTGGGTTTGATCTTTAAAGATTGGCGAAATACCTTGGCCACCTCCGCTTTGCAAGAAATGAATATCACTGCTCTCATCAAACCCAATCCAACTCGCAACTACTACATCTGGTGTATAGCCAATAATCCACTGATCTTTTGATTGAGAGTCAACATTAACACTTTCCGTGGTCCCTGTCTTCCCCGCAATCGTATAACCATACGGCTGAGCACTGTATCCCGTCCCAGAACTAAAGACTCCTTGCAACATACTGGTCATTTCCTCCGCTACCTGAGGTGTGGTGATTTGTTTTTCTTTCGCCTCTTCATTGTCCCAAACAATCTTCCCTGTTGAGTCCACGATTTTACGGATAAAATGAGGAGATTTTTGCTTTCCTTGATTGGCAAATACGGTGTAAGCACTGGCCATTTTCAAAGGAGACGTCCCTTTGGTCATGCCGCCTAAAACAATACCAGGATAATGATCCTTGTCATCTAAAGCAATGCCGAATTTCTCAATTTTTTTAGTTCCTTTTTCCAAGCCGATTTCATTTAATAACCAGACAGACGACGCATTTAAACTCTCCGCTAAGGCTTGGTACATCGGCACTTCCCCGCGATAAACTTTATCATAGTTCTCCACTTGATAAAATGACATTGCTTCATCTTTCAACAGAGAATCTGGCTGATAGCCGGACTCCAACGCTGCCGTATAAACCAGTGGTTTCATCGTAGAACCAGGAGATAAACTGGACTGGGTGGCTCGATTAAACCCAAGACGAGTATGCTCTCCACGGCCACCTACCACCGCTTGGACACCTCCAGTCTTAGGGTTTATGGCGATGGATGCCCCTTGAACCATCTCACCATCAGTAGCATTCGGTGGAAAGAGCTCATTTTGACTAAACGTCGTATTCATATCTTGTTGATACTGCTGATCCAAGGTGGTATACACTTTATAGCCCTTGTTCAACAGATCGGCATCCTTGATATTGGCTACTCGCTCGGCTTCACGAATAACTTCATCAAAAAAGTAAGGGTACTGATTATCTTGGCGTGAATCTCCGTAAGTATCAGCTAACACTAAGGTTTCTTTCATCATCTGATCCGCCTGAGCCTGATCCAGTTTCCCATTATCCACCATCAATTGGAGAACCGTGTCTCTCCGCTTAATGGCATTGTCATAATAATCAATGGGGTTGTAAATTCCTGGCCCCTTTAACATCCCAACCATGACGGCCGCTTCATCAATCGTTAAATTAGCAGCCGTTGTTCCAAAATACTTATGGGCAGCATCTTCAACTCCCCAGACACCATTAGCAAAATAAGCACTATTCAAATACATCTCTAAAATTTCATCTTTCGTGTAGGTCTTTTCTATTTCAATTGCCAAAAATAGTTCCTTGGCTTTCCTGTTCAGCGTTTGATCGAGCGTTAAGTAAGCATTTTTAGCCAACTGTTGCGTCAACGTACTCCCCCCACCAGTTACTTTCCCTGACGTAAGAAATCCTAGAGCCGCCCGCCCAATCCCTCTTATATCAAATCCTCCATGTTGATAAAATCGTTTATCCTCTGTGGAAATCAGAGCATCAATCAAATGAGGAGACATCTGCTCAAGAGGAATCGACGTTCCTTTTTGACCATTTAAGGTACCGGCCACTTCATCGTCCTTATCATAAATCGTCGTAACTTGTGACAACCCGGTCTTTAGCGCCTCCACATCGGAACTTTTAGCCAAATAAAACAAATAAACACTGGTCACAAGGACCACAACCAACCCCAATAATAAGATGATTTTATTCACTTGATACTTTTTCCAAATCCGTTTACGCCATTGATGAAATTGAATTAAATATGGTTTTAACCACACCCAAACCTTTTTGAAAAAGTCGACGATGGTTGCGATAATTTTCTTAAAATCCATGTAATCCCCTCTTTTGCTCAATATATGTTAGCATTCCTTGCAATTTTCAGTGTATTCACATAATAATTTTCATTTTTTTTGCTTAAATGATCATCTAGTACTATTTTAACACAGATTTTCAAGGCTGTTATAAGTCCATAGACCGAAATCATTCTCAGCCTGGTCACAATCATAGCATGAATTTATTAATTTTTTATGGTACAATTCATAAGAATTATGTAAATTTAATGATTAAGCTTATCAGAATGGGGAAAACACAATGGAAGTCAACTTAACTTTGCCTGCTAATACTGAAACAACTGAACTCCGCGAACTGCTAGAGGAAACATGGCTTGTGCCACGCAAGGTCCGTCACTTATTAAGAACCCGTAAAAATGTGGCAGTTAATGGTGAAACAACTCCCTTTCATTTAGAAGTCAAAGCTGGAGATATTATCACGTTAACATTTGAAGACAGCGACTATGGTAAACCCGAATTAGCCTTAGGAGATGCTAATTTGGTCAAGGTCTTATTCGAAGATGACCATTTACTGATTGTCAATAAACCATATGGCATGAAAACTCATCCAAATCAACCTGCTGAAAATGAGACATTACTCAACCATGTGGCTGCCTATCTAGCACCTCAGGAGCGAGCTCCCTATGTCGTTCATCGTTTGGATAAAGAAACCAGTGGGGCTATTTTGATCGCCAAAAACCCTTTTGTCTTGCCAATCCTTGGTCGCATGTTAGAAGCCAGAGAAATCAAACGAACCTATCAAGGAATTGCCAGTGGTAATATTAAACAAACCTATTTGACCATCAATAAAAAAATCGGTCGTGATCGTCATGATAAGCGCAAGCGAATAATCAGCGATCATCAAGGGCAAACAGCTATTACCCACGTAACAGTGGCAGAAACTAGCAACACTCAAAGCTTCGTAAGCTGTGTCTTAGAAACCGGTAGAACCCACCAAATCAGAGTCCATCTACAAAGTATTGGTCACCCTCTTGTTGGCGACCCTCTTTATAACCCTAGACCTCAAGAAGCGGAGAGATTGATGCTTCATGCTAGAAGCCTATCGCTTTTACATCCTTTTACCAAAGAAATAATTGACGTCAGTGCTGAACCGGGACTTTGGTAATCAGTGGCACGCGTTGAACTTCAAAAAACTCTTAAGGTTAATCCCTAAGAGTTTTTTTGGCTATTTCTGTAAAATAGTGGTTAAAGCTGACCGATCAAGGCCGTCATACTTTTCAAAAAAATGACTCAATCTTTCAAAAACTAACTGATTTTTACCGACTTGATCATTTTCAACCTGTAGGACAAGAAGTGGCTCATGGAGACTCATCCTCAATAAAAACCAACCAGAACCAAACTCACCGCGGACATCGCTGCGAATTCCTTCTTCATTTTCTGGGTCAATACTCAGTCCTAAGGTCTCTTCGATAAAGTTGGCAAGCTCTTTAATAACTTGTTCACCATAGCTACGATATGCATCACCAGCAATTTTAAAGCGTACTTCTTGAGCTTCTACCGGTTGTTTCAAATGTCCGATTAACTCTCCTAAGGTTTGACCAGAAGTAGCTAATTGAGGCAGTAACATTAAAATCTTAGCGATAACATAAGCTCCGTCGTCTAAGAAATAATTCTCTTTAAATGCGGCATGTCCACTGGTCTCAATAGCCAATTCAGTTTGAACACCTTCTGCATTCAATGTGATCGCTTGGTTAATCACATTGCGATACCCACTGATATAGCGATATTGTTTGCCACCTAAACTCTCAATAAAGTCTTTCAAATGGCTAGATGTAGGCGAATTGGTCACGATTGTCGTGCCAGGGTGTTCATCAAAAACTATTTTAGCTAACACGGCGATTAAGTTATTGCGATTTAAGACATTGCCTGCCTGATCAACAACTGCTGCTCGATCAACGTCGGTATCAAAAATCACGCCTAAGTCGGCCTTGTGCTGCAAAACCGCAGCTTGAATACTGGCCATGGCTTCTTTATTATCCGGATTTGGCATGTGATTAGGAAAATGGCCGTCAGGCTCTAAAAATTGACTGCCTGACGTGTCTGCTCCTAAAACGTCCAAGACTTCTTTTGCAAAATAACCACCAGCACCATTACCAGCATCCACAATGATATGAAATCCCTTAAGTGGTTGTTGAGCTTGTCCAGGAATCCCCTGACGAATTTTTGAAACTAAATCCGCGGCATAAAGAGGAATCAACTCACGCTTTTCAACGGAACCTTGAAATTGAGACAACCCGATTTCCCCTTCAGCATAGTCAACAATACTATCAATGTCTTCATGCTCTGCCCCACCTTCTCGAGTAAAAATCTTGATGCCATTAAAATAGTAAGGCAAGTGGCTTGCCGTAATCATCACTGCGGCATCACACTGATAGTCCGCAAATTGGGTGGCCATAAACATCGCAGGAGTCGTTGCAAGCGCAACATCTATGACGTGAACACCGACAGAAGTCAATCCGTTAATCATGGCGTTTTTCAATTCATCAGCCGACAGCCGACTATCATGGCCAATCGCGATTTTTAACTGTCCTTCTTCACGTTTTGCTGCTAACCCTTTGGTTGTGGTTAACCACTTCACCATTCCTAAAGCAATTTTCTCTGCTTCGTTAGCAGTTAGATTTGCCTCTTCCTCAGCTGTTGTGATGGCAATACCGCGAATATCTGATCCATTTTTTAGTGTCTTTAAATGACTCATTCTCTTCCTCCTAGTCTTCCATATAAGATAAAATAAGCTGATGCAATTCATTGGCAGCCTGATTGCTTTGCGTAATAATGGCAATCGTATCCGCTCCTGCAATCGTCCCAGCAACCTTATCCAGCTGTAGTTCATCAATAATCGCAGCCAGCATATTAGCTGATCCTAAAGACGTCTGAATCACTACTATAAATTGAGCTAAAGTTACTCGCTCTACCGAATCCGCTACCATCTCCCTAAAGCGTTCTCCATTAACAGGTTGATTCTGCTCAATGATAACGTATTTAACCTCACCGTTATTACCATGAGCTTTAACAATACCAAGTTCACGAATATCTCGAGAGACAGTTGCCTGAGTTGCCTGAATGCCTTCTTGATCAAGTATTGCAATTAACTCTTCTTGCGTTTCAATCTCGTGAGCTTGAATGAGTTTTTTAATAATTGCTTGTCGGCTACTTTTTTTCATAGTCCACCTCATCTATAAAATTTGTCAATTCTATTATAGCAAACTTATGCCTCATTCGCTCCGATTTACTAAATTTCTCGCTAAACAACAAAAAAAAGACTATTATTCATAATGAAATAACAATCTTTCTTTTTTCATCTTTCCGTTAATACATGAGATTCCTTCATATTGTCGTAAAAATCTGAAAAATAACGTAACTCTTTTTTGACTTTAACATCGATTAAAACAAATAAACCCATATTCCAATAAAAATCATTGATATGATCTAAGATAATATCACAATCATTAATTTTTTCAAACCAATCAACGGCATGTTCAGTTTCATATGTTAGTTGTTCAATTGTATCTCTCGTTATCAATAATTTTTGATACAGGCGGTTAAACTCTTTTTTATTCATAAAACTTTTTCTGGAAACATATTTTTTAAATGATTGTTCCCGAGTAATCCTAGCTGAATACCCATTAAAAATCGTCAATAAACGATTATTTTCCATCGTTTCAAATTCTGCCAAGTTATTGACACCGACAAATCCAATAAATGATAAATAATTTATAAAAGTCTCTTCTGAAGGAGGAACCCCCATCTGCCGATTAGGCAGACAAATAAACACATATGAGTAAAGGGACGATTTTTGAATAGAAATCTTCTCAAAAATAAATTTTTCTTTTAATGTTTCACCATACTTTGACATCGTCTTTTCAACGATCCGTCTATCAAGCTCTTCTCTGATACTAACTTCAACGTTTATCGAACCAGTTTTATTCTTTTGTCTCTCTGGCTTGACCGAAAAACTAACACTAACTTTCATTTATTACCTCCTGAAGGTTTAAAATTTAATACTATGAGTCCCCACTCATAACCTTCTTTTAATTCATCCCTTTAACGAAAATCACAAATAAAAAAAAACATTCCTGTCAGATATAATACCATTGATTACGAAGATAATCAATCAGCAGCTCTCGTTTTTCTGATTTATCTTTCCCTTGTAGAGATAGTATTTCCCCCTTATTTTTGTTATAATGTCAATGTCTAATATTTAAGTTTCTGAAACTTAATGAAAGAAACTATCTACTTGCTTTTTTATAAATGCATAACAACCTGGAGGTTAAATTATGAACGAAAGAAATGTAGTAGCAAACGCCTTACACCAAGTCCTGGCTGACCATTTAACTGTTGATGAAATTCTAGCACTTTTGGAAAACCCTAAATCAAGCCAACATGGGGACGTGGCTTTCCCAGTATTTTCCCTTGCAAAAGTCTTGCGAAAAGCGCCTCAAGCGATCGCTGCTGACTTAGTGGCAAATATACCTGCTGATAATTTTGAAAAAGTTGAAGTTGTCGGCCCATATATTAACTTTTTCTTGGATAAAAAGATAGTTAGCCGAGAAACATTAATAGAAATTATCGCTAATAAAGAACAGTATGGTGATGCCTCAATCGGAAAAGGACGCAATATCCCAATCGACATGTCCTCGCCCAATATTGCCAAACCTATGTCCATGGGACATTTGCGGTCAACTGTAATCGGCAACTCGCTAGCCAACATCTTGACTAAAATTGATTATGTGCCTATTCGTATTAATTATATCGGTGATTGGGGCACACAATTCGGCAAGCTCATTGTCGCTTACCAAAAATGGGGAAATGAAGAAGCGGTCAAAGAAGCACCCATTAAAGAATTATTACGTCTTTACGTCGACTTCCACGAAGAAGCGGAAAAACATTCAGAACTGGAAGATGAAGCTCGTTTCTGGTTTAAAAAACTGGAGGATGGGGATGAAGAAGCCACCGCTCTTTGGAAGTGGTTCCGCGAAGAGTCTCTAAAAGAATTCCAACGAATCTACGATATTTTAGAAATTACCTTTGACTCTTACAATGGTGAGTCCTTTTACAATGATAAAATGGACCAAGCCGTGGCTATTCTGGAAGAAAAACAACTATTGGAAACCAACGATGGTGCAGAAATTGTTGATTTGGAAAAATATAATTTAAATCCGGCTTTAATCCGAAAGTCTGATGGGGCGACACTTTATATTACTCGCGACTTGGCCTCCGCCCTTTATCGTAAAAAGGAATATGATTTTGCCCAAGCTCTGTATGTGGTTGGCAATGAGCAATCCATTCATTTCAAACAACTAAAAGCTGTGTTAACTGAAATGGGCTACGAATGGTCTCAAGACATTCACCATGTCCCTTTTGGTCTTATCACGAAAGATGGAAAAAAACTATCCACACGAAAAGGCAAAATTGTCTTACTTGAAGAAGTGTTAGGCGAAGCTATTAACTTAGCTAAAACTCAAATCGAAGAAAAAAATCCTAATCTGACAAACAAAGAAGAGGTTGCTAGGCAAGTCGGTGTTGGTGCTGTTATTTTCCACGATCTAAAAAATGACCGCTTAAACAATTTTGATTTTTCACTGGAAGAAGTGGTTCGCTTTGAGGGGGAAACTGGGCCATATGTCCAATATACCCACGCTCGTTGCGCCTCTATCTTGCGTAAAACAAACTGGACAGCTGACGTCAATAGCGACTATGCTCTAAATGACGTAGAGAGTTGGGAAGTCATTAAACTATTACAAGCATTCCCGCAGATCATTCAACGCGCTGCTACCAAATACGAACCATCCGTCATTGCAAAATACGTGATTCAACTAGCTCAATCTTTCAATAAATATTACGCTCATGTGAAAATAGTCAATGATGACGATCAGCAAGACGCTCGCTTAGCGCTTGTCTTCTCTGTTAAAACCGTATTAAAAGAAGGTCTCAGATTACTTGGTCTAAAAGCACCTGAAGAAATGTAGTCGATCTAAAAAAAGAAGCAGAGTTTGCCTATAGGCAACTTTGCTTCTTTTTTCGTTTTTTTAGCCAAGCTCCAAGAAAGATATTCCCCCTCGCCACAAGCTTAGTCCCGATTAAACTTTCATTAGCCAGATCCTTGCCGTGCCTGGCAACTCACGAAAAAGCCTAAGAACAATTCCTTAGGCTTCACTGATTGATAGAAGTCTATAGTATCTAAGTCAAATCGATCTGTTGACCAATTAAGTACATAATAGGTGCCGAGATACTCATAATCACGAGTTCACTAAGTGCTGTCGTTCCAAACGTCAGCCAGAAAGGAACTTCTATGGCAATATGCAGCATTATGGCAATCATAAACATACTTATCGTAAAGAAAATCGTATTGAAGATCATGCGCTTTTTAATGTCAGTCACATACTTGCTAATAAAAGCTGTCAAGCCTAAAGCGATAAAGCTTTGGCCACCTCCAAATACCACATCCAGCCAGCCAAACTCTGAAAAGAGCATATTATACAGGACGACGCCCCCTAGAACACCCCACATGAGTTTTTTATTAAACACTACTAGATGATTCAAACTTTCTGATACCCTAAATTGAATAGGACCTTGGGCGAAGGGCGTAATCATCGATAACGCTAGATACATTGCCGCAACTATACCATTTAGAACCAGCATTTTTGTCTTTTTACTACTTGTCATTTTCTACCTCCTCCGAGTTTTGATGACGCGGGATGGTTGATGAACCGCGATACCTACTACCTGTCAGGGTTGATAACAGCCTAGCAGTACTCCAACATTTTACACTAATTAAAGCAATTATGCCACCCTCCTTTCTCCGATGGTATTAGGACTTCCGTTACTTTAACGTTCAAATGACGCAACCATCATCGATCCCGTCATCCCTCCTCACTTTTGAATGGCTCTTGCAATTGTTTAAATTTTATTAAATCACACCTGATTTTTTCCGTTATATAAAATTTATGTTGCCGACTAAAGAAATATAACGCATAATGAAGGGAATGCCCTCTTTTTGAGAGATTGAAACAAAAAAGTTTGACAGTTGGGGAAATACCGTTGGATTGAAATTGAAAAGGACGAGATTACACTTATGAATATCTATTCTCTAATCGAAAAAAATAACGCAGACAATCTGCAAAAAAAAGCCTGTACCTATTCGCAAGATAATGGCACTAAGCGAAGCCTTAGCTATCAAGATCTATTCGAACAAGCCGCGATTTTTTCCTCAATACTAGTTGACCGGGGAATTTTGCCTGGTGACCGAGTCGCTATCGTAGCCGAAAATTCCCCTGAATGGAACGTGGCTTATTTAGCGATTCTCAAACTAAAGGCAACAGCCGTTCTAATTGATGCCTCACTAACAGGTGAAGAGATTACAAAACTCATTTGCCATTCCGACGTGCGAGCCACTTATACATCGCCAAAAATTTTGGCAAAGTTTGCTCATTGTCTGGAAACAGCCGTGCCCGTCTTTGACATGATGAATCAGAGCCAAGCTGTTTCTGGTTTCCCAAAACAAGTCCCTTTAACTTTGGAGAAAACCGCCGATGGCGACCAGGAAGTTGCGACCATTATTTTTTCTTCCGGTACTACCCGCTCAGCAAAAGGCATCATGCACACGCACGATGCCTTAATTAACTCAACCTTGATGTGTACTACTAGCAACCAATTAAATCGAAACGGTCGTTACTTATCTGTTATCCCTAATAGTCATATTTATGGCTTAGTTTGTTTAGTTCTAGCCCCTATGCTGCTAGGCGCTGATAGCTTTTATATTGAATCCATGACGGCTCCAGCCATCAAAGTGGCTTTCGATGACTATCAACCTACCATTTTCCCTTGTGTCCCAAAAGTATTTGATTTATTTAAGACACAAGCCTTACTGACGATTAACAGTAGAAAAAGCACAGCTGTCATGTTTAAGCTATTATTTCCTCTTTGTTTGTTAATTCGCAAGAAATTTAACCTTAATCTCGGTAAGATTTTTTTTAAAAGCATCCATCAGGCATTTGGTGGTCAGATTGATATTTTATGTTCAGCGGGTGCGCCAATGTCAGAAGAGACTGCAAATTTTTATTTAGGTACTGGCTTTAATTTGCTGATTACTTATGGAGCCACTGAAACAAACATTCCAACCATTGGCAATCGAGGAAATAATTTAACCGCTGATACTTGTGGAAAGCCATACAACGCTGTAAAAATTAAACTGAGTGACAGTGGCGAAATATTGATCAAATCACCTTATACAATGAAAGGCTACTTTCGAGACTCTGCCGCTACGGAAGAAGCCTTTGATAAAGGGTGGTTGAAGACTGGTGATATCGGTGACCTTGACGCTAGTGGTAATTACCGCATCATTGGCCGTTCCAAAGAAAACATCATCTTGGGGACTGGCAAAAAGCTCACACCTGAAGAAGTCGAAGAAGCTTATGGTGGAATTGCTGGTATTGCTGAATTTGTGGTGGCGGGAGTCCCAACAGCTAATGGTTATGACGACGTTCACGCCTTTATAGTCAGAGATCAAAGCCAGCTAACCAAAGAAACGATTCTTCAGAAAATAGCTGAAAAATCAACCCAAACGGCTCTCCATATGAAGCTCACAAAAATTCACTTTCTCGCTGATATTCCTAAGACGACTTTACAGAAACCAAAACGGTATCTCTTAAAAAGAATCGCCCTTGAAGAAACGATTGCGCTGGAAAATTCCCTAACTGAAGAAACGGCTTCAACCAAGAATATTGAACAAACGGTCACTCGCTTAATCGCCCAGCACGGCGAGATAGATTCAAATAGAATCACCTTATCAACAAAACCATTTTTAGAATTAGGACTCGATTCTTTGGCTGCAATAAATTTAGCATTGGAATTAGAAGACATTTATCTTATTAATGTTGAAGGAATTTTCAATCAGGATATGACAGTTGCAGATTTAGTCGGTTATCTTCAACACCCTGATAAACGCCAACAATCAGAGGGAAATCATTCTGAAACTGGACCAAAAGTCAAAAAGAAAATTGACTATCTTTTATTTAAAGCAGCATGTGTCTTAGCTCGTTGCTTCTATAAAATAACCGTCAAAAATGAACAGACAATTCCCACTAACAGTGGCTATATCATCTGTGCCAACCATGTTTCAAATTTAGATTATTTATGGCTGACTGTCAATTTTAAAAAAGAGCAATTTCTAACATTCTATTGTATGGCGAAACAAGAGGTAGTTAATAAAGCGGCGATTAGTCAACTATTAACACGAATCTGCGGCATGATTCCGATAAATCGAGATCAGGCTGGCTCGAGTTCCCTCCTTCACTGCAAGGACACCTTAAAAGCCAATAACGGGTTATTGATCCACCCTGAAGGAACTCGTAGTAAAAGCGGACAACTTGGAACCCTAAAAAAAGGGGCTGCCATGCTGGCGATTGATTCCGGTGTCCCCATTATTCCCGCTTATATCCATGGGGCTTACGACATCTATCCACGAGGCAATAAGCTGCCTAAATGGTTCAATTTTTCCAAAATGAGCAAATATCCAGTAGAAGTCGTTTACGGTAACCCGATTATGCCCCATGGCTTAACGGCTAAAGAATTAACCAAACAAGTGGAGACAGCCATGATGGCTCTGTCTCATCAATCGTAAAATGAAACACAAGGACACATTTAGATCTGCTCCTTGTGTTTTTTTCTTTCGGACATTCACCAGATAAACTTCTTCTTAAAGTCATTTTACTTCACCTAAATCCCCTTGATTTGGTATAATGTAACTCTGTGAAAGGAGCTGAATACGATTCAACTTGAATTGCATCTCATAATAAACCGTCATGCTGCCAGTGGCAATGCTGCAAAATCAGCAGATTTAGTCCTGTCAGCTTTAGATAATAAACAAATTTCTTATAAAGACTATAGCACTGACTATCCTGGCCATGCCATTGACATTACCCGTGAATTGTTAAAGACCACCTTAACTCCTTGGCCAGACAAAAAAGCGAACAGCCGATTTCCCTTACTTGTAATTTTAGGAGGAGATGGGACTCTCCACGAAGTCGTTAATGCGCTCGATCAGCATTTCCACATCCCCATCGCCTATATCCCATGTGGCTCCGGGAATGACTTTGCCCGTGGTGTTTCACTCAGCCGTGACCCTTTAATGGCCTTGGAACACCTGTTGGAAATTACTGAACCGCAACCTTACCATGTGCTTCACTACTTGGAAAACATCCAAGAGGAAGAAGGATATGCAACCAATAATATAGGCATTGGCATCGATGCAGCAATCGTCGCACGTTCAAACGTTTCTGCCTCGAAACAAACGTTTAATAAATTTAAGTTAGGTTCCTTAAGTTATCTCTATACAGCTATTCAAGTTCTTACAAAACAAAAAGGATTTCCCTTAATGGTGGAAGTCAATGGGAAATCTGTCGGCTTTGACAATGCCTTTCTCTGCACCACCACTAACCACCCTTATTTTGGTGGTGGCATAGCGATCGTGCCGGAAGCCGATGTCAAGTCTAAAGCGATTGACCTTGTTGTTGTCGAACGGATTCACTTGCTTAAATTATTTCGTTTAATTGGACAACTTTTAAAACGAAAACACATGAGCTCCCCTTATGTCCATCATTTTAAAAGCCAAAACATCCGTATCGTCTCAACGACTTCACAGTTTGGTCAAGCTGATGGGGAAGAGCTTGATTCCCGTCCTTTTGATATTCAATTTACCACTGTTGAACGGCTTTTCTGGTTATAAAAAAAACAGTTTGCTAAGCAAGCTGTTTTTTATTTACATGTAATCATAAGGTGACACTTCATTCATGCCAATTAATGGGTCAATCTCCTGACCAACGACTTGTGATAATCTTAAAACAAAACTACGTGTTTCTGAGGAAACTTCTTCATCCACCTTTTCAGCTTCATCTACAGTAAAGAGAGAAAGTTCTTCTATCTCCGGTTTTGGGTGGCGCTTAACAATAACTTCGGTTGTTTTTTGAGGAGTTTCTTCCCTTTTTACCGCTGGGGGTGCTTGATAATCTACTTGATCTTCCTTAATTAAATTGGCTTCAAACGCCTCTAACTGATGTTTAACTGTCAAAGTCATGGTATCAGCTGACGTGATTCGTTCTTTCAAAGTGGTTTTTCGATTAATGCCTTCATTGTTCACACAATCGCGAAAGGCACTGACCTCCCCCATTAAAATCAAAATTTCCTTACTTCTGGTCAAAGCAGTATACAATAAATTGCGCTGCAACATCCGCTGATACTGCCTCACCATTGGCAATATCACCATCTTAAATTCACTTCCTTGAGATTTATGGATGGAACAACAATAGGAAAGGGTAATTTTATTCCATTCATTCCGTTTATAAGAGACCTCATTGCTATCAAATTGAATGACTAGCTCGTCCACCTTATCTTCGGATTCTTTGGCATAGATAATACCAACAATTTCACCCATGTCTCCATTAAAGACATTCGTCTCAGGGCTGTTAACCAGTTGCAACACTTTGTCGCCGATGCGATAGACCTTATCATTCCAAACAACCTCTTTGCGCTGACCGTCCTCATTTGGATTAAAAATCTCCTGCATCATTTGATTAAGATTATCAATTCCAGCAACACCCCGATACATAGGGGCGAGAACTTGAATATCCTGAGCGGTAAACCCTTTGACTTTCGCTTTTGTTACAATTTGGCGAATTGTTTGTTCAATTTGATAAGCATTCGCATTGAAAAAAGAACGGTCTTTATGATTATTTGTAAAATCTTCTGGTAACTGACCATTTTTAATGCTATGAGCCAGTGGAATAATACTTGAGCCATCCTCTTGTCGATATATTTCAACAAGTTCACGGCTAGGTATTTCATTAATTCCCAATAAATCGTGGAGCACCTGACCTGGCCCTACCGAAGGCAACTGATCTTTATCACCCACAAAAATAATTTGCATATTGGTTGGAATAGCTTTTAACAATGTGTTGGCTAACCATGTGTCGACCATCGACATTTCATCGACAATTAACAAACCACCCTCTAATTCCTTAGCAGAGACACTTGTGTTCTTTTCACGTCCCGTAAGACCTAAAAGCCGGTGAATCGTGCTAGCGGGCAAGCCAGTGGTCTCATTCATTCGTTTAGCAGCTCGTCCTGTAGGTGCTGCCAGTAAGATTGGAAAAATATCATTTTGGTACTCATCAGGATCCAACGAGAGGCCATTCAATTCGGCAAATAAGGTGACAATGCCGTTAATCACCGTAGTTTTCCCAGTACCTGGCCCACCCGTTAGGATAAACATTGGAGATTTGACGGCTGCTTTCATAGCATCAACCTGTGATTCACCATAACTAATTCCCAATTTCTTTTCCAATAACTCAATGGCCGTTTTAATGTCTTCATCGGCGTATTTGATTTCTTTTTTACGTGACAATAAGCGTTGAACGGCTGTGCCGATGCCCCACTCAGCGAAAAACAAGGAGTTTTCATAAAGCCGGGTGCCTTCTTGTTGAATTTTGCCTTCTTCCACCAAACGGATGATTTCGTCTGCTGCTAAATCAGGTCCAATTTCAAAAGGACGACTGTTCTCCAATGTGCGAATGGCTTTACTCAGCAATTCTTCAGCTTCAATATACGTATTTCCTGTCTCTAAGCAACTGGCTAGCAACTCATGTAAAATAGCTGCTCGAATCCGCTGTGGAGAATCCGCCGCATACCCCATTTGCTCTGCCAAATTATCCGCCCGTTTAAAGCCAATCCCTTCAATATCTTCTGTCAATCGATAGGGATTTTCTTGAATGATTTCCAAAGTTTCTTCTTTGTATAACTGATAAATCGCCATGGCTAACTGACTCCCAAAGCCGTATTGATTAAGACCGATTACGATTTGCTCCATACCGTAATTTAACCGAATCGTCTCAGCAATCATCTGACGTTTCGCTTTAGTTAGTCCCTTAACCTCTCCTAACCGTTCCGGCTGGTTCATAATGATATCAATCGCTTCTTCACCTAATGTTTCCACCATGTTTTCTGCTGTCTTTTTACCAATACCGGGAAAGTTTTCTCCCGATAAATAAGCCACTAAGCCACTAGCCGACGTGGGTTTATCTTGTTGATAGGTTTCTACTTGAAACTGTTTCCCATATTTCGGATGATCCACTAAATGACCACTGAAACGATAGGTTTCCTCTTCTTGAATCTGTCCAAAATTTCCTGTTACCACAATTTCATTTTCTAAGTAGGTGGTGTTGGTCTCAATGACTTTAACTAAAATGACTTTATAAAAATTGGTTGCATTTTGAAAAAAGATTGCAGCCACTTTTCCGCTAATAAAAGGAGTCTCATTCACCCTATCTGCCTCTATCATGTCACACCTACTTTCCCATTATCTTCTTTTACTATGATAATCCTTTGACTTTTGAAAGTAAAGGAACCTTCTACTTTCGGTTAACTGAACGACAAATAAGAGCCCTCTCACAACTGGCTTGATCATCCTCAACTCTCCATTTTCACGATTGCGACGACTGTCCCTTCCTCACTTAAACAAAAGAAGGGCTATCAGTAATTCATCGCAATCAGATCACTTACTTAGGTGACTGTCATCATTCCATAATTTAAGCGTAAAAGGGAACTCTTTTGTTTGATTCAACGTTAAAATACTCAATGTGTTATTACCTAAACCACCCATTTTTCGGGCATCTGCAATACTAGCGCCTGCTAAAGTCTGGATACACCCAGTTAACGTTGCCCCATGACTAACAAATAAAATAGGACCTTGCTCCTTCGCAATAGCTTTTAAAATTGCCCCTTTGCCACGGGTCAACATCGCCTCATAGGTCTCACCACCAAAAGCTGCCGGATCATAGTTATTTGGCGCATATCGTAGCGCATCTAGTGCCTCGCCATGAGTACGTCGCGCCTCCATAATGGACGCACCTTCTAATTCCCCCATGCCAATTTCTCTTAAGTCATCTGAATAAATAATATCCGTCGGCACATTAAGATGTTCTCGAATGCCGATCGCCGTTGTTTTTGCTCGTTTTTGAGGGCTAGCATAAATCCGCGTAAACGGAATAGCTGCCAAATGCTTGCCTAATTTTTCAATTTCAAGATAACTTTCAGGCAATAAAGGCGAATCTCCGTCGCGCCCTTGAAAACGTAAGGCCTGATTCCATTCGGTTCGCCCGTGACGTGTGAAATACAACTCCATTACCACCACTCCTTTCACTCGACCACCAAATAACTAATCCAATTTATCATGCTCGTAATGATGAGCCAGTTCCAAATTAGGAAACTCTTGCTGCCTTAACGCTTCATAAATCACTAACGCCGCTGTATTTGATAAATTTAATGAGCGAACGTGTTGGTCATTCATCGGAATACGCAGACAATCTGCTTCACGGCTACGCATAAATTCCTCTGGTAAACCAGTCGTTTCTTTGCCAAACATAAAATAGTGATCATTGTTATCATTATACGCTACCTCACTATACGTTCGGTGACCAAATTTTGTGATTAGATGCAACTCAATGTCAGGATGTTTCTCAAGAAAAGCCGCCAAGTTCTCATAATAGCTAATATCAACATCATGCCAATAATCAAGCCCCGCTCTTTTAAGTTGCTTATCATCCGTTGAAAACCCTAATGGTTCAATTAAATGTAGGGGACTATTCGTTGCTGCACAAGTCCTGGCAATATTTCCAGTATTCGCTGGTATTTGTGGTTCAAATAATACAATATGATTTGTCATGATGGTTCTCCTTTTACAGCATCAGGCTGAATTTGTTTCACTAAAAAGTCTTTCTTTTATTTTAAGGGATAAACTGATTTTAGGCAAAAAAAAGAACGTATCGGCTCGGTGTCATTTCACTGCGAGTCGCTACGTTAGTGAAGCTTTTTTCACTAACTTTTATCAGAACAGGAATCTGATAAAAACTATCGAAAAATAACTTTAAAACTACTATAACAAAAGGATTTCTCTTTTGCAACCTTATTTTGTAATTTTCAGATTTGTAAACGTTTTATTTACATCCAACCAATATTAAAAGGTCTATTGTGATTTTTTCAATTAATTGAGCCCGACTTTTTTGCAAGGATTCAGCTGACGCTCCCCAATGAAGTGGTGACATCTTGACTAAATCCATTTGTAACTCTTCAGAAACATCAAAGGTGTATGTTAAGTGCCTTTCTGAAATTAGGTTCATTTCTTCCGCAAATTTTCTGACAACTTTTTCATTTGAATAAGATTGTTTCGTCTGATCGTCTGCGTAAAAAGCCTGCCTTAATTCCCGTAAGTAGTTCGTTTCTGGCACAATTTTTATGACTTTCCCTCCAGGTTTTAATACCCGGTGAAACTCCCCATAGTGGCTTGGTGAAAATATATTGAGTAAATGACTTACGCTATCGTCATTAAATGGCAAGTTGGTTATATCTGCCACACACCAGAATGCCTCTGCTTCTTGTTCCGTCGCCAGAGCCACGCCATCTTTTGAAATATCAAAACCAATTTTAACTCCCGGTACATTTAAGTTGGCTAATTCGTTTAAAAAACTCCCCTCACCACATCCCATATCTACCAGTGTACTAACATGATCTTCAACTAAGAGATCCTTCATTATTGCGAGCAAAGGCTCATACAATCCTGCTTGAATCATCTTTTGTCGGTGACCCAGCATTTCCTTATCGTAGTCCGTCTTAACATGATGATCCAAAAAATGAAGCGTTCCTTTTTTAGATAAGTCATAATGATGATGTTGTTCACATCTCAATTGATAGTTTTGCGCACTGATCATCTTCTGCTGACATTTTGGACAACGAAATAAAGCTAACTGGTCGTGCAAAAATATTTGGCCACGATCGATTTTTTTTAACAACATCTCACTCGTTCCTTTCCGTGAATATCCTTACTTATCATAACATAATTTCAGTTAATTATATGATACAATAAACCGTGAGCATAATTTATTTACGGAAGGACGGTATTTATGTTAATTAAAGAATTTTGTGCTGAAAACTTTACCAATATTCCCGCGGCAATTACAGCAGGTGCCAAGCGAATTGAACTGTGTGATAATCTGGCGGTCGGAGGGACAACCGTTAGCTCCGGCGTTATGGAAGAAACGATCAACTATTGTCACGAGCGAGAGGTAGCTGTCATGACAATTATCCGACCTCGTGGTGGTGATTTTGTTTACAATGATACTGAACTAAAAATCATGCACACCGATTTAATCGAAGCAAAACGATTAGGAGCAGACGGGGTGGTCATTGGGTGTTTAACCGCTGATAATCACCTGGATGAAGAAGCAATGGAGCTGTTATTAGAGGCAGCAGACGGTCTTCAAATTACCTTTCACATGGCCTTTGACCAACTAAATCTAGCCGAACAACTGGCAGCAATTGATTGGTTATCTGAACATGGTGTCACACGCATTTTAACACATGGCGGTCCAGCTGGTACCCTCATTGAAGACAATTTTAGCCACTTGCAAACCTTGATTACCCACAGTCAGAATAAACTAACCATCCTGCCTGGTGGCGGTATTAACTATGAAAATAATCAAAAAGTCATTTCCGCTCTGAATGTCGCTGAAGTTCATGGTACCAAAATTGTTAACCTTTAAGGTTACCCGATTGTAGCACCATTCTATCTTGAAAAGCGTTTCACTTGTTAACTTCAGCATTTTCGGCTAAGCTAAAGACAACATTTACCCGATTTTCTTGTTGCGAAGGGAGTAACAAAAGATGGATCAACTATTAGAGAAACGAGAACGGCGAGATTTAAAAATTTTATCTCTCCTCTATTCAGAAGAACGTTGGTGGAGTGCAGAAGAATTGGCTCAAAGAAGCGATTGCTCTGTTGGAAGTGCCAATAAATCAGTTAGCTCATTGAGTCAAATGGCGGAGCATTTCGAGCACGCGTATGAAATTATCAGTCAAAAAAACCGCGGTATTATTTTGCTCGCCTCTTCCAACTATTCAATTTCTCGTTTGGAGAGTCTTTATTATCGAGAAACTATCAGCTATCAAATTATCGACAAAATATTCCAAAGTAATGACTTGACGATTGAAAAGTTAATGGATGATTTATTTTTATCCAAAAGCACGCTCTACCGCAAGTTAAAATCGATTGAGTTCATTTTCAATCAGAATAATCTGGAGTTAGATAAAAATACGTTAAAGCTAAAAGGTTCAGAAATAAATATCCGCGAATTTTTCTTTGTCTTTTATTGGTCAATTGTTAAATCTGAAGAGTGGCCTTTCACTAACATTAAAGAGGAGCTCTTTAGTTATCGTTTAAAAGAATTAAGCCAAGAAACGGGGTTAAGCTTGTCGTCCGTTGAATACATACAACTGCAATATCGTATGGCCATTAACTTTATCCAACATCAAAAAAAGCAGTTTATCACGGAGTTACCTGACATTGTTCAACTCGACCCTTATCGTTTAGCTTTTTTCAGTAAGATTGGTGAAGCTATGACCGCCAATGTTCCTCCGGCTCATAAAAGAATGGAATTTGACTACTTAGGTTTAATCTTTTCCACCTATCCATATATGCCTGATTCACCTGATGAAAATTATCTACAAAAAATCGTTGATTGGTACCAAAAAACCAACAGCTTGACCTACATCATTACCAATGATTTCTTAAACCAAATCATGGCTCGTTACCCTGAAGAGTCTCTTACCAAGCCTTTAAAACAGCCTAAAGTGATGTTTATGTTATTTTCAACAGCCAGCTATGCTCTGTTATTTCCTAATTTATTTATGCAAGACGAATTGACCAGCACTTGGCGCAAACAGTTGAAACGCTTCGAAAAACAAACACCAAACTTTTACCAAACGATTAAGGACATTGTCTATGGCATTCAGCAATCTGACAGATACAAAGGCAAATTGATGCACCCCTTTTACAGCTTGTATTCAATTTTAAGTATCTTTTCACAAAATTTTGATTTATATGCCTTTGAAAATACAATTAAATTGAAATTAATTTGTGCTGCTGATCCAATCAGTGAAAACACCTTAAGCGATATGCTTCGGACCCGTGTCAGTCAGAATGTGATCATCGCTAACAGCAATACGCGAGATGATGCAAAAGTTCACTACGATCTTTTGCTATCAGATATAAAATTTGCTGAAGGCCAAGGTCCGCTAGCCGACGAATCCTATATTTGGGATTTCCCTCCCTCCAATCGCGATTGGAATAATTTAGATACCATCTTAAACGACATCATCAAAAAAAAGCATCTAAAAAATGAGACTGTCTAAGTCTCTTTTTTTAGATGAAATATTGCATAAATAAACTTGCGATATTAAAATAAATTAGGACACTCGTCAAATCACTGAGGGTTGTTATAAACGGTCCACTAGCGACAGCCGGATCAAAGCCCAATTTATCCATTAACATCGGAATTAAACTGCCCGCTAAATTAGCCACAGTAATAGCGCAAATCATCGCCATTCCGATGACAAAGCCTAAAGGAAAATTCCGTTGCCAAATCCCCACAACAATGAATATTGTCACACCTGTCACAAGACCTGTAATCAAACCTGTCAAGACCTCACTTAAAATCAAGCTAAAGAAGCCACTGTCTTTATCATCTTTAACGGCTAAGCGACGAACAGCTACGGCCAAAGATTGAGTGCCGGCATTACCGGCAGTCCCAGTAATTAAGGAAATAAAGACAGCTAAGATGCTGGCTTCGCTCACCATTTCTTCATACCGACCAATCAGAGTCGCGGTTGACATTCCTAAAAATAATAGGGTAATCAACCACGGCAAGCGTTTAGACGCCGCTTTAAATGGGTTCTCACTCGATTCCTCAACGTCAACACCAGCCAAGCCAGAATAATCACTCGCAGCTTCGTCGTCAATGACATCAATAATATCATCAACGGTAACAATTCCCAACAGATGGTCTTCATAGTCTGTTACTGGAACAGCTAGGAAATCGTAATCACGAATTGTCCGAGCAACGTCTTCTTGATCATCTCCCACTTTGACAGAAATAACACGTTCACTCATCAAATCAGCAATCATCACATCATCGTCATTGATAATCAAATCTCTCAAAGAAATAACGCCCACCAGAACATTTTCCTGATCCACCACAAAAACATAATAAATCGTTTCAGCCGCTTTTGCCTCATTTTTGAGTAAATACATCGCAGAGCGAACAGTCTGATTCGCTACAATAGAAACGTACTCCGTGGTCATGATTGAGCCGGCGGTTTCATCTTCATAATGCAGCAATTCCTTAATTTCTCTGGCACTTTCAGGGTTCATCAAACTTAAATACTTAGCCTTACTCGTTTTATCCAACTGATTCAACGTATCAACTGCATTATCCGTGTACATCTCCGCTAACATGTCCGCCACATAACTCGGTTTCATCTCTGTTAAATATTCTTCAACGTCCTCTTCATCCTCTTCGATGACATCAAACATATCTGCCATCTCCTTAGGTGAGAGGTACGTGTATAAGCGTTGGCGTTCCCCTTCACTAAGAGATAAATAAAACTGACCTTGCTCGTAGATGTGTAAATCAAAAAACAATTCACGAAACTCATTTAAATGATCGGCTTGAAGATCTTGTAATAATTGAGCGTATTGTTCCTCAATAGTCGTTTGGTTATCACTCAACATATTCCCTCCAATCTATGGCCTTATTTGTGTCTCGTAAACGGTTCTCATATCGTCTGGTAATGGTAACCGCAAATCAATTAATTGACCGGTAAAAGGATGTTCAAAGACAAGCTGAGCACAGTGAAGTGCTTGCCGTTGAATGCCTTTCGCCATGTCACCATGATACATCTCGTCGCCTAACAATGGGCAACCAATGGCTTCAAAATGGACCCTGATTTGGTGAGTGCGACCAGTGTGTAGTTGAATATTGACCAAAGCAACTTCTTGGGCATGGGCTTGTGACCAATACTCGGTTTTAGCCTCTAAGCCAGATGGACCCGTTTGCCGTTTCAAAATGGACGTTAAATCCCGCTCTATTGGCAAATCGATGACGTCATGCTCCGCCAAATTGGCTAACTGCCCACCTACTAATGCTTGGTACTTTTTTATGATCGTCTTTTCCCGCAACGCTTTATCCAGCATAGCGTGAGCAAAACCATGCTTGGCGAATAACATAAGTCCCGTCGTATCTCGATCCAGACGTGTCACCACATGGATCACTCGATTAACCGAGTTTTTTTCTGTTACATAATGTTTCACGCGATTCGCCATAGTCCCATTAGGATGATACTGTGCCGGGATAGATGCTACATCTGAGGGTTTATTGACGACTAAAAAATGCTCATCTTCAAAAACAACGTCAATCGGCGTCGGATCCAGTAATAGGGTTTCATGCTCCCCTTCATCGGGAATCCTGATGCTTAAGAGATCCCCCTTGCAAAGCTGATACAACACATTTTCAACTTGCTGGTTGACCATAATGGTACCACCTTGAAACTTGATTTTTGCCAGTAAGCCCCGAGAAACTCCCTTGGTTCGAAGGTAGGCTTTTATTGGTTGACTGTCTTCTAAATCATAGGACCACGAAAACTGCATGCTATGCCTCTCCTTGCCTTTCCGGACTTTCTTCAATAAAGGCATCTTTCACGCGACGCCAAAAATGGGTGTGACGATATGAGGTAAAATGAATCCGTTCATCGGCAATCCGATATTGAATACTGGTAATACTTGATTGAGGTAAATTAAGTTGGTCAACAGATAGTAAATAATCATCTGCTGCCTGCAAATCAATGGTAATCCACTCATTATTGGCAATAATAATTGGAGAACCCAATGAGCGATACACCCGATTATTTAATGACGCAATCTGCGTCATCTGCAACGCATTCACTCGCGGGTGAAGGACAGCCCCTCCGACACTTTTATTGTAACCAGTAGAACCTGTTGGAGTGGCGACAGACAGACCATCACCTCTGAAACGCTCAAAAATTTCTTCTTTGATAAAAATATCGGCGACCATGGTCCGATTGATACGCTTAATGGTACACTCATTTAAAGCCAAAAAGTGTTGCGTTTCTTTTTGATCGTCAAAAAAGATGGTCACATCAAGTAACGGATAACTGACACTACTTCCTTCATCCTGCAACAAACTCTCCACTAATTCCTCTAATTCATAATCGCGCCAATCTGTATAAAACCCTAAATGTCCCGTATGAATTCCGACAAAGCGAATCTCATCCAGCATATGTGCATAACGGTGAAAAGCCGACAAAAGAGTCCCATCGCCACCAATTGAAATCACTATATCAGGTTTTTTCTCTTCTAATTGAATCTCTGTATCAGCTATCAACGCTTTTAAGCGTTCTGTAGCAAGCCGCGACTTCTCTGAGTGGTTGGCTATTATTGACACTTTCATCTCATTCACCTCCGAATATCTCTTTTAATCAAGGGGCTCCTCGAGCCTTCTTTGATCATTTAATTCTTTTAATAACTCACTTTCATGAAGCTTTAAGAAATCCTGATAATACAAATCATCCTGCTTGCCACGACCGTGTGAGAACAGATGCTGTGCTTCTTGAATTTCTTCGCGAATTTTCGACATTTCCTCATCCAATAGATTAGCTGCTTCCGATGCATTACGCAAACGTTCATTGATTTCCTGAGGAAACTCTCCTTGATATTTATAATTCAAAGAATGTTCAATTGTTGCCCAAAAATTCATGGCCAAGGTTCTGATTTGAATTTCCGCATAAATCTTTTTTTCACCAGTAATAATCTGTACCGGATATTCGATAATTAAGTGATAAGAGCGGTAACCACTCTCTTTCATATTAGTGATGTAATCCCGTTCTTGTACAACGGTCATATCCTTACGACTCCGAATTAAACGAACCACTTCATAGATATCGTCAACAAATTGACACATGATTCGCAACCCCGCGATATCTTGCATCTCACTCTCTAATTTGTCCATTGGGATGCCCCGTAGCTTTGATTTAATTTTGATGCTATCCGCCGGTTTAACACGGCCTGTCACAAACTCAATTGGGGCATGCTGATTTCTTTCTCTAAATTGCTTGCGGATTCCTTTTAATTTGATTTTCATTTCCGATACCGCTTGTTCATACGGTGCTAAAAACAATTCCCATTTTTCCATCCTAGCAACCTCATTTTCATTCTTAATTAACTTATTATCGCCACTAATTCAGTCAAATAAATAACGACCACTCTTTCCGCCAATAGATAACTTAGCGAAAAACTAATGGCTTATTGCCACAAGCTTTATTTTAGCATAAAATCCCAAAAAAAGTTAGTGCACTGGTAGTGATTTCCCTAAAGGACTCCTAATAGATGGTTATTATTTGACTCAAACTGAATTTTCAGGCAAACTATAAAGAAATGAGGCAATGGGATTGATCTCAGATAAATAAAACGACCATTAAAAGAAAGAGGTTAGCCATGGGCGAATCTATTGAAATTGAATATAAGAGCCTCTTAACGCAAGAGGAATATCAGCGACTGCTACAACGCTATGTCACTGATTCAAACAGCGGCTTCACCCAAACAAACGTCTATTACGATACCCCCGACTTCGCTTTAAAAGCTCTCGGCATGGGATTAAGAATTCGCTTGATGGCGACTAAAGCCGAATTCACACTAAAATCACCTTTACAAACAGGAGCAGGTTTGTTGGAAACTACCGATGAGCTCACTCTAGCAATTGCCGAACAGTTAGTAGCACGAGAACAACTTCCAACAGACGGGGAAGTGGTTAAAAAGTTAGCCCTCCTTGATATTCCTCTTGACCAGCTAGTGGTACATGGCCAACTGACAACCAAACGGATTGAGACTCCATTAACGCCAACGATTCTTCTCGTCTTGGATGAAAGCTGGTATCACGGAAAGCACGATTATGAACTAGAAATGGAAGTCAGCAATGCCCTAACCGGAAAGGATTACTTTGTGAAATTTCTAAATGAAAACGCCATTGACTACAAGGTAGCCAAAAATAAAATTGTACGTACATTTGACGCTAAAGTGTCTAGTTAAGACGTTTCATTTCAAATTTGCTTAATTTTCTGATACATTAGGAGTACGAAGAAAAGGAATTATGGGGGAATGGCTATGATTGAAATCTATTTGTTTATCCACCCTCTCTGCTCAGACAGTTTAGCATCTGAAAAGAGAATCCTGCAAATGATTCAAACTGAGCACAAAAAAGTACAATTTAAGTTTCTACCATTGCTCAATTTACAGAGTTTTCAACAATATTTACACACTCACCATTTGGAAACCATCGATATTCATGAGCGAAATCGCTTATTTGAAGATTCATACTCCGCAGCTTTAGACTATAAAGCCATGCAATTACAAGGAAAGAAAAAAGGAAGAGCCTTCCTTTTAGCACTGCAAGAAAGTATTTGCATCCAGCAAGTTGGTTATACCAACTTACTCGTTGATGATATTGTCACCAATATCGGAGGAGATTTAGCCATGTTTCGAGCCGATCGTTCGTCAACAATTGTTCGTGATTCTTTTATGTCCGATCAAGAAACGGCAAAAGAGATGAAGGTTTGTAAAAACACTTCTGCCGTTGTCTTTAACTACGCCTGCGATCGTGATTTTGGCGTGTTAATAGAAGAAGAACCTACTTCAGAAATTTTACACGAGCTGTTCAAAACAAATGAAAAAACCTGTTTTGACAATTACACTGAGCAATCAACTCAAATTAAGGCTTCAAAATTAAGTGATTATTGTTTACGGTTAATCGAAAATTAAAAAAAGAGTGAAAATCCTAGGATTTTCACTCTTTTTTTTATAAGCGATCAATCAGTTGCTCAAACTCGGTCAAACGCGTTTCAAACACTTTCATCGCCTCTTCTAGATACGTAGGCTGAGTCATATCTACACCTGCTTTTTTCATGACTTCGATTGGGAAATCACTGCTGCCAGCTTTCAAATAAGCTAAATAATTTTCAAGTGCCTGAGGTTCTTGATTAATAATTTTATTAGCTAAAGTTGACGCAGCCGAAAAACCGGTTGAATACTGATACACGTAATAATTATAATAAAAATGAGGTATTCTGGCCCATTCCACAGCAATTTCAGGATCACGAGCAACTGCTTCGCCGTAATACTCAGCGTTCAAATTACCATAGTACTCGCTCAGATACTCACTGGTTAATGGTACCCCTTTAGCATCTTCCGTGTGGATAAAATGCTCAAACTCAGCAAATTGAGTTTGACGGAAAATTGTTCCCTTAAATCCATCTAAATAGCGGTTTAAGACAAAGGCTCGTACTTTAGGATCTGTTTCTGTTGCCAGAAGGTGTTCCGTCAAGATATTCTCATTAGTAGTTGAAGCGATCTCCGCTAGAAAAATTGAATAATCCCCATAAACATAAGGCTGATTATTTCTAGTAAAATAACTGTGAACACTGTGTCCCATTTCATGAACTAAGGTGTACAACTGATCCAAACTATCATGCCAGTTCATTAAAATATACGGCGCAGTATCATAACAACCTGATGAATAGGCCCCACTGCGCTTGCCTTGATTCTCCACAATATCAATCCAGCGACTTTCAAAAGCTTCTTTAACCACTGCCATATATTCAGCACCTAATGGTTGTAATGCGACCAAAGCTTTTTCTTTAGCTTCTTCATAGGAGTAGCGAATGGGGGCATCTCCCAAAATAGGCGTGTATAGATCGTACATGTGCAAAGTATCAAGGTCCAACACCTTTTTGCGCAAAGCGACATAACGATGCAACAACGGTAAGTTTCGTTTAACCACATCTAACAGACTGTCGTACACTGCTTCTGGGATGTGATTGCTAGCTAAAGCCGCCGCACGTGCCGAACTATAATTACGGATTGTCGCTTTAAAATTATGAGTCTTAACGTGGCTGGATAACGTGGTAGCAAAGGTACTTTGAAATTGTTGATAGACGCTATACATCCCCTTAAACGCTTCTTCCCGCACTTCCGGTGTCGTGCTTTCAAGTAACTGACCATAAAGTCCATGAGACAATTGAACGCTCTCACCTTTTTCATTTTTAACTGTCGGGAATTTCAAATCAGAGTTATTTAAAATTGAAAAGGTCTTGCTTGAAGCGCCAAAAATTTCGCCTGCTCCAGCCAATAATGCTTCTTCTTTTTCCGTTAGGATATGCGGACGCTCACTTAATACATTCGTAATAAAGTGACGGTAACGCGCTAACTCTGGCACCAGTTCCACGTACGTCCAAATTGTTTCATCACTCAGTTGCAATAGTTCAGGCTCAAACCATGAAATAGCCTCACTAACTTGCGCTGCTAAACTACTGGATTTAGCATGTAACCCCTGATAAATAGCATTGGTGGTATCTTGATCATTTTTAAGATGAGAATAAACGTAAATAACTTCAAATTGCCTTGTCACTTCACCAATATACTCAATCGCCTGATAAAGTTCATTGGCCCCCTTGGCTAAGGTCCCTTTATACTTGGAGACTTCTGTTAGTTTATCAGAGACCGCCTGCATGGCTTGTTCAAATGCCTGATCATCTGCAAAAATCTTAGTTAAGTCCCATGTTTGGTTGACCTCAAGCTCTGCTCGTTTCGGTAATTGCTGTGCTTCCATTCTTAATCTGCCCCTCTCACACTTTTAGTAAACTTTATCGTTACTTAATCATGATAGCATATTTTGCCGTGGAATTGCCGAAATATGATTAGAGTTTGCCAGACGGTGTCTGACTTCTCGGGACCGCTCCTGCCCACTCATAAATACCTGGGGTAATTGCCTTAAACAAAAATAACCTTCTTGGTATACTAGGTAGTCGTAGTGAGATAACACCGCCAAGTAATCCCCTAGAAACAGACGTAAGTTCCTTTCCAAGGGCACCATAGGCATCACAAAATAGCTGGATTGAGACTGCTTAAAACTCAAGTAGAAGTCTTGAAAGAGATCAGAAAAAGTGGTTTTCGGGCTTTTTTTAAGCGTTTCCCAAACTAATAAACGCCACATAAGTACAGCCTCTTTCCCAAAAAGCGGTTGCGTAATTGGCAAAAAGAAACAAGTATCCAAGCCTCGCAAATGATGGCCTTGTTGATAGAGCAGATCTTGAATTGACAAGATCTGGCGATCTCTTCTCACGAGTCCCCGTTCAATTTTATCAAAGTAACTCAACAAAATCGCCTGTTGATCATATTCTCGTCTAATAAAAAGCTTACTGTGCTGTGGAAATTTAAACACACTTAATAGAGAAATGCTCCCCTTTTCCCATACTTTCCTTGAATAAAACGGCCGCTCATTTCCTAAAACCTCTTCCATGTGCAACAAACAAGCCAACCTCTCTTTATCGACATCTAACTCCCACAAATAGAAGCCTATCTGTTGCTGGTAAGCCAGACAAGACCGCTGAAATGCTGTCAGTCGCTTACCAACAAAAAAGTGTTTGCCTAATACCCAAACAACTCGGTAGCCATGGCGCTGATAGTTTTCCGTCCGCTCAATAAAACGGGGCAAAGACAAGGGGCTACACTGAAATTCAATGGCGATTTCCCCTGCTAAAAGCAAGTCTGGTCGCTGATTCAATTCTGGTAGATAAGCTTCTAGTTGATACTGCAGCTGAAATTTATCACACCACTGAGCCAATATTCGCTTGCCTTCTAAATGTTCCTCTGTCTCACCTTCGGAGAAATTTTGGCAAGCACTGTCTTTACGATGAGCAAAATGTGACTGTTTAACTAACCCATTCTTAATACTCAAGGGCATCCCGCAACTTTGGCACCACCATCTTTGATTGGTCAGTTTCGAAATATCCTGTTTTGATCGCCCCATCAAATTAACCCGCTCCCCATGATCATTATGGCCAATGTACATCAAAATTCCCCCTTTATAACCAGATACGGTTTTAGAGCAGAATTCCACTAAAAAAACAACGGCTTTCGCCGTTGAGTGTTAGTTTATAAGCAGCAGATGAGCTAAATCCAAACTTTAGCCACCAAGTAAAGTAAAAACAAAGACGAAATCACCCACATCGGCAATGAAATACTTTGGCGTTTTCCAGCGAATGTTTTGACTAAAGGATAGGCGACAAACCCAAAGGCCAAGCCATCGGAAATACTCATAGAAAAAGCCATCATTACAATCATTAAAAAGGCTGGAAACCATTCGCTTAAATCGGTCAGCTCAATATGACGGATGTTTTCCATCATCATACAGCCAGTGATGATAATCACTGGTGATAAAGCAGAACTAGGAATAAACGATAATAGTGGTATAGCAAAAACCGCAGCCAAAAACAACAAACCAACGGTCACAGCCATGGTTCCAGTTTTTCCTCCTTGTTGAATACCAGTTGAGCTCTCAGCGGCTGGAATCGTGGGACTGGTCCCCAACAGACTGGACAATAACATAATTATCCCATTCACTCGAAAAACTTTCTTAAATCCCGCTGGCGTGAGGCCAGTCAACAACCCATTAAACAGACCCATGGATTCAAAAATCAAAATCATCGACAGAGAAAACGTTCCTAAAATAAATTCTGTGGTGAACACTCCAGAAAAATCTAATTGCCCAACAATACTGGGATAATTTTTAATTGCTGATAACGAAAATAAATTTTCAGTTTTAGGTATAATTTGAAAGAGATTAGCGGCTAATGTCGTCAAGATAATGCCAATAAAAAAACTTCCTTGAATATTTTTTAGCAATAAAAATAGCGTAACTATCAACGATGCTAACGTTAATAATAAAATCGGGGATTGAAAAGAATTCAAGGTCATAAAAGTATGCTCCCCCCGAACAATAATCCCACCATTTTCCATGCCAACAATGACTAGAAAAATGCCAATGCCGGCCGTAATACCATGTTTTAAACTATCTGGAACTGATTCAATCAACAGTTGCGTCAGTCGTGTATAGGCCACTATCAGATAGACCAGACTGGCGCAGAAACTAACTGCCAACGCTTCTTGCCAACTCATTTTAAGAGAATAGACTAACGTATAGGTAAAAAACGAATTAACTCCCATACCTGTGGTAATCACAATCGGCACTTTGCCGATCAGCCCCATGGCTAAACAACCGATAATCGAGATAAAGATGGTCCCAAAAACACTGAGCTCTGCTGGAATCCCTGCTTCAGCTAAAATCATTGAATTAACAATGATGACATAGGAAATGGCAAAGAAAGAGGTTAAACCTGCCAATATTTCTTTTTTCACATCGACATTTTTTTCAATCATAATCACTTGCTCCTTTATTTTTCACTAAAAAATCTTTGCTATCAGAAACGTGTCTTTAGCGACAAAAATAGACATGCACACAAAAAAGTATAGACGGGTAGCTTGTTGCCCACCCACCTATACATAAAGATTTTCCATATGAAATTGTTAACTGATCGATATCTAATGTATCATCAAATCTTGCGGAAAGCAAGCGCTAACTACTTGTTTATAAAAAAACAACAGCACTCTAGCTCGTCTACTTAATCAATAAAAAAATGAGAATGATGGCCACTGCCACTTGGCTTAGACCAATTGTTCCTCCTAGAGCCATCGCTTTTGGCCCCTCTTTGACTAAATCTCTAAATTTCACACGCATGCCAATTCCCGCTAACGCGATAATTTCAAACTGACTACTGACTTTTTTAGCAATGAGTGACACCCCATCTGGAATATTACCAAAAGAGATCACCAAACAAAAAACAAAGAAAACCGTAATAAACCACGGTATACCTACCTTAGCTCTTTTCTTCCCCTCACCCTTCTCAAACAGGCCACCTTGATCCGATGTATTCATTCTCGAAAAACTTAAAGCAACGACAACCAATAAGATAATTCGTAAAATTTTAAAGATAGTCGCGAATTGGGTCACGTCCTCATTTACTAACTTACCTGAAGCGATAACCTGACCAATCGATTGCAAAACGCCACCAATCATGGCACTTGTTGGCATGGTCTGATGCTGATACAGAAAACTGGTGATCACGGGCAAGCCAACCATTAAAATAGTGCCCGTCAAATTGACAATGGTGATCGAAATCCCCTTGTCCTTTTCATCAGCCTCTATAATTGGACTTATGGTCCCGATTGCCGACGAGCCACAAACCGCATTGCCTGCACACATTAACAAAGAAAACTTCCGCCCAAAACCAAACCACTGACCCCATTTATACGCTAAGATAATGGTTAACGTCATCTGTAAAACAATAAAGCTAATCCCTCGCCAACCAACACCCATTACATCGGTAATATTTAAGGTTAACCCGGTCAAGGCAATTGAATACTCTAATAGTTTACTTTCAGAAAATCGGACGCCTTTTGCAAAACTTTCACGATTTAAGAATGTGTTGCCGCACAGTATCCCCAATAAAATTGCAAACAACGCTGCTCCTATTTGAGGAACAAAACTGCCAACTACTTGGGCTACTATGGCAATTACTAAACAAACAATAAAACCTTGCCATCGGTCTTTAAGCCAACTCACTATTTTTTCCATCTACGCACTCCCTGAACACTACTCTTTTCATCCACTTCACTTTTTGTCACTACCCCCATCCAAACACAACGATTGGACGATTTTTACTACAATTAGCATAACATGAAACTGGAATAAAATGAAATTATCACTTATAATACCTCTATAACCACAGCTTATAAAGGAGGGTCTAATGTTAGATTATCGTTACCAAACGTTTCTCGTGCTTTGCGCTGAACGAAATTACACAAAAACTGCCGAAAAGTTATTTATTACCCAACCAGCTGTCACCCAACATATTCAGTGGTTGGAGCACAAGTATCAAACCAAGCTTGTTTCTTATCAAAATCGAGAGATTCGTTTAACTAATAAAGGTCAGTTACTATACCGTTACTTACAGAATCTACAAGCACAAATCAAAAAAATAGAGACTAATTTAACCCATAGAGAGACTGCTAATAAAGACCTTAATTTTGCAACAACCCTCTCGATTGGAGATGAGTTATTACCCCGAATTGTTCAAGCCTTTGCTCAATCTGATCCCAAATTGAACATCTCTTGTTTAGTCGAAAACACTCAACAAATTTTACAACAGTTACGAACTGGCGATATTGACTTCGCACTCGTCGAAGGAAACTTTCCCAAGCAAGAGTTCGCTCACTATGAACTGTCTTCTCAGCCATTCATCGCCATCGCCTCAACTCAAAGTTCCTATCAAATTGGCGAAAACTATCACATCTCAGACCTGCTATCCGAGACCCTTATCACACGAGAAAAAGGCTCGGGTTCACGAAAAATTCTCGACAATTTATTGGCTGAGCAAAATTATGCAGTGGACGACTTTTCTCGCTTATTAGAATTAGGTAGTTTAAACAGTATTAAAGAACTAGTAAAAAATAATTTAGGCATTGCCTTTCTTTACGAAGAAGTCGTCAAAAAAGAACTAATTGACCAGACCTATCAAAAAATTAACATTCAGCAGTTGGAAACGTCTCATAGTTTTTACTTTATTTATTTGAATGGGAGTCTGTTTGAGCCCGAATTCACCCATATTTTCGACTTGATTAAATCATTAAACTAGTTCAAACTATCTTTTTAGATTCTGTCTGCGTTATAATAACAGTATCAAATTTATCACTTAGGAGGACTCTCATGACTGAACAAAAAGCACCCCTTGAAATTCCTGAAATCATGACTGATTTAAGAAAAGATATTATCAAAGTACCACCAGTTATTCGTCAATGTAGCGGTATTAGAATTTTTGGTCGCCGGATAAAATCCATCGTATATTCCACGGATATTGCGATTATTCGTAATATCGATGCAGATGCAGTCATTGCTGTTTATCCGTTCACCCCCCATCCGACCATCACTAAAAGTATTACCGAAGCAGCAGATATTCCCGTTTTTTCTGGTGTAGGTGGCGGCTTAACTCAAGGAAAACGTTCTGTTCAAATGAGTATTTTTGCCGAATCACAAGGTGCGATCGGCGTTGTCGTCAACGCTCCAACACCTAAAGAAACCATCCAAGACATCGCAGATGTGGTTGACATTCCAGTTGTAGGAACCATTACGTCTTTATTTACGGATGTGGAAGAACGGCTACAAGCTGGCGTTTCTATTCTCAACGTAAGTGGTGGAAAAGATACTGCCAATATTGTTCGCAAAATTCGTGAAGACTACCCTAAAATCCCAATTATTGCGACAGGTGGTCCCACTGAAGAAGCCATTCTTGAAACCATCCAAGCTGGTGCTAACGCCATTACTTACACCCCGCCTTCAAATGGCCAGCTGTTCAGCAAAAAAATGGACGTTTATCGCGACAAAGAAAAACAAGAAGCTACCTCCCAAGACTAGTGACTCAACGAAGCATTCAGCTATATACATCATGTTAAATAATCAAACATATAGTTCCATTGGATAATTAATTAATGGGAACTATATAAAGTCAAAATCAGCTAAAGAGACTGTTAGCTGATTTCCTATAGTTAAAAAGAACCGACCTCAAGGTCGGTTCTTTTTAACTAGCATAGTCGACTAATTTGTCTAAAGTATCAGAAATCTCCACTATTTCAATCGCTTCATCCATCCGTCCTAAATCTTTCAGCACAATTCCTTTTAACATATAAAGATCACTTAAACGGTAATAACTCTTCTTTTTTTGACTCCATAAAATCCCTTGTTCAATGTATTCTAGCGCTTCTTCATATGTTTTCAAATCAACAAAGCTTGCAGAAATATTGTAAAACACCTTAATTAAATCCACTTTTTCTCTTTTATTGATATCGTTGTAAAATTGAGCAATACTCCGCTTCATAAAGGATAAACCTAATTCAAATTTGCCTTGATTGTAATAAACAGAACCAATTTCACTCAATAACATTACCTCTAAATCGGTGACATACGTCTTTTTTCGATTATAAGTATAATTCAAGCCATCTTGTAAGACAGTCAAAGCTTCAGCAGAATTAGGATTCAAATAACTTAAAGCACACCCTTTATAATACGCGTACTCCTGCAACTCTAATTTAGTTTTAAATAAAGTCTTGTCTTGCTTTTCAATTTCATCAATCGTTTCGGTTAATTCCGTTATTTTTTTACTGTGTTTATATTGTCTTAGTAACTCCAACCAATTATTAGCTGGTGCTTTACTTATTTCTTCACGAGTCAACACATAATTAACAGAGACATTCAACCTTTCACATAACTTTTGCATCACCAGAACATTGGGCACGACATCATTATTTTCAATTCGGCTTAACATTCCTTGAGAACAGATATCTTCTGCTAGTTCACCTTGTGATAAAAATCGATTGGTACGTAATTCTTTAATAACAGTGCCATAAGTAAGTGAGTTGTACATTGTTCCATCTCCTTTTTCTGTGTTGTTTTATTTATTACTTCTTACACAGTATAAAATGAAAATGCATGTAACTGGTCTCATTTTTTCAGAAAATAACCACACTTTTTGAGACAAACCCCTTGATTACCAACAGATTTGCCTGTTTATCTACCTCATTTTTTAAACTTTTCGAACACAAACACTATCACCATCAAGATATTTTTTTAAAACGCACAACAAATAAATGATCGATTAATGATCAGACTTGTGAAAAAAACATCAAAAAAGGACGAAACCAACTTCGTCCTCACGATAATTCACTTAATTTTTCTCTGTAAGTTTATCTTTTATGAGTGAATTCCTAAAAAAATCTCAATAGAACCATCTGTTGCGTATTTTTCATAATCAAATTTGTATGAGCGACTTAAGTCCCCCTGCTCCTCCAACGCCCAAATCCTCTGCCAAGTTTGATAAACAGCCCGCTCTTGTGATGTATCCACTGGAAACACCTGATACATCGCTCGATCATCAATCATCAAAAAAGCCCCTTCCTCTCCCGCCTCACATGCAATAGACAACGTATAATCTCCTTTATAATCACTTTCATATGCATGATAAACACCATAAAGCGGCATCTTTTGAGTCAATTTTGCTTGAGCCTCTCCCCAAACGCCTTGTATTTTGGTGGTCATCTCTGGATCATTAACATTATTCGTGCGAACACTTGCTAACTCATTTAGTTTCATCGTCAATCACTCTTCCTTTCTTCTTCATTATAAAAAAACTAAGCTGACATCTGTTTGTCAGCTTAGTCTAAATAATTATTTTTCATCGCCTCAATTGCGCGAAGATGGGCCTGCCTTAAAGTTTCTGGCGCAATCACTTTGACTGAGTCACCAAACATCAGCAAGAATGGCAATAAATTTTTCTCTTTGTCTTCTTCAAAAGAAACCTGAATAGCGCCACTTTCCAACGGCCTCATGTCCTCATCCGTAAAAAAATCATAAAGCTTCCCTAATTGATTAGCTGAAAAATGGCACTCTACTAGCTCCTTTTCTATTTCCTTACTAGCCTGTAGCTGGTTTAAAGGGACCGTTTGCTGCTCATCTAACACTTGTATATGGCGAATACGCGTCAATTTAAACATTCTGTCTCTCTGACGCAACTCGCAAAACGCTAACAAATACCAACTGCCATTTGATAACCGTAGCTGCCAAGGATTTATTTTACGGGAGGTTTTTTGCCCATCAGCTGATACATAATCTATCTGTCCTTTATGTTTAGCAGCAATGATTTTATCCAAACAGACTAACTTGGCTTTTGTTTCATCCTCTATCTGTTTCCGATGCAATGTCGCCTGTTCTAGGCTAACGTGATAATCCGCAGGTTCGCTCATAACTAATAACCGCAGCTTATCGATAATGCCTCTTCCCATTACGGTTTCCGTCAGTAGCTCTTCCTGCATATTCAAGACATTCAATAACCACGCCTTTTCAACTTCTGAAAAGGTGTAACTATGCAATTTGAACCCATCCATCAATTGATAGCCACCTTCATTGCCATGATGCGCAATAACTGGGAAACCTGCATTCTCCAGCGTTATCATATCCCGATAGATGGTTCTCTGAGAAACCTGAAAATGCTGAGACATTTCTTTTGCCGTCATCTGTCTACGACTAAGTAGCAGGACGATTAACCCCAGTAAACGCTCCGTCTTCATTCTATTCCTCCATTATGCTCCCCAGCCAGCTAGTTTCAACTCTGATTTAATCAACATGATTCCACCAAACTTTTTTGAAGCTTTTTTGGCAATTTGGCCACGACTAACTCGTATGACTGTTTTAAGTGAGCTAACAACTCGTCATTACTAAAGGTTGATTGAGCCAGTAAAATTGAATTCCAATGAGTTTTATTCGTATAATACCCCGGCACAACAAAAGAGTATTGTTCCCGAAATTCCTCATTGCTTGTTGGTAACCCCTTTACAGTCATTACCAAATCCCCAGCCTTCGTCTCACCAATCATACAGAAAAATTTCTCCTTAACTTCAAAATATTCGCATTCCCAAGACTCTCGATAGCTAATTTTAACACCTGGCCATTGCTGACTTTCTGCCTGCAAATAAGCAACCAGTTCTTCCATTATTTGGCCTCCAAATCAGCAAATAGACTAAGCAAATTACCATCCAGATCTTTAATAATCGCGTAACGTTGTCCCCAGAACGCATCCCAAGGTTCTTTAAAGACCTCATAGCCGGCTTCTTTCATTTTGGCAACCACCTGATTTACATCTGCCGGTCCATCACATAAGAAAGCCAACTCGATCCGCTCCCCCTGGCTTGCCGGAGGAAACCCATAAATCCCCTCAATCATCTCTTGCGTATTTAATGAAATTCTTACTCCTTGATTACTCAGTTCCACATAGGCTTGATTCGGATCACCTACTACCGTAAAGCCTAACGTTTCGTAAAACGTAATCGCTTTAGACATCTCGCTAACAATAATCCCGACCATATCTAGTTTCATTATCTCCACCTCTTTCGTTATAAATACTAGTTTATCTTGTCATTTAGTTCATGTCTTGGATAATTGCGACAGCTCTGACGTACCTCACTGGGAGTTAGACCGCTAATTACTTTAAAACGGCGATTATAATGAGCTTGATCGCAGTATCCATGACTTAGTGCTACATCACTTAAACTTCTTGCTGGGTTTATCAGCATGCTTTTTAAGGCCTTCTGAAAACGCAAAATATCATAAGCCTCATAAGGTGAGAGACCGGTCTCCTCTCTAAATATCCGCTGGATCGTGCGCTCAGATACGACCTCTTTGCAAATTATTTCCCGGTAATCCACCATTTCTAGACTGTTTTTGATGATATTTTTTATTAAACTAGAGGAACTTGTCTGTTCGGTCGATAGCTCCTTTAAAAAAAACTCATTAAAACTACTAATTAGTTGGCAACATGTTAGCCCCATTTCCATCGCCATCATTAAGTGTTTAGAAAAAGGCGCAAACCCGTCCCACTCAACCAACAGCTGATCCTTGGTTTGGCTTAAATTATTCGGCAACCAATTTCTCAAGGAACTTAAATAAAATCTGATTCCTAACGTCACTTCAGATGATTGATCGATCGAAAGAAAGTAACGAGTATTTGGACCACTATACCGCAACTGTTTCAACTTCATCTCTGGGGTAAACGTCATAATAAAATCCGCACACAAATCTGGAATAATCCGTGATTCAATTTCATTCATCTGTGGCAAACTCACCCAATAACAATCAATTAACCGTTGAAGGGGTAAGGCAGGTTTCACTTCATAGTAATGACTCGTCCCTTCGTGCCAAATAACCGGCTTAAATTCCGCCATGTCGATCCCCTCCTTCTGATTATTATAAACGATAAACCTCATCTTTGCCTACTTAAGCTTATTAAATAAGAGAAAAACACCTTTTACCTAAAATCACTTTCCTTTGATAGACTCAAAGTCCCTTAGTCGATTTTTTAATTAATCTCGACTGACTGATAGCGCCTAATCAGTCAAGTCAGTCAAAAAAAACAATTAAATAACATTTATACTAACAATTAGGAGCATTTTAAGGTATGATTGATGATGGAACAAATTTCGCTGATAGCATTTAGCGACGTTAGTTCACGAAACGATTATTTTTTGGAGGAATTTATGAAAAAGAAAGCATACCGCAATTCACCCGCTTTTATCTTTCTGAGCTGGGGATCTTTTGCCTTTTTTGTGGCATTGATGATGATTGGACTTTACACATTGAAAGAGCCACTAATGGTAAAAGGGTACTATTTAATGGGCTCGGTTGGCCTGATCTCTTCTTCGTTCACTTTGGCAAAAGTCATTCGTGACAATCAAGAAGATGAGGATCGCTACAATACGTTATTCCGAGCGACAACAGAAGAAGATGAAGCGAACAACATTAAATAGTAACCCCTAGGTGAAGTTCCCACCATATAACTTACTGGGCACGCACAAAAAAAATAAGCTACCTCACATTACGAGGTAGCTTTTTTGGTTGGGCTGTTACATCATACCGCCCATTCCTCCCATACCTGGATCCATACCAGGCATTGCAGGGGCAGCTGGTTCTGGTTTATCAGCAATAACAGCTTCTGTTGTTAAAATTAAAGCTGCAACACTTGCGGCGTTTTGTAGCGCAGAACGAGTCACTTTTGTCGGATCAACAATACCAGCGTCGATCATGTTTACCCATTCATCCGTTGCGGCATTAAAGCCTACACCAATTTCAGCTTGTTTTAATTTATCCACAACGACTGATCCTTCATGACCAGCATTGTCAGCAATTTGACGAATAGGTTCTTCCAGGGCACGCAAGACGATGTTGATTCCTGTTTGTTCATCACCTTCTGCTTTTAATTCAGCCACTTTGTGAGAGACATTAACTAAAGCAGTCCCACCACCAGAAACGATACCTTCTTCAACAGCTGCACGTGTAGCGTTTAACGCATCTTCAATACGTAATTTTAATTCTTTTAGCTCTGTTTCAGTGGCAGCACCGACTTTAATAAGGGCAACCCCACCTGATAGTTTAGCCAAACGTTCTTGTAATTTTTCACGATCAAAGTCAGAGGTAGTGTCAGCAATTTGCGAACGAATTAAGCCAACACGATCTTCAATGGCTTGCTTATCGCCAGCCCCTTCAACAATTGTTGTGTTATCTTTATCCACAACCACCGTACGAGCTGTTCCCAATGCATCGATTGTGGCATCTTTTAATTCTAATCCTAAATCTTCAGTAATTAATGTACCACCAGTTAGAACAGCAATATCCTCTAACATTGCTTTACGGCGATCCCCAAAACCAGGAGCTTTAACAGCCGCTACATTGAATGTCCCACGAATTTTATTCAATACCAATGTTGGCAATGCTTCACCATCAATATCATCGGCAATGATTAAAAGTGGTTTATTTTGTTGTAAGATTTGTTCTAATAATGGTAAGATATCTTGAATATTTGAGATTTTTTTATCTGTAATCAAGATATAAGGGTTCTCTAAAACAGCTTCCATCTTATCATTATCGGTTACCATGTATTGTGATAAGTAACCACGATCAAACTGCATACCTTCCACTACATCTAATTCTGTTTCAATCCCTTTAGACTCTTCAATGGTAATGACGCCATCATTGCCTACTTTATCCATCGCTGCAGACACTAATTCACCAACGCGCTCGTCACCAGAAGAAACTGCCGCAACTTGGGCAATTGATTCCTTGGAATCAACTTTAACAGAAATAGCATGTAATTCTTCCACAGCTGCTTTGGTTGCTTTTTCAATCCCACGACGAATGCCAATTGGGTTAGCGCCAGCAGTAACGTTTTTAATACCTTCACGAACGATAGCTTGCGTTAACAAAGTTGCCGTTGTCGTACCATCACCAGCAATATCATTAGTTTTTGATGCCACTTCTGAGACAAGCTTAGCACCCATATTTTCAAAGTGATCTTCCAATTCAATTTCTTTTGCAATTGTCACACCATCATTTGTGATTAAGGGTGAACCATATGATTTTTCTAACACCACGTTCCGACCTTTTGGACCTAATGTTACTTTTACCACGTCAGCTAATGTATCAACACCTTTAACCATTGCTGCACGTGCGTCTACTGAAAATTTAATATCTTTAGCCATTATTTCTTTCACCTCATCTAATATTTTTGATTCATTGAAATGTCTTTAATGTTTACTCTACAATTGCCACGATATCTTTTTCGTGAACGATTAAATAATCTTTGCCTTCATATTTAACTTCCGACCCAGCGTATTTTTCAAACATCACTTTGTCACCGACTTTAACAGATAAGCTCATTCTTGTGCCATTTTCTAATACATGACCTTCGCCAACAGCGATTACTTCACCAGTTTGTGGTTTCTCTTTAGCTGCTGAAGTCAATACTAAGCCACCTGCGGTTACTTCTTCTTCTTGACCTACTTCAATAACAACACGATCATTTAACGGTTTTAACACTGTAAATCCCTCCACTTTATAAAGTCTATAGTTATTCGATTAGCATTTAGCACTCTTTTGTGCTAAGTGCCAACTCACTCTTATATAATACTCATTATTTGCTTTTTTTGCAAGAAATATGGTAATTTTTTTTTAAAATTCACATCTTTTTCGTCACTATGCTATACTTTACCATAGTCAGAGGTGCCTTTCACACCTCATCATTAGGAGGTCATCAGATGACAATCACCAAATATTTTATTAGCCAGTGCTCGCTGTATTTGCTGGTTTATTTCAGCCCACTCTTATTGCTACCCTTTAAGCCCAGTAGCAACCTCAGCATTAATTTTACAACCATCAGCTATTTGATAGGCGCTGGACTCCTTATTTTTTTTAGTCATTCATTAAAAGAAGTACCGGCAATCGAACAAAAAGCACTCACAACTCCCCGAAAAGAAATTATTCTCTGGGGCGTTTACGGGTTATTTTTAGCCTTTTTAACGCAAATTATCGCTGGCTCCATCGATCGTCTGTTATGGGATAGTGGCCAATCACAAAACACTCTAAATATCGCTCAGCTAATCCGTTCATCTCCCTTTTTTTTAATCGCTGTCTCCATCGCAGGGCCGATTATGGAAGAATTCATTTTCCGCCGGAGCTTAATCAGCTTTTTAAGTCAGTATGTGACGCCTATTCTTGCGGCTATCATCAGTTCACTTCTCTTTGCCCTCGTTCATGCTGATGGTCACTTATTAGTTTATTTTTCAATGGCCATGGTTTTTTACTTTCTCTATCAAAAAACTGGCAGCATTTGGACTTCGATTATCGCTCATTGCGCCATGAATTTTATCGTCATGCTACTACAACTCAACCTATCATAAAAAACGACAGCTTGCCAATTAAATTAGCAAGCTGTCGTTTTCGATTTATTCTTCTTCTTTTTTGGTATAGTGATTCAAGAAATAAATCAATGTTTGTAATTCATTCGTCAAATCAATGCTTTGAACTTGAACATCGTTCGGCGTTGATAACCGAACTGGGGTAAAGTTCATAATCCCTTTAATGCCTGCTTTAATCAACAGATTGGCTGTATCTTGAGCAGCATTTGCTGGAATAGCCATGATTGCAATTTCAATTTGCTGCTGCTTGATTTGCTCTTCCATATCACTCATCGGATAGACAGGTATCCCGTCAACAATTCGACCAACAAGTTCTTCCTTCACGTCAAACGCAGCGCTAATGCGAATGTTGTTATTTTGATGGAAACCGTAATTTAGCAAGGCATTACCTAAATTACCAACACCAACCAGAACCACATTTGTCAAACGGTCTTCGCTTAATGTTTTAGCGAAGAAATCCAATAAACTTTGAACATCATACCCATAACCACGTTTACCTAATTCGCCAAAATAAGAAAAGTCACGACGAATCGTCGCACTGTCTACTTTAACTGCTTCACTTAGCTCAGTTGATGACACTTTCGTTTTTCCTGAGTCCAACAACACTTTCAAATAGCGATAATACAACGGCAAACGCTTCGCTGTTGCTTTTGGTATTACTTGATTCTTCATTTTAATCCTCAGTCCTCCTAATTAATTAGCCATTCTCAACGATACCTATGATAAATTGTTTCTGACATATGCTTGGCCTTGCCCACTGCTAAACAAAGTATTGAATTAACGGTGATGGCTTTTACTATCGATTTCACATTATTATAATAACAGTATCTAACAGGTAAAAGCAATTTTCTTGTTTGGTATTGTGAAAAAATTTCTTGAGAATGAGTTTCATTTCCATTATTTTTCACAAGAAATGATAAGTATGATAGACTAGTACTATACTATGCAAGCGAGGGACACAAGATGATTTTATTACAAGCGAATCAAGTCGCCCGACATTTTGGGGCTGACACATTGTTTAAACATATACACTTAGAAATTCAGGATCGCAGTCGGATCGCCTTAGTTGGCCGAAACGGTGCCGGAAAATCCACCTTACTAAAAATAATCGCCGGCATCGATGAACCTGATGAAGGTTCGATCTCAAAGATCAAACAGCTGACGATCGGTTATCTCGATCAACATACCGGTTTCCAAAGCGAGAAACCCATTTGGGAGGAAATGCTGACTGCTTATGACGGTTTACGAGCCATGGAAGCTCGTCTACGAGAATTGGAATATCAAATAGGACAACCTGAACAAATCGCTGATAACGACAATTATCAACGATTACTAACAGAATACGATCAGCTTCAACATGATTTTAACGAGCAAAATGGCTACGGCTATGAAGCCGAAATGAAAGCTGTCTTAAATGGGTTTCAATTTGACGAAAGTTTCTACCTTCGGCCAGTCAACAGTCTTTCAGGTGGGCAAAAAACGCGCCTCGCCTTGGCAAAGCTTTTGCTTGAAAGCCCCGACTTGCTTATACTCGATGAACCAACTAACCATCTAGATATTGAAACCTTGGCATGGTTGGAAAACTATTTACAAAATTATCGCGGTTCTCTCTTAATCGTCTCTCACGATCGTTATTTTCTCGATAAAATTGTCACTGAAGTCTACGATTTAAGCCGACAGAAGATGACCCATTACAAAGGTAACTACACCCGCTACTTGGAATTAAAAGAAGAACAGCTCGCGCAAGATTGGAAAGCCTTTGAAAAACAACAGACGGAGATAAATAAATTAGAGGATTTTGTTGCACGTAACTTGGTTCGAGCTAGCACAACCAAAAGAGCTCAAAGTCGGCGAAAACAATTAGAAAAAATCGATCGGCTTGACAAACCTGTAGGCGATGAAAAATCAGCTCGCTTTTTATTTGGCATCGAGCGAGAATCAGGTAATGTGGTTCTACACCTTGAAGCAGGTGCGATCGGCTACGATCAGACCATCTTATCAGAACCTGTCAATCTTGACATTCGCAAACGAGAAGCCATCGCTTTAGTTGGTCCAAACGGCGTAGGAAAATCAACGCTGCTGAAATCAATCATCAAGGAAATTCCTTTTATTAAAGGAGACGCTCAATTAGGAACCAATGTTTCTATCGGTTATTACGATCAAGAACAAGCCAATCTTCGCTCTAATAAAACAGTCCTGCAAGAACTTTGGGATGAACACCCGACAACACCTGAAAGAGACATTCGATCGGTTTTAGGCAGTTTCCTTTTTTCAGGAGAAGATGTTGAAAAAACGGTGCCACTTCTGAGTGGTGGCGAAAAAGCCCGACTAGCCTTAGCAAAGTTGTCCATGAACAAAGAAAATTTCTTAGTCCTTGATGAGCCCACCAACCACTTGGACATCGACAGCAAAGAAGTTCTGGAACACGCCCTAATAGAATTTAATGGTACCATTCTATTCGTCTCTCATGACCGCTACTTTATTAATCGGATTGCCACAAAAATCGTGGAGCTGTCTGCCACTGGCAGCAAACTTTATTTAGGTGACTATGATTACTACTTAGAAAAGAAACTTGAAGAAGCAGAATTAGCTGCTTTACAGGCAGCTGAATCAAACAATTTGTCAAAAACAGCTGAACTTGCTACTTCCCGCAATCAATTTCAACAATCAAAGGATGAACAACGAGCTATTCGCAGCCTGACTCGCAAGATTGAGCAACTTGAATCCCAGTTACTCACGATTGAATCTCAGATAGAAACCATTCAAGTTGATATGAGCAATCCTGATTATTTTGAGGATCATCAAAAATTACTGACCCTTCAACGTCAGCTGAATGAGCTCGAGCAAGAGCAAGAAACACTATTAGAAGAGTGGGAAACCCTCAGCCTTGAATTAGAAAATAAACAAACATAAAAGAAATGGGACTATTGAATAGTCCCATTTCTTTTACTTATAGATAACAGTCCCTCTAGGAACCTTTTTAAGGCTCCTCACCATCTCTTTAACGAACATCAGGCTGACAGCCACAAATTCTCTTAACATCGCGCTAGGAAGGAAATAACTAGCTGTATGAGAGCCGACACCCTTTGCAGATAAACCAACTTGCTTAGCGAATAAATGGCTACGAAACACGTGGAAATTATTGCTCACAAAAACAGCTTCATACGCGGCTTGCTCGTTTTCAATCAGTTGCTTACTAAACAACATATTTTCATACGTATTGATGGCAAGCTTTTCTACCATAATATGAGCGGGCTTAACCCCTTGCAAAACCAAGTAATCCCTCATCGCTTCTCCCTCAGAAATAGCTTCATCAGCTCCCTGACCACCTGTAACGAGAATTTTGCTGACGTGCCCTAAAGCAAGTTGTTGCTGATACAGTGCCAGACTACGATCCAATCGGCTCTTGAGCAGTGGTGTCACTTGATGATTAATTAAGCCACAACCCAACACGATGATGTAATCAACCTTTTCTATTTTGGCATAATGTTGAGTCACATATGCTGTGAACAAAAAAATCAAAAAACTGATCAACAACATTAATGCAATAAAATTAGCAGATCCTGTCAGCACTGTTAAAATGGTCAAATCTACCTGATAAGCGACAAAAGTTGCCAAACTAACGCTCAATAAGCCAACACCTAGTAAAAGGGAGAGACTATTGCCAAGGGATTGGGACTCTCGCCTTAACATGATTCCACCATTAATCGTAAAAACCACCCCTGCAGAGAATACGATAAAAGGACTCAAAGCAACAATCAACATAATACTAAAAGGAATCACTGTTAAACTTGCCACCAGTAAACCTGCTACACTCAACAACAATAACAGCTTAAACGCTGTGGATTTTTTTGGCTTTCCTGAAACCGGCGCCGAACGCTCACTGATCACTTTTTTTATCAAGCCAGCTATCACACCTAAATAAGTCACACCAATGGTTATGAATCCCATCATTTTCTCCATCTCCTTTAGCTCTTTCCTAAAGTATAGACGAAACTGAAATGAGGCAACATCGAATCAACTTTCATTATCCCGGGTGAACCTAACAAAATTGTTATATCAACTGTAAGTTAGCGCATTAGCAATTGAACTATTAGCTTTTATCGTTTAAACTAAAAGTACCAACATTGTGATTTCGTGAACTTGATAAACAACTCGCTCTCCTCAAGAAAGAAGGAATAGACATGAAAAAAAGAACTTTATGGATCACCCAAACAGCTGTTTTTCTCGCCTTATTGATTGTCATTCAAGCCGTAACCGCCTCCTTCGGCAGCACTTTGATCACTGGTTCCATGGTCAACCTAATTTTGATCGTATCCTTGATGATCGGTGGCTTAAGTTGCGGCTTAACTGTCGCTCTTCTATCTCCCATCATGGCATTTATCTTAAGTATCGGCCCGCCATTTTGGCAAATCATCCTCTTTATCGCTTTAGGGAACAGCATCTTAGTAGCAACTTGGTACCTTATCGCCGGCAAACAAGCTGAGATAAATGTCTTCGCTTCCCTATTCGCCGCAATTATGGCGGCCCTGCTAAAGTTCGGCTTTCTGTATGTAAGCGTTGTTAAATTTGTCATTCCCATCTTACTCCAATTACCTGCCACTAAAGCAACGGTTGTCGGTGCGGCATTTTCCTACCCCCAACTGCTTACCGCTTTAATTGGAGGACTACTGGCCACATTATTGCTCCCAACCTTAAAACAGGTAATAAATAAATACTAACCTTCCCCGACTTAGCACTAATTGCTAAGTCGAGGAACTCAGTGACCCTTCCTTCTGATTTTCTCCATTAAAACTCAGACCGCGGCTGATAACTTGTATGCAATATCTGATGAGCTTTTTGACTACCTGGCTCACCTAAAAATTCATGATAAACCAATTGAACAATCGGACTATCATTGGATTTCCGCAGCTTTTTCACACGATCCTCAGCGTAAAGTCCTGCCGCTCTTTTTCTTTTCAAATCGATAAAATTACGAACTGAAGCCGGTTGAACTGGTTGTCCACCACCATTGATACAACCTCCTGGACACCCCATAACTTCCACAAAGTGATAAAATTCGTCACCTTCCTGCATTCGTTTGATCAACTTCTTGGCATTCGCCATCCCTGAAACAGCCGCGACTTTAACCGTCAGGCCATTTAGCTCGTAAGACGCTTCTTTAATCCCTTCCATGCCTCTAACTTCAGTAAACTCAAACTGCTCCAAAGAATGACCTGCTAACATTTCACTGGCTGTTCTTAAGGCCGCTTCCATGACACCGCCAGATGCCCCGAAAATATAGCCAGCACCAGTGGCTTCTCCGAAAGGGTCATCAAACCTTTCATCTTCAAGTTCGGTAAAACGAATCCCTGCCTTTGCGATCATTCGAGCTAACTCCCTTGTAGTTAAGGCAACGTCCACATCTGAAAAACCAGAAGCAGCTTCATCTTCCCGTTTCACCTCAAATTTTTTGGCCGTACAAGGCATAATCCCCACGACATAAATATCTTTTGCTTCAATGCCCATTTTTTTCGCATACCAAGTTTTCGCTAAAGCGCCAAACATCTGTTGGGGGGATTTACAACTGGACAGATTAGGAATTAATTCGGGATAGTAAGATTCACAATACTTAACCCAACCGGGTGAACATGAAGTAAATAATGGAAAAGGCCCATTATTAGAGATTCGATCAATAAATTCCGTCGCTTCTTCCATGATAGTAAAATCAGCCGCCACATTCGTATCAAAAACACGATCAAAGCCTAATGCTCTTAGTGAGGCCACCATCTTTCCTTCTACATTAGTGCCAATTGGCAAACCAAAGGCTTCTCCTAATGTCACGCGAGTCGACGGCGCCGTTTGAACGATAACATGTTTCTTTGGATCAGCCAAAGCTTGCCAAACTTCCCGAGACTGATCTTTCTCAGCAATGGCACCTGTTGGACAAACTACGATGCACTGACCACAAGAGATACAGGCAACCTCCCCCAGATCCTTGTCATAAGCACAGCCAATATGTGTTTTAAATCCGCGATTATTGGCTCCAATGACCCCAACATCCTGCCATTTCGAACAAGCAGCAACACAGCGGCGACACAAAATGCATTTATTATTGTTACGATACATATGCACCGCGCTATCATCGAAGTCGTATTGATAGTTTTCACCATCATAATACCCTTCATCTTCCACGCTAAATTCCTGACACAATTTCTGTAATTCGCAGTTGCCATTACGTACACAAGAAAGGCATTTTCGTTCATGAGTTGACAACACTAGCTCTAAGTTAGTTTTACGTGATTGAAACACCTGCTCAGAATTCGTCACAATTTCCATGCCCTCTTTAATCGGATAAACACAAGAAGTCACTAAGCTTTTCGCTCCTACAACCTCAACCACGCACATGCGACATGCGCCAATTTCATTAATATCTTTCAAATAACATAAAGTTGGAATATCAATATTGTTCACTCGAGCTGCTTCTAAAATCGTACTACCTTCTGGGGCCTGGCACTGTTTACCATTAATTAATATATCAATCTGTTTCACATTTCTCCCTCCTTCTAACCTTGGATTTAACCAACACTAATCGCTTTATAACGACAAGTATCCAGACAAACACCACATTTCGTGCACAGTTGTTGGTCGATAACATGAGGCTGTTTTCTTTCCCCACTAATCGCAGACACAGGACATTGTCTAGCACAAGCCATACAACCAGTACAAGCTTCTTCAATAATTTCATATGAAATCAGCTTTTTACAGACACCAGCCGGACATTTTTTTTCACGAACATGGGCGATGTATTCCTCCTTAAAGTAATGGTAAGTAGACAAAATCGGATTAGGAGCCGTCTGCCCCAAGCCACAAAGTGAATTCTCTTTAACGTGCTTACACAGTTCTTCTAATTTATCCAAATCATCCATGGTTCCTTTGCCCATTGTAATTTTTTCCAGTATTTCCAATAAACGTTTTGTTCCCACTCGACAGGGAATACATTTTCCACAACTTTCTTCCACCGTAAATTCCAAGAAAAACTTGGCAATGTCCACCATGCAATTTTTTTGATCCATGACGATCAGTCCGCCCGAGCCCATCATCGAACCAATCTCTATCAAATTATCGTAATCAATTGGGACATCGTAATGTTCAACCGGAATACAGCCACCTGAAGGGCCACCTGTTTGTGCCGCCTTAAAGATCCCACCGTCTGGAATTCCTCCGCCAATATCTTCCACCACTTCACGTAAGGTTGTGCCCATCGGAACTTCTACTAATCCGGTATGCTCTATTTTGCCACCTAAAGCAAACACCTTCGTTCCTTTAGAATTAGCCGTTCCCATTCTCGCAAACCAATCAGGGCCCTTTAAGATAATCTGAGAAATATTCCCGAAGGTTTCCACATTGTTAACAATCGTCGGTTTGCCAAATAATCCTTTAACCGCTGGAAAAGGTGGTCGAGGACGAGGCTCTCCACGATGACCTTCGATGCTTTCTAACAAGGCCGTTTCTTCGCCACAGACAAACGCACCAGCCCCTAGTTTTAAGTCAACATCAAAATTAAAATCGGAACCCAAAATCCCTTCGCCCAACAGTCCACAATTTCTCGCTTGTTCTAAAGCAATTCGTAAACGGCCAACTGCAATTGGATATTCAGCTCGCACGTAGATATACCCTTGACTGGCTCCTATGGTATACCCCGCAATTGCCATTGCTTCAAAAATAGCATGAGGATCTCCCTCTAAAATAGATCGATCCATAAAAGCTCCAGGGTCCCCTTCATCAGCATTGCAAATAACATATTTTTGATCAGCTTGACTTTGATGAGCAAATGACCACTTCAAATAAGTCGGAAATCCAGCACCTCCTCTTCCTCTTAAACCAGATTTTTCCAAAATGGTTAACACCTCTTCGGGTTGATACTGATCAAGGACAGTCGCTAACGCCTGATAACCATCAAAAGCGATGTAGTCTTCAATTCTTTCAGGATCGATCCGGCCACAGTTACGCAACGCCACACGCTTTTGCTTGTGGTAAAAGGGAGTATCCATCAAACGATTGATGACCTCATCTGTTTGGTGATCGTGATACAACAAGCGCTCAACTAGCTCACCAGCAACCAGATGTTTTTCGACAATCAACTTGGCATCTTTGGGCTTGACTTGATGATAAAATGTCCCTTCAGGATAAATAATCACGATCGGACCTTGGGCACATAAACCAAAGCAACCTGTTGAAACAATCCGCACCTGATCGACTAACTCGTTCTTTTCCAGTTGTTCAACTAATGCGGCAATAAATTCTTGGCTTTTAGAAGCGATACATCCCGTTCCAGCACACACCATAATCTCTCTCGTAATCCCAGGGACAGTCCCACTATTGAGACGAATGTTCATCTCATGTCGATATTGCTCTTTCTGAGCCTTCAACTGACTCCAATTTTCCATGCTTTCAACTCCTCACTGTTCCATTCTGCTACTAATACTTGAGTTCATTCGTAACAGTCCTTCCCAACTTGTTCTACTTAATCTGCTTTTTGATAAGTGACTAGTACTTTGTCTCCTCGCTTTTTAGTCAGGCGGCCAAATACTTCTTCATTAACAGTCAACACAGGTGCGAGCCCACAAGCGCCGATACACCGACAAGATTCTAAAGTAAACTTGCGATCAGTCGTCGTTTCTCCTGGCGCTATTTTTAACGACTCACTGTAACTGTCCAAAATATCTCCAGCCCCCTTCACGTAGCAAGCTGTTCCCATACAAACACTTATCGTATACTTCCCTTTCGGCACGAAAGAAAACTGAGAATAAAAAGTTGCCGTGCTGTACAGGCGCTCCAGTGGAATCATAAATGCCCTAGCAATTCTTTCCAGGACTTCAATTGGTAAGTAACCATAAATCCGTTGCGCTTCTTGTAACGCTGGCATATCAGAACCTGGTTTCCCTTTGAGCCTATCCAGGCACTCAGCAAATTCCCCTTGCTGATCGACAGTTTCAATAAAATCAAAGGCTACTTTTAATTGACTCATTAGCTTTTTGCACATCCTTTCAATTTTTAAGTTAACGCTTACAATCACATTATAACAAATTATTCTGAAAAAACATCTTAATTGTGAAAAACTTTCAATATTAACTAACAAAAAAATCACCAATGACAATGATTATCATTTTCAATATAGAGAAATTGTGAAAAAATCACAAAAAAAGCCATATTCTTTCCATCTGACCTTCCAACTAATCAAAGCGAAATTACTAGTTATTGATAATTGCGAGCGGCTGTTCAAGCTTTGGCAAAAGGCCAACTAGCCACAGAGTGCTCACAATTATGTTTAACTAATAGTCCACATTAATGATCACGAAAGAATCAAACTAAAGAACTAGCATTTTTTAGTTTATTATTTACTATTTTTGACAATTTCTTGAATTTCTTTGTACATCTCCGCCACTTCTGCCAAATCACGAGCATTGGCTCCACTGGCCAGTGGATGTCCTCCGCCATTATGTTCTTTAGCTAATTGGTTAATTGCTGGACCTTTCGATCGCAACCGTACACGATAATAACCTTCTGGCTGCTCAACAAAAATCCCCCAAGCAATCACACTATCCACTTGTCCTGGTAAAGGAATCAGAGCTGCTGTTTCAGCGTCTGTTACACCATACTCTTCTAAAATGCTATAAGGTAATAAAACCATACCAGCACCATCTTCATCAAGCTCCATCTGTTGTAAGACATAGCCTGATAGTTTCGCTACATTAAGCGTAGTATCATTTAAATAGCGATTTAAACGAGGGGCATCAAAGTTAAAGCGAGTTAACATCGCCACTACTTCAAACGTATGAGGAGTAGTAGCAGGATACATAAAGCGACCCGTGTCGCCAACAATCCCGCCATATAATAAACGAGCGCCTTCATCGGTCAAGATTAGTTCGTCTTTAAATTCCGTGTAAAAATCAGCAATCATTTCGCTACAGCTGCTAGCCTGCGTATTCACCCACGACAAATCGCCATAAGGCTCATCATTTGGATGATGGTCAATTTTAATCAACTTATCCCCTAGATGATAACGGTCATCGCTAATCCGAGGCGCATTTGCTGTATCCGTCACAATGACCAACGCGCCTTGATAACTGTCATCGGCTATTTCATCCATCTCTGTCATGTAACCTAAGTCATCAATCGGTCCCCCAGCCTTGAATACCTGTTTTTCAGGAAAAGAGGCTTTAATAATCTCCACTAGACCTGCTTGAGAACCTAATGCATCCGGATCTGGTCGCTGATGTCGATGAACAATGATTCGATCATACGCCTTGATTTCTGCTAATATTTCTTGTGTAATAGTCATTTATTTTCCCTCTTTCCCCTATGTTTTTTCCATCAACTGGCAAATGACGATTGCTTTTGCCACAATCGCATTTTCTAGATAGACCTCTATATCCAACTTAGCTGAACGGCGGCCAATTTCCAACACACGTGGCCGGATATCCAACTCACTTTCAATTTGAATCAAACGGAAATAGTGTAAATTTACTTGTTCAATAACCACATTTCGCCGCTGATGAAGGTACATTGTTCGTTGCGACACATTACTGATGATCTCACTCAACACACCAAAAGAAATCGTGCCTACCGTACTAACCATTTGTGGCGTCACGGTAAAAGCAAAATGAGGCTCATCATTTTTAGTCAAGCCTTCAATGGTGGTAATTTCACCAGAAATCTGATCAGAGATAGTGTCGGCTACTTGTGGTTGTCGTTGAGCCAACTGCATAGCTTTCATGACGTCTTGCCGTGAAATAATCCCAATCAACGATAAATCATCCTCTACCACAGGCATCATCTCCAGCCCATCCCAAATCATCAGGTGACCAACACTTGCCACACTCATGTGTTTCTTGACATTGTTCGGATCTTTGGTCATCACTTTATCCAAAGTTTGGGAATCTTGTTTACCGATTAAATCCTTGGCAGTGATGATGCCCAAAACTCGTTGACTTTTATTGACGACGGGAAAACGCGTGTGATTAGTACGATCAGACAATTCCCGATAGTCAGCCACTGTATCGGTGGTGTATAAAAAGCTAGTCTTCTCCAGAGAGGTAAAGATATCTCCAACTAACATAATATCCTTTTTAATCAGTTGATCGCTCATGGCACGATTGATCATCGTCGCCACTGTAAAGGTATCATAAGAGGTGCTCAAAATAGGTAGACCAACTTCATCTGCCAACGCGATGATCTCAGCCGTCGTTTCCAATCCGCCAGTGATTAACACGGCTGCCCCTCGTTCTAAAGCCAAGATTTGCACTTCTTCACGGTTACCAACAATCATCAACGAACCTGGCGTAATATAGCGTTCCATGGCACTTTCAGTCATTGCCCCAATAATAAACTTCGAAAGAGCCTTCTCAAGACCATTCCGCCCACCTAAAATTTCCCCCTCAATAATCTTTACGACTTCACCAAAAGTCAATTTTTCAAAATGACTCTTCATTTTCCGTTCAATTCGAATCGTCCCTACTCGTTGAATCGTGGAAACTAATCCTGTATTTTCTGCCTCTTTAATCGCCCGATATGCTGTCCCTTCACTCACACTAAGGGTTTTCGCAATGCTACGCACTGATATCCGTTCGCCGACAGGCAAGGTTTCGATATACTCTAAAATTTGATCATGTTTCGTAGCCATTCAATCTATTCTCCTTTTCTGTGTCACTACCAAAATAACTCGCTGCTTCAATGACAATAATTATGTCTAATAGACTTATTATAAACGTTAATGAGCAAAATAACAAAGACAATGCGCCAATAAGTATAACAGTTTTCAATTCAAGAGTAATACAGTTTTTCACAAAGATTAGCCCAAGATATCAGACTACCGCCTTCAATTTCGCTGAAAGCCTTGACTACTCACATAGTTAGGCTTTGTTAATAATAAATCAACAATGAATTTTTTGTAAAATATCCCTTAAAAAAAGAAAGACAACCGCCAACGATTGACCTTTTTTATCATTAATCCCATTTAGTTCGACCTTTAACATATCGCCAACCAGTCATCATTAGCGCCACCAAGCAAATCAAAAATGACACAAAATACGTCACATTCATCCCATAAACAAATACATCTGGACGATCCGCTAAATATGTTGTGACTTTTTCACCCATTTTGGCAGACATAGCGTTATACAAGACCGTCGTTGATAACGAAACTCCGACTACCATTCCAAAATTACGTGCCAGTGAATTTAAACTACCTGCAACACCTAAGTCTTGCATGTTCACACTACCCATGACGATCGTATTATTCGGGGGTTGAAACAACGCATTTCCCAATCCCATCAAAGCTGGAATAATCATAAACAAATAAAGAGACGTTTCAGCTCCAACTAGCATATAACTTAATTGAGAAACAGTTAATAATACCAAACCAAATAAACACAAAATTAATGGACCTACTTTGTCTGATAAGACACCACTAATCGGAGCCCCAACTACCATTACTAGGGGATAAATCATCATAATTAAGCCAGCCTTACTAGAAGTTAACCCTCTTAAGTTTTGCAAATAAAAAGGCAGGATTACATTAGCAAAATAATTATTAACGAAGATTAAGGAGGCTGCTAACAAACTTACGGTAAACATCTTATTATTAAAGATGGTAAATTGAACTAAAGGATCCTCCACTCTTTTTTCGATTCGGTAAAAGGCAACTAAACTAGTGAGGGCCACTGCCATTAATCCTATGGTCAAGCCATGATCGAACCCAATTTCTTGCCCGATGAACACTCCACCAAAAAAGCTCATGATTGATAATGCAAATGTTATAAAGCCAACCACATCAATTCTTTTGCCAGAATGAAACCTATCTTTGGGCAAATAGCGTTGGCCGAGTATAATCGTAACTAAGCCCACAGGCACATTGATCCAAAATATATAAGACCAATCTAAATGATGTAAAATCAAGCCGCCTACGCCAGGCCCTGTAATGGAACCTAACGAAACAAAGGATCCCATTAATCCGAGAGCTTTGCCTCTTTCACTCATAGGGAAAACTTCTGTGATAATCCCTGTTCCAGTTGCCATGGTCATGCTAGCACCAATCGCTTGAATGACTCTTGCCACTAATAAAATAGTTAAAGAACCAGGAATACCACATAACAACGAGCCTAAAACAAAGACCACTGTTCCCCATTTAAATACCATCACTTTGCCAAAACTGTCGCCAATTTTACCGAATAACAACAAACACGCACAGACGGTCATTAAGTAAATCGACACCACCCATTCAGCCTGATTCATCTTAACACCGATATCAGCTGATATGGTCGGCAACGCCACATTGACGATACTCCCATCTAAAGTCGACATAAAGGTAAATAAGCCAGTCGCAAGCAAAATAAGCCAACGATGATTATAGTCCTCATGGCGTGATTCCGATCTTAAGTCTTTCTCCAAACAAAACGCCTTCTTTCTTAAAATCCACCCACTAACTCGCTTGACCTTTCACTTCTCAGTAAAAACCAAAAAAACTTATCCTCTTCAGACAGAAGAGAATAAGAGTAGCACTATTTTTTACGTTGACTTGTTTCCATAATAACTGGTAAAATCACTGGTCGACGTTTGGTTTGTTCAAACAAGTAACGGCTCAATTGCTCCCGGATGTCTTGTTTTAGCTTGCCCCATTCAAAATCATTATTTTTTAAGTTTTCTTGAATGATATCTTCAACAATCGTCGCACTTTCCTTCATCAAGTCTTTGCTTTCTTTCACATAAACAAATCCTCTTGAGGTAATTTGAGGGCGAGCCACAATTTTTTGTTGCTTACGGTTGATCGTTGTCACAGCAATAAACACGCCATCTTCCGAAAGAATACGACGGTCTCGTAAAACGATATTACCAATATCGCCAACACCTAAACCGTCAATTAAGACATTATCCGCATCTGCTGTTCCAGCAATATGCATACGACCATCTTTGTATTCCAACATATCACCACGACCGGTTAAATAAATGTTTTTATACGGAATTCCCAACTCATTTGCCAAATCAGCATGCGCTGCTAAAACACGGTATTCTCCTTGAATCGGAATAAAGAATTTTGGTTTCATCAAATTCAGCATCAATTTTAAATCATTCGGACTGGCATGACCCGAAACACGGAAGTTGTCAGAAATCGTTTTAACCGTTCCGCCAGCTCGATAAATCATGTCTTCCGTTTTAGCCACTGTCGTTTCCATGGCGATCGACGGTGTCGTCGTGATGTAAACTAGGTCACCTTCCTGAATGTTAATACCACGAGTTCGGCTACTTGCCATTCGTTGAAGAGCTTTGATTGGTTCACCCATACGACCTGTTTCCAAAATTAATAATTCTTCTGGTTGATAATTTTTCATGTCTTTGGCTTCAATAATTAAATCTTCACTTGCCAAAGTTAATTTATCCAACTTGATGGCCGTCCGAATAATTCGCTCTAAATCCTCGCCAGTTAAGACCACTTTTCGTAAAGAACGATGGGCCGCATCGAGAACTTGCTGAACACGTTGAATATTACTAGCCACACTGGCTACAATAATCCGCCCATCCCAATAACGCAAAGTATCAAACACTTCTTCCGAAATTTGACGCTCTGACACTACTTGAATTGGATTTTCCGCATTGGAAGAATCACTTAAAAGGGCCAACACGCCTTCCTTACCAATTTCTGCTAATCGCGCAAAGTCTGTTTGGTACATCGGAATCGCACTGTGATCAAACTTAAAATCACCTGTGTACACAATATTGCCTTCTTTGGTTTTGACTGAGATACCAACAGAATCTGGAATAGTATGGGTCGTTCTAAAGAAACTAACCGTTCCAAATTCAAAATCAATTTCAGTAAACTCATTGATCACATGGAAATCTTTAAACTGTTTTGAACCAGCATAGCTTTCCACATTTAATTTGGCTAACTCAATCGTTAACTCCGTTCCAAAAACTGGCACACTGATACTTTCCAATAGGTACGGTAACGCCCCAATCGCATCTGCATGTCCATGGGTTAAGAAAACACCAGCGATCTTATCTTTATTTTCAACAAGATAAGAAAAATCGGGAATCACGACATCAATTCCTAACTGATCATTTTCTGGATATTTTAGACCACAGTCTAAAATAAAAATCTCTTCTTCCACTTCTACGATGTACATGTTTTTTCCGTTCTCACGGACACCGCCTAATGGAATAATTTTGATGTTACTCAAATCTTTCACCTCATATGTTCTTCCCAATGATTACTTATTCAGTATCATTAAAATATTTTCTTTTTCTGTGGGAGTACAGGCAACCAGAGGTAAACGCAAACCACCGACATCTATGCCACGATGATTTAGGATCGCTTTAATCGGTGCCGGTGACGGCACTGAAAAGACAGCTTGCATTTTAGGCAATAACTGGGCATGAATGGCACTAGCTTCCGCTAATGCCCCTTGCTCAATCAGCTGATACATGGCAAACATCTCATCACCAATCACATGACTAGCGACAGAGATAATTCCCTGAGCGCCTAATGTTTTAGCAGTGAAGGCCATGGCATCATCACCACTGAACAACAGAAAGTCGTCAGGGGCATGTGCTTTGATCAAGGCTAAGGCATCGGCACCACTACAATCTTTGGTGCCAATGACATTTGGTAAAGCTGCTAGGCGTAATGTTGTGGCTACCTCCATGTTCACACTGGTCCGACTCGGCACATTGTATAACATGATTGGCAACTCACTGGCTTCCGCCACAGCTTTAAAATGCTGGTAAAGCCCTTCCTGGTTTGGTTTGTTGTAATACGGGACTACGACTAAACCGGCTGTAACTCCCTCAATTTTTGCTACTTTTTTTATAAATTCACAAGTGACATATGTGTTGTTACTGCCTACGCCACAAATAATCGGTACGCGGCCAGCAACAATCTCCACCGTTGCGGCAAACAATCTTAACGCTTCATCTTGACTCAGGGTTGGTGATTCACCCGTTGTTCCTGACACGATTAATCCTTCCGTATGATGAGCAAGTAGATACTCTATCAAATTCGGTAATTTTTTATAATCAACTGCACCCTGATCATCAAAAGGCGTCACCATTGCAGTTAAAATACTAGCTTGTCCTAAATCCATGTTGAATCCCCCAATCTTGCTTTACGGCACGCGAACTAACTCTAACTGATGCAACGTCTCAGCAATTTGCACAGAATTCCAAGCGGCACCTTTCAGTAAATTATCAGAGACAATCCACATGTGAAAGCCATTCTCCACATCCAAGTCACGACGGATACGACCCACAAACGTTTCTTTTTTATCAATACTAGTCAAAGCTTGAGGGTATAGTTGATTGGCTGGGTCATCTTGTAGTACGACGCCTGGCGCTTCATTCATCAACGCTTGAATCGTCGCCACATCTGTTGGCTCTTTCACCTCGAGATAGACAGACTCTGAATGACCTGATAAGACCGGAACACGGACGCAAGTTACGGATATCTTAATGCTATCATCAGACATGATTTTTTTCGTCTCATTGACCATCTTCCACTCTTCAAACGTATAACCATCCTCACCAAATACATCAATTTGCGGCAAAGCATTAAAAGCCAGTGGGTAATGTTTTTTGTCCCCACCACAAGGTAAAATAGCCGCTGTGACGTCATCAGCTGACTTACCAGCCAACATATCCGTTAATTGAGATTCCAATTCCTTGATGGCTGACATTCCCGCTCCACTAACCGCTTGATAAGTTGACACGATGACACGATCAAGACCGACTTTTTGACGAATCGGTTCCAAAGCCACCATCATCTGAATGGTAGAACAATTTGGATTGGCAATAATCCCCTGATGCTGGTGTAGCGCGTCAGCATTGACCTCCGGTACAACTAAGGGTGTCTTTTCATCCATCCTAAATGCACTCGTATTATCAATCACAACAACACCACGCTTCACAGCTTCTGGTGCGAATTTTTTGGATAGTTCTCCTCCAGCGCTAAAGATTGCCAAATCGACACCTTCAAACTCTTCTGCGACTAGCTCCCGAATGATCACAGGTTGATCTTTAAATGTCAATTGCTTGCCAGCAGAACGTTTGGAAGCAAGAAACTTAATAGCCTTAATGGGCAACGAACTTCCTTCTAACATCTCGATAATTTTAGTCCCAACTGCGCCGGTCGCGCCAACAACTGCAACATGGTATTCTCTACTCATACGATAAACTCCTTCATTTTGACAATTTTTCCCGAAAAATCTCATTCTTTATTTTACCACAAAATTTAGGAAATATCTTTAATATTCTCCTTCTATCCGCTAAAATAGTTCGGTAAATCGCCTTCTGTCACGAAATAGTCCAAACGCAACTGATCAAAAGTGAAGCATTTCAGCCTTGACTCCCTCAAACAACAAATAGAATTAAAAAAAAGACGAGCCTTATGCCCGTCATTTTTGTTTGCCCCTTACTTTAACCACCCTCTGCCAAGGTCAGCCTTGATTAAAAAAGGAGGTATCGGTAAAATAACGGATACTTACCTGTTCTAACCCGCTACCTGACTCCTTGTTACAGTAAGAGAGTCGCTGCATATCTTCAACAGTTGCACGAATCTTGCCGCCAACTACCACCTCACAGCTCTCATTTCTTCTCGGCTCATCAGCTAGAATGTCGCCAGTTACTTGTCTCACATTACGCCCTAACTTCCCCATGGCTCACTCCTCCTAAATTGAACTACCTTTTGATAATAATATAACACCAAAAGTAGACTTCACCAAAGAAGATGCACTAACAACTGTGATTTTCGGTTTATTTCCACATATGAGATAACTAAACTCGTCACAACTTAACTTCTACTCTCTAAACTGAGCATCATACAAGTTTTTATACACATTGCCTAAAGACATTAAACTTTCATGGGTTCCTTCTTCAACAATTCCCTGCTCATTAACCACAACAATTCGTGTTGCATGTTTAATCGTCGCCAAACGGTGAGCGATAATCAACGTTGTACGGCCTTCTGATAAAGAGAATAATGACTCTTGAATAACCTGCTCTGTCTCTGTATCCAACGCAGAAGTCGCTTCATCTAAAATTAAGATTGGTGGATTTTTTAAGAACATGCGGGCGATCGCCACTCGTTGTTTTTGTCCTCCAGATAATTTAACACCACGTTCTCCAACAATCGTGTCTAGCCCTTCTGGCAAACTATCAATCACTTTTTCCAAGTGAGACAATTTGACCGCTTTTAAAATCTCACCTTCAGTTGCCTCTAGTTTGCCATAGGCCACATTTTCTCGTAAAGTTCCTGGGAATAAAAATACATCTTGCTGGACAATTCCAATTTGATCTCTTAAAGAATTTAAGGTCATATCACGAATATCAATGCCATCAACCGTAATTTTCCCAGAAGTCACGTCATAAAAGCGCGGTAGCAAGTTACACAACGTCGTTTTTCCAGACCCACTTGGACCAACAAAGGCCACCGTCTCACCAGGTTTGATCGTTAAGGAAATATTATTCAACACTTTCGTTGAGTCTTCATAAGCAAAGGAAACATTATCGTATAAGATATCCCCTTTCAACTCATGAACAACTTGAGCATTGGGGCGATCTTGAATAGCGGGTTCTTTGTCAATTTCTTCGATAAACCGTTTAAATCCGGCAATTCCCTTTGGATAGCTCTCAATCATATTATTCACCTTCTCAATCGGCCGCACAAAGACATTCGATAGCAGAATGAAAGCCACAAACTGACCATTGGTGAGCTCCCCGTTGATCACGTAATACGCGCCAAAGAAAAGAACAAATAGATTGATCAAGCGAATCAACAAATAATTGTAGGCGGAGCTCACGCCCATCACCTTATAAAACTTCAACTTAGACTGGCGATAGTTTTGATTCAATGTTTCGAAACGAGAAGCTTCATGCTCCTCATTAGCAAAGGCCTGAACCACTCGAATGCCACTAACAGAGGCTTCAATCCCAGCATTAAACTCTCCCAGATTATGGTAGATATCAGTGTTAACTCGCGTCATTTTCTTGTTAAAATACACCAGTGCAATGGTGATAAAAGGAACTAAAATAGCTGTTGCAATCGCCAGCTTCACATGGGTGTTTAACATGATTAAAAATGACCCAACAAGTGTCATAACCGTGATAAAAATATCTTCTGGTCCATGGTGAGCAACCTCAGATATCTCAAACAAATCCGTGGTTAACCGACTCATTAATTCCCCAGTCTTTTGATTGTCATAATAGCCGAATGGTTGACGTTGTAAGTGAGCATACAAATCCCGACGCATATCGGTCTCCATGTTAACGCCCAACATATGACCAAACGTGACCACCACATATTGCAGCCCCGTATTGACCGCATAAAAAAACAATAAAGACAAACACGCGGTAATAATTAAATTCCAATCATTTTTTGGCATGATTTTATCAATGACTTGATTGACAACGATTGGAAATGCTAATTCTAAGGCTCCCGCAATAATGGCACAACTGAAATCTAAAATGAACAGCCCTTTATAGGGCTTGTAATAACTAATAAATCTTTTTAACATTTAAATACGCCTCCCTAACTTATTAGTTAATCAAAAAAAACGAGCAATGTAAAGAAAAACAACACTTTTTTCACATCTTGTCGCTCATTTTAGGATCGCTAGTTAATTATCAATTTGTCGTTTCGCGACATAATAAAAGGAGGTGAGTAAATGCCACTGGACGACCTAATAAACAAATACGTGCCAATGACGGAAACGGCTTTTCTAATTCTATCTAGTTTACAAGAACCAAAACACGGTTATCTAATCATGGCCTATACAAAAAAAGTAACTCATAATCGCATCGTTTTGGCTAACGGGACTTTATACGGCACCTTATCCCGCATGGAACGAGACAAGCTCGTTACAGTTCAAGAAGACAATCAACGTAAGATCTATCACTTAACTGAACTAGGTAACACAATATTAAAAATAGAATGTCGGAGAATCCAAGAACTTAGTCACTTAATAGAGGAGGGACGCTGATGTTAGGCATATACCTCAATCACTTAAACATCATAAAAGAAGAAGCGTATTTAAATCGAAAAGCGGCTAACGGCTGGCTTGTCAGTCAAAAACATGGCCCTTTTTATCAGTTTAAGGAAGCACCAACTGGACCGATTCGTGTTTCACTTGATTTAGCGACACCAGATATCTCATTTGAGCAAAATAATTTTTTTCATTTATTATTCACCAAAAAAATCGTCAAATCAAAACTAGCACTTTTTTATTATTACATGGATGATCCTGATTTGATCGAACTAACACCCCAAAGGGATAATGATAGAACGTTAGCATACTACACCACCCTGTCAAGTCGCAAAATAAGTTTGTTTAACGTCTTAATCTTAGCTTGGACACTTTTCTGGGGAATCAGTAGTGTCTTAAACAAGGGAATTCAACATAAGCCCTCAAGCCGATTATTCGCCTTACTACTGCTACTTATTATCTGTATTCCTCTAGCAATGAAGACACGCTTAAACAAGATATCTCCTGTTATTTCGACAATCAGCCAAACGATGTCAAAGTATTTTCTCCAGCTCACTTGCTTCCGATTGGTTGGCTCTAAACAAAAACGCTTAGGAACTCATCCACCATGAGCAACCTAAGCGTTTCATTTTTTCAAACTCAATAACTAAAAGCAGTCATTAAGTCTCTGATAAACCGATCCTTATTTTGAATTACCCACTTTCCCCGCTCGTCTCTCGCTGCTATTAAGTCAAGGGTAACCTTCGTAACATCACCTTTGGTCTCTTGATTTTCCGCCAGTAAAAACAGAGTTTTAATGCTGATCTCATTAACCAGTTGATCGATCTGAGCCTCACTAGTTTCGGCTGTAATATCAGCCAATTCCGGCTCCAACTGCGACTCAATCATGCCACTTAACTGTTGATCATCCAACTCCTCTAGCCCTATAACTGCCAGTTCTACTTTAGCGATTTTGGCAGTTTCTTCAATAACGGTCACCTCAAAAGAAGTCATTTGATTTAAATTACTGACCAGTCTCTCTGATAACAAAGCCAATTGGGCGTCGTACTCCTCACCAAATTCAAAGCGCTCTTTTAACTCCCTCACAAGCCTCTTCGGTTGCGTGTCGTCATCAGCAACCTCCCAGTCCAAAACGAAACTTTCCTTAAGCTTCTTAGGGTCTTTGCCATAAATTATGCCATTAACCAATTCAGTCGTCGCATCCTTGGCAGCTACCGGTTTCTTACACCCGACTAACACAAATAATAAGCTAATCACGATTCCTAACTGTGCCTTCTTCATCACTTCTCTCCTGTCTATCAGCGATTGCGATTGTACTCTTTTTTTTCTTGAATGATGGCTTGGCGCTCCCCTTGGCTTAAATTCGGATCACTTAATTGCTGCCCATATTCACGATTTCGCTCACCAATTTCCCGACCACTCTGACTCGCACCTGTTGTTGCCTCAAGGGTCGGTGCCGGATCAATCGACTCGACTTGCTCAGGAATCACTGGTTCAGCTACAGCCTGCTTCTCTTGCTCCATTTGGGCCTGCTACATTCGATTTTGCTCAGCTTTTTCAGCCGCTGCTTGTTGTTCTGCCACTTTTACTGCTTGTATTTTGATTTTTTCAGCCACTCTTTCCTTGACTTCTTGGCCTGCTTTTTGACGGATAGCATCCAATTTGATTTGGAGGCGTTCCATTCTCACGCCTTGATTTAGCTTAGACACGTCCTTGGACGCCTCTGCTCTATCAGCGCTAAACAGTAACATCCCAGAGCAGATTGCAAGCAAACTCATCACCATACTAGCTTTCTTCATTCTTTTCATCTCCTATTATTCATTGATCAGATTATCCATAACCAGCTATTATCAATTAAACACTAGTTGCTATTAATCATAAAACAATAGAGATGATAATAGGAGCTTTTTACTATATTCTTACCACATTCTCATTTAATTTAGATAAGCAAAGCTGAACGAGGCGTTGCCGTTGCTCTTATTGCTTTACTTCGTCCTTCAAAGCTTAGTGCTTTAGCACTTAGCATTTGATGAGAACGAAGTGTCCCTTAACTCTAACGAATAAATTCGTAAGAATAACGGCAGCAATTAGAAGCAAGGGACATCGAAGTCAGCCCTGAAAGAAAAATAGCAAAATAGTTAAGCGAAGCGTAGGGTTGCCTCGTGAAGCTGGATCCAAACTACGATATAGAGAAAGTTTTATACTTTCCTATAAAGCAAAAAAAGAGAACTTACTGATGATCATCAGTAAGTTCTCTCTGCATTACAAATAATATAAATTTTCTGATGGATAAACAGGGTCACAAGAGACATCAATTCCCAATTTACGCAACGTCTGTTCATCGTCTTTATTGAGCATGACAGTTGAATGAGCCTGCACCCCTTCTAAGCGAGACAATTGCTCGTATGCCAACTGAGCAGTCGGATTAGTGACAGCGCTGATCGCTAGCGCAATCAATACTTCGTTGGCGTTTAAAGCCGTTAGACGACTGTTTAAATCGTTGACTTTTAATTTTTGAATGGTCTCAAGAATAACAGGAGACAGCAATAATATGTCATCTGAAATATTCGCTAAGGTTTTAATCGAGTTTAAAATGGCCGCCGAACAAGAATCCATTAAATTACTTGTTCGTCCCGTGATAACCTGGTCATCTGTTAACTCGAAAGCGATAACGGCTGGCAACTCACTGTTATCCGTGCTATCTCGATGTTTTTCAGCGTACTTCCGAGCAGGTGCAACCGGGACACGATCTTCTTGTTTTAGCTCCAACTCTTCCATAATCAACTTCATCCGATTCAAAATTTCTTCCTCAACAACGCCCTTTTTAAAGTCGTTTTCCGTTGCAAAATAGCGTCGAATTATTTCTTGTTTAGAGGCTTCTTGAACCACCTCGTCATCGATAATTCCAAAACCAACCCGATTAACCCCCATATCAGTCGGCGATTGAAAGACAGACTCTTTGCCGGTAATTCGCTCAATGATCCGCTTAATAACAGGGAATGTTTCAATATCACGATTATAATTCACGGCCACTTTTTTGTATTTTTCATAGTGGAAAGAATCGATCATGTTGACATCTTTTAAATCAACTGTCGCCGCTTCATACGCAATATTAAGTGGGTGTTTCAACGGCACATTCCAAACTGGAAAAGTTTCAAACTTAGAATAATCAGCGCTTCGCCCTTGTAAGTTTTCATGATACAACTGATTTAGACAGGTGGCTAATTTACCGCTACCAGCTCCAGGTGCCGTTACGACCACTATCGGTTTAGTTGTCGGAATATACTCATTGCGACCAAATCCTTCTGGACTGACGATTTTATCAATATTAGCAGGATAATCTTCAATTGCACTATGCTTATAGACTTTAATATCCCGACGCTCTAATTTATTAATGAAAAGTTTGGTCGACGGTTGCCCATTGTATCGCGTAATCACCACACTGTTAACAGCTAGCTCGTATTCTCTTAATTCATCGATCAGACGTAAAATTTCCATATCATACGTAATGCCATAATCGCCACGAATTTTATTGCGTTCAATATCGCCAGCGTACACACAGATAATAATTTCCGCTTGATCTTTCAAACGCTGCAACAGTTTAATTTTGGCGTCCTCATCAAATCCTGGTAGAACACGCTTAGCATGCTTATCGCCAATTAATTTACCGCCAAATTCAAGATACAATTTGTCGTAATCATTCACTCGTTCAAGAATATACTTTGATTGTTCTTCAATGTATATCTGTGGATCAAACCCAAGTTTCTTCATGTCAGGACCTCCGATAAGTCTTCTTTTCATTTTTACCTTTATCTATTATAAACTATTCTGACCAATTGCCAACCTATTTCCCTTCAAATCTTTTTTTAATCCCTAAACTGTCATAAATAGTAGCCTTCTGTTCAATCCCCTCATCAGATCTTTTTCAAGAACTCTCTGTTCCTGTGATATAATAAGCCCGAAACAGACAACTCAAGGAGGCTTTAACATGCAACTTACAGAAGGCTACATGCCTTATTGCGGCTATCAAACTTATTACCGAGTAATCGGTGATTTAAAAAATGAGCAAAAACCACTGGTCCTCTTACATGGCGGACCAGGCTCTGCCCATAATTATTTTGAATTATTGGATCCACTTGCAGCAGATGGACGGGCTCTGGTGATGTACGATCAGCTAGGCTGCGGTCGGTCTGCTACCCCCTCTCGACCAGACTTATGGACAGCTGAGACGTGGGTCAAGGAATTAATGGCTCTGAGAGAACATCTTGACTTACGCGATATTCACTTGCTAGGACAATCTTGGGGTGGGATGTTAGCTATCCAATATCTATGCGATCAGCAACCTGAAGGCATAAACAGCCTGATATTATCCAGCACCTTACCTTCTGCAGATCTTTGGGCTCAAGAACAGATGCGGCTAATTCGACTTTTACCAGAAGATCAGCAACAGGCCATTCGGCGAGCCATCGCTAACGATAATTTTACTGAGCCAGATTATTTAGCCGCCAATGAACACTTGATGTTGCGCCACTCAGCTGCCCCTGTCACAGCTGATTCTCCAGAACCACTGAGACGAAAGAAAGCTTCTGGACGTGAAGCCTATGTTACTGCGTGGGGGCCCAATGAATTTTACCCGAAGGGCACACTTAAAGGCTGGGATTATCGCCATAAATTACCAGATTTATCCATTCCAACACTTATTACAAGCGGAACGGATGATCTGTCGACACCATTAATTGCCAAAACAATGCAAGACCTGATTCCCAACGCTCGCTGGGAATTGTTTGCCCAAAGTCGTCACATGCCATTTGTTGAAGAAACACACGCCTATCTTGGCCTGCTCGAACACTGGTTGCCTGCTCACGATTAGTCAAAAAAACTAGCTATTATCGCCACTTTTCACAAGCTTTAACTAATTAAGCGCCACACTTAAGAGGATTGACGGTTATTCTTTTAAAGAATGATTAAATTCACCAAATCAACTGACTAATCTGGTCACGATATGTTAAACTCTAAGATGAAATCTTTTAGAACCTACCTCTGATTGTAGGAATAAATAATGAAAGTAGTGACGTTAATGAACATCGGAATTGATAAAATCAACTTTTTCACTCCTAGCCTGTATGTGGATTTAGTGAAATTAGCCGATGCACGAGGGGTTGACCCGAATAAATTTACTGTTGGTATCGGTCAAAATAAAATGTCGATTAATCCTATTACTCAAGACACTATCTCCATGGGTGCCAATGCGGCATTGCCTTTAATAACCGCGGCTGAAGCCGAGACTATCGACCTAGTGATCTTAGGAACGGAATCCGCCGTTGACTACTCTAAGTCAGGCGCCGTGATTATTCACCAATTATTAGGCATCCAACCCTTTGCACGCTCAATCGAAGTCAAACAAGCCTGTTATGGTGCAACTGCTGGCCTAATGATGGCTAAGGATTATATCAAAACTCATCCAGGACGAAAGGCCCTTGTCATTGGCTCAGATATCGCCCGTTACGGGCTGAATACTGCTGGCGAAGTGACTCAAGGCGCAGGCGCCGTGGCCATGATCATTAGCGAAAACCCAGGTATTCTCATTTTGGAAGACCAATCTGTGGCCATGAGCCAGGATATTTTTGATTTCTGGCGGCCGACCTATTCTGACACGGCGATTGTCGACGGAAAATTCTCAAATGAGGCCTATATTGATTTTTTCCAAAAAATTTGGCAAGAATATTCTAGACAAACAAGTCTCAGTTTAGATGATTTTACTGCCATTAGTTTCCATTTGCCATACTCTAAAATGGGACGAAAAGCCCTGAATACGATTATTGAAACAGCATCAGACGCCACTCAAAAACGCCTATTGGAAAACTATCAACACAGCATCACCTATACAAAAGATATCGGCAACATTTACACGGGTTCCCTTTATTTAGGCTTGTGCTCCTTGTTAGATTTTCAAGAAAACTTAGTTTCCGGCGATCGGATTGGCTTATTCAGTTATGGATCAGGAGCTGTTGGTGAATTTTTCAGTGGCAAACTCGCAGAAAACTTTAAAGAACATCTCAACACTGAGTTACACACTGCTTTGTTTGCTGACCGACACGAACTAACGATCGCTGAGTATGAAGAAATTTTTAATGAAAGCTTGCCAACGGATGGCTCAACACAGACCTTTAGCAATCGCTTCGATCAAGCACAAATCTATTTAGACGCGATCAACGAACATCAGCGTCACTATCATAAAAACAACTAATCACAGACGAGAGCCTGACCAAGTGTCTACTCTCGTTTTTACTAAGCTAGCAATGAATGGAGGAATATTATGCGTGAAGTCGTTATTTTAAGTGCTGCCAGAACACCAATCGGAAAATTTCGTGGCGTCTTTAACCACACATCCGCTGTTGAACTAGGAATTGCCGCTGGTCAAAGTGCCATAGAGCGAGCCAAGATTAATCCCAAACAAATTCAACAGGTTATTTTAGGTCAAGTTCTCCAAGCCGGTAGTGGTCAAAATCCCGCTCGTCAAGTTGGGCTTAACCTCGACATCCCTCAAACCTCTCCCGCTATGACTATTAACGAAGTCTGCGGTTCCGGTTTAAAATCAGTCATTTTAGGTGCCCAAGCCATTCAACTTGGCATTGAAAACACTGTTTTAGTCGGTGGCATTGAAAACATGTCCCAGTCACCACTCCTTCATCAGCGTGTCGGTCGTGACGAAACAATTGACCCTGATTCACTGATTGATTCTATGTTCAACGACGGCTTAACTGATGCCTTTAGTCAAATGCCCATGGGCACAACGGCAGAAGCGGTTGCTGACAAGTATCAGATTTCCCGACTTGCTCAAGATCAATACGCCTTGGAGTCTCAACTTAAGGCCGCAGCTGCCCAAACAGCAGGCTTTTTCGATCAAGAAATTGTCCCAGTCACTTTAAAAGACGGTCAAGTTATCAATCAGGATCAAGGGATCCGTGGCAATAGTACCTTAGAACGCCTAAGTGAATTAGCTACCGTATTCCAAACCAATGGCACAGTCACTGCTGGAAATTCCTCTACGATTAACGATGGGGCAGCGGCTCTTGTCTTAATGGCAAAAGAAGAAGCTGATCTCCAAGGCCTCTCATACTTGGCCATCTTAGATAGTTATAGCGAAATCGGGAATGAACCAGGCTACATGGGTTATGCTCCTTATTATGCCATCAAAGAATTGTTAGAAAAAACCAAGCAAACTGCCGAAGACATTGATCTCTTCGAAATCAATGAGGCCTTCGCCTCCCAATCGATTGCAGTCGCCCGGGATTTACAATTGCCAGCCGACAAAGTTAACATTTCAGGAGGGGCCATCGCTCTTGGGCATCCATTGGGTGCTTCTGGCGCCCGTATTTTGACGACTCTTCTGTACGCTTTGGAACGGGAAGGAAAACAGCAGGGCATCGCTTCACTTTGTGTAGGCGGCGGCATCGGTTTAGCTCTCAGCGTCAGAAGACCGATAGGAAGGAAAGGGGGGTATCATGAACCACTTTGCTAAGTTTTATCGTAAAAGTCGGAAAGAACGACTTTCTCTATTAACAGAAAAAGACTTCATCTCTGAAAAAACAAAAGAGCTTTTTGAAAACAATACCCTTTTAGACGAAGCCGTTGCCAATAGCTTAATCGAAAACCAACTGACCCAGTTTCCTTTGCCGATGGGCGTCGCCTTAAACTTTATTGTAGACGGCAAAGAAGTAGTTGTACCGATGGTGGTTGAAGAACCTTCCGTTATTGCAGCTTGTAGCAATGGTGCCAAATTTATGAATCCAGCTGGCTTTACAACCACGATTCAAGAGCGTGGGTTAATTGGGCAATTAATCATTGAAGGTCTCACTGACCTCCCAGCTGCCAAAAAGATAATCGATCAGCATCAAAGCGAGCTAATCGCCCAAGCCGCTCTCAGTCATCCATCAATTGTTAAGCGAGGCGGTGGTGTCACCACTGTAGAATCTCGGATTGTTAACAATGAGCTGGGGCAACCTGAATTTTTAACGATTCACCTGATCGTAGATGTTAAGGACGCTATGGGAGCTAATATCGTTAACACGATCTTGGAAGGCTGTCGGCCCTTGGTAGAAAAATGGCTGGGCGGAAGCTGTCTCATGAGTATTTTAAGTAATTACAATGATCACTCTTTGGTAACAGCCACTTGCGCTGTGAAAACAGAACAGCTCGGCACAGCTAACATGGACGGCCAAGTATTGGCTGAGAGAATAGTGGCTGCTACCCGATACGCTCATCTGGACCCTTATCGCGCTGCGACTCACAATAAGGGGATTATGAATGGGATTGATTCGGTTCTAATCGCTACAGGAAATGACGCGCGAGCCGTTGCAGCAGGTGCTCACGCTTATGCCAGTCGGCACGGACACTATGCTAGCATGTCCAATTGGCAATTAGACGAAGACGGCCACTTAATCGGCGAATTAACCCTCCCAATGCCCGTTGGAACTGTCGGTGGCGCTATCAGCGTCCTCCCGATGGCCAAAGCCAACCAAGAGCTTCTCAAGTGTCAATCAGCCACCGATTTAGCTCGAGTGGTCGTTGCTGTCGGTTTAGCTCAAAACTTCTCAGCCTTAAAAGCACTGGTCAGTGACGGCATTCAAAAAGGACACATGAATTTACACGCCAAATCATTGGCCATTCACGTTGGCGCAACCGCTGATGAAATTGATCATTTAGCCGATTTATTACGCCAAGAACCAACCATGAACTCCACTATTGCCAGTGATTTGCTTAATCAGTTGCGCAGTCAGAAAAGCTGAACAACGGCAACACTTAGAATTTGTTAAACTCACAGCCTGGTCTATTACTGCCCGTGAAGTTGGGGGCAAGCGATGATAGCGAAAAAATTTACACTTTCCTATCAAATCAAAAACAATCATTCGATAAATATCGGATGATTGTTTTTTTATTATTGATAAGCTTTCGTGCGGTCGGCAATACCTTCAAAATAAACCACTTCAGAAAAAGAAACGGTTAAGTTCTCCCCTTGAGGACTACATGAATAAAAACCGACCTGCTGACCATCCTCAAAGTGGCACATTCGCATTGGTAGCCAATGCTCCCCTTCTTTGGACCATGCGATGTAAACATCATCGGCAATGCGAATCAAACGTAAGTAGCATTGACTACCTTCCTCAATCTCTTGAGTGGCCCAGTCAGAAAAATCAGACCGAGTCACAACCGAACCTAATTTATTCAACCCCTCTGGAATATACTCAATTGAGGTCTTGAGCCAATTCCCGCTATCACCACGTAACATCAAACCTGCCTGATCATAGCGATTGCTAGGACTCATGGTAATTTTAGCAGATAAGTGGAAGTTCCCCCGTGGCTTTAAGCCGTAAAAATGACCATCATCCCGCTTAAATTGGTAATGAGTTTGTTGCCAAAAATCAGTATTTAACTTTGTCGTCATCGTCAAACTTTCTTGATTTGCATGATACTGAGCTTCTTTAGGCGGATTTAACCACTCCATTTGATCGATCAATTGATTCAGTGTTTTCATTGATTGCCTCTTTTCTATGTTATCATCTAAACCTCATTATAAACGATTATATAGAAAGAAGACACTGTGTTTAAAAAATACGTGTTTCTAGATAAGGGGCATACATACTGACCTCAGGCACCCCAATAGCATTAATCTGACTATTTTTTACTAAAGACTCAAATTCTCCCTTTGGAATTGCCACAATTAAACGTACGACTTTCACGCCATGTTTTTTTACATAAGCCAAAGCTCCTGCTGGTTGAAAACTAGCGTCTTCAGGAAACTCTGCTGGTATTTCCTCACTTGGCACATCTCCTTGATGATCCACCAAATAAGTTAGAGCTGAAATGAAATGCTCCCTCACCACCTCTGCTTCACTGGCCGAATTAAACAAATCCGTTCGAAATAACTGGGGATATTCTTCGTCTAAGACCTTTTTTTCTTTATTTCCAATTGCTAAACCTGTGCTAACCAAGGAGCGGTTAAACCGAAAACCAAAATTAGTCTGAGGGATTCCCTCCATTTCTTCAGTAACCTCAACCTTTGTATAAAGAGGTCTTAAGATTTCCTCCTCTCGAATAAATGATTCCAGCTCATCAATTGACAGGGATTGACCAAAATTAATCGCGACTTTTAGCCAAGCTGACTCTGGTAACGCACTGATTTGAGCAATCTTCCGTTCAAGACTCTCATTTTTCCGCCCGCCAAAATCGGCGGCTGTTGAAAACATACTCAAGTCGCCAAGATCCAAATAATCACCTGAACGGGCTTGATAAATCACCTCATTGCGCTTGAGTGTGACAGAATCAAAACGATGCTTATTAGTAAAGGCATTAAAGTAAGTATTCTTCACCTCATAGCTGCCTAAGCCTTTCCCTTCAATAAAAACGCCTGTCAGCAAATCGCCATCCGTATAGACATAATTTTGTGCCCATTGATAGAGCTCATAATCACTGGGACGATACTTACTTTTGCCTGTCAAAGGATTAAGATAAAAGTTATTCACTAAAGGCCATACAAGAAAATAAAGCAACAATAAACTGACCAATACTGCCATGCCAATTATGACCCCTTGCTTAATAAATCGCCGCTTAACATTTTTTTGAATGGCTTGACTGTCAATAGTTTCACTAAACTCAAGCTCCATATCTGCCTGAAAATCCTCTGCAAATAAATAGTCCTGAATCGCTCTGGCCTTATCAATTTCCACTTCAATGGCCACTTCTTCCTCCGGTGATAACCAACCTGCCTGATAAGCTTTGAGACGTTCTTCAAAATTACGTTTCTCCATCCTTCTCCAACCTTTCTTTTAATAATTGACGACCGCGATATAATCTTGTTCTAACTTGACCATAGCTAACATCCAAGTACTCAGCAATTTCTTTGCCAGTGAGTTCAAGAAAATAATAAAGAATCATCACTTCGGTATACTTTGCAGGTAGTTTTTGAATGTTCTGCATCAAATCTCGTCGGACTTCTTCTTGAAGTAATTTCTCTAGATGATTCGATTCCATCACTTCGATACTGCGCCCCGTTGCTTCATAAAATTCAAGGTGCCGCTCTTTTCGATACTTGTCAATATAACTATTTTTCATCACGCGCATCAACCAAAATTTACATTGGTGAAGAGCCACTTTGTCGATATTCAACAACAACTTATAAAAAGCATCACTGACCAGATCTTCTGCGATCTTCTGATTTTTAGTAATACCAATCCCGTATAAAATCAAATCGGAATAGTATGTTTCAAACAACCAACTAACTTGATTCTTTTTCATTTCTCCCCTCCCTTGCCACTGAAATTCCAGATAATTCACTTACTATACGTTTAATTAACGATTTTGTCACAAAAAAACAGCAATAAGCGAGATCCTTATTGCTGTTCCTTAATTTTAGTTAGTCACGCAAGATAGCATACAGCGCCACTAAAATGGCTAACATCAGAAGTAACGCGACTAACGTTGGCAGTAATAAAAACAATAGCAAGACTATATCCACTAAAAATAATAGCACACTAATGCCTTTAGCTAAATTAGCCCGCCGAACTCTTTTCCCATTAATTCGTTTTGGTAAGAGATATAGAAGATGACCTCTAAACAGCAAGACCGCCACAACCGCAATTAACACAACAAAGACATACATCAGCCACTTAGCGGATTTCACTTCCGGCGCAGGTTCTTTAGAAACCGTAAATTCCGGTTCATCCAAAGAGACATTATTAGCGCTGACAGTGTTCACTACCACGTTCATCAAGCGATTGGAACTTTTGACAGCAGCATCTTGTGTCGGTGCCCATATCATCACACCTAACGCCCCTAGGTCAATCGTATCTTGGACCTTTTTTTGAACAGTTCCCTTACTATTAAAATAATAAATTTGACCGGCGATTTCAATACTATCTGTATTAGGAACACCAACTGACTCTGCCACAATTTTACTATAGGTCACAACGGCGCCATTTTCAGCTTTGCCATAAAACGGAATACCGCCAACTAACTTGCCAAGCTGGTCGCCACCCATCAAGTCATTCCAGTAGTTCAAGCTGTTCTTCTGCAATTCGGCTGGCGAATGATTAGGCGCCCCTTCGACTTGAGCATCATAGGCCATAATGTTGACCCAGTCCGCTTCTTTTAAGGCCTCAGGTTTAAAATGATTTTCCCACCTACCTGTTGCTTGTCCGTTGGAAGCAACTCCTGTTGGTACGCAAATCGATAAATTAATCTTCTTACCCAATGCTTTTTTCAAATTTTTAATAAATCCAACATATTGATCGGCATATTCTTCTGCTGGGTATTCCCAGTCAATATCCACCGTATCCAGTTGATATTTTTTTACAAATGCTAAAATTTCATCAATGAACTTACTTTGGTTCGCTTCTGAGGTGGCCTCTGCAAAATAGTCGCTTAATCCCCAGCCGCCAATGCTTACCCCTACCCGAACATTGGCCTTGTGTGCCTCTGTTACTAACGACTCTAGCTGATCTGAATGACCGCTATCCGTAAACTTTAATGTGCCATTTGTCTGCGGCACAACTGCAAAATAGTTAACATCTGTTAATTGCGAAAAATCAATGGTTGCTTCGATAAATTTAGTATCATAATCAGGTAAATAACCAATGGTTCTGAAACTAGATTCCACAGCCTTAACCTGAAGTGGAGCTGTTAAAAATAACAATTGAATCAAACTGATTACCATTAGGAGGCACCACTTAATCCCCATGTGCTTTTTCTTCATACATTACCCCTTGTAAATCGCCTTTCACGCGATTCTTCTGATAAATTGCCACACCTGTTCCAAGATGTTGACAATCGCAAGCATTCTCCTCCTTACATAATATACAATTATCAACGTTTTATCAAAATTATCGCTCTTTCTTGCTCAGCAATTCTTTATTGCCAATCAATTATGACGACGTTAATCGTGTGATGGAAATAATAACATTATACTTCAGATTTCAAAACATTCATAGCCAAAATCTCAGATAATCAACGATAAGCCTTGTGACTGTGCCTAAATAATTAGACAATCTTCTTGGTTAGATGCTATGATAAAGAAAATAACACAAGTCAAAGACAATCAGAACACCACTCGCAATCGACTGACACAATCTGTTAACACGACATCTCGATTGTCAACGGAGCATTGTCTGTTTACTTCAGAAGGAGTTTTTATGCCAATCGGAACTCACTTAAAAACACCCCGAACCCTACTTGGGTATACTCAAGAAGATGTTAGTAAATTACTGCGTATTTCTCCCGAAACACTTTTTCAGTGGGAAGAAAATAAACAGCTCCCTAACGACACCAGTCTGTTAAATTTGAGAAGCTTGTATCACATGGAAACTACCGACTTACTTGATTCAAAATCAGCGGCCTCACAAGAAAAACTGATCCATAAAATCTTGCGAGCCTTCAATCGCCCCCACTCCAAAGAACAATCACCACCACTATCAGAGGCTGACTTAAGTAACACACTTCAAAAAAAAGGATTGATCATCACACCTATCGTCAAAGAAACAACTCTCGCCAATGAGGCTACTCTCTTAGAAGCCAAATTAACTACTCGCTACTACGGAAATGTCGAATGGTTGACAGTCGACGCCTTAGACGCTAGAAAAATCGTTGCTATAGAAGCCATTGACTTAATCATTTTCACACCTATTACCGCAATTTTCACCCAACAAATCGAACATGTGGCCATCACATCTCCAACTTTAATCATTTTATCGAGAGATCTTTACGACCAACTAACAGCCCTAACCAATGATTAACTTGCCATTACAATCACTTCCTTTTAACAAAATAAATGCAGTATCCCTAAAAAAAGTGGTTACGACTTTGCCGTAACCACTTTTTACCTGTTAAACTTCTTCCAACTGTCCCACACTTTGAAGCTGATCTTTCTTCGGTGTATTCAATAAAAGGCAAAAACCTGCCGCAATAAACGTAATGACTGTCGCTCCTATATATGCCACCTGGATGCCATGTACTGTTGCCGCTTGTAGTGTCGCACTTGGATTTGCCTGGGCAAACCCAACAGTTCCTCGACTCATGACAGTCACCAAGACAGCCGTTCCAATTGAGCCGGCAATTTGACGAACAGTATTATACATGGCCGATCCGTGAGCCATCACATCTAAAGAAAGGGCGTTTAACGCTTCTGTTTGAAGTGGCATTAAAGCCAAGGCCAAACCAAACGAACGAACCCCTTGCATCGTTGATAAATAAAGCAAGCTCGTCTCGGATGAAATGAAGGTAAACATAAACGTTCCCAATGATAGCAATAATAAACCAAAGAAACTTAAATATTTAGCACCCATTCGATCATAGAGTGCCCCAGTGATCGGCGACATAAACGCGGTGATTAACGCCCCTGGTAATAAAACCATGCCTGACGTCATCGGAGAGACCCCCTGGACGTTTTGTAAGAAGATCGGCAACAAAATCATGCCGCCATACAATCCCATAATTACCACAAAGTTTGTCACCGTTGAAATTGTAAACAAACGATTTTTAAAAACAGAAAAATTTAATAATGGCGTATCAGTATGTGACTGTTGATAAACAAATAATGCTGTTACAACCAGTCCAATAATAATGTAACCCGCTACATCGAAAGTTCCCCAAGATTTATCTCCTGCATTACTAAAACCTAGTAACAACGTCCCTAATCCAATTGTAGACAACACGATGCCCGTCACATTAAATTTAGGAAAACGCTGAACCCCAAAATTTTTCAACGCGAAAAAGGCTACCACGATGTTGATGACGCCTAACGGTAATACGATAAAAAAGATCGAACGCCAGCTATAAGACTGAACGATCCAACCGGACAACGTCGGGCCAATCGCTGGCGCAAAATTCATCGCCAAACCGATAAAGCCCATAGCCTTGCCCCGCTTTTCCATAGGGAACATATTCATCACCACAACGGTCATTAAGGGACTGATCGGCCCAGCCCCAAGAGCTTGGATCATCCGACCAGCAATCAGCATCGGATAATTCAATGAAACTGACGCTAGCAACGTTCCTGCTGTAAAAACAATCATCGATGTTAAATAAAGATGACGGGTTTTAAAGCGATCAATTAAAAATGCGGTGGCTGGTATCATCACCCCACTGATCAGCATATACCCATTAGACAACCACTGACCTTGAGCCGCCGTGATTTCAAAATCACGCATAATACTTGGCAATGCCACGTTCATCAAGGTTTGATTTAAAAAACTTAAAAAAGTACCAAATAATAAAATAATTAGAACGGTAATATCTTGTTTGTTTTCTTTACTTTTCCCCACTTGTCAATCTCCTTTGTTTTAGTAAGTCAATAATCGCTTGTTGCGTCTCATAAAATGCCTGCAACCGACTCTCATCCAGTTCTGCCAAGACTGCAAAATCTTGGATATAGTCAGAGTAAGTGTTAGTCAAGGTTTCTTTACCTGCCGCCGTTAAAGAGAGCTCCAACGTCCTGCGATTTTTTTGACTTTGTTCTCGTTTCAAATAGCCAGCTTTCACCATTTTTTCGACCACTTCTGACGTTGTACTAGGACTCAAATTGACCAATTTAGCCACTTCATGAAGAGATGACTGGGGATACTTATCCAGCATATCCAAAATAAATAATTGAGTTGTAGAAATATGATACGTTTTTGACTGCTCTTCTAGCAGTGCTTGAGTCTCTTTACGCAATTCCCGCAAAGATAATAAAATGTCTCGCGTTAATTTTTCATTCACACTATCGATCCTCCCTGATAAGAACAGCTTTACTGGACACGAAATAAAGATGAACCTTTCCACTGCTCCATCCCTTTCGATCTTCACCACCGAATACTTCGGTACCGAATTAACCCTTTAAAAATATACTGCATTTCACAAAAAATGTCAATCAAGGCACTCCGATCACTAACTGCCACTGTATCCCTTCATCGTTAAACCACACCCTACTCACAGCTTATCAGCAAAATGTGAGTCTCTTTATTCTCCAACTACATCGAAAGACACATTGTGAATCCTCCATCTCAATGGCAACAGTAAAAAAACCGGAAACTATTTTCCGGTTCAATCCTTATTTAAAGATCAGTGTCGCAGCAACTGCCTTCTTCCAACCATCATACAAGTTAATTCTCTCTGCTTCGACCATTTTTGGGTGGTACTCTTGCTCTAATTGCCAATTTTTACGAATATCAGCCATATCTTTCCAATAACCTGTAGCCAATCCGGCTAAGTAGGCAGCTCCCAATGCCGTTGTTTCATTCACCTTTGGTCGACTAATATCAAGATTCAAAATATCACTTTGAAATTGCATGAGAAAATTATTTTTAGCTGCTCCCCCATCCACTCGCATGCTGGTAATCGGCAAACCTGAGTCTTGCAACATGGTTTCCATCACATCTTTTGTTTGATAAGCGATCGCTTCCAGCGTCGCTCTGATCATAACTTCTTTCGAGGTGCCACGGGTCAAGCCAAAGATCGCTCCTCTAGCATCGGAATCCCAATGAGGCGCCCCTAAACCAACAAAGGCAGGCACCACATAAACACCGTCAGAAGATGCCACTTTTGTCGCATAATACTCTGTATCTGCCGCCTTTTCAAACATTCGTAAACCGTCTCGCAACCATTGAACGGCGGAACCAGCGACAAAGACGCTACCTTCTAAAGCGTACTGAACTTCATCACCGACACTAGCAGCAATCGTCGTTACCAAGCCATGCTCCGAATGAATGGGTTGATTGCCCGTATTCATCAAAATGAAACAACCTGTTCCATAAGTATTTTTAATATTGCCTGCCTCAAAACAATTTTGACCGAACAAAGCCGCTTGTTGATCGCCCGCAACTCCAGCGATTGGAATTTCTTGACCAAACATATGGTAACTAACAGTCGTGCCGTAAATCTCAGAAGAGGGTCTAACCTCTGGTAAGATATTTTCTGGGATATCAAGCAATGCTAACAGTTCCTGATCCCATTTTAACTCATGAATATTGTAAATCATCGTCCGCGACGCATTGGTAAAATCGGTCACATGAACAGCCCCGCCTGTTAACTTCCAAATTAACCAAGAATCGATTGTCCCAAACAGCAACTCATTATTTTCAGCCCGTTCGCGAGCCCCTTCAACATGATCTAGCAACCACTTGATCTTGGTTCCAGAAAAATAAGCATCGACTCGCAAACCAGTTTTCCTGCTGATCAGCTCCTCATAACCATCAGCAATCAATTGATCAGCAATGTAGCTGGTTTGGCGAGACTGCCAAACTAAGGCGTGATAAATAGGGACGCTCGTTTCTCTATCCCAGATGACCGTTGTTTCTCGTTGATTGGTAATGCCGATTCCCTCGATTTGTTGAGGGCGGGTGTTTGATTCGATCAAAACTGACGCAATGACAGCTTGAACCGTTAACCATATTTCATTGGCATCGTGCTCCACCCAGCCTGGTTGCGGAAAATATTGAGTAAATTCTTTCTGAGCAGTGTGGTGAACCTCTCCTTTTTTATTGAATAAAATGGCTCGTGTACTCGTTGTCCCCTGATCAATAGCCAGTATGTAACGCTCTTTCCTCATACTATATTGTTCCCCCTTCTCACTATCTAATCGCTTTGGTGCAATTGATAATTCATCGTCATTACCTAAATAATACTACACTTGAATCCATAAAAGTAATAATAAATTGACTATTTCACAAACAATTCCACCTATATTAAAGAGCACTGTTCTTCCTTTCATTAGATTATCGTTAATTAATTTGAACTCTCGAGCAAACAATAGTAAAATTGTAATGATTGACCTTCTTCTTTAAAGATCCTTAGGATCCCTTTAAAAAGAAAACACTACTCTTGAAACTAACAGATTGATTGGAAAAGGAGCAACTTCATGACAAATAGTCGTATAAAAGATTGGCTTTTACGTTTTTTAAAAGGAATGTTCATCGGTTCTGGTTTTATTTTGCCAGGCATTAGCGGTGGTGCCTTAGCAGCAGTATTTGGTATATATGAGCGGATCATCACCTTTTTAGCACACATCACCAAAAATTTTAAAGAAAATGTTATTTTCTTTATTCCCGTTGGCTTAGGAGGATTATCTGGGGTTTTTCTTCTATCTTTCGCCGTCAGCTTTCTCTTAGGAAATTATGAGAGCATCATCCTCTGGTTTTTCGTCGGCTGTATCATCGGAACAGTTCCAGCTCTTTGGAAAGAGGCAGGCAAGCACGGACGCAATAATACAGATGTTATGATCATGATTGCCACCTTTATCCTTGGCCTAATCTTCTTACTTTATGGCAAAAATTTATTCTCAGGAAGTATTGAACAAAACTTCTTCACCTGGATGATAGCGGGCGCGCTAATTGGTCTCGGTATTATCGTTCCAGGCCTCAGTCCTTCTAACTTTTTGGTTTACATGGGAATGTATAAAGCTATGTCAGACGGCATTAAAAATGTTGAATTTGGGGTTATCATACCTATCGCCATTGGTGGACTTGTTTGTGTCCTAGCCTTATCAAAAGTAATGGACTATATTTTCAGCAAAGCCTATGCCAAACTATTCCACTTTATTTTAGGGATTGTCTTTGCTTCCACCATTATGATCATCCCTACGGACTACAGCAGCTTTACTCTACCTAACTACTTTGCCAGCTTTGCCCTTTGTATCGCTGGAGCCGCTCTTGGCTGGTGGATGAGCCGTTTAGAAGAACAGTATAAAAATGATTAAAAGAACTTACTAACTTAAACACTCTAAGATTAGCAAGGAAGGTATTCTGTCGAATGCCTTCCTTGCTATTTTACTGTTGATGAAAGATCGTGAGACTGAAAGAAAGTTGCGCGATACTATTATTTGATTGCCTGAGAACTACTTATCTCCCGCCCCTTAATACACTTTGTTAGCTTATCCTAAACTCTAAAACAAGGAGTCGTGCAAACCGAAAGATGTCGTCGCCAACTTATAGTTGAACCACCTCTATAGCAAGACAGCCACCAAACACAACGTTTTTTCACAAACACCCTCCCAGCAACAAAGGCCAAAAGCACGGTTAAACCGAAACTATACAAAAGAAACAAGCTAAGTTATCGCTTTTTTGTGAAATTAGCGCTATAATTAAACTCACAGTAAGCGCTGTTATTTACAACCGAAAAAGAAAGGATGTTTCATATGGAGATTCTCATTGAACTTTCACCAATTGTCGAAGGATATGCAGCTAAAATAAACACCCTGCCCGATTTTAACCTTCAGGGCATCAATCAAGATGTCTTATTAACCTCTTTACCAGATGCATTGAGACATTTTATTTCTGAATGGGAAGGGGAAACTAATCCTAAATCCCTCAAATATCAACAGGAATTTCCTGTTGTTCAGCGGATTAAATCTCGTGGCTTTTATCAATCAACCATCTATCGAATCAAAGAAGTACTAGCACAAAAACAATTAACTCACATTGATTTAGAACTAATACACTGTCTGCAACGCAAAGATTATGAGGCTTTAATGGCCTAAAAAAAGCAGTTGAGAATGACGTCTCTCAACTGCTTTTTTACTCGATAGGAAAGTATAAATAGTAGTTTGAATCCAGCTTCACGAGGTAGCCCTACGCTAAACTTTGAACTCAACAAATTCTAAGTGCTCTTCGACCTTCAATGCTCGACGCTTCAGCGTATAGCAATTGATGAGATCAGAACGCAGTCTAGTGGCCCTTGTTTCTAATTGCTGCCGTTGTTCTAGCATTTTAATGCGTAGAGACAAGGGGACAACGAAGTAAAGCAATTAGAGCTACGGCAACGCCTCGTTGAGCTTTTCTAATCCTAATGGCTCTCAACCTTGGCAGATATTACCGTCAGGTTACCATTTCTAATACGAATCTCATCGATAAGTGCTTTTTCATTGGCTATATCTTTAAACTTGACTGCATAAGCAATTTCATAAAGACTACCCATATTAGTAGTTTTGACACTTTCCATCGAAAACTCATGTAAATATTTCTTAAAAAGATCGTCAAATAGATTAGGATAATCCAAGTTTTCTGGAATCATGATTTTAATGACTCGTTTACTCGTCCGACCTGCACCACCAAAGGAAATCGATTGCATCATTAACAACAAGACACTTAGCACTAAGGAGAAGGAAATCACATAAATAATATACCCTAGCCCTGTGGCAATCCCAATTCCAATAGCCCACAAAAGACTCATGGTTTCACGCGATTCACCAGGCTCTACGCTGGTTCTCATGAGTCCAAACACACCTAACAAAACAATTCCCCGTACCAAATCTTCCTGAATTAACATCATGATAAATTGAATCAACGATGGCAAAACCAGTAAACTTACGATAAAATTCTTACGATAACTGTTGCGATGCATGCAGACTAAGGCTATCATAATTCCTAGCGCAATAGATGTAACAGTACACAACCCTAATTGAATCATATTAATACTCTCCGCTTTATCGGCTAACAAACTCACTAACATAATGTTTTTTCTCCTTATTAAATAGATGTTCTTTATAAGTCACTATTAAGCTTGAAAATGATGTTTCACAAATGCTTAACTCTTCCAATAATTCTCTGAACCAAAGGGGACAGTCTCCATCGCTTTTAACTGTCATTAAAACATTTAATGTCGGATCAACAAAATCACCAATATTCCCTTTTCGTAAGTCAAAATCTGTCGATCGCCAACGAATATTAAAATCAAAGTTTATATCTAAACGACCCTTTTTTAAACATTTCGCCATTATCCTATCAGAAGAAATGACTACTTTTGGCACTAAATTCTTCCCCGAAACGAGGTACTCTATTTCTCGACTAATCTGTGCTTCTAGTCCTTTTTTCATAACATGTTTCCGATAATCCCTTAAAAAGCTCTGGGCATTTACATAAGGAATTAAGACGTTGCGTTGAGAATTTTTGCCATCAAACTGTTTGACAATTTCCATCGCCACTAAGGACTTTTCCATTAAACGATCACTCGTTCTCATGCGAAATAACTCCTGATAGATACTTCCTTCCTGAACCTCACGCATTAACTCAAAATCCGCTGTATCGAAATATAGAGCACTTAATTCATGAGTCCCCGCTTGTTCTTCCACAAGATGAGGGTAACTCATTTTTCTCAGTTGACTGTACTGAGCATAATTTAATCGGTATTTGGTGATTACTTTAGGGTGTTTGCTCACTTCTGTTGCCATTGTTCTCAACCACCTTCCTATGTTATCAGTTCAACAAAATTAGTGATGACAGACACTTTATTAAGGATATATCATCTAAAAATACTATAGCATAAAAACTATAAAAAACAATCGTTTATTGAAGGAAAGTATTTAAAACTATTGGAATAAGAGGGTTTACCTCTTAATTCCTAAGATACTTCTTTATGCAGTAAGTGTCTCCGGTCCCATCATTAGGTAGCATTCAAAAGGACAAACACTGAGCTTGCAGAAACAAAAGTTCACTTATCAGTATATAGTATATTAATCATTATAAAAACAAAGTTAATAAACTAATATTGCCATTTTCAAAAATACTCCCCATCATAAGCCGATTCTCATAACAAAACAGCAAAAACCGCCTTAACGTTTTCGAAAAGGCGGCTAAAGAATAGGCTTCCTGAAAGAACATCATCTCAACAACACTTTGATGCCATTTTAGTGACCTTTTAGACTAGAAGGAGGAGCCTGGCTCCGTTAAAAACGCCAACTCTTCATCAGTTGAGGCTCGACCCAGAATCTGATTGCGATGCGGATAGCGACCAAATCGCAATAGAATATCCCGATGTCTTTTTTCAAAGTCTAACGTCGTCTCCATGCCTGGTTCCGCAAACCGTTTTAAGGCCTCATCGTGAATCACCAATGATTCTGAGTGCATTAAAGGCATAAATAAAAATGAGCGCTCTACTTGGGAGAGTTGATCTATTTCACCTGTGGCAATCGCTTCTTGAGTTAATACTAAGGCCATGCCATCGTTAGCAAATGCTAAAGGACTATCACGAAATAAATTACGAGAAAACTGATCCAACACAATAATTTCTGCCAAACGCCCCCGAATATTTTTTCGCCACCCCACACATTCTCCTCGGATCGCTTGCTGATGACAACTCCCAAACTTTTGACGAATTTGTTCATCATAGCCTGAATCCTTAGTAAACCACTGTTTTTCTGCTGATTCCTGAAACCAAAAAGTCAAGACATCTTGCTCGTTCATCTTTTTAACTGCCCCTTTCTTTTATGCTTACTCGTTATAACTCGCCACATAATCAGCAATTTCTTGTAAGTAGCTGCTTTTCTTCGCTTCTGGTAACCAACTAATGGCAAAGGAATTTTCTGCTAACAAAACCACATCAGCTGGCGTCATATCATAATTTTCACTTAAGGCGAAAATATCATCGGAGATATAACTTTGGAAATAAGCAGGATCATCAGAATTAACGGTTACTTTAACCCCTTCTCTTAGCAAGTCCAGAATTTCTTTGCCTTTCATATCGTCCACTACAAACCCATTAGAAACCGGACAACAAGTTAAACCAATGCCTTGTTCTTTGACATACTCCACTAACTCACGATCTTCCACAATATTGGTTCCATGATCCAAACGTTCCACTTGAATATCTAGCAACGCCTCTCGGATATTGCCAATCGAATTCTCCTGATCAATATCACAATGCATGGTAATGTGGAAACCCGCTTCTTTCGCCCGTTTAAATACCGCTTTAAATTTGCCAGGAGGATTGCCGTGTTCATCTGAATCAAGGCCTATCCCTAAGATTTTATCTCTGTGAGGCAACGCTTGCTCAAAAGTTTCAGCAGCTGATTCAGCTGACATATCTCGCAAGAAGCACATGATTAAGGCAGTTTCAATCCCTAAAGTATGACTGTCTGTAACTGCACGGTAATAACCATTGATGACAGTTTCAAAAGAAATACCACGGCTAGTATGCGCTTGAGGATCAAAAAACAATTCAGCATAACGAACATTGTGAGCTTTAACTTTTGTTAAATAAGCCATGGCCAATTGATAAAAATCCTCCTCAACCTGTAAGACATTCATGGCCGGATAATAGATATTTAAAAATGATGGCAAAGAATCAAATTGATAACTTTTTTCAATTTCAGCAATCGTTGTTTGACCAATATCAATCTGATTTTTTTCGGCTAGCACTAACTTCAAATCTGGCTCTAATGTTCCTTCCAAATGAAGATGGAGTTCCGCCTTTGGCATTCCTTTGATAAATTCTTTTGTGAGTGTTTTTGGTAACATATAGTCAAGCCCCTTTTCTTATTTTATTCAAGTTAATCATGCCACAGGCGAACGTTTTAGTCAACCGAACAACCCAACCAACCTTTTTGAATCAACCTGTTTTCAAAAACCAATAAAACAACAAAGATATACGCAAAAACCCGAACGAAAACAAAAAAACACTTAAACCTTTTTGAGGCATTTGGCTACCCCTAGATAGTCAGTCGATACTGGAAAACATCTGCCATCTCCAAAATCATTCCGCAACCTAACAAAACTGTCACATTCTGTAAGGCTTATGTTCGTGTTATTTAATTCTCCCTAAGATATACTTTTAAAGGTTACAACACTCACAAATCTATCAACAAGGAGAACAACTATGCAAAAAGGATTAACTGCGTTTCAACTAAAAGTATTGGGCATTACTTTAATGGTTGGCGATCACATTCATCAAATGTTTGTCTTACAAGGGGCGCCTATGTGGCTGACCATGATCGGCCGAATTGTCGCACCAATTTTTCTCTTTCTAAGCGCCGAAGGTTTCCACTACACGCGAAATAAACTGGCTTACTTGCGCAATTTATTAGTTGGGTTCTGGATCATGTCTTTGATTCAACAGCTATTATCACGATTAGTTCCAAATGATAATGTCATGCTGATGAACAATATCTTCGGTACCCTCTTTCTAGCAGTCTTATTGATGTCTGCTGTCGATTTAATAAAGCTAGGTCTCACCACTAAGAATCCTTCAAAATGGGGAGCGGGTTGTGCCATCATCACAGCTGTCATCGTTTACGGGCTCGGTCTGATGTTCCTTTTTGACTCTCCTGATTTCGTCATGATTGCGGTCTACAGCTCCCTGCTAATTCCCAATATTCTCTTTGTGGAAGGTGGCTTTTTAATGGTTTTATTAGCTCTTTGCTTCTACTTGTTCCGCGGTAAAAAAAGCTTGCAGCTTTTAGCCTTGGCGGTTGTCGCTCTGATTTCGACTGGCTTTTCATTTCAAGACCTTTTTCTCAGTAACTTTCAATGGATGATGATTTTTGCTGCTATCCCACTCTTTTTTTACAATGGTCAAGAAGGCCGCAAAATGAAATGGTTTTTCTATTTCTTTTACCCCACTCATTTGGTGGTTCTCTATTTACTGGCCACCTATCTTTAATAACAAAACGATCAAGGGCTACCCTTGATCGTTTTGTTGATTAAATAATCGAGGAAATCTTTTCTTCAGCACTTTCACCACAGGATAACCGATTGAGACGCCTACGATTGCACTAACTAAGAAACTTCCTAGTATTAAACCAAAAGGCAGGTCCATTCCCAGAAGGCCTCTAGCTAGCATATCGGACACAATCCCACCTATTAAACCCGTTCCAAAAACTTCTGCCACTCCTGCTATCATTAATTTTCCCCTTTGCCGATAGACAACTCCTACCAAAAAAGCGCCAATCATACTGCCAGAAAAAGCTAACAGCGTTCCAGTACCAACGATGTTTCGCAACAGTGACGCCACGAATGCTTGGCTTAGCGCATACCAAGGTCCTAGTGCCACCCCTGTCACCAAATTGAGCAAATGTTGAACAGGGGTCACTTTCACTACGCCAATCGAAAAAGAGAACAGACTGCCACCAACGAACGCTAAAGTGGCTAAACTGGCAGTATAACTCATCTTTCTCAATTTCACCGCGACCACCCTTTTACCTTCCAAACTGCCATGTCTCACCAGTGTAGGACATGTCCCAAAAAGCCAATTCATATTGACTACTTATTAAAAATGACTCTTTCATCGCCAACCGCTCCTCTTCACTAGCCACTTCTGCCAAATGATTTAGCAAATCAATTTGCCTTCTCGTATTTTCAGCGAACGCTGGACTATCGTATGTATTAATCCAATCTTGATACAATCGATTAGGCGAAGTCACCTCCCTAAATCGTACGCCGATTTCATGATAAAGCCAGTAACACGGCAAAAGCGCCGCCAGCGAAGTGGCCACAGTTCCAGTCGTCAGCTGGCGGTAGAGATGATTGACATACTGATAAGCACTGGGGGCCACCACCGTCTTCTGATACTCCTCCTGAGTAATTCCTAACCACTTAAAATACCTCTCGCGAATGGCGATTTCCCCCTCATCCATGCCTTTTTTTAAAGCCAGTTGACTGCTGCGAACACTTTCATCCGTCGTTTTAGCCGCCAGCAGACCATGAGCATCGGAAAAATGAGTCAAATAATAGCAATCCTGTAATAAATAATAGCGGAAGGCTCCCTCCTCTAACGTCCCAGCCACTAACTCTTGGATAAACCCATGATCAAAACTCGCCTGCCATAATTCTGCTGCTGCTTCACGTAACTCTTCTGAAAACATCTCTCTCACCTCATTCATTTAGTCAACCGCTAGAAGCTCCTCCTGCTCTCTCCAACGCAAACAGGCCACCTCCTAAGCATCAGGAAGTAGCCGAAAATAGCCAAATAAACAATCGAAAAAAAGGATCTTCCGATAGTGTTACTTATTAGCATTCCCTTCGCGAGTCCTAACTCTCAGGTTCAGAGGGTCCATTGATTTCATCAATATCTCAGTCTTTTTGAAAGACACCCCTAGCAATTAGCTTGAGTATACCACAGTCGATAAAACTCGTCTATTCTCACTGTGACTTGCTCATTAAATACTGGTAAACCACTTGCGGCTCTTGGCTAGTATCCAATAACTCAAAAAAAGCTTGATCATCCAGTAATTCAACTAATTCTGCCATGGCATTTAAATGGCGATTATTGGCTGTGGCCGCTAGACAAAAGATATACTTAACCGGGTCATTCTCTTTACTCCCGAATTCAATGGGATAGCTGAGACTGGTAATACTGATTCCCAATTTCTTCACCCCATCTACTGGGCGAGCATGTGGGAGGGCAATCTGTTTGGCAATCACCATATACGGCCCTTCCAGCTTAGTATTTTCGACTATCGTGTCGATGTATCCACGTGTGATGTGCCCTTGTTTTAAAAGGGGAGCCCCTGCCACACGAATCACTTCTTCCCAATCTCGGGCTGTCACCCCTAATTGAATCAAGTCTGGATTGGTAATTTCATATAGCACTGGTTCAGTCACCTCTGATTCAGGGTTTTCATTTTTAGGAATCAAGCTGTCATAGAGTTCTTTTTCCAAGGCGCCGAGATTTAAAATAGTCGCATGCTTTTCCACCACTTCCAAAATTGATTTGACACTTGGTAATTGAAAACCTAAATTACCTAATTGAGAATAAACATCACTGATCAAACGGTACTTTTCCGCCGTATTCATAATTGGACTAACCACGTAAACAGGTTTTTTAGTGTAAAACAACCGAATATTTGGCACTGTTGAAAAGATTAAATCGTACGAGTCAGCTAAATGTTCAATTCCATTCGTTTCCATAGGGCCAATAAAGGACAGTTCTGGAAAAAGGGTTTTTAATTCGGTGTAGACGATTGAAGAGCTGCCAATCCCATTTGGACAGACGATTAAGGCGACTTTTTGCGGTTGCTTGGCTTCTTTTAAGCTAGCACTCAAGGAAGCGAAATGCATGGTCAAAAAAGCAATCTCCTCTTCAGGGATGGCATGCTCAAATAAAGAGGCAATCGGCTTCAAGGCTTCTTCCACAATATTAAAGAGCTCACTGTATTCTTTTTTTATCTTGCTGTGAAGGGGATTAACAATTGGTAATTTAAAATACAAACGATAATAAGCTGGACGTAGATGAGAGTATAACTGATTAATCACCAGCTCCTGGTGATTAAAGCGAATCCCCGACAAGGCCTCAAAGCGCATGATGATCCGTTTAACCAGCTCCATAATAATCTCGTAGTCTTTAGTCGTCGAATCAGGATTGCCTACCGATAATCCCAAAATCCAAGCCCCTAAATAGAGGGCTGAAAAATCATCATGATTATCGGTTAGGGCTAGTATTCGTGTGGCAAACTGGTATTCTTTCATGGCAATCACTGCAGGTAAACGAAATTTCTCTGCCCCTACCTTCACCTTTAGCCCCAGTCGTTTTTCTAAAAATATCAAGGTGTAAATAAACTCTTTTAAGCGATTTTCGACAAAGGAAAGCTGGTACTCAACTAAATAAGGCGCGATTGCTTCTTTTGTTTGCTCAACACTTGGTAACTGATTTTTTTCGATAAAATAATCATAGATAAACATAGTATTCTGCTCGGTGGAATCCCAAATAAGCATTTTCATCAGATGATACCGAATGTCGAACTCATTACCAACTAACCGATACCCTTCTTTTCGCGAATAAACGATGGCGATGTCTTCTTTCTCTAACAAGGCATTAAGATTCTTTAAATCTGTTAAAATGGTGGTTTTACCAACACCGAATTCCGTCATAAAATGATTGATCGAGAAATAATCATCCACAAAATAAAATAAGAGCAAAAACAGATAATTTCCCCGCTCCCCCCCATTCATAACATACTCATCGGCATAGGAGTCATCCACTAAAACTGCCAATAACTGCTCTTTCATTTCCAATGACACCGTGATGCGATTGTTTTCTAACACAATGGTTTGTTGATAGGTCTCCAAAAGGATGGCATTGATTTTTTCCAGTGTGTATTCTAGCTGCCGTCTAGTTAGTCCTGTTTGATTTTCCAATTCAGCCAATTCATGGCGTTGTCTCTCAACTAGTATTTTCATTAATTTCCGCGAACGTTCATCAGTCATTTCTGTTCCCCCTTGTCAATCGCCATTCCCAACAATCCCCTTCAGATAAGCTTTTAATTAAAAGGTTGGCCTTACATTCCAGGACTTCTTCGCTAACTGCCACTAATCTTGCTGATTCCCCACAAATCAGCAAGATCACTTTCGCTATGCTTTTGTTAAATCAGACACCACTAGTCAGCTCCGATTAAATAGCTCCATTAGTTAATTGGCCTGACGAAAGTCAATCACAGCTTGTCTCAAAGCTACGGCATTCTTAGCAATGTCTTGAGTACTTCCTTTAGTTAATAAACTACCGACACCCATGCATTCTACCCCTGTAGCTAGCCACTCCGAAATATTTTCCACCGTCACGCCACCAGAAGACATGATCGGCATATAAGGTGTTGGCGTTTTAAAAGTGCTGACTAGGTTACTACCATAAAAGTTAGAGATTGGAAATGCTTTAACCATGGCTGCTCCCGCCTCCATAGCCGTCAACATTTCGGTCACACTAGTACAGCCTGGCATATAAGGAATCTGATATCGATTCGCCAAACGACAGACACTCTCCTGATAATTAGGGGCAATAATAAATTTAGCTCCTGCTAAGATAGCCAAGCGAGCCGTTTCCGAATCAAGTACAGTTCCCGCCCCAATTAGCAAGCGATCTCCATATCGTTTTGTTAAAAAACTAATAATTTCCCCAGCATTCGGCAAGGTGTAACTAATTTCCAAACAGTCAACTCCTCCTGCTAAACAGCCTTCAGCAATCTCAATGGCCCGCTCCTCGGTTTCAACTCGGACAATTGCCATAATAGCCGTTTCCTCTATTCGCGATAATATCTGGTTGCGATACATCTCAAATTCCCCCTTTCTCGTAGTTAGCCATGACATGAATCACTTCTTTTCGCTGTTCCTCCGTTATCGGTAAGACCGGTAATCGCGGAAGCCCAACTTCAATTCCTTGAATCGATATAGCCTCTTTTAAAACAGAAGGTAAGGTGCCAAATTTCAACACTCGCCGAAATTCTTCAATACTTTCCTGCATCTCCTGTGCTTCAACCAATTCCCCAGCCAGCCAATGGTTATAAATCGCCACATCATTCGTGGTTAAGACATTGGAAGTAGCAGCAACAGCCCCTGTGGCCCCTATTTCCAAAGCTTTTAGAATAAGGGAATCTGAACCAGACAAGACATCAAACTGCTGACCTTTTGCTGCCGCTATATAGTCACTCATGTTGTCCAAGCTGCCACTGCTGTCTTTAATGCCAATAATATTAGGGTGGCTACTTAAAATTGACACCACCTCAGGACTGATGTTCATTCCCGTATTTTTAGGTATATTATACAAGATGATTGGAATACTTACTTCATCGGCAATCTTTGTATAATGATTAACTAATTCTGCTTCAGTTAGTCCGACAAAGTAAGGGGAAATTACTGATAAAGCATCGGCTCCTAAGGTTGCCATCTCTTTTGACAAGCTGACAACTTCCTCTGTGCTGTTGCCACCCGTTCCAACATAAACTGGCACACGACCAGCGGTTGCCTCGATCACTATTTTAGCAAAAAGCTGCTTGTCAAGCTGATTCATCACATGAAATTCACCATTGGTCCCAAGTATAAACAGGCCGGCTACACCTTTATTAATCAGCCGATTTACTAAAGCAATAGTTCCTTCCTCGTTAATTGTTTGATCGGCTTTAAATGGTGTCACCATTGCCGTGATAATTCCTTTGAGCGCCATCTATTGATCACATCCTTCCATTTGTTTGGCAACAGCTTGTCCCAAAGCCCCGCCTGGGTGCCATTTAACGTATTCCCTTGCGGTTAACCCTTTCCCTTCTTGCAATAAAACACTCAAAGCTTGCAACACGGTTACTTCCACAATAATTGAGGCCCGTGGTGGCTTGTTCAAAGGGTCTCCCTCATGATCCACACTAGCCAGTAAGGTGCAATCACTCTGTTTGGATAACCAGGATTCCTTGCCTCCTGTTACGGAAATAATCTGGGCACCATTTTTCTTCAAAGTCGTCACTGTCTGCTTTAATTCCTCTGTCTCACCACTATTCGATATTGAAATCACCACATCCCCCGGTCGCACTTGTCCGGCAGAGCCGTGAATAGTTTCTGTTGCATCTAAAAAATAAGCTGGCGTCCCCGTAGAGGACAGCAAGGAAGCCACATAATCTGCCACGTGCCCCGGTTTGCCAATGCCTGTCACATGAACCCGGCCACCTTGAGACTCAGCCTCTAAAATGATGTCTCGAGCCGCTGCCAACGTTGTCAGAGATAAGTCATTGATAAACTTATTTAACTCCTCTGATAAATTCGCTAAAAATTGCTCCAAAACCTGACTTTCTTTCATACTCATGCCTTTATCCTCCACACCCCCTGATTGAAGGAGCAAAGCCAACCGCTCTGCTCCCTAGGGTTTAATTAAATATACTTAAGATTTTTTCTAGTAAGATACCAATCACATTGTAATCAATATTTGGGAAAGTTGACCCCTCTAGTCCCATGCTGCCATAGATGGGATAAAGGACCGTTGGCAAGAAAGCTAATAGCAAGCCAATGACAAAGGAGCCGGCAACTGCCCCACGCCACCCACCAGTTGAATTTCCGAAAACACCTGCGGTTCCCCCAGAGAAGAAACAGATATGAGCAGCTGGAATAATCACCACTGGAAACTTAAAGATAACCATGACGAAGACGCCGATTAAGCCAGCTGCATAGGCTGATAAAAAGCCGACAATAACCGCTGTTGGCGCATAAGGGAAAACCGTTGGAACGTCCAATGCTGGACGGGAATTCGGAATAAACCGTTCAGAAATTGAGACAAACGCTGCCGTAATTTCCGCTAAGAACATCCGCACGCCCGTCATTAGAATTGACATACCTGCCGTAAAAGTAAAGGCTTGAACCATTGGGAAGACTAACCAATGAGTCGTGCCAGCTAGTTCTTGTGTCACATCACGCCCCGCTTTTAATGCCGAAAGATAGAAGAGGCCCAACATGATCACCGCAACGCCCATTAAGAAGTCTCTAAAGAAAGACAACCATTTGGGAAAATTAATGTCTTCCGTGCTTTTATTTTCGTATTTACTAAAGAGCTTACCGATATAACCAGACAACGCATAACCGATCATATTGAAGTGGCCAATGGCCGTTTCATCACTACCAGTAATTTTGCGCATAAATGGTTGACATAATTGCGGTAAGGCCGCCGAACAGAACCCTAAAATTGTTCCACCAAGTAAAATCGCCATAATATCAGAAATGCCAAAAGATTTAATAATCAATGACAACACACAAGCAAAGAATAAACTATGGCCGGTTGTAAAGAATATATTTTTCATCGGTGTAATCCGTGCAAAAACCAAGTTCATGACAAATCCTAAAATCAATGTACAAGATGTCACTAAGGCATACTCTGTTTGTGCCATGGCAGTGGTGGCTTCAGGTGAGGCCACCACCCCAACAATATTAAAACCAGTTTGAAACAACTTGTTAAAGTTTTGTAAGGCTCCAGTCATCAAGCCACCACCTGCACTGAAGACCATAAAACCGATAATCGTTTTAAATGTTCCCGTTAATACTTCTGTTCCCGTTTTTTTCTGAGCAACTAATCCAACAAATGCAACAATCCCCAGCAAAACAGCTGGTGTGCTTAAAAAGCTAATGGTAAAATTCATTTATCTAATCTCCTACTCCTATTGATTTAAAAAGGCTTTAAGCTTGGTGGCGATTTCATTTTTATCAACAATGTTATTAATGCCAATCACCGTCTGCTTTAATTTCTTAGTGCTTAGCTCCTCAGCCACATCTGATAATGTAATCAATAGATCCCCATCAAAACCTGATACCCCATCTAATGATGAGTGCTCCACTGTAATTGGAAACCCTTGTTCTTTGATAACTTGCTCCGTTTTAATTTTTAACATTAAACTTGAGCCAACTCCTGCACGACATGCGACTAATGCTTTATGCATAAATTTTCCTCTTCCCTTGTTTAAGACGATACCTGAGATTACTCAAGAACCTTCTCGTTTTTAGTTTGTTTCCTTGGCTGAAATATAGGCTAAAATGTCTTTTGCTGATTTGGCAGTATCTAGCATCCTATAAAACTCATCATTACTTAACAACTCAACAAGCTCTGCCATCCCTTGAAGATGTGACTCACTATCGTTAGCACTCATACAAAAGAGATATTTAACGGGATCATTGGTTTGGTTCCCTGAAACAACCGGTGTTTTCAAGGTTGTAATTCCCATGGCAGGAGCTAATGCCCCGTTTTCAACAGGTGCATGAGGCAATGCCACATGTTTAGTAATCACAATATAAGGCCCAATAGTCCGTGAAATCTCAATGATTTTTTCAATATACTCTGCTGTAATTTTGTTACCTGTAAGTAGAGGGGTTGCTGATTGTCTAATTGCCTCTTCCCAATCTGTTACCTCAATATTCAATTGAATAAATTCTTCTTTAATCATTTTACTTAACAATTTGCAACACCTCATTAATTTTTTCAAGCGTACGACTTGATAGCCTTCTTACACTCTCAATATAACGTTAATAGGGAGTCAGTTCAAACAGTTTTGGTACCTTCTTTTGTCATAACCTCACACAAAAAGCGTGCTTAGATATCCAAAGTTACTTACCAGATAACAAATTTCCACCCTTTTTGACGCAATTTAGCTTTTATCTAATCCATTTACACCATTTGTTCATTTCATAACAATCGATAAGGAACAGTCTAGCAGACTCCCTCACGACATAACTCGTACTCAAGTTAGATATTTTCATGAAACTTTCTTCTTAGACAGATATTTCCACGAATTATTTCAAAAATTTCTAAAAATATATACATCCCGTAAACTAATCCGAACATAAAGTTCCATTGGATTATCAACATAATGACGAGCGAAGAGTGGTGCTTCAGCTTCTCTTTAGCTGAAAGTTTAACGACTGATCGCGATTATTTAATAGGAACTATATATCGACTTCTTCAACGAAAAAAAGACTCACCAAGTTCCTCGGTGGTCCTGATTTTTCTTACTAAAATTCATCTTGATGGTTTACAAAAAATTGTTGATACGTCCGAATATTTTCTAATTCTGTCCAAGCTTGAGTCGGTATCCCCACTTGGTCCAAATTATAGATGGTTCCTTCCAGTGACCCCAATAAAAATGGCGAGTGACTGGCAATCACGAATTGGCACTTCCAAAAACGAGCTGCCTCAGTTATTAACGATGCCAGCTTGAGTTGATTAATTGGCGATAATGAAGCTTCAGGCTCATCCAACAGATACAAGCCCTCTGGTTGCAGGTAATCCTCGTAGATTTGCATGGCCGTTTCACCATTGGAATATTTTTCTTGAGCAAATTGCCGACGTTCAATTTGCTGGTCCATCTTAAAGGAGGCCTTATGAATTAGTAATTGAGCCTTAGTCATCCCAAGTTGTTTCCGCTCATAAAGATAACCTTCTCTTAAAATGGCTTCTTGTTGAATTTTTTTGATTTCATAAAGAATGTCTTCGCTCTTAAGATAACGACTATTCTCTGGGACAATCCGAACTCGCCCAAGATCATCCTCTTCAAAGCTAAGAGAGCTTTCAAGCGTATATTGAGCAAAATAATCAGTTTTCCCCCAGCCCTTTGGTGGCTCCGCACCAGGAATGCCCAATTTACTTGCCAGTATATTTAATAAAGTTGATTTCCCTGACCCATTACTTCCATATAACAACGTAATCCCATCAAAGACGACAACTTCACCAGAGTGTTGTTTCAAACTATTGTAAGGATAAATATTCGGATTTTTTAGTTCCATTGGTGACAATTGGAAGCTTCTAATATAGCGCATCTTCAAACTCCTTTTTTCTTGTTATAACTATTATAACCATCATTTTGTCATTAACAACTCGAAAGCCAAACTTTAACACGCCCTCTTCGCTAAGATTTGTCTAGCGGTCCACAGGTAAATCGCAAAAAAAGAGACCAATCTCTTTGGTCTCTCCTTTGCTTAAATAAAATTAACTGTTTCAATCACTTCAATTGCGGGATCAAGGGATTGCATCACAGGACAATTTTTCGCGATTAACTTGATCCCACGAGTGGCACGATCTTGTAATTCAGGTGCTACCTTCACATCAAAGACCATTTCAATTTTTTTGACTGGTTCACTTTGACGCTCAGCATCTCGGGTATACTCAATCAAAACTTTTTCAAAAGTAAACGGGATTTTGGAATTGGTTAAAATAGATTGGTACACATAAGCACCACAGGCGCCAACAGCGGCCACTAGGCTTTGAACAGGTGAATAACCGTAGTCTTTTAACAGCACCCAGTTACCTGCCTCTAAGGGCAGTTCCATGCCCTTTTCTCCTTGGATTAATTCGATTTGATTTTTACTCATTGATTGTTCTCTCCTTCGCTACAAAATGATCTGTTGCTACTTCCACCCAATCTAAATCCTTTGAGGTATCAATTGGCTCAAGTGCCGTGACACTCTCGGTCTCATAAGCTTGACGCGCTTTGACTGGATCAGCGATTGGAATGGCAGCTAATAAACGCTTCGTATAAGCGTGTTGGGGGTTACTAAAAATCGCCTCAGTTGGTCCCAATTCCACCAGTTTTCCCAGATACATCACGGCTATTCGATCTGAAATATAGCGTACCATTGATAAATCATGAGAAATAAACAAATAGGTGAGAGACCATTCTTTTTGCAGATCCATCAGCAAATTAATAATTTGCGCTTGAATCGACACATCCAAGGCTGAAATCGGTTCGTCACAGAGGATAAACTCAGGATTGACTGCCACCGCTCGCGCAATCCCAATCCGTTGGCGCTGCCCGCCACTAAACTCCCGTGGATATTTCTGAATCGCCGCTCCTGTTAAACCAACTTGAGCTAACATCGCCTCTGCTTTCTCACGAGCCTCATCCTTGCTATACAATAAACTTAAAGGTTCAAGAACCTGTTCCAAAGCAGTCATTCGTGGATTTAAGGAAGAATAAGGATCCTGAAAAATAATTTGCATGCGCCGGTGGATCTCTTTTCGTTCAGTTTTTGATAGGCCGCCAATGGACTGATTATCAAAATAAATTTGCCCCTCGTCCACTTCCTCCAACTGTAAAATACTGCGACCTAACGTCGTTTTGCCACTACCGGATTCACCAACCAATCCTAGGGTTTCCCCTTTTCGAATCGTCAAGGAAACATCATCAATCGCTTTAACAATCGTTTCAGTTTGGCCAAAGGCATTTTTTACAGGAAAATATTTTTTGACATTCTCCACTCTTACTAAATCAGTCATTGGTTGCTCCTTTCCGCAATACTCGGTGAGTCGCTGTCAGATTAACCATCTGTCCTTTGGCAACCTCTTTCTGATCGGAATGATGATTGCCCAGTGAGTAAAGTCGCTCACCTTTGTCTCCGGTTGGAATAGCTTTTAACAATTCCTTTGTATAAGTGTGCTGAGGATTGTAAAAAATCTCATCCGTCGTTCCTTCTTCGACAATTTCACCATCGTACATCACTTTGATGCTCTGGCACATCCCTGCCACAATCCCAAAATCGTGGGTAACAAGGATCACTGAAAGATCTTCTTCTTTTTGTAAGTGACGAATCAAACTTAATATTTGCGCTTGAATCGTCACGTCTAATGCCGTCGTTGGCTCATCAGCAATCAACAGCTTAGGCTTGGCTAAAAGCGCCATAGCAATCATGATCCGTTGACGCATTCCACCAGACAATTCATGGGGATACTGCGTCAGCCTTTTTTCTGGTAATAAAATACCGACCTTATCCAACTCCGCAATGGCTGCCGCTTCTGCCACCTTTTTTGAGACTTTTCCCTGACGTTGAACGACTTCAACCAAATGATAACCAATCGTCCGCAACGGGTTTAATGCCGTCATCGGGTCCTGAAAAATCATCGCAGCAGGTAAACGATCTTGCTTACCAACCTGACGCGGGACACCATCAAAAAGAAACTCATCATAAGTTAAAACAGCATTCTCAGGTAGAATATTCATGATGCCTTTCATGGAAATACTTTTTCCACTACCTGACTCTCCGACAATCCCAACAATTTCTCCCTTGGGAATCCTGAGATCAATGCCGTGAATGATCTCTTGAGTCGGCTCATCTTTTTTCTCAAAGCTAACAGTTAAATTGTCTATCGTTAATAGTGTATTTGTCATCATTATCCCTCCACCAGCGTCACATCACGCAAGAAATTACCCAAACTATTAAAAGAATAAACCGTTAAGATAATAAATAATCCCGGTAAAATGGCCATATAAGGGGCTTGTTGTAAACTACTTTGTGCATTTTGCAATAAACTTCCCCAAGAAGCAACGGGTGGTTGAATGCCAATCCCTAAGAAACTTAATGCTGATTCTGTCATAATCGCACCAGAAATACTTCCTGTTGCCGCAACAATCAAAGTCGAAAGAACGGCTGGAAAAATGTGCCGTCGAATAATTTTGCTGTGTTTTTCACCGATAAACTGAGCATAAACCACATACTCTCGTTCTTTTGCCGACAAAGTCTCAGCACGAATCAAACGCGCAATATTCATCCATGAAAAACAACCTATGACAAAAATAATGGTGACCAATCCCGGTTTTAACAGAACGCTTAAGACAATCACCAAGACTAACCAAGGAATCGAAGATAAAATATCCACAAAACGCATCAGCACATTATCAACCCAACCACCAAAGTAGCCAGATATCAACCCCACTAACGTGCCAATAATCGTCGAAGCCAGCATCGCCAACACCCCGACCATTAATGAGATTCTGCCACCATAAACCACACGAATAAAATAGTCACGACCAATTTCATCGGTTCCAAAAATATGTTGCAAACTAGGACCAGCTGACATGTTAGCCACATCTGTTTGATTCGGGTCAATCGGAATCAATGGCGCAAATAAAGCCAATAAGATTAACAAGCTAAGAAAGATGATCGCAATCCAATAACGAGGTTGGCGCCGCAAAACTTTCCGCCATTTTTCACTTACCTTCATTTGGCACCTCCTTGTCTAATCCGCGGATCAACGATCGTATACAACACATCCGACAGTAGATTACCTAAAATCACCAACGTCGCTGAAAGCAACATCACTGCCATAATAACCGGATAATCCAAACTCTTTGTCGCAGACATCAGGAAAGGGCCAATTCCAGGCCAGCCAAAGATGCTTTCAGTAATGATGGCCCCTGTCACCAGCATTGGCAATGCCAAGCCAATTTGCGTCACCACTGGCAACAAGACATTCTTGCTGACATGTCTAAAGAAAATTTCTTTTTTGGTAGCACCAAAAGACTTCTGAACCGTCACATAATCTTCAGATAATTGCAGTAACGTCGAGGAACGAACATAACGCGCCAAATCTGGGAAAAAGGCCACTACCAACACCAAATATGGCATGATAAAATGTTGCAGAAAATCAATAAATGAGCCTTCTTGTCCCACAGTATGCATGCCGATAATCGGCAACAGGTCAAAGCGATAACCTAATAAATAGATCAAAATCATCGCAAACCAAAACGTCGGCATTGAAATCCCCACTGAACAAATACCGTCGATTAAACGGTCTAAAAATTTCCCTTTGTTAGCGCCAGCCACTAACCCTAGAACAATCGCAATTGCTAAAGCCGTGAGATAGGCCGGTAAAATCAATTTAATCGTATTGGGAATTCGTGTGGCAAGTTCACTACCAATACTTGCCTGACTGACTAACGAATGACCAAAATCCCCACTGATAATTTGTTTTAACCACAAGACATACTGCACCAAAAATGGTTGATCCAAGCCATAACGAGCTCGCATAATATCAATGGTTTCTTGAGACATATTCGGCGTTGTAACCGCATCAATTGCGTCATAAGGCGCCAAATGAATCATTGAAAAGACAATAAACGATACAACAAGCAACAATGGAATGACTTGCAGCATTCGTTTTAAAATATACTTAGCCAAGTTTACACATCCTTTATAAAAAACTAAATAGCGATCCCATTGATGTCTATGACTCTCAATGGATCCCTTATTTCAACTAAAAAGCTCCACAAGTTGCTGTATTCTGAGCAGACACGAAGTCTGGAACTCAGCGCTTTACGGCCCACTTGTGAAGCTTTTCAGCTTTATTTAATTGTTAGTTTAGATAAATCTTCAAATGTATAAATTGGCACTAAACCAACCTCTTCTACATTGCCAATCGCTTTATTAACCGCTAAGATTTTACGGTTATCCACAATCGGATAGAATGTCGCATCATCTGCAATCTGTTGTTGTAACTCTACATAAATAGCTTTACGTTTCGCTCCATCCAACTCGACTGCCCCATCATTAAACAACTTATCCGCGGCATCACTCTTATATTGGAAATAATTGGCTGATCCATCTGAGGCAAACAGAGCTGAATACAAATCAGGATCATTTCCCATAATATAGCCACCCATAAAGAGATCGTACTTCGTTGAACCTGGTTTTTTCAATTCTGCAAAGATCGCTGCACCGTCACCACCAGCTAATTCAACAGTAATACCGGCTTTCTGTAATTGTTGTTGAATCAACGTCGCTTGAATCGTTTGAACAGGGTCTTCAGATGAAAATGCCAAGTTCAATTTAAGGGAATCAACCCCAGCTTCTTTTAATAAACTTTTTGATTTTTCCGCATCAGTTGCATATTTTTCCACATCATCCGTGGCAAATGGGTTAGCCGGCGGTAAAATAGAGTAGACATTTTCATAGTACTTATCAGATAAGTAACCAGCCTTATTTAACTCATCTTTATCCAAGGCGTATAGCACCGCTTGACGAACCTTGGCATCCTTCAGAGCCTCAGAGCTGTTGTTTAAGCCCATATACCCAACCCGGTTTTCACTGTATTCATAGGTATCTAAATCTGCTTTTTCCAATTCCTTAATGTCATTTGGTAGTACAAAAGACGCATCGACTTCCCCTTTTTGTAAGGCCAACTTCGTCGTATCAGCATTGCCAATAATTCGCAAGGTCACCTTAGGAACCGTTGGTTTGCCACCATAATAAGAATCATTCGCTTCAAACTGTAGATATTCGCCACGTTTATAATTAACTAATTTATAAGGGCCAGTTCCAACTGGATCTGCTGTTAGTTCATTGCCAGCAAAATCCGCTTCATCTTTGAAGACATGTTCTGGCATAATATACGTTTCGGTTGCGATATTGTTAATCGCAGCAGCACTCACTGAAGGTAAATTAAATTTAACCGTTGTCTCATCAACTTTTTCAACGGCAATTGGTTGATCGCCAACCCACAAACTATCTGAATTGCCATTTTCTTTTTTAACTTTTTGTTCATAAGTGAAGACCACATCATCTGCTGTAAAAGCTTCACCATCAGACCATTTAACATCTTCTTTTAATTTAACTGTTAAAGACTTGCCATCAGCCGCAGGTTCAAGACTTTCAGCTAATTCCATTTTCTGGCTGCCGTCTCCTTCAATTCGCACAAGAGGTGAGTAAATCATATTCGTTGCTGTTAGCCCCCAGCGATCGCCTACTGTAACTGGATTAAGGGATGTTGGATCACCATTAATCGCATAAGTAAAGGTATCCTTGTCTTTCTTTTCCTTTGTTGTTGCCGTCTTGTCTGTATCAGAACCTGTTCCACAGCTCGCTAAAACCAAACCAGCTACGGCTAATGCTCCGAAAAACCATTTTTTTTCCATCAAATCTCTCCTTTTTGAGATGATTAATTGATTTAAAGGATCTTTTAATCATTTATTTAATAATGGCTTTCAGTATAGCCAATAATATAGCCATTCGTCAATTAAATTCACCTATTTTTGGTGATTAATTGTAAGTAATTTTTTTTACAACGGAGCTTCTTAAACAAAAAGACGCTAACGGTTACGTTTTTGTTCAGTCATTGCTCTCCAAAACCACAAAACCGTTAACCTCTCCATCTTATCTTCACAAAGACAGAGAAAGTTAACGGTTATACTCGTAAATTTTGCCATGACAGAGAATCTCTGACGAAAAAATGGCGATCTTCCTTAATTTTTATTTCTAAGCCTCTTTTGTTGGTGGCTTAACCTCTTTCATTTGACCGTCACGAATCTTAATCACTCGGTCACAATAACTTAGCAGGCGCTCATCATGAGTCACCATAACAATCCCTTTATTTTTGGCCTTAGCTTCATTGGCCAGCAATTCCACCACTTCAAAGGCTCTTTCAGAATCTAAACTAGCTGTTGGCTCATCTGCCAAGATAACTGCTGGATCATGATACAAGGCGCAAGCAATGGCGACTCGCTGACGCTCACCACCAGACAAATCCCGAGGGTACTTATTCCGTAAGTCATAGATGCCCAAGGTTTTCATTAACTCTTCTCGTTTACTTGGATTCTTTTTGCTCTTATCCACTTTTTCAATCAATTTAAATTGATCGATCACTTTTAAAAAAGGAACTAGGTTGGAGCTCTGTAAAATAAACCCGATTTTCTTAAAACGTAAATCCAGTAATTCTTTTTTACTGAGATTCATCAGATTCTTTTGAGCGATGGAGACCTCTCCGGTCGTCGGTTTCTGCAAACCAGCAGCGATGGTTAAAAAAGTGCTTTTTCCAGAGCCGGAAGGGCCAATCACAGCCACAAATTCTCCTTCATTAATGGCGATTGTTGAATCATTTAATGCCGTGACTTCCGTATGGCCACTGCCAAATTTTTTCTGCACATTGACTAATTCTAATACTTTTGACATCTGTCTAACCTCCTATGGCAACTAATGGGTCAATTTTCGCTACCGTACGGATGGAGAAGGCTCCACCTAAGATAGCCGCAACTATCAATAACCCACTGAAGATAGCAATTCTCGGGTAATTGGTTGCATATGGCATTGAGTCTGGTAAAAACAGCACCGTCACAACCGTCAACGCTAGACCGATGCCAACACCAATTACAGCTAAGACCGTTGTTTGTAATAAAACAGACTTAGCTAAATAACTCGTCGGCACGCCTTGAACTTTTAAAACGCCAAACATGGCCGTCTTTTGCAAGGTCATCACAAAAATAAAGATTCCCAAAATAAAAGCTGAGATAACGATTAAAAAGTAAATCATGCCATCTAAGGTTAAGTTCTGCGCACTATAACCAGGTAATTTTTGAATGAAGTCTTCTATCTTAATGACTTGGCTGTCCTGATCGCTAGTTGTTATCTTTTGACCATCCTTTGACTTGACAACAAAGCCATTGACCAGTTCACTGGAAGCTGGGTTGTCGCCATACTTAATAGCACGCCATGTATCAAGATTGGCGTAGATCACCGGCACGATATTAAAACTGCTTTCTTTTGTCCAACCGACTAACTCCAAGTCCTCAGCGTATTTGCCAGCTGTTAACTTATCCCCAAGCTCGTAACCCTGATTTTTTAAAGCTTCAGAGGCGACTACCTGATTTTTTTCCAAATCAGCCGCTCCTTCGATCACCTTTGGCATTAAAAAGCCTGACGTCTCAATCCCAAAAAGGCTCACATTAGTCAAATCCGCTTTACTTTGATCTTTTTGACGAATGGCCAAAGACAATTGCCCAATCGGTTCAACCTGATCTCCCTCGATTGAAGCCAAAACCGATTCATTTAAGGTGGAGGCATTCAAATTACTATTAGCTTCCTCTGCCAAAACGATCCCATCTGCTTGCCACTGATCGACTGCCAAACGATTTCCTTGAGCCAAGCCATTGGCTAGTCCCGACAAGATAAAAATCAACCACGCGACTAAAGCCATTACCAAAATAACCAATACATATTTACCTTTAGAATATTTAATTTCATTAATTCCTAAAAACATCCGCACTCACATCTTTCATTTTTGAATACATCCAATATATCATTTATCAAATGATAAGTGAAGCGTTTTGTTTATCAATTGATAAATGGAAATAAACACTCCTAATTTATCATTAGAGTGCTGAGAAAAAAAAGCCTTGCCTCGCGGCAAAGCTTTAACTAATGATTCCATGGAGCATAAAGTCGACAAACAAGCGGATATCTTCATGGCGAGAGGTTTTTTGATAAGTTTGTTGAATGCTGAGCATCGAACTCACATTGTATAACACAAAACGAGCAGCATCCTCTACTGTGACCCCTTCACGCAAAGCCTTTTGATTGCTTTCTTGGTTAAATACAGCGGCAAAATTATCGCTATAAGTTCCTTTAAAAATCTGATAAAGCTGGCCGTGAGACTCAGGCTCCATTTCAACAAACATATCATTTAACATTAAAAATAAATTAGTCGGATGTTTATCAATCAACAACACAATCATCTTAAATAGTTTCTGATCCAATACTAAGTCACTTTTGACAATCACCGTTAAATCATCTCGGACATTATCCGTTAATTGCGTGATTACTGCTAGATACAAGTCTTTCTTATTCTTAAAGTGATGATAGAGATTTGGTTGGGTAATCTGAACACGTTCAGCAATTTCTCGAGTTGAGGTATGCTTAAATCCTTTACTCATAAACAGCTCTGACGCCACAGCGAGGATCGCCTGACGGGTCTTTTCCAATTCTAACTTACGACTATTCACCTTTCCCATCAGACAACACTCCTTCCATAAATAGCGGTCTAACATAACAACAGGTGGGTCATTCAGTCTTATTCTAGCACAGAACTGCTCTTAATTGGCAAAAAAAGTCTGCTTTTTTGACTAGCGTCGTTTTTTCCTAGAAGGTTTCTCTTTTGATTTTTCACCAATAATTAAAAACTTCGTGGTATAATTGAGACAGACAAAGGGTCGCTTTTAAGGAGGAAAACAGATGCAAGAATCACTGATCACCAAAAAAGTCATCGCTTACTCCTTAAAAAAATTAATGGAAGACGTTCCTTTTCAAAAGATAACCATTAGACAAATTATGGAACAAGCTGAAATTCGCCGCCAAACATTTTACGACCATTTTCAAGACAAATATGAATTATTGGCATGGATCTATCGCCAAGACATCAGTGAAAATATTAGCGACTTTCTAGACTACGAAGAATGGCATAAAGTCATCTTTCGAATATTGGATTATTTTTATCATCAACAAGTCTTTTATTGTAATGCCCTTCAGGTGTCAGAACAAAATTCTTTTGATCATTATTTTCTAGAACACACTCAAGGTCTGTTGAAAACCATCATCAAGGACGTCGCAGTTAAACAGACTTTTCCAGTCCCTGTTAAAAATCTTGATTTTAGTGCGGAACTCTTGAGTCACGCCTTTGTAGGAGTGACCAAAGAATGGCTAATGAACGGCTGTCAACAACCTGTTAAGGATTTGGCAAAAGACACCGCCCAGGTCCTTGAAAAAGCTATTAGCGGCATTATTACCACCACATAAACATAGAACGGAGAATATGATGGCTATTCCTAAAAAGATGAAGGCAAAGTATCGCGCCATTGCCCCACTTATCAGCAGTTTCTCACAACAGTATTTAAACGATGAATACGAAGAATTAGCCCTAAAGTTATTGGAGGCACTTTGTCGCAAGCGCCCCTCGCCTATCGAGCGAGGCAAAGAAACGATTTGGGCCGCCAGTATCATATACGCAATTGGCTCTGTTAACTTCTTGTTTGACAAAACTCAGACTCCCCATGTCAAATCAAGTGAGATTTCAACTCACTTCGGAGCTGCTGGCAACACCATCAGCAGTAAAAGCAACAGTATCATGAAGATGATTCCTCATCTCAACCAATTTGATTGGCACTGGAAATTACCCAGCCAACTATTAAACAATAGTCATATTTGGTTCGTTCAAGTTAACGGCTATGTTCATGATATTCGCAACCTGCCACGGGAGGTACAAGAGCAAGCTTATCAACAAAAGATCATTCCATTCATTCCAGCCGATCAGAGCTGAACCAAAAAACAACGCTATCGGCGTTGTTTTTTGCGGTTCTATTCCTTTTACCAGCCATAAGCATCGGTGGGTAACATCAGATAGTTCAGCCACTGCTCGTCCTTTAACTCCAAAAAAGTTAAGGACACACCAGCCATGTTTAGGGACGTCATAAAATTTCCCGTCTTTTTAAAACGGACTTGAATCCCCTCTAATTCCAACAAGCGCCGTACATCATTGGTAAAGATAGCCAACTCCATATAAGGTGTGCTACCTAAGCCATTAACTAAAATCGCCAACTGGCTGCCTCCCTTAAGAGTATATTGACTTTTTAATTTATTCACGAGCTCATTGGCTAATTTTTCAGAAGACTCCAATGGTTCTTCCCGATAGCCGGCCTCGCCATGAATGCCAATGCCAAATGAAATTTCACTTTCCGCTAATTGAAATTGACACTTATCCGTCCCTGGCAACGTGCCAGGAGCTAAGGCTACTCCTAAAGTGTTTAAAGATGAGACCACATCCTCAGCAAGTTGGGCTAACTCAGCTAATCCATGCCCTTTAGCCGCTGCCCCAGCCACTATTTTATGGACAAAAACCGTTCCAGCCACACCACGACGCCGCTTTTTAAAATTGACTTTTTCAATGGAGCAATCATCGTTAACAATCACATGCTTCACTAAATGCCCCTTAGCAATAGCACTTGCTTCAGCTGCTAAAAAATGACTCACATCTGCTTCAAAATTTTTAATAACTAAAAAAACACCTGCCCCTTGATCCGCTAACTCAATTGCCATTAAAATTTCTTCAAGCGTTGGTGGGGTAAAGATCGGCCCGTTAATGCTGGCAGCCAGAAAATTATCTCCGATGTATCCAGAATGCGCAGGTTCATGTCCTGTTCCCCCGCCACTGATCACTGCCACTTGATTTGAGACTCGATGACGCCGAAGCAAAATGCCTGTTTTCGGCACCCGTTCCAAGATCTCCTCATGGGCAAATGCGACTCCCGATAATAATTGGGTCACCACATCTTTTGATTTATTCATAATTTTTTTCATCATCTACACCTCTAATATCAATCTGTCGCCTTTAAATACAGGCTGCTGAACAACTCACCTTAGGAAATCAGCGATCTTCTATAATAAACGGTTGCCCTAATCATAGGGATAACAACAGATAATGTTCTACTTATCAGTTTACCATACTAAGGGATAAATTAGAGGACAAAATACAGCAAGAGACCTGGTATCGTTCCCAAGGTCTCTTATTGTTAGTAGCGACTCTCACTTCCTGACAGCTACTCATTATCAAGCATTACACTATTATCTAACAAACTGCTTGCGGTACTCACTGCCTATTTTGTCCGCAGCAATAATGGCTGAAGCAACGGCTTCCACCTCAATTGGAAAAGGCATTGAATGAATGGATTCTTCAGGAATACAGGCCTTTTCAGCCACTTCCAAAGCCTCTTCAAAACTAATACTTTCAACCCCAATATCGGCCAGACAGACTGGTAACCCAATCGATAATGAAAAGTCTAATACCTCATATAGCTCTTCCGTAGCGGCATTTTCCAAAACTAATTGGCAAATTGTGCTGAACGCCACTTTTTCACCATGAAAATAGTGATGGGTCCCCGCCAAAACAGTTAAACCATCATGGATCGCGTGGATGGCCGCTAACCCACTACTTTCAAACCCCAGTCCAGATAACAAGATATTGGCTTCAACAATATTCTCTAAAGCGGGGGTTACCAGATTATTATCGCAAGCAAGTTTAGCTTGATACCCATCTTCTAATAACGTCTCATAGCAAACTTGAGCCATGGTATAAGCAGCAATCGTGTGTTTAGCAGGTTTTGTTTCCTTCGTCAAGTAACCACAAGGTAAACCTGCATTGACGTTTGCATAAGAATTAGCTGTTGCGCGGGCTTCAAATAAAGTGGATAAAGCGTCTCCCATCCCCGCTACTAAAAACCGCGTTGGCGCATTTGCAATAATTTTGGTGTCAACTAAAACCACACTCGGACTTTGTTTAAAATAAGCATAATCGTCAAACTCACCTTCTGGGGTATACAAAACAGCTGAATGACTCGTTGGAGCATCGGTCGCAGCAATCGTTGGCACGATGATCAGAGCTTCCCCTTCAGCCACACACTTAGATGTATCAATCGCTTTACCACCGCCAAGCCCAACCACACAATCGGTGGCATTGGCTTTTGCCAATGCTTGCAAGCGCGCCACTTCTTGTCGAGAACACTCTCCATTAAAACTACTTGACACAATCGTCACACCAAATTTTTCAGCCGTTTCGTCCAATTGTGTCTGAACCCGCTTAATATCGTCTTGATGAGCAATTAATAAGGCCGATTCGCCAAATGTTTTAATAAAATACCCTAAATTCACTAATTCATCTTCACCTTGAACGTACTTAGTTGGACTGATAAATGCTTTTCTCATTTCTTATTACCTCCGAGTTTTTAGTTATTGAGTTTCTTTATTTAATTTTTAAGGGGGCCAATTGTTCTTCTATCGCTGTTAAATCAGCTCCCGCTTGAATTAACGCCGCTGCTGTATAACCGCCTTCAATCAGCGCCACATCGTACAAATGAACCTCTTTATCGGTAAATTCCATGACCATTTCCAAATTCATTTTGGCACTGCCCAGATCGTAAAACGCCATTAACCGATCAGCTTTATTTTCATCAAAAGCCAACTGAATTTTAGCAAAACTCGTACCGATTTCGTTGTCATCTGTGCCACCGGCATAGGTAATGGCGACATCTTTTGCCACTTCCTTCAGCAACTTAACAACACCTGCTGCAATGTCCGGCACATGAGAGACGATCACCACACCCAATTCACTCATGAGTTCACCCCAGCTTCCAACATGGTTTCAAACAGGTAACGACTAGAGACAGTTCCCGGATCTAAGTGACCGATTGAACGTTCACCGAGATAAGACGCCCGTCCTTTTGTCGCAATCTTATCCTTGGTCTGTTCACTAATGTCGACGAGCACATCCGCTGTTAACTGGTCATTTTCAAGAGCCCCAATCACTCCTGCCCACATATCTACCATGGTTTTTTCACCGACTTCTGCTTTACCACGCTTTTGAATGCCTGCCAGTCCAGCGTTTAAAATAGTCACTAATTCCTCTGAACTCATGGCTGCTTTGGCCATACTAATAAATGCTGAACCATATAAGGGACCAGAAGCACCGCCTACCTTACTTACTAAAGTCATGCCCGCTAACTTAAAGACCTCTACCACTGTTTCAGGATTTTTTTCCTTTAACGCTACCATCATTTCAGTGGTTCCTCTGGCCATATTCATCCCATGATCACCATCACCAATGGCGCTGTCTAGCTCACTTAGATAGGCCTTTTCCTCATTTATTTTGGTGGTAAACAAGGCCAACCATTCTTTTACTTTTGCCACATCCATCTACTTACACCCTTTCCTTTTAACTCTTACCAGGCAATCGTACTAACGGAATGGTTCAAATACCCTAACCATTCTGGCTCGTTCAATTTAACCATCGTCAAAGATAAACCCGCCATATCGATAGCAGTCATATAATCGCCAACTTTTTTAAACGTCATCTTTAAGTCATCGGCTGCTAATAGCGCTTTTACATCATTCATGAAAATGTATTGCTCCATCAGAGGGGTGCTACCTAAGCCATTGACCAACAAACCAAATTCATCACCTGCTTGCCACTCAAACGCTTCCTTCAACTTACTGACAATTTCCTTTGCTAACTCTTTCGAAGACATAATTTTTTCTTTGCGATACCCTGGTTCACCGTGAATCCCTACCCCAAATTCCAATTCATCTTCCCCTAAGGTAAAACCAGGATGTCCAACTTCTGGCGCCGTTGCGCCACTTAAAGCCACCCCTAACGTTTTAATATTGGGAACGATCCCATCCGCCAACGCTTTAATCTCACTTAAACTAGCACCTTGATCAGCCGCTGCCCCTAGTATCTTGTGAACTAGGACCGTTCCAGCTACGCCTCGTTTACCTGCCGTATAGGTGCTGTCCTCAACTGCAATATCATCATCCACAATAATCGTCGCCACTTGGATATCTTCCATCTCTGCCAATTCCTGAGCCATTTCAAAATTCATCACATCACCAGAATAATTTTTAATAATCAATAACACACCAGCTCCTTGGTCTGCTACCTGAATAGCTTCCAACACTTGATCTGGTGTTGGCGAGGTAAAGACTGGGCCGCAAACCGCTGCAGACAGCATGCCTTTGCCAACAAACCCAGCATGAGCAGGTTCATGACCGCTACCACCACCTGATACTAGCCCCACTTTGTTCTTCTGAAGTGCCTGACTGACAATCACACCGCTTCCATTTAAGCGCTTTACAATATTTCCATGAGTAAAAACTAAACCCGCTAACATTTCATCTACAACAGCCTCTGGTTGATTGATAATTTTTTTCAACATGATCACTTCCTTTTTTTTATCTGAACTCATCTTACAATGAAAAGGGTTTCTATTGAACGGACAAAAAAACGAATTTGTCCAGAAGAACGATTAAAAACCTTTGCCTCTGAGTTTACCTAAGCTCACATCTCCGTCACAATTTAGGTGGTCAGTTCTCTACGCTTTATTTAAATAGCAAAATAGCTTATGATTTAGCTATAAAAAATGCTTGACTCATCAGAAAGAAGGACAGATATGTCAAAAACTCGAGTGGAAGCTTTTACCGATGCGGTAATTGCGATCGTCATGACCTTAATGGTTCTTGAATTGAAGATTCCAGTGACGGACAGCTGGAATGGCTTACTCAGCCAAAGTCACAAACTGATCATCTATTTAATCAGTTTTATCAACTTAGCTATTTATTGGAATAATCACCATCATATGTTTCAACTAGCAAAGACCGTTAACGGCTCTGTATTATGGCTTAACAACTGGTTTATCTTCAGCATTTCCCTCTTTCCATTTGCCACTTCATGGCTCAGTGAATTCCCTTTGAGTCAGGCACCAGAACTAACTTACGGTTTAATTGTTTTCCTGGCTAATTTAGCCTATCTCTTCTTGGCAAAAGGCTTGATCAAAAACAATGGAACAGATTCACTGATTGCCAAGCGCCTCAAGGATAATCGGAAGCCCAAAATCTCTGTCAGCTTAAACCTAGTGGCCCTCCTATTGGGATACTTAATCGCACCAATTATCGTCTTGATCGTCAATATCGTCATTCTAATCATGTGGGTTGTCCCTGAAAAAAAAGTGGAACAACATTACCAACACCTCTAAAAAGCATGTTACGCTCTTGCGTAACATGCTTTTCTAACTTTATAGGAAAGTATAAAACTTTCTCTATATCGTAGTTTGGATCCAGCAGAACGAGGCGTTCAGCTTTTCTAATTAACCTTTTTCTTTAGCCAGAGTCCCGCTTTCCCTAATCGATAAATCTCTAAGTTAAAAGGACCATATCGAGGCTGCTCCGCTGGCGTAATCCGCTGCTCCAGACGAGCCCGACAAAGCTCTCTCATATCGATTAACGTCTCATAAGAAATTAAGGGATCATGTTGCTCCTCTTCAACTCTTTGATAAGGGCGATGCCCACCAACAAACCGGTAGTCAGCATAGGGACGTAATTTTTCTAAGAGCCCCTCGATCATCAGCAAATAGTCTGATAAGCTACCACTACTAGGTAACCACAGCCATGTGTTGGCATAAAATGCGTCACCAACAAAGATCAGTTTTTCCGCGTGGTAGACAAATAAACTTGAGCCTGGAGAATGCCTGGGGCTTCCATCACTTCGATGGCACACCTCGAGCTCAGGGCAAACTGATCCCCTTCGCTAAAAGGTTGATAATTGGCCACGGCATATCTTTTGGGCCAGGCTTTAAAGACAATGGTTGCGAACCACGCTTCTTTTTTTAGTTTGGACCAAATCTTTAAATCCTTCGCCGGTACGTAAACAGTCTCAAATTCATCTGCATGATACAGATGATCACAGTGCATATGGGTTACCAAAAGCACCAACGGTTTATCAGTCCTCTCCTCTAATAAGGGGCGAATAGCTGAGGGCTCCATGCCAGTATCGATCACATAAGCTTGCGACTCCCCTTCGATTAAGTAAAAAACATGATGTCGACGACTAGTAAAACTTGTAACATTGGGGCTTATTTCGTCGATAAAATAGTTAGTCAAGGCGATTCACCTCCCAGTTTTCTACCTCATTGTAACATAAGTTAAAAATAGTTGTTAAATCATCACTCATGAGTGACAACTTAACAACTACAAGGGGACTAAATGATGTATTCGCTATAAATCGCTATTTTCCACCAACTTCTTGACCAGCAATTCGACCAAATACGATAATATCTGTAATGGCATTACCGCCTAAACGATTGCTACCATGAATCACACCTGTTAATTCACCTGCTGCATAAAGACCGGAAATCACTGTACCATCTTCTTTTAAAACTTCGGTCTTTTCATTGATTATCAACCCACCCATTGTATGATGAACAGAAGGTGCGGCTTTTTCAATGTAGTAAGGTCCTTTTTCCAGTGATACCAAGCCACCTCGATGATTAAACTCCTTGTCTTCACCGTCTTTGGCATACTGGTTCACTTTTTCTACAGTTGCTTTCAACTGCTTAACATCGATATCAAAAAAGTCGGCAGCTTCTTCTAAAGTATCTGCTTTGACGATCAGCTTTTGTTTTACCAACTCATCATACTCGCCTTCATGTGCTTCCATCGTTTTCGAAATATCGTTAATATCGTCGTTCCACAGCTGATAAGTATACCCACCCGTCTGTTTTAAAATAGCATTTGAGATCACATCTCGTCGCTCCAATTCTTCCACAAAACGCAGCCCCTCTTGATTGATTAAAATTGCACCATCAAAGCGAGTATCTGCAAGCAGTGAGATTACGCCAGTTTCAATATTACAAACTGGATAAGTTTGAATACTTTCCATATTCGTTAAACCCGCACCGATTTTTTCAGCCATCACGATCCCATCGCCCGTTGAACCTTCTGTGACAGTCGACATATAACTTTCGTCCATTTTAGAGTTATACTTTTTACGCATCTCAACATTAGAGCCAAAACCACCTGTGGTTAACACGACACCATCCTTGGCCATATAAGAAATCGACTGATCCTCTCTGTTAGTCGCTTTAATCCCTGTTACTTTTCCCTCTTTGTCTTGGATTAAGTCCGTGGCTGTTGTGTTTAGTTTAATTGGAATTTTCAACTCTTCGGCTTTTTTACGGAATTTTTTAATGACCTCTGCACCAGTATGTCCTTCTGGAATCAGCGCCCGTTTATAAGAATGCCCACCGAATTGAAACAATTGATCTTCGATAAAACTTACTTTAATGTCATCTCTTAACCATTCGGCTGCTTCTAAGGCCTTGTCAGTCATCACTTTCACCATCTCGGGATCCCCAACATTGTCCCCACCTTTAAGCGTGTCTGCCGCCATAATTTCTGGCGAATCACCTTTAATCCCTAATTTTTTCTGAACCCAATTATTCGGCACGTTCATTTCCGCACCAGAAATCAATGTATTGCCACCAACAGCAGGCATTTTTTCGATTAATATCACTGATTTCCCGGCCTCTTTAGCTTCAATCGCTGCACTGAAACCAGCACCACCTGATCCTACTACTACCACGTCATAGCTCTGTTCAGCTTCTTCTTTTGGCTCTTTTTTGTTCTTTTTCGATGATGCCACAAGAGTTATACCAGATTTCTTAATGGCATCTTTTACGGCCGCAATATATCCGTCACTAGTTGCCGTTGATCCAGTTACTACATCGACTTCTGGAGAATTTGTTTCTACAATGGTCTCTTGTAACTCATCATAAACAGGTTCGGCCAAGACTTCATTTTCAGAGTGTTTAACGACTTTAATCCCATCAATCTGCTTGTCCTTAACTGTCACTTCTACTTTAATATCACCGTGCTTACCATCGCCTGTTCCTTCAAACGTTCCACTTCCAATGGCGTCATTAGCTTGACACCCCGCCAATACTAGCAGCCCTAACAATAGCCCTAAACGATAAATTTTTTTCATTATTTTTCCTCCTTGATAACTTTCACATCATTCACTCTGGTAAGATGCTCTAAATGAACAAGTTCTAAAACTTATTATTAGATTCCCTTAATCATCAAAATTAATTGAGAAAGCCAGACCAATTAATGTTATACTATTGATGTTCTAACATGCTCACTAGTGATCATGTTAACAGATCAACGACTACTTCAGATTATAGGAGAAGATGAACCGTCCGTCTTTAGACAAAACCGTCTCAATGTGCACTTTTCAGTCTATCTATCACGCAAGAAAAAATCATAAAAGGATCCGTCACTATGACTTCACTTAAAAGAAAATTACTCCTTAGTACCAGTCTGCTTTTTTTACTGCTTTTTATCGGCTTGTTTTTTGCCATTAATCGGGAAATAACTCTAACGGCATTACCTTTAAACAAGCAGGCTACCCAACAACTGGTTTCCAGTAAAAGCAAACAAATTAACGATTGGTTCAGCGAGCGAATTAGTGAAATCGCGACTCTCGCAGAATTTTCCAGTCGGCACAACCTGACAACAGCTGATTTGTTTACAGAAACTAAAGCTGTTGAGGAACGTCAACAAAACATCTACGAATCAATTCGTTTGGTGAACTCTAAAGGAGTGTCCAAATCTTGGATAGCTCCCAGTTTTTCAATTCAAGACAGGCTTTACTATCAGCGGCTGATTGCCAGTGATTTTCCCTATACAGTCAGCAACGCCTTGCATTCTAAAGAAGGAACTCACGACATTGTGATCGTTCTGTACCGCCTGCCTGTCCCAACAAGTGAAGACATTCAATATATCGCCGCCGCAATTAATGTTGACAAGATGGAACAAATGGCAGAAGAACTCACCATTTACGATGGTGTTGGTGAGCTGGTTAATCAACCGGCCAACTCCCAATCCAAACTGACTTCAGAAAAACCCATTGAAAAATGGATAACGTTTAATGGTCATATTGAACTCCTACCTGAATGGAAAATAACCTACACAGTCAGTCAACGAGAATTATTGCAAACAGGCTTGCGAATTCGTAGCATCACCATTGGTCTGGCTGCTATCTTATTCTTGGTATTTATTATCTTGCTCTTATTTCTCTTAAGAGCTTTCGTCAAACCCATTGAAAACCTCAACCAAACCATGACTGCCGTCCAAGCTGGCAATCAACTAGTGCGAGCTACCATTACATCAGCAGATGAAATTGGCCAATTAGGGCGGCAGTTCAATAAGATGCTCGATCAAGTATACGCGACACAGCAAGAAAATATCAAAGGACAAATTAGACTGCTACAAGAACAAGTTAAACCACATTTTTTATATAACACACTGGACACTATTCAATGGTTATCAGCTGAAGGCGATCGCCAAGGAGTGGAAAACGTCATTCAATCCCTTAGCGATTACTTTAGAGTCGGCTTAAATAATGGCTCGGAAATGACAACACTTGAAAAAGAATTGCAACATGTGTCTAGCTACCTGACTATTCAAGAGATACGTTATGAAAAACAAATTGCTTATTCATACGATCTAGATGAAGGATTACTTAATGCTATCGTTCCCCATTTTTTATTGCAGCCTTTAGTTGAGAATGCCCTTTATCACGGCATTCGCCCTCTTTCGACTAAAGGTCAACAATTAATAATTAAAGTAAACAGAGACGAAAAAAATATCCGACTAAGAATTAGCAACACAGGCCTCATGCCCTCAATTGAAAAGTTAAAAGCCATACAAGACTTTTTAGCAAGTGATTTAACTCATCGAAAAACAGTTGGCTTCGGTATTTACAGCATCGCTTATCGATTGCGGTTAACCTACCAAGAAAAAGCCACCATCATGGCTGCAATCCAAAATGAGCATTTTATAGTCACGATCGAACTACCTCTGGAATACAAACTGAAAGGAACCTACTTATGACATTAATAATCATTGATGACGAACCGATCATTAGAAGAGGGCTAGCCAGAATGGTCACACACGTCGAGAATCACTTTGCCGATGTTTTACAAGCTGAAACCGCCCATGAAGCTTTGGCCCTTATTGACAAACAGGACAGAATCACAGCAGTTTTTGCCGATATTAACTTACCTGACATGAACGGCCTCGATTTAGTAGCGGCTATTAAAAAGCGTTGTCCAGAAACCTTAATTGTCATGATCAGTGGTTATGATGATTTCTCATATGCCCGTCAAGCCATACATCTCGGGGTCTTTGATTATCTTTTAAAACCCGTGGCACAATCAGACATGAAAGACTTAGTAGACCGACTTACTTATGAGCTAGTTAACGCTTCGGGAAAGACTAAGAAAAAATACTCCACTAACGAACTCTGCAATCGGGCTGCTGATTATTTGACTCACCATCATGCCAAAAAGTATCTGTCATTGTCAATGGTAGCCACTGCTCTTTTTGTTGATCCCTCTTATTTGAGCAAACAAATGAAACAACATTTAGGTAAGTCCTTTAATGATTATTTAGTCACTTTAAGAATCGCTAAAGCCAAAGAACTGTTGCAGCAAGAATTTCACTACTCTGTACAAGAAATTGGGGAAAAGATCGGTTACCCTAGTCAACATTACTTTAGTCGTGTCTTTAAACAACATACGGGCTTAAGTCCTAGTCAATATCGCCAACAAGAGAGAGATTAAGCGAAGGAAACCTTCGTCACCTCTTGCATCAAACCCAAAAAGCTTCTCGCTGATAAAGGCGAAAAGCTTTTCTGAGTTTATAGAAAAATAAAAAACCTTCTCTCTATCGTAGTTTGGATCCCACTTCACAAGGCAACGAAGTAAAGCAATAACGGCAACGGCAGCGCCTCGTTCAGCTTTTCTAAATTGATAAAAAGAGCAAAGTTCTTCTAACCAAAGAAGCGCTGAATTTCAAGCTCGGCCGCCTTTGGCGAGTCTGAAGCATGAACAATATTTTGATAGCTGGTGGCACCATAGTCGCCACGAATCGTTCCAGGCTCGGCTTCTAGTGGATTGGTCACCCCGATCATCTTGCGAACCGTCTTAATCACGTCAGTGCCACTTAATACTAAATACACAACATCTGAAGACGTCATGTAGTCGATCATATCCTCAAAAAAATCGCGCCCCTTTACATGAGCGTAGTGTGCTTCTGCCAACTCACGAGGCATCCTCCCCACTTTTAATTGACTAAGCTTTAGCTGCTTTCGTTCAAACCGCTGAATAATCTCACCCACTAATTTTCGCTCCACACCATCTGGTTTAATCATAACCAACGTTTGTTCCATCCTCACACTTCCTTTCATTCCATCTCACGTCATTGAAAACGTTTTACCTAAGGGTATCATTGTTCCTCATCACTGTCTAGTCCGTTAACAACAAAAAAGAGCCATTAAAGTTGTCCACTATCGCTAAACCAGCCCCTAAGATCAGATCTATTGCCGTAATTGAGCTCCCCTTTTTTGGCAACTTTGCTGTCACCATTTTTCATGGAATTGACTGAGAATGGTAAAAACAGGATGGATTTAAGTCCACCCTGTTGCCATTTCTCCAGGACCGCTTTACTTATTGACATTAATATCAGCATTAGTCGTCTGTAAGGCTAAATCCAATTTCGTTCCTGATAACTTGTAATCAACTGTCTTACCATCTAAATAACCTTTATCACTGGCAATCACTAAAAGCTCGCTGCCTTTTGTGCGGATTCTTCCTCGTTTAGTATTGGCATTGATTTTATAAGGCAGCTCCTCCTTGTAAGGCAATAATACGTCGATGTTTCCATTAGTGGTTTGACCATCAATAACGTATTGACAATCCTCGAGCTGAATCGCTAGATTCGTTATATCTAACCAAATATTAGCATTTTTCGTTCGGACTTTCGTGGTTATAATTTGATTGCAGTCCGACATTACCGAGGCATTGGTGGTAAATAACTCAGCATAATTGGCTTTGACATTTCTAACATCAATTTCAGCATTAGTCGTACCTAACTCAATTTTAGTCGCCGCAACTTCGTTCACGTCAATGTTACCATTCTTTGTAGAAGCCACAATCACATCACTTTGAATGCCCTGAAGCCTCAGTCGAGCATTTTTAGTTGTCACATTCAGCTCTGTTGACGCCACACCCGTCAATGAAATTTCAGCATTACTGTTTTCCACATGCAGCCGTTTGATCAAATTTTCTGGTACACTCACATCCAACCCCATGTAACTAACGGCATGGGAATTGTAGTTCAAGGCATAACTACCATTCTGCTCTTCAAAGCGAATTTTCGGATCACCATTACGAATAGGTTTATAACGTCCTTCAATTTGAATGGTCCCCTGTTGATGAGTTCGCAGCGAAATCTTGCTATTTTTCCCTACTAATTTAAGCATCCTAATTACATCAGCATCGACATCGGCAGTGGCTGAAAAAACCTGATGGCTTCCTCCCATAAAATCAATCGGCGACTCCGGTATCGATAACTTAATCGGCTCACGTTCACGGCGGGGACGCCGCTCATCAGCTTCAACTGGTTCAGTTGGCTTTGGTTGCTTCACCTGTTGGGCGTTTAACTCAGCTCCGATCAATTCCAATAGCTCCAATGCCTCACTCTGAGTGATCGTTCCTTCTTGCAACATACTCAGGACTTTTAACTTCTGTTCATTTGCATCCATCTAAATCCTCCTCTAATAAGACTAATTGATGACGCTGACTTTCAGTAAAAAACGTCACAAAATTTTCCAATTGACTGAATCCTATGCCCCCCTGCTGAGCACAATCAATAATCAGTTGTTTCTGGCTCTGGTTCAAAAACGGCAATAATTCTTCCAAAAAATCGAAGTAGTGATTAGCTAACGTTAACTCCAAGGCTTTTGTTCTAACTGTTTTTGTCATCATCGGAATCAATAGTTCCAACGCCAAATAGCGCTCAGTCCTCAATAATTCCACGACAACTAGTTCTTTTTGTTTACTCGATAAATAATAGTAGAACTCCTCAACTAAATGATCAGAACCAGGAATCCCCAAAACTGCTGAAACAATTTTCTCTTTTTGAGTCTCCGTTAACAACAGAAAAAAATCGAAACGAATCACGATCTCTTTAATGTCAGTAACGGCGTCTAATTCTGATAACACGTTCTTAATCAGCTGATCGCTCACAAAAGAATGAGGCAGCTCGTTCAGCAATTGAAGAGAACTATTAGGCGTTTCTGTTAGCGACTCTTCCCATAAAGTCGAGATTGACACGTCGAACAGCTGAGCCAATTGGGGGACCAAGGAAATATCTGGCAATGACTCCCCACGTTCCCACTTTGAAACAGCTTGAGGAGTGACGTACAAGGCACCTGCCATCTCCAGCTGAGTTAACCCCATGTTCTTGCGCAAAACTTTAAGATTTTGACTAATATACGATGTCACTGTCACTCCTCCCTGTCTTTCTTTAAGCTATCTAAATCATAACAGCTCTTTTTGGTCGATACAATCAACTACTGGTTGAAAGCCAAAAAAAGCCAAGAAACAAGTGGTTTCTTCGGCTTACAATACACTTAAACTCATTCGAATTAAAGCAAAGCTACAAAATAAGGTGATCAGCAGTAAGATTCCTTCAAACCAAAATTCTTTGATGCCGGTTTTTTCAAGCGGCTTAGGCATTTGGCGAATCGCCAGCCCCGCTAACCCAGCACCCACCAGATTTCCTACTATGGCTGAGGCCACTAGATAAAAGAACAGACTTTTCCGCAAGTCTTTGCCTTGGCCCCTTTGATCATAATGTCGTTGATACAACAAAAACCAAAAGAGGGATAAACAGGAAACCAACAACATTATCGTAGCCACTGGCTGAGTCACAATATACGTCATCATTGACAGATTAGCCTTAGCAGCGCTTAATAGTGCGTAGATCAAGTAGAGACTGGGAATCACCAGTAACATTATTTTTAAATAAATAAAATAATTAAATGAGCGAACCAATTGAACCATCGTTTTTCCTCCAAGTATAAGTTAGTTGTTGAGAGCGTGATGATAGCTTACGGTTGATACTGAATAATTTTCCGAAAAAAGGAATCCATTACCAAGTTCATCGTCACAAAGCTGATAAATTCCTTGCCTTGAACAACCTGCCTTGAAGCTTGAAAATATAAGTTAAAGGTTGACAATGCCGAAAGATAGTTATTTGATAATTCTGTGATGGAAATCGTCTTAACCCCTGTGACCAAGGCATAAGTTAATTCTGATTCAATTCGCGTGATGTCACCACTTAATGAAACGACGATAATCACATCATCACTTGTTACGTCCTGTTTAATCGTTTTCCGAAACTCAAACGTTGATTTCACTTCTATGGGGAAAACCCCAATGGACTGCATATTGCGAATAAAATCACTGATAACATTTCGCTGCCCCCACCCCGTTCCAAAACAGAAAATCCGCTTGGCCTCAAAGATGGCTTGAATACTGGCCTCATTGTACATCTGACTAAACAATTTGTGAGTCGCCTGAATATCCGTTAGTTGATGATTGGTTAATTCTAAATCAACCATCAAAGGTAACGCCTGCTCAACTTCTTTGACGTTTGTATCCTGCAAGCGATATTTAAATTCGGTAAAGCCCGAAAATCCTAATTTTTGAGCCAAGCGAGAAATAGTCGATTTAGAGGTTAAGGTTTCTTTAGCAAGTTGGACAATCGTTAAATGACCACTGGTTTCTTTATTTTTCAAAACATATTCCAAAATCTGCAAATCAGTTTCATTCAATTTGGCATAATGGGTATTAATCAGCGCTTCTAAATTCACTAGAAAACAACTCCTCGTTAGATTGAAAGTGCGTTTTGTTAACGCACTTTCATCATAACATAATTTTCTAAAAGTTTAGCTTAGTTCTGGCCAATACGCCTGGTTAACCGCCACTAAATCATCCAAAATTTGTTTTGCCACCCTGGCATTTGGCACGATTTTACTGACAGTCAATGCTTGCCACAACTTCTGATAAGAGCCTTCCTCCCATGCCTCGACCACTAATTTTTCGACCGCAACTTGTTGTTCCATCAAGCCTTTTTGGTAACGAGGAATCGCTCCTTGAACCAAGGGCTCAGGGCCATTTGATCCGACAATACACGGAATTTCAACCATCGCCGTTGGGTCAAAATTAACCAAGGCCCCATTATTTGGAACGATTAACAACATTCGTTCCTTCGTGTTATAAGCAATCGCCCGAGCTAAGTCAACAATATAGGAAGCATGATCATCCGCTTCTAACGTCACCCCTTTAGCCGTCCCCAAAGCAGTCACTCGATTGCATTCACTAAAGACCATTTTTTCGCGATGATCCATTACCTCATTCGCACGGGTATAATCTGGATTAGCCGCTGCCGCCTCATCTTGAGAATAGAGATAATATTTCAAATAGGTGTTGGGCAAGGTCGTTGGATCCAACTCATAAACTTCTCGAGCTTTTTCATAGGTGTGCATCCAGCTAGCCTCAACCTCCTCACCTTCACTCCCTTTTAACTCCTGAGGTGTGACATAGCCATGTTGTGCCACATGTTCTTTAATTTTTGGCATTAAATCACGGCCCTCTTGATCGCGAATATCCGTCCACCAGCCAAAGTGATTCAATCCGTAATAGCGAACAGACATGTCCTTCCGTTTCATTCCCAACACTTCAGCCATCCGATGTTCAATTCCCACCGGCATGTCACAAATGTTAATAATTCGACTAGTTGGACGTAATTTACGAGTGGCTTCTGCCACAATTGCCGCCGGGTTAGAATAATTTAACATCCAGGCTTCTGGAGAATACTGTTCCATGTAGTCCACCAGTTGCAAAACGCCGCCAATTGAGCGCATCCCGTACGCAATACCGCCAGGTCCACAGGTCTCCTGACCAATGACTCCATATTTTAAGGGGATCTTTTCATCTTTTTCCCGCATGGCATATTTCCCAACACGGATATGAGCCATCACAAAATCAATGTCCGTAAAGGCTGTTTCTGGATCACAGGTAGCCAAAAAAGTGATCTGAGGGGCCTTTTCCTTTAATAGTATCTCACAAGCATCAGCAATTTGTTTTTGACGTGCCTCATCATTGTCGTAAAATTTAATCTGACGAATGGGAAACTTATCCAAATTGTCCAATAGCATCATGATAATCCCTGGCGTAAAAGTACTGCCGCCACCTGCAACTAAAATCGATTGTTCTTTTAATGTCATGTTCATTCCTCTTTCTATTCCTTAATATTTAATAAACGATCCACAGATGCTCTCACCTGAGGAACATCTAAACCGACAATAACTTGGAGGGCATTGCCTTTTCTCACAACACCATGGGCGCCCACTTGTTTAAACGCCCCATCATCTTCCACGAGGCTGTCATCCACGACGGTCACCCGCAAGCGAGTAGCACAATTATTAACATCTTGAATATTATCACTGCCCCCTAAGGCTTCAATATACATAGCCGCCGCTTCATCGTAAGGAGAGGCCGCTGTCTGATCCCCTGCTTGACGACTGCGATAATCTTTCTTCGTGTACATCTTAACTTCCTCTGTGTCTTCACGACCAGGTGTTTTAAAATCCATCTTCAAAATCAAGAAACGGAAAACCAGGAAATAAATGCCACTAAAGGCTAAGCCGATCACAAACAACAAGATAACGGTGCCGACGTGATTAATCGACATCGGCACGATATATTGAGTGGCCATGGTAATAATCCCACTCCCAATGTCTCCCACTACCCCAAAAGCATAAAGGGTTGCCCCAAGAGTCCCTGCTAAAAGAGCGTGAACTAAGAATAAAGGCGGAGCAATAAACAAAAAGGTAAACTCAAAAGGTTCCGTAATTCCCGCTAGAATCGCAGTTAAGACCGTCGGTATCAACAAAGCCAAAGTCATCTTGCGTTTTTCTGGTTTGGCCGTGCTGTAGAAGGCCGCGGCAATGCCAATTGGTGCAAAAATTTTAGAGGCATTGTGCAGACCAAAACCACCTTCGGGGAATAAGGTTTTGATCGGGACAGTACTTGTTGCAAATTCATTCATGTGCTGTAACCAATAGGCCGTAATGCCACCTTCAACCACTGCTGGCCCATAGATAAAGGGCTGATAAATGAAATGATGAAGACCTGTTGGAATCAATATCCGTTCAAGGAACACATATAACCAAACCCCGACAATTCCTGATGATTTCATAAAGACTTGTAAGGAACTAATTCCCGATTGAATCACCGGCCAGACTAGGCAAGTAACAAAGGCCAGAGGAAGCATGACGAAAAATGCCAGCATGACGACCATTGAGGACCCTTGAAAAATCCCTAGAAAATCAGGCAATTTTTTTTCAAAATAACGATTGTGAAGAAAGACGACGATCGCAGCAATTAAAATTGCCCCGATCAGGTTAGTATCTAGGGTTTTTATCCCGGCAATCATCTTTAGACCACTGTCGCCACCGACTTCTTGACTAAAATCAACATGAAAAAAAGACCCACGTAAAGTCAACATGCTATTCACAAAATAGTTAAAAGTTAAATAAGTCACCAGAGATTCTAAAGCCGCTCGCCCGCTGGTCATCTTAGCTAATCCCAAAGGCAAACCAATCACAAAAAGCAGTTCGATTTGGTTAAAAACCGTCCAAGCCCCACTTTCAACAATCGACCAAATATCCTTCCATAGGGTGCCATCAGCGGCAATGCTGCCAACAATCAACGTATTTTGCATCATAATTGACAATGATAAAATAATTCCAGCAAAAGCAAAAAGTAATACTGGGGTAAACATGGCGCCACCAAAGCGCTGTAGTTTTTGCATCATTAATTTTCCAACCTCCATCTTCTTTTTTGTAAACGGTTACCGTGTTTTTAATATAACGTCTATCAACGGGAATAACAAGTCAATCACAGGCTTTAGGTCCAGTATCTCCATTTAACAACCTTTCCCAAAACCTGGGACAATTCCCAACTCTCCACTAAGATCACGTGACGGGCAAGAGCGAGCCGTCAGCCTCCAACCAAGTACAACCAACCGTTTCTGATTTGTTTCATAACTACACACTCGTTCGTTCAATGAACAGCCCCCTATTATTTCCCCATTATACTGATCGTCATCCTTTTTTATACATATTTTCTGTATAAAAAGAAAATAAACAGTTCGACTAAACCCTGATAATCACTAAATATAGTCATTCACCCTAAAAGTATTGCATTTTTATTCATATTAATGTATAGTTAGTTTCAACTTAAAAATAAAAAAAGGAGCTCACCGACATGAAAAAGACTAGCACTATTATAATTGCGTTATCTGCCGTTTTATTATTAGGAGCATGTGGCAACTCTGCCCAACCAACTAACAAACAAGAGGTCGCCTCAGCACGCGAATTTGGCGTTAGTTTAGACGCTGAAGTCTCAACGGTGGACCCTGCCCTTTCTCAAGATACCGTCAGTAATGAAGTCATCAATCAGGTGATGGAAGGTCTCTATCGGTTAGACCCAAGTGGTAAACCAATTCCTGCCATGGCCGAAAAAGAAGCTGACATTAGCCCAGATGGTCTCACTTATACCTTTACACTAAAAGATCATGTTAAATGGTCAGATGGCAGTCTCGTAACTGCCAACGATTTTGTCTACGCTTGGCAAAGAGTGGCTGATCCAGCCACTGGCTCCAATTATGCCAATTTAATGTATTTCTTAAAAAATGGGGAAAAAATCAATCTCGCAGGTGGCGACCCTAACAGCCTAGGCGTTAAAGCCCTAGACGATACAACCTTGGAGGTCACTTTAGAAACACCGACGCCTTATTTTAGCTCCTTAATCACCGGGACCACTTTTTTTCCAGTGAAAGAAGACTTTGCCACAGAACAAGGGGATGATTTTGCCACTAACAGCGACACCTTGCTTTACAATGGCCCCTTTATCTTAACCGACTGGGATGGCACTAGCTCCCAGTGGACATACCAAAAAAATCAAGATTATTGGGACGCCGATAATGTTCAACTGGATTTGATTACCAATCAAGTTATCAAAGAAATCCACACTGGCTTTAATTTATATCAAAATCAAGAATTAGATAAAATCAATTTGACAGGCGAATTTGCCAAGCAAAACGCTGAAAGTCCAGATTTTGTTTCAACATTAGCGGCCCGTTCCACTTATATCGAATTGGATCACGCCAACAACCCAGCTTTACAGAACCAGCATTTAAGAGAAGCTTTAGCCCTCGTCATCAATAGTGAACAAGTAGCAGACAACATCATTCAAGATGGCTCCAAAGCCATCCACGGTCTTGTGACAACGCAACTAATGGAAAACCCAAAAACTGGACTGGATTTCCGTGAAGATGCGGGAGCTTATCTGACGTACGATGTCAAAAAGGCCACTGACCTTTGGCAAACAGCTAAAAAAGAATTACAGATCGACACCTTAGAACTTGAATTGGTCATGGACGATGACGATACGACGAAAAAAGTAGCGGAAGCCTTACAAGCCGAAATTGAAGATAATTTGACTGGCATTAAGCTAACCCTTAAACGGGTACCCAAAAAGATGCGGGTTGAATTAGGAGATGCAGGTAAATTTGATTTACTCCTTTCCGGTTGGGGCGCCGATAAATTAGATGCGACCGCCTTTCTTGATTTATTCACGACAGATTCTAGTTTTAACAGTGGCAGTTTCAGCAATTTAACTTACGATAAACTGATGGAACAAGTCCAGACAGATTGGAACAATGACCCGCAAAAACGTTACGAAGGGATGATCGCAGCCGAAAAGATTTTAATGGAAGATGTCGGAATCATTCCGCTTTATCAAAAATCAAATGCGTCCCTAATCAGTCCCAAAGTCAACGGATTAGTGACCTATCCCGTTGGCTCAGTTAACTACAAATACGTCACCATTGAAAAGGAGTAACAGATGATTACCTTAACCACTCAACAAAAAGCAGCGTGTCTCGAAACAGCAAAGGCTTTGATCGCTTTTCCCTCTGTCTGCCAACCAGCCGAAGGAGCCATGCCTTTCGGCAAAGATATTCAAGCATGCTTAGAATACGCCTTAGACTACTGCCAGTCTTTGGGATTTACCACCTATCTTGACCCAGCTGGCTATTACGGCTATGCCGATTATGGACAAGGAGAAGAATTAATCGGCATCATCGGCCATCTAGACGTGGTACCAGAGGGGGATCACAGCCTGTGGCAAACCGATCCTTTTACGGGAACAGTGATCGCTGACAAATTGTACGGCCGGGGTTCTGGCGATGACAAGGGGCCAACAGCCGCTTCCCTCCACGGCTTAAAAGCAGTGATTGATTCAGGTGTTCCCTTTAAAAAGCGCGTGCGCTATATCTTTAGTACCGATGAGGAAAGCATGTTCCGTTGCTTAAAAGCTTACCGCCAACAAGAAGAAATTCCAACTGCTACCCTGGTACCCGATGGTCATTTTCCTTTTACTTATGGCGAAAAAGGCCTAGTCAATATCAAGCTCCATGGACCTGGGGCTGCTGATTTTAACCTTAAAGGTGGCGATGCCTTTAATATTGTCCCAAGCAAAGCTCACTATCAAGGGCCTCAACTAACTGAGATACTCGCTCAACTGACCGCCAACAACCAAGACGTCACGCAAACAGGAAGTGACGCCTTAACTGTAACGGGGACCGCTGTTCACGCCAGTGTTAATCATCTAGGGAACAATGCCGTCAGTCAATTAGCCGTCGCTCTTAACCACTACACTCAACACCCGCTACTGCAATTTATCGCTCAGGAAATCGGCCTTGACCCCCACGGAAAGGCGCTCCTTGGCGAATTAGAGGACGACATTTCTGGTAAAGTTGCTTTCAATTTAGGGAAATTAGAAATTAATGAAGACAGCAGTCAGCTTTGGTTGGACATTCGTTACCCATTAGTTGCTGACTACGCTGAAATGTGTCAAAAAATAGAAACAGTCAGTCACGCTTACGGCTTGCGCTTTGAAGAATACGATCAATGGGATGGCGCTTTAGTCCCCTTGGATACGCCCTTCCTCCAAACAGTCCTGACTACTTATCAGGATTTAACCAAGGATTTTACCGCTCCTGGAGTGACAACTGGCGCTACCTTAGCTCGGACACTACCAAATGCGATTGCCTTTGGCACTAAGAGCTCTCAGTCTACCAATAGCACGGCTCACCAAGCCAATGAGTATGTTGAGTTAAGTGATTTGTACAACGGCATGACCATTTATGCCAATGTTCTGGAAAAATTAGTGACTAGTGAGGCCTCACTGCTAGCATAAAAAAAGAGTTCGATTCTCTTGAATCGGACTCTTTTTTAGTGTTTATAGAAATGAATAAGCCAAAAGGTTGGCAGCTGGGACGGCTACCTTTACTAACTGACCTTCCCCACCCCAGCTAATTGTTAGGCTAATTTGTTGCAGACTGGTTGACGTAGCGCCTAAACAAGTCATTTAGCTTATCATAACCGACTGGTTTCCCACAATCAACAGCCGATACCGCCTCTTCAAAATAGGCAATTTGGCTGGTAATAAAGGCATTTAGAATGTCAGATCGGGGCTCCCAATCCAGCTCATCGCCTGCCAATTTACGATTTAAAAGTGAATTCACTTCATTGACCACTTCAACAGGGATATTCGGTTGAGCCAGAAGCTCCGAAAATAAAATTGGCGGCTCAGTGCCATAGGTCTCGATATACATACAAGCAAAAATCGGGCGTAAAACATAAAAGTATTTTTTAATTTTCACGTGATCTTGTCGCAAATAATCACGATAATTACCTCGTGCCATATGCAAATAATGATAGATTAGTCCCCTTAAGGAGATATGTTCTCTCACCATTGCCAACAGCTCTTCCGCCAGCTTGCCCTTTTTTTGATAGACGATAGGTGAAAGCAACCATTCAATCAAACTGGGGTTGCTTTTTCTCAATAACATCAAGGCTTTCTTCAAATCCCACCCGCTAACATCCAGCAAGTCATCAATCGGATATTCAATCACATCCCGCCGTTCCTGAACCGACAAATACCACTCTGGCTTTCTCGTATAAATAAAGCGGACATCGTAATCACTGTCTTGGGAAGGAAAGCCCCAAGCACGACTGCCCGATTCGACAGCGTACCAGATCGTCACCTCTTCCGCCGCTTCAATTCGTTTTATTTCTTCGATAATCGTTTGTTTCATCTTCTTACCACCTTTCGTCTAAGTGGTCAGCGTAGTAGGCAATAGCCTTCTGGTACATGGCAATGTCAGGGTCTTGACTTTGGCTAATGACCTTTAATAAAAGACTCATGGCCTCCTGATGCTGATCCAAATTATAAAGTGTCATCCCCAAAAAAACATCGTAGACGGTGCTCTTTGGAAATACCCCCTTCGCTTCCTGTAAAAGTACCTGTGACTGCTCATAAGCACCGATCGTTCGATAGGTGCTACCTAGACCTAAATAAGCCCCTTGTAACGCCTCTTCACTTAACTGCCCCAAGGCGATCGCCTGCTCATAAAACGGCACCGCCTCCTGCTCCAATCCCGCTACATCATGGCTCCAGGCACAGTGATAATTTAATTCTGCAGAATCGGGTTGCTTTTCCACTAAACGCTTTAACAACTCACAAGAGTCTAATGCCTGTCCTGCTTCTCGCAACTCAATCGCTTTTTTTAGTGTCATTTTACGCTCCTTAACAACGATGCTTTTTATTGTTTAAAAAATGCTAGGACTAATTTCCGCGCTTCCTGATGATCGACCATTGGCACCGGATAATCCTTGCCAATCACTACCCCCACCTTTTCCTGAACCTCTTGAGGCATTAAATGTGGCGCGTGTATCCAGGCCCTTGGCACCTCTTTTAAGACTGGCAAATAGCGACGAATAAACTGGCCTTCTGGATCGAACTTCTCACTTTGAGAGGTGGGATTAAAAATCCTAAAATAAGGCACAGCATCCGTCCCTGTAGACGCTGCCCACTGCCAGCCCCCGATATTGCTAGCTGGATCATAGTCGATCAACTGTTCCGCAAAATAAGCTTCCCCTAAGCGCCAATCCACCAACAGATCCTTTGTCAAAAAAGAGGCCACTAACATCCGCAAGCGATTGTGCATCCAACCGGTCTGGTTGAGTTGCTGCATGGCAGCATCAATGATCGGAAAACCAGTTTGCCCCTCAGCCCATCTTTGAAAAAGCTGAGGGTCCTGACGCCATGGTAACTGGCGATAGTGCTCTTTTAATTCTTCAGTCTTTTGTTGCGGATTTTGACTGTAAATCATGTGATAAAAATCACGCCAAGCCAACTCCTTTAAAAAAGTCTGCTGACCGTCACTCTCCGGCATAGCCGCTGCTACTTGCCAGACTTTGCGAATGGAAAGTTCTCCCGTCCGCAAATAGGATGACAAACGGCTCGTCCCCTTAATTGCAGGGATATCACGTCGCTTATCATAACGGCTCATCTCTTCCATGACAAACTCGTTCAAGCGAGCTTCTGCCTGCTGTTCGCCGACATGCTCAAACTGATGAACGATCTCTGCTATCACAGCCTGAAAAGCCGTTTGTCCAGCTCTAAATTTATCAGGTTCCGCCACCACCTTAGCTGAAAATTCAACTAATTTTACTGCTGGTCTTTTTGGTAGCTGACGCCACTGAAGGTAATAAGGGGTGAATACTTTATAATAAGAGCCATCTTTTTTCAAGACGCTGTTTTCGCCATGAAGATGGCTATCCTGCGTTACTACAAATTCAATTCCAGCGGAACGAAAATAACTCGCCATCGCTTCATCTCTGACTTGCCCCTGACCACGAGCATCACCATTCAGATAGACTTTTCGCCAATCAGGATAGGCTTTCTTTAACGCTTGAAAAGATGCCAAGGGCTCTCCAGCCATAAAATGGAGGGGCAGTCCTTGAGCTTTCACAACTTGTTCAAAATGGGCCAAAGCAGAGAAAAAATAATCGTGATTCTTGGTTCCTGTTTTAAATTGTTTCGGATTTAGCTGAAACAGACATAATAATTGTTCGTCGTCCTTTAATTCTGTCAAAGCCCTTAGCAAGGCCGTATTGTCTTCTAAACGTAAATCTTTGCGAAACCACATGACCACCGTTTTCATTCCAAAGCCCTCCTTTTCCTCGATCGTTCCGCTTGGATCCGCCTTCAGCCAAAACACTGGCGAACCCACGCCAAGACCACTCCGATTATTTTGAGGAATGTCTATAGTTTACCAAATTCTTGACAACTTTGCCGATCTTTTGCCAAAGCGAATTAATTAAACACACTTGTGATAACTGTCCACCAAAAAAGACGCCTTAAAAATAACAGCTGTTTCAAACCATGTAAACTCTGTGTAAAAAAGAAGAAAACAATTGGTAAATAAACGTTTTACCATGAAATTTTAATACTCAGATGATATACTCTAAATGTAATAAAAAAAGGTAAGTTTCAAGGAGGAAATGTCAGTGTTTAAAAAAGTTTTTAAATCTGTTGTTTTATTGGGGTTAGTTGCCGCATTAACAGCTTGCGGTAGCAAAGACAAAGAAGATGCCACTTCAGAAAATGGCAATGTGGCCATCGACACATTAACTGTTGGGTTTGTCCCATCTCGTGATCCAGAAGAAATTGTTTCCGCTACTGAGCCGATGAAAGAGTTAATCATCAAAGAGATGAAAAATCAGGGCTACGACATTAAAAATGTTGATATTACTGTTGGAACAAACTTTGAAGCCGTTGGTGAATCACTGGCAGCCGGCACATTAGATGTTGGCTTTATTCCAGGAGGTACTTACGTTTTATACGATGATGGCGCGGATGTCATCTTAACCGCTACTCGTGCTGGCTTATCCATCGATTCAGAGGATCCAAAAGAATGGAATGACAATAAACCGACAGCACCAACTGACAAACAAGCAGAATCTTATCGTGCCTTAATGATCGCCGGGCCTTCTTCTAAAGGACAAGAATTAGCTAAAAAAGTTAACGCTGGCGAAAAATTAAGCTGGGATGACTTAAACGGTGCCTCTTGGAGCGTGATGTCATCATCTTCTCCTGCTGGCTACATCTACCCAAGCCTATGGATGCAAGAAAATTATAACAAAAACCTCTCTGAACTAAAAAATATCGTCCAATCTGATTCATACGGCAGTGCCTTTGCCCGTTTAGCTGCTGGGCAAGTGGACGTCTTATTGACTTATGCCGATGGTCGTCGTGATTACGAAGATACTTGGAAAACTGAATACAAGCGTGACAAAGATATTTGGGATGAAACAGATGTGATTGGCGTAACCCCTGCTATTTTCAATGACACCATTTCTGTCAGCAAAAACTCTGACAAAATGGATGACCAACTAAAAACGGCTTTGCAAAAAGCCTTCATCAACATTGGTGAAAGCGAAGAAGGCAAAGACGTTATCAGCATCTACAGCCATGAAGGATACAAAGAAGCAACGTCTAAAGATTACGACAGCGAACGCAAAGCGCAAGACTTAATTAAAGACTTAGCTAAATAATGAGCATCCCTCATTTATAGGTGAAACAAGAGGCTTTGGACATTGTCCGGCCTCTTATTTTTAGGAAAGCAGGAGACAATAATGATCAAATTTGAAAATGTTCAAAAGAAATACCCTAATGGGTTTGTCGCCTTGCAAGATATCAACTTGGAAATCGAGCAAGGAGAATTCGTTGCGATCATCGGCCTGTCTGGTGCTGGCAAGTCGACGTTAATTCGCTGTATTAACCGCATGCATGACATCGATGAAGGCACTTTAACGGTCAACGGGACCAACGTCAACGCTTTAAAAGGCAAGGAGATTCGTGATTTCCGCAAAAAGATCGGCATGATTTTCCAATCCTTTAACTTAGTCACCCGCTCCACCGTCTTAAAAAATGTCATGATCTCATCTGTTCCAGACCTTTCTTGGTGGCGCCGTTTACTCGGTATTTTCCCCAAAGACGCCAAGATTGTCGCCTTAGAAGCTTTAGACAATGTCGGCATTCTGGACAAAGCATTCACCCGAGTGGACCAACTGTCTGGTGGTCAACAACAACGGGTTGCCTTAGCAAGAACACTGGCGAGACATCCGGAAATCATCTTGGCCGATGAACCAGTCGCTTCACTGGATCCTGTGACCGCCAAAATTGTCATGGATGACTTTAAACGAATCAATGAAAATTTAAATATGTCTGTTTTGATTAACATTCACCATGTTGACCTGGCCTTGGAATATGCTGACCGCGTAATTGGCATTTGTAAAGGTAAAATCGTCTATGACGGCTTAGCCTCCAAGGTGACGCAAGAGGTGCTTGACAAGATTTACCAAAAACATGAGAAAGGATAAGGTATTAGATGAAAAAATTATTTCACGGTAAAACCATTCAGCTACCAAACGGCAAAGAAGTGGTCCAAAAGCCGTCCTTTACCCCTTTGATCGTCTTGTTAGTCTTACTGTTTACCCTTTTGGCGATGAACGTCACCAAGTTTAGCTTTACCACTTTACTGACCCGCAGTCATCAGTTTTTTGCCATTTTAAAAGAGATGTTCCCACCTAATTTTGACTTTCTACCTCGGGTTTGGCAACCCTTGTTTGATACGATTAAAATGTCCTTACTGGGCTCACTAGTAGGCGCTCTCGTGGCCGTCCCTCTGGCTTTATTCGCCTCTGACAATATCATCAAAAACAAACTGGTCACAGGTTTCTTTAAACTAATTTTAAGCATTCTAAGAACCTTGCCGACCATAGTCACGGCCTTAATCGCCACCTTTGTTTTTGGATTAGGCACCATGGCAGGAACTTTGGCCATCTTTATTTTTACGGTGGCTTATGTTGGCAAACTGACTTATGAACAAATCGAATCCTTGGACATGGCCACCTTTGAAGCTTTGGAATCCATGGGGTTAACCCGTTTGCAAGCCTTTCGTTACGCGGTAATTCCAGAAATACTGCCGACTTACCTGTCTACCTCTCTCTTTAACTTTGAAGGTAATTTACGTTATGCCTCCATTCTCGGTTATGTCGGGGCCGGTGGTTTAGGAATCATCTTAAACGAACGCTTAGGCTGGCGAGAGTATAATAACGTCGGCATGATTCTTGTTGTCTTAGTTATCACTGTGGCAATCATTGAAATGATCAGTGAATATTGTCGCAAGAAATTACAGTAAAAGGAGGCCACTCATGAATCAAGCAATTAACACTCAACTTCTAAAAGAACCTTCGAAAAAGTGGCAATACAGTCTACTAGCCCTGATCCTTGGCGGCTCGTTTATCTGGTCCTTGTCGGCTATTCAATTTAATGCCGTTGACGACGGTGGGTGGAAAATCGCCTTAACCATTATCCAAGGAATCTTACATCCAGATCTGGATTTATTGTTAAACTTTTCCAACCAAGGCGTTCCCTATTTACTATTTGAAACCATCTGTATCGCTTTTTTAGGAACAGTTTTCGGGGCGATTTTGTCGATTCCCGTTGCCTTTTTAATGGCACCAAGTGTGGTCCCTAAACCTGTGTACTTGATCACTCGTTTTTTGGTGATCGTCATTCGGACGGTTCCTGCCTTAGTCTATGGTTTAATGTTTGTTCGTGTGACCGGTCCAGGTGCGTTTGCTGGTGTTATGACCATGTCCCTAACTTCCATTGGCATGGTGTCAAAACTCTATGTGGACATCATCGAAGACATCGACACGGGCATCCTTGAAGCCATGACTGCTATGGGTTGTAACACCTTTGAAAAAATCCGCTTTGGGATTATTCCCCAACTAATCGCCAATTTTGTTTCCATTACGATTTATCGTTTTGACATGAACTTGCGAGACGCCACTATTTTAGGCCTCGTCGGAGCTGGTGGCATCGGGTCACCTTTAATCTTCGCCATGAACTCTTATCGCTGGAATCAAGTTGGGGCGATTTTAATCGGGTTAATTGTGTTAATATTAATCGTAGAAGTCATTTCCAACAAATTGCGAAGTAAATTAGTAAATGGTTAGCTCATTAGAAAGGCAGATGACAATGGACATTCAATTTTTATCAACTAGCGATCTCCACGGCTATCTTTATCCCACTGATTTTCGACAGCGGAATCAATCTTTAGCCTTTGGTGGGACAAAAGTCAAACAATTATTTAATCAATTAGAAGCGGAGGCCAGCGGTCCCCTATTTAAAATTGACAATGGCGATTTCCTCCAAGGTTCTCCTTTGAGTTATTATGTGGCCAAAAGAGACGGCCTTTTAATGGCCGACATGATGAACGCCATGGGATTTGATGCTGGCGTTTTAGGCAACCATGAATTTAACTATGGCCGAGAGTATTTGGAACAGACCATCGCCAAACTCAACTACCCGATTGTTTGTGCCAATATATTAAAAGAAGATGGCCAATCACTGACTGGTCACCCTTACGTTATCCTAGAAAAAGCTGGCGTCAAAATTGCCTTATTGGGCTTAACGACTCCCTATATTCCCAATTGGGAACAACCTTCAACCATTAAGGGACTGACCTTTAAATCCGCCTTGGAGACGGCTAAAGACTACGTTCCCCAACTAAGAACACTAGCCGACATTGTCGTTGTCAGCTATCACGGTGGCTTTGAGCGGGATTTGGAGACTGGCGAACCAACTGAGCGTTTAACAGGTGAAAATGAAGGCTATCAGCTCTTACACGAAGTCGTCGGAATCGATGTCTTATTAACAGGTCACCAGCACCGAGAAATCGCCCTGACTAAGGAACACTTGGCGCTGACTCAACCAGGTGACAAAGGCCGCTTTATCGGTTCGGTTCGACTGGGCTTCGACCAGAAAACCAAGCAAATCACCACGCGACAAGCGACATTAATCCCGGTGACTGGTGAAGAGGAGCCCGCCATGCATCAAGCTTTCCTACCATTGCTAGAGGAAGTTGAAGACTGGTTGGATCAACAGATTGGTCAAGTCGCAGGCAATATGCAGATTGATGACCCGATGGCGGTTAGAACACAGGGACATCCCTATATTGAATTTATTCACCAAGTGCAAATGGCGGCAACTGGGACGGATATTTCCGGCACTGCCCTCTTTAATAATAGCGGGACAGGCTTTAACACAACGATCAGCATGCGAGATGTGGTAACTAACTACATTTACCCAAATACCTTAGCTGTCTTAGAAGTGACTGGCGCGGAATTGCGCCAAGCCCTTGAACGAACTGCCACTTATTTTGAAGTCAAAGATGGCGAGCTAATTGTCAGCCCCGCCTTCCTCTCACCTAAAGTGGAACACTATAATTATGACCTCTACGCAGGAATTGACTATACGATTGATGTTGGTCAGCCAAAAGGTCAACGAATTACCCGCTTTAACTACCACGGACAACCGATCGAAGATCAACAACGCTTAGAAGTCGTGGTCAACCAATATCGAGCGGTTGGTGGTGGTGATTATGCCATGTTTGGCGCTGATAAAATCATTCGCGAAGTCACCGTTGACATGACGGAATTGATCGCTGAGTACTTACAACAGCACCCGATTATTCAAGCCAGTGAAACTACTAATTTTACTTTAATCTATTAAAAAAAGGCTCTAAATCTGCGCGTCTGGCGAATTTAGAGTCTTTTTTACGCTGTTTCCAATTGACGATTTTGATACTGACTTAATAGTTTTCTGGCAACAGGACCAACAATTAACCACTGTAGAGGTAGAGCCATCAGAAAATTATTGCGAACGACGATTAAATAATTTAGCAAGATATTGCCAGAAAAATGGCCTTCTGTCACTAACCCAAAAACTGACATAAAAATGACCATTCCACAAACCATGCAACCGGAAACGGCTAAGACAACTTGCAAGGGGTGCGCCTGATTGATTGGCAATTTAAACGCCAGTTTTTTGGCCACTGGTGCCACAAAAACAACATCGACGATTAACGCCACCAAAAAACCAGGGAAAAAGCCTAAGGTTACTGATTTCACCAAGCCTAACGTCACCCCTTCCACCAACGCAATATTGTAAATCGTCATTCCCAACACCATCATACTACACATGACTAGCGTAAAAAAAATTCCTTCTTTTTTGTTTGTCGGCATTACATCCACTCCATTTCATTTTTTGATCCAGAGATTATCGTAGCACAGCTCATAAATTTTCGTAAGCATTATTTTCAGAAACTATCATCTTTTATTTCATCATGGCATCAACATCAACTAGCCTTCAAAAAAACTCCGCCTCAGTCTTGAGTCAGAGTCTATTTATCAATCAATCGAAATCCTTTAATGACTGTTCACGGGGGATCATATGACTTCCGTAATTGTCAATTTTAAACCGCAAGCGTTCCAAGGCTTCCTGCATCAACTCTACCTTCTCTTGAAGAACTTGTTCTTGCTCTTTCAATAAGTCAATTCTAGCAGGAACGGTCTCTTGTCCTTCACGAAATAGTGTTAAATACTCAATTAACGCTTCAATTGACATACCGGCACGCCGCATTTGACGGCTAAAGGTAAGCCACTTAACATCCTCCTCAGTGAAAACTCTAACCCCACTGTTATTGCGCTTAACTGGTGGAATTAGCCCAATTCGTTCATAATAACGAATGGTATCCGCAGAAACTTCTGTTGCTTTGCTAACAGCGCTAATATTCATCACTTACACTCCCCTCTCGTTTTATATCAGTTTATCATAAAAGTCGTTTTCCCAAACGCTTTTCGAAATCCTGATACACTTTTTTAAATGTGAACTCTTTTTCACTGTTAATCAAATGGCGTAGCCTTGTTTGCAACCCGCTTATTAATAGTCGTTTAACTCGCTCCACAATCCACCTCCAACATCTCTACTAACAGACTAACACTTGGAGTCAACTCTAAGTCAACTATCAAAATACTAAACAAGCTAATATCTAAAATTAAATTAAATACTTAAGGTTTATACCATGCAAATTGTCGAAATGTTTAAAACAGACTATCAATCACTAAATACTAACATTAATCTAATAATTGTACCAAAATACGTTCGAATAGCGTATAATTAAAAACGGTCATTAAACGAAATGGAGGGATTTATTTTGAAGAAGAAAATTGTTAAGTTATTTGTTGCGTTTTGCCTGATTGGGCCGATTTTTCTAGGAGCGGCCCCGGCAGCTGAGGCCGCTGTTTTTTCTCCAAGCATCTACACAATTGCTGGTTCGGTCTTTGCAGACACCAATTCCAATGGGATTTATGAACCAAAAAATTTAGACGCACCCCTTAAGGAAAAAATGGTTGAGTTATACGCCGGCCTTGAAGATGCCTTAAGTGAAACAAACTCAATTTCTCGTGTTAAAACAAGTGTCTTAGGCACTTATCGTTTCACTAAATTAAAGCCAGGCACCTACTACTTAAAATACGGCAGTGAAACTCGCTATCACCCAGTTGCTCAAACGGGCAATCCCCAAGATGAAAATGGCGAACCAATAGCCGGGATTGTTGAAGTAGTTGTGACTCGGGCTAGTCTTGTCACAACGAAATTACTGGCATTAAACAAGACCGCCAATTTATCTTTTTATGCCTACGAAGACGCAAATTGGAATCGCCAGATGGACCCTACTGAAAAACTAGCAACTGATAAAAGTGTCATGCTTGTTGACGTTGTCAAAACACTGAAGGCCCTTGAATCGGGAGAACTTTACAAAAACGAACGTAAAGCGATGTACAACTCTGTGCTGTTTACCAATACCGTCAACATTTCAAATGGAGCCATTCGCATCGGAACCATGGATGCCAAAGGCGTTAAAAATATTTTTAGCGACTTGGAACCTAGTCTTTACTTAGCGATGCGTGCCCCATTTAACGCTACCTTATCAGGAGCGGCATCAAATATGGGACAAGTCAACACATTCCTAGATATCTTTTCTGGCGTAACAGATATCACACCGATTCTGGAAAATCCGTCGTTATTAACACCATCTGATGGTTCGATCACCACGGATCCAAATAACCTTTATATCAATCAATTAGTGTCAATGCTACCAAAAATCCTCGACGAAGCCGATAAAATTGACTTTAATAAATTACTCGGTAAAGACGCAGCTGGTAATGTCAGTTCCTTACTCGGCGCTGGTCGGACGGTTCACCAGTTAGTCAACAGCGTGCCTGATATGCGGATCATGTCCGTTAATGTTTGGGGGAACACTTATGATTTAACCAATCTAAAAGTTCAAAAAACGAACGACATGTATTTTGGCTACAAAAATGCGGTTCAATTAACTGGAACAGCCTTTAACGACCTTAACAGTAACGGCATAAAAGATGATACTTCCGAAGCTGTTAAACAAGTTAACTTAACTATTTACGATCAAGACGGTCAAATCATCTCGGCTCTCACAACGCCTAAGTTTGGCAAATATAAATTTGATAAATTGCCTTATGATACCACGATGTATTTAGTAGTAGAAGATGGGGAAACATTGACAAAACCATTTGAAGGTGAAGTTCCCGCCGCTCTGGAAGGTAAAGCCATTATCGGTGGTTATTACATGACAGGAACGGAAGCTGACTGGCAAATTAATCAAGATATTGCCGTCGCACCTGTTAGCGATAGTCTACCAGCATTAACCTCTGATAGTGAATAAATAAGCTACGCAAACCACACGCTAACAAAAACTAAATTAAAGAAGTCGATTTTTTTCGACTATCAACAGGACTTGAGCAAATTCAAGTCCTGTTTTTTTATGCTAAGGCAATAAGAGCAATGATGCCAACAGCTAACAGAATTTTATGCATTTTTTTTATTCTTTCGCCAGATGAGCCTTACAATATAGAGGAGTAAAATGAATATATTGGAGGGGTCACATGAAAAAATTAACGACCAAAAGTAAGGTACAAGCAGTGAGTCAACTAGACAAAGTAACAATCGGCTATGCTCGAGTTTCATCCCTTGACGATCGTCAAAAACTTGGCTTAGAAGTTCAAACTAACGCACTAGCTGATTGTGATGTCATCTTTAGTGAGAAGCAAAGTGGCAGCAATGACGAGCGACCAGAGCTGGCCAAGGCTATCGAATTAGCCAAAGAATTAACCAGTCAAGGCAAGGAAGTCTCGTTGAACATTTACAAACTGGATCGTCTCACTAGAAGCATGAGCAAGCTTGGTGCACTTCTTGATGAGTTTAGCCAACACACGATCAAACTAGTCAGCTTACAAGAAAATCTAGAAACCGATTCACTAACAGGACGTCTCCTCTGTATTGTTCTAGGCTACGTAGCTGAGATTGAGCTTGAGAATATTAGGCAACGAACTAGAGCAGGGTTAGCTCAAGCGAAAGCCAATGGCAAAGTTTTAGGTAATCCGCCACTATCTAACAAAATAGAACAAGAAGTGTTGCATCTATACCAATTGAACAGCATACCAATTAAGACAATTGCAAAGCGACTAAAAATTAGCGAGAGCTCAGTTTACAAAGTGGCCAGAAAACACGGCGTTTCTAGAAGAAAATAGAAAAGTAATTCTGTTAAAAACATGGGTTTTATGCTAAAATTACCTTGAAACCATTTCTTGTTCGATCGGTCGTCTGAACAAGGTCCGATATTCATTAAATATGGATAATTTAAATATTTCGCAATAGCTGATTTGACGGAGTTTACACTTCGTCAAATCAGCTTTTTGCGTTAAATTTCAAACGTTTTTATGACGACCGTTCGGAAAAGTTGACAATGGAGGTGAGCTTTAGCTATGCCATGGAAAAATGGTTTTATTAACAGATAAGGAGATGAAATGAAAAGTGAAACAACACACACGCATTGAGAAATTAATGCACAGTAGACGCATGAAGAAAATTATCAATGTTGCAACTGTTGCTATGTTGGTTTGCCCTCTTGCAATTGGTGCGGTTAATGCCTTGGCTGACACTGAGACGGCCGAACCCACAACGGAAGAAATTGTACCAATGGAAGAAACCGTCGAAAGTACTGATCTGCCAGTTGAGTCAACTGAAACCTCTACACCATCTAGTAGCGAGGAACAAATAGAGACATCAAATACCGACAACCCATCAAGCGAAGTCGAAGAAAATGCAAGCTCAGCATATGGAGAGTATCTAGCATTAGACCAAAGACGCGAAGACTTAGTTGATGCTGGTGCTGATTTTTCAGGATCAAATATTTCAGAGCTCAAAACCAACTTTCTAAATGCTCATGCTAATTATTACCTTACAGGTAATAATTGGGAAGCTGTTATCTTAGCACTTAAAGCTTTTGAAGCAGAAGTTATTAGACTTGAAAGTGAAACCGAACCGCAATCAGCAATAATCGGTTACACCTTCTCAGGAGATAAAACCACTGTGAAACGTGGTGAGTGGGTATCGTTCACCTTAATAGCACACCGTGAAGACGGAACTAATTCAAATATAGTAATCGGTACAGATGGTAGAGCGCTTTTAAGCGTCAATAAGTATCCGATAGATGGTCCAGCTTTTCCAATGAATTGGGATCCTGGAGTTTATGAGGCTAAAGTATTCTCATATGGTGGTACGAATAACGGTGTGCAATTAGGCGAGACAATCCTAATCACCGTTGTTGACGAAAGTAACAGGCCAGACATCACTAAACTTAAGGAGCTGTATGATAAGTACCTTTCCTTAAACGAAGATGACTATCACCCACTGGATTGGGCAAACTTCAAAAAACGGATTGCTAGCGATGTTGGCTTACTCAGCTCAACCGAAAGCATTCTAGCAAATCCGAGCTCTGAGGTTGCTGAAGAAACCGTTGCTGACCTGAATTATAGATGGGAGAGTAATCTTGAATGGCTTAGCCCAGACCTCAAGACATTACAAGCCAGATATGACCAATATTTAAGTTTGGTTGCAAGTGACTACAGGTCTGAATCTTGGCAAGCTTTCCAAGATAATCTAAGAGAAAATTATGCACTCGCTTATACCGAAATTGATTTAAAAGAAGAAAGCATCGGCGATGGCTTAACGGTGGAACCAATCTGGATTACTTTAGGGCGTTGGGATGAAGCCTTTGCGCTTCTTGTTTTTAAGGATTATCAACCAGAAGAATGGATGAAACCATATTATGAAGACTTGGAAGAAATATTAGCTAAGTATAATGGACTTGTCCGAGCCGATTACACAGATAGCTCATATATGGCAATGGAAGAATACTTTAATATTGGCAAAGATGGAGACTACATTGAGCATATTAACTATTTAATCGACTCTGGGAAAACTCCAGATATTCCCGATTTAGAAACATGGTTTAAACAGAAGATTGCTTTTGGTTGGGCTGGATTTGATCTATTAGTTAAGAAAAATAGTACGGACAACCCAACTGCTGGTGATTTAAACCTAACGGAAGCAAGGAAAGTCTACAATAAGTACAAAGGGTTATTAGAGGAGCAATACACCCCTGAATCATGGAAAGCTATGCAACAGCATGCCACCGACTCAAAAGCTGTGAACATCCTGGAAACATGGTTAAATAAAGACCCAGCTTTTGAATTGCCGGTGAGCTTAGAAATGACCCAAGGTGCAATCGATACTAGTATCGAGCTTTTAAACGATGCCATGAGCAAACTTGTCAAAGCACCCACAGAGAACAAAGACCTAGATTTAACAAAGCTACAAGCCATTTACGACAGCATTGGCGATCAGAAGCAATACACTGAAAAATCATGGAAAGAATTCACTGATGAGTCGGTAAAATGGGAAAAAGGATTTTGGCTAGCAGAAGCTAAACGGCTGCTCATTGGTAAAGATGTGGCTTGGGATAATCTAGACCAAGCATATATCGACAAAATTGCCACAGGTTTACAACATGCCATTAATACCCTCTTAGTAAAAGAAGAGGCTAATGGCGGTAACGGTAGCAACATTGGAAATACTATTACGACCAATGTCAACAACCAAAACAATAATTCTAGCGCCTCTAATCAAGGCGGTAATTCGACGAACATTAGTAAATCACGTTCCGACAAAAAACTTCCTGAAACAGGAGAAAAAGAAACATTTGTTATGTTCTTAGCTGGAATCGCAGCATTGGGCCTTACGATGTTTAGCTTTATGAGGAAGCCTCAAGACAGCCTGTAGCACAGCTTACATCATTTAATAAATAAGAGTTAATCCTGTCAACTAGTTGATGGGATTGACTCTTATTTATTTTCATTCAACCAAGTGATTATTTCCTTGCTATCAGTAACATTAAGATGCTTACCTTAACACTTGAAAAAGCCGACAGGATGTCTCCTGTCGACTAGCACTGCATTTTATAGACCGCAAGACCCTAGCTTTAACCAGCCTCTTTAATTAGTTATGCAATAAAGTTAATCGCTGCTACCTCAAACATCTCCGTCAAAACACGATTGGTCTGACTAAATAGTTCGGCTTGATCCGAATAGTTATCCGCCAAGGTTATGGAGTCAGTTGAACTGATGTAAGTCAATTGATTATAATCCTCGACCAATTTTATTTCTTTATCGCCTTTTTTATACAGCATGTATTCATCGATCATCTCAACTTTAAACGCCTGGCTCCAGCCCTCATGAAGAACAATTGCCATCACTAGGGAAGACACTCTTAATTCTTCCAGTGCCAAGGTTTGTTGGTCCAGCTCCATTGAATAAAGCAAGCTTTCTACTGGTCCACAGGCATTGCAGCCACCTTGAGTCAAATCCATGGTACTTGTAATTGTTGCAGTTTTCATCTCGCACCTCTTGTCATTTTGTGATACACTTCTCAATCTCCAGTTTAAAGCGAAACCGACGAGATAGCAAGTCATTCACCCTCATCTATGACAATTGGCACACAGATTTCGCACAGGTGCTGACTGACCAATTTAGAACAATAGCGCTCCACTGTAGCCCCTTGGCCTAAGCTTAAACCTGTCGCTGCCAAATGGTCATAGATGGTCGCCCAAGCCTCTGACAGACCTTGCTCAGTATGATCAACCTGAAAAACCGCGTAATGGCCTGCAGCAAAGATGCCGGCTTGGACCGCTTCATCTAATTTCATTTCCTTCTTTACCACAATCGCCGCGTCATAACGGCAGTCTTCTGGCAATGTCACAGTTGGATTATCTTGCGGAATACCAAAGATCACTCCTTCTTCAAACAGATCGTGAGCCTGCGCCCAAGCTTTTAGTTCCGTCATAACGCTGACATTTCCAATGCCATATGGCCCTACTGCTCGTTTATATGCCAGAGGATAGGCTGGTAAATATTCAATTGTCATGTTCATTAAAATTGACCCCTTTAGTCATCGGCCGATGAGCTCGTTTTTGCTAGCTACAGACAGGGTAACATGATTAAAAATGGTTTTGCAAGAGTCAATTTAGCCCCCTTCTCTGATATAACGTTTGATAATCGTGAAGATCAAGATGATGTGATAAGACCACGATAAACTAAAAATCAACCAGATTAGCTGGCTTCCGTTCATCATCGGTGATGAACAGTTCGTGACATAACTCAGACCTTTACAAAGACCAAGCAAACTAAAAATAACCAGCACGTAAAGGCTAGTTTGCCTTTTAAGCGGCGTCCATCTGGACAAACTGCGGATCATTAAAACCACTGAAAAACACCCGCCAAAACTCATTATCAGCGTCACTGTTATCACTTCCTAAGGGATCGTCTTACTTAACACAAGACTAACAGAAATAAACAGTTTAGAAGCAGACTGCTCCTAAACTGTCATCTTTATGTCCCGAATAGCCTTGCTCAACTGCGAATCTTTAGTATCTGGGTAAAATTGCCCTGGTCGCATCTGGTTTCTTTCAAAACATTGGGATATTTCTCCACAATTCGCTGATAGCTAAATAAGCCTAATCCCCGGTTTTCCCCTTTAGTTGAATAGCCTTCTTGCCAAATCTGCTGCAATAACGGACGATGTTTGACACTGTTTTTCACCATAATGGAGACATCTTGTTCCTCTTGGGAAATCACAATTTTTAACTCTTTATTTAAACTGGTAGCTAGTTCCTCAGTCGCATTGTCCACTAAAATACCAACACAACGCAATAAATCCAAGGTGTCCATTTTAATCGCATTGACGGGATTGAGGATCTCTAAGGTACACTGAATTCCCAAGCTTTCCATTTCGGCTAATTTCGTTAATAATAAACCCTTTAGCTCAATCAATTCCACTTCACTAAGATGGGTGGTTCGCTGAATATTCTTGCCAATTTGCTCATCAAACTGATTGACAGTTGATTCCATAAAGGCCTTAATGCCCTCCATGTCTCCCGCTTGCACCTGTAGCACAAGACCTGAGAGAATATTTTTATAGTCATGTCGCATGGTCCGCATATCCTGCTGCATTTTCTCGAGATTCTGAATGTAAAAGCTTTGCTGTAAAACGATGTTCTCCTGAAGCTTTCGCTGACGAATTTGAAAAAGAAGGTAGCTGGCAATACCGATCAAAACCCCCGAAATAAACAGATTCACTAATATCAAAAGAGCCAAAGAAGACAACTTACTCAGCAGTGTTGGCGTGACTTGTCTCAAGACCAACAAGTTCAACACATCTGTCAGATAGTCTTGACTAAACGCAATCGTCCCTAAGTTAAGCAGGATGACCACCACTGCTAAAACCTCTACCACCTTATTAGTCACCAGTTGTTGCAAAAGCTTGTAAGGATTTTTGCGTTTGAGCAACATAACAATTCCCAGTTGTACCAAGGCTGTCCCTGAACCTGTCAAAGCCAAAAACATCTTGCCGCTCTGAGCACCGAAACTCAGATAAAAACACAGGATGTCCGCCAAATAAGTAGCAAAATAATACAACACCACGGATAAACTGGCGGAAATAACCAAGTGAAAACGATTCTGGTAACTCATTTTACGATAATGGAAGCCCGTGATAATGACTAAGATAGTCAGCCCATTTAAGACAAAGACTGCCAATCCAGCTCCTATTGCTGGAAATAACGTAAACGTAAGGATAAAAAATAGGAGGGTTAGCCCTGTTGTCACCAACACTTTTCTCGGCAAAGGAAGGCGACGTTTGGTGGTAACCTCCGTTGTGGTCAGTAATAAGTACTGAGACAACAGGACTGGTACAAATAATAACAGATAATAAATCACCACCCCACTTCTCCCTTCTGACGATCCTGACTTTTGAGCTGTTGTTGTAGTTCTTTTTTCTTCATCCGCGATACTTCGCAGCTCAAACCAGCTTTTAAAGCCAAACGATTTTCTTTAATGTTGAAAGCTTGTATGTGCTGGCGATTGACCAGAAAAGACCGGTGAACTCTCAGAAACGGCTCCTTTAGTTCTTTTTCAACCGCTGTCAAACTAGCAAAATACTCGAGGGACTGGTCAGCGGTGTGTAAAATCACCCGATGTTTTTGCAAGGAGGTCTCAATCATCACAATTTCCTCCACTGCAATGTGATGAACTTCATCAAAAACCTTTACCGTATAATAACGTCGATCGTCCTGCTGATTGGCGGCAATTCGTTCCACAATACTATCCAGACAAGCATGCAAACGGGATATAAACTGTTGTTGATCGTCTTTGATCACATAATCCATGGCCTCAACTCGATAACGAAAGGTTTCAAAAGCCAGCTCCTCATGAGTCGTCACATAAATAATAAAGCCACGAGGATCCCGTTCACGGATTTTTTTTCCTAATTGAAACCCATCATATTGTTCATGCTGCAAATCCACATCCAAAAAATAAATTCCTTGTTGAGAATTTTCAGATAATTCAGCCAAAAGCGTCACTGGATTTTCCGTCACCAGACTGACCCTAAAGTCATATTGATTAATCATGATATACCTTTCGATTTCCTTTTGTAACAAACGCTGATAAAACTGATTGTCTTCACAAATTTTAATTGGCACCATTTTTGAATTCCATCCCCAATTCCTCCTCGATTTAATTCATTATAACGGTTCTCAGAAACCAGAACAAGCTATTTTAGTTGACCCCTAAAAAAATTCATGATATGCTGTTAAAGAATTAAAGACAACAAAGGTCTTTAATAACGTTAATACCAATTGGAGGTCGTCATGAAATACTCAAAAGCGACAAATTACGCCTTACATACGATGGTTTATCTACTGTTGCTCCCTAAAGACAGCAGCATCGGCGTTCATTCTTTAGCCAATTTACAAAAGCTTTCTCCGACCTATTTGTCCAAAATTTTAGGCAAACTTTCAAAAGGCGGGTTGATCGACTCCTCACCAGGGGTTAGTGGCGGCTATCGCATCGCCAAAAATCCAGAAAAGATTTCCTTTCTCGATGTCATCCAGTTAATCGAAGGCAATGCCAATCTCTTTCATTGTTCAATTCATTACGACGAACGCTGCCTGATAGAAAACGTCATGGTGACTGCCGAGCAACAGATGGCTGATGAGTTAGCCAATCGCTTTTTAATCGACGTTGCCAGAGAAATGGAGCCGAAAGTCACAGCTGTGCTCCAAGAAAACAGCCATTGCAGTGACTAAAAGAACACGTCGATCCTCCGTAATACCCGCTACTGATTGTAACAACCGCACAATTAACTAATAAACAACAACCAAAGGAGAATGTATGACACATCAGCATTTTAACGACGAAAACCATGAACAATTTATGAGAAAAGTCGATTATCTCGACAACCACCTGCGACAGCTCACCTTGCCTCCAGAAGACCTATTTGCGAGGATCCCTTTAAAGAAGCACGATACCGTTCTTGATTTAGGGGCAGGCACAGGTTATCTGACCTTGCCTGCAGCCGCCTACGTCAAGGAGACCGTTTATGCTTTAGATCTAAGTGCCAAAATGTTAGCGCTGATTGCCACCCGGGCCAAAGCTGCTAACTTAACTAATATCGAATGTTTAAACAGCTCGATTGAAGCTCTTCCCTTGGAGGCTGAATCAGTGAATCAGGTCTTTGCCTCACTGGTGCTTCACGAGTTACCCGACTTGGAGACAGCCTTGACTCAAATTCACCGCGTCTTAAAAACAGAGGGACACTTAACCATTTTAGAACTGGCAGAACACGACCACCACGGCGCCCCGCGCCTTACACCTTCAGCTTTAAGAAACGCCTTAGAGCTAACAGGCTTTACCATTACAAAAGAAGAACATCCCGAGAGCGACCTCTACATCATAATCGCACAAAAATAGCAAAAAAGTCAGAATCGATGTTGATTCTGACTTTTCCTACGCTATAGTCCTTTTTTGCCAATAAATGGCACAAATTTTGCCGTCTTAGCCGCGTAAACTTTAAAATCTGGCCGCTCTTGGTATTTTTTCTCGAGCAATGGCACCCCTGAAACAAATAACAGTAACAAGGTAATCGCTAAGGGGCCAATCGCTCCCCATAACTGACGACCCTCGTTAAGGGTAACTAGAAAAAGCCCCCACCACAAGAATGCTTCACCAAAATAATTAGGATGACGAGTCGTAGACCAGAGCCCGGTGGTTAATAATTGGCCTTTATTTCTCGGTTCTTTTTTAAATTGAGACAATTGATAGTCCCCCACTACTTCATAAACAAATCCCAGTAACCAAACGCCTATCCCTAAACCATTCCACCAATAAAAGTGATCCTTGCTCCCAGTCATAACCAACAGAATCGGCAATGAGACGATCATCAATAAAACGCCTTGGAGGACAAACACATTTAAGTAGGCCTTTAATTTCGCATGATGGGTTCCCCAGCGCTTTCGCATGTTCACATAGCGATAATCTTCCCCTTTACCAATATTTCGCTTAGCTAAATGAAGGCTCAGACGGAGCCCCCAGACACTTACAAGTAATAAGGTGATCTTGCTCACCAACGTTGGTTCTGACATCCTTAGATAGCCAGTAATCGCTACTAGGACGAATCCCAAGCCCCAGGCAATGTCAACGATCGAATTGTTCTTCAAATACTGAGCCCAGAAAAATAAACCGGTAAAATAAATCGCTAATACAAGGGCGATTGTTCCAATTGTCATCTTGATTTCACTCCTTCATCTATTTCAAAAGCCACAGCTATGGAACCAGCCCCTGCACTTAAGGCCACCACCGTCGAAACGGGCATCACAAACGCTGGCACCATCCCCAATTTATCGCTTAACAGCTTCTGCCATTTGGCAACCCGTTCACCATGCCCTGCATAGACAATGCCGTACCTTAGTAACCGGCGCTTTTGATGATATTTCATAATTTTTTTTAACATTTTTGACTCGTTAGCAGCTAAACTCAAGGAAAAGCCACTTAGCACGCCGGCCCCATCAGCCACTCCAACTAGAGGCTTCAGGTTTAACTTTTGCGCAATACGCCCAACTGACTGCGGAACTCGACCAGATTGGATCATCGGTTCTAAGTCGTCAACACTGACAAAAATTTGGATGTTTTGCCGCCAGAGATAAGCCTTCTCGATAATCGTCTCAAAGTGTTCACCAGCCTGAATCCACTGATTAATCCGCATGACTAATAAAGCTTGCGCCGCTGAATTTTGTTGGGAATCAATCACTTCTATCGGAGCAGACAACAGACCCTTTTGAGCTATTCGCTTCACACTTTGATACGTGCCGCTCATTTTTTCTGAGACGGTCACCACAATGATACTCTCATAGTGGGTAGCTAAATAAGCGAATAAGTTGTCAATTTGACTCAATGCTGGCTGAGAGGTTGTGCCTCTTTCCCCGCCACTTTTTTGTTGCTCAAAGAACTCCTGATTTTCAATGGTTAAGCGATCCAAATAATTGGCTCCACCTAGCAAAATCGTCATTGGCAAGACGTGGATTTGCTGAGTTAACAAATAATCAGCGGGAATATCAGCAATCGAATCCGTGACTAGCGCGATCTTAGCTTTTTGCTGTTGCCTGATTTCATACTGCAATAGCATATCATCCGCCTTTTGTTGAACCGGTTGCCCAAACGCTCTAAGCTGCGACAATACCTTTGCTGGCTGATTAGTGTGAAGGTGAATGCGAGCCTTGCCGCGATTAAGAGCAACGACGAGGGAATTTCCTAAATGGCTGATTTCCGCCTGCAACTCGTCTTTAGTGGCCACCACCCCTGTGAGCAAGACTTCTGTACAATAGCGATGAACGGGTTTTTCACTAACGAGCTCTTGTTGGTGAATCTGGACCGTCAAAGGCGTAGCCTCTTCTTCAACTAACTGAAGATCAGGATGATTAAAGGAACGAGTAAACCCTTCGACAAACAGATAAAAACCTTTTGCCCCAGAATCAACCACCTGATTTTTTCGCAACACTTCCAATTGCTCTGTCGTTTTTTCTAATGCTGATTTAGCGACCTCCAAGGCGTGATCCAAGCGTTTTTCAATCGATTCGTGCTGATTCTGTTCGTGAAGGGCCTCTCCCCAAGAACGAATAACGGTCACCATGGTTCCCTCCAGAGGCCTTTCAATCGCTTGATAGGCATGATTTACTGCCAGTTTAGCACTTTTTACGAATTGGGATGTAAACGAATTGCCCTCTTCTTCCCCTAAATTTTCATACAAACCATTAAAATACTGGGCCATAATAATGCCAGAATTCCCTCGAGCGCCGATTAAAGAAGCATCGGCCACCCGTTCGAATAAGGCCAAACTTGAAGACAGCTGCTCGCTAGTTTCGTTCAAGATCGTTTCCATCAAGGAGGCCAGATTACTCCCCGTATCCCCATCAGAAACCGGAAAAACATTGATCTTATTTAACTCCTGCTGATGGGCAATGACCAAACGCGCGCCCCCTTGAATGGCCTGTTTAAAGCGATAATACTCTTGCTCTAACATTAGCTCTGTCATCCCTTTCACCTCCAATTAAAATATTGTGCTGTTGCAACTGTGATGGCTGATACCACCGCTGTGATGACGGTTCCCCAGACTAAGTCAATCACTGTGATTAAGACAGGCCAGTCCCTTAAAGTCGCCAAGTTGGTCAAATCAAAGGTGGCATAACACAATAAGCCTAGAAACCCTCCTGCTAGCCACGCATAGCTGAGGCTCTCTTTTGCCAAAGCAGGGGTGATCGCAAAAAAGAGCATCCCTAAGACATATAACACATAAAACAGAGCCGCAGGTCCAATTCGAACCTGACCCAACAACGTTCCTAAATAGTCTTGATATAGCTTTTTAGAAATGAGCAGTAACCACAACATATCCAAAATAAAAAAAGAAAGACTGGCTGTTAAAAAAAGTTTAATCAAGGTCTTCAACGTACTTCCTCCTTCAAAATTCACTTATCAGTTGATAAATGAATCATAACATAAACAACACTGACTAAAAAATAGTTTGCTCAAAACAATTCCTACTACAAAGGGCTCTAGTTCAACATCTTATACATATCTTAAACATTTTTACTCTTTTTTAGAATTTCACCAGCCCTGACTATGGTAAAATTAAAGTAAGCCACATTCAGGAGGTTGAAAGATGATTTACCTATTACGTCATGGCGAAACCGAGTTCAATAAACTAGGCAAATACCAAGGGCTTTTAGATTCTCCCTTGACTCCCCTAGGTCGCGCCCAAGTCTCCCAAAACAGTGTCTTACTTAAACACCAGTTAACAGATACACAGAACATTAAGATTTACTCGAGCCCCTTAGGTCGAGCGATGGAAAGTGCCAAAATTTTATGCCAATACTTAAATTATCCCTTTGACGATGTGATCATCGACCAACGACTTCAAGAAGTTGATTTAGGCGACTGGTCAGGCCACAGTTTTTCTGAGCTTAAACAGGACTATCCTCAAACATTAGCGACTGCCAATCAATTTCAATGGTACTTTCACTCACCAACTGGCGAGCGTTACGACCATGTAATGACTCGCTGCCGCAATTGGTTGAAAGATATTGACTCAGAAAAATGCACCATTGTTGTGAGCCACGGTCTTTTAGGTCGAATCCTAAGAGGGGCATACGCCAACCTTGAGGAAACTAACACCCTTGAGCAAGACGTTCCTCAAAAAGGATTTTATCGCTTAAAAAACCAGAAAATCAGCTATTGTACAGATGATTTCGAGCATTACTCGTAACAACCCAATGATCTCGCAAAGTACTTAAGGACTGGGGTGAATTTTTTTAAGCTAAAGCTTTAACTTCTTTAAGTTTTATTCTGATTTCTTTGGGAATTCAGCAGTCATTTCGTTTTAAAAGTGAAGGGGTAAAAAAATGAAGGAAAGAACTGAGCATATTCTGCCTTTGAAAAACAATTTGCTTTCAGTCGTTTTTCCTTTGTCACTGCACACTTTAATTTTGACATCTGACTAGACAGACTTATAGCAATGAGAGGACATGGAGCATCTGTTAGGCAGGAAAATAATAACAGTAACACTCGTATTCCAGTCTCCATCCCAATTCAAAAAGACGTTATTTAATGAGTGATGCCATCACTCAGCCGTTGAGGTTTGATCGTCAAACAAGAAATAAAAACCTTGATATACCAGCATTTAGCCACGCTGAATTCTCGGAGGGAGTGACAAAATCACTCATTTGCTGTTTCGTTATATTATCTCGTGGGAGACCAACCTTTTAATGACAATTCTGAAAATCGTTATTTAATGAGTGATCACATCACTCAGCCGTTGAGGTTTGACCGCCAAACGAGAAATAAAAACCTTGATATACCAGCGTTTTTCTGCACTTAATTCTCGGAGGGAGTGACAAAATCACTCATCTGCTGTTTCGTTATATTATCTCGTGGGAACCAACTTTTTAATGACAATTCTGAAAATCGTTATTTAATGAGTGATCTCATCACTCAACCGTTGAGGTTTGACCGCCAAACGAGAAATAAAAACCTTGATATACCAGCATTTAGCTACACTGAATTCTCGGAGGGAGTGACAAAATCACTCATTTGCTGTTTCGTTATATTATCTCGTGGGAGACCAACCTTTTAATGACAATTCTGAAAATCGTTATTTAATGAGTGATCTCATCACTCAGCCGTTGAGGTTTGATCGCCAAACGAGAAATAAAAACCTTGATATACCAGCGTTTAGCCACACTGAATTCTTGCAGGGAGTGACAAAATCACTCATCTGCTGTTTCGTTATATTATCTCGTGGAAAATAACTTTTTAATGACGATTCTGAAAATCGTTATTTAACGAGTGATCACATCACTCATCTGTTGAGGTTTGATCGCCAAACGAGAAATAAAGCCCTTGATATACCAGCATTTGGTACACTAAAGACCTAGAGAGGGTGACCGCATCACTCATTTGCTCTTTTGTTATGGTATCAAAGGGTAAACAACTTTCTAAAGTCAATCATAATAATCGTTATTTAATGAGTGATCACATCACTCATCTGTTGAGGTTTGACCATCCAATCGAAACCAAAAAACCTCGTTATATCAACCTTTCTCTATACTAAAAAGTTGGAGGGAGTGACCCGATCACCCACCTCAACCTTCGTTATATTTAGGCCGACAACTCTGTCGTCAAGTGACGTTGTTCGCCACTAATATTCAGTTGAACTAACCTGAACTACGAGGGCTTTTTTCACATCAAAAAAAGCCTTGCAAAATGATTGAACATTTTACAAAGCCTTTTCTTATTTCACTCATCCCCGGTTCTCGTGAGACGGATTCTTAATGCCAACTGTTTTAAAGTTCTGCTGCAACTCTTCAATGTTCCCCCTAAAAATGTGACTAACCATTCCCGAATTACGAGCGGCTTCCACGTTCATCGCCATGTCATCAATAAAATAGCACTCAGAAGGAACTAATTGAAAATGACTAAAAAATTGCTTGTAAATTTCTTTTTCAGGTTTCAATAATTTCCAATCAGATGACACAAATTCCCCATCAAAGAACTCAATACCGGGAATAATGTCCCTAAATTGATAGTAATCCTGTGACGCATTCGACAAAATGTAAAGTCGGTACCCTTGAGCTTTAAGCTCTGACACTACGTCTCTCATATCAGCTATCGGTTGTATTTCCTCAAACCACTGGGCTAAAATCTCGCTCACGGTTGAATGGAGCATCTCTGGGACTCGTTGACAAATCCGCCACTTCATCTCTTCTTTCGTGATGGTTCCACGGTCCGCTTGCAACCATTCAACTGACCCAAAAATCTCATTAAGTAATAACTGCTGGTGCTCTGGTTGTTTAGCAAATGCCGAAATAAAGTTAGCTGGTGCGTAACGAACCAAGACATTTCCCATATCAAATACAATATTTTTAATCATTGATACTCTCCTTTAACTGGTAGTGCATCACACAATCATAGATGCCTAAGGTCTGATTTTTAAATGGCTCGCCAATCGCTACAAATCCACATGTTTCATAAAATCTTTTCGCTGTCTCACGAGCATTTACTTTGATCTCTGTATATCCCTGCGCCTGTAACTCCTCTTTCAGAAAGCTGACTAATGCTTTACCAAGCCCCTGACCTTGGTAAAAGGGAGCGACGGCGAAGGCTGTCACGTGAGCGACATTAGCAGACGCATCAAAACAACTGAGCGTTGCGACAAGTTGTTCCTCAAGCAGAATCCCATAACAATCATTGTCTTTCTCAAGCGTCAAATCTTCTTGATAGAGGCTTTTTCCCAAGGGTTTTCGCAACACCTCTTCTCTCAAATTTAAGCCTGCTCGATAATAGTCCTCATCGCTCTTTTGATATTTAATAATCTGCACCTTATCTTCCACTCCCTCCATTTAATTTTCTGTTCTTTCAAAAAATTAGCCTGATTCTAGCTAATTCAATAAACTGATTAAGTCCTCAGGTTCTGAAATACTCTTAGTGACCCCAGCTATAGTTAACTCAGCTGGCGAACCAAAACCAAATAAAACGTCTATATTCTCACCCCATCTCCAGTTGCTCCATGGCATACCGAATCGCCTTAGTAATAGCTTCTTCTGGGTTTGTGTTTGTAACCGTCCTATCTAAATCAACTAGCAATCGCTGTTTACTTTTCAGCCGATACACTCCTCTGGATGATAACTGTTCGTCTTTCATTTATCATACCATAACTCAGGCAACACCTTAATAAGGTTAACAGACGAGCTGGTCACATCACAAGTGCTTAGTAACCGTTTTTTTAATCGGCCATGTTATAATAAAAAAACAAAACAAGCAAATGAGGGAAAGAAATGACCGAACAAAAACAGCAGGAACAGCAGGAACAACAGGACAAAATTCACCAATGGAACGAGCTTTTTGAAACACTGATACTGGGAGTGATTTTTGGTGAGATTGAGACCAAAGGAATAGACGTTACACCCGACCGAATTCAATTGGACTTTAGCGGCAGAGAGCTATCCGCCTTGCCCCATGCTAAGGACTTATTGGCTTTTCCCACCTTACCACCTAGCTCTTTTAAAGAAGTCTACAAAAACCCCGTGATTGCTGATTATATCAACAGTTTGTACCCACATGTAGACATTGATTTTGAGAAAGTTGTCACTCATATTGGCCATGAATTGATCATTGACCAATCCACCTTGGATTATCACCCTTGGTTAAATGCTCTGGCTGGTGGTGTTAACAAACTCGCTTTAAACTTTGTTCACATCCGCGTTTTTATTATTATTAACTAAATGGAGGTAGTATAATGGCCACACCCCAAAAATGCGCTATTTGTTCGGTTCCCTTGACATCAGCAGTTATTTTTAAGGATCTTGAACCAGAGATACAAACACTTTTATTAAACGATTACCCACAGCTTAAGGAGCAATCAGCTATTTGCTTTTCCCATGTTATGGACTACCGTTTGGCCCACATCAAAAATCAGATCAAAAGTGACTCTGATGAAATGGCCAAGATTAATAAGACCGTCATCAGCAGCATTCAAACGGGTGCTCCTATTTCTGAAAACACTAATTTAAGTCTTAACGAACGCTTAACAGCTGGGCAAAAAACCGCTGATGCCATCGCGAGATTTGGTGGGAGCTGGCCCTTTATCTTTACCTTTATTGGGGTCTTAATCGTGTGGATCACCATCAATTCAATCGCCCTTTTTAGCAAGCCTTTTGATCCTTATCCCTTCATCTTGCTAAACTTGGTCCTCTCCTGTTTAGCAGCTGTGCAAGCCCCTGTTATTATGATGAGTCAAAACCGTCAAGGAGAACGGGATCGCATGCAAACCAACAACGATTATCAAACAAACTTAAAAGCTGAAATCGAGATTCGCTTGCTCCATCAAAAGATGGATCACCTGCTTAACAACGAATGGCAACATCTGGTTGAAATGCAAAATATCCAGCTGTCCTTGTTGGAAGAATTACAAAAACAAATTAATGACATACCAATTGCAACTGATCAAGCCAAACTAAAAAAATAAACAGCTGACCGTCGCTATCTAGCTGAGACGGTTAGCTGTTTTTTCCATTTTTCCACGTTGCTTAAGGGCATATATTTCGAAAAATAAGCCAAACCGATGGTTACAGCGGCAGTCAAAGTCCATCCAACTATCACTTTTTTATTTTGCCTCTCAGCGCTCCTTCTTTCCAGCACGACGCTACCGCCCTAGGTTGAATGAGCACCGTTACTTTTTTTAGACAACTCATTGATTTTCAGTTGAATTTTACTTCTAAAAATAACACTAATACTAACTATTAAAACCAAGCCAGCCACGATTATTCCCATGATCAAATAATTTTTTTTCAAGACTGAATCGCCTAACCAAGTCCAGATAATCGTTGACGGCAAACTGGCCAAGGTCATGCTGACTAAATAGTTACCTAAGGTAATTTCCGTTTGAGCAAACATATAGGGCAAAATTCCATTTGGCACACCAGGAATAGCATATGAAACCAAAACCAGCCACTCAGGTTTCTCCATTTCCTTGATCTTATTAAAATCAAAAAATTTAGTCTTTTTCTTGGACTGTTTCAGTCGACTAGCAAAAAACAGGCCAAACGTTTTTTTAAACTGTCTGACACCTAGAAAAATAAGCGTATTTCCCAGAACATAACCAACTAAGCTGATTAAGCTCCCCCACCAAACACCATAACAGAGCCCTGCTAGAATTTCCACAAGTGCTGAGGGTACGACGACTAAAATCGCTTGTAACGCCTGTAACCCGACCAAACTTAACACACCTTTAGCGCCGTAAATATGGAGGTAAGACACCACTTTCCCTTCATTACCTGAATCATTGATCACCTGTTTAAGCAGTGGGTATAAGTCGACAAACAGTCCTAAAATCAAAAAGATAAATAGAGCCAACAAGATGATTGAAAGTACAATTTCCTTCCTATTTTTCATGATACCTCCGATCAGTCAGTTAGTTAATCTTTACCCGTTTACAGCTATGTCCCATATTAGGCATTATCTAGCTACATAATACTACACTTTTCCCTTAAGTTAAACTGATAACTAAAGGAGTATTAGTAACACAGTGGCATCTTTTGTTAATAAATTCAAATAGTTGACTTTCAGCCGAATTCTGGTGGATAATTGGGAGTTGAAACTGCCATTTATTTTTTGATAAATGGCTACGGAAAGGAAGTATCGCAACCCATGAAGCTCCCAGAAGCGCTCGCTACAGCCTACGAGACTGGCTACCGCGAATTTAGTTGGATAGCCGAATTACCTCAGGCAGAGGATCCCTTAACTCTTTTTTCGAAAAGTCAGCACACATATAAAGGTCAACGCTTTTACTGGCAAACCCCGGCCCAAGAATTAACCTTAATTGGTTGTGGACAGTTGGCACACATTATTCCTAGCCAACTGACCGACCTAGCATTAACTCAGTTTATGAATGATAAACAACAGACTATTTACACTAATCGGAACCTTACCGGAACTGGTCCCCTTTTATTTGGTGGCCTTCCCTTTAATCAAGACCATCCTGAGAAAACCTTATGGGGGCCATTGGATCAAGGGCTGTTTTATCTCCCTGCCTTGATGGTCAGCTTTTTAGAAGGTGTGCCATATATAACCCTCAACTTCAAGGCCTCTTCACTGGCAGACCTCACCGATCAGTGGCAGTTGCGACAAAAGGAGCTACAGGCTTGGCTAGAAGCCCCTTTGCCACTTGAAGAAGAAACAGCCGAGCTACGAACCACCGAAATTAATCTTGAAAAATGGTTGACAGTGGTTGAACAAACCGTCGCCGCTATTAAGGAAAAATCCTCCTTAAAGAAAGTAGTCTTGGCCCGCCAATTGGCGATTACTAACAAACACCCTTGGCAGTCTGCCACTATTTTAAAGCGACTGGCTGAACAGCAACAGGCGACCTATCTTTTCGCCTTAGAAAAAGAGCAACATCTGTTTATTGGGGCAAGCCCCGAACGCTTGCTTCAAGGAACAGAGGCTGATTATACGACGGCTTGTATCGCTGGATCAATCGCTCGTGGCAACACGCCAGCAGAGGACGATCGCCTTGGTCAAGAATTGTTGATGGATGAAAAAAATCAACTGGAACATCAGATCGTCGTCGACCAAATCGCCCGTGATTTTCAACAGATGATTGCGGAAGAATTGGTGATTCAGCCAGCGACCCTTTTAAAAAATCGCGATATTCAACATCTGCACGTCCCCTTACGTGGCAAGCGAAAAGCGGGGACTAGTCTCTTGGAAAGTGTTAAACAACTGCACCCAACGCCGGCTTTAGGCGGTCAACCAAAAGAACTAGCGCGAGACTTTATCGCCCAACATGAGCCCTTAGGCCGTGGCATGTATGGCGGTCCTATCGGTTGGGTCTCCCTTCAAAATGACTGTGGGGAATTTGCCGTCGGTATCCGCTCAGCCATTTTAAGCAAACAAAAAGGCTGTCTGTACGCTGGTTGTGGGATTGTGGCGGATTCAGCGGCTGAAGCCGAACGTCAGGAAACCGCCATTAAATTCCAACCCATGTTGCGGGCACTGGACTAACTTAATCAAAAAGCTCATCACCGTTTGTCATTTAGGAGGAAATAAAGATGTCCCATCAAGAAACTATGACTCGTTATTTATTACAATTTATCCAAGGGCTACTTGCCAGTCACGTGACCTCAGCCGTCATCAGCCCTGGTTCCCGTTCAACCCCTTTAGCCTTACTCTTGCATCGCGAACCAGCCATCACCACTTACATCGCTGTCGATGAACGTTCTGCTGGTTTTTTCGCTTTAGGTCTGAGTAAAGCTCAACAAAAACCCGTCGTACTCCTCTGTACCTCTGGAACGGCTGCAGCCAATTATTATCCGGCAATTTGCGAGGCACAGGAGAGTCAGCTCCCTTTAATTGTGTTAACAACTGATCGACCTCACGAACTGCGGCAAGTCGGGGCGCCTCAAGCGATGGACCAGCTTAATTTATTTCAAGGGCATGTCAAACTCTTTGTTGAAATGGCCTTACCAGAAGCCTCACCAACAATGCTGAACTACGCTTACTGGCAAGGGTTACGCACCGTTCAAAGAGCTGCCCAAGTGCCTGCCGGCCCTGTCCATTTGAACTTTCCTTTACGAGAGCCCCTTTTACCTGATTTAACCTTAGGGGCAACGCCAATCGCAAAACAGATTTTCCAAGGAGAACAACGCTTAAGCAGAAGTGAGTTAACCTCTCTAGCAGATGCTTGGTCCAACAAACGGGGAGTGCTGATCGTGGGTGGCAGTCAAACCACCCACGAAGCCTTAAATTTTATTCAACTGGCAGAAACTCTTGGTTGGCCGATCTTAAGTGATCCATTGGCAAATATTTTGACCTGCGGTAGTCAGAGCTCCACGATTATTGCTAGTGGGGATTTGTTAATTCAAGAATTACCGACTGACATGCAACCGGAGATCATCTTGCAGTTTGGCCTCTTACCTCTTTCAAAAAATCTGATGTTATGGCTTTCTCAACTTGAACCAAGCCAAACAGAGCGCTACTTTATCGATGAAAGCGGCCAGTGGCAAGACCAATTGAAGCAAGCCCAGACGATTATTCAAGGGAGTCAACAAGCACTTATCGCTGATTTAGTCAGCAAAACTAACATAATGCCAACAGACCCTGCTTGGCTAGCCTCATGGAAGGTCTATGAAAAACTCGTTCAGGACATTTTAGCCACTGATTGGCAAAAGGGGCGCTTAACCGAGGCTCAGGCCAGCTTACTGGTTCATCAGAAAATGGCCCCTAATGGTCAGTTATTTGTCGCCAACAGCATGCCGATTCGTTATTTAGACCGCTACATGACACCACGCCACACCCCTTATCAGCTTTACGGCAATCGGGGTATCAACGGAATTGACGGTGTCGTTTCCACCGCTTTAGGGATGACAGCTGCCAATCCCAACTGTCAAAACGTCTTATTAGTTGGAGATTTAACTCTTTATCATGATATGAACGGCTTATTACAAGGCAAAAAATACCAACTTCCTTTAACAATCGTCTTGCTTAACAATAATGGCGGGGGTATTTTTTCCTTCCTTTCTCAAAATCAATTGGAAAAACAGGATTTTGAACCGCTTTTCGGCACCCCTTTAGACTTGGATTTTGCCTTAGTGGCCCAGCTCTATGAAGGGAATCACCACCTAGTAAAAAGTTTACCGCAGTTAAGCGAGCTCCTTGAGAGCCCCACAGAGGGCTTGCGGATATTAGAGGTACAGACTCAGCGTCAAGACAATGTCCAAGAACTACAAGCCCTTAGCCGTAAAATTCGGCGACAATTTGAGGCTCAAGATGAAGCTTAAAATCAATGGCATTGCGTACTTTTATACTTGGTTAACTGAATATCAAGCCACTCGCCCCACCTTGCTCTGCCTCCACGGCTTTACAGGAACGGGTGCCACCTTCAATGGGATTGCCAACGAATTTCCTGATCATAACTTGCTGACCATCGACTTAATTGGCCATGGACAAAGCGCTAGTTTTGTTCACCCTTATCGCTATCAAATGACCAGCCTGACTCAGGATATTCGTCTGCTAACTAATCAACTAGGAATAACCCAATTTGCTCTTTTAGGTTATTCCATGGGGGCTCGCGTGGCCTTAAGTTTTAGCCTAAGCTACCCGGAGTTAGTGACTGCTTTAATTTTAGAAAGTGGTTCGCCTGGACTAGCTTCACCTTCCGCTCGCCGTGAACGGCGCGTCAGCGATCTGCATTTAGCTCAGAAACTACTAAAAGAACCACTGTGTGATTTTATCAATTTTTGGGAAGCTCTTCCTTTGTTCGAGAGTCAAAAGCGTTTAAGTTCCCATGGACAATCCCTTATTAGACAAGAGCGGTTAAACCAGACTGCCTTTGGTTTAGCCACCAGTCTTTGGGCGATGGGAACTGGCAGTCAACCTGATTACTGGCCCCAATTGACTGACTTGCAATCCTTCCCAGTCCTCCTTGTGACGGGAAAAGAAGACCTTAAATTTCAGGAAATAGCCCAGCAGATGATCGCGCGACAGCCAACCATAACTGGCGAGATCATCCCTTACGCTGGCCATGCCGTGCATTTAGAACAACCAAAACGATTCGCTCAAGTCATCAATCACTGGTTGAAAGGAGCTACGTTAGATGAGACTAACTAAAATTGAAAGTTACTGCCTACGCTTGCCACTAGTCACCCCTTTTGAAACCAGCTATGGCACCCTCACCACCAAAGCCTTTGACCTGATCATCGTGACAGATGAATTAGGAAATCAAGGGTATGGGGAACTGTTACCTTTTGAGCAGCCAGATTATCTAGAAGAGACACTGGCTACTGCTCGAATTATTTTGACTGACCACTTGCTTCCCTTACTGACCGATCGATTGATCGAGCACCCTCAGAAGATTAACGACTGGTTCCTTCCCGTCAGAGGGAATCAAATGGCCAAAGCCAGTATTGAAACAGCTATTTGGGACCTATACGCAAAGCGCCAAGGAAAATCAATCAGTCATTATTTTAAGAAAACTCGCCTGCAACTACCGGTGGGCATTAGCTTAGGGGTAGAAACGAATTTGAACAAGTTGGTCACAACCGTTGAGCAGGCTGTCGCCAAGGGCTACCAACGCGTCAAACTAAAAATCAAACCTGGCTATGACATTGAACCTGTCAAACGATTGCGTCAACAGTTTCCACAACTCCCTTTGATGGTTGATGCTAACTCCGCCTATCAAGTAACTGATATCCCTCACTTAAAAAAGCTGGATGCCTATCAGCTGGCCATGATTGAACAACCCTTTGCCGTCAACGACTTACTTGATCATCGTCACTTGCAACAACAATTGGCAACTCCTATTTGTCTGGACGAAAACATTCGCAGTCTAAAGGATTGTCAACTAGCCGATCAATTGGGGAGCTGTCGCAGTATTAACTTAAAAATTTCTCGGGTGGGTGGCCTTACAGAAGCCTTGAAGATTGTCGACTATTGCCAACAACAGCAACTCATGGTTTGGCTAGGTGGCATGTTCGAAGCTGGTGTTGGTCGGGCCCTTAATCTCCACTTTGCTTCTCAAGAAGCGTTAGCCTTTCCTGGAGACCTTTCTGCTTCAGAGCGTTATTTTCATGAAGATATCATCACCAGTCCCTTTTCTTTAGTGGATGGCTTCATGACGGTACCGACAGGTTTAGGTCTTGGGATAACACTAGACTGGGCTCAGCTAAACAAACTCGGTCGCTATCGACTGCTCTACCAAGAAAATCGTCACCAGTAAACCAAACCAAGACTTCTCAGGATAATAAAAAGAGTCAGACATGACGTAGTCTGACTCTTTTTTGTCTCGTAGAAATTTAACGTCACCTGATCAATACTCCTAACAAGATGACGGCTCCTTCACTCCACCTCAGAACCGAATGACGATGCCATCTTCCGATCCGTTGCCAAAATACCATAACAAACCAGATCACAGATCCCTTGATTGTTGCGTCCCCCTTGGCGCAAAGTTCCTTCATATTGCATGCCACATTTTTTCATGACGGCTCCAGAGCTAAGATTATTCCCATCATGTTGCGCCTCTATCCGCTTCATGCCAACCTCGTCAAAGAGATAATCGATGACCCGTTCAAGGGATGCTGTGACATAACCTTGCCCCCACCACGCTTTGCCAATGCAGTACCCAATATGAGCCATTTGAAGACCATCATCACAAAAGTTAGCGCCAATTGAACCGATAGGGTTCAACTCATCTGCTCTTAGCGTGATGGCCCACTGATAGTAATCTTGCTTCTGATAATTTTTTACCCACTGGTCTAACACCTGTTGACTAACCGCCACACTGGTGTGAGCGGGCCAGGTTAAGTAGGCTACCACCTCTTCATCAGATGCCCAATTACGATACATCGGCTCCCCATCTGCCAAAGTGAATGGCCTTAAAAGTAAGTCTGCGGTTTCCAAGGGCTGTGTTCCCAAATGATTCATCCGTCACCTCTCCTAACACCTTAACATCGATTTAAAGTCCATGATACTTGTTTTTAGCCGCTTCTTCAAGCTTTCCTAGCAAATGTATTCCTATAGCACCGTCAGTCACAGGAGAGCCATCGTGACGCTTTTTTTAGGTTCACTTGAAAATCAATAGCGCAATAAAGTCACAATCTTGTTTCCTAAATACAATTGAAAAAAACCAAAAAATTGAGTATGATAGTGATACTAATACTGTTCCGTTACTCCGTCAGGGTCAACTACTTTCCCCATTAAAACCGTCTACTGCACTTGGCTTGAAAAATGAGGTGTATTTTCATGAATATTTACCAAGGGTTAGTCCCACTCACGTTTTACAAATTGTTTGGCAGTCCTGAAAACCAGAAAATTGTTGTTGCTTTCTTATCAGATACCCTGGAACTTGATGTGATCAGTGTCACGCTACATTCGGCTGACTATCAGAAAATTTTTGCTTCCTTTACCCCGGAAGATTGGTTAGAACCACTTACAATGGAATTTTCAGTTAGGTTGTCAACCAAGGAAACAATTGATGTCCAGCTTATTTATTGGTCTTTTTACGAAACATTGCCCGCTATTGCTCGTCACGCTCTGACCGTGAATCAGCAGCAAGTTAACTCGCCCAACTATCAGTCTAACCAACAAATTCGCAGTCTCTACGTGATTAATTTTTTACAGTTTGTTTTATTCGAAAAAGACGCTGAGAGTTTTCGACGGATCGTGGCCCGAACCAATTTAGGCTTAAGCTCTCCTGACAATCAACTAAATGAAGATGATCTCAACATGGCTTTTTTTGAATTAACAAAAGACGGTCAATAAAAATAACGGATGGGTTTTTCGACCCATCCGTTATTTTTTGAGGTTATTACATGATCAATCGAAACATCACACAAAGGATCAGAAAATAAGGTCTTTGGCCTATTCTTTACCAAGATCATCTAAGTCACCATCTAAGAGTTGACTTAGATGATTTTCCTGACAATCAATTTTCGGATTTTTCGGTACTGCCTAAAAAACAAAAGACTAGCTCCCAAAATGATAGTTCCATTTATAGTTACATAAGGGACCCACGACGTTGGCCAGCTCTCACGATAACCCCTTGTTACTACCAGATAAATGCCAACTAAGAGAAGCAGACCGCCTGCCAAACCCACAATTCCGCCAACAACCACCGGCAAGAGGTGTTCCCAAAAAAATTCCCCGGTGAGCTGGTTGATACTACTACCCAAAAATCGCTTAATTTTACGCTCCTCCTGTTGAAGAATCAGCTGACGCCTTAACCCTGTTACAAAAAAGAAGAAACCAAATAATAACAAGCCAGCTAAGAACAACACAATGCCCACTTCGATTCCCGCCAATAAACTAATCAGTTGATCTAAGCTACTGCCCATCATTTGACCATCGTACAAAGGGACTTCTTCCACTTTTATGCAATAGCCGAGAACACTCGCGACTTTAGTCGTGTAGATGAATCGGCTTCGGTTGTGGCATAGCTTTAGCTATGTTGAACAGCCGATATCATATCTATTAAAATATTTTTGGAATTTAACGATGACATATGTTAAACTATTTCCAAGGAGGTTTTTTCATGTCAGAAGTACATCATGGTCGTGGGTATGTCTATTCTATACAGTATCATTTAGTTTGGTGTGTGAAATATAGACATCATATTTTGCACGGAGACATTGATACATATGTTAAAAAATTATTAAACCAGATTGCATTAGATAATGATATTCAAATCATTGAAATGGAGTCAGATAAAGACCATATTCACTTACTTATTGAATGCAAACCTCAACATTATATTCCTAATATAATGAAAGCATTTAAAGGCGTGTCTGCACGGCTCTTGTTGAAAGCGTATCCCGAACTTAAAAAGCGTCTGTCGGGTGGTCATCTTTGGAATCCTAGCTACTTTGTCGCGACAGTTAGTGAAAATACAGACGAGCAAATTAGACACTACATACAACATCAAAAAAAGAAACAACTAGTAGCAAACGAGGTGAATGGTAATGTTACGACATAAAGCGTATAAATTTAGATTGTACCCGAACGTCGAGCAGGAAATCTTAATCAATAAAACAATCGGGTCATCTAGATTTGTCTATAATTATATGTTAAATGCTTGGAAGACATCCTTTAAGGAAACGGGTAAAGGTTTATCTTATGGCAAGTGTTCTGCCATGTTGCCTTCTATGAAAAAATCAGAAGAGACATCATGGTTAAAAGAAGTTGATAGTATCGCGTTACAATCATCTATTAAGAATTTAGCTGAATCATTTGATCGGTTTTTCAACAAACAAACTCAATCCCCTAAGTTTAAAAGCAAGAAAAATCCTGTTCAAAGTTATACCACAAAAAACACAAACAATAATGTGGCTATAATAGGCAATAAGGTGAAATTACCTAAGCTAGGATTGGTTAAATTTTCTAAGAGTCGTGACGTTAATGGTCGTATTTTAAGTGCCACTGTCCGTAGAAATGCCAGTGGTAAATTTTTCGTATCGTTACAATGTGAAGAGGAAATAACGGAGTTCCCAACAACAAACAAAACAGTGGGGATTGACCTAGGTATTACAGAGTTTGCGATTCTTTCTAATGGTCAAAAAATCACTAACAATAAATTCGCAGCTAAAATGGAAAAGAAACTAAAGCGTGAACAACGGAAGTTATCAAAACGGGCATCATTAGCTAAACAGAACGGGATTAAGTTGTTTGAAGCTAAAAATTATCAAAAACAAAAGCAAAAAGTAGCTAGACTGTCTGAAAAAGTAATGAATCAACGCAGTGACTTTCTAAATAAGTTGAGTACAGAAATCATCAAAAATCACGATATTATTTGTATTGAAGACTTAAGTACAAAAGGGATGTTGCGTAATCATAAGCTAGCCAAAAGTATATCCGATGTCTCTTGGTCCAGTTTTGTGACTAAATTACAGTACAAGGCTGACTGGTATGGGCGTGAAATAATCAAAGTAGACAAATGGTTTGCATCTAGTCAAATTTGTTCAGCATGTGGCCATAAAGACGGCAAGAAATCTCTTGAAATGAGAGAATGGACTTGTCCTATTTGTCATACTCATCACGATCGGGATATTAATGCTAGTATCAATATCTTGACCGAAGGTCTAAGATTAGCCTAGATAAACTCACTAACCGTAGGAACTGCGGGGATAGCTTGGTAAATAAAAGACACCGCTGATAGTAAAGAAATACGCTATCAAGTATGCTTTTTTCCCAAGAATCTTGTGACTTTAGTCATGAGAGGTTCAAGTATTCTCGTAACGCCTTGCGCAGTGACAAACCAAGACCTAAACATAAAAAATAACCGATACTTCCAAAAAAACGAAAATAAGTCTCCTTACGATAGCGATCGATCATCTTTAATGCGTTGCACCATTGATACTGCTTCATTTGTTTTAAGTCCAAAGTGGCCCCCTTCTGAATCCGCCACTAACTGACCGCTTTTTATGGTCAGCACTCGTTGGGGAAACTGTTCTATTAATGGATAATCATGAGTTGCCATTAGGACAGTGGTGCCAGAAACGTTAATTTTTTGTAAGAGCTCAAGAATCATATGAGAATTTTTAGGGTCTAAATTGCCTGTTAGTTCATCGGCAATCAACAGGATTGGTTCAGTGACCAAGGCCCGAGCAATCGCCACCCGTTGTTGCTCTCCCCCGGACAATTCTACAGGGAAGTCCTGTCCTTTTCCTGACAACCCAACATAATCTAACAACTTCGTCACACGTGTCAGTATCTGCTCTTCTGGCATGCCGATAACTTCCAAAGGATATGCTAGGTTTTCATTTACGGTATAACGTTCTAACAATCTAAAGTCCTGGAAAACAACCCCAATCTGCTGGTGAAAGCTTGCTCGCTCTGCCACCGCTAAACGAGTGAGATCATAATTTGCCACTGATAGTTCACCACTGCTGACCAATTCTTCCCCATAAAGGAGCTTGATAAAGGTCGATTTGCCTGCCCCACTGGGACCCACAACGTAGACAAACTCACCTGGCTGAACACTGACTGAGAAGTCACGAAAAGTTGGTTGAGCCTGATAATGATGACTTACATTTATTATTTTAATCATCTTTTTCTCCTCAAATCAAAATACTTCCTTAAGTGTAACAAGGAAGTATCACAATTGAAAGTAGATTCATTAACAGTTGTCTGCCAAACGATTACTTGTCCGCCTTCAATTAACCTTACCACTACCTGACAGTCCTCCGTCAGATCGGTGAATTTAGAGATCTTTAGCGGCCTTAAATTTAAGCACTAATGCGACTAATTCTTGTTCCAGCAGCGTCTCAGTTGCCTCTGACTCGCTGATATTTCTAACAGGTGTCGAAAAAAGGTCCAACAAGCTCACGGCTCTAACTTTTTTATCGATCACTTCCACGGTTATTTGCGGATTAACAGAAGTCGTCCCGCAAGCATCGGCTTTAAGATAGGCCAATTCATAGTGTTGGCCGTCTTTTTGTCTTAAACGAAAATAACCGTCTCCTAAAAATTCTTTTTCATCATCGTAATGGTCGCTTAATAATAATAGCTCTGCGTAAGTCATGAGATCCTCTCCTCTTCTTGCAACCATTATACCACTTTCCCAAGAGAATCAACGACTAACCCTTAATGACTCCCACTGTTTTCAATTTTTTGATCGGCACGACTAACGCCTCTTGATTTTTCATCACCTCGTCAATGTTTTTATAGGCGAAGCGACTTTCTTCCGCCACATCCTCTTTTTTGACCTTACCGAGTACAACCTCTTGTTGCTTTAAATCAACGATCACGGACTCGACTGAGATCGCTTCTCTGGCTTTCGTTCGTGAATAAACCCGACCTGCCCCGTGAGAAGAAGAATGAAAACTTTCTGGATTACCTAAACCTGTCACGATGTAACTGTGTGATCCCATCGCTCCTGGAATAATTCCCAATTCCCCTTCCCTAGCTCGTGTCGCCCCTTTGCGGTGAACCCAGACATTTTCACCATAATGATGTTCTAACGCCGCATAATTATGATGGCAGTTAACCCGCATGCTATAGGTGATCTCCTGCCCTAAATACTTGGCAACAAACTGAGATAAAATGCTCATGCTCTTTTCAAGCATTTGCTCGCGATTTTCGTATGCATAATCCAAGGCAATGGTCATCCAGCGTAGATAAGCCTGTCCCTCAGGAGTAGCAGTCGGTAAGAAAGGCAATTGATTTTTAGCTGGCACTTGGCTGTACCATTGAGCATTGAGTTTTTTCGCCACGTCGTTAAAATGATGACAGATCTTGGCCCCTAAATTACGACTACCAGAATGAAGCATAATCCCCAAGTATCCCTCTTGATCTTGTTGAAATTCAATAAAATGATTCCCCCCACCTAAGGTACCAATTTGATAATAGGCATTTTCCAATAACGCCTGACTGTCTGGCAAACTTTCATCACCAGCCATGTCAATCATGGCCTGATCGATCACCTTAGAGGGCTGTGGCTTTTTATGTAAATTAAAGCCCACAGGCACATCCCGCATAACTTGATTGACGATTAATTTCATCAGTGGCTGACGATCGTGTTCAACATGTTGCAAATCAGCGAATTTAAGATCTGTCTGTACATAAGACATACCACATCCGATGTCCATGCCAACAGCATTCGGCACTATCACTCCTTTAGCGGCCATAACGCCGCCGATCGGCATTCCATAACCGTAATGACAGTCTGGCATTAAGGAGACCCATTTAAAAACAAAAGGCAATTGGGCTAAATCCACGGCTTGCTCCAAAACATTTTCTTCTATCTCGTTCTGTAACCAAATTTTAATTGGCTTCATCTGTTTAGTTTTATCATAATACACAAACATTTTTTTCACTCCTATTCTTTTGTTAACCCAAGTCTAAATCATTTCAATCAAAAGCGCTTAAAAAAAATGTTGCGACTTCTTTTTTCTAAAGGACCTATAAATAAAATAACTATATACATCCTGTTAAATAATCAAACAGATAGTTCCATTGGATAATGCGCATAATCATCCGCCAAGAGTGGTACTTTCAGCTTTTTTCTGGCTGAAAGTTTAACGGTAAAGGATGATTATTTAATGGGAACTATATATTTGGACTTTTCCTAAACTATCTTGGCTATTTAGCTAACATCCAAGCTTTAATTTGCTATAATAGGGGCATAATAAAAAAATAATAGTGAGGATACTGACATGGCCAGACAGTTTAACGAACTCGTAAAAGATTTTAACGGCATTCGCTCTTATGCTCGTGATTTTTATATTAACGGTTACAAACAACGAGAGGACTTTCAAGAAAAAAGTTTACGCAGCTATGACAATGAACGACGGCGAATTGAGAGTTACTTAAGTGAGTACATCCAATGGGAGCAGACCCCTCAAGGGAAAAGTTTGCGTTTAGAAGTCACCGAGCAATTAACAACCAATCCCTTCTTTCGTCTTTGGCAAACCAAAAGCTTTACTAAAAACGATATTTTTCTCCACTTCGTCTTGCTGGACTGTTTGGTCACAACCAGTCCTCAGTCTTTGCCTCAGTTGATTGATCTGATTCACACTAACTATCTCAATCAGCTTAAAGAACCCTTTTACCTGACAGATATTACGATTCGCAACAAAGTCAAAGAATATTGCCAATTAGGTATTTTTGAGGAACTGGAGTCTGACAAACGAATCCTTTATCAGCTAAAACCGATGATCGACTTACCTGAGGAGCTCCATGATCTTTTGCATTTTTTCAAAGAAGTGGCACCTGCTGGCGTCATCGGGCAATTTTTGCTCAATCAACAGCCACCATCTACGAGCCCCTTTACCTTTAAGCACCATTTTATCGTTCATAGCTTAGACGAGCAAGTTGTTCTGACTACTTTAGTTGGCATTCAAGAGCAGCGACTGCTTCATCTAGAGCAGTTTAACGGTAGAGAATCAACGATCGTCCCAATGGCTCTTTACGTCAGCACAGAGACTGGCAGACAGTATTTAATTGGCCAACTCATGCGCCCCAATAGTTTGACGTCTATTCGGATTGATGGGATCAAAGAGCTGAGTCTCGGTAGTCCTGTCACGGATTATCAGCTATACCGAAGTGCCTTTGAAAAGAAAAAAAATCGTGTTTGGAACAGTAGTTTTAATCAACAGCGATTAAAATCACTTAAGGTTACCCTCCGAATCGAAGAAGGCCCAGAAGATTATTTAATGACCCGACTTAAGCGAGAACAGCGCATGGGCCGCAGTCGTCGCTTAGACCCACAAAGCGTTGTTTTTGAAATTGAATTGACCGATCTCTATGCCATCAATCCCTTTTTAAGAACATTTATTGGCCGAATTATCGCCATCGAAAGCACCGATCGCAATTGGCAGGAACAGTTTATTGACGATTTAGATCAATTAATATCCCTTTATTCAACAAAGGAGGTCAATGATGAACCCTAACGAGCTATTTCACGAAGTTTACGGCACCTACTTTGAGATTGTCCAAACGATTTTAAATATCCGTCACCCATTGACAGCAAAGGAACTAACGGTGATCGTTAACACGAAGGGGTTTGATGAGTCTCATTTACAACTGCTTCCTGCCCTTCTCAATCAAAAAAATCCTTGGTGGCTGCTACACGAATCAAATCAGCAGTGGGTACCACTTACTCGACAACCGACACCGAGATTTCAAACGGATTTGGAACGACAATGGCTTAAAAGCCTGTTAAGTGACCCTCGTCTGCTAATGTTTATGGATCAGTACGACATAAATGATTGGCAACAGCAATTGGCAGCCGTCTCCCCTCTGTTTAATTCGACAAATATTAACTACTTCGATCAATTTAAACAAACGGAAGATTTTATTGAACAAAGTCAACAACGCAACCATTTCAAACGATTGTTAGCGGCGATCAAAAAGCAAGAACTGGTCACCATTGAGTATCAGCGACACAAACAAACTACGGCTAAAAGTGGCCTATTTAGTCCGATTAGTTTAGAATACTCAGAAAAAAACAATCTTTTCCGCTTAAAAGCATGGCGCATTTTAAGAAAAAGCCGCTTCGAGGTCACCTTAAACCTTGACCGGATGATCACCATCTCAACAGCTAGCCAGCAAAATATTGAACGGAAGGCGATCACCTCTCGCCGTCGCACCAAACAAGTGACCTGCCTACTAACAGACCGACGAGACGCGTTGAAACGCAGTATGCCCCATTTCGCTGACTATCGCAAAACAACTCGCCAGTTAACAGATAAGGACTATGAACTCACCATTTATTATGATACCGCCGATGAGACTGAACTCTTAATTCGTTTGCTGTCTTTTGGACCTTTTCTGAAAGTGACGGCACCTGAGTCCTTTGTGGCTAAAGTCAAAGAGCGACTAAACTCTCAAGCTGAATTGATGACCGAACTACAGCAACAAACAACCGATTACTTCAAATGAAGTAATCGGTTGTTTGTTATTTAAATAGATTTTTTGCTTGAAACTGAATGGTATCATTTAGCAATCGGCGATAAGCTAATAGTTCTTCATCGACTTTAGTGAGGCGTTCACGAGATTTTTGAATCAGCTCCATATTAGCAGACGTAGCGGTCTCGCTGATTAAATTCTCTAAATTTTTCTTTTCAATGTGTAGATAGGCCACAGCATATTCAATGGTTTTATCCAAATCTAAAGATTGATTCATTTCCAGTCACCAGCTCTCATTTTAGTTTAAGCCTATTATACCTGATTACAAAGGGCCATGTGAATTTTTATTTAGCTTTCCCGTAACTCTCGCTCATAGGTGGTTTCATTGGCTTTGCTGACGCGCCGCACACGGCCTTTAATGGGCATTGTTTGCAGCGCTTTTAACACCGCTGGCCCTTTGCCGTTAAGAATTTCCACAAAAGTCGAAACCTCCAGCAAACTAATCACCCCAATATCGTCAGCGACCATGCCCTCAATATTACACAGTGCACCGACCACATCACCGGCCCGCATTTTGGTCTTTTTACCGGCGTTGATGTGCAGCTTCATTATTTCCGCTTTAAATTCATGCCCTTTTGTTTGGCGGATTTTCGGTTTCCGTTCCCGCTTCGCCTCAAAAGATTTCAAGCGGTCGTTGACCAAGGAAGCACTAGGGGCTTGTAACGCTTGAATCTCTCCTTGTTTCTCTTTGATGTCAGCAAAACGGCGACCATCAAATTGGTTGACAAAAGCAACTGCTTTCCCATGTTTCTCAAAACGGGCCGTCCGACCAATCCGGTGGACATAGGTCTCTGGATTATCAGGTAGGTCGTAGTTCACTACTAAAACAATATCGGCAATATCCAAACCACGAGCCGCCACATCGGTGGCCACTAAATAGCGGAAATAACCGTGTTTAAAGTCGTTGATCACTTTCGTCCGATCTCGTTGTTCCATGCCACCGTGCAGCATTTCCACCGGCAGTCCTAAATCGGCTAAAGCTTCCATCACCTCTTCAACCGCTCCCCGAGTATTACAAAAGATAATACTGCTGTCAGGATTTTCAACAACCAAGACATCTCGCAAAAGCCCTATTTTGTCTTCATTATCTACCTCATAAGACTGTTGCAAAATTCGATCTGTGACTTTATTTTCGGTTTCAACCTGAATGAACTGAGGCTCAGTCAAATAGTAGTCGGCAAGTTTTCTGATTCGACTTGGCATCGTCGCCGAAAACAAAGCCTTGACTGCATCTGTTGGCACTTCTGCCAGCACACGTTCAATCTGGTCAATAAAGCCCATCGCCAGCATTTCATCTGCTTCATCAATGACCACCGTCTTTATTTGGCTCAAATCGATGGTCCCGCGCTCAAGATGGTCCAATAGGCGGCCTGGGGTAGCCACCACTACGTGGGTTCGCTGTTTAAGATTTCGTTCTTGAATCTCAAAAGAGCTACGACCAAAGACAGCTTCGACTTTCAGGCGCTTAAAACGGCCAATATGAAAAACTTCTTCCTGTATTTGGAGAGCCAATTCTCGTGTCGGGGTTAAAATCAAAGCTTGGGGTTCACGTTTTTCCCATTTAACGCCCTCGCAAATCGGAATCGCAAAGGCCCCAGTTTTCCCACTCCCTGTTTGAGATTTAACAATCACGTCGCGACCATGCCTCATAAAGGGGATCGCTTCTTGTTGAACTTGGGTCGGCTGATCGTATCCTAAAACGTCTAAAGCCCGCCTAATCTCCTCACTTAAATGTAAGGCTGCAAATTTATTTTCCATCATATTTTTTCCTCTACTGTTCACCTATATAACTTATGCGGTGCTAATTTTTTTCTGCTTCCATATCTTAACACGATTTCTACTTGATTACATCCTTATTGCTGTTTCTGATGTCACTTTCAATGCCGGTGAAACATCATTGCAACGATCCTAAGAAAAAAGAAAACAGCCGGAACGAGTTGTTCCAACTGCTTTCAACTTGGCTATGAGGTTGACCAGCGCACCTCTAAACGCTTGGCAAAAACCGATAGTGAGTAACAAATGACAAAATAGCAAAACGTCATGGCTACAAACATTGGTAAAACCGCCGATGGATCTTGAGCATAAATAATTTTAGCATGATGAGTCAACTCTGGTAATGAAATAATCACCGCTAGGGAAGTATCCCGAATCAATGAAATAAACTGGCTGACAATCGGTGGAATCATCAGTTTGATCCCCTGAGGGAACACGATGTAATACAAAGACTGCATATAGGTTAAGCCAGTCGACCGACCAGCTTCCATCTGCCCTTTAGGAACAGCAATCAAGCCTGCTCGAATGATCTCTGACAACATCGCCGATTCAAAGATCGTCATGGCAGCCACTGCTGACCAAAAAATACTAAACTGAATGCCAATCTGCGGCAAAGCAAAATAAGTGAAAAAGATAATTAACAACAGCGGTAAATTTCGAATAATGTCGACCAACAGACCGACAATCTTAGAAAAATAAGGAATCTTCATGTAACGAATGACACCTAGGATACCGCCGATAATAAAACTAAAGACAATCGAGACAAGGGCTACTTGCACTGTCACCATTAAACCGTCTAATAAAAATCGGATATTTATCCACGAAAAAGCATTAAAAAAGTCCATTCAAATTCCCCTTTCTAGTTACTCACTGCCAAACGATTTTCGATGTACTTCATCAAGTACGACACAGGTAAGGTCATCAATAAATAGAAACAACCGATCATCGTGTAAGTACCAATCGTATTGAAGGTCGTACTGGCGATTAAATCACCTTGGTACATCAAATCAACCCCAGTTACCATGGCTAAAATCGATGAATTTTTCACTAAATTAATAAATTGATTGCCCAATGGCGGAATAACGATTTTAAAGGCCTGAGGCAAAACAATATACCACATGGCTTCAGGATAACTTAACCCTGTTGAAAGCCCTGCTTCCATCTGACCTTTGGGAATCCCCTCAATTCCTGCTCGAACGGTATCTGCAATAAAAGCCGACGTGTATAGCGTCAAGCCGATTGTGCCAGAGGTAAAGCCATCAAATTGAAACCCATAGATCGGCGCTACTACAAAAAAGAACATCACAATAATTAACAGTGGAATGTTACGAAAAAATTCCACATAAGCCGTGGCAATTTTTCCTAAAATTTTTAAAGGTGAGACTTGTAAAACCGCCATGATCGTGCCGATGATTAAACTGGCTACCAAGGCGATAAAACTTGCCAATAGAGTCGTTCGTAAGCCTTCAAAAATTAAGTCGCTATTATCTGTAAATAATGCAATCATCTGTCTCCCCCCTCCTTACTTCTCGACATTTGGAAACCATTTAGTAAAAATGTCGTCATAAACGCCATTCTCTTGAATAGTTGCCAAGGCCTGATTCACAGCGTCAACAAAACTTTCCTGTCCTTTATTAATGGCGATCCCATAAGGTTCATCGGTAAAGATTTCCCCAGCCAAAACAAACTTCGGGTTCTCCTCAGCCATTCCCAATAAGATACTATTATCAGTCGTCATCGCATCACCTTGGCCTGATTGGAGCGCTGTAAAGGCTTCTGCGTAATTTTCCAACTCCAAAATTTTGGCTTTTGGCGCTTTCTCGCGAATGTTGACAGCCGAGGTGGAACCTTTGACTGCTAAAACCGTCGTCGTTTCATCTAAGCTCTCAATCCCCTTAATCGGACTGCCCTTTTTAACTAGCAGAGATTGGCCTGCCGCAAAATAAACATCGGAAAAATCAACGACTTTCTTCCGCTCATCGCTAATCGTCATGGTGGCGATGATCGCATCGATGTTACCATTTTTCAATAAGGGAATCCGGGTTTTGGACGTCACTTCAATAAATTCAGCTTCACCCGTTTCGCCTAATATTTCCGTTGTTAAGGCTTTGGCAATATCGATATCAAACCCTTCGACTTTTCGCGTTTCTATGTTCATCAAACCAAATAGTCGCGTATCATTCTTAACGCCCCAAATAATTTTATTACTGCTTTGGGTTCGTTCCAAAATATCTTGTTCTGCTAAACTGGCTTTACTGCATCCCGTTAAAATAGAAACGAGCAAAACAAGAATTGTTAAATAACAAAATTTTAATTTCATTTGCTTCATTCTTTATTCCCTCCTTGGAACCGTTTAGATCCACCCTTGATTGCTTATGACTTCAACATCTGTTACTAAGCGGCAAACCGCCAGGCATTTAAGCAACTTCACGGTTTTCCCTTAGTGATCAATAATTTTACTTAAAAACTGTTGAGCACGAATATCTTGAGGGTTCTCGTAGAAGGTTTCCGCTTCAGCGTCTTCTAGTATCTGACCGTCAGCCATAAAAATCACCCGATCCGCTACTTCGCGAGCAAAGCCCATCTCATGGGTAACCACGATCATCGTCATGCCATCTTCTCGAGCAAGGCTTTTCATAACCTCCAATACTTCCCCAACCATCTCTGGATCAAGGGCTGATGTCGGTTCATCAAACAACATCACATCTGGCTCCATCGCTAAACTACGAGCAATCGCAATCCGTTGTTGCTGTCCACCAGATAGTTGAGAGGGAAAGGCCTCTTTCTTATCTAACATGCCAACCTTCGCCAATAGTTCCTCGGCCTTAGCCACAGCTTCTTCCCGACTCTTTTTTAAGACTTTGATCGGTGCCAAAGTGATATTATCTAAAACAGTCTTATGGGGATACAAGTTAAAATGTTGAAACACCATCCCCAAATTTTTGCGAACATCATTCAAATTTGTGCTTGGACTGTGCAAATCAACCTCATTAACTGTTAACACACCCGTCGTTATTTCCTCCAAAGCATTCATGCAACGCAACATGGTACTCTTCCCTGAACCAGAAGGACCAATCACCACAACAACTTCGCCTTTCGTAATCTGTAAATTGATGTTTTTTAGCGCATGAAAATCACCATAATATTTCTCAACATTTTGAAATTCAATCACGTTTTATCCCCCTTTTTTTGACTCATCTAAACTAAAAAAAGACCTGTCGTCTTCTCACGGTTCATTGCCGTATTACTAAATTATAATCTATTTATTAACAACTTGTAAAGTTTTCCTCATAAATAGGGTTATTTATTTGAAACTAATGAGAGATTAAATAACCAATCTCAGCAATCTCAACGGATTGATAACTTGGTCACCGAACCGGTAATCGTGATCATTTTCTTGTTATTTTTTATTGATATTAAAACTGTTCTTATTTTATGCGCATTAGGCACAATTAGATCTTTAGCCGAATTAAAATAAAAATAACAATTACCATCTTCATAAAATCCTCACAATTATTCTCACTTTTTTCCTACCTTATTAAACAATTCTTTACCTTTTAGCGCTATACTGAATTCAAGTTAACCAATACTTTATTAGTGGATGAACGTGGTGTTGTCACTCCGTGGGGATTAACCGTTGTTTGTTCTCAAAGCTCGAGGTGTAGGTTCGAATCCTACCGTCCACTCTTTCACCTAACTTAACTGTTTCACTCCTCAACACGCCGTTCCCCCACGGTGTGTTTTTTTGGCACCCTCACCAATTATAATAAAATTAATCCAAAAAACTAGACTGAATTTGACGACACTGTTACTATTATAGAAGTAATTATTAACTGCTTTAGCAGATCGTTGAAAGGGTTTCGCTTATGAATAAAACACGTCAGTTTACCTTAACTGCCATCTTCCTCGCAATTATTTTTCTTTTGGCCTTTACGCCAATTGGGTTTATTAATTTAGGCTTTATTAAAGCCACCATTGTTCACGTGCCTGTCATTATTGCCTCAATAGTTCTAGGGCCTCGTATCGGGGCCCTCTTAGGAGGCGCCTTTGGCTTGACCAGTTTGGTGATCAACACGATGACCCCGTCTATTTTATCCTTTGCTTTTTCGCCATTTATTCCGGTGATTGGCACCCAAAACGGTAGCCCTTGGGCATTGGTAATCGCCTTTGTGCCGCGAATATTAGTGGGGATCGTGCCTTTTTATGTCTACCAAGGGCTGAAAAAGATCTTAGTTAAACAACCTAAAAGCCAGCCCGTCTTGCTATTTTTAACCGGTGTTGCTGGCTCCCTTGTTAACACGATCTTCGTCATGAATTTAATCTATTTTCTATTTCGTGATAGCTATGCAGAAGCCCGGGCTATTGCCGTCGGGGGAGCGGTGTACAAAGCCGTCTTAACAGTCATCTTGATCAACGGCGTCCCTGAAGCCATCGTGGCTGGCATCGCCACTTCCGCTGTGGCCAGCGTTTTATTACGACTCATGAAACAGCAACAACTATGACCCTTTAACAGCAAAAAAACGCGAGTTGGACTTCATCTCAACTCGCGTTTTTTATCATGGTGCTTGACAGACTAAGCCCTTTACTCAAGGTTAATGGCTAATAATTGGCAATAGGTGGCCACACCAACGTCTAACAACGCCATGTCAAAATCAAATTGCGGATTGTGAAGTGGTGGTACCTCCCCGACACCTAAAAAGAAAAAGACACATGGATATTGCTGCGTGTACACACCAAAATCCTCCGCTTGTAGCACTGGTTGCGGCAATTCCGTTAAAGTTGGCACAACGGCTTTTACTTGCTCGAATAAAGTCTGATCGTTGATCACTGCCGGATAGCCGTCGTTATACTTAAATTCAATTTGACACCCGTTCCCACGACGATAAGTGTCAGCTAATTGCTCCAAAGCGTCTTTAAAATAGCGTTGAGTGGTTTCACTATAAGAACGAATACTTCCTGAAATTGTGACTGTCTCAGCCAAGACATTGCGAATCGTCCCACCGTGTATCTCACCGAATTTTAACAGATGGTACTGATCTGCCGCAACCCCTCGATCAAAGTCGTAAATATCCGTTAGCAACCGCGTCCCAATTTCTAGGGCATCGATGCCCTCTTCATGGGACGCAATATGAGCGGACTTCCCATGGACAACAATATCGGTTTCACTACTTTGCGCCATCATGCCACCACTCCGGGAGAAAACCTCTCCTGGAGTTAATCCTGGCCACAGGTGAAAGCCGAAAATCGCCTTTACTTGATAGGTATCTAAGAGCCCTGAATCAACAATGCTTTGGGCACCACCTGAAATTTCTTCTGAGGGTTGAAAGATTAAGACCACATTATGTTTTAACATCGATCTCTGTTGATTAACATAAGAGGCCAACTCCAACAACATGGCCATGTGACCATCATGGCCACAGGCGTGCATATACCCCAAATGCTCCGACTGGAAGCTTAAATCAGTGGCTTCGGTAATCGGTAAGGCATCGATATCTGTCCGAAAAGCAATCGTCGATTCTCGCTGATTGTCAAAATAAAGAACCAACCCTGTGGCTCCCACATGGTGAATCTGACACTCATAATCTGCGACTTTACTTAACAAATAAGCCTTTGTTTTAAACTCTTGAAAGCCCAGCTCGGGAATCCGATGTAACGCCATTCTATTTTCTTTTAAACTCATCACTCACCTGCTCCGTCCTTTTTTAATCGGTCTATTTTTAATTGGAACGCAAGGCGATAGCTCTTCTTTAATAATCAGGCACATGGTTCCGTTAATTGTATTGGCCTCAAGCAATAAAATTTTTGCTTACAGCTCTCTTAATGCATCCAGCATCTCAGTATTATCAACCGTTTGTTGATCCTTAACTTTTAATATCCGCGCAGGAACACCACCGACTACGACATTTTCTGGAACATCTTCTAAAACGATTGCTCCAGCAGCGACCACGCTGCCTTTCCCAACACGAACCCCTTCGACAATCACAGCATTCGCGCCAATCAAGACATCGTCTTCAATAACCACAGGTGCTGCTGAAGGTGGTTCAATCACGCCGGCCAAGACAGCCCCTGCCCCAATGTGGCATCGTTTGCCCACAGTTGCTCGGCCCCCAAGAACGGCCCCCATATCAATCATACTTGACGGGCCAATTTCTGCTCCAATATTGATAATTGCTCCCATCATAATCACTGCCTGATCGCCAATTGTCACCTGATCGCGAATGATCGCTCCTGGTTCAATTCGTGCGTTGATATTTTTAGTGTCTAGTAACGGAATGGCACTGTTGCGGCCATCGTTTTCAATGACATAGTCTTTAATTTTGTCTTCATTGGCCGCCAAGATCGCCGCCACCTCTCGATAATCACCAAACACGGTTTTACTGCGCTTGCAGCCAAAACTTTGACAGCCTGGGAATTCCACTGGTTCTAATAAATTCACATATAATTTCACCGGTGTTTTCTTCTCTGCTGTTTGAATAAATGTAATAATTTCTTCTGCCTTCATCTCTGTTCCCCCAATAATATTAGTTAGACGATTACTTCTTTTTCAAAAACCGCTGGCCCTGCCATGATAATCTCAGTCTCTCCTGAAATTTCTAATTGACCTTGTTCCAGATGAACCAAGACAGGACCGTTGACTTTCCCTAAATCCCGCGCCACAACATAGGCGGCACAACAACCTGTGCCACATGCTAAAGTCCATCCTACCCCTCGCTCATAAGTTCGCACAAGGAGCTCTTTTTGATTGAGCACCTGAACAAAATTAACATTTGTCTGTTCTTGAAACAGGGGATGATGACAAATTTCTGACCCGCGAGTCTGACCAATTTCAGCCACTGCATCTTCCACAAAAACGACCGTGTGAATCGTCCCCATAAACAGACTGGTTATTTCTACTGGACCTGTCGTCACCTCAATCAGCCGCTGCTGAAAACTTGCTTGATCACTAGCCCCAATTAAGGCATTATCGTAATGAGCCTGCCCCATTTGGACACGACACTCAAAAGGAGTTGTCTGAGTAATCGTGACAGTTAAGATACCTGCTAAAGTGACCACAGGAAATTCCCTTGCCTTTACGAGCCCCTCTTCGTAAACATATTTGGCAAAACAACGGATCCCGTTGCCACACATCGGCGCTCGGCTACCATCTCGATTATAAAAAATCATTTCAAGGGGGTCCTGTTTAACGCCAATTAAGCCATCTGTATCAAAGCGATCATCTTGACATAAACTCTGAGCCAAGGCCTGATAATCCAGTCCTTTCTCATCAACGATGACCACAAAGTCATTGCCACACCCATTGTATTTCCTGACCTTCATTTCCTTCCCCCTTTCGCCGACACTCTTCCCAGTCACATCACGTAAAAAAAGCACCTATTTTAATGAATAGGCACTTGATTTCACTCAATTATACTTGCGCCTCTACCTGAAAAGTAGGAGTGATATAAGTATTCCCTATATCCCCACGACCTTAATTTGCCAATTAATTCGTTCGGCAATGATTACCTTTCAAACCCCCTCTTCAAATGCCTTCTCCTGGGTTTTACTGATTTGCATTGCTACCTCTTATTAAAATATAAGTAATAATAACATTTGGGGTTTTCCTTGTCTACTTAAACGTTTCTGTTAGTGCCATCATTTTAAATCTTTTAGCCACTGTAACAGATAATTAACAACCTCAGCCTGTTGTTCTTCTGTCGAAAGAGTCGCCTGACCATCACCTGCTTGTTGGCCGTATGCTCCAAAGCCACCGTGATTGCCCCCTTCAATCGATTGAAAGACGGTTTGTTCAGGTAAGAATTGCTGGCTTGCTTGGTAACTTGACCAGTTTAACACCTGATCGTTGCTGGCCGTGATCGAAAGAACCCCACCTTCAAAGGCGCTCAAATCGCCTTTTTCGTCTGGATAACTAGCCAAAAAGAAAACTCCCTTCAATCCAGAATGACCTAGCTCTCTCTTGGCGAAACGACTGGCGACGACCCCGCCCAAAGAATGGCCGCCGACGACAAAACGATCCAACTGATAGTCCGCCACAACTTGATCCGCTGCCTTCATGTCTAGAATTGGCAAGTTTAGCAGGTGGTGTAACAAATAGACGGAATACCCTTGTTTAGCTAATTCCGTTGCCAAGTACCCATAACTTTCAGCCTTTACCAACGCCCCTTGATAAAAAATAACCGCCGGTAACGTCTCTCTTACGTCTTTAGGGGTAATAATCGTCACATCGCTTTTTTCTTCAACCACAACTTCACCTGCTGACGTCAGAGCCTCTTTTGCCAATTCGGCTGGCTGATAGGTTTTCAATTGAAGCGTGGTCAAACCCACTGCTACTGCCACCACTAAAAGGACGACCACTCCAATTACCACTCGTTTTATTACGCTGCTCTTTTTCACACACTCACTCCTTTAACATCGCCGCGACCCTCTCTATTTAGATTCGCCAGCGGCTTGAAAATCGTCTAACATGTTTGTCCCTCGACGCGTATCAGTTGTTTTTCTGGTTCAGACGGGGTAAACTAACTTTAATTGAGAATGGTTATCAATTAAAACATTAACTAGTCTCTAGTAATCAAAAAGGAGAATCGCCTTATGACCAAAACCATCAACGAAGCAATCGTCCAACGACGCACCTCAAAAAGAAGTTTAGCTGATAATGTCAGTCTTGACCTTATCTATGACCTGCTGGAAAAAGCTCGTTACGCCCCTTTTCATAAAAGAGAGCCCTGGCAAGCGAAAATTATCACCACCCCTGCTGAAAAGGAATTCCTTTACGCTAATGTCATGGCTCGCTACGAAGAAACAGGCCTGATTCACGACGCAGAAAGTCGGACAAAATTTGAAACCAAAATGACCCGCCTGTTAAAAAACGCCCCAGCAACGGTTTTATTCGCCAGAGAAATTATCACCGACAACAAGCGTTTAAACTCAGATGCCATTCAAGGAACAGCCGCCTTAATTCAGAACTTTTCCCTCCTTGCCCATGAAGCAGGACTTGTCGGGTTCTGGGCCTCCAGTGCCTTTACCATGGATCAAGAATTCTCAACCTCACTAGGCTTTCCAGATAATTTTGAATTAATTGCCAATTATCGTTTGGGTTATCCCGATCCAGAAGCACCTCGCAGCAATGGCCGACGAGCTGAGGTTAAAAGCTGGGCCACACCGTTACTATAAAAGACAATAGTGAGCATCCCACTCTCAAAATTTTTTTTGAGAGTACGACACTCACCACTGTCTGCTTGACTTGCTTAACCTGTGTAGACTACAAACAAAGCATATTCTTCTTCTTTGGTATCATAAGTAACACTAAAATCAACAATCGTGCCACCTTTTTCAACCAGACCTTCCAATTCTGATACGATTAGGCTGTAATCACTGCTAGTGATTGCGGTAACTTTTTGCATAAATGTCGCCTCCCTTCATTGATAATCACTTATTAACGTTAAGCAATTGATGCCTGATAGATAGCTAAAACAGACGCCTCTAGCATTTGATTAAATTCTTCAGGGGATTGCTGGAATCTCAAGCCTTCTGACAAGGCTCTTGAAAAACTGGCAATCAGCTGATGATTACGGCTTAACCATTCGTTCGCTTCTTCTTGAGAATAACCACCTGACAAAGCAACCACACGGACAACATGGGGATCTTCAGCCAACTCTGCATAAAAGTTATCAACCGTTGGAATTGATAGTTTTAACATGACCTTCACATGGGGCTCCAACTCTGCCAAATGAGCCACTAGCTCCGCTTTTAGCATGGCTTCCGCCTCTTCTTTTTCAGGACTATCAATCGCCACCTCTGGTTCAATAATTGGCACCAAACCGGCAGCGGATACTTGTTTAGCCAACTCAAATTGCTGGGTCACAACCGCTTTAATGCCTTCTCTATTCGCCAATTTAATCAAGGAACGTTCTTTTGTCCCAAAAATATGATGGTCATTGGCTTTTTCTAAGAGATCGGCTAAGTCGGGAATCGGTTTTAATAATTGAACGCCATCCACTTCCTCTGCCAATCCTTTGTCAATCTTTAAAAAAGATAAAATTCCCTTTTTCTCCCATAGATAATCGACAGTTGGCAAACCATCAATCTCTCGCTCCATCGTCCCTTCAAATAAAATAGCACCAAGAATATGCTCTGAAGTAAATGCGGGACTTTCGATAATTCGGGAACGCATTTCGTGAACTAAAGTAAACATCGCCTCGTCTGTGTCGTAGCTGCTTTCATCAATACCGTATGCCTTAAGAGCCTTAGGGGTGCTACCACCACTTTGGTCTAATGCTGCAATTAATCCTTTACCACTACTCATTCTTGCCATCTGTTTTTCGTTCATCAAGATCCTACCCTTCTTTTCTATACCTGATAAAAAATCTGCTGTAAAACATCTCTATCATCATTATACGCCACTTCCCCAAAAACACCTCATAATATGCTGAAATTGTCAGAAGATTATTTGGAAATTGCTAACATCCAAACCGGGGTTCCGACTTGAGCTCACGGCCCTTTTTGACATCACACCAAAAACGTGTCACTGTCTTATACAGACAATGACACGTTTTCGATGAGTTGTTTTAGTTTTGTCTCACTGCAAAGAGATCCAAACTACCGTCTTTTAAATAATCATCATATAACCACTTCTCAGTCGTACGGCTGTTCACCCATTGAATGCCTCGTTCAAAAATCATCACGTCTTGATTTTTATCTACAACCACCCAAGCGTAAGAGCCTTCTTCTGGCACAAAACACTTGTACTTCGTGCCTGTCACTAAACGCTCCTTTCCATCACTCACTAACGGTTCGTCGTGACGATCAATCCACAAATTATTGAGTTTGGCAAAATAACCTGGTGCCACCTTCTCCAGAAATGTTTCGGTGATCTCCGTCGTGACTTCTGCTGTTGGCAATTCTTCGACATCCTCAATCACAGCTTCTTGTCTAATAGCCATAAAGCCAAGAAGCTGTTCATCGGCGACTCTAAAAACAGCTGAACAGTGTTCCCCAGACAAACGTATTTCTTGTCCAATCAAGCCATAACGAAGGCGAACAACCTCCTCATTATTTTGGCTAATCCCTGTTTGAACTTCCTGTAATTCATAGCCTGCTGGAATTAATGACAATCTCACTAACTCCTCTTCATACCGATGATAGTCAGTGAAGTTTTCTCTTAGCAAGTTGCCTTCTCCTTGTTTTTCGCCTAATCTGATCGTTTCCTCATTTGCCATCGTCTTATCTTCCCTTTCTTCTGTTTCGATGCTTGTCATCGTTTTTGACTCATGCTTACTTGCTTCAAAATTACCACAGCCACTTAACACAAAAAACAAACTGATCGCTAACAACAGTTGCCTTTTTGTCATCACCATCATCCTTTCCAACTAAAGATCACGATCACAGCGACCTTAGCCCACCACAGGAAACTTCCGATTGTCTAAAAGCTCTCTCTTCAACAAAATTATCCCGATTCGCAACCGCTTAATAACTTGGCTAAATAAATTCACATCTCCGTCGAAAACCTACCTCGATTGTAGATTATCTACAATAATTATACATCACCAACATTCATTGTCAACAGAATATTTTTACGGTATACTTACTTGTAAAATGACCTTAAGGAGACGACTATGATCATCGACATTGCGCTACTAAAAAAAATGTCTGTTTCAATCGGTGAAGCGGCTAATATTACCGGTGTACCTATTAGAAAGTTGCGCTATTGGGAAGACAAGCACATTATCCAAAGCGTGGATGAAGGGCTAAATAAAACGCGAAAATTTGATTATTATGAAATAAAAAAAATAATCCTGATTAAAGAGCTGTTGGACGAAGGGTACACCCTAGAAAAAGCCGCTGAAAAAGTCGCCATCCGCATAAAAAATCTACAAGAAGCCTTCGATAAAATGGAACAATCCCAAAAAGAAGAGCCTTCATCAGATTAAAAAAACAGTGATTAAACATGTTTAAACCATGCTTAATCACTGTTTTTTTTAGTTCCCCTACGCCACCCTCACTGGTTATCACTAATATCTGGTAGTTAATTGTTAGGTGTTATCTCGTACCTCTGTAATGGGTTTTGGGCTAACTTGTTGGTTAGGACTGCCCCATATCCTCAGCAGGAGTGTATCATCGGTTGATACGAACCTGATATCCCATGATTAAGCAGTTACCAAACTAACTTATAAGTCAACGCTCCAATTTAAGCCTTGAATAATCGTGTCAAGTTCTCTAAATTGCCGTGACAATTGATCAATCTGTTTGTGAATCTCTCCTAAACTCAAGGTTAATTGGAACTTGATTTCAGAACGTGAATAGCGATACTCCTGTTCACTCCCAGCTTCAGTAATAGTTACTAACAGTCGTCGTTTTTTCACTAACGTCTCGCGATCAACCAGCGCTTGAGCAAGGCTTCGGCCATCAGGCAGCAGCACTTGGTTATTCCGCTCATTCACCCTTTTTATCAACTCGTTTAACTGCTCATTCAACTCAAAAGCCTCTGTCAATAACACCTTAGGCTCCTCATTCGGGATGTCCCCTTCCTGAATTTTAAGATTTTGCAAAATCCGACTTTGCAAGTTATCAACTTTGGTCTGATACTCTCCCCGCAATAATAATGCTTCTGCTAATTTCATTGGTAACCTCCTTGATTCATCTCTTTAGGCCTATTATAGCGCAATGTCTGCGAGACTTAAAGCCCCGTTTAAGGCGATTCCATTCCTTGACCATCGGATGTGGCACTCTGAGTCCGCCAAGTTTTTTTCGCCACAATCTTAATCCCGTGTTCCAACCCCAAGCGAGCATTTGCTGGCTTGACGTCTAGCAAACTGTGACTCTGATCCCCTTGCTTGGCAACATCTCTTGCTGAGTAATTAAAGGACTCTGTGTCTACAATCCTTTTCCCACTAAGCCCTTGAAGCTCATAAGCTTCAGGATCACTATTGACTAATTGGGAGCGTAAGCCGATGACACGGCCAGCCTCCTTAATAAAAAAAGACTGACCTCCGACCGTCCGCAAACTATCCCATTGGGTAACAAAGGCACCATCTTGTCTTCTGACAATAAATTCAGACAGACCATTATGACTTTTAATCTTGTCATTATGCTGACCGTGGAAAGGCAGTCGTCTCGACGTCCGGTTATGAAAGTGGGCATTAGAGCGATAGTCAAGCTGCCCTTTTTCACCAAGGACGGTCATGCGCGCCTTTTCAAAAGCCAACAACTTATCATAATCGGTTGCCCCTGAATAGTTGGCGCGAATATAATAGATGTTTTGACGATCTAAATACATGCGAAATTGATGAATCTGTTTGATAGTTTGATACCCTGGACTGTTTGGCTCAAAACCATAAGAAGCTGGCAACAACCCTTGAGGATAGGCTCGCTTAACTGTTTCAGCATAGCGCTCCAAAAACTGGCTATCAGGGGCTAAATGGGTGGACAGCTGATAAGGCCCACTCAACTGCAGCATTCCCTGCTCATCAATAAAACCACCTAGCTGGTCAATCGGTAACTGAGCTTTCTTTTGAAGCTGAGTCGGCGTTCCTTCAGCAGTCCTTTCATACATTGACAAATAGAGCGCTGATCCTACGAGACAGCTTTCCTGTCGAAAGTGTTGCTGTAATTTTAAGAAGGACTGGTGATTCTCCAAACACTGCCCTTCTTGATAAAGCACCCTGATATACCTCTCTATCCCAGCGCCTTGCCAACCTGCTACCCTCAAGCGCCTTTCTTCTTTTACTAGAGAATAAATCCAGCTACGGTGTTCTGTCCGATCTAAATAAGACATCCTCTTCAGTCCGTGCCACTCCTGATACAGTTGGTAACAAATCGTCTCCAATTCCCTGAAACTCAGCTTAGGGTGATCCGACCAACCTCTTTTCAACTCCCGCCCTTCACATAGTTCAAGTAGCAACTCGCCTAGAGTCTCTAACTTCTGATAAGAAGCCGTCTCTTTGACTCGAATAGTCTGACGTATTTGAGAGACTTGGCTGGTCAACTGTTCGCGTTTACGTTTACCCACGTCTCTCAAGAAATAGCCTAAAACAGGAATAGCCTTGAGTTGTTCGTGCCACCTGCTAATTCTCATTAAGCGGTTGGTTAACTTTTTCTGGCGACCTTGCAAAGCCTTCAAGGAAGCCACATGTTGAGGCGCTAACTGAAGGCTGACAGATTGGGCCACTTGAAGGGTTCGTTGCGACTGGGTCAAAAGTCCCGATAATTGGCTAGTCATTTCCGGCTGGTCATTTACTTTGAAGGTTATCATGTGACAGAGCTTTTCCGTCAGCTCGATCACTTTCGGCAAATTCCTTTGATTGTTCATCGATCCTCACCACCTGACATATTCATCCTTTACTTTAACAAATCTCCGACAATAAAAACACTGATAGTTCTTAGAATCAAGATTAGAATGCGGTAGGTCGCTTAATACCGAGCATCTCAATAGGTGTTTTAAAAAATGAGCTGACGATTAGCTTGGCTATTTCTGTCGGTGTTTCCTTTGCCCCAGTTACTAACCACTCTTCAACGGTTGAAATAACACCATGAGCTAAAAAAAGTATTTCATAGTGGTGACCCTCTTCGTGATCTCCTACCAACTCGACCACTTGCTCTTTGATCACATTGATATAGATTGCCTCTACTTTTTTGATAAAATGGGGATCTCCATTTTTCCCCAGCAGTAATGTTATTGGCTGATTGTTTTCTTGAAAAAAACAAATCCCCTCATGTATTTGTTTAAAAAGAAACGCTGATAGTTCGCTACCAGAAGGCATTTTCAAAATATGCTGCTCCAATTAGATAATCACTATACACCGCTTCGATCTCCTCAATTTCTATGTGAATGTCCTTTACTGCTTAACTTTCAGCCAAAAAAGCTGAAAGTACCAGACTTGACGGATGATTATACGAATTAGCCTGTGGAACTATATGTCTGATTATTTAACATGATGTATATAGCTTAAAAGATTAAAATAAACCGCCACAGCTTATGTGACGGTTTATTAACTTACAATCCCACTCGTTTGGCCAGTTCTGGCGTATAGCGGTGACCGACAATTTCAATCGCTTTGGTGGCTTGATCAAAAGCAGCCAGTTCCTCAGCTGTGAACGCAATCTTTGAGGCCCCTAAATTTTCTTTTAAGCGAGACCGTTTCGTCGTCCCTGGAATCGGGACAATCCAAGGCTGTTGGGCCAGAATCCAGCCAATAGCCACTTGAGCAGGGGTGGCTGATTTTTCGGCAGCTTTCTGCTTGATCAGGTCCACTAACGCTTGGTTCGCCGCTAGAGCTTCTTGAGTGAAACGCGGTAAACTATTGCGGCCATCTCCAGCCTTAAAGCTTGTTTCTGTTGTGATCGCCCCTGTTAAGAAACCTTTGCCTAGAGGACTGAAGGGAACAAAGCCGATGCCTAATTCAGCCAATGTCGGCAATAATTCATCTTCTGGCTCCCTTGTCCATAAGGAGTACTCACTCTCAACAGCGGCTAACGGTTCGACTGCATGAGCTCGCCGAATCGTCTGAACCCCCGCCTCTGACAAGCCCCAGTGTTTAATTTTGCCTTCTTTTTTTAAGGCTTGCATCACGAAAGCCACTTCTTCGATCGGCACATTAGGATCGACTCGGTGCAAATAATACAAATCCAAAACATCTAGCTTTAATCGTTTTAGAGAACCTTCAATTGACTCGCGAATACCTGAAGGCCGACCATCGACAATTTGTTTGCCGTCGACTAATTTAATGCCTACTTTTGACGCAATCGTCACCTGCTGACGATAAGGCGCTAGGGCTTCACCTAGCAATTCTTCATTCACAAAGGGACCATAAACCTCTGCCGTATCAAAAAAAGTCACACCTAAATCAACGGCTTCATGGATGAGCTTAATCATTTCTTTTTTCGCATGAGCCTCGCCATAAGCATAACTCATGCCCATGCAACCTAACCCTATTTCCGAAACCATTAACCCGCTATTGCCTAAACGACGCATCTTCATTTTTTTAGCTCCTCTACTATGTCATTTTATGCACCACTCTTCCATAACCATACACCTTGAAGCCCACTCCAAGGCAAGAACTTTCTTCTTAGACACCAAAAAAGGACACATTTATGTCAACATGTCCTTTCATTTTTAGTTTTGGTTTAAAATTGTCTCAATGGCTGCTAACTCTTCGTCTTCAAAAGATAATTTTGCTAGTGCTTTGACATTGTCCTGTAACTGACTTAAGCGACTAGCTCCGACTAAAACACTGGCGATAGCCGGTTGACGTAAGTTCCATCCCAGAGCCATTTCCGCTAAGGTTTGATTGCGATTTTCAGCCACTTTATTTAACTCTTTGACGATCTTCAGGGTGGCTTCCACTTTGTCTTCTGATAAGAAGGGGCTGTCAGAACGATGAGCCCGTGAATCCGCGGGAATACCATTCAAGTAACGATTTGTCAGCATTCCTTGAGCCAAAGGACTAAAGACGATCGCCCCTAATTGCTCTTCTTCCAAAACAGTCAAGAGCCCATCTTCAATCCAGCGGTCAAACATATTATAATTTGGCTGATGAATAATAAAAGGCGTGCCTAGCTCCTTAAAGATCTGCGCGATTTCCTTTGTCCGCTCAGCATCATAATTAGAGACTCCCACGTATAACGCTTTTCCTTGACGGACTAACAAGTCTAAGGCTTGGGCCGTCTCTCTTAATGGTGTGTCGTAATCAGGCCGGTGATGGTAGAAGATGTCCACATAATCCAGGCCCATTCGTTTAAGACTTTGATCACAACTGGCGACGATGTTTTTCTTTGATCCCCATTCACCATATGGTCCTGGCCACATGTAATACCCAGCTTTCGAGGAAATAATCATTTCGTCACGGTATGATTGAAAATCTTCTCTCAGTATCCGCCCAAAATTGATTTCTGCCGAACCAGCAGGTGGCCCATAATTATTCGCCAAATCAAAATGGGTAATGCCCATATCAAAGGCACCGTGAAGTATTTCCCGTTGATTGCTTAATTGATCCACATCGCCAAAATTATGCCACAACCCTAAAGAAATAGCTGGTAGTTTTAAACCGGAATGACCCACTCGACGATAAGTCATGTCTTGATAACGCGCTTCTTTTGCTAAATACATGATAGACCTCCTTCATTTGTAAAACCAGTACTCCCCCTAGTTTATACAAAAAAGCCTTTACATACAATCCTTTCTGCTTATTTTTCATGGAAATAACCAAATGGCTCAAAAGGGACTCAGTCTATAATTTTTTTGTTCCCAAGAGCTTTGCCTTTTCTCATCATTGACGAAAAAAATTACTAGGCTCCTTACTGACCGTCATAAATTTCAAAATCCTTACCTTATCACTTGTATTACGAAAAAGAAAGCTTTACCATAGAAGCAACAACGAGAAAGGGGCTGATGGTTTGCGGCATCGAGTAGTAAGTACGAGCGGCGGTAGTAAAATCGTAACACTGCCACCAGAGATTCTCGCTTGTCTCAATATAAAGCCGGGAGATCGAATCGAGTTCATTCCCCATAGAAATGGGACGGCTACTATTAAGAAAAAAAAAGAGGAACAGGTCGTCTCACAAAAGCAGTCCATCGATTAAGTTACCTGGCTTTCTCCGAATTGCTAAAGGGCGATTTATACAAAATTGTATAAATCGTTTTTTTATCTATATCGTAGTTTGGATCTGGCTTCAAGAAATAAAGAACACTGCACTTCGTTTAATACACGACGGGCAGTGTCTGTGCTTGCTTTGGCTAGTTAAAATGCTGATCAATCATTAATTCTGATTCTTTCTTGCCAAGAAAAATCATGGGCTTCAACCATCACGGTGATATCGGTCATCATTTGTGTGTTCATGTTTTCAGCTAGTTCGCTCAGTTCAGCCAAATTTAAGTTTAGTTCAATGCCCTTGGTCTCCTTCGGATCTAACCAAATTTTGCAGAATCCTTTGAGCTCCTTTACCCGAGTCACTAGCTTTTTTGGATGACTCTTAAGATAAACCTGAATCACTTCTGCCCCTCGATAGTCACCAGTATTCTTGATAGTGCCACTAATTTTCAAGCTTTCACCTTTATGCAAGCCAGCCTTAGTTGGCACAACCAATGCAAGATCAGTCAAACTAAAGGAGGTGTAAGATAGCCCTGTTCCAAAAGAATACAACGGTTTGCCACTATCATCGCCATAAGCCTCTTTAAACGCTACGTCTCGATAATTATAATAGACTGGCAGCTGACCATTGCTCCGTGGGAGTGACATGGCTAATTTACCAGAAGGTGATTCCTCAAAGAGAATGGACGCAATCGCTTCACCGCCATATTCACCAGGGTATCCGCCGATTAAAATGGCATCTAAATAAGGCTCAACTGCCGTTAAAATATGGGGACGGCCTTGGATAAACACCCCAATGAGTGTTTTTTTTACATCATGTAACGCTTTAACTAACTTAACTTGGGCTGCTGGCAATGCTAAATCAGCCAAATCAATGTTTTCACCACTGGTCATTTCATTGGAACCAGAAAGAGCGGCTCCATTGGCATCAAAGGTTGTGGAAAAGTCTCGGGCACTAGAACCGCCTAAAACAAGCACAACTGTATCGACCGTCTTGGCAAGGGCTACCGCTTCTTCAATCCCTCCCTCAAGCTCCCTGGTGATCATCGACCCTGGCGCTGAGACGACCGTCATTCCGTGCTCGTGGCCATAATCTTGAATGCCTTTTAAAACGGTCACGCATTGCTCTTCGCATTTATAAGGGGTGTAATCCCCTAATTGGTTGTATAAGAGATCCCCATTAGGACCAATAACAGCGATTGTTTCATTTTTTTTCAGGGGCAATCTGTGCTCTTGATTTTTCAACAGCACGAGGGATTCTTTTGCCAGTTGAACAGAACGTTCACGCTTTTCTTCAAGAGAGGCGCTTTGGACTAGGGGCGTCGGATTAGAAAATAAGCCCATCTTTTCTTTAAGTAACAACACTCGCAATACTGCTGTATCTATCACCTCTTCTGATAAGCGGCCGCTCACCACTGCTTCTTCTAAATAGGGATAGACATCATCCCACAAGCTAATATCAACACCGCTAGTCACCGCCCAAATAGCGGCTTCAACTTTGTCTTCTGTTATTTCAACTAACCGATCAAGGGCACAACCATCTGCCATCACCGCTCCCTGAAAGCCTAATTCTTCACGCAACAAGCGATTTAGCAAGTCAGGGTTGCCGTGACAAAGTTGACCGTCCACATCGTTATAAGCCGCCATGGTCATTTGAGCCCCATTAGCAATGCCAGCAACCATTGGTGGCAAATGAATTTCTCTTAATTCTCGCGGCCCGATATTAACCGGTCCTGAGTTGTGTCCGCCCATGGCAGAGCCCTGACCAGCAAAGTGTTTGAGAACCGCCAAGACATGTGCCTCATCAATCCGTTGACCAGCGCCACCTTGAAGCCCTTTCAGCGCAGCAACCGTAAACTGACTAGCCAAAAAAGGGTCTTCGCTAAAACATTCTTCCGTTCTCCCCCAACGAGGGTCTCGGGCAATATCAAGGGTGGAAATCAGCCCTAAATGAGCCCCTTTTTCCCGAATATCCCGAGCCACTATTTCCTGAACCTCTTGATATAAGGCGGGATTCCAACTGGCACCAACTGAAATATTAGCTGCCGTTGTCAATGATTCCAGCCCCTGATGACCATGTGGGCACTCTTCTGACAAAAAAACTGGAATTTTTAAGCGCGTGTGCTCTTGGAGATACTCTTGGATCAAGTGGCTAACGTATCTGGCTTCTTCTGTCGATAGGCCTGTCTCTTGATTTTTTCCTGACCAAGGATCGGCGCGAAACACGCCGTAAATAAAGCCGAGGCTCCCCCAACGGTCCACTTCCTCTTTAAAGGTCTTGGTTAAGGTGATCTCACCTTCTTTTTTGGTATAAACCTCCCAGCCATATAAGCGCTGATTAAGCTGCCCGACTTTTTCTTTTAAGGTCATCTGTTGTAATAACTGCTTCACCTTCATCCTCTTCCTCACTTTATATATAATTTGATCGTCTGAATTTCAAAGGGCAAAAATGGGATGATGACTTCGTTATCCACTACCGCTAGTTCTTCCAACTCATTTTCCAGCAAGTCGCAAAGAACGGCCCTTTCCACTTGAAGATTGAGTTTTACTTGGGCTCTTGTCCGCTTGTTGTGAAATTCATACAGCCGTAAAATCAGCGTTTCCTCTAACTCAGCTTTTTTGACAGTATCAAGTAAGATATTCTTCTGGTTAACAGTGGCAAAACTTACCAGCTGTTCCTCCTTGAGAAACCTCTTGCCTATAGGACTAACCAAAGCAGGGGTGTTGAGATCTAGGGCTTCCTCCACAGTCTCAGCCTCTTGCCAGCTGCCCTCATGAGGTAAAATAGCATAGATAAACTGATGATTGCCTTGATCGGCCTCAGGGTTAGGATCAGTCGCCGACTTGATCAAGGTGACTCCCATTTGCTGATAAGCAACATTAAAGCCATACTTACAGTCCGTCAACATGCTCACACCATAATTGCCTTCTGACATGTCTAACCACTTTTGCCCACACACTTCAAATCGTGCCATATCCCAAGAGGTATTGGTATGAATCGCTCGTTCAACATTGCCAAATTGAATATCAAAAGTCGCTTTCAAGGTGTTGATCGCTATGGGAAATTGGGCTTTTAGCAGGATGTGTTGCTGGTGCCAGTCAACGTCTGTTTCAAAATCAATCCGGCGGCTATGGTGATAAAAATGAATAAACTGTTTAATCGTTGAGGCTTCAAAGACCCGCTTGATTCGTATGGTTTGCCTGATCGGCCCATCTTCGACTAGTTGTACCGATTGCACATCCTGAACGGCCCATTGTTTCTCCTGATAAAAAATGTCAATATCCCAAGCGTCAAAGTTTAAAGGTAAGTCTTCATAAGCCACTAATTGATTCAATCGCTGGCCTTCTGGTACAATTTCCCGGTGCGTTGCTTTATCAATCAATGAACTGATTTCAGCCTGCTCGTCAAAGGTTACGAAATAATGAGCCGTTTCAATCTGCTTGCCTACTTCTCTCGCTGTCAGAGGGACCACCGGCTGGCCTTTTTCTGGCTTCAACAGACAGCCGCTTAAACTTGGCACCTCAGGAATTAGCACCAGTCGCTTGCCACTTGTTGTTAGTTGCTGACGTAACAATTGCCCATCAGCTACCAGCGACTGATCGCTCTCAACTGACAGTTCCACTAACAGGTCTCGTTGTTTCGCCAAAGGGTTATAGACAAACCACTGATCTTGAGGCTGATCATCAGTCAACAACTCTGTCACCAAGGTCCTGCCTAAACGCCTCGTCTCTTGGTACTCAAGATCTGTTTGGTCATAGACCTCCTTAATTGAGCTACCTGGCAAAGTATCGTGAAATTGATTAAGCAAGGTCAACTGCCACATTTTAGTCAATTGCCCTTGAGGGTACCGCTCTCGACCAAATTGAACGAATAACTTCTCCAATGATTGCAACAGTGTCTCCGTCTCTCGATTAAACTTTTTATTTTTAGCCATGGAGGTATAAGTGCCACGATGGTATTCAAAATACAGTTCTCCTCGCCAACGGGGGACCTTTTTTTCTTTGAGGGTCTCATCCAAACGCTGGAAATAAGCGCTGGGGAAACCAGACGTTACCTTAGGTATTCCTGGCAAACCATTCTTTAAGCGTTTAGCCACTTCCAGCATCTCCCGAGTCGGCCCACCTCCTCCGTCCCCATAACCATAAGCCAGCAACACTTCATCATTGAGGTCTTTTTGCTGATAACGATCCCAACTCCCCTTAACAGAATAGGGGTCTAGCAATCCATTGTAGGTCGTGTAATAAGGTGTTGGGCTATAACCTTCGCTGACAGTCGTAATAAAATGCGTTAAAATCTCACTGCCATCAATCCCCTGCCAATAAAAGGTATCGTAAGGAATTTGGTTAAACTGATTCCAAGATAGTTTGGTTGTCATAAAATAAGGCGTGTTAGTCTTTTTTAAGATTTGGGGCAAAGCCGCTGAATAGCCAAAAACATCCGGAAGCCAAAGCACTTGACTATCTGTGCCAAACTCTTCTTTAATAAACTGTTTGCCGTGAACAATTTGCCTAACCAAAGATTCTCCTGAAGTTAAATTACAGTCTGCTTCGACCCACATAGCCCCTTCGGCTTCCCAGCGTCCTTCGGCGATCTTTTGTTTAATTTGCTGATAGAGCTCTGGGTAGTGCTCTTTAATAAATTGATACATTTGTGGCTGGCTTTGAATAAAGGTGTAATCCGGATATTCCTCCATTAATTTTAACACCGTTGAAAAGCTCCGCTGGCCCTTCTCAATCGCTTGAGCCACTGTCCATAACCAAGCGATATCAATATGAGTATGGCCAACAGCTAAAACTGTAGCGGTAGCTTGAAAATCAACTCTGTCATACAAGTCTTCCTGCAAACGAGTGCTGGCTGCTGAAAGTCCATTGTAATAAGCGTCAGAATAAGGTTGACGAAAATCAAGAAAGCGACTGGCTTCTTGTAAGACTTGTTGATAAATTAATTCCGAATGGCTGTCTCCGATAATTGAGCGCCAGCTTTCCAAGGCCACATAAAAATCAAAATAGCTCTCACGAGTCTGCTGATCCAACTCTTGTAGTTGAATAAATAAGGGAAATTGTTTTTCTTCTCTTCCGCTAAAAATCTCCAACCTGACCGTTAAAAGAGGTTCTGCCAACAGCTCTTGGGGCAAGATGACCTCGCGGTGATTCACGTCTAACCCTTGAATCAATTGATCGTTAAGGTAGAGGGTTATCTGCGGGTTCGTGGCATTGTCCCATTCCGTTTCCGAAGAATATATTCCCAAGCTCACCAGACTAGTTTGCCACTCTTCGGGAATAGTCATCTCGCCGTAAATCGTATAATACTGATTCTTTTTGCCAAAATAGTCCCCTGATTGATAATCTCTGGTGAGGTCTCCATCAACTAGTTTCAACTGGGTAAGGGGATGGGTCTTTTTAATCATATTTTTTTTGAGCTCTTGATTCATTCGCTGAATACTTTCTCTAACTAACATCTCGATCACGTCCATTCTCTCTTCCTTAAATGCCTTTTCAGCTAATGACGTTCACCGTCATTAAGTATCACCAACAAGTGTGGCTGCCAATAGATCGCTTAACTCAGCTTAATTCTAATACCCAAGGCATCTTGTTCAACACCCGCTGGAATCAGGTAAACAGGTTGATCCTTTTGCTGAAGTAAGCTAACACCTGTTGCCAACAAGTCAACTTGCCTAACTTGCGCCAGATCGATCCCAAGTTCTCGCAAATCTATGACCAATGGATAGTCCTGATCTTCCAATAAAGCAAAGGCATAAATAGCGTCTGCTTTTTGCGTTAATAACCAGTTACTAACATTGTCAGAGGAAACCATTCGAGTGCCGTAGATCCCTTCACCGTTAAGGGATAACCACTGACCTAATCCCGCCATCAGCTTTTCCGCTTCCAGAGGCAGCGACCCATCTGGTTTCGGTCCGACTCCTAAAATAAGATTGCCACCTTTGGCAACGACTTGAACGAGGAGATGAATGATTTGTTTGAGTGATTTATACGTATCATCAGGAACATATCCCCAATTATTGGCCAAAGGAATATTACTTTCCCAGACCTTATTTGGTGGGATGTCAGGAACCGCCCGCTCCGGTGTCACGTAATTTTCATAAGCCCCACCAATGGTTCGATCGACCATGATCAAATCTTTCTGAAGCAGTCTTAAATTTTCGGCAATTTCTCCCATCCGCAAATCTTCTCCACTGTCAGGGCCAACCCAACCGGCGTCCAGCCAGAGAATGTCGATTTTGCCATAGTCACTCATGATCTCATGCAGCTGGCCATGAACAAATTGAACAAAGCGCTCCCACATTTCCGGATCTTGGCTGACCTCGTAACTAGCTTGACGACCGACGGCATGTTGCCCTGGGACCCAATAGTAAGGCGAATGCCAATCGGCTTTCGAATAATAGGCACCGACCGTCATGTCTTCACTCCTAAAAGCGTCAAAAGTCGCCTTAAGGATATCGCTTTGAGGGTTGCTGGCAAAGGGCAACTCAGGTGCGGTAATTTTATAGTCAGATAAGGCTGTGTCATACAAGTTAAAACCATCATGATGTTTGGTCGTAAATAATAAATACTTAAAGCCGGCGGCCCGACATTTTTTGGCCCAGTCAGCTGGATCAAACTTAACTGGATTAAATTGCTGGCTAAGTCCCCAATAATCCTCTCTTAAAGTTGAGAGATCTTCTCTCCAAGGCTCTTTTCGAGCCCATGTATCCTCCTCTGACAACTGCCAAGACTCAACGATGCCGGCTTCAGCATACAGCCCCCAATGCATGATGACGCCTAACTTCATGTCTTGGAAGGTGGCCAATTTTTGTTTTAATCCTGCTGATAGTTCAGTCACCTCCTCCTCTTGCCCTTTTGTTTCTTCAATATCCCCGCGTATAGCCATGATCATCGTCCTCTCCATAAATGAATAGTTGCGAGAGCAGCCTCTTTCGGAACATCTGTCCTTAAGAAGTTATCTCCGCAACTATCTCTACCTCAGCTTATTTTTTCCACTTATCGTATTGGCTTTGCATTTCTTTGATAACCTCATCTAGTCCTGCTGCTTTCATTTTCGTTTCCATTTTTTTCAAGTTTTCCTCTGGATCAACGGAACCTGTGTTGATCAAGTTTTTAAATTCTTCTTGCACGTTGTTTAATGCCGCAATTTGCGTGGAAACACTTGTTGTATCAAAATTGAATCCTAACGCTGGCGATGGTGTTGCAGTTGCGTTGTATTCTTTAAGAATCTCCCACTCATCTACTTGAGCCCCTTCAGCATGATACAAGTTGAAATAACTGCCAAACATATAATACGGTGTCGTATAATTACTGTGAGCATCCAACCATTTTATGGTGTCATCACCAGTTTTTTCATAGTGAGTTCCTTCGATGCCGTAAGCCAGTAGATTCATTAAGACTGGATCCGTATTGACCGCTTCCAATAATTTCATGGCTTCTTCTGGATGATCGGAATTGGCTCCAACAACCGTGCCTGCCCCGACAGCTGAGGCATTTGTCACAATTGAGTCGGTCATTTGTGTCACTACCACTTCTTTTTTGACTTGATCTTCGACTGTTGCCGTATCAAGGGGTCCCATAACGGTTGAGGTCACAAACCAATCCTTGCCGACAATATCCGTTTGTTTGGCCAATGCAGCATTCTCGTTGATATAACCAGCTTCCATAAACTTGCGAACATTTTTTACTCTTTCCAAATAAGGGGCTTCAAAGTAGTAATCGGTGATCTTGTTTTGATCCCCTTCTAAATTAATGCCGACTGACGTATTAAGCTCATCAAATTCATAAGGATTTTTATACCCTTCTGACATATACCAAGGGAAGATGTCTTCCTCTTCTTTGATCTTTTTCAACCATGGCTCTAAATCAGCGTAAGTTTTGATATCTTCGTATGGCACTTGATATTTATCCACTAGTTCTTTATTAAAAACGAAAAACTCAGTGGCGGCAATCTCTTTCTGGGTGGGAACCACATAGACCTGACCATCGATTTCAGCCCCTTGCCAAAACTTCTCATCCAAAGTTGCTTTTAATTTTGAATTATCCCCATCCAAATACTCGGTAATGTCCAAAAAGCCACCCTTACGAGCATTGGTCAAATAGTTAAAACCACCCAACCATGAGGCTGTAAAAGCCAGATCAAAAGTTTCACCAGCGTTAACCAAGGCGCTCATCTTTTGATCGTACTCGCCCCAATCAATTTGATTCAACGTTACCGTTAGATTGTATTTTTCTTTTGTGTAGTCATTGACTGCGTCGTTGACTTTATCAATGTCTTTTTGAGGAATGCCCGTCATATACCAAGTCAGATTGACAGTCCCTGAGGCATCCTGTTTATCTTCCTTCTTTCCACATGCTGCCACTAGTAAAAATAGCGACAGCAGCAGTGCAATCCCAATCACTTTTTTTCCTTTAATCATCTGTTAACCCTCCAATATATTTTATTAGGCAATAATCCCTTACCACCTAGTCAATCCTGATAAACTACTCTTTGACAGCCCCGACGGTTAAACCGCCGATAAAATACTTTTGGAAAAATGGATAGGCGATCAAGATCGGCGCAGTCGATAAGACTACCACCGCCATTTTAATCGTTTCCGTTGGCAATGAATTACTGGCTGTCATGCCCATTTTCCCAGCATTATTAGCAATAAATTCGATATTCGTCTCCATTTTCATCAGCAGATATTGCAAGGGGACAATTTTATTGCTGTCGATATATAGTAACGCACTAAACCAGTCATTCCAATAGCCTAAAGTTAAAAATAAAGCAATGGTTGCCAGCCCTGGCAATGACAAAGGCAAGATAATTTTGAAATAGATGGTCCACTCACTGGCTCCATCCATATAAGCTGATTCGATCAACGCCTCTGGTACCGACATTTGATAAAAGGTTCTTAAAATCATGATCGAGAACGTGCTCATGCATAGTGGCAAGATCAGTGACCAGATCGAATTTCTCAAGCCTAAAATATTCACAATAACGATGTAATTACCAATGATTCCACCACTAAAGAGCATGGGAACAATCGAATATTTAGATAGAAATCCCCGATATGCATAGTTTTTTCGCGACAGTGTGTAAGCAAATGTTGACATCAAAAAGACGCCAATAATCGTTCCCGCGATCGTCACAAAAAGGGTGGTACCAAAAGATTTAAAAACTGCTCCATCTTCAAAAATCAAGCGATAAGCTTCCAAACTCCACTTATCTGGAATAAAGCGATACCCTGTTTTTTGGATTGTTTCCGAATCTGTAAAGGAAATAATCACCACTAAGAAGAACGGGATGACGCTTAATAATGTGATGAGACCTAAGAAACAAGTGATCAAGCGATTGGACTTACGGCTCACTCGTCCAAAACGATTAAGAGACTCGCCTAAAGTCTTTTGCTTTTTTTCTTCCATTGACACTCTCACTCCTTTTCTAAAATAAACTTTGACCTTTATCAATTTTTTTCACAATGCCGTTAGTTACCAGCACCAAGACAAAGCCAACAACAGATTGCAATAATCCCCCAGCAGCCGATAGACCGATATCACCCATGGTGGCCAAGCCACGATAAATATAAGTGTCAACGGTTTGTGTCACTGGAATTAACGCCCCTGAATCCTTTGGCACCTGATAAAAGAGACCAAAATCAGATCTGAAAATACCGCCCACTGCTAAGATTAGCAAAATAACGATGACTGGTCGTAACATCGGCAAAGTAATGTGCTTGATTTGCTGCCACTTACTGGCCCCGTCAAGCATGGCAGCCTCATAGTAAGACTTATCAAAGCCACAAATAGCGGCCAAATAGATGATCATATTATAGCCCATGGTTTTCCAAACCGATACCAAGGTCAAGATAAAAGGCCAGTACTTAGGTTCCATGTAAAATTGAATAGGTTTCATGCCGATCATCTTTAATAGCCCGTTGACATAACCGCCTGTTGGATCTAAAAAGGCAAAGACGATGTAACTAACCACAACCATTGATAAAAAGTAAGGGATAAACAAAACACTTTGGTATAACTTGGACAACTGCTTGCTAAATATTTCGTTTAACATCAAGGCCATCCCCAAAGGAATAGCGATCCCTAACAGAATGAACACAATGTTATAGCCTACGGTATTGCGAATAATTAATGCGGCATCGCCGCTTTTAAACAAAAAATTAAAATTTTCCAGTCCAACCCATTCACTTTTCATAAAACTTTCAAAAAAATTCCCATGCAACCTAAAACGCTTAAATGCAACAAAAATGGCAAACATCGGCAAATAGGAAAAAATGGCAAACCATAGGATACCGGGAACCGATAAAATAAAGAGCTCTTTATTCTTGATAAACCGTTTCCACTTCTGTTTAAACTTGCCTTCTTTCTTAGCTTTAGTTGCTACTGTACTGACTTCCATATTACTTGCCTCCTCATCTGATTGCTTTAAGCATACCCAAAAGAAATCGCTTCCTCAATTGGTAAAATTTCACTTTTATTGCACGAATTATAGTTACATTTCTTCACAGTTCTGATCTCATGGACTTTTATAATGAAGTCATTTATATTAATAAGTAAGCGCTGACCTAATGCGTTCCCATAAAAAGAAAGGGGTTCCACCGTTATGACAAAATTTATGCCACATGACCTAACATCTATCTTTCAATTACTGATCCGCCTTATTTTATTAAACGGCTTGTTTTTAGGGAGCAATTTGCCCTTATTGATCACTTTCCTCATCTTTGGGATTGATCAAAGCCAACAGTCACCTTGGCTCTTTTTTGCTGCAAGTTTTACTCTCGGCCCGGCTTTGATCGCCCTTTTTAGAAGTAGTTTTGCGGTAATCGCCAGACAGGACGTCAGGATCTATCGCCTTTATCTAGGAACCTATCGCCACAGCTTCTCAAAAGAACTCCTTCCCATTTACCTGATTCAGTTATTGCTATTTTTGCTGAGTTTTGATCGTGTGATTTATCCCTTGATTCCTGGCTTATCATTATTAGCCCCTGTTTATTTTTTACTGCGTTTGGGCTGTCTGTTGATTCTGCCCTTTATGGCTTTGGAACTGGCCTTATTTAAAAATCCCTTGAAAGCTGTCATCAAAAATAGTTTGATCCTGTTTTTTACCAAACCCTTGTTACACGCTTTAACTATTTTTTACGTTATTTTTAGTCTCCTAATTTTTAATGAAATGCCTGCCAGCCTTGTTTTATTCACTTTTAGCCTCTACCCTTATCTTTTTATTAGTTTTGACTATTCTGCTCTAACTGATAGAATAACCTTAGGTAAAACTAAACAAAGGATTGAACGAGATGACCTTTCTACAAACCCTTGAAAAAATCAACATTTTCAAACTAAACGCCTTTAGCAGAATGTTCAAACAATATCTACTGATCATCATCGGTGTGATCACCATTTTATTTTTTGTTTTTCATTCGTATGTCTTGAGTATCAGACAAGAAAAAAACACCATTTTAGCCAATAACTATGTCACCTTAAAAACAGAACTGATCAAAGAACAAAATATTGTTGATACCTTAACGACCGAACTGTTTATTCAACAACCTTACTTGGAAGACTTAGATAATTTTTTAAGGTTAGAGTACAATGACTACTTCGAATACAAAACCAATCGCTATATGAGTAGCGAATCTTCGAACTACTTTGGTACGTTGACCTTTATCAAAAAAATTTTTTATTCCTATCCTAATTGTGCCAAGATTATTTTTCATAACAAAGACACCCAATCATTGACGATTTTTTCAAATACCTCTGCTGATTTTTTAGAACGAAAACAGTTGGCCTTACCAAATAAAGTCCTTAATACCACAGAAATTAAGAACTTAGTCCTTAACGACCAACCGACAGAGGAACAACTGCTCGCCTTTCACAAAACACTCAATAACCCATCCACCCTCGAAAACGTGGCAGACATGTATTACCTCTTTGATAACCAGGCTGTTTATCAATCTGTCGTCGAACAAAATGCAGAATCAGCAGGCGAGCTTTTCTTAATGGAAAACGACGTCCTTCTCTATAGCACAAATAACGGGGCAGTTTCCCAAAAGATGGCCACGGTTCAACAAGATAATTTAGCTTCAAATTATCAACTGGTAAGTAGACAATCGCCTAAAAAAATCTGGCAAGCGATCATTCACCTTTATCTCTATTTTTTGATAATTACCATCATTATCGTCTTGGTGTCACTGCCCTTTATCATTCACCACCTTAGAAACTTGGAAGGGAAGATCATGGCAATCACCCATAAAATGACAGCGATTCAAACAGGCAATTTTACGACTGCCGCCATGGACAAGACTCACAGTAGCCCTGACGAATTCACTTTAATTCTCGATGGCTTAGATGAAATGTCCGATCAGCTAAAACACTATATCGACGATGTTTACGTGAGCGAAATCAAACAAAAAAATTATCAAATGAAAACATTACGCTCGCAAATAAACCCACATTTTCTCTATAACACCCTTGAAGCCATTCGCATGAAAGCCATCATCAATCATGATCTGGACGTTTCGGAAATGCTTTACAACACCTCGCGACTGTATAAGAATATGATTAAAGGTAAAGAACTGATCACACTTAGCGAAGAACTCAGCTTCTGTGACGCCTACCTTCGATTATTTGAAATTCGTTTTGAGGACAACCTCTTTTATGATATTTCATTTCCCGAAGAATTGGCCTCGGCTCATATTGAAAAATTGTCGATTCAACCACTTGTTGAAAATTATATTGTGCATGGCATCGATTCAACTAAAGACAACAACTTTATCGAAATCATTTGTGAGCGTGACCAAGCCGATATCTTAATTCTCGTAAAAGACAATGGCAATGGGATTCCTCTTGAACGTCTTCCTGATATTCAGGATAAACTGCGGAACAATGCCATAGAATCAAGTGACTCCATGGGTTTGTTAAACGTTAATTTTCGAATTAAAGAACGCTTTGGCTTAAACTACGGCGTCATGATCGAGTTAAATGAGTGGGCAGGCGTAACGGTGACCTTGCGTATTCCAAGTCAACAGAAAGGGGATTTGATATGAATATTTTAGTGGTGGACGATGAAAAGTTAATTACCCAAGGGATTAAACAAATACTTCAAGAAACGAAGATAGGTTTGGCCACGATTGCCACGGCCAGCTCTGCTGAAGAAGCCATTCAAGTGTTTCACAAAATTAAACCGGCCATCGTTCTTTCCGATATTCGGATGCCTGGCATGAGTGGTTTAGCACTCATCAGCCAGTTAAAACAAACGTCGATTCCCTTTAAATCGATTATTATCAGCAGCTACGATGATTTTGAATATGCTAAAGAGGGGATTTTACTGGGCATTGAAAATTACTTGATCAAACCTGTTAACCACGTCGAATTGATTTCTACGATAAACACGACCATTCAAAAAATAAAGAATGAACGCATCACTAAGCAGCTGTGGACGTCTAATGAACGAGAGATTTTTAAAGATAACTTTTTAAGGCGCATTCTGCAACAGAGCCTTTCCATTGATGATTATCAAAATTGGGAGGAGCTGTTGACCCCGTTTAAAAAATGGAGTAAGTTAGCCGTGACCACCATTTCTTTGATTGACAATGCCTCAATTGAAGAAAAAGAGCAACTGCTTAGAACTCTGACGAAAGCCTTCCCTTCGATTGAACACGTCAATCTTTCAACGAGCGAACTAGTCTTAATATATGATGCCAAGACCATTTCAGTGACTGCAATTAAACAGGTCATTGTAACCTGTGCGATCTTGCCTGATATTTTCGTGACCTTTGGCTCCTCTGTTGACACAATCGAAAATATTCATCACTCATATGAGCAATCCCAAAAACTTCAGCCTTATAGCTTAGTTTTTGGGCTCGGTCAATTTATTGCCGAACAGGATATTAAGAAAGACTATCCGTTTACTGAAGAAATCATTACCCAAGAAGAGCTAGCACACCTCATTCATGATAGTAATCTCGCAAACATTCGCCAAAAATTGCAGAAATTGGAACAGCATATCACAGACTCCTCATTGGGACCAACTGATATTCAAAATATTACGATCGGCATCGGTCTGATGCTCCATCGCATTGCCGCTGATATGGGCATTGCCAGTCACGACGAAGTAAGTGAACTCCGCTTATTGATGGAAAAAATAACTAAACAAAAAACAACCAAACAGATCTTCCTTTACTTACTAATGGAAATCCAAGCGGTAATAGCCAAAATGACCTATTCAGAAACCAGTTATTCACCTGTTATTCAACGGATTTTAAAACTAATTAATCAAGATCTAAGTTTGCACCACTCCTTAAAAACTCTGGCTAACGAGTTTAATATGAATTCAGCTTACTTAGGTCAATTGTTTCAAAAAGAAGTTGGCACAGGTTTTAATCAGTATTGTCACCATCAACGAATGAAACAAGCCAACGAACAAATCATCCATTCGACAGAAAAGATCAGTGATATTGCCAAATCGATGGGATACGATGATGTAAGTTACTTTTACCGTCTATATAAAAAAGACTATGGCTTTACCCCTAATAAAGTCCGCGCCAATAAGCTGCTCTATAAAAAATAAAGAAGGCGACAAAAACTCTGTCTTTCATTGAACGAAAGACAGAGTTTTATGATGATGTAATTACTTGACCACAATCACATTACAAGGTGCATGGTTGACGACATAGTCTGTTGTTGATCCGACTGTAAACTTCTGAATCGCTCCTTTGCCCGTTGAGCCAATGACAATCAAATCAATCGGATAGGCTTCAGGAATAATTTTGGTTAAGTACTCCTTGTGATTCCCCAACTCAACAATTGGGGTAATCTGTTTCAACCCAAATTCCCTTGCATCGTGAACCTTCTTCAACATTTCCAGCTCCACATTGGCTTTTTCCTCAGCTAGTATCTTGCTGTAAGCATAAGCACTATACGCCACTTCCACCTCATTGATAATACAAGCTACGTACAAGTGCCCTCGACTTTCCTTAGCAAGTTCCAAGGCTTCTCTAAAGGCTTTTTCCGACTGTTTGGAGCCATCAACGGCGACGAGAATATGTTTATATCGACCACTCATTGTAAGCGCCTCCTCTCCTTTTATTATACCACCGATTCAACAGAAGAGGTTACTAAAACACTAGGCTAGACCTTGATTGCTTGATTTTTTGGGCTTATTTTGTTTAACCGAATACTCAACCAGACTGATTTTGATAATGGCGGTTCCCGCAACCATTTTGTCCGGCATTGGCTCAAGGGCTGACTCTTTAACCGTGTGATCTAACAACAACTGCAGGGCGTGGCGTTTCTCAGCAAGGTCTTCAAGGATTATCGCCTCACCAAATCCAATTAAACTTCGGTATTCATAGGAATACTTATCTGGCCGCGAACCACCCGAAATAAGTTCATGATCCGTGTCCATCTCAACCGCCACTTTAGGATGTTGTTGGATTAAATTCACTTTTTTTCCTTGTCTGGCACCATGGATATACAGTAATAATTCCTCGCCCTGCCACTCATACCCATAATTAACTGGCACGATATAAGGGTATTCCTCATCAAACATCGCAAGTCTGACAACATGACAATCTTCCACCAATTTTTTTATTTCACTAAGTTCTTCAATGGCTCGCTCTTTTCGTCTCATCGCTAACCCTCCATTCCAATCTGATTTGTATCTTTATTATAACCATAAAACGTTCTGAAAAAAAAGAGAAATAAATCAACATTAGCCTTTACACTAAAATTAATCTCTTTCTCTGATAGTCTAGTCGAATCTGCTGACCTTGCTTACTAAATTACTTTAATTATCATTCTTCCGACCGCTCATTAAATATGTTGATTTTGACATAGGCGAGCGTAGACACCACCACGCTGAATCAGTTCTTCATGAGTACCAAGCTCGGCAATTTGGGCCTGATCCAATACGACAATTAGATCAGCATGACGAATGGTCGATAGTCGGTGAGCAATCACGACTGTCGTCCGCCCTTTAGAAATAGTATCCAATGCTTGTTGAATCTCTCTTTCCGTCTCGGTATCCAAAGCTGAAGTCGCTTCATCCATGATCAAAATCGGCGTGTCTCGCAAAATCGCTCTGGCAATCGATAACCGCTGCTTTTGTCCCCCTGACAACCGCAATCCTCGCTCTCCAATCAAGGTTTCGTAGCCATCTTCTAAAGCTGTAATAAAGCTATGGGCATTAGCCGCTTTTGCCGCCGCAATGGTTTGCTCCTTAGTGGCATGTTTCAACCCATAAACAATGTTCTCATAAACTGTGCCGTTAAAGAGAAAGGTATCTTGTAATACCATGCTGATGTTGTTGCGAATGCTTCCTAAGGTCATGGTTTTTAAATCCAAATCGTCAAATAAAATCTGACCAGCTACTGGGTCATAAAAACGATTCAATAGGTTACTAATCGTCGTTTTCCCTACACCTGTCGAGCCAACTAAAGCAATCGTTTGCCCTGGCTGAATGATTAAATCAATCTCTTTGAGAACCGGTTGCCCTACATGATAATGAAAATCCAGTCGTCGTAGCTCAATCTTCCCTGCCAAGTGAGAAACGCTTCGGGCATCGCTTAGCTCTTTAACTTCTGACTCTTGATCCAGTAAATCGAATACTCGCTGGCAGCTAGCAATCGCCATATTAGCACTTTCATTTAAAGATGACAAGGCACTAATCGGTCCGTAAAACAGGTTTAGATACAAGGTAAAACCGACTAATTCAGCCACTTCCATTTGACCAACTGAGGTGAAATAGCCTCCATAAATAATCACCCCTACCAAGCCGACAGAACTAAAAAAGCTAATCAGAGGCCGCACAAATTCATCAGTCTTCACGGCTTCTAAAATCGCATCACGCTCTTTGTCAATGACGGCTCTCATTCGTTCTTTTTCACTTTCTTGCTGGTTAAAGGCCTGAATTTCTTTCATGCCTGATAAATTATCCTGTAACGTGCCACTCATCTCCGCCATTACCTTAGCATTTTTTCCCCAGAGTGGTAGCGCACGTTTTGAATACACATAATTAGCAAAAATGATCAATGGCACACTAACTAAACTGACTAGAGCTAAGGGAACATTGATAGTAAACAACATAAACCCCACAGCTAGCAAAGTTAGCCCATGGACGACTAAATCAGGAAAAACATGAGCAAAGAGACGCTCCGCTCCCCCGGCATCATTCATAACATAGCTCATTAATTGCCCTGTTTGCTTATCGCTATAAAACCGCAAAGAGAGGTGTTGCAACTTATCATAGACAGCCAGACGTAGTTCAGCCACATAATAATAGGCCCCTAAATGAGTATAATACCCTTTGATGTAATTAAAGATCGCCTGTAACAGATAAACCAACAGTAAAATCAGCCCCATCTTCAGTGATTTGCTGGCAATATCAGCGTCGCCACTGGTGATTAAGGCGGTCAATTGTTGCATGGCCCAAGGTGCGTAAAGACTAGCAAGTGTGGAACAAGCAATCGCCCCAATTCCCAGCCAGATGTAGCGATGATAGGCTCGGGAATCTTTTAATACTCTAAGTACCGTTTTCATCTGACTCCTCCTTAATCAATTCATACGTTAAACAAAGCGGCCGTTGTGTTCGTGGTTCGATTATAATCTGTGCGTCAATATGGAAGGCTTCCCTCAAGACCTCAGGTAGGAAAACCTCTGCCGGGGCACCATGACAAATCACTTTCCCCTTGCTGATGGCCACCATATAATCAGAAAAACGAGCGGCTAAATTCAAATCGTGAAGAACCATGGCGATGGTACAGCCTTGACTCTGATTCAATTCTTGCAATAGCTCAAGGACTTCCAATTGATGAGCCAGATCCAAGTATGTCGTTGGTTCATCCAGTAAGATCAATTCTGTTTGTTGGGCCAGAGCCATAGCAATCCATACCCGCTGACGCTGACCGCCCGATAAACTATCGACCTCTCGTAACTCAAATTCACTGAGCTTGGTAACACTCAAAGCCCAAGTCACAATTTGCTTATCTTCTTCCGTCAATTTGCCAAACCCCTTTTGATGAGGAAAACGACCATAGGCAATCAATTCACCAACGGTTAAGCCACTTGGGGCCGTTGGCGTTTGGGGTAAAATCGCCATTTTTTTAGCCACTTCTTTGGTGGCTAACTGGCTAATATCTTGACCATTCAAGTAAACAACGCCCGCTTTACTTTTCAGAATACGCCCAATCGCTTTTAAAATAGTTGATTTACCGCACCCATTTGGTCCGATAATCGACGTTATTTTCCCCGCTGGAATTCCTAAATTTAACTCTTCAACAATCAATACGTCATCATATGAAATATCTAATGATTGTGTCTCTATTCGATTCATAGTAACCTCCTAATCAGCTTTTGACAGTAAATATAAAAAGTAAGGGGTGCTTAGTACCGTAATGACAATCCCTGTTGGCACATCGCTGCCAAAACTAATTGAACGGGTCAGGGTATCTGCAAATAAAATGATAATCGCCCCTAATAAGCCTGCAACTGGTAAAAAGAATTTATGGTTGGCCCCCACCAGCTTGCGAGCCATATGAGGGGCTATCATGCCCACAAAAAAGAAATTCCCCCCTAATGCCACACAACTAGAAGCCAAGGCAATTGAAGCCAAGGATAAGCCTAAAAATTCCGGCTTAACTGCTACACCTAATCCCGTAGCTGTTTCATTTCCGAGGTTAATGGCATTTAAAACACGAGATTTGTAGATCGTATAAATCAATAAAATAATAACCCAGGGTGCTAAAATAGCCAAATAACGCCAGTCATCTCCCCACAAATTTCCCGCTTGCCACCGTTGAATAAAATCCATTTGGCGCTCATCTAACTTCAGACTAATCAGAGTGGTTAAGGCACTGTAGCCACTACTGACGGCGACACCCGTTAAGATTAATCCGGTTGGTGAAATCTCCCGGCCACGATTGTATGACAACATAAAAATAATCAGCGCAGATAGAAGCCCGCCAATAAAGGCCACAATCGGTAGCGCGAAGGCAGAGGAAAAACCTTTGGTCGTAAACACTCCGATGTAAATTAAGACAAACAAACCAGAACCGGAACTGATTCCCAAGGTTCCTGGACTAGCCATATCATTTCGCAGCAAGCTCTGCATAATCGTCCCCGAGACACCTATGCCAATTCCTACTAAAATGGCCAAAATAATCCGTGGTAGCCGAAATTCATAGACGATTAGAGCCTGTTGAGCCGTTCCCTCTCCCATGATGACAGCCAGAACTTCACTGGGTGCCAAGTTCATTTTCCCAGAATTAATACTAATAATCCCAATCACAAAAGTGAGAATAATCAAGCCAACAATCATCCAGATATTTCGCATCAAGCTATAAGTGGTTGTCTTCATTCAAATTCCCTCCGTTGTTTTTTAACTAAATATAAAAAGAATGGCACACCGATAATGGAAAAGATAATCCCCATAGGTGTTTCAAAAGGACGGTTAATCAACCGCCCGATAATATCAGCAACCACTGTTAGCAAGGCACCATAAAGAGCACAAGCTGGAATAATAAAACGATAATCAACCCCCACTAAATAACGCATCATATGAGGAACAATTAATCCCACAAAACCTACGGGTCCCACAACCACTACTGATAGCCCAGTTAAAACCAGTACGATTAGCGTGGAGACCCCTTTAACTGCTCTTGTGTTAAGCCCCAAACCAACGGCCACTTCATCTCCTAAACTCAACATGGTAATGGAAGGTGATAGAGCGATGGACGCCAAAACAGCCACTATAAAGAAAGGCAAAATCAGCGCCAATTCGCTCCATTTTGCTCCCGCTGTCCCACCAGCAGACCAGTACATTAAGGCATGGCCTAAACGAAATTTAATGGACAGGTAGGAACTTAAGGCACCGAAAAGCATGGAGATGGACATCCCTGCCAATACCAATCGCTGAGGCGTCATACCTCGGCGACCTGTTGAGGCGACAAAGTATGTCAATCCCGTCGTAAGGGCTGCGCCTATACATGCATAAAACATGACCGTGCCATAAGTTCGATTAGGCAAAAATGCCAAACACAAAGCAATCGCAAAGGTCGCCCCAGAACTTATCCCCATCAAACCTGAATCGGCCAGTGGATTTTTAGTTGTTCCTTGCATGATTGCCCCACAAACCGCTAAACTACACCCTACAATCATATCAGCAACCGTTCGTGGTAATCGCAGTGTTCGAATGATTTGATGTTCCGTCACCCCAGGATCGAAGTCAAATAATGCGCGCCAAGCCGTTCCGAGACTCATGTCAGCCGCGCCAAAAGCGAGCGATGCCATAACAGCCATAACGAGTAACAGGAGGCCCAATCCGATGTAAAAGGTGAAATTCCAAGAGCCTTTTAGCTGCCCCTTTTGATTGATTGTTGCATATCTTCACTCCATTTTATGATTCATTCGATAGTAGGTTAAAAGCTTCCCAAAAGTATGTTTGGGAAGCTTTTATATTACTTTGTGCCGACCTTTAAATGATCAACAAAATAATCCAATTGACCCGTTAAGCTAGCCACATCTGAGTAATAAAACAACCCGTTGAGGTTACCAGGTATTTTGGTGACATTGCCTTTTTCCACAGCTGGAATAGTTTTCCAAATCGCTGTTTGTTCAAATTCAGACTCTTTATCCGGCTGTAAGAACCACAAGATATAATCACCGAAATAATCAGCGGCAACTTCATAAGATAGTGAGCCACGACCTTCACCAGAACTTTTCACCAATTCTTCTAACTTAGCAGGCTTCTTCAAACCAAGATAGTCGTACAACAGCTTGCCACCACGAGAACCAGTCTCATAATAAACCCCGTAAGACCCGCTGCCCCAATCTTCAAACAGGCTAAAGGTCTTGTCCTTAAATTCATCTCCTGCAAACATTTCTTTGGCCCCAGCCAGCTTTGTTTCAAAGGTTTCATTCAGCGCTTTGGCTTCCTTTTCCTTGCCAAGGACTTCACCTAAAAAGGTCAGGCGATCCTCTGAACTCGTTGCTTCCGACACCACAACAACTGGTGCTATCTTTGAAAATTTCTCAAAATCCTCTTTACTGTAGGTAATAATTAAATCAGGCTCATACGACAATAATTCTTCTTTTTCCCATTTCTCAATGGCCGGCACCTCTTTAATGGTCTCATAAAAGGGCATAGCTTCCTGTGCCCAGCCTGAATAACCAACCGGTGTCACGCCTAAACTTGCCACATCACCTAAATACCAATTGACTAGAATTTTTTTAGGCTTCACAGGGACTTCCACATCCCCCATTTCAGTCTTGACAATCTTGCTTTGATTGTTTTTTTCTGTTGCCTCTTTGTTACTTCCACAGGCGACTAATAAACTACCGACTCCAACAATACTTAAAAGTATGGCTAACTTTTTTTTCATTTTTACTCATCTCCACTTCTTATATAGATAACTCTAAATGATAATGATAATCAATCTCATTTAGAATTATAGATGAGTTTCAGATTATTTACAATCGTTTCTCGTGATTTTTTTCATTAAGTAGGATATTCGAAAAAAAAAGCCATCCCAACAAATTGATTGGAATGGCGCTTTTGACTAGTTAGTTAAATGCTGATAGTGAAACTTCAGATGCTCTTCAATAAAGGTGGCGATGAAGTAATAACTGTGATCATAACCTGATTGAAGTTCATAGCGAACCTCGGGTTGATTCTCAGAGACTGTTAAGAATTTGGTGGAGACTAATTGTTCCGTTAAAAATTCATCTTGATCGCCTTGTGACACTAAGATTGCCGGTGCTTTTTCAGTCTGGCTAAGTAAGGCCGTCGCATCCCACTCCTGCCATTTTTTTTCATCCTGTCCCAAATAATGGCGAAACGCCTTTTGTCCCCACGGCACATCTGATGGGGTAAGAATTGGCGCAAAAGCCGAAATTGAGCTAAAGCGTTCCTCTGCTTTCAGACCCAGAACAAGAGCGCCATGACCTCCCATTGAATGGCCCATCACCGCTTCTTTACCAGAAAAATCAGGAATAAGGCTTTTGACTATTTGCGAAAGCTCACCTAAGATGTAACTAGCCATTTGATAATTTTCCCGCCAAGGCTCTTCGGTGGCATCCAGATAAAAACCAGCTCCCTGACCTAAATCCCAATCCTGACTATCGGCAACGGACTCGCCTCGTGGAGAGGTATCTGGCATCACCACCGCTAGCCCAAGCTCGGCCGCATATTTTTGAAAGCCGCCCTTTTGCGAGAAATTATCGTCGTTACAGGTTAAACCAGATAACCACCAAACTAGCGGCAAGGGCTCCTCGCTGGCCGGGAGATAGAGACTAAAGGTCATTTCTGATTTGAGGGTATCAGAATAATGTCGATATTTTCGTTGTTCTCCGTCAAAGACTTTGTTGCACTTTATTAACTCCACTGTTTGGCTCATCTTAACCTCCATAGTCTAAAACCGTGCGAATCGCTTGCCCTGCGTGTAACAATTCAAAAGCCTCATTAATGTCAGCAAATGGCAAGGTCTGTGTGATAAATGGGTCGATGTCGATTTTGCCACTCATAGCATCCTCGACCATGCCCGGTAATTGTGAGCGTCCTTTAACGCCTCCAAAAGCCGACCCACGCCAGACACGTCCGGTTACTAATTGAAAAGGACGGGTAGAGATTTCTTTTCCTGCCCCGGCTACCCCAATAATAATACTTTCGCCCCAGCCTTTATGGCAACATTCCAAAGCTGAGCGCATCACGTCCACATTGCCAATACATTCAAAACTATAATCAACGCCACCATTAGTCATAGCCACAATCACCTCTTGAATCGGTTCTTGATGCTGGCTCGGGTTAACAAAATCCGTGGCACCCATCTCTTTGGCCAATGGGAATTTCTCTTCGTTTAAATCAATGGCGATGATTCGTTTGGCTTTGGCCTGAACCGCCCCTTGAATAACGGCTAATCCAATAGCGCCTAAACCGAAGACCGCCACTGTCGCCCCTGCTTCGACTTTTGCTGTATTGTGAACGGCGCCAATGCCAGTCGTTACACCGCAACCAAGTAAACACATCTTGTCCAATGGTGCTTCTGGATTGATCTTAGCCAAGGAAATTTCCGGTAATACCGTGTATTCACTAAAGGTACTCGTTCCCATATAGTGATAAATCGGCTCACCTTGATAGCTGAAACGAGTGGTACCATCAGGCATTAAACCTTTGCCTTGAGTTTCTCTGACGGCACTACACAAATTAGTCTTGCCAGATAAACAAAATTCACATTCCCCACATTCGGCCGTATAAAGGGGAATTACGTGATCGCCAACAGCAACAGAGGTGACACCTTCCCCTATTTCCATGACTATTCCGCCACCTTCATGACCTAAGACCGCTGGAAAAACCCCTTCTGGATCATCACCGGACAACGTAAAGGCATCTGTGTGACAAACAGAGGTATACAAAATCTTAACCAGCACCTCTCCTTTTTTCGGTGCTGCTACGTCGATTTCAACAATTTTTAATGGTTCACCTGGACCAAACGCTACGGCTGCTTTAGATTTCATTGATCAATCACTCCTTGTTCTATTTTTAAACTTATCATATCATGTCACCAAATCCTTTAACAAGAACTACATACCTTCACTTTATCAGATTTTAAGCAAAAAAACTAATTGGGAAGCTATTGACAGACAGGAAAAGGGAAGCCCTTATGGACTTCCCTTCTTTCCTTTTATTGATAGACCTTGCCACTAGCAAACAAGGTAATCTTTTCAAAATGTAACACACCTGTCGCGACAGCAAATAGCTGGCCATTGGTGAGATAAGTTTTTTCTCTAATTCGTAAAGAAGGGTCCTTGGCTTGTAAATTCAAATAACCAGCATGTTCTTCAGTCAGATAATCCGCTGAAATTTGACGATCAGCAAAGCCAATTTGCAAGCCTAAATTCTCAGTCAGATAATCGTAAATCGACTGTTCCACAATCTCTTTACCTAGATAGGGAACAATGTCTTGACGGTAATAAGTCATCTCAACTCTGATCGGTTCCTGATCCAAATAACGAATCCGCTTAACGTAATACAAGGGCAAACCTTCTGAAATAGCAAATAATTTAGCCAGCTCCTCCGTCGCCTCTACCGTGCTTAGCTCTAACAGCTTAGATTGATTGACCTGCTCGCGAAATTCACTGGTCAGCCCCTTAACCAAGTTCAGATTGACACTGTTATCAAAGTTAATTTCTTTGATGTAAATGCCGCTGCCTCTGACTTGATAGGTGTAACCTTGATCAGCTAACAGCCCAATGGCACTTCTGATGGTATTGCGGCTAGTCTGAAACTGATCCATCAACTCTTTTTCAGTCGGCAATTTTCCGCTAAGGCGATAGTCACCTTCCACAATTTGTTTTGCTAGCACTGCTGCGATTTCTTGATATTTAGCCACCGATCCGACCTCCCCATTCATTCCCCAGCTCTCGACGCTTCTGCTATTAGCATTTTAGCACAGTCTCAAACCACCTGCAATTAGCGATTGATAGAGCGTGACACTCGATTCAAGGTGTGACGCATCCCTCTAATAGCAAGAGACATGGCATAGATATTTTCAGCAGGCGCCATCCCGCCGTATCCGGCATCGCCAATGTGTTGAATGTCCACGCCGCAAATCTTATTGCGTAAGGCAATTTGCTTGACGGTTTCCTGATCAGCACTTTCTTGACTCGTTCCAATCGCCGACATCGTTAAAGCCCCTTGGCTCTTGGCGAATTTGACGGCCTCAATTAATTCGCTATCCGTAAACCCTGGAACCGTTCCGACTGCTGGAAACAGAATCACATCTGCCCCTGCTGCAACAAATTCTTTAACAGCTTCAAGGGAAGCAACTGGTTCTGCCACCCCTGCACCGTGCATCTTACCAGCAATGATCAAGCCAGAAAAATGTTTTTTAGCCAGAACAATCGCTTTGGCAATTTCCTTATTGGTAACGCCCGTTCCCGGGTTACCTGTTAAGCAAATAAAGTCCAATCCTAGCTCTTCACAGGCTTTTAAGGTTTTTTCAGAACACATCCGTCCTTCTGAGATCACCAATAAATCTTCTGCCATCTGAGCATCCATATCCACTGGCTCCAAATTAGCCCCGATCGGTTTACCGACTAAACGCTTCAATTCAGCAATTGGATTGCCTGGCGCACCTGACTCCATCACCTTAATGATCTCTTCAAAAGTGGTCATCCCCGGTAATCCCATAACCATTGGATTCAGGCAGTCAAAGCCATTAAGTAAAATTAAATCAGCCCCATAAGCTCTGGCCACTTCCGCATTGGTAATATCATTAGCCACAGGGGCTGCCATCACAACGGTTTCCGTACAAATGATCCGCCCTTCAGAAGCTAAAATCGACTGCTTTAACTCGGCCCCACTCATCTTTTCAATGTCACTTGTTGAACAACTCAATAATCGTTTTACCATAATTTCCACCTATCCTTGTTTATTTATAAATCAACTGCCCCTTGTTCTTCCGCAGACAATTGTTTATCCAATGTTTTAACAAAACCAAAATAAATCGCAAAATCAATCAGGATTAAGGCAACCTGTAAAACAGAGGCTTTGACATCGCCACCTGTCGCCAAAAATCCAGAAATAATCGGTGGCATCGTCCAAGGAACTGCCACTCCGACGGTTTTAGAGACCAGCCCCGTGCTCATGGCAAAATAAGTCACAACCGCATTGACCATTGGCGCCAAAGCAAATGGGATGATTAAAGTCGGATTCATGACCACTGGCACGCCAAACATAATCGGCTCATTAATGTTAAAGATACCCGATGCTAAAGATAAATTCCCCATGGTTTTTAGTTGTTTACTTTTCGCAAACCCGACTAAAATAATCACCAAAGCCAAGGTTGCGCCACCGCCTCCAATATAGACAAAGTTATCCATAAAAGGTGAGGTAATAATATTTGGCAATTCTTTGCCAGCTTGTAGAGCCAAACGATTGGCATCTGTATTAATTAGGTAGATCGGATTTAAGACCGATCCCACAATATTTCCGCCGTGAATGCCGGTGAACCAAAAGAGCGAATTGAGCATGATGCCAATCACCGTTCCAATTAGACTACCACCTAAAATTCCCAAGGGACGACCTAATACTAACATGACGATATCATGAATATTGCCGATGCCCAATAACTCCAATAATTTTATTAAAAGCGCCCAAAAAGTAATGATTACCGCCGCCGGGATTAAGGCCGAAAAAGAGCGGCTAACTTCTGGTGGTACGGTCTCTGGCATTTTAATCGTAATATTTTTTTGAATAAAACGACGAAAAATATCTGCACTGACCAATGAGACAATAATTGCCACAAACAACCCTTTACTTCCTAAAAAGCCATAAGAAATGCCTGCCCCACCATCTGCGTCAAACATCTTTGGGGTGACGATAATAAAAGACGACAGCGAAATAATACCAGCTGACGCTGGATCCACATTGTAGCCTTTAGCATAATTATAGGCGATTCCAAAAGCTGCCACAATCCCCATTAAGCCAAAAGAACCATCCACTACCTTAGCCAACCAGGTTCCTAGATCCCCATTAGCCACAAGCCAATCTTCATAACCACTAATTGGCAAGTTTCCCAAAATCAGAAACATTGAACCGACGATAATCAGTGGCATACCTAATGTAATTCCATTTCTAATAGCTAACAAATGTCGTTGATTGCCGATCTTTAATGCGATTGGACCTAATCTTTTTTCTAACACTTCACTTAGTTTATTCATGGTTTTACCTCCAGTTGCGATTTTAATCGTGCGTGGTTTTGGCCAAAAACCTCTCCGGAATATTAGTACCAACTAATATAAAGTGATGGTACTACTTTTCCAATTAAATTGCAAGCGTTTTATTTTTTCGAAAGCTATCCTCTTGAAACTACCAAAATAGGTCTATCTCCTGTATAATTAACACCAAAGATCTTAAGCCCTTCGTTCAGCCACAAAATCAACAAAAAAAAAAATCCAGATTGACATTTTCCGTCGTGATGTTCATAGATAGAAAGGAAGCCTCTATGCTAAAAATAATTGAAGTGATTCAAGATGCCAATGCTAAAAACTGCCCTTTACCGGCCTTAGCTCTGGCTTTAACACTACCTGATATCTGCAGCCAAATTGAATACCCTAACGAAAAAAATGTCGGTTACCGTTATCGTAACTGGTACAATAACCACGTCCATAAACATGAAGAATTTCATTGCACCCTGAACACACTAAATTCTTATGACAAGCTTAATGCCATCCATGAAATGGAAACAATGCTTCATAAATTTAATGGGTACGCCTGCTATAAATTGCGCTGTTTATTGCTCCACCAAGGAGATGCTGCCATGACGGGTGAAATCAAATATGATAATTTATACTTTAATATCCATTCTGGTGAGGAAACTCGAACAGTCTCACCAACCAAGCAGCCTGACCAGCCAATCGAGCATCTTAGCATTAACAGCAAATTATTATGTGACTATCTCTGTACTTACGCCAAAAAATATTATGATGAACATCCCAATAAAGAACTATTTCAAAAAAAGATTTTACACGGCTAATAGACTGAAAGCCCGCTAAATGTGCAGCGGGCTTTCCGTCTATAATGTTTATTCCCTAGTTTGTTAGGGACTTAATCACTTGATCGGTTTCCTTAAATAATTCGGCGATAATCACTTGAACCGGTCGAATCTCTGTTATCAGTCCGGCGATTTGGCCTGCCATAATCGAACCATTTTCAAGATCTCCGTGAACCACTGCTTTGCGCAAAGAGCCTAAGGTCAAGGCTTCCAATTCATCACGAGACGCCTCAGCGCGCTCCAAAGCTTGATACTTCTGAATCATGCCATTTTTAAGGCTTCGAACTGGAACTCCTCTACTCCGTCCTGTCACAGTCGTCGACGTATCATCCGCCGCTATGATGGCTTGTTTGACACTGAGGGGGATCGGGCATTCATTAGCTGTCAGAAAAAGCGTCCCCAGCTGAACGCCTTGAGCGCCCAAGGCAAAGGCCGCAGCAATACCGTGACCATCAGCAATACCGCCAGCAGCAATAACTGGCAAACTAACCGCTTGAGCCACTTGAGGAACTAAAGCCATAGTCGTCGTTTCGCCCACATGACCACCGGCCTCTGAGCCTTCAGCAATTATGGCATCAACACCTAACCCTTCCATTTTTTTGGCAATTTCCACAGAAGGTACGACCGGCACCACGAGAAGACCTGCTTGTTTCAATGTCGTCATATAAGGTTTTGGGGTGCCTGCTCCTGTTGTGACGACCTTGACCCCTTCCTCAATCACAACGGCAATCAACTCCTGAATATTAGGCATCATTAACATCAAATTAACAGCAAATGGCTTGTCGGTTCGTTCTTTACAAGCCGTAATCTGCTCGCGCAATTGATTGGCCGATAACCCGCCAGATGCTAGTATCCCCATGCCACCTGCATTGGACACCTCACTGACTAATTCGTAGCGAGCAATCTCCGCCATAGCCCCTTGAAAAATAGGATATTGGATGCCAAATAATTCATTGATGGTTCTCACACTATCGCCTACTTTCTAAAAGAGGAAGTCTCCTCCCCCCTTAACTTAACTTTCCTTAACGGTTAAATCCAACGACTTCAGCTCTAAAAAGCGCCGAATACTGATTGCGGCTGCGCCATAAAGTGTGGCATTCGCCCCTAGTTTTGAATTGACCAATGCCACTTCCTGATTAAAAGAACTCGACAGATGAGACTTGATCAACGACAAGATTTCAGGGATTTTGCGAATAATAGCACTGTTCAAAAAAATCGTTTCAGGTGAAAAGTGACAGATCAAGTTATTAACACCAATTGACAGATGAAAGGCCATCTCGTCAATTAACTGCAACGCCACTGGATTATCTTCCCGATACTCACTAATCAAGACATTCAACTCGGCTTTCAAGCCTGTTTCCTGAGAAAAAGCTTCGAGCACTGCTTTTTCCGAACAATACTGCTCCAAGCAGCCTTGATTGCCACAAGGACAGGGACGCCCATTAGGATACAGCGTTGAATGTCCCACCTCTCCGGACTTGCCAGCTTTTCCTTTATGCAGTTGCTCATTAATGATAACCCCTGCTCCAATGCCACTGTAAATACTCAAACTGACAATTTCAGCATCGCGACTGGAAAAGGTGGCTTCCGCCACTGCTGTCAGATTGGCTTCATTTTCCACTATCACAGGAATATCATAAAGCTTCCCGAGCTCTGCAACTATATCCAGTTGATCAAGATTATAATAGGGGGTAAAGACGATCCGGTTATCTTCCACGATGCCGTGGATGGCGATTGTAATTCCCACTAAGCCATAAGTGGAACTGGCCTGACATTTAGCTCGATGATCATTGATAATATCTGCCAAGATCTCCATCACATTATCGCGATTAACCTCAAAATTTTTGATTTTTTTGGTATCCACAAAACTACCGTCCAAATAGGTCAAAGAACTTGACACATAGTTGTAACCTAAATCAAAATTTAGGGTATAGCCTGCCTGCTGATTAAATCCCATTAACACCGGTTTGCGTCCGCCCTTTTTTGTGCCGCTTCCTTCCCCTAATTCTTCAACCAACTCTTTTTCGATCAAACTAGCCGTGATCTCCGACACAGTGGCCTTGTTTAAGCCGGTCAATTTAGCGACTTCCGCTCTAGAAATCGTGCCATATTTAATAATCTGTGCCAATACGACAGATTCATTTTGTTTCCTGATCATGTATTTATCAACAAGCATCGTCTTCACTACTTCCTCTTTGTATTTTCTTAGCTACCGTTGGTTTGCCATACTAACAATTATCTATCAAAGCCTCTCGACTTTACGTTACATCATTGCGTCATGTTGTATTATATCATATTGCGCCTTCATAACAATCACTATTTCCTTCTTCATATTCTCTTTAAGATAATGATTGACAATTATTGATCAATTTATTATTATATAGTTAGTACGATAAACTTACTAAAAACTTGGAGGTATTACAATGGAATTTTTCCCTAATATCAGCACCATTAAATTTGAAGGAACTGAAACTGAAAACGCTTTTGCTTTTCGACACTACAACCCTGAAGAAATCATTCTTGGTAAATCCATGAAAGAGCATTTACGCTTTGGGATGGCTTGGTGGCATACTCTAACTCAAGATGGCTCTGATCCTTTTGGGGCTCCCGTTAATCAGAGAACTTGGCTGACAGACGATCCAATGGAAACGGCCAAAAACCGGGTAGAAGCTGGCTTTGAAATTCTTCAAAAATTGAATATGGAGTATTTCTGCTTTCACGATGTGGATATTGCACCTGAAGGCGACTCCTTGGCAGAATTTTTGGACAACTTAGATATTATTACCGATTTAATCAAAGAAAAAATGGCGCAAACAGGAATCAAATTACTTTGGAACACAGCTAATATGTTTACCAACCCCCGCTTCGTTTATGGAGCAGCCAGTTCATCCAATGCTGACGTCTTCGCCTATTCTGCTGCCCAAGTCAAAAAAGGCTTAGAGTTAAGTAAAAAATTGGGTGGTCAAAATTATGTTTTCTGGGGCGGTCGCGAAGGGTATGAATCTTTATTAAATACTGATATGATGTTGGAACAAGATAATATTGCCAGACTTTTCCAGATGGCAGTCGATTATGCCAAAGAAATCGGGCATCAAGTCCAATTCTTGATTGAACCAAAACCAATGGAGCCTTCGAAACACCAGTACGATTACGATGCGGCTACTGCCATGGCCTTTTTACAAAAATATAATCTCCAAGACTCATTTAAACTAAATCTGGAAGCCAACCATGCCACTTTAGCTGGTCACACCTTCGAGCATGAAATTTACGTTGCCAGATGTTATGACGCCCTAGGCTCATTAGACGCTAATCAAGGAGACGTTTTATTAGGTTGGGATACAGATGAATTCCCGACAAATATCTACGACACGACTTTAGCCATGTATCAAGTCTTGGAAAATGGTGGCATCGCACCTGGTGGCATTAACTTCGACGCAAAAGTACGTCGTTCTTCCTTCGCCATGGAAGACTTATTCTTAGCTCATATTGCTGGGATGGATACCTTTGCCCGTGGCTTAAAAGCCGCTGCTAAATTAAAAGAGGATCGCTTTTTTGAGAAAGAAATCGAACGCCGATATGCCAGTTATCAAACCGGGATTGGTCAATCAATTGTCGCCGGTAAAGAGACGTTAAGCTCTCTGGCTGCTTATGCCATGAAAAATGATCAGATAACCAACACATCTGACCATATTGAATTGTTTAAATCAAAACTAAATGACTACTTAGTTTAGTTAATTAGAGCTAAGGCCTACTTTAAAGAGTTTGCCTTAGCTTTTAAAAAGTGACGTCACTTAATTAGGAGGTTCAACGTGAGTTATATTATTGGAATTGATTTAGGTACGAGTTCCTTAAAGGGGATTTTACTTGATAAAGCAGGAGCGATTCTCACCACTAAACAAGCAGAATATGAGCTGATTACACCACAGGCCGGTTACAGTGAACAAGACCCAACAGTTTGGACCCAAGCTCTGAGTCAGGTTATTCAACAAATCATTCTCGAAGTGCCTGCTGCTAGTAGGTCAACAGTAGGGATCAGTTTTTCAGGTCAAATGCACAGTTTAGTCCTGCTGGACCAGGAAGGGTTGCCTTTACGAAATGCGATTTTATGGAATGACGTCCGCACTAGCGATCAGTGTCGCCGCATAATGGCAACCGCTGGTGAAAAAGTGCTTAGTATCACAAAAAATCGCGCTTTAGAAGGATTTACCCTTCCAAAAATACTGTGGGTCAAAGAACATGAACCGGTAATTTGGCAAAAAACAGCTCATTTTCTTTTGCCGAAAGACTACGCTGGTTTCTACTTAACCGGCAACCAACAGATGGACTATTCTGACGCAGCTGGCACACTGTTGTTAGATGTAGACAATCGTGTTTGGAGTGCTGAATTAGCCGCTCAATTCGACTTACCACTAAGAGTTTTCCCGAAACTGGTTGACTCTTCTGAAGGAATTGGTCTAATCAAACCTGAATTGGCAAAACAATTGGGTTTCACTTCTGATGTCATGGTTTATGCTGGTGGCGCCGATAATGCCTGTGCCGCTTTAGGTGCTGGCATTACAACAGATGGCATGGCTTTGGCCAGCATTGGCACGTCTGGTGTTTTCCTTTCTTATGAAGGAGCTGGCCACGCTGACTATGGCGGCGAGCTTCACTATTTTAATCATGCTGCTAAAGAGGCTTATTATTCAATGGGCGTGACCCTTTCGGCAGGTTATAGCCTGAATTGGTTAAAGGACACCTTTGCAGAAGATCAGACCTACGATGAACTGCTACACAATCTTGGTGATACGCCGATCGGAGCAGGCGGCTTGCTCTTTAGCCCGTATATTATGGGAGAAAGAACGCCTTATGCCGACAGTCAAATCAGAGGAAGTTTTATCGGCTTAGATGCACGCCACACTCGCGATCATCTGACTCGTTCCGTGATTGAAGGCATCACCTTTTCACTAAAAGAATCACAGCGCTTGATGGTCGAACATGGAAAAAAAGACATCCAAACCATCATTTCAGTCGGTGGCGGTGCTAAAAACAAGCATTGGCTACAGCTACAAGCCGATGTGTTTAACACACCTGTCACCACTTTAACCAGTGAGCAAGGGCCAGCCCTTGGAGCAGCTATGATCGCCGCAGTTGGTGCTGGCTGGTATCAGAGCATGGCAGAATGTAGCAAAGACTTGGTTCATTATGGGCACAGCTACACGCCTATCCCCAAAAACGTCACAGAATATCAACGACTTTATGAGATTTATCAACAGGTCTATTCAGCTACTAAAAATATCTGTCATGAATTAGCTCACTTTCAAGCTATATAGTTCCTATTAAATAATCACGACGCAAAGCTTCGATCTCATCAAATTCTATGTGCTGAAGCACTGAGATTTGCCGTTATTCTTACGAATTTATTCGTTAGAGATAAGGGACAACGTAGTGAAGGCACTTTACCGTTAAACTTTCAGCTAAAAAAAAGCTGAAAGTGCCACTCTTGAGGTCTGATTATGCGAATTATCCAATGGAACTATCTGTCTGATTATTTGACATAATGTATCTAACTAAAAGAAAGCGAATCAATTGCCGCTACGTGCTGGCAGTGATTCGCTTTTTCTTACTTTCTGAATCGATGAAGCAACCGAATAAAAATAAACAAGACAACAACAATGAGCACCTGGGTGAGAAATACTGAAAGAAATGGCCACATCTCAATCACTCCTACTTTCTACAAATCCTAGCAACACGTTATCCAACTGTTATTTTATATTCTTATTATACACCTAAAATGGTCTTTCCATTTCATTTAACGCCTGCAAACAAGCGTTATGTTTTAAGCTTTAGTTATCATTCTTCAACGCCATACTAGCTGTCACTCTCTCATCCACCCGTAGGAATGGCAAGTATATAAAGACGCTGACAATGATGATAGCGATTTGCAGAACTGCGGCTCGCCAATCACCACCCGTCGCTAAAAAGCCAGAGATCACAGGAGGTGTAGTCCAAGGGATTTGGACCACCACATGATTAATCAAACCAGCGGCAGTGGCAAAATAAGCCACAGTCAATGAAAAGATCGGTGCTAAGACAAAAGGAATAATTAAACTAATATTGAAAACAATTGGTAAACCAAAAATAATGGGCTCACTAATATTAAAAATAGCCGGTGCGACTGACAGTTTAGCAAAGTCTTTATAATCTTTGCGACGGCTAAAAATAAAGATGGCAATTAACAAGGCGATGGTATTTCCCGATCCCCCCATAACCGCAAACGTATCTTTAAAGGCCATATTAATAATATGCGGGATTTCCGTTTTATTCGCATAGGCTGCCATATTTTCTTGCATATTTTGGATTAAGAATGGGTCTAGCAACGAACCTGATATTACGGCTTGATGAATGCCGAAACCAAAAAATAAATTAGCCACAGAAGTGATCAGTAAAAACCCTGGTAAACCTGTTGTGACCTGACTTAAGGGGCCTGTAATCAATTTAGTGATTAGCCCGTTGACATCCATATTAAATAATTGGTTGATAATAAAGGACAAAATAGCAAATGATGTAATAGTAATCATAATAGGAATCAGAACATTAAAGGATTTTAACACTGCCGGAGGAATATTTCCCGATAGTTTAATCTGCAATTTCTCATTTGTTGACAATTTAATAAATAACTCTGTCGTTAACAAGCCAACAAAAATACCAACAAACATTCCTGAAGCCCCAGTATGGGTGACGGGAATAACCCCTGTCACTTCAATAGCTTTACTAGCATTTTCAGGCATAAACATCGTCTTCATTGGCGTTAGCACAACAAATGTGGAAATCGCCACTAAGACAGCAGCAATTTGATTGGTGTAATTTCTGCTAACACACATATGGTAAGAAACAGCGGCAACCACTAACAATGTGGTAATACTTAATGTACCGTTGGCGATTGAAACTCCAATCTCTTGAACTTTTACCAAGGTATCAGGATGGATGATCTTCCCCATAAAACCAGTCGGCTCCAAGATAACATAATTAATGAGCGTCACAAAGCCTGCTAACATCATAAAGGGCATAAAAGTCGCAAATGCATCACGTAAGGTTCTTAAATGGATTTGATTGCCGATTTTTGTGGCGACAAGTCCAAATTTTTCAAATATGACGTCTTTCTTCGTCTTTTCCATAACAGTTCTCCTCTTCATTTTCTGCAAACGGTTCCTCCGCCTACAACAAAATAATACATCATTTAATTATAAAAGTAAACCTCTTTTTATAAAGATATATATTTTATCGAATAACAAAAAAATCATGAAGCTAGTTGTTAACTTCATGACGTTTTGATCGTGTCGACTAATTTTCAACAAAGACGGCTTCAAAAATAAAATCTTTGTAGATGTGCCGCGACAAGGAATATTCAAAAGGGGTACCTGAAGCAAGCGAGACAACTTTATCGACTTCAATCATAAAATCACCAGCTTCAATACTTAAAAGACGAGCATCAAACTCCGTGGCTAAATCTCCTTTAATCCAAATGTGTGACGACTTTATTTCCAGATTTAACTCGTTACCAATATAAGAATACACCGATTTTTTTAAATGTTTGGGCTCCAATCCAGGGATTACAGACAGTGGCATAAAGGTTTGCTCAATCGAATAGGGCTGATGATCAATAAAGCGACTTCTAATAATGTTATAGACATAATCTTTGGCACTGATTTTCAACATCTCAGCCACTTTCTCAGTCGGAAGTTCAATCGAAAAGGTATGGATTTCTGAGTCCACATGTTCTTCTCCCACGACACTGAACAAGCCTTCGTTGGGACCAAACACCTTTGAATTATCAATGGGCGTCCGTAAAACCTCTGTCCCAAAGCCACTTCGACTTCTAATAATCCCTTCTGTCACCAACATATCCAACCCTTTTTTGACCGTCAACTTGCTAGTTTTAAACTTAGCGGCTAATTCATCACCTGTCGGTAACTTATCACCAATTTTATAATGACCATTAGTGATTTTCTCTTTTGTATCAAGATAGACTTCCATGTATTTTGGAATTTTCCTCATTCTCTTCTCATCCAATCTGTCCTTAAGATATACCTGCTACTATACTTTACCATAAAAACACCATGAATTTCCACTTAAAACACCACATTAAATTCAAAAGATATATATATTTAATAATAAATATTTCTTTTTATCTTTAGACATGCTATTATAGTTGAGACAACGAAACATTTTGTGACAGTTTAAGACAATGAGGAGGACATAGGATGAACAAACAATCGTTAACATTTCCAGAGGATTTTTGGTGGGGGTCGGCTTGGTCAGCCGAACAAGCTGAAGGAAGAGGAGAAACTGGCAAAGCCGAAACCGTTTGGGAACGCTGGTACAAAGAACAACCTTATCGCTTTTATCAAGGGATTAGTTCAGCCGTCACCACCGACCATCTTCACCGCTATCGTGAAGACGTCCAGCTGATGAAACAAACTGGGCACAATTCTTTTAGAGTCTCTATTTCTTGGGCAAGAATGTTTCCAGAAGATGGCATTGGCACAGTTAACCCTAAGGCCATCGCCTTCTACCGTGATTTATTTACCGAAATGAAGCAAAATGGCATTAAAGTTTTTGCCAATCTCTATCATTTCGATATGCCAGCGGCCTTGCAAGATCAAGGGGGTTGGGAATCCAGAGAAGTGGTCGCCGCCTATGTAAACTTTGCGGACACCTGTTTTAAAGAGTTTGGTGACTTAGTCTACCACTGGTTCACCTTTAATGAGCCCCTCGGCCCCATTCTTGGGTCCTATTTGGAAGACTTTCACTATCCTAATATCATCGACTTTAAACGAGGAGCCCAAGCTGCTTACTTTACCGTATTGGCACATGCTAAAGCCATTGAAGCCTTCAAAAAACATCAACTGACGAGTAAAATCGGGGTTATTTTGAATCTCAGTCCAACTTTTCCTCGTAGTCAACATCCAGCAGATGTCAAGGCAGCTGAAATCGCCGATTTATTCTATACTCGCAGCTTCTTGGATCCGATGGTTAAAGGAATTTTCCCTGTGGCATTAGTTGACTTGTTGCGGGAATACGATCAACTCCCAACAGACATCTGTGAGGCAGATTTAACTTGCATCGCCACCCATACTGCACAGATTTTAGGGCTAAACTATTACGAACCACGCCGGGTTAAAGCCCGCTTAACTGCGATTAATCCAGAGGGTCCTTTCCTACCTGACTGGTTCTTTGACCATCATATTATGCCTGGAAGACGGATGAATGAGTATCGCGGCTGGGAAATTTACGAAAAGGGGATTCTTGATCTCTGTTTAGATATCAAACATAACTACGGCAATATTGAAGCCTTTATTTCAGAAAACGGCATGGGAGTTGCCGATGAAGAACGCTTTATGGACGACAGCGGCCAAGTTAATGATACTTATCGCATTGATTACATCAAAGATCATCTCGCCTACTTATGGCAAGCGATTGAGCAGGGTTGCAACATTAAAGGATACCACCTGTGGACTTTTATCGATTGTTGGTCGTGGATCAATTCCTATAAAAACCGCTACGGGTTAGTTTCCCTCGATTTGGCCACCCAAAAGCGGACCATTAAGAAGAGCGGTGAGTTTTACAAAGAACTTAGTGATCAAAATGGCTTTGAATACGATACCGATTTATTAGTTTAATCAACGGTAGCCCAGCAAGTCTCCACTCTTGCTGGGCTATTTAGCATTCGCTATTTCCTAACATATGTATTCACTTATTCCCAATATATGCCAACCCCTTTTTTTAGTACAATAAGACCTACGTACTAATGAAAGAGGAGTGGAAAAAATGAAAAAAAGAATAGGGATTTACAGTGGACTTATCCTACTGGTGGTCTTCTTGGCTAGTTGTTCAACCAATTCTGCAACGACAAGTTCTACCAGTCAGGTTGACTCAACCAAACAGGAAATAACTTTAGCCAATGCTCAGGAACTTAACACGATCGATCCATCAAATGCGATTGATGCCAATAGTCGAATTGTCATCAACAATATTTATGAAGGGTTGTATCGGCTAGATGAGTCGAACCAACCAGTTCCTGCAGGGGCTGCTGAGCTACCAGAAATCAGCGCTGACGGTTTAACTTACACGATTAAATTAAATGACAAAGCCACTTGGTCTAATGGAGTTAAGGTAACGGCTGATGATTATCTTTATGCCTGGAATCGTGCCATCACCTCTGAAAGTGCAGCTGAGAATCTGCCTTATTTTACTAATATCAAAAATGCCAAAGAAATTATCGCAGGCGAAAAAGCAGCATCTGAATTAGGTGTCAGAAAAATAGCTGACTTAACCGTTGAAATCACGTTACATACGGCAAGTAGCTATTTTTCTTCCCTATTAGCTAATCCCCCTTTTTTCCCGCTAAATAAAGCCTATACGGAAAGTCAAGGCGAGGAGTTTTCAAGCGACAGCGACCATGCCATTTACAACGGACCTTTCACTTTAGGGGACTTCGCTGGCCCTGGAATCGGTGGCAGCTGGACTTATTATAAGAATGATCAGTATTGGGATCAAGAACAAGTTAAACTCGATAAAATAGACGTTCAAGTTATTAAAGAAACCAACTCCGGCATTGATTTATATAAAACCGGAAAAATAGATCAAGTCGCCATCTCTGGTGAATATGTCAAAAATGAAGTCTCAGATCAGGGCTTTGTTTCAGAAAATGCCCCAACTATTGCTTTTTTTGGCTACAATCACACAAGTAAAATTTATCAAAATGAAAAAATTCGTCAAGCCATTTCCTTGGTTATCGACCGAGAAGCTTTAGTGACCAATATCTTAGGTGACGGCTCTACTGTCGCGACAGGCATTGTGCCACCGAAATTACAAATCAATGCTGAAACGGGCAAAGATTTTACCGACGAAGCCGGCAACTTACTAAAAACCGAGGTGACTGAAGCCCAAAAGTTGTGGGCGGAAGCTAAAAAAGAACTCAATATTGAAGAGTTAACTATCCGCCTGATCTCCTTTGATTCTGACCGAATGAAAAGCCTCGCAACCTACATTCAAGGAACCGTTGAGGAAAACTTAGCTGGCGCAAAAGTCGAGGTGAACATCAGTCCCGTAGGCGTTTTTATCGAACAAGCCACCAAGCAAGATTTTGATATTTATATGCCAACTTGGGGGGCCGATTATGCCGACGCCTCTAGCCTTCTCAGCTTGTTCCAATCTGAATCAGCTAGCAATTGGGGGAAATATCACAACCCAGAGTACGACAAACAACTAGCAGAAGCTAATAGCACCAATGCCAATGATGCTGAAGCGCGCTGGGCTAACTTACAAGCGGCTCAAAAAATCATTTTAGAAGAAGCCGGCGTTACACCGATTTATTTCCAAAGCAGTGCCTTCCTTAGAAATCCTAAATTAAAAGGAATCGTTTATCATACAACGGGACCTAGTTTAGATTATAAGTCCGCTTACTTGGAAGATTAACTAAAAGTCGCTCTAGTCAGTTAGATTTTTTCTGACTAGGGCGACTTTTTGGTTTTATCACTTGTGCTTGCTGACTTTATTACGGCGAGCTACATAAATCACTACTACGACGACTACCACTAGACCTAAAATAGACACTGCCCACTTGGCTTTTTCTTCACCAGTCTGTGGTAGTTTTAAGAAACCACCTTGCTTATCCTCGTCTTTTGACGTATCCGCTGGCACCTCAGACTCACCAGCTTTTTGGGAATCAGACGTAGCTGAATTCGTCGGATCAGTCGTCATGCCATAAGCGTCAGCATTTAGGATATAAGCGATTCTACCAGCTACTAAAGTGCGTCCTTCTTCTTTGACTTGCCGTTCAAATCCGTCTAAATGAGTCAGTGTTGCAATCAACTCATCGTTACTCATTTCTTTGCCGGCAAAAAAACTGCTGGTGCTAGGATAAAGAGCTTTTAAATAAGCTTGCAACTTATCAACTTGAGGAATCATTTCTGCAAAGCTGTTAAAACTACCAGGATTATATGATAATTGCGCTAGTGCATTTTCAATGGAGACGGTCTTATCGACATAAAGGGTATTTAATAACCTCACATATGCCCCAAAATCCATTCCTATGACATCATAATTATATCGCTCAAACAAAGTCATTGTATCCTCTAATTGAGCATCGGTGTATTTATCTAAGGCTTCTTTACTAATACCATAATCTGCTTCTAATAAATATTTGCGAATATTGCTGGCTGAATACTCCTGATCTAACTGAATCTCATCTCCCGTTTTTTCTCCCAATTGATCTTTAATCAAAGCATCTACGTCGTCCTCTATCGTTTGAACCTCATCTTTTGAAATCGATGATTCAGGTACGCTCTCTGATTGACTAGCTGTGGTAGATGATTCTGTTGACTCTTGAACCGCTTCAGTACTACTTGTTTCAGTTGTTGCCACTGTTTTCTCTGCTGGTACAACGGATTCTTCAGCCCAGCCAGTTTGGCTCATTCCAAGCAAAAGCCCTAACATCATCATTACTTTAACTGATCTCACTAATCTTCGTTTCATTTCTAACACTCCTTTGTAATCTTTATGTAATAATCGTAACATAAGAGTTACAATAAAAATAGCAATATTTTAAATAAACTCCCTATTTAACAAATTCTTTACTTTTGAAAAGCGTTAACAAACGAAAAGAAAACAGGTTAACTAAAACAAACCTGCCTCTAACAATCCTTTATGTTAATAAATATCTATAATTTTAATCTTGCTCAATGTAGCTCAATCAAACGTGATGTTACCACTTCCAGCCACATCATGATCATGCTTAGTTCCTCACTTTTTCACACAGATTCCTTTCTAAAAAGTCTACCATAGCCAACCCCTGATTAAAAATTCGATAATCTGCTTGTTCATAGGTAAAGGTAATTTGACGACTTCCCCACAATTCAATCACAAATAAGTCCTGAATTCTGGCTAACTCCACTTCTATTTGGATGGCCTTCCGAAACCCTTGCAGACTTCTCAAAGACATCACACCGTCTGAAAAATGAATAAAAACATGTAAATATTTTTCTCCTATCATCATATACGTGTTCATCTCAACTCCCTCTTTTCATCTTTAGTAGCTTCATTATAAAAGATGAAACGAGTTTCAATGCAAGCTTTTTAGCGTTTTTTTTCAAAAAAACTCCCCTAGTTACCATATCCTAGGGGAGTTAGTCAGATTATAAAGAGTTGCGAGCCATTTCACCTTTTTTAAGGGCACGCTCTTGATACCACATTAAGGCAAGTTTAGTCATTTCCATTAAGGTAACAGCTATGATCCCTAAGCCAATACTCATGGCGATATGTGAGATAGAAAAATCTGCCGGAATCGCAAAGACTTCTCTTAAACCAGGAATCAAGGTTACGCTATATAAGCCACCACAAAGGGCAATGGCTAAAATAACCAGTCGATTTGAAAAGAAGCCGGCTTGCCATGCTGTTTCAGTATTGGAACGAGCAGGCAGCGTTTGTAAGGTTCGACTCCAAATCAAGGTCGAAAAGGCCATGGCCACTCCCACTTCACTGGAGTAGGACATGCCTATCCACTGGGCGATAATTACCACTAAGGAAATTAAAATCCCTCGATAAGTCACCGCAATCAGCGTCTTGCCTGAAAAGATGCCACTGCTCGGATTTCTCGGTGCACGTTGCATAATCGTCGGTTCAGCCTTTTCCATCCCCAAAGCAATGGCTGGTAAAGAATCATTGACCAAATTGATAAACAGCAACAGTAAGGCCGTAAATGGATTATCCCAGCCCATGATCAGAGCGAAAATAATGGCGATAATCGCCCCTAGATTTCCAGCAAACAAATAGGAAACAGCCTTCTTAATGTTGTCGAACACATTTCGACCAACTTCGACAGCACTGATGATCGAAGCAAAGTTGTCATCAGTTAAGACCATTGCGGCTGCATCTTTAGCCACATCTGTACCGCTGCCCATGGCAATGCCGATATCTGCTTGTTTAAGGGCGGGAGCGTCATTGACGCCATCACCTGTCATCGCAGCAATTTTACCCTTGGCTTGCCACGAACGCACAATTCTAATTTTATTTTCTGGCGAAACTCGTGCATAAACCGTTATTTTCTCCAGGGATGCTGCTAGCTCCTCATCGGTCAGCTCATCAAGTTCAACACCCGTTAAGGCCAGGTCGCCTTCAGCAAAAATGCCGATCTGTTTCGCAATTGCGACTGCCGTTGTCTTGTGATCACCGGTGATCATCACCGTTTTAATACCAGCCGATTGACCATCTTTAACCGCCTGAAACACTTCGTCTCGTGGTGGGTCAATCATTGCCAATAAACCAACAAAAACTAGTTCATCCTCATCTTGTAAATTGAGCTCTTCCGGATGAGCAATCGGCTTATAAGCAAAGGCCAATACTCTTAAGGCGTCTTTGGCAAATGCTTCATTCTTCTCTTGTAACACTTGGCGATCGTCCTCAGTCATTGGCACCACCTTGCCATTTAGCAAGATTGACTGACTTCTAGCAAGGACAATATCTGGTCCACCTTTAGTCATCATAAGTCGCTGACCGTCTACTTGATGAAGAGTTGACATTAACTTGCGATCAGAATCAAAGGGTAATTCACCTATTCTTGGCAAGCGCTGACGAAGTGCTTTATAAGATTTCTGTTGTTTCTCACTAAAATCAATTAAGGCAATCTCAGTAGGATCGCCAATTTTTGAACCATCCTCAGCAATCAGCGCGTCATTCGCTAAAGCACTGATTTCGATTAACCGCTGCTCATCGATTGACCAATTTTCAGGCTCTTCATCATAAGCCGTTGAACGAGCCGGCAAATAATAGTCAACCACCGTCATTTTGTTCTGGGTTAAGGTTCCTGTTTTATCCGTACAAATAACACTAGTTGAGCCTAAGGTTTCAACAGCCGGTAACTTGCGAATAATCGCCTGACGTTTCGCCATCTTTTTAGTGCCAATTGATAAGACGATGGTCACGATGGACTGTAAGGCCTCTGGAATAGCTGCCACGGCCACCGCCACGGCAAACATAAAGGCGTTGACAATATCTTCTGTCATGTTGCCAGACCCATCTCCTAAGAAAATGCGCGCCAGTTGTACTCCTAAAATAATTAACGATAAACCTAAGATCGCCAGACTTAACTTTTTGCTAAAGCCATCCAAGCCTTTTTGTAAAGGCGTTTTGTGGGCAACCGTACTCTCTAACATCTCGGCAACCTGACCGATTTCCGTTTGACTCCCCGTAGCGGTAACTAAAAACTTCCCTCGTCCATAGGTAGTAATCGTGCCACTAAAAACCATGTTCAAGCGATCCCCAACCGGGACTTTATTGATCAATTGGCTGACAGATTTTTCAGCCGGAACCGATTCACCCGTCAGCATGCCTTCGTCCACTTTCAACGAAACCTCTTCCAGTAAACGACCATCTGCCGGTACATAATCCCCTGCTTCTAGTATCACGATATCACCAGTCACTAATTCTTTGGCTGGGATTGTTTGCTCCTGACCTTGACGAATCACCTTCCCATTCGGGGCAGATAAATTCTTAAGGGCATCCAAGGACCCTTCAGCCTTTTTCGTTTGCACCACACTGACAACAGAGTTTAACAATAAGACAGCAAAGATGACTAGCGACTCCACGTGAGCCCCCATGATCATTTGAATCACGGCCACAACTAATAAAACAATCACCATGGCATCTTTAAAAGTCTCTAAAAACAACTTAATACTCGACTTTTTGGGTGCTTCTTTTAATTGATTAAAACCGTCTTGGGCTAACTTTTCTTTAACTTGTTCTGGTGATAGCCCTTCTGGTTGACTTGACATTTCTACTAATAACGCTTCGATTGATTGTTGATAGACTTCTTTTTTCACGCGTATTCCCCTTTTATTTTGCTCGTTTTTTTTCAATAAACAATCGACAATTTTACATGTTTCACCTCCAAATAAAATAAAAAAAATGAGACCTAAAACAAGAAAGTTTCTTGTTTTAGGTCTCACCATTTAATACGGTGCCAGAAAATCATCTTCATGATTAACTTACTGTTGACATCGTCGCAACGTAACTGTTGCTGGTTACTCCCCTAAAAGGGATGGATTAAGTTCTTTATTAGAATATCAAATTTTATTCTGTCTTGCAACAAGTTTGCTTATTTATCATGAAATTTTCAATTCTCTTTTACAGTCCGTCCTAGTTAAATAAGCGATCTGCCTCGGTAATTTCACGAATCACGCGGCAAGGATTCCCTGCGGCTACACTATTAGCGGGGATATTTTTAGTCACCACACTTCCTGCACCAATCACGACATTATCGCCAATCGTCACTCCCGGACAAACCGTCACTGAAGCGCCTAACCACACATTATCCCCAATGATGACCGGTTTGGCAATACATGGCTTAAACCAATTTCCCTTTTCATCTTGGATACCATTGCGCTCACTGGCAACTAAAGGATGATTAGGCGTGACGATCGTCGTATTAGGACCAACCATCACATTATCGCCAATCACAACCTCGCCATCATCTTGAATCGTCAAATTATAGTTAGCAAAAAAATTCTTACCAATTTGTGTATGAGTGCCGTAATGGAAAAAAATGGGGCCTTGCATAAACCCCGTCTGCCAGCTACCTAACAGTTCTTCCAAAATCACCGCTCGCCGGGGATCATCTTCTACCAAGTGGCTATATTCAGCACTTAAATCATGGGAGCGTTTCTTAATGGCCACTAATTCGGCATTCCCCGGATTATAAACTTGACCACTTAGGGCTTTCTGTTCTTCAATTGAAGGTTGATTGATCATTGTGTTCCTCCCCCAACAGTTCTTCTAAAATAACTAATACCCCTTCATCCTGATTGCTAGGCGCTTGATGTTTCGCCGCTTTTTTAGCTTCAGGGCTACCATTTGCCATGGCGTAACTATAGCCTGCATGACGCAGCATTTCCAAGTCATTGCCGCCATCACCAAAACTAGCGACTTGTTTCTCATGAATTCCCCACTTCTCCTGTAAGATGGTCAGACCATTGGCTTTATGCAACCCCGGAATAATCAGATCGATGTCGCCATGACCACTGGTTACCGCTACAATTTTTCCGGAAAATTTTTGATTGAGAAGTGCCATCATTTCCTCAGTCGCCTCGACGGGAACGTTTAGCGCAAACTTAAAGAAAGTGTCATCTGTCAAAGTTAACAGACTCGGCACTACTTTTAGTCGGTGATAATAAATCCGGCCATGTTCCACAAATTCCGTTTTTTCTTGTTCGCTAACATAGGCACTATGACGACCACATAAGATTGTTTGAACATCTGAGAGTGTCTCTAAAAATGCTAAAACCTCCTGAACTAAGGAGAGAGCCATCTCGCCACAAAACAATTCACGTCCCTCGCTGATAACTAAAGCGCCATTTTCAGCTACAAACGAGATATCCTCAGCAATTTCCGGGAAAAATGACTTTAATTGGTAATACTGATTGCCACTGGCTACCACAAATTTGACCTCTTTTTGCAACATTTTTTGATAAATTGCGGCAAAACGAGCTCGGTTGTAGTCATTAGTTCCTTTCAAAAATGTTCCATCCATGTCTACTGCTACCATTTTAATCATCCATCTGCTCCATTCCATGTTTATTCGTTGTTATCTCCGCCCAGTATGTTCTTTGCCGTTGTTCCCACAAACGGGTATCAGCTGCCGTCACTTGGCGAATAATTCGACAGGGGTTGCCTGCTGCAATAACATTGTCAGGGATATCTTTGGTCACGACTGAACCAGAGCCAATAATCGTATTATTGCCGATCGAAACACCGGGATTAATCGTGGCATTGCCACCAATCCAGACATTATCTCCAATGGTGATTGCCAAACCAAACTCCAAGCCAGAACTCCTAACCGTCGGATCTACAGGATGTCCCGCAGTAAACAGATTGACTTTAGGCCCGAACATCACATGGTGCCCGATCGTGACATCAGCCACATCTAAAATCACACAATCAAAATTGGCAAAAAAATGCTCGCCAATACTGATATTAGTTCCATAATCACAACGAAAAGGCGGCTCAATATAAAAGTTTTCACCGGTTTTTTTGAAAAGTTCTTTCAGTAATTCACGGCGTTCAGCCAGTTGATCTTCCGTTGTTTGATTAAACAAACGGGTTAGGCGCCGCGACCGTTTCACATCTTGCAGAAGATCAGGGTCACTGGCTAAGTACAGTTCCTGAGCCAACATTTTTTCTTTTTCTGTTCTCACTTTTCCACCTCCTTGAGTAACTCTAAGCCTTGAGCAATTAATCCTCGTAGATAATCTCGATTAAAGTCTGTTGATAATTGATAGTCAGGTAAATCGAGTGGGGGCAACGAAACTGCCAAATGACTCATCATTCGCTGAACAGCTTCTAGAGTGACCATGTCATTGTTTGTATAAATCACAATTTCAGCAGGGTCATACAGACAGATCATTGATTGAATAACATCTGAAATATTTGACTCCACATCAATCGTCCTAACTGGCACCTGATTCCATTGATGAAAAGCTGGAAAAGGCAGATATTTAACCTCACCTGCAAAACCATTACGGCCTTTAACTAACTTGCCGTTGCATACTATGCCTGCTCCTGGTGGAAACTCACTAGGATAATAGAGTCCAATCAAGGTCTCATCAACCGCGTCTTTCTCTGTGGCACAACCAAAAACGGCAGCATTAATATCATTTTCAATCGTGATCGGCAACCCAAACTCTTGCCCTAGCTCCGCTCGCAAATTGATGTTAATCAGAGGTGGATAATCCACTAGCGACGACACACCATTTTTCTCAACCCCGGGAATCCCCATAGCGATAGCCCCAATTTGTGGGTATTGACTGACTAACTGACGAATGATGTCCTTAATCCCAATCCACGAAAGAGAACTCCCTAGTTGTTTTTCATGAGACTCAATTGTCCCGTATAAGTCACAGACATAAAAATTAATATAAAACTGTTGCTTTTCTTCGATCAATTGAATGGTTAACAGTAATTGATGCCTGGCGTTAAATGTGTACGCAATCGCGCGACGACCACCTGTGACAATCGCTTGAGCCGCTTCTTGAATAATTTCTTTTTCCACTAATTCTGGGATTAATTTATTGATGGTTACCACACTTAATCCTGTAACCTCAGCAATTTCTCGCTGAGACATCATCCCTTGCTCTTTAATGACCGTCGTTAAAAAAGCTAAATTATCGCGCCTGACCGTTTGTGGTTTGCTCGCTTTCATCATGTTTCACCTTCTTAAATAAACTTTATTAACTTAATTAATAATTATAAAGGATTGCCTAATGAAAGGCAATCCTAAAAAAAGAAATCCTCTTCTTTTTATCTCATTAAGTTATTACAAAAGATAAGATCTATGATAAAATCAAACTGTACCTGTGATGCTTATCTAAAAAAAGGATCTTGGAGGCTTTCATTTGAAAAAAAAATATCTGATTATCACTGGCATTGGTGGCATCTTATTGCTTAACATGTTGGCGATACTCTACATGAAAAACACGTTTTACACTGAGCGTGCTCAGCTTACTTCAACATCAACAACGACAGAAAAGTCAACCAGAGCCTCTTCGACCAAGGAGCGCCCATCAAAAGCCACTAAAACGACTAGTTCCAGCGCCAATTCTCAAAAAAATATCAACCAGGTGAATCAAACCATTACTTCTGAAAAAGGAGAATCTGTCGCTGCCTCTGCTAGCAATCAAGCAGAAATCACCGCCACTCCAGCGTCTAACCAACCTCTACCGGAAAATAATGTGACGGTTCAAGACTCTTCTCAAGGCAATAGCGCTACCGATAGAGCAGAAGAAGCAAAAGCGCGTCAACGAGAAGCCGATCTCCTCACGATAGAAACTGGCAAACAAACCGTCCGAGATTACTTTGCCAATAAGCTTAAGGAAAATGGTGAACCATATGATCCAGAAAGAGTCGAATTTAGAATTAACAGTGAGTTTTACTTTGTTAATATCAATAATCCTGAGGCTGGAACCGCTGCTGAACAAGTGGCCAAAGCGATTCAGCGGGCAATTAATAATTTAGAACAATAATCATAGAACCTAAAATAAAGACCTTGCCCTTTTATCAAGGACAAGGTCTTTGCTTGCTTTTGTTGCTACTAACTAGTTGCGTCGATAAGCCTTACTCCTGCTTATCGACGCAACCTTTTTGAAGTGACAGACTGCTACTATTATTTCTCGTTCAATTTGATCTTAATAACCTCAGCTGTTCGCTCGGTGTACAGCTGCTTAGAACAAGCCGGGCAGTAATAGGCCACCCTTTTAGGTTTAGGCAAAGGCTCTCCATAAACTTTTTTTAACATGCTAAAGCACTGTTTACACTGAAACTCATCTTTCATTACTGATTCTCCTTCTTTTCAACATCTCTCATCATGACCTATTATAGCAAATAACGTCACCTTTACTACCTAAAATTGATTACAATTCATAGACCTTGCCGACACTACCGTCAATATCGACAAAATAACGTTTCATATTCTCTCGATCATAATAAATCGTCACCTGATCATCGGTCAGATAAGGACCGGGATCTCGCCTTAACAACCCACTTTTAAACAGATAATGCTGCCCATTTGTCGTTGTGTAAGAGCAAAGCAATCGCATTAAGTGGCGCCGATTAACCGTCACAGCAGACGGGCTGTATTCCACAACCTCAGCCACAATTTTAACACCCTCATCTTTTAAGCGCCTAAATAGGCGCTTTTTATGCTGAAATCGCCACAAAATAATCGTGCCAATCGTCAGCGTTATGAGCCCAACACCGCCAAAGGCTAATAGGAACACTAAACGAAATAGCTTAACTCCTGACTCCGTATAAGGTTGACGAACGCCATTCACATAACTATTAAAGTTTTCAGGCCCTATCCTGACGACTTGCATAATTAATCCGACACAAATAAACACTAAACCAAAGGCCATCAAAAAAAAACTTACCCACCTAAAACTCTGCAAAAAACTCTTTTGTTGATACTCACGAGGTTCCATTTCTTACTCCTTCTATTCTATTATCTATCCCGATTATATCAAAAGAGGGATAAATAATCAGTAGGTCTCACTAAATTGCTACCAAAATAAGCTGAAAAATATCTTTTCAGCTTAATACAAGTAAGTTATGTGCTATCGCCCTTGACATACTTAATTGGCAAGGTGTAGTTCTCTTCCAAAAGCTCTTCTTTCGTTTCAATTCGCTGAATAAGCAAATTTACTAGCAACATAGCACAATCAGCAATCGGTTGGCGGATGGTGGAAAGTTGTGGAAAGTAGTCTTGAATAAAACGAGTGCCATCATAGCCGATCACTTTTAACTGCTCTGGCACTGCTAAGCCTATTTTTTTAGCTTCATTCATGACCAAGACAGCCGTCAAATCATCGGTGCAAAAGATACCATCTGCCTCTTCATTTTTTAGTAGCTTCTGAATCGTTAAAGCTTTTAAGTTTTTAGACATGTCTGGTAAACAATCAAATACCAGAGCTTCCAATTCATAGTGTTGTATCGCCTCCAAATAACCTTGCAAACGGCTATTGGTTGGTGAATCAGACTGATTAGTACCTGTTAGAATCGCGATTTTCCGAGCACCGCTTTGGTACAGCATCTCTGTTGCCAGCTTACCACCAGCATAATTATCACTACTGACAATCGGAATCGAATCAGATAAGAAACGGTCAAAGGCCACAATAGGTAAACCAACTTTTTCGTATTCGGCAATCCCCAAATTGTGAGCGCCAGCGATAATCCCATCGACCTTATTCGCCGTTAACATTCGCAAATAATCTCGTTCCTTCTCCTTATTGTCCGCACTGCTACAAAGAATCACTTTATACCCTTTTTCAAATAAATAATTTTCCATTGTTTCAATCAGTTCCCCATAAAATGGATTCGCAACCGAGGGGAAAATCAAACCAATTAACTTGGTTCCCTTGCCTTGCAAGGAACGGGCTAAACTGTTCGGTTGATAATTTAACTCTTCCATCGCTTGATTTACTTTATCAATGGTCTTTTGGCTAAGATAACCATAATTATTAATCACCCGCGAAACGGTGGTTGGCGAAACCCCTGCCAATTTTGCAACATCTGTTAGTTTAATTGTCATCTCTCGTCCTTCCTATTCTTCAGGCAAGGCGACCAAATCCCATAGTTTGCCGTCATACTTCAAGGTTTCCTCACTTAGGATCAACAATTTTTTCTGATCTTCTTTAGGGAAAAAACGAAGGGTACAAACTTTTAAGCCTTTATTGATAAAAATTTCGCAAATCGATTGGTCCACAAATATATTTAAGCTCAAGTCTGCATTTTCTGGCACAGCGGTTTGGCGCACTGAGCCATATTCTTCAGCAAATGGCTCTCCAGCACAACTTCGATCTATTTCTATTTTACCAGAAAACGTATCAAAAGATATCTCTAAATACGCATCTTCAGCAGGATTAGCCAACAACCTTAAAGCCCCTCGCTGATGCCGTGCCACGTTCACTTCTAACTCAAAAGATTGAGAGACTCCCTCACTCATTAATACCGTTTCATTCGTTAAACTGCCATTAAAGTGTCGCTCATGCTTTCGAAGCGCCATTGTTTCTACTACTGGATATTGATAGAGCCGCCCTTCTTTAAGGCGCAACTCTTTAACCAAACTAAGACAATGAGCCCAACCATCAACGAAACTAGGATAGGTGAGCTCAGGAAGCCCAACCCAACTAACTGCTAGCGCTCGACCATCTGGCGCTGTTATAGCTTGAGTCGCATAAACATCGAAACCATCGTCTAAATTTTGTAAGGCTGTTGGCTGTTCAAGACTAAGGTTTTTCATATTTAACGCCGTTCCAATCACATAAGTGTTTGGATAGATATTATCGTAAGTTAAAATATTTTGAGCCAATCCTTGAGGGCAAAACAACATCACCGGTTGACCATCCACCTCAACTAAATTCGGACACTCTACCATAAACCCCATTTGCTGTTCAGTGAAATGAAGCTGTCCTCGATATTGCCAGTCCAGTAAATCTTTTGATTCATAAACAACAACTTGCCCCTGCTGCGCCACATCTTGAGAACCGATTAACATCACATACTCACCTTGATAAACGAAAACTTGAGGATCTCTAAATTCAGTCGTGTAACCTGCTGGTGGTTGACTAATCAAAGCTTGAGGGATTTTCCGCAATAGCTTTTGTTTCGTCAACCAAGCTCCCGCTTGAATCGATTGTCGTTGCCAATTTTCATCACGAACATTGCCTGTATACATAATAAATAGCTCATCCCCCACCGGCAAAGCCGAACCTGAATAGACGCCATGACTATCTAGTAAACTGTCAGGCAAAAGACTCACGTCATCTTTTTGCCAATGGACCAAATCTCTAGACGTCATATGCGCCCAAGATTTCACACCGTGAACCGGACCAAAGGGATAGGTCTGATAAAACAAATGCCATTCTCCATTAAAAAAAGAAAAACCATTTGGATCGTTTAATAAGCCCGTCGTCGGCTGGATGTGGTAGTTTAAGCGCCAAGGAGCTTTTGAAACCTGTTGCTCCAGTGCTGCGACATACGTGGTCGGCCAGTCGCCATAGTTTTGATAACGTAATTTCGTTGTCCACTGCTTGATTGGATACTCCATATTTCCATCCTCTCCTCGTCATATTAACGAGTCTTCTCTTTACTTTATCATACCTCCCTTCGCCAAAACTGTCAAACGTTAAACATAAATAATCACCATACAATTCTTCTGGAAAAGCCTTTTAACAATTATAAAAAATATTTTATGATAAACGTTTGACATATCGATTTTTATAAGGTATTTTAGATACATAAAACGATTTCAAAAAAATCATCATTTAGGAGGAAGTAAGATATGAACCACAAACAAGTCGCTCAAGATATTCTAACTGCTTTGGGCGAAACAAACATTCAAGCTGCCGCTCACTGTGCCACACGCTTGAGATTAGTCTTAAAAGATAGTAGCATCGTTGATATGGCAGCTCTCGAAGAACATCCAGATATCAAAGGAATCTTTGAAGCCAATGGTCAGTTTCAGTTGATCATTGGTCCTGGCGATGTCAACAAGGTTTACAGTGAATTAACCGCCTTAACAGGTATTAAAGAAGCTTCGACTGAAGACCTTAAAGCGGTGGCAAGCAATTCACAACACACAAATCCCTTTATGTCCTTTATCAAGCTATTATCTGATATCTTTGTTCCCATTGTCCCAGCTTTAGTCGCTGGCGGTTTGCTGATGGCATTAAATAACGTTTTGACTGCTGAAAATTTATTTGGCGCCCAATCATTGGTTCAAACTTTTCCCCAAATCAATGATATTGCCTCCATTATCAATTTGATGGCTTCGGCTCCCTTTGCCTTTTTGCCTATCTTAATCGGTTTTTCGGCAACTAAACGCTTTGGAGGAAATCCCTATTTAGGGGCAGCGATGGCCATGGTCATGGTCTCACCCGATTTAATCAATGGCTATGGTGTAGCCAATGCCATCGCTGATGGTTCGATGCCTTATTGGAATATTTTAGGCCTAAATGTAGCTCAAGGTGGTTATCAAGGATCTGTTCTGCCAGTTCTAGTCGTTTCCTTTATTTTAGCTAACTTAGAAAAGTTCTTTCATAAAAAAATTGCCAAAGCCTTCGACTATACCTTTACTCCGATGTTAGCCATTATTTTAACTGGTTTTCTTACTTTTATCGTCGTTGGCCCAATCATGCGGATTATCAGTGATGGGTTAACTAGCGGTCTAGTCTGGCTGTACAATACAACCGGTTTTATCGGCACAGGTATTTTTGGGTTCTTTTACTCTCCCATTGTCATTACCGGCTTACATCAAAGCTTTCCAGCCATTGAAACCACTTTGTTGGCAGATGTCGCCAAAACAGGCGGTTCCTTTATCTTTCCAGTAGCTTCCATGGCGAATATTGCTCAAGGAGCTGCTTGCTTAGCAATATTCTTTATGACAAAAAATGAAAAACAAAAGAGTTTGGCTTCTTCTGCTAGCATCTCTGCTTTACTAGGTATTACAGAACCGGCTATTTTTGGTGTTAATTTAAAACTGAAATTCCCATTCATTTGTGGCATGATCGCCGCTGCTATCGGCTCTGCTTTGATCGGTCTTTTCCACGTCTTAGCAGTTGCCATGGGACCTGCCAGTGTGATCGGTTTTATTTCAATCGCCTCCCACTCCATGGTCAAATTTATGATATGCGGATTGGTAACATTTGTTATCAGCTTTACTTTAACCTTTATCTATGGTAAAAAGACGACAGTTGTCGTCTAAGTCCCAACATTAATGCCAAGAAAGCAGCCAGGGCTACTTTCTTGGCTCTATATTTCTTCGAGGATAGCCTTCATCAACTGATCATAATTGACTTGAGCAAAATCACTGACATCAACTTGGAAAAGCTTGCCTAACCTAAATTGATTGTACCCTCTCTCAGCAATAATCTTAGCAAAAGCTTCTTTAGAAATGTGATTATCGGCCTGACTGCGATCTAGCAAGACATCGCCTGCCTGATAATGGGTCATTAGATGACTCAAGTGACGATCACTTTCAAGATCACGCACTTGCCTCCTTTGCCATAAGATATCAAATTTTGCCACTAAACGGATGGTGATAATCTGATAGCCATAACAGTCCGACAGTTCTGCCAGCTTGCTGCGTTGCTTATCGCTAAAAGGGTATTCTGAGACGATCACTTTCTTTCCAGCAGACAGATACTGTCTCAGAATGCCATAATAAAACTGCCAAACCTCCTGCTCCAAATCAGCTTTTTCTTGTAGATTTTGAAATCCCACTTTGTCAGCAAACATCTCTTTGACTTCATCAGGCGTAATCAAAAAGAAATCGGGTATCACCTGCCTCATTTTAGCAATCAGATAGGATTTTCCAGTAGCTGGCGGACCTGCCAATAAAATAAGTGTGCGTTTCATCCTATTCACCCAAATTAGTGGGACTCTCTAAATTCATAAAGAGTTTAATCTTGTGGCTCACAATCTCTTTCACTTTTTGATTAGCTGGCATGACATTATGGCGCAAGGATTTATTAATCGTGGTTTCACCAAAGGAATCTTTAGCGGTCTGCGTCCAATTCACCAGTAATTCAGTTCCGACGTTAAACTTGCGAATGCCATGGTTAATCAGCTCAGGATAATCTTCTTCTTTCACCCCTGTCCCGCCATGAATCACTAAAGGCACATCAACAACGGCATCAATTTCTTTTAACAGAGGAATATTAACCTCTGTTTTACTTTTAAACTGACCGTGGTTAGTCCCTATGGCAATCGCCAAGGCATCAACACCTGTTGCTTTCACAAAATGAACCGCATCCGCTGGTTTGGTGTATACTTTGTCATCTTCTTCAACATGTATGCCTTCCTCAGTCCCACCAATGGTCCCTAACTCACCTTCTACACTAACACCATGCTCATGAGCATAAGCCACAACTGCTTGAGTTTTCATGATATTTTCTTTAAAGGGTAAATGAGAGCCATCATACATTACCGATGTATAGCCAATGTCAATGGCTTCTTTGATATCGTCAAACTCCCTGGCATGATCTAAGTGCAAGACAGCATCAACCATCTCTGTTTCTGCCATTTCTCTAACGACTGCTACTAGGAGACTCATACCAATGTATTTTGCTGTATCAACACTGGTTTGAATAATAATCGGTGCCCCCATTTCTTTTGCGCCTCGAATCATTTCCGGTAACATCTCCAAATTATGGGCATTAAACGCCCCTACTGTAAAATTTAATCTTTCTGCCTGATGTGTCACTTCTTTTAAGGTTGTATACATAATAAACTCCTTCTTCTTAGTCCTTATTTTCTGTTAAATAATCTCAATCAACGGTTAAACTTTCAGCTGAAAGTAGCACTCTTTGCTCATCCTGTTGATAATCCAGTGAAACAAGCTTTCCCAATTATCTGACAAGAGGTCTATCGTTAATTGCTAATGGTGTTATTTCTGGCGATTTGCCTTAAGTCATCCATTTTCCCCATCCACTTGTCAATCTCATCGCCGTCACCTTTATAAGCCGCCTCTGACCGTTTCTGATTATAAAGTGACATCAACGTTTTATACCCTTCGCCAAGAGATACTTGATAGGAAAAACTTTGTTCCAATGTCACAATCGCTGCTTCTGCCTCACTGACAGCTTGAAGAACTCCTAACTCTTCATAAGCCTTTGCCAGTAAGTCTGCTTGCTGCCCACTTTCCAATTGCTGACATTCCTGCTTCTTAGCAGCAATTAGCTGTTGTTGCTGCTTTTTTTCGGCTTCACTTAATTCTTTTTTAGCAGGCTCTGGCCTTTCTTTTCTGGTTTTCTTCTTAAGAAAATCAAACATCGAGCTACCTCCTTTTTAAATTGCTTTTAGAATCGGGCTTAAAATCCAGGCGTATAACAAGGCTGCCATGACCGTATCCACATCAGTGGCTGTCGCATTGATAAAGCCCATGCTGTTAAAGATAGTCACGAGCAATGCGGGTAATAGGGTAATAAAGAAGCCGTGCGCAATGCCACCGATAATCGCTCCTCGCCGTCCCCCCACTTGATTTCCAAAAATTCCCGCCGTTCCCCCTGCAAAGAAATTGGTCAACATACCTGGTAAAATCATTGCCAGACCGAATGTGGGTAAAACAAACATGGCAATCACAGAACCAATTGTCGTGGTAATAAAACCTAAAATAACTGCATTAGGGCTATAAGGGAAAAAGACCGGACAATCCAAAGCAGGTATCGCATTTGGCACAATCTTCATGGCAATCCCTCTAAAGGCTGGTACAATTTCACCCAGCAACAGTCGGACCCCTGACAACAAGACATAAACACCTACAACAAATTGAATGGACTGAATAAAAGCAAACATCAAATAGTTTTGTGAACCTGATAGAGTTGTGCCAAACTCAGCTCCAGCAAACGCCGCCGTAATGACAAACAGCGGAACCATCACTACCATTAGCGATAAATAGGTGTCTTGTAAAAATTCAAAGGCTTTGGGTAGTTTAATATCTTCAATCGATTTTTTATTGTCACCCTTTTCGCCAAAAATATAGGCAACTCCTGCTTCAAACAGATAACCAATCGTACAGAAATGACCTAAGGCAATGTCATTTGAGCCTGTTACCTTCCTAATAATCGGTTGGGCAATCGCCGGCATAGCCACGGCGAACACACCACCAACAAACCCGCCAACCACAACTAAAAGCACCCCTCTTAGACCTGCAAAATAGCCAAAAATAGTGGTCATCGTTGCCATCCATAAAATGGCTTGCCCTGTTAGGAAGATATATTTCCACTTAGTAAAACGGGCGATCAAAATATTAAAAACGAAAATCGCCAGAAACGTCAAAGCAATATCACTTCCTAAGCCAAGCTCATTCATGGCTTGACCATTAATAGCTTCAATGGAAGGGATAATTCCCTGCATGGCGAACCCTTCCGTAAATATTTGGCCAAAGTAGGTTAAACTACCAACAATAATCCCCGACCCAGCACTTAGCACTTGAAAGCCTAATAACGTTTTGAATGTTCCTGAGATAATTTGACCAAAGGATTTTTTCTGCAAAGCCAATCCCAGCAACGCAATCAAACTGATGGTTATGGAAGCTTCCGTTAAGATATTATCAATAATAAAGTTTACAATTCCCATTTTCATGCTCCTTTATCTATTTTATAGAATCCCTTTCTCTTTAAAAATCGGCACAATCTTTTCCTCAATCTCCACTTTTGATACAATATTTTTTAAATACATAATGGTTGTTTTGTTTTCATCGATGGTATACTTTTCAAACTGTGAACGGAAATTTTCCGCCGTAATAATCAAATCAGCTTTCATTGAAACGGCTGATGAAATATCCGTGTGATCCAGCTTAGCCTCGACACCTAATTTTGTTAAGACGTCTTCTGTTGACATCTGCGCAGCAAAACTACTGCCCAAACCTGCCCCACAGACAAATAAAATCGTCATTTTTCCCATTTTCTTTTCCTCGTCTCTGTTTTTTTTACTATATACATCATGTGAAATAATCAGACAGATGGTTTCATTAACTCATCTGCAGGATCAAAAAGAGTGATGCTTTCAGCATTTTCCGGCTGAAAGTTTAACAACAAAAAGGTGATTATTTAGTAGATACTATATACCTAACACTCCTCAACTCCAATTGAGTGCTACTGTTTGATTACGTCCTTTGGTGTAAAATAGCCTGAAACTCACTTTTACTGGTGGCCTCTGTCAATCGCTGAATTTTCTCTTCATCATGAATCAGTGCTACTAAATTCTTCATGATATTTAAATGTGAATAGCTATCGACAGCTGCTAGACAGAAAATAATTTTAACGGGATCATTTTCTTCATGTCCAAAAACAAGGGGCTGTTCCAAGGTCAGCACACTAATACCTAGTTTGTTGACACCGTCTTCTGGTCTGGCATGAGCCAACGCCAAATGTTTGCCTATGACAATATAAGGACCAAATTCCTTTAAGGAGTCGATCATGGCCCTGATATACCGAGGTTCAATCACTTGGGCTGTCACTAAAGGCTGGGCCACCTCCTCAATGGCTTCCTCCCAATTAGCAGATGGAACCTTTAAACGGATTCCTGATTCATTTAGTACGTCTTCTAGCATCGGCTGTATCTCCTCTTGATTAATTTTAAGTTGATGATTCCTGAAGGCCTGCTCAACTTTTTGATAGATATCACGGGTGACTGTCCCACCACTTTGCTCAATAATCCCCAATAAAGAAAACAATAGACTCGTACTATTCCTAGGCTCATTGACAACTCTGCGCAAATGCTGATGGGACCTTAAGTAGTGCTTAACACGGATTTTATCCTGTTCTCGCAATATCGGATTCAGTAACAAAGTTGGCAAACTCTGTTGCTCCAGACGAACTGTTGAAAACACCAGATCCACATCTAATCGTTTCAGGACGGATAATTCCCTTGAACTTAAGACTGCAATCACTTCGATATTAAAAAGTTCTTTTAAGTTTTCTGCTAACAGATGTGCGGTTGCTGTGCCATGATTGCAAACCACTGCGGTTCTAAACAGGTAATCCAATTCCTGATTTATCCGACTTTCTGAGGTGGAAAAATAAATAGTCAAAAAAGCAATCTCATCCAACGTTAGGGGTTGTTTAGCCACCTCTTCAATAGCAGGTGAAAATCTGACGATGGAGTCGTAAATTTCCGGATAGTGGCTGGCAATGTTTTCTCTTAGAGGATTCACCACTTGAAAATTAGTCTTCATGCGATGCAATAAGCCTGTTAAATGTTTATACAACCCTTCATACAGCAGCTCTTCCCGCCTGCTAAAAGGAATTTTCGTCTCCCTTTCAACATGCTGTATCAGCTGAATCGTTAAGAGCTGGGCTTGAACCCATTCAATTGAATTCGTCATATCTTTTTTATTAAAACTCTCAAGAATAAAGGCTATATATTGCCGCTCATTCAAAGAACAATCGAGCTTAAAGTCCATAATTACACCATCAACAAAGTGCCACATCTCCGATTTAGTCACCGCCGTATCATCTGGCAATGTATTGGCAACGGTATTCCCTAACTTAAAACGGCTAAGCCAGATTGCGGTAAATAATAACAGGTGTTTGCGATAAACATTCTCTTCCCGAGCAGAAATAGTTTGATCATAAATCCCATCCAACTGATAGAAAGTGTCTCTGGAAATATAGCTAAAAAGAATTTTATCCAAAATACGCTCATCAACTTCATCTAGCTGATAATCAGCAATGCCAATAAAAGTCACCATCATATCATACAGCATGGTTCGAATCGTTCGCTCACTTCCACTTAAGACAATTCCCTGCTTGGGTATACTAATAACATCAACGCCGTAAGGTTTTAACAGCTGACGCAAACGCCGCATATCGTCATCCAAGGTACTTTTAGATACCTGATACTCTCTTTCCTTCTCATATAAATACAGCGCTTTCTGACCAACCCCACTTGCCAATAGCAAATCAAAGAGTCGTTCTTCCGGTGTAAAGTAAAGAGACTCTGACAGATCTTCAATAACCGTTAAGAGAGCTGCCTGTTTGTCCTGATCAATCGCTAGCTTCAATCCTTCTCCTCGTTTATTTTTGATTGGGCTAATGTGTTGCTGAGCCAAAAAATGGTTAATCTCATTAACCTCATTTCGTAGGGTTCGAGCACTCACTTGAAACTGTTTGGAAAGTATGTCGAATGTAATCGTTTCCTGATTACTAATAAAGTATTTAATAATCTGAATGGTCCGCTCTTTCATTTCTTCACCTCCAATTAAACTCATTATATAGTTGATTGATAAAAAATATCAGTAGAGATTGTTGCCATCTTACCTTGCAAAAATGTAAGCGGTCTTTAAAACGACTAAAAAAGCTAGGACCTCTATGTCAGGCACTAACTTTGCTCACTAATCATCCGCTGTTCATTGAATAACACTAAACAATCATTTATTTCCGCTCACTTTTTCAGAGATAGCAGGCTTTCTTCCAGTTTTAACCTATAACCGACATTCAATCTGATCCATCCCCATCCGTTTCTACAGACTGTTCCCCTTTAAACCGAGACAGCTTAACAAAAATAGACGTCACATAAGTCCCTTTCTTTGTCTCAACCTTTTATTTTTGTTAAGATTAATACTAGATCCATCGTGTTAAATAATTCAATGTAGCAATCGATTTGAATTATTTTACAGGATGCATGATAGAAGCAAGATAATCAGAAAGGGTGACATGATGAAAACGTTCAAACTAAACACAGGGATTGAAATTCCCGTTATTGGCAGCGGCACAAATACCTATGGCAAAGAAAATCACGACTATCTGGCAGCCATTAACAATGATACAACCGAAATACGTTCAGCTATCAACGCCGGCTATCGTCATTTCGATACAGCCATTAGTTACCGCAATGAAGCGGTTGTAGCAAAAGGGATCGCTGAGAGTGGATTAGATCGTTCCGACTTTTTTCTCACCTCTAAACTACCAGGTGAGCCAGCCTATACGGCGGACGAAGCGGTAGTCCGCAAAGGCGTTGAACAGAGCCTAAAAGCATTAAATACAACTTACATCGATCTGTACTTGATTCATCATCCTTGGGATAGTTTAGCAGAAATGCTGGCGACCTGGAAAGTTTTGGAAGATCATGTGGACAAAGGGGTGTTAAAAGCGATTGGTGTTTCCAACTTTAATCAAGAACAGCTGGGTCACTTACTCACTCATGCTCGCATTAAACCAGCGGTCAATCAAATCGAATCTCATCCTGGCAAATGGAACGACGCGATTATTGACTATTCATTAAAAGAAGGCGTCATACCTGAAGCATGGGGGCCATTGTCGCGTGTCAATGACCAAGCGAAAGAAAGCCTCACAACGATCGGCAATGATTACGGCAAAACGTGGGCCCAAGTAATCTTGCGCTATCAAGTAGCGCGAGGTGTCATTGTCATTCCAAAATCCCACGATAAACATCGTCAGGAACTTAATTTAGCCATCTTCGACTTTAATTTAACTGACGACCAACAAAAGATCATCGCCGCTCTTTAATTAGCGCCAAAAACAAGCTAGAACCTATTAAATCTGGTTCTAGCTTGTTTTTCTTAGTCCATCAGTAGGTGAATCTCATACCAGCGAATAAAGGTGATGAAGGTCCACAACTTGCGTGAAAAATCCTCTTCACCTTTACGGTGATTTTCTAACATCTCAAGGACATACTGTCGATTGATAAATTCATCCGTCTTAGCCTCAGTGATAATCTGTCTTGCCCAGTCATATAATTCATTTTGGAGCCAAAAACGAATTGGTACTGGAAAACCCAGTTTTTCACGATACAGCACATGCTCCGGTACAAATTCTTCAGCCGCCTTGCGCAATAAATACTTGGTTGTGTTGTTTTTAAATTTCAGTGACGTCGGAATCTGAGCTGCCACGCGAAATACTTCCTTATCCACAAATGGGGCACGCAATTCAATACTTGAAGCCATTGTTGTCCGATCTGCATTGTGAAGCAAATCATCCACTAACCAAGTATGCATATCTAAATCTTGCATCCGCGTAGTTGGGTCCAAGCCAACACTGCGTTTATAAAAAGGAGCTGTCACTTGCATATAATGCTGATCGGCATCAAACGTTTTTAAAAATGGCCGCTTTTCCTCTTCAGTGAAGATCTTAGCATTCCCGACAAATCGCTCTTCCAAAGGTGTTGAGCCTCTTAACAAAAAGCCCCGTCCTTTCATCGTACGAGGGAGTTTCCGCGCAACAGAATGGATGACTTTATTTACCCCCTGAGGAAGCCTCTCAAAAGATGCCAGTGAGATCGGTTCATGATATATGGGGTATCCCCCAAACAATTCATCCGCTCCTTCTCCTGACAGAGAAACGGTACAGTGTTCACCGGCCACTTGGGCCAGAAAATATTGAGCAACTGCCGCTGGATCCGCTAACGGATCATCAAGATTCCAAATATAGTGGTCAAACTCAGCGATAAAATCTGCAGGGGTGATAATCCGACTAAAGTTTTCAACATCCAGCTTAGCTGCCGTCTCTTGAGCCACTTCAATTTCATTGAATCCCTCTCGTTCAAACCCGACAGAAAATGTTTTAAGCTTGGGACTTAGTTGACGGGCCAAAGCGACAATAATCGAGGAATCAACACCACCTGATAAAAAAGAACCAACCGTCACATCGGCTCGCATATGTGCCTTGACACTGTCGTGGAGGACATCAGAAATCTGCTTAGCTAAAACACTTTCTTCCATATCCACCGGTTTAAATGTAGCTTGATAATAGCGAGTAAAGGCCACGGTTCCCTGTTTATCAATCGTAAAATACGTGCCAGGATTAATCGATTCAATTCCTTCCACTAGACGCTTTTCGCCTGGTACATACTGAAAAGTAAAATAATGTTGTAACCCTGAACGGTTGATTGTTTTATTTGGCATTAGTTTTTCAATCGCCTTATTTTCAGAGGCAACATAATAATCACCATCAATTTGAGACAGGTACATCGGCTTCATCCCAAATTGATCTCTGGCGCCATAAATAATTTCTTCCTGGCTGTCCCATATGAGAAAAGCAAACATCCCACGCAACATACTAGCGGTTTTTTCTTTATATTTATCATAAAGAGCCAAAATCACTTCTGTGTCCGTCGCCGTCGCAAACTGAACCCCTTGTTTTTCAAGGGCTTCACGATGCTCTTGATGATTGTAAATTTCACCATTAAACACAATCCAATAACGCTCATCCGCAAAACTCATCGGCTGTGAGCCACATTCTAAATCAAGAATACTCAAACGACGAAAACCATAATGGATGGTCTCATTGCTGTAATACCCTTCGCTATCTGGTCCGCGATGAGCAATTTCTTTGTTCATCTCGCGAATTTTTTGATCGTAATCAAGTTCTTGTTTCGCGTTAAAATGAATAATCCCTACAAAACCACACATTGAATTTAACCACTTCCTTCTATACTTGCTATGCGTAATGCGCATCATAAATGATTAGCTTGATCGTTCCACTAAGTTATTCACTAGGAGCTGTCACCCTTTATCGCACTTCGATGCTCGGTTGATACTCGCTGATTATTTCGCTATCGTCAAAATGAATTGTTTTCTCACCTGTAATTTGATAGGTCTCATGCCCCTTACCAGCCACTAACACAAGATCCCCTTCCTCCGCTAAATCCATTGCTAGCTGAATGGCTTTTTTGCGGTCTAATTCAATCATGTAATTATCTTGGTGGGTACCTGCGATCATATCCTCCACAATACTCATCGGTTCTTCCCTTCGCGGATTATCGGTTGTAAATATAGCCGTTGTCGCATACTTTAAGGCAATCTCAGCCATCAAAGGTCGTTTTGTCTTATCTCGATCACCGCCACAGCCAACCACACAGAAGATCTTTTTCGTAGCAATTTCTTGAGCGGTTTCTAACACATTTTCCAAACCATCTGGTGTGTGGGCATAATCAACGATTGCCGCTACTTTCTTGGCATTAGCTACCAGCTGAAATCTGCCCATAACCGGCTTAATAGCAGGAATCACTTCAAGAACTTCCTCGAAGTTATAGCCCAACCCGATCGTAACACCGATCGCCGCAAGTAAATTATAAACATTAAACTCGCCAATCAGCATCGTCTGAACCTCATAAGACACCTCTTGAAAACATAAATTAAATGAGGTACCTGTGGAATCGATACGAATCCGACGTGCTTGTAAATCACCTTGGCCTTCACACCCATAAGTCAACACATTCGCGCTGGTCATTTGGCTGAGTTTACGCCCATAGGAATCATCTTGATTAATAACCGCCAACTTGCGCTTCCCTGTGTAAGAATTACCTAACTGAGAGAACAACAAGCTTTTCGCCAGAAAGTACTCTTCCATTGACCCATGAAAATCCAGATGATCTTGGGTTAAGTTAGTAAACACGGCGATGTCAAAATCGATGCCCCAGGTTCGTCCTTGGGCCAATCCATGAGAGGAAACTTCCAGAGCCGACACTGACACTCCAGCACGATTCATTTGTTGCAACAATTTTTGAATGGTAATGCTATCTGGGGTCGTGTTAATTGTTGGTAGCACTTGGTCATCGATTTTATTGTACATGGTCCCAATTATGCCCGCTTTATGACCTAATAAGTCAACTATCTGATCAACTAAATGCGTAATTGTCGTCTTTCCATTTGTTCCCGTAACCCCTACTACGTTTAACGTCTCACTGGGATTGCCATAAAAAGCATTGGCAATTTCTGCTAAAGCTTTTTTAGTATCTGGAACGAGGACATAGGGCATAGTCTGATCATTTGGTCGCCTTTCAACGACCACAGCAGTCGCGCCTTTTTCAAGTGCCTCTTGAATCAGACTGTGGCCATCGAAATTAGCTCCTTCAATAGCAATAAACAAACTGCCTTTCGTAACCTGTCTTGTATCTTGGGTAATTGTGGTAATGTCTTTGTTTAAGTAACTCTCATTTACGGACTCTAATAAAAAGCAATATCTTAAAACATCCTTCAATTTCATAACTGTCCATCCCCAATCTTAAATTATGGGAAATCGATCCCCATTCACCCCTCCATTATATTCATCAAACCATAAATTAAACTTAAATGCGACACATCATTCTTTATCTTGTTCGAAAAAGCACTAATAGATCTCCAAATCCGACTAAAATAACAGAACTATCATCCTATGAGATCAGACACTTGAGAAAAAACCAGCATAGAAAACGCTTTCTATTTTTCGTTATTTCATTAGAGAGATAGCTCAACAGTAAACAAGATTCTCTACCATTATACATGAAAAGGGTTAAATTGTTAATTTTTAATGAGAAATCTTTTTTATTTTTTGCGCTTTCGCTCACTTCAAGTCCCGTAATTAATGAGTTTCTCCTAATGACTAGTCAAAGGGTCGTGCCTTTTAGTCAATATAACCTAACTAAAAAAACAAAAATTTTCCTCATTAATATCGGCATTTCAATTGATTTTAGTTAACCTTCCTTATATAATACGAGTGGTGGGAAGTGATAGCAATTATAATAACTAAATCTGAATTTCGAAAATTAATTCATTCTGTTAAACATCTTGAATACTTTTGGGGAGTATACAAGAGAAAATTTCCAAATCATGCTTGGAATTTCAAATATCGGGTCCAAGTTGAATCATTTATTTACCGAGATAAATATAGCGCTCTAAGACAAGTTCGAAAAGTTCCCCTAACCAAAAAGATCTACATCTCAAAGAAACAGTATCAGTCTCTAAGGAAGTATTCAGCCATTTGCCGCTTGCTGAGACGAAGTTTGAAAAAGAAAAAACCAATGAAAAATAATCGTTCATAATTCGTCAGGCTCTGTCGGTTGATGAACGATTTTTTGCTGATTTTTTTTCAATTTATTGACCAAAAGACTTTCAACTCATACAATAGTGTTATCACAACTAACTGAACTAATCTATGATAAAGGAGTCGACAATATGACCTTACATCCAGAAGACCACATCCTGTTCTTCGGTGACAGTATTACCGATAACGACCGTAACCGGCAACTATCTGAGGATCTAGGAGGCGGATACCCACTCTATGTTGCCAGTTATCTGGAACACCGTTACCCCGACTTTGATTTACGTTTTTCCAACCGAGGAATCGGGGGCAATCGCATTAATGACTTATTGGAACGGCTAACAACGGACTGTCTAGCACTCAAGCCAGATGTTGTGTCCATTTTAATCGGTGTCAATGATACTTGGCACACTCTAGGAGAGCCAGGGTTTGGCGGCGAGACAATTGGGCCTACCTTTGAAGAACAGTATCGGAAATTGCTCACCGACATAACTGCCTCAGGCATCACGCGAATCGTCTTAATGGAGCCGTTTTTATTGCCCTATCCCGCAGACCGTTATGAATGGCGATCTGATCTCGACCAACGGCTTCAAGTTGTCCGCAAGATGGCCGTTGAATTTAACTGCCTGTTTGTCCCCTTAGATGGCCGCTTAAACCAATTGGGCATCACTCACTCCTTTCAACATTATACTGGCGAAGATGGCGTTCACCCCACTCGAGCTGGGCATGTTGAAATAGCCAAAGCCTGGTTAGAAGCCGTTGATAATTAAAACAAAACCCATTCGAATCTTCTGATCCGAATGGGTTTTTAGTTACAATAAAGCTTTTAACTTTTCATGGTAGTCTTCAATTAACCTTGCTGAAATTGGCTCAGCATCCTGGGGTAATTTTTTGAGATAACCAATAAACCAATCCGCCACTATGTTAAACTCATAAAGAGACATCTTGAATTTTAATGAATTGACTAACAAAAAAGCTTGCTGATATTCTCCATTAGCCAAAAGTTCGTTTAACAAAACTTCTCGAGAAAGAGCTTCTCCTTCATTTACCTGAATGTCACCAAGTTCCACCGAACTTAACTCCTTCTTAAGAACCATGCCGATTCCCGAACCGACCGCCTTGAACTGTCTCATCAGCCAATCGTCTTCCATGCTACCACCAGCGCCTAAGATCAACTAACTAACACGCCTTCTTTAGCTCAGACGAGCGATAATCTCATCGACTACCTCCGCTAAAGACCTGTCCTGATTGACAATTTTTTGCTCCAGGGGCAAGGTCTCAAAAAAAGCCAGGATTTCATCAACCTTCGACATTCCCCAATTGAACGTGCCATCCTCTCTCCGTTTCAAGCGTTCCCCTATAAGGGTCTTGTCAACTTCCAACTGAAAATGGTGAACCTCAAGGCCGCTTATTGCTAGACCAGTCATTATCTCATCAAAATACGCCTTCTGATACAAGGTCATCGGAACAATAACCACTCCTTGAAACTGACTGGCAATTTTTTTCAATAAGTGAAGGTTCCACTGTCGCCATTCAGGGTAATCTTGAAAATCACTCAACTGCATGGACTCTGGCAGATTGGCGGTTAAAAAGCCCCCAATAATTTCTGGATCGTAAATAAAAGACGGTGTCAATTTCTGTTGCAGCAAGGTTCCAATTGTCGATTTACCAGAACCAAAAGCCCCATTTAACCATATAATCATAATTCCCTCCTAGTTAATCTTAGTAACAAGTATACCATCTTTTAGACCGTCAACACCTCTCACAGATCAATTGCTTTCCTTAGACTGAAACCGTATAATAAAAGTGATTGATTACGTAATAGCAAAACAAAAATAACGTTTGAAAGGGTGACGCACTTGAAATACGCATTATTAACTGATTGGCACGTCCATACAGCAGGCTTTTTAAGTAAAATACCTGATGACCAATGTCTATATGTTTGGGATTCAAATAAAGAACGAGGACTAGCCGCTTCACAAAAATATGGTGGCACTTACGAAAGCGATCTAAAGAAAGTCCTCTCTGATCCAGAAGTCGACGGTGTCATTATCGAAGCAGCCACCACCACTCACAAAGAGCTGATTTTACAAGCGATTTCCCATGGCAAACACATCTTTGTTGACAAACCAATGAGCACCACCAAACAAGATGCTTTAGAGATTAAAGCTGCCCTTGATGCCAGTAACTGCCGCTTTATTTTATCACTGGAATCCTTGATTTCAGGTAGCTATCGCTTCGCGAAAGAAGAAATCGCCAAAGGAACGATCGGCGATGTCGTCTCTGTTTATTTTCGACGTGCCCATGCCGGCGTCCTCCAAAACTGGTTACCTGATTATTGGTACGACGTCAATCAGACTGGCGGGGGTGTCACGCTTGATCTAGGGTGCCATGGACTAGCTCTCTTGCCCTATCTTTGTGGAAAACCTAAAACAATCAAAGCGATAATGACTGAGATTGGTGGGAAAGGAATTGATGATAATTCCACAACAATTATAGAGTTTGAAAATAATGCCATCGGAACAGCTTATACCTCATTTGTCACCACCACCAGCGATAATTATTTGGAAATAATTGGTCAAAAAGGCTCCATCATCGTTTTGGGCTCACCTGGTTCTGCGACAGGAGAAACTATCTTTATTCAATCAGATATTGATAGCACTTATGAGACCAAGACTACCATTGACGGCACAACATTAGCCACATATCCTTATCCAATTGAAGTTTTTTCTGAGTTGATTACTGATCCTTCTTTGCCAGACAATAAAGAGTACGGAATTGATGTCGCTGTCGAATTGAGTCACATTATCGAGCAAGCTTATCTCAGTGGAAAGGCATCATAAATTTGACCAAAAGATGTTAGGTTAACCCTAACATCTTTTTTATAAAACAAACCTCCGATTGTAAATCTTCTGATAATACGTCACTTTTCTCCAACAAAACGACATTGTGAAACAAGTAACTTGTAGTGTACAATGAGAATACTAGCTATCAAAACCAAAGATAAAGGAGTGTGATTGTCAAGTTGACACGTCAAAAAAAAATTGTCGCCGTCTCTCACTGTATTCTTAATCAAAATGTGGTTATCAACGATTGGGAAAGAGCAGAAGGTGCCTTTCCTATGGCTTCTTACTTACTAAATGCTGGCATTTCTTTTCTTCAACTTCCTTGTCCAGAATTCTTGGAACTAGGCATGAACCGACCGCCGATGACTTATCAACAGTATCAGTCAATTAATGGATATCGCGAACGATGTCGAACGCTACTTCACCCCATCATCCAGCAGCTGATTGCCTATCGCGAAAATCACTACCATTACCTTGGGATTATCGGCATCAATGATAGCCCCAACTGTTCAATTTCAGGGCAAAGAGGTATTTTGATGGAAGAATTCTTCGACCTTTGCCAAAAAAACGACTTAAATCAAGCTTTTATGGAAATCCCCCTTTGGTACAGAGACGATCAGCAAAGAAATATGGCCACATTAGTCGAAACTTTCATACAAGGAGACCCTCTTTATGACAACTAACAAAGTAAAAATATTAGCTTTTTGCGCCATTGCAGTCGTACTAAACGTCGTTCTGGGATCCACAGTATCCGCTTTAAAAATTCCATTGCTTTTTTTGGATACAATCGGAACAATTTTAGTCGCTTCCACCTTTGGCATGTCTTACGGAATTCTGACTGGTGTTACAACAAACTTATTAATGGGATTGTTAACGGGACCGTTAGCCATTCCTTTTGCTTTAGTCAATGTAGCAGTTGCGATCGTCGTCGCCTTGATTGCTAAGGGAAATTTAACTTATAGAAAAGCCATCATCACTGGTTTAATATTAGCCTTTGTCGCGCCAATGATTGGTGCCCCTATCAGGTTGGTTTTATTTGGTGGCTTTACAGGCTCAGGAACCGACGTTGTGATCATGGCCTTGCGTGCCTCGGGAAAGGAAATGATCACTTCCGCTTATTGGGGAGCTGTTGCTGGTAATCTTGTCGACAAAGTCATTTCCTGCATACTCGTCGCTTGGTTTGTGTCACTCCCCCAATTAAAAAAATCACTCTCACTTAGTCGTTAATTGATGGTGGATACTTAATTTGATCGCAAACTCAAAGGGAGGCTAGGATAATCATCCTAGCCTCCCCTTGACGAATAGTAACCAAAAGCTGCCACATTCGGCGTATGTTTCAACCATCATTTGCTCACGTCTAATTAGCTAAAACAGTTGTCAGCCCACTACTTAGGTATTCAAAAAGCCTTCCCGATTCAATGGGAATCAGTAAGGAAGACCCGTCTCTACTCTGTTACTTTCTTTAGATACTTGTGAACAGTCCCAACAGAGACCTCACAAATTGCCGCTACTTCTCGAATACTTTTCCCTTGATTATTGTATAGAAAATCAATCTTATCTACGACGGTCGTTTGAATCGTCGGACGACCGATAGCAATGCCTTCCCGTCTGACTCTCGCCAAGGATTCTTTTGTACAAATCGATCTTATTTCCTTTTCTTGACGGGAAATAGTTAACAGTATTCTGATATAATCACGCTCCGTCATATGGGGCATATGTCCCTTATCAAGGAAACGGACTGTAGCGCATTTCTCATACACTTTTTCCATAATAGGTAATAATTGGGAAATCTGTAAACGCAATTCAATCAAACTTTGAAAGACTAATTCTTCTTCAAAATACTCTTCAATAAATTCAATGACATTTTCACTGATGGGCTTTCTCGAATCCGCGTAAACCAGCTTATCACAGATTTCCACCATCTCTGATTTTGCATTTAACCCTCTGATGAAGCCTATTTTCATGTAAACTGTCCTCTCCTACAATCATTTTTTTGATCTGGCTTTTCTTAACTTTCTGATTTTTGAATTTCCAATATTTTAGTAGCGAAAACAGACCAGTCACGAGCTCTCGGCGGTTCTAGCCAGACGACAGACGCAACTCCCAAAGCTGCCTCTTCCAAATAAGTGTCCGTCAAAATTAGCATCGTTTGATCACTTAAATGACTTTCTACCACAATATTTAAAGAGGTTAGTATCGACATATTTTTAATAATATAATCGTTATAAAGCTTGCCTAAAGAAAAGTCAACATAGATATAGATCGGGCTTGAATACAGGTCTGGCGGAATGACTGTAATCAACAACAATATATATTGATAAAACACAAAAATCGCTGACTCCCATATTCCTTTCCCTTCAGGATGATACTGAGATTCTAAAATAAAATGGCGCGTAAATTGAAAAAATGTGTTGTACGTATCTTCAAAATAGCTAACATCTATTCGCCGTTCAATCATCTGACTGCGTTTAGGTAGATAGACCACTTGAAAATGAATAATATCTAATTCTTGGTACAATCTCTCAACATCAATTTTGGTAATATCTAACTTTAACTTAGAGACAACCTCTCCTACGAAATATTGAGAACGCTGATGAATTTCTGAGTTTTCTCGTAATTTTCCAAAAAGTTTCTGGTTGCCATAACCATTTCTGAGCAACTCTGAATACACCAAAGTCAACTCTGCCCTTAAGTCATCGCCCCTTAAATTCCCAAACCTTAATTCCTCTGAAAAAAAGCCCATCATTGGGAAAAAGAAATCAATATGTTCTTGACTGACTTCATCTGCTACTGTTTTCGCCGTTGTTTTTAGACGACTCTGACTCACACATAACTGATGCATCAACTCGGTTTTAACTTTCTCGGAAAAGGTTGTATCAAAAATTCGTTCTAATTGGTTAATCTGCTCAGTTGCTTTTGTCCGATACCCTTCATATAAACTAAAATCCCGCTTGTAAATCTTGGAAAACAACAAGGTCAATAAGTTCCGAATGTCTCGCTCTTTCCCAAAAAACTGGAACTGCTTGGTAATCGTGACACCTAGGGTTTTAAGTGCCTCACGTCGGTGTTTCAATTCCCGATAGATAATCGGATAACTGATAAAATGGTTGACCGCATAGTCGTTCACAGAAATAAATTCATTCAAAAATATGGATTCGATAATTCCACAAATATGAGACTGACCTAAGTAGCATTCTTCCAAATAATCAGATGTGGCTAAAAAACTCTCCTCCAGAATTATTTCATCGTCACGGGTGTAGATGTTAAAGACCTCTGTCAAATTAAATTTGTTAAAGTCGTGATTCAATTCCTGAATTGTCTTAGTCAACAAATATTCCGACATTTCCAATTTGTCCATCATGATCTTGGCCCGCTCTGAAAGTGAGGGACTTTCTTCTAGCGTCCTGAAAAAATTGAGCTTTCTAACAGTGTTTTTATCGAGTAGTATTTCCAGCACATAAATCCCTCTCCTCAATTAATAGTTTGAATGCCCGTGGCGACCAAAGATTAACTTACCAGATAAGGTATAACAAATTCGTGATAGCTCACTAACTATCTCTTGCTCGTCGCCGCTAATTTCCGGCGGAATCGTTAATTTCTGATGAAAAAAATCATTTGTCACAAATTTCTTTTGATTGAGCCGACGATTGATTGGCAATAATTTTGGAGAAGTTAGTCCCAATCTCTCCCACTCGGAAGCCAGCTGTTGATGATTGTCATTTTTAGGCGGCAATCCCTCCACTGCCAACAACGACGGTGCCGCTACTACTGTTGGCTTAGAGGGTGGCTGTTCCTCTACCACCACTTCTTTTTGAGTCGCTTTTTCAGTTTGACTCAATGAAGGTTCAGCTGCTTCCTCAGAAGGTTTAACTAAGGAGTCAATCGGCTCAATTTCCATCTGAGGATTCAGTGGATCCAAAATGGGACCATTAGCAAAAACCGTTTCGGTAGTTAATAGTTGGCCACCTAAAATTCCCACTAAAAAAAACGTAGACGTTAACATCCTTAAAAAATAACGAGTTTTCATTTTACCACCTCCCATAGTTGTTACAATTTAATCACAATCCACGTTAAAACTAGCATGATTATGAACACACATACCAGTAACCAACCAAAATGACGGATAATGAGTCTGTTGTCAGAAATCGTTTTCACTCCCTGTTCCTGGGCATTATGCATTTTCTCTTTAATCTCATCGGGTTCCTCTTTTACGAGAGTGCCATTAACGACTAATCGCTGATCAGTCAATGTGGGGCGATCACAAGTTATTAGCGTTAGTTCCCCTAGTTGACGGTTATCCATAACTGAAATTTCTGTAGCTGGCACGGTTTTTATCTCCGTCACTCTGTATTGATATACCTGATCTCCATATGATAAAAACATGGCTTGACCCGGTTGAACATTCATTAAAGGGCCAAAAAGCAGCGTTTCATTCCACAAATGATGGCTAACTAATACCAGATTTTCTTGATTTGGGTCCCGTTCTGGAAACATGGTAACAGCACCCAACAGCAGATTTTCATTAATCAAGGTAGGGAATATTGGCACATCAATTGCAACATCTGGGATAACCAAGCGTCCTAAACTAGCTTCCGGTTGATGACGATATAGGGCTAAGGTTTCACTTAAAGTTGGCGGCTGGATAATCACCGACCCCTGACTAACTTCATTAGTCGGCACGGACAACGTCTGTTGAACACTCACACTTTCAATTCGATAAGATAGCAGCGCTCTCTTAGCAAAGGGGATTACTAAACAGATAATGCCTCCCAAAAATAAAATAATAATTAATCCTTTTATCAAACGATCTTTTCTAGCCTGAGATTTCTCGTTCATTTCCTTGATTTCTTTCGTTTCTTCTTGGCCTTTTCCGCTTTTTCCTCTTCTTTCTTTTTCTTTCGCTTAACTAAAAAGAGTATCAATCCTACGACTATTAACAATAAAAGAACACCAATCAAGATGTACAACCAGGTATAGTCTTTCACGATTGAAACGTCAGCTTCGTTTAATTTTTTAGCCTCTGTACTCGTGATTGTAAATTCTTTTTCAAACTCCCAACGATGATTAAACTGGACTTTCTCTCCAGCAGCATTTTTACTCTCATAACTACCCCCTTCTGCCTTATCGCCAAAAGCTACTATCTTAATGAGATAGTCCCCTGCCTCAAGAGGCTTGCCGTTTAAAGGAACATAGTAGTTAAAATTGGAGTTGGGGGCCATTTGCATCGACTCAGTTTCAGAGGAATAAAGAACCTTATCACTGTTCTTTTTTCTAATTTCAGCAGTTACTTTCAGTTGATTGAGATAGGTTGCCACAGGATTTTGCAAGTTGGCTTGAATAATATTCCGGGCATTAGATTGTGCTGCGCCAACTTCATTTAGCAATAGATCTGGGGCTATTTCTTCTTCATTTTGACGAACCAATAAAGCCAAAACATAGGAGTACTTATTTTTAATCGCCATGCCGGTCTCTTCTTCGTCGGCTTTCGAGCTCGCTGTTTCATCTTCTTTTTCTTTAAACGTAATGCCACCAGCAACAACCCCCGACATCGGTTCCTCTGGCATTGTCACACGAACTTTAACAGAAATTTCTTGTCCCGCAGGAACTGTTGTTTCAGGCTCCGTCGTGGCGATGTCTGCCATATTAAAAGCCAATGTTTTATCTGGTTTAGTCGCATTTGGTCCATACTCAACTACACCATTTGAATTAGTTGTGGCGCTGCTGATAATCGTTTCAACCACAATATCTTTAGCCGTGTCATTTCGTAGCTTAACGATCAATTCTTGCTCCGCTCCTGGATTCATCTTTAAATCAAAATACGTTTTATTTTTATCCAGCTGATTCTCAGGAATTTCTGGTACAACCGCAAAGTTAAATTCTGATGCTATTATTTTATGGGGAATTAACATTAAGAATAGGAAAGCTCCCAACATCATCACTATCTTTTGTCTTTTCATAAGCCCTCTTCCTTAAACAAACACCAGGATAAAGCTGAGATCTTTATCTCAGCTTCTTCCTGTTTGACCTGTTTATTAGGTTTTTTTAGTCATTATTCGGAACATCTGTTAACGTCCAAGTAAGGTTAGCTGAGTAAACTTCAGCATACTTCGTTGTTGAACCTGGTACCTCTAGGCTAATACTGGTTTTAGCTGTGGCTACATCACTACCCCAGCGGGTTAAATAAGTTCCCGCCCCTTGAGCTTCTGCAGCCGCCATTACTTTATGGGCTGTCCCATCCGTTTTTAGTGTGTTAGTGGCAATGACTGTTGGGGCAGCCGAGTCAGACGCTGTAGACACTTCTCCATTATCCAGAGTGATAGCCGCACCGGTTAAGACCTTGCCTGTCGTTGACGTAAATTGGTCTTCTTGTTTAACCGTCAATGTCCAACCGCCTTCTGTCCCCCGATTATCTGTCACTTGAACGAAGTTTGGTCCTTCTTGTTCAGCGCCATCTTTATCTTTAAATTTTTGTGAAGCGGCTTTGTATGTCTCAGTTGTTGAAGTAATCTTCTGGATACCAAAATCCAAGCTTGAAGCAAAATCGATACTCAATGGACCATTGGTTCCAGGATTTGGTCCTTCTGGATCAATCGGATCGATGGGATCAATTGGCTCAGTTGGATCAATCGGATCCACTGGATCGGTTGGATCAGTATTTGGGGTAAATTGGATACGACCACTAGAACCATAAACCCCACCATCTGCTGCGGAAACGCTAGCTGTTACAAGAGTTAAACTACCCAATACTGCAAGAGTTGATAATGTGACCATTTTTGTTAATTTCATTTTTTTCTCTCCTTTTATTTTATCGTCAACTGACGGTTTTTAATTGCCTGGTACGTCTGTCAATGTCCATACCAAATTGGTTTGATATTTAACGGCATCTTTCGGTGTTGAACCGGGTACTTCTAAAGACACGTCTTTTGTCACTGCCACTTCGACGGTTTCACCTTCTTTATTAACTTCTGAGACTGTTTCTACAACGCCCCAAGAGTTAGTCCAGGTCCCTGCTCCAGCCAAATTAGCCGCTGACATAACTAAACTTTCAGTGCCATCAGGATTTAGGACAATCTCATCGTTTTCCGTCGGGGCAGTAGCCGATGAATTACTCGCCACTGACGCGTTTTTCAACGTGATTTTAGCACCCGTTAGCACATTGTTTAACGTAGGGGTTGTTGCTGAAAACTGACTCTCTTGTTTAACTTTTAATGTCCAACCGGCGTTGGTCCCTCGATTGTCTGATACCTGAACATAATTGGGCGTAGGATCAATGTCTGTATAAGTTTGCGCTCTAGCAAAATACGTTTGTGTCGTATTGGCGATCTTATTCACACCAAAATCCAAGCTTGAGGCAAAATCAATACTCAAAGGACCATCAGTCCCTGGATTAGGCCCTTCTGGATCAACCGGGTCAATCGGATTTACTGGTACTTCTGGATTAGGATCAGTTGGGTCAACTGGATTCGTCGGATCTGTATTTGGTACAAATTGAACACCACCTTTGGAACCGTAGACGCCTCCCTCTGCGGCACTCACGACTTGTGCTCCTATAGCTAATAAGGCAATTGCTGATAATGTAACTAATTTAGTTGTTTTCATGTGACATTCTCCTTTAATTGTTTTTTAGTTTCCTGGTGTAGAACTTAATATCCATGTCATCGTTGTGCGATATTCCTTAGCACGCTTGACAGTACTCCCTGGTACAGCAAGCTCAACGCCTGTTTCACCTTCTTCAGCATTACTACCTAAACGATAGATCCAAGTTCCGGCTCCTTGATTGACAGCTGCATCAACTAAAACCGTTTCCTCACCTGTTGTCTTTAGCGCTACTTCCGATTGAACCTCTCCCGGAATTAATGAAGTGTCTGACGCCAGATTCGATGTGACGCCACCCTTTTTTAAGGTAATTTGTGCCCCGGTAAGTATGTCATCATCCGCAGTGGCAAATTGACCATTTTGTTTAACACTTAATTTCCAGCCTTCTAGCGTTCCTCTTTTGTCAGTTACTTGGACGTAATTTGGCCCCGTAGTATCGCCGGTAAATTCTTGAATATCAGCATAGTAAACCTTATTAAGAGTTGAAATCACTTGTTCACCAAAGGCATAGCTTGAGGCAAAGTCGATACTTAGCGGTCCAGCGGTTCCTGGATTAGGTCCTTCTGGATCAGTTGGGTCAATTGGCGATACTGGTACTTCTGGATCTGGATTAGTTGGATCAATTGGCAACGTAATACTTGTATCTGGTGTAAAATTGATCACACCATTCGTGTCATATTCCGCTGCAGTAACTCCCGTGGCTGCCACCAAACTGCTCAAAATAGCTGCTGTTGCAATACTCCCTATTGTCTTTTTCATCTCATATCCTTCTTTCTTGTTGTTTTTTCAAACTAAGATAAATTCCCATCCCAAGCATCAGTAACCCTGGGGCCCCCATTAACCAATAAGGTTGATCACCAGTTTGGGGCAAGACCGTCAGCACTTTCCCAGCGGAATTTTGCTGATAAGTCCGCTCAGGTTGCGGGTCACTTTTACCACCTGTTTCAGGTAGAGGCGGTTTTTCCTCTTCTTTTGGGTACTCGTAAACACCGTAAAAACCTGTGGATGACTTACTTTCATAGTTTTTTGTTTCTTCGCCATACGCCTTAGAGCCACATAGTAGACAGGCTCCCAAAAGCATGATGGTCACTAATCTTTTGTGCACGATTCGATACCTCCCATCTCCCTCACTAATCATTGGCTGGCCCGTCCACTAAACTCCAACTTAACGTTCCTGAGAATTGACCAACCTTTTGTTGTTTTACAGGTACTTGTAACTTAATCCCTTTTTCACCTTCACGCCAGGATTCAGTTACATTATATGTGCCATTACTTGTTAAAGTGTGGGTTTGAATGATAATATTGTCGGCAGTAATCTGTTGTTCGCCGTCGCTAACAAAACTCATCCGATTAGCTAATGTTTGACTGCCATTTGTCAATGGCGTTTCTTCTTTTAGCATCAACTGCCAAGCTTGTTTTTCTGTTCCTCGAGTGTCTTTTATTACCAAATCACCAACAATTGTTGGCCAGTATGTTTTTTCGCGATTGGCAATAATTTGATCACCAAAGTTAAAGGTTGTTGGGACTTCGTTTATTTCCAAAATCCCTGTAATTTTAACCTCAACTTCCTTGACAACTGTTTCTTCAGCTAATGAATAGGAATAAGCGATCTTGACAATTTTTAATAACTCTTCTTCCGTAGCTTGTTTTACTGCCAAAAAGGTTTGCAGATCTGATTGAGCAGCCCCTGTTGTTCCATCAGCAAAAATAGCCAATGGTTTAGTAAAGTCTGTCTCTAACTGTTCCTGATCCCTTAAACCATTAGCTTGCTCTAGCGTCATCTCCCCTGCTTGAGCATAAACACCTAACTGACGAGAGTCCCCAATAACGGTTTGGTCTTTTACCACCACGACCTTAACAACTTTTTCAGCTTGATTACTTGTAACAGTCCCAGCTTGATACGTAACAGTCGTTGGTCGTGACAATTGCCCTTCAGCTAAAGGTTGGCGAATAGCCCCTAGCACGCTTTCTGTTATATCATTTTCTAAAAATGGTCGCCCAGCAGCTTTGGTATAAGTTGCTAAATCAGCAGCATTTTTTATCAGCGCTGCTTCTGATTCTGTGATCAGCACGTTTTGAGCCATCAACTCTACCTTGTTGGAGTATTGAACCTTTATGGAATAACTGTAAGTCCCTGCAGGAGATTTCCACGTAACAGGATCAGAATTATTTTGTTCAGGTATCACGTTGTCCGCTAAACCAACACTCGTTGATTTAACGCGAGCATTGTACAGCCAAGAACCTGTTACAGCCGTTTCCGGTGTAAAAGTTAGCGTTGGCAATACCGCCTCATCAGAAGGGATAACCAAACGACCTTGTTGAACTTTTTTACCTGCTATTTCGGTTCCCCAGACTTTTAAGGGAATCGGTGTATTACCTTCCAAAACACTTGCCACATCGTGCATGATGTCACCAGCACCATCCTGAATAGGATCAATCACTTGGTAATCAATTACTGACCCAGGAATCATAATGCCGTAACCATTAGCCGCACCTGTCACATCGTTATCACCAATAAAGGTTTTTCCGGTAGCTTTTTCCCGTCCCATAAAATTGAGTGGTGTTAGTTTATTGGCATTCTGAACCGTTGGATTAACCGTCAGAACTTGGAAAGCATCTCGTGAGCCAAACCAAGTCCCTTTAGCAGTCACTTTTGATGTCTCAGTTGTTGTATTTTTAATCCAAGTCAAACGATCGTTATCTTGATCAACAAACTCAATGTCGCTGATATTGATGATCCCTGTTCCTTGACCAGACTCAATCGAGCTCTCGCCTTCAACAGTCAGCTTACCTGCTGAAATAAAATTGCTCCCAGTGGCAACACCTAAACCAGAATTCTCCATGAGATGAATATCACCAAACTCATTGTACGTTGTTCCATGATTAGCTGCCGTTGCACTAAGACCATTTCGAATATTACCACCATTGGCCATTAACGTTGTTTCATTTTGGATGGTCATCTTGGTAAAGTTGTTAATCCCAATACCAGCTACCATAATCGGTTCTTCTTGATTAGGATACTCACTTTGACCAGCTTCTCCTGAAACATTAACACCAAAATTGAAGGTCGAGGCAGTTGCCGGTGTTGCCGCAGCACTGTTCCGTGCCACAGTATTATTGATGACATCACTCGCACTTCCACCAGAAATCCCACCAATCGATTTCACCCGTTGAACATTTAACTTAACATCCCGAAGCAATTTACTGGCGGCCACATTATTGTATTGGGTCGCATACAGATTGCCAATTGTCGAACCAGGCGCATCAATGTTGATGTTCACTTGTCCTGACTTCGTATTAGCAGCTGCGCCCCCATCACCATAGATGTCCGCACCATTCAAAACATCACCAGCACTTTCATCTGCAAAAATATTCAGATTCATCGTATTACTGGTATTTGTTCCTAAAAAGGTGTTAACAGAATAAGGTTTACCTGCCGAAATAAATGTCCCTGACGGAAACTTAAAGGCTCCTTTGTAATTTCTCAAATCAATGGTTAAGTTGGAATCACCCGTAAGAGTTCCTTGTTGCGTGATTCCCGCTGAAAAACCACTGTTCCCAGTTCGTGGCAAGCCTGAAAAATCACCGCCGTACACATACATATGTGAATTACCATCAATTGTATGTGCAGCGCTGTCACCATAGGAAGCGCCCATTGAGGCATTTACAACACCATCGTGAACGTCAACATTGGCATCACCCACAACTTTCAAACTGTTCCAACCACCGCCAGATAAAAACCAGTCAACCTGTCCATTATTGACGATTGCTTTCGTTTCACCATAAACACGACGGTCATAATAACCAGCCCCTTCAAGCGTGTCGACAAATCCACCATTTAACGTGATATTTGTACTTCCCTGAGTCACACCGGAAAATCCAGCTCCATAGGTCCAACGTGCGATCGTATTATTAAGGACAACATTAGTATGTCCTTGAATAAAGACATCTGATGTCCAAGCACCGATTGAACCACCACCACCAACGATGTCAAATTGAGCAGCGTTGTTAATGGCAAATGAACTTCGGTTAGCGGCCGCATAATCCAGCCCTTCATTCATCGCCTTTGTCAAGGTAGCCGCTGCAATCGAATCACCATCATAGGCAAATCCTTCCCCGCCAGTTCGTCCATCTTCTCTAAGAGTTCCCATTGTGACATACGTATTCCCTTGAAGATATCCGCCCCAGCCGAAACCTTTTGTAAAGCCAATATCATCGCCACCAGCACTGACTGCTCCACCTAAAATATCGGTATAAATATCACCGTAAACTTTAAATTTAGCGCCAGCTTCAGCTAAATCATTTCGTTGTTGATCCGTCATGGCATCGTAGGTATCCAAATTGTTAGAACCATTAAGTGCATGGGTCAATCGTGTGACATTTCGACCACTGGCTCCATTGATTTGACCGATCGACCCTCTGTTGTAAGCTCCTGCTCGAATCGTATTTCGAATCCCTCCATTAATCGTCCCTTCACGACTATTAGCCCCATTATAATAAATAGTACCGGTCGTAAATTGACTTGTATCCAAATGATTGACAATGGCAATTCCTTCTGCCGATGAGCCAATGTCGCCAAAAGCTGAGCCACCATAATAGTCACGCCATGCGGCTGTCCAACCACCGTTGCCCTTCACTGTATTTGAGACGCTGCCCGAAATGTTACCGTAATTGACACCACCAAAATAGCTGCCAATTCTCATAGTTGTCGAAGCATTTTCACTAAAGATCGTCGATGTCACATTCCCTGTGACATTCGCTAAATTAGCCGTTGTCGTCCCTTCACCACCACCATAAAAATTAGTTATCGCACCAGACACATTTTTCACTTCTGTCGTGGTATTGCCATTGATCGTGCCAATTCTAGCTCCACCAGCTATTGTGTTAACTGCTCCAGTTGTATTATTAATTCGGATAGTCGTATTTCCGGTTATCGTGCCACTCGTTTGGTTACCGCCGTAAAAATTCCAAATACCGGTACCTGTTGTGTTCACTTCAACGGTTGGCGATTCAGTTAAATCACCACTGTCTGTCCCACCATAAATGGTGAACCCATTGCCAGAAGCGCCTCCATTTAAACTTAAATTTTTGCCTCCCATATAGATGGTGTTTCCTTGATAAACCAAATTTCGAATAATCAAGTCTGTACCAAAATAAATACCACTTGTAGTCAAGTTTACGGTTCTGACATTTGCTGGTGTTGTTGTGTTCATATTGATCGGGTCAGTTGCAGCCCCTGTCAGTGTCAGTGTTCCAACTTTCCCTTGGAGAGCGTAAAAGGTCGCATTTGTCGCATTCACCTCTGATGGCACAACTTTAGCGACTGTTGAAGCTGTTAAAGTAAGATTGGCTCCAAAGTAAATAGTAAAATCTCTGCCATCGCCATTGTGATACATCTCCGATAAGGCTGTTTTCATATTGGCATCAGTGGAGGTGTATTCCTTATATGGATCACTTCCAGTTGGTGAAGGAATCACAATCAATTTTGTCGTATCAGCGTTCTGGATGACATCAGCAATCGAGACGTTAAGAGCTCGACTTTTGGCTAATGCCGTCTTCTTGGTAGTCACAGCTGTCAGAACACAATCACCTGTTAAAACCTCTTGCTTTATCTCTTGCTCATTCAACAATTGACCGTCTAATTTCCAGCCTACCAATGTTTCAATTGCTTCATCAACCACTAAACTAGGAAAATCTATCGTAAGTAGTTGGTCACCTAAGTAACCTTGAGTCTCAATCGTCGATTCACCATTAGTAAAGGTATGATCTGCAGTTGCCTTAAACGTTATCTTAACCGTCTCATTGGTGCTCTCTTCCGAATCAGAGCTCACAGTTACAGGGCTATTATTGAGAGAGGTTGTCAACTTAGACATATAATCCGTTGGTAAAATAAGCGTCTTTTCTAAAGCAGTTGAGCTGATGGCTGACTCAAAAGTTTTTGTTTCTGCTACAGCAGTAGTGGCAGTGCTCACTGATGTTAAGCTAATTAAGCCAACCACTAACAAATTAAGAAACTTTTCCTTTTTCAATTTTGGGTCTCCTTTCTTTTTTAGTATTGATATGACATCTGATAAAAACAAAGACCTGTCATTTTCTTCCATTCGGCGAGCCTCAATCAGTTAACCAAAATAGCTAGTTGATTTGATAAACATCATTTTTCATATAACTTAATTACTGAACAAAATCACCAAATCATCTAGCGAATCATTTTGTATCACAAAACGTTAGTTAGCACGGTTAAACTAAAATACACTGCTCATCTATCCCCCTATTATTACTCACCGAACAAATTAATGATAAGCTATTATCGAACAAGAATTTTTAATAATTTTTTTGAAATTCAAAAAAAAATGTAAATCACAAGAAATAACCTCACTCATTCTGGAAGCACCTAACAGTCAACTGACACTCACTAAATAACGACCGTCATTTTTAAATACCCCATTGTTGAACCGGCATAAATGTCTCTCAGTTCTTTTTCCCCTCCTTTTTATCAAACAGAGCACTATTCACTATATTTAGTCTTTTTTCGAACAGCTTATGACACCCTCACATCCTCTACCTTATGATTACTTCAAAAATCAAATACGAATCACTGATTTATCATTTTCTAAACGAACTTTAGGTCTGAAATAAAACCATCCTTCTTTTTTCAGGCTAACTTTCAACTACATTATGGCAAATCAAATCGCTTTTTTCTACTTTTCAGTGTTATTTTTGACAAAAAGAACCTTTAAAAAAAACATAAATCCCCATTTAACAAGCTTTATCAAAAAAAAAATTACATAGTTCGAAAAAGGACTCCTTATTATTTCAATGTTTTTTTATAACCATAAATACCAAAAAAATCCAGCACACAAAGAAAAGGTTGAACTTACGTATGAAAGACTATGTTAGATATGATAAAAAAGGAACAGCGTTTAAAAAACCATTGACTATTATAAAATCTAGTTATATAATTCCTCCATAAAAGAAGGGAGTATTGCCAGATGAGAAAAGAAAAAAATAAGTTTTTACTTCAAGGAATTGTCTTATTGATTTTAGGGTTGTTATTTATCTCCAATCCAATTCAGCAAGGAGTCATCTTTTTGATGATTCTTGGTGGTCTGTTTACAGTTATCGGTATCGCCGCAATTATTGACGGATTGTTTATGACAAAAGGAATTAAATATAAGATTTTGCGTAGTTTAGAAGGGGTATTAGTCGCCGCTTTTGGCCTAATATTTTTTTTACGAAATCCTGCCAGTGGTGCAACCTTAATCATCAATTTTGTTGTCATCATGATGATCGTCTTAGCAATAAGTAATACACTTGCCATTTTTAAGTCAACAAATGGTTTAAAATGGTTGGCTATTGCCTTGAATATCTTAGTTATTTGGTTTGGAGTTCAATCATTATTTGATCCGCAACTTGCAATTGTTATTTTTTATTGGACCGTCTCTTTCCAATTATTTTTTACTGGCATCAATCACATCATGATGTATTTCTTAGTTTCAAACTTAAAAGATTAATCAGCTCACTACAAAGAACCTAGCAAACAGTTGCCTGTTTGCTAGGTTCTCTTAGTTAATAACACCCTTTAATGACAAAGTAAGACCCGCGAATCTCACCGGCAAGAGCTGATTTTTGACGAGCAAACTTAAACTTCGCGGCAAACTCTTCTGGAATGGTCATTCCCTCTGCTAGTTTAAAACCGACAGCACGTTTACCACCGTCCGCTATGCTATACATAACATTAACGGCCAAACCATTTTCATAAAAAACATACGCAAACCTCGTACCCTCTACAACAAAATTAGTTACTTCCAAAGGCTTATAGGGAAACGATAATTGGCGTTCCTTTAGCACAGACTCAATCCAACCAAGAGTTTCAGGATCTTCTGTTGCTGGGGTTGTCACAAATTCATGTTTAAATTTATTCCAAAAATAGCGCGCTTCATGAGCTCTTAAACCGGCAAGGCTTTCTGCTACTGGTGAACTCTCTAAACCAGTGGTTGAAACCTCTTTAAAATCAACTTTATAAGCCATCATAACCTCCCTTTCTTCTCGCTGCTAATTATAACAAATCATTCCACTATTCGAAAATAAGACGGCTTCTGCCTAAATACCGTTTTTGACCGTCCGCTCTATAAATCGACCCTTATTTTAAAAAAAGTACTTGAAACTCATTGCCATAACCCCATTTTCGTTTTATACTAATATAACTACTAAAGTAGTCAAACCAGACAATAGACGAGGTTACAATATGGATTTTGAATTGACCACAACTGACTTATTGAGCAAAAAAAGACAGATCATCTGTTATTACTACAGAGGTTATGTTCGCTTGCTGACTCTATTTGGGGTTATAGCCAGCCTTTCAGCGCTCTTCTTTTTTACTTTTGCCAATTTTATTTACCAGACGTTATTGCAAATAATTCACGGCTACATTTCTCAAAACCGCTTAACCACTCTGGTTAATATTTCTAAAAGCATTGGCTCATTTCTCTGCCTTAGCTGTTTCATATTCACCATGGCTATTGTGATTAAAATGATCTTACTTTATATTTTTTTCCCAGATTGGCTGAAAAAACAATTAAGCACCATTCAAGAAACAGTTGTTATCGGACAAACCCAGAACAACTATTTGCTCTCTCTCAAGAACAAACAGTTTACAATTAAAAAATCTACCAGCCAACTAGTAACCACTTTTCTTGAAGAGACCCAACTAAAAATTGGGCAGCGATCTGCACCTTTCGGTCTAGCCCCTGCTACATTATTCCTTTTAACGAGCAAACCAATTGAGACCTTAAATACTCCAAGTCGATGTAACTGGAACAAAATTTTTTTATTCCTTTTTTCTTTCGTGATGATTCTAGGAATAATGAGCGCCTGTATCTTTATGGTCCAAACAGAGAGTCATCAAGAGCTGGCCGATGAATTTAACTATCAACAAGGCATTCTTTCAAGAACTCTTAGTGAACCAGAAGTGAATGACACAGTAGTTACCCAAATTGGTGACACCCCGACTGATCACATTAAAGAACCTAACTATTTGCGACTCCAAGGGAAAGAACTTTACATGACCACTGATTCTGGTACAACTTGGCAATTTGTGCCAATTAAACCAGAGTGGTTACAGGAACAGCAGTCGCTAACACGCAACCTCCCTCAAAAGAATGACTGGCTGGAACAAACCTACAATATTGAATCTGAATTCTCCTGGTTTATTTTCTCACCGAACTCAGAAAGCCAATCCCTTTACCAATTATCATCCCGTGACAAGGGAAAAACTTGGCAAAAAAGCTTGATCACTAATCAATTCGGTCCCATTCGTTACCGCAAAGTAACCTTCTTTGAAGATGGTAGCGGCGTGGCAGTCTTCTCAACCACTTTCAGTCATTCTGAAGAATCTCTCAGAGTTTTCACCACTGCTGATTACGGTCAAACTTGGCGAAAAAGTGGCCGAACTCTGATTGGCAAACCTATTCAGAATGCTAGTTACCTATCACCAGCAGCTGGTTTTCTAGCCACACGGGAGGATCTATATTATACGCGTGACCATGGCCAATCCTTTAATAAGGCAACTATTACGATTCCTGAAGGCTATTCGGCAAATGAGCTAAGCTTTTTTCAAGCGCCTAATACCATTGTTGCCACAGGTTCAGCTAAACTAGAAGCAACCTTTCATCTGGCCAATGCCAAAGATCGACCTAATCGCAAAGTGTTTGCTTGTCTTTTTCAATCTGTTAATGAAGGGAAAAGTTGGACCTTTGTTCAACAACTTTCACAGATTGTCTCGATCGATTGACCGTCAAAAACTAGAGCCAACTTGGTTTCTAGTTTTTTTAGATTGAGCATATCTGGTTAAATGGAAAGATGACTAACCGAAAGTACGCCAATAATCCCAATAGCCCATTTGACATATAGTCTAATTAGACTATAATAAAGATGCCAAGGTCTAATTAGACTCTGGCAGTGATAAACGCAGAAAGAAGGCACAACTATGATACACTCATTTTTAATGTTAGGGCAATCCAATATGGCTGGGCGAGGGTTTGTCTCCCAGGTCCCTCCAATCTATAACGAACGAATCCAAATGTTGCGCAACGGTCGCTGGCAAATGATGACCGAACCAATCAACTATGATCGACCTGTGGCAGGTGTCAGCTTGGCTTCTTCATTTGCAGATGCTTGGTCCAGCGCTCATCAAGAAGAAATCATCGGCTTAATCCCTTGTGCAGAAGGTGGCAGTCCCATCGAAGATTGGCAGCCAGAAGGAGCGCTGTTTCAGCATGCCATCTCTCAAGCAAAGTTTGCCATGAAAAACAGTCAGCTATCAGGTCTCCTTTGGCATCAAGGTGAAAGTAACAGCATGGCTGGTGGCACTACTGATTATTACGACAAACTCTTAGTCATCGTCAAGGCTTTAAGGAAAGAATTAGCCGCACCAGACCTGCCGTTGATTATTGGGGGGTTAGGCAATTATTTAGGGGAAATTGGCTTTGGAGCAGGCTGCAAAGAATACCAAACGATCAATGATGCTCTGCAACGATTCGCCTTCGAACAAGGGAATTGCTATTTTGTCACAGCCGCTGAACTAACCTCTAACCCTGATGGGATTCATCTTGATGCTATTTCTCAACGGCGTTTCGGTTTGCGATATTTTGAAGCCTTTCAGCACCAACAACACGTGCTTGCCCCTTTACCTCATGAAGAAAAAACCCTGAGTGACATGGCTAAAAGACCACATACTCAAAATGAAAAGATCTACTTAGCCAGTTTGGAGATGGCTATGGGGGAAATCCCCTATTCTGAATTTGAAGCCAGAGTAGCTGCCTTGTATCAAAAACAAGCATAACACTGACATACCAGGAGGTTAAAAGATGATACCACTAATTATTTTGGGATTGCTTAAGCAGCAGCCGAATGCCTATGGCTATGAATTACTTTCCCTCATGGAAGAACGGCACTATCAGTACATCGTCAATTTCACCAAAGGCTCATTCTATTATAACTTACAACAGCTCGAAGAAAAAAAACTCATTGAAAAAGTGGACATAGTCAAACAAGCCACAGACAGAGAGGCACAACATTATCGAATTACCCAGCTTGGTGAAATAGAGTTTGACAAACTGATGTACAAATTCGGGGTAAAATCAGAGTATATCAATTTATCCTTTTACGGAGCCATGCTCTTTGCAGAAGATTATCCCAAAGACAAATTTCAACAAATTATTCAAGAACAAATAGCTGAATGCCGCAAAAAGATTACCTTATTAGAGCGTTCCATCAAGCAAGATCAGGGTTTGCCAGTTCATTTCAAACAGATGTTAGAAAATTCTCGCGCCCATCATCAGGTCAATTTAGCCTGGTTTGAAGACTTATTAAAAGAATAATCCACGGCTATTCACTTAGAATTATTCATACAACCATCGAAAAAAACAGCAGCTGAGAGCACTCTCCCAGATGCTGTTTTTTCTCATGACAATTAGTTGATTCCCTCACGAATTCACCCTACGTGTTTAAATAGTCAATGGCTTGTTGATACGCTTCAATTCTCTCAAAATCTGCCAAGCCAATTTCTGAGATACGACTTAAATCAGTATTGTGTTTCAATTCTGCCAACTTGACTGCTTTAGCTAGCGGATTCTCTTTGATCAAAGCTAAGTAATCAGCATAAGCTACTTCTGGCCTCTTCGTCAATAGATCTACCGCCTGGACAACCGTTTCTGGAAACCCACTTTTACGTAAATCATTTACGCCATAATTTGAGGCTTCAATGACGTCATGCAACAGAGCAACTGCCTTTTCTTCATCGGTCTCCATTTGATTGGCAACATAAATAGGGTGTTGAATATACTCGATTCCCCCTTTATCAACTTGCCCGTAATGAGCCTTTTTGGCAATTCTCAAGGCCAATGTACAGATATCACTCATAACTACTATTCCCCCAATCGCCATTTAGTTTATCTCTTCAAGGATATCATACTTATTCAACTTGTCACAATTAGAAACTGATCATTCTAAGACAACTATCTCCCATGAATTCAATATTGCCAAATCGCAAACAGAAGGGTATGATTTAATCACGCTGATGATTGTGACAAATACCAATCCACTTATCACAGTCATAAATCTTAAGCATAGGGCCATCACAAGCGAAAGTTGGCCTTTCATCACCACAGCAAACGCGAGGAGTGAATTATATGGATAAATTACAAATGCCAGCAAATTTTTTATGGGGAAGTGCCTCAGCTGCCTATCAAATCGAAGGTGCCTATCAAGAAGATGGCAAAGGACTGTCCAACTGGGATGAATTTGTCAAACTTCCAGGAAAAACCTATCAAAACTCGACCGGTGAAGTAGCCGTCGATCATTATCATCGTTTTAAAGAGGACGTGGCCTTAATGGCTGAGATGGGTTTAAAAACCTACCGCTTCTCCATTTCATGGGCTCGCCTATTTCCACAAGGGAGAGGAGAGGTCAACCAAGCAGGGTTAGCATTTTACGAAAACCTGATCGCTGAATGTTTGGCATACGGAATCGAACCGATGGTCACTCTCTACCATTGGGATATTCCCCAAGCACTGGAAGAGGCTTATGGCGGCTGGGAAAGCCCACAAGTCATTCAAGACTATCTTGACTATGCCCACTTCCTCTTTCAACACTTTAAAGACAAAGTCAACTATTGGATCACCATCAACGAACAAAATATCTTCACTACCTTTGGATGGATGACCGCCTTACATCCACCAGGTAAATTGCAGCAAGAAAAATTATTTTACCAAGTAAACCACCATGTCTTTTTAGCCCATGCCCAAGCAGTCATCGCCTTTAAAGAGATTATGCCTAATGGAAAAATCGGTGCCAGCTTTGCTTACAGTCCAAGTTATGCTTTAGACTGCGATCCTAAGAACGCCATGTCAAAACTTGATTTTGATGATTTGAAAAATTTTTGGTGGATGGATGTTTACGCATATGGGCGTTATCCTAAGAGCGCCTACCAGCACTTGGCCAAAAAAGGGGTCGCCCCTGTGGTCTCTGAAGCAGATAGCGAACTGCTTGTTAAAGCCGCTTCCAAAATTGACTTTATGGGGGTTAATTATTACCAAACTACAGTTTGTGAGTACAACCCGCTAGATGGTGTTGCCAGCACTGGCGAAATGAATACCACTGGGAAAAAGGGAACCAATCAAATCAGCGGTGTCCCAGGAATCTATAAAAATCCAACCAATCCGTATCTAAAAACAACTGATTGGGACTGGACGATTGACCCCATGGGTCTACGCTACGCTTGCAAAGAGATCACCAGCCGATACAACTTACCGATCATCATTTCAGAAAACGGCTTAGGTGCGTTTGATGAATTGACCGCTGACCATCACATTCACGATGACTATCGCATCGACTATTTGGCTCAACATATCAAAGAATTGATGATAGCAGTTGAAGAAGGTAGTGACATTTGGGCTTATTGCACCTGGTCATTTACTGATTTGCTTAGCTGGTTAAACGGCTACCAAAAGCGTTACGGCTTTGTCTACGTTGATCGTTCAGAGTCAGGTGGCAGTCTAGACCGCTACAAAAAAGATAGTTTTTACTGGTACAAAGAAGTTATTGCCAGTAATGGTCAATCAATCGACTAAAGTCAACCACTGACCGATGCAACTTAATAAAACAGCAAAAAGCAAGCCGTCCTTTTAATTGGATGGCTTGCTCTTTTAGGCTTAAGTTGGTCCTACAATTACTCATTCTCCTGTTTCACCAACCAATTAAACACTCGGTCCATCCCTAAGGCAATCAGAGCGCATAAAAAGGCCCCGACAAAAATAATCGATTTGCCATCGGTAATAGTGATCCCCCTTAAAATAATATCACCTAGGCCGCCCGCTCCAACAAAGGAGCCGATGGTGGTGATCCCCACTGAAATAACCAAAGCGTTGCGAACACCTGCTAAAATAACTGGCAAGGCCAAGGGTACCTTAACCATGTATAACACTTGAAAACGACTCATTCCAACGCCGCGAGCACTGTCCACATAGACAGGATCCACATTGTTCAACCCGACATAAGTATTGTTGACAATTGGCAATAACGAATACAAAAAAACAGTCGCTATTACCGTATTTTTCCCCAATCCCATGACGATCAACAAGACCGTTAACATCCCGATTGAGGGTATGGTTTGAATCACATTGATCATGCCAATCACCAAGGTAGCCACCTTCTGATTGACTGATAAAAAAACGCCAAGAGGAAAGCCAACGATAAGCGTTAGAACCACACCAATGACCGAAATGTAGATGTGAATTGCAAATTGATTGATGATGTAGGAGGCATTTGTACTCACATAATTCATTAATTCCTGAATCATTCTCTTTCCTCCTCAAAATACTGATGAGCTTCTAAAAATTCTTTGGCAATTAAAGCCGGCTCCACTAATTGACTATCGGACGCACCATTCATTTGTTGCATCGTTTCCGTTGTAATTGTATTTTCCAATTTAAGCAACACTTCTTCCAGTTGTGGGTTGTCTTCCAAGACCTTTGCTGTGGCCACTAAACTACAGGTATAAGGCGGAAAAAAGCTGCGATCATCTTCCAACATCACTAAATCATAGCTGGCGACCCGCCCGTCAGTTGAATAACCTAAAATAACATCCAATTCCTTTATCATCAAGGCATCATATAACAAGCCAACTTGCATTGGATAGACCCGCTTAAAGGTCATTTGATAGGCCTCAGTAAAAGCCTGATAACCATCCCCTTCTCGTTTATACCAAGTTTGGTCCGTTCCCAAATTTAATTGCTTTCCATATTTTTGTAAATCACTGACCTTGTTCAAACTATATTTTTCCGCTGTTTCTCTAGTAACCATAAAGGTAAACTGATTGGAAAAACCGTAACTTGGAAACCATTTAAACCCATAGCGATCTTGGAATTCTTTTTGAACTATCTTTAAGGCTTTATCCGGGTCTTTTTCAACCGATAAATTTAAGGTCCCAACTAAATCCGTTCCTGTATATCGAGGGGAAGCAATATCCAAATCGCCTCGCTCCATGGCGGCTTGCATCATGTTAGCTGAACCTAGATTATTTAAAAAGACCACCTTTTTGTCGGTATAATGGCTTAATAGTTCCACGACGATGTTTCCTAAAATCTGTGATTCTGACGTCACACCTCCAGAAACCGTGATCGTGTCATCCTGATCAGTTGCTGCCGTCACAACAAAAAAACTAAATAAACTAAGAAAACCGATGACGACGAACCATTTTTTCATCTCATCTCCCCCCTTCCACATATCGATTTTCAACATAACGCAACACTCCATCGGTTAGCAACGCCAGGAGGGTGATGGGAATAATGCCCATTAGGATTAAATCTAGGCGATACAACGTTAAGCCGTTAAAAATAAAATCACCCAAGCCACCTGCCCCAATATAAGCGGCTAACGTTGTCCATGAAATCACATAAACTGCTGACTGTTTAACGCCTGAAAGAATCACGCTAAAGGATAAAGGCAGCTCCACTTTAAGCAAACGATGCCATTTAGACATTCCCATGCCTTTGGCAGCATCTAAATAAGTTGGGTCAACGCCCTGAATGCCAACATAGGTATTTCGCACGATTGGTAAAAGCGAATACAAAAACAATGCCGCAATCGCTGATCCTTTTCCAATGCCAAAAATGGGAATCATTAGGGACAACAACGCCAGCGAGGGGATTGTTTGTAAAAAGCCCACCACATTAATAAGCGTTTCGGCCCCTTTTTTTAGACGGGTCAACAAGGCCCCTAATGGAATGGCCACGATTACGCCAAGTATAATTGCACTAAAAGAAATATACAGATGCTCCCATAATTTCAACAAAATCTCGCTGCCATACTGCTGCCAAAACTGACTCACTTCCCTCACCTACTTCAACTGTTCGTAAATCAACGACACTAAAGAAGAACGCGTCATGATTCCAACTAAATGATTTTCATCATCCACAACTGGTAAATATTTTAAAGCCATGCTTAATAAGGGCTCGACCACATCTTTCACTTTTTCGTTTTGATTGACACTAGCAGTTTCTGTCTCCATAATCTCGTAAACGGTTTTCATTTTATCAACCTGATTAATGCTTTTAATATCAATAAATCCTTTTAAGTGCCGCTCATCATCCACGACTAAGAGGGTATCCACTTTTTTATCAGTCATTTGTTTGATAGCAGCCACGATTGACTGACTCAAGGAGACCGCTTCTACTTGACTGGCCATCAAATCCCCGACTCGTATGTCATTGCCAATAAAATTTTGACGTTTGCGTTTTCCTAACAATTCTTCAACAAATTCATTGGCAGGTTGGCTTAAAATCACCTCTGTCGTATCATATTGAACCACCTTTCCGTGATCCATAATAATCATTTTATCTGAAAGTTTAAGGGCTTCTTCAATGTCATGGGTCACAAACACAATGGTCTTTTTCATCTCTTTTTGTAATTTTTTTATCATCTCTTGTAGGGCTTCCCGGGTAATCGGATCCAAAGCACCAAAGGGTTCATCCATTAAGATAATGTCCTGATTAGCTGCTAAAGCGCGGATTACGCCAATTCGCTGTTGTTGTCCTCCTGACAGGTTTTTCGGCTTACGCTCCAAGTAATCGAGGGGTAATTCAACTTTTTGAATCAATTCTTCAGCGATGCCATTTTTTTGGCTGTCAGTCCATTTTAATAATTTGGGCACGATCATCACATTATCCCGAATGCTCATATGGGGAAATAACCCAATATTTTGAATCACATAGCCGATTTTCCGGCGTAGCTCATCTTCATTCAGACTCGTCGTACTGACACCATTAATGCGAATGTCTCCTGCAGAAGGTTCAATCATGCGGTTAATCATGCGCAACAAGGTGGTCTTACCACTGCCACTCGTTCCAATGATGCAAATAAATTGATTATCCTCAATAGTCAAATCCAGCTTTTCAACGGCTGAGGTCCCACTATAATGCTTTTCAACGCCACTAAATTCAATCATTTTGCCCCTCCTTCTAGCTATGTGGAAAAAGGCTAAATGCCAAAACAGCATTTAGTCCTTTATTTTCCCGCCACTATTGTCTGATAGCCTTACTTGATGCCATGCCATCTCACCTATTAAATAGAGTATTCAAACTCGACGGATTTATTTTTCTGGATGTAAGATATCAAAGGTTGTTTTTAAAAGTGGATCTGTGTAAGCAGCCAATCCTTGATAAACCCCTTCATTAAGCTGTTGATAAACTACCACATTTTCTGGTATCGGTGTAAAGACATCTTTTACTTTGACCATTTTAGCAACAGCTTCCTCATAAGAATCATAAATCCCCAAGCCAACAGCCGCATTGATGGCAGCTCCCACACTAGCACTGCCATTTACCACATTTCGCTTGATTGGTAAATTAAAAACATCGGCAAAAATTTGCATCATTAAGTCACTGTTTGAACCGCCACCGGTGACGATCACTTCATCGATTTCTTTGCCTAATTCCATTGTCATATTGGTGACATTGTTCTTCATCGTATAGGCGATGCCCTCTAAAATCGACCGATACATATAACGGTAATCATGATGGGCATTAAACCCAATCATCATTCCTCGTTTAAAAGGCTCCCAAGGATTAGCTAGCCAATCCAAAACCGTCATCAACCCGTCGCTACCGGCAGGGACATGCTGAGCTTGCTCATTCAGATACTCTTCTTCTGACACACCTTGATAATTGGCTCGAATACTGATTTTTCCACCTAAAAGATCCTTATACCAAGAAACCGTCCACATACCACGACGAATCCCATACCCTTCATAAGCATATTTATCAGGAATTGAGGACATAATTCCCCAGTAGTTAACCGCATCTTTTGGCATCTCAACACCTGTTACCATGCTGCTGATGTAGGTTCCTAGAGAGACAAACCCGCTTGTCTCTCGAATCAAGCCTGCCCCTAGCCCCTCAACAGCTTTATCACTGGTAGTGGCGATTAACGGCAACCCTTCTGGAAAACCAGTTTTAGCACTAGCTTCTTTCGTAATATACCCCAAAATATCTCCCGGTTTGACCACTTCAAAAAGCATTTCCTCTGGTAAGTTATACTGATTCAACACCTCTTGATCTCTTGACCATTGCCATGTTTCATAATCCACAGGCCATTGCCCAAAATGATTGCCAATATTATCTTTAAACTCACCTGTTAAGCGATGGGTCAGATAACCATTCGTTGAGGTGACATATTTCACCTCTGGATTATCGTGTACGTAAGGGGTAGCCACGCGTTTATCCATCCAATTGATAATCGGCTGTGCCAATGAGCCATCCGCTTTTAAAAGCACCCGACAACAGCGAATTGATCCTAGCCCGATGCCGACGATGTTATTTTTTCGCAGACCAAACTGCTCCATGGCCTGCTGAGCCGCCGAGCAAAGTGAGTCCCACAAATCATCCCCAGGATGCTCCACAACACCGTCTTTAGCCAGGTGCATGGGCCGTAGATTTTCCTTGCCCTCACCGACAATATTGCCTTCAAGATCAAATATGACAATCTTGGTACTTTGACTGCCGCCATCAATACCAACGATATATTGTTTTTCCATAACGTTCTCCTTATGCTATTTTTGGGATAATTAACTTTATGACCTGTTTAACATTGAGCAAAAAAGTGAGCAAGTGCTAAACCTTGTCGTTGCCCACTTTTTCACGCCAATTATCTGACTAAAAACCCACCGTCAACGGTTAAAATATGACCATTAACAAAATGAGAGGCTTCTGAGGCCAAGAATACCGTCGCCCCCATTAAATCAGCCACATCTCCCCAACGCCCTTCTGGTGTATGGTCAACAATCCATTTGTTACGTTCTGTATCTTCGATGGAAGCTTGTGCCACTGCTGTTTTAAAGTAGCCAGGCGCAATGCCATTCACTTGAATATTATACTGAGCCAGTTCATCACAATAGGCTTTAGTCAATCCCGCAATCCCGTGTTTTGACGCAGCATAGGCCGGCGCCCACTGGCCACCTAAAAATGAAAACAGCGAACAAATATTGATGATTTTACCACTCTTTTGGGGAATCATCACCTTGGCAGCTTCATGACTCATTTCAAAGGCTGCCGTTAAATTAATGTTAATTGTGGCGTCCCACTTATCACGGCCATAACTTAACACATCGGCTACTGGGCAAATGCCTGCACAGTTGATTAGAATGTCAACTGAACCAAATTCTGCTAAACAGTTATCGATAATCTCTTTAGGGACACCTTCTTTTGTAATATCCGCATACATATAAGCCGTTTTTGCACCACGGGCTGCTAATGTTTGATTAAAAGACGGGTCGTCTGGCATAATCGACGGCATAAAAATATTTGCTCCAGCTTCTGCTAAAGCCAGTGAAAAAGCTTGACCTAAGCCTGTGTTACCACCTGTAATAATCGCATTCTTACCTTTCATTGTAAACATCTTCATATTAAAGTCTTGAATTTCCATCTTATTACCTTCTTTTCTGTTAGTTTAGTTAAAATTGTCGGAACATTAAGTTCCCTCTTGGAGTCTAGCTGTTAACTTGTTAATAAACTCTACCGCGTCACCAATGACCACCAAATTGGCCAAGTAGTTCAGCGGTGCCCCTTCATCTGTGTTCACCGAGATGATATCTTTAACATTTTTAAGTCCCTCAACATGTTGCATGGAACCGTATATTCCCAAGGCGATGTACAAATGAGGGCTGACCGTTTTCCCTGATTGCCCCACTTGAATTTCCCGTGGAGCGCGCTGTTGCTCTACTAATGGCTTTGAGACTGCCACCGCTCCCTTTAATTTGGTGGCGATTCCATTTAAATCGGCAATATCTGCATGATAACCGGCACCTGCTGCCACGATTACCTCTGCTTCCCGAATATCTTGGTTGCCAGCTTCCTGAGTAATGGCTAACACCTCAATTGAGGACGGTTTCAATTGATTAATAGCAAATTGACTGACAGTTGGTTGCTTCGTCCCTTGAAAATGAAACACATTAGGATGAACACTTGCCATAATCGGTGTAGAGTCACAGACAATACTGGCCAACATATTCCCTGAAAATGCTGGGCGAATCAACCGACGTTCCTTTTGATGAGTGTCAATCGCTGTAATATCTGCCACCAAGCCAACCTTCAGTCGCATGGCCACCCGAGGGGCGACCATCCGGCCAAAGTCAGTAGCCAAGACGATAATACTATCGAATTCATACGTTTGTTGAACCTGTTGAATGATATCCGTCAGCACGCGACTGTCTTTTAATTGAAGATCTGGTAAGTCCACACAAATAAGTGAATCAAATCCTGTGATCTCCTTGTCTACCAAGTTAATCCCCAAGCCGCTGACAACCGATTCTTCCGTCCCCGCTAATTGATTGGCCACCTCGACTAAATCGACTGAATCTTTGAGATAGTCATTATCGATAATAATAAGTGAGTTAAACATCATAAATACGCCTTTTCTTTTAAATAATTAATTACGTCATCGATTCCTTCATCATCCACTTTGATCTTTTTTTGTGTCACTTTTTGTCTTTTGGCAATAACGTTTTGACGCACCTTGGTCGGAGAGCCATTGCGACCGATTTCATTTTTTGCAAGTCCTAAGGTTTCGTTTGTTACTAGAGAGAATTGGCTATCGACATTTTTGTCAATTGATTCATATCTAACGAAACCTAAGCGCAAATTCATTTGACTCGTCATCCCTAAAAGACATGGATTTTGTAGCTTTAAACGAATGCTACCACCATCTTGAGCTGCCTCTACTACTGAAAACTCTCGATTAACCTCTTCAACGGATCGAATATTTGAGAATTGGTTAATCCCTAGCAGCTCTGCTACTTGTGGTCCAATGTGACCAGTCCCGCCGTCTAGCGTATGGGTCCCTGTCAAAATCAGGTCAAAGGTCTGAGACTGAAGGTATCTTGCCAGCACCAGACTAGTTGCAAGCGAATCACTTCCTGCAAATTGACTGTCGCTGATTAAAACCGCCTTGTCTGCCCCTACCCGGATGATATTTTTAAGTTCTTCCGTTTGTTTAGTCGGCCCCATGGTCAAAACTTCAACACGAGTATTAGGGTGCTTTTTTTTGTAGGCCAACGCCCAAGCTAAAGCATTACGATCATCTGGGTTTAAAATCATCCGTGATTTTTCACGATTGATTTTATCCCGTTGATAATCATATTCATACTGGTCAGTGTCTGGAACAAATTTAATTAGACAAATTATCTGCATTGATTATTCTTCCTAACCTTTTTGTCAGCTGAGGGCGACGAGGCGCCCTCACCTTAAAATCTGACTATCTTTGATATTTATATCCTTCTTGGACCGGGTAAATCGTCCCGTAGTTCATAATTCCTTTTGGATCAAAAACCTCTTTTAAACTATCCAGCATGTAGTAAGCTGACTGATGTTCTTCTTTTGTCCACTCGTTACGGTATTTCCCAATGCCGTGGTGGTGACACATCGAACCACCTAATTTTAAGGTTTCCTCTACAATAATCGCTTGAATCGGGTGATGATAAATTTTCATCTCATCTTCCGGTTCACAATTAATAGTATAGTTATAAACGAAATACATATTAGTTCCGTTGATATAGCTGTGTGAGGAGTGACCACCAAGCATCGTCAAGTCATGAGCTCGCGGAAATTCTGTGCGAATCCGCTGAACAACGTTGTTATAGATGGTGGGAATAGTTTCCCAGTCGGCTGAAATCTCAGTGGTAAAACCGTCGTGTTTATCATTGTCGATCATCCCTTGAACTTCATCATCAATGGTTTGCTGAGTCCAATTCAATTGGTTAAACCAGTTAGCAATCAGTTGACTGTCCACTTGTTTGTAGATCCCATCTTGAAATTTCTTAACAGCTTCTTCAATTCCGACACCTGTTGCTTCAACAATTCCTTTTGGTCCTTCGGCCATAAAGAGTAACACACATTTGTCTTCATAAAAATGATAAAAGTGCTGGCGAGCATCTTCTGGCGAATAGGTCCGCGCAACCGAAGGACGATAACCGTTAGTCATCACCTCACGCAAGACTTTAATACCGGTTTCCACGTCATTTACTAAATAGCCAAAAAATTGATTGTTTTCTGGGTAGTACTTAAAGATTTTTACCGTGACTTCGGTAATATAGCAAAGTGTTCCTTCGTTGCCAATCACAATATGACGGATATCAGGTCCCCCTGCTCGTCTGGAGACATTCTTAATTCGCGAGATATGCCCATTAGGAAACACACATTCCAAACCAACTACCATATCCTCAATTCCACCATATAAGGTCGAGAATTGGCCGATGGAGCGGGTCGCGACTAAACCGCCGTACTGGGCCACTGGTTTTGATTGAGGAGAGTGACCGGTTGTATAGCCGATTTTTCTCAGCTCGTCTTCTAAGTCCTGCAATTTAACACCTGCTTCAACGGTTGCTTGCATGTTATAAGGATCAATGTTGATGATCTTATTCATTCGCGAACCATCAATGACTAAAGCTAACTCTTTCCAGTTTTCAAGACCACCTTCAGTGGCTGTTTGACCACTTCGAGGAATAACATTAAGGTCATTTTCATTGGCATACATCAGCAAATCTCTGACTTCATTGACATTATGAGGATAAACTACAGCCGTTGGCATCGGATTATCTAACACTCTTTTAGCCTTGGCATATTTCCGGTACCGGTCAGACGAGGCCTCATATAACGTCTCATAATCCGTGACAACTTGCTCATCAGAGACCATCTTTTTTACATCTGCAACAATCGTTTCTTTTATCAACACATCGGAATTCATTCAACTAGCTCCATTCATTTTTTATCAGAAAGCGCTTTTCTTGTTTTTAGTATACAATGGAACTTTCATCTTTACATTAAAATTTGATTAGATTTTCCAATTTATTGTATGTAATTAACTTTAAACGGAAAACTTTCCACAGATTTGCTCTTTAACGTCAGACTGTGCTATGCTTTAGACATAATTTATTGGGAGGTGTTGACAATAAGAATACAGTTAAATCACTTAAATGATTTAGAAGTAACCATCCATAATATTCTAAGTGAAGAAAGTAAAACCAAAGCCTTAACCATCACTGAAGCTGCTGCCCTAACAGGTGTCTCTCCTTCAAAAATTTCGAAATTCGTCAAAAAAATTGGCTTTTCAGGCTACAAGGAATACTTTCGCTTTATTACTGGCAAAGAATTAGTCAAACAGAAAAAAATGAGTACCGAATTTTCTCGCATTAAAGACTTCATGGAAAATTTTGACCCTTCAACAGCAACCTATCTGGCAGAACTCATTAGCACCTATGATAAAATTATTTTATTTGGCTACGGCCCAACCAATATTTGTATGGAGTATTTTGAATATAAATTGACTTACACGGTCGAAAAACATGTCATTCGCGCAACTGAAGCTTCGATGATTCCTGGCTTGCTGACAGAAAACACCTTACTATTGATTTTTTCAGTTGCCGGAAAATTCGCCCAATTCGACTCATTGTTTGAAGAAGCCAATCGACAGCAGGCAAAAGCACTACTCGTTATCGAAGAATTGAACTCAAACTTATTACTTGATAATGCAGAAATCATCTATTTAACCAAGTCCCAGCAAGCCGATCATTTGGCATCACATGAAAAAACACGAACCATCTTATTCATCTTTATCGAAGAAGTGATCCGTGAACTAAGCAAACAAACAAAAAGAGAGACTTAACTCAATGAGTTAAGTCTCCCTTTTTTATATGTTTTGAAAACCACCTGCTATGCGGGTGGTTCCTTAGAGCTTCCAGCGGGGTATTAAAAAAGCCTCCTAAAATGTTAAACTGATATTGGTTTCCCGACCGTATCATTAACATTAAAGGAGGTCCCTTTATGAAAAAGGACAATCAAAGTTTATCACACACCGTATGGAAATGTAAGTATCATATCGTTTTTGCGCCTAAATACCGTCGCCAGATCATTTATGGCAAGTACAAGAAGATCACGTAGCAGATCAGCTGACGTTATTTGAGGAATATGATCCGTTTACAGGCAATAAAAATAGCAAAAAATAAAAAAGAATGAGATTCTTTTAGAATCAGTGAGAAAAAGTGGTGCGTGAGGGAGACCCGCTCAGGAGGCCTTTTAGGCCGTGGCCGGTAAAAGAGGCTTCCAGCCGAAGAGCAAACCTCCAGTTCTCACTGGAGGTTTTGATTGTCACCACCTGCTTTTCGCTTTCACAAACTCACTGATTCCCATTCTTATCTCGCAACCATCACCAAATCTCAAAAGGAAAATTTTACACCAAAAACCTTTAATTTAAGGACTATATATCAGATAAAGCGCCCATTGCATTAAATTAAGATTATAATTTGCTGAATATTTTATTAGAATAAAACCGTTGACACCTCTTGCGAAAACCTTTACACTAAGTGTGTTACTAGAGAGAATAGAGAGCAATAGCGATGAGCAATGGTGCCGGATCACACCTTATTTGTCGTTTATTTTTTCCAACCAAATTTCTTTACTGGAGGTTTATTCAATGAATAAAGCATTTATCAAAAAGTATGGAACTCTATTACTCTTAGCGGCTGGGGCTGGCATCATTTTTCAATTGCCTTACATTCGTGAAACGTTCTACGTTCCAATTCAAAAAGCCATGAATTTATCCAATGCTCAAATGGGCATGTTATCTTCTGGTTACGCTACTATGGCAACTTTTTCTTATTTTGTAGGTGGCATTGTGGCCGACAAATTTTCTGCTCGAAAGTTGTTAACCTTTTCATTTTTAGCAACTGGACTTTTAGGTTTATGGTTTTCAACCTTTCCATCTTTTAATATTGCCCGTCTGATATTTGTTTTAATGGGTGTTTCAACAATCATCACCTACTGGTCAGCCATGATTAAAGCCACCAGAATGTTAGGTGATTCTTCCGAACAAGGGCGACTTTTCGGTTTACAAGAAGGCTTGCGAGGTATCTTAAACGCCCTCCTAGTATTTGGCATGACCGCTGTCTACGGCCGCTTTGCCAATGATATTTTAGGAACCGCTTGGGCCATTCGGACCTGTGCCATCGTTGTGATTATTATTGGCATTTTGAACTGGTTCTTTATCGAAGACACCACTCAAGAAGAGGAAGTTGAATCCCTAAAAGAGGTTATCATTGGCACCTTTAAGCAATTGGCCATTCCTCGTGTTTGGTTACTAGTCGCTATCGTCTTTTTTGGTTACAGCCTCTACGGTATTTTTGGCTACATCAACACATTAGCCATTAATGTATACGGCCTATCTGTCTCAGGTGGTGCAACATTGGGCGGTGTTCGCTATATCATTCAGGCTTTTGGTGGAATTATCGGTGGTTTCCTAGCTGATAAGATTGGCTCACGTCTTAAAGTTATTGTCGGTGGTGCTGTTTTAACTGGACTATCTTACGGCTTGTTCCTGATGTTACCAGCAGATAAAGGCTTAATCGCGATTATTCTCGCTAACTTCGTCGCAGGCATGTTCTTTATTTACCTGATTCGCAGTCAGTATTTTGCTATCATTGATGATGCCGGTATTCCTATTTCTAAAACTGGTCGCGTATCGGGAATTGTTTCTTGTTTAGGTTATTTGCCAGATGTCTTTATGTATACCATGATTGGTGGTTGGTTGGATAATAACGAGGGCAAAGCTGGCTTTAATATGATGTTTATCTACGCAATCGTGATGGCGATCTGTTGTGTTATTGCTTCCTTACTCCTTGCAAAAACCATTAAAAAAGACAAAGTAGTCTCTTAAGAGCCGCTGCTAACAACCAGCTAAAGGCTAGGAACGTTATGTTCCTAGCCTTTACTTATTAACACCAGCTACGTGTTTTCTACTAATTTACGCGTATTCCATAACATCAGGATCACTATCAAACTTGGGAAAACTAAGAAACCAAATACTGGTTTGATAATCATCGTTAAAAAAAGGATACCTAATAGTAGAGCATTCACCAAACTCAAAAGCCACTTTGAAAAAGCATAGTAAGTAGCTTCTTTGATTATTTCTTTAGTGTTTTTTAAACTTCTGGGATAGACAATCAGCCAATTACCATAGATCATTAACACTACGACCATTATTAACACAATAATCGGATTAAACCATTGCAAATAATCACTTTGAGAAAAATAAATCATGTCCACGATACCGATAATCACAACCATCTCCAATAAATAAGTCATACCTAAGCTCATCTTAAACTGCTTCCGCCAACTCTCAAAAAACGTTTTAAACACCTCGACGGTCTGCTCTTCTGTTAACCGACTGACACAATCAGAAGTGGCAAATAAGGTCGGACCTAGTGAAACACTGGCAATCAGGTAAAATGGAAGGGCCATAAGCGTTGGTTTTAATAAAATTAACGCTGCCATTAAGGGTAATGTCGTAATAAAAAAACAAATATTAATCATTAATAACTGATAGATTTTTTCAACAAACCCTACTACTCGACGACTATTCATGGCTTCTCCTACTTTCTGTTATCTCAAGATTGACTGTGCTCTTCGATTAATTGTAAATAGACCTGTAGCCCTGCTAGCATGGCCCGTTCATCGGCGATAAATTTAGGATGATGATTCATATAGCGATAACCGTCACAAGCTTCACCGCCCCCTAAAATCATAAAACACCCCTGAAAACGAGCGGTATACTCTGAGAAATCTTCACTAACCATTTTTTGAGGATTCGAGAAAAGGTTCGCAACACCAAGAGCCTGTTTCACTGCCCGCTCAGCCATCGCCGTCGCTTTTAAATCATTGATCACTGGCCCATACCCTTGGAGATAATTCAACTGATAGTCAGCATGATTCGCCTGACAAATCCCTTTAACCACTTCCTCTACGCGCTGTTTAACGAGAGCTCTCACTTGATCGTTTGTCGTTCTAACATTCCCCTTCAAGACAGCACGATCAGGAATAATATTAAAAATATCACCTGAGCTAAATTGGCCAAATGAAATGACCGCCGACTCAAAGGGAGATATATTACGAGAAACGATCTGATTCAAACTATTAATTAGCTGAGCCCCTATTGCAATTGGATCTATGCTGAGTTCAGGAGTCGCGCCATGACTCCCTCTGCCATTAATTTCCAGCTCGATAATATCCTGAGACGCCGTGACTGCTCCGCTAGCAATTCCTACATGACCTACTGGATGATTGGGAAATATATGAAAACCATAAATAAAATCGACATCATCTAAATAACCAGAATTAACTAGCTCAACCCCGCCACCTGGCGGTACTTCTTCAGCACTTTGAAAAACCAACTTGACACGATTAGAAAAATCAGCTGTATTTCTCCCCAAAACCTCCGCTAAGCCAAGCAACATGGCCATGTGAAAATCGTGACCACAAGCGTGCATGACACCTGGTACAATTGATTGGTAAGACAAAGCCGTCTCTTCTTGAATGGGCAGGCCATCCATATCTGTTCGAAAAGCCAAGACCTCCTTTGATCCTACTTTACAACCATCAATGGTAGCAATAAAGCTCGTCCTCCCGACTTTTTGAATGCGATAATCCCCAAAGGTCTGAACTTTTTCTTGTAACCATTTCGAAGTTTGGCACTCCTCGTAAGAAAGCTCCGGATGGGCGTGCAAAAAGCGACGCCAATTAATCATTTGCTGCAACATCTCATCCAACTTAATCTCCATTCCGATCACCCCCTATATCATCCACACTGGTTTATTCAGTTTGGCGGACTGATAAATACCAGCAACGATTTTTTGGGTTTTTAACGCTTCTATTCCACTAACTAAAAAATCAGCCGTACCATTCAGATGCTGGTAAAACTCATCAATTTGAGTGATGTGACCAGTCCCCCAATATGTTTTACTGGCAATGCCATTCTCGAGATAGTCTTCAGCGGGAATATCTTTTACTAAGGTGGGCCGCCCATCAAAATAAACAATCTCCAAACGAGCACCTGTAATGGTTGCCACCGCTAATTCCGTGTGAATTTCAATGCAGACTGGCGCATCAAAAGAATAATAGTTATTAGCAAAAAAAGAAAGAGTGTATCCTTCTTGATACTGAATAATACCTTCTGCAAAATCTTCAACTTCAATTGTATCATGAAACCGATTGCCAATGGTGGCATCAATTAGTTTAGGTTGCCCGCCTGTTAGCCAATTAATCAAATCCAACGTATGGATCGCCTGATCAATTACCACGCCACCCCCTTCTTTTTCCCAGGTTCCCTTCCAGTCACTTTGACTGTAATACGTCTCATCCCGAGACCAAGTGACCTGACACTTTCCTGATAGGACCTTACCTAAAGCCCCTTCTTGAATCAATGACTTCAACGTCATAGCCCCGCTGTTGTAACGATTTTGAAAAATAACCCCCAACTCAATTTGAGCTTCTCTGGCAGCCATGAGCATCCGTTCCGCCGATTCGACTGTGATGGCCATCGGTTTTTCTGTTAAGACGTGAATCCCTGCTTTGGCAGCTGCCACGGTGACCTCTTCATGTAAATAATGAGGCAAACAGATATGCAGAACGTCCAAGGTCGCTTCTTTAAACATTCGTCGATAATCTGTAAAATCTTGGCAGTCATAGTGTTGTCCCGCCAATCTTACACGCTGCTGATCACTATCACAAACGGCCACTAAATCAACTAGCTCAAGTTTTGCCAGTGCTTTGGCGTGCATCTCAAAAATATTACCACAGCCAATAATTCCCGCTTTAAACTTCCTCATAATGCCCATTCCCCCTTTTCAATAATAAAATAATACTTGTACTAACCATAATTCCCAGCAACAAAGACACTAAATACCAGCCTAAGTGACTGACAGCCCCAGGGATCATCATGGCAAAGAATCCGCCATGAGGCAACGATAAACCGCAGTTAAACCACATCGATAAACTACTGGCCGTCATAGAACCTAAGACAAAGCCCGGTAAGATGCGAGGCAAATCCTTCACCGTATAAGCGATGACACTTTCCGTTACAAAGGTTGCCCCCAAGACCCAAAGCATTGAACTCGTTGCCAGGTCTTCTTTAGGAAAGAAGCGTTTGCCTAAAGCCATGGCCAAAGCCAAGGAAAGGGGTGGCACCATCCCTCCGATCATCACGGCCCCCATAATGAGACTTGTACTGCCAGGAGCTAAGCCGTCCAAGGTTGCCACACCAAAGAAGTAGGCCGCCTTACCAATTGGGCCAGCCAAATCAATAATCATCATAAAACCGATTATCGCCCCTAATAAAACAGCATTTTTTTCACTCATTGCTGTTAAAAATAAGGTAAAGAGCGCATTAAGCGCCACTAAGGGTTTTCCAAAAATGAAAAGTAGACAACTACTCGTCAAAAAAGTTGATAATATCGGGACCAACATGGTTTCCTTTAACACCAGATAATTTTTCGGTAGTTTAAGCCACTTCAACAGCATAAGCGCACTATAGCCACTGAGAAACCCACCGATAGCCGCGCCAAAAAAAGCGGTGTTCATTTCGTTGGCGATAAATCCTGCCACACAGCCAGCAACTAGTCCCGGTCTAGCAGCCATCGAATAAGCAATCCCACCTGCCACCGCTGGCCACATTAACAACATGCCAAATTGACCAATCGTTTGAAATAATTCCGCCACACCTTTCAGATGAAAAGCGTCTTGAAAAAGAAACGACAAAGCCGTCGCAATGCCTCCTGTAATCACAAAAGGAATCATAAAGCCAATGCCGTTGATTAAGTGCTGATACAGCTGATTGCCGATTTTTTTTAGTACCATTTCCGACTCCTTATAGAAAACCTAAATCCCAGGTGTGGGGAATAGGCACTCCCTTAACTTTTTCATTAACATATAAGATTGTCCCTGCATTGTTGACTGTTTCAAAAGCTGTTTGCGCTTCTAACAAACGACTTAACTCACTCTCGCTTTGAATTCGACACCTTAAATTTGGCAGTGTTAAGGCCAGTTGTTGCAACAGAGCCAAAAGCTCTTGCGCTTCCCCAGCCATCTCAAAAACTTCCGTTATCTCCCCATCCTCATAATGGCTGCCAGTCACAACATAAGCCACCAGTTGCTCACCTGAAAAACTCAAAAAAATCTGCTGCGTCCCTCCAAAGAGCGTTGCTAATGACTGGGCGGCAATTAATTGCTGCAGATGAGCAGGACTTTGCCCGAAATAACTAACCTGTTGAGACCTTAAACGATGAATGGCCAAGAGCTCTGATACCTCACCTGAAAAAGCCTTAATCGCCATCTGTCTCCCTTGTCCTGGAATGATAAATTGCTTAAACTCACCAAATAATTCGCACCCTTCACTCAAGTATAATTTCCCTTGGCCTGACACTAAAACAAAGTCAAGTTGCTGAGCTTCTTTTTTCATTAATCGAAACAATGAACGACCAACGCCTTGGCCCTGATAGCTTTGCGACACACAGACAGCGCCAATTCGACTGCCCAAATAACAGTCTCCTTGCCAATGGAGTTCTTCTGGTAGCACGCCAATAAAGCCAATAATTTCATGATTACTGACAGCCACATAAGAACAGCGATTACTGGCGTTAAACAGTAATGGAAAAGATACTTCCATCGGTGTTGATTCTTGAAAAACACCATTAGCTAAGTTGATAATCTCTGGCCAATCATTGGCCCTCACTTGACGAAAATCAATCATCATAGCCAACCTCCTTTGTCATTAATTTTTTCCACTAATGAAATAACAGACCTTGTTTGTTCTGGTGAAACTGGGGCAGAACCTGTTTCAAAATAAGCCAACATGGCTGCTACCAAGTAGCTATATAAAGGGGCAGGATCCGCTCCCTGATTGAAGGTCACACACTCTTCTCCACAATAAACCCTTCCCTTAAACTCGCCAAGTCCTCTCAAGTCACCATGAATCTCACATTCAGTATCACCTGCCTGACACTGAATAAGGATTTTGTCTTCCTTGATAGCCACTGCTTTCACCTGAAATTCTTTAGGACAAAGAGTTAACAATAGCTCCACAAGGTGAATCCCGTACCAGTACATCCCAGGAATCCCTACTTCTAAAGGCATCGGCCCCGCCAATTCCAAACGAGTAATCGGGGTGCCGCTTAATTGGGAACTCAGTCTGACCACTGAATCCGAAAAACGTAAGCTAGAACTCGTCATTATCTCGAGACCATTAGCCCCTGCTAATTCAAAAATTTGTTCCATCTCAGTTTTAGTGTACGCCACTGGTTTATCAATAAAGATCGGTTTACCATAAGCCACTAATTTCTGAAACTGGCTGACATGTAGGGAAGCATCTACAGACGCAATAATAAAAGCATCTGCAGATTCAGCTAAGTTGTCGCTTAAATGATCCACGATCGCGATCCCTAGTTCAACCAACTGTTTTTCAATGTCTCGGTAACGGTTCTGACTCATTTCTAGTGAGCTACGTGTGTCTCTAATTGCTGTTTTAATGCGCCACGGACCTTGCTCTAGTAGAAGTCGAGCAAAGGCTACGCAATGAGTTGAATCCGTTCCAATCACGATAATTTTTTTTGTCATAGACCTTTCCCTTTTCTTAATAGCCTTCCTTAACTCGCTGACGCCACGTCTCTAAATTGGCTTGAATAAACTGATCATCATGTAAATGAGGATAGTCTGTTGAAACACGAGTCAGTTCTTCCGCTTGTCCAGGTCCCATCACTTCATCGGGATTCAAACAATAGTTCCCTTGAAGCAAACCTTGACGAGCCAACATTTCATTAATTCCAGGAATACACCCTTGAAAATTATTATTGATATCAAAGAATGCCGCGTTAGCATCGGTAATTTGAGTGCCTTTCATCAGCAGTTCCCGATAGCCCTTTTGGCTTGCTTTTGCCTGCTTAATCTCAGCCATCAGTTCAACTGCTTTTTGAGTCCAAACGGCCCAATGTCCCAAAAGACCGCCTAAAAATTCCTTTTGAACCATTTTCCCATTAACAGCCATCTCATAGGGTGTTAGTAAATCAGCCACAATATTATCATCATTCCCCGTATAAACAGCAATTTCATCAATTCGCTTCGAGTGACAAACCGCTCGCAAAACATCTAGGGTCTGATAGCGATTGAAAGGAGCTGTTTTTACTGCTACAACATTGTCAATCTCCATAAACTTTTCCCAAAAGCCATAAGTGAAAATCCGCCCACCTACTGATGGTTGTAAGTAAAACCCAAAGACTGGCATGACGGCAGCCACAGCTTTGGTCCGTTCGAGTAACTCGTCTTCAGAATAGTTAGCTAGGCCCCCCATGCTTAACAACCCGATATCATACCCGTAAGCAACGGCTAAGGTCGCTTCTGCCACAGCTTGTTCCGTTGGCCCACAAATGCCAGCCAATTTAATAAAAGGACGTTTCAGCTGAGCTCTGTCAATTTCTTCTGATGCGACTCGTAAAAGTGTTTCATATAAATCATGTTCCGAGTCACGAATTTCAAATTGGGTCGTATGGACACCAACGGCTAAACCTCCGACACCTGCATCTAAATAATAATGTGTCAGCACCCGCTGATTAAACTCATCAAAGCTACGATCAGGCTTTAATGCCAATGGATAAGCCGGCATCACTGTGCCTTCATGCAGTAATTGTTTTAGTTCCGGTTTTAACGTTGCTACCATGCTTAATATTTCCCCTTTCTCTCTTGGAAATGTGTGGGCTTGTCAATCGTCGCCCCATCATTCAACAACCATTCTGCCGTGATATCAATCATCTCGCGAATCGTAGTTTGCGGATAGCCAAACAATTCATGTGATTTTGACGCATTGCTCAATAAGGCCGTCTCTTGTTCTGTGCCAATAAATTGCACCTCTTTATTCAGTGACTCCCCTAGACGTTCCGAAATCCAGCGGACAGATAACGTCTCAGGTCCCGTAATATTCAAAATATTCGCTGGCGAACTGGCCACAAACAAACAGCGAATCGCTTGTTCACAAGCATCTTTCTGCCAAATCACATTAACATGTCCCATGGTTAGATCTACGGCTTCATCAGCTAAAATCGTCTTGGCTAATTCCGACACTACCCCATACTTCAAATCAATGGCGTAGTTCAAGCGAAAAATCGACACCTTTGTTCCATTTTCTTTGGAAAAGTGTTCAAAGATTCGCTCCCGTCCTAAACAGGATTGAGCATATTCTCCCAGTGGATCTGGAGCCATTTCTTCCGAAGGAGCACCAGCATTTACGGGGACCAAAGGGTAGACACAGCCTGTTGAAAATGCTACGATTCGCGACTCTTTGAAATATTCACAAATTCTACCAGGTAAGTACGAATTGACCGCCCAAGTGTATGGTTCATTACCTGTGGCACCAAATTTGTAGCCTACCATAAAGATAATATTTTTAATTTTAGGTAGCTGTTCCATTTCAGATTGATTTAAAAAGTCAGCAGCAATTGTTTGAATACCGTAATCTTCTAACTCAGCACGACTAGCCGGATCAGAAAAACGGGCTACGCCGTATACCTGATAATCGAGATTATTTTCAATCATGGCATTTTTTAGGAGCTTCGCCAAAGTAACCCCCATCTTACCGCTAACGCCCAAAATCATCACATCGCCAGCCAACTGCTTAACATCGGCGACCAACTCAGGGCTCGGTGTACTCATCCCTTGTTCAATTTCAACTAAAGTTCTCATCCTTACTCTCCTAAAAATATTTATTTAATCATGACTACTTGCTTTTTCGCTGCTGCTTCATAAGCCTTAAGTCCGACTTCCATGGCTTTTAACCCATCATAACCTGAAATAGCAGGCGGTCGTTTTTCAGTCACACACGCCACAAAATCAGCTATTAAGCCAGCATCCATATCAGCACCAAAGAAAAGTTGATTAGCCGCTTTGCCCTGATCCTGAAAATTACTCAAATGCTCTTTAAAGGCATCGACCTTTAGCGTTCCTTTAGAGCCGAAAAGTTCGATTGTCACGTCTCCCCAAGTTGGATAATTATCGCACCGTGACCAAGAACAATCATGAGTCACGATCGTTTGATCCGCCAGTACCATGGTTAAAATACCGCTATCTTCGACAGGTGTTTCTTCAAAAAAAGTATCGATTTCAGCATAAACCTCCGTCACTTCCTGGCCCGTAAACCAGCGAATGATATCAACCATATGAACCGTGTGATCAAGGACAGCCCCACCACCTGAGAGTTCTTTATCGACAAACCAAGATAAAGGATTTTGCCCACGATTGGTCGTGCGAATCCCTTGTAACTGACCTAGTTGACCAGAATCTAATAGTCTTTTAGCCTCAATAATCGGTTGACAAAAACGAACGGGAAAAGCAATTTGTAAAATGACTTCCGCCTCCTCACAAGCCGCAATCATCTCTTCAGCATCACGAACATTGGTCGCAATCGGCTTCTCACATAAGATATGTTTTTTAGCTCGGGCTGCTTGTATAACTTCTTCCTTGTGACGACTGTTTTCACTACAAATTACCACCGCTTCAATCTCACTTGCTAATAAGGAACTTAAATCATCGTGATAAACAGTCTGATACCTTGCGGCCGCCTCCCTTCCGCGAATATGATCTGGATCATAAACACCTGCGATCTCCACAGTTGGTAACTGAGCTAGGCTATCTCCGTAACTATAGGCGTGATGATGAGCAAAACTAATCATGCCAATCTTCATTTCAGTTCCCTCCTTTCAGTGAGCTGTCCAATTGATCAATCACCTGTTTCAACTGGTTAATATCCGTTTCACTCAGTTCTGTCACAAACTCTCTATCTTGAATCAGCTCTAAGTTTAGGGTTAATGGTGACTGAACTTGATCATCAAACTCCAAATTATAGCCTTTAGAGCTAAAATCAAAACTAAAACTTTCTTTTAGATCTCCCAAGCTGTTAAGCGTATACTGAACAATCACCTGATTGGCTAAACGCAGCGTTATAAACAGTTGCCTCGAGGAAGCCTGACCTCGAGTATAAGATTTAAGTCGCACAATATCACCAAAATACGTCTGAATCCACAATAGATCAAGAGCGATTGTGCTAGTATAGCGACTCTCCGACACCCTTGGTAGGCTTCGTTGATAGTGAACAACACCTCCCATCCTTAGATAAGGTTTAATTTGCTGAGCACTGGCTATCAACGCTTGTTCGCCACCACTTTGATGAATCACAGCGCCAGGAGACACACTTTCGTTTGCAATCAATCGGGACACTAACAGTTCCAGACTACCTTTTGTCCCCTCATTTTGTAACATCATTTAAACGACTCCTCTACTTCTATCTTAATAACGAATAATATGAGTTAAGACTGAAATGCCTGACTGCTGCAAATCATGATAAGTGCTATCGATCGTATCTAAATCCGTGATATTCGTCACATAACCACTAACATCAATCCGCTTATTAGCCAGTAGGCGGATAAATTCGGCTGTATTACGGCCTTCAGTCCAACGTACCTGACCATATGGATAATCAACAGCATCTCGTTCATAACTCGGATCATAACGGCCTGGCCCACCTGCCCGAGAAATTAAGATATCAATTTCTTTAGCAAACATCGTTGTTCGTTCATAATTAGGCTGTAAGTCACCGACAATCACACTTTTCCCTTTATCACGACACCATTCTAAACTCTTATTAGTCAAATAACTGGAATCGCCTCCGGTACAGAGAAAAACGGCGTCGACACCTTGCATGTTAGTAACGGCTTTGATGTGAGCCTCTAAAGCCGTTTCATCGGTAAACGTGTCAATGCCTGTTGTCGCTTGAAAGACATCCGCCCGAGGTTTTGAACGATTTAAAGCAATGACTTGATGACCAGCATTCTCTGCTATCTGACCAATCAATTGCCCAAAAATTCCTAGACCAACAACCAGACTCGTTTCACCAAACTGTAAGTCAGCTTTTCGCAACGCGTGAATCGAAATTGCCCCAATCCCAGCTAAACAAGCTTCTTTCAAGTCCACATGATCTGGTACGGAACAAACTAACGTCTTTGGTACTGCCAAATATTCCGCATGTTGAACATAAGGAGCCCCGTAGCAAGCTACTCGGTCGCCTTTTTTGAAATTCGTCACATTTTCACCAATTTCTTCCACAATGCCTGCTGCACTGTATCCTAGCGTCACAATATCTCCCTTGCTATTTCCCATCATGGTAATTTCAGTCCCAGGACTAATAGCAGAATAACTTGTCTTAATTAAGACATAGCCAGGTTTCGCCTGTGGCACTTCTGATTCAAAAATCGCCACTTTCCCATTTCTTGCACCTATATATTTCATCGAGTACACTCCTTATCACGTATTGTTTCTACTGGAAATTCCCTTTGCTAAAGACTACTGCATGATAACGACAGCTCAATTAGCAAGTATTGAAGGTTATTTGTTGCCAGAAAAAGCAATGCCTTTTGTAAAATATTTTTGGAAAAAGATAAAGATTAAGAAGGTTGGCACAAAAGATAACACTGAGCCTCCCATTTCAATGCCAAAGTTACCTTCTTTTGTTAACATTGAGGCCAGTCCAACAGTCACTGGGTACATTTCTTGGCTAGTGGTGAAAATCAACGGCGTCAACAAATCATTCCAACACTGGATAAAAGCAAAGGTTCCCACAGTGGCAATCACTGGTTTACAAAGAGGCATAAAGATCTTAAAGAAGATTTGAAAGTCATTAGCCCCGTCAATAAAAGCCGCTTCCTCAAGTTCTTTTGGTAATTGAGACATAAACTGACGAACTAAGAAGACGCCCATAATCGCCCAAAGTTGTGGGACGATTAATGGTAAATACGTGTTAATCCAACCAAATTTACTAAACATAATGTACCTTGGAATAATCAATATTTGTGTTGGCACCATAATGACTGCCATCATCAACCAAAAAATCACTTCTCTTCCAAAAAAATCTTTTTTGGAAAATAGGTAACCTAAAATGGCGGCAAAAAACATTTGCGAAAAGGTTGGAATAATCGTAATGATTAACGAATTAAGCAACCATTTAGGATAATCTGAATAACGCAAGATATGTTTAAAGTTTTCCAGTCCTAGTTCACCACTCATCATCCATGAAAACGGATTACCAATGGGCAGTTTCATTTTCATAAAGCTGCCGACAACCATGATCACAAAAGGAACTAGGAAGAGAACTGCTAGTAATATTAATAACGCAATTGATAATTTGGATGTTTTTTTAGTTTCCATCATTTTCCCTCCCTAACTGTAATCCACGGTTTTTCCTAAAAACTTCTTCTGTATTAATGACACTAAAAAGACCATAAAGAATAACACATAGGCTAACACACTGGCGTAACCAAGGCGCAGTGATGAAAAGCCTTCTTGATACATGTAATAAACAATTGTATTGGTAGCAAAGTTTGGCCCACCACTCGTCAATAAGAACGCCGAATCAAAAACTTGGAAGGAGCCGATTGTTGTCATAACTGCCACATAAAAATGAATTGGCATTAATAAAGGAAAGGTAATTTTCCAAAAGATTAACTTCTTACTGGCACCATCAATTCTCGCTGCTTCGTATAGTTCTTCAGGAATCCCCTGTAAACCAGCAAAATAATAAATCATGGTACTGCCAATAATTTTGAAAATACTTAGTCCAGCTAACACGATCATCGCCTGACTAGAACTAGATAAAAACATTTGTTCAGGAAGACCGAACATCGCTAAAAACTGATTGATAAACCCTTCTTCCGTTCCTCTAAATAACCATTGCCAAATACCTGCTACTACCACAAAAGACGTGACAACTGGTAAAAAGAAGATCCCTTTAAAAAAGTTGCCCACTCGTGTTTTTTGAGTGACTATTAAATTAGCAAGTAACAGACCGATTGCCATAGAAGGAACGATATAGTAAACAGAAAAGATCAACGTATTCTTTAAAGATTTCCAGGCGATGGCATCGCCCAGAAATCTCTGCCAGTTTCCTAACCCAATAAATTCGGGGTCTCCAATAATTGGCCAATCGAAAAAAGTAATAATAAAACTAAAGACGATTGGTGCTAAAAAGAAAACCACAAAGTGGATCATAATCGGAAGCATGAATACGTAGACAATCGCGTATTTCGCCATGTGATTTTTTAGTGAGAAAGGAGCTTTCGCTCGTGTTCGCACTTTTTTTGTTTGCACAGTATTGTCCACTTTCATTGTCCTTCCTTTCTATTTCATTTCATTTTGAATGAGCTCATTAGCCTCTTTCGCAGCTTCTGCTGGTGACAAACTGCCTTCAAGCATCGCTTGTAATTTGGCCTGAACATTCGGCATAAAGATACGAGCGGAAGGATGAATCACGCCTGGATTGGCAATTTCCACATATTGAGCCAACTCTTTCATTCGTTCATTGTCATCAAAAATAACTTGAGCAGAAGTACGAGCTGGAATATAATTAGTCAGCTTACAAAACTCTTGCATGTTCTCGCTATTGGTCATCACTTCCACAAACTTGGCTGCTGCTTCTTTATTTTTAGACGTAGAAGCTACCGAGAACATTCCCGTTGTACCAAAAGTGGCTTGCTCTTTATGTTTCAAAGGAGCACCAATCACATAGTTATCTTTGCCTTGCTCAGCCATGGAAGTAATCAAATACCCGGTACCGTAGGCCGCTAGCATTTTGCCTTCTTGAAAGGCCGTCTGTTCGGTGGCATTAATGGAATCTTTGGGAATAATACCATCATCATAGAGCTTCTTAATCTCAGTAAAAGCCTCAATGGCTTCTGGACTGTCAATTACCGCTTTATTATTCTTGACAACATCTCCGCCAGCCTGCCAAATAAATGGATAAAGAGTTGAATTTAAAGTACTGCCACCTTCAAAAGTACGACCATAATAGCCTTTTTCTTTTGCTTTAGCAGCTAAGGCATCAAAATCTTCCCACGTTTCAGGTAGCTTTTCTGGATCACCACCAATTTCTTTTAAGATATCAGTGTTATAAAACATGGTCTGCACTTCTCGTAAGATAGGCAATCCATATTTTTTCTGCTCATATGTGACCGCCTCTAGAGATGTTTCTGAAAAGTCAGCAGCATCAAAGTCCCCTCCTAAATGATCATCCAGCGGTTCCAAAATGCCCTTATCGGCGAACTGAGTCATCATATCCGGTATCAGATAAAATACATCTGGGCCATCACTTGAAGAAAGAGCTGTCATAATTTTTTGTTCCCGATTCGCCCAAGGAATCTCTTCAAAGGCGATCTTCGCCTTAGGGTATTCCTTTTTAAAATCATCTGCCATCTTATTAAACACTTGATCTTGCTCCTCTTTTAGCTCCGTCCCAACAAAAGGATGGGTCCATACGGTTAAGGTGAATTCATCCTCTGCTGTTTTAGCCCCTTCCTTTTCCTTGCTACCACATCCTGCCAGAGCAACGCTTAATGCCAATGCAGCGACTACTAATCCAAATCCTTTTCTCAACTTCATCGTATTCTCCCCTATTCGTTTTTAGAATATTACTTCATGTCCAGTTCGGGCTGATTCATATATTCCATCTAGAATTTTCATTATTGCTAGACCATCTTCAGCAGGTGCCAGACAGGTAGTCTGATTTAACAGTACATCTACATAGTGATTGATTTCATTTTGAAACAATCCATTCATATCTAATGAGGTTTGGCGCTTAAAGTTAATATCTGTGAGGTAACCATTCATGTCAGTGAATAATTCAATTTCAGGATTGAGGCAGGCCCCACCTTTCGTTCCAAATAGCTCGATCTTGCCAACATCGTCTTTGAGATTTAAATTGAAGCTAGCATCAATCGATAAGACTGCCCCATTATCAAAGCGAATCATTGCAGTAGCTAAGTCTTCCACATCAAAAATATCATGATCGGATTTAGAGACTGAGGAATAATCTGTCTCATCTTTTAAAAATTTGCGACTTTCCAGTTTTCTAAAGGTTGCACCATAGACCGAACTAACTTTTGGTTGACCTAGTAAGTAGTGAACCAAATCAATGACATGAACCCCTAAGTCGATCAAAGGCCCACCTCCTGAGCGACTTTGATCTCCAAACCACCCTCCTGGATTGCCATGTCGTCTTAAATATTGGGCTTTAGCAAAGTACAGATCACCAAAAAAGTCACTGTTAACAAAATCTTGTAGAATTTTGGTGTCATTTCCAAACCGTCTAACAAAGCCAATCATTAACAACCGGTCATTGCTGATAGCTGCTGCTAACATTTTTTCAGCATCCTCTTTTGATGTCGCCATTGGCTTTTCGCACAGGACATGCTTTCCAGCATTCAAAGCTGCCACCGTACACTCAGCATGAGCCGCATTCCAAGTACAGACACTGACCGCTTCAATAGCTGAATCCTTTAACATCTCCTCCTTACTCGTATATAAATTTTTAACACCATATTGCTCACCCATTTTTTTTAATTGTTCTTCATCAATATCACAAAAAGCCATTAAATTGACATTATCATTTTTTAAATAGGCTTGTATATGTTCGTTTGCAATACTCCCAACACCAATAACGCCGACATTAAGCTTTTTCATCTAGCTTCCACCTTTCCCTTATGCTATAATTTCAATAAAATGATTATCTCTATAGCTTTAGTCTAGTACAAAATAATGGAAGCGTAAACATAGTTACTTGCTAGAAATCAGCACTATCTTGCTGTCCTATCCCCATCCCACTGTCTTCTTTCTAGCTGACAAAATGATGGAGTCGAACCCAACTGCCCTTCCTAACGACCAGTTAATGCCAATATAAAGGAGCGATTCTATGTCCAAAGTTTTTTACGAAACTCATTTTTTTTCAGATCCTTCATTTCCAATTATTTTTCATTATAATACCTTATTAAATGACTCCTTCGAAATTTTCCCCCACTGGCATCTCAATATTGAAATGCTTTACATTATGGAAGGAACTGCCTCCATTACGTCAAATGGAGAAAAAATCATTGCAAAAGTCGGGGATATCGTCGTCATAAATTCCAATCACTTGCACAGTATTCAAAGCTTAACGCCTGTGTGTAGCTATTATTGCTTGATCATTGACCATGAACACAGCCAAAGTTTAGGCTTTGACACCACTAACAATCGCTTTTCAAACATAACCATCGATAAAGAGATAAAAAATATTTTTAATCTGATCATCAATGAAATGCTCAACCGAAAGAATTATTATAAGAAAGCATCCGTTGCACTTTGTACAACAATGTTAATCCTGTTATTTCGCAATTTATGGCTCAGTCAAAACACTGAAATAAATGACTCTAACAGCAAAACAAGTATTGTTAAACAGAGTATCAGTTATATCAATGAACATTATCGCGAGAGAATTCAAATTAATGATATTTGCGCCACTATTGGAATCAGTAAATTCCATTTCTGTCGTATTTTCAAAGAGGTGACTCAAAAAACCGTCAATGAATACTTAATGTCTTTACGCATTCACCAAGCTCGCTTTTTATTAATAGAAAAAAATGCCAGTGTTGCAGAAGCAGCAGAAGCAACTGGCTTTAACAGTGATTCCTATTTTTCAAAATGCTATAAGAAGGTCCTTGGAGTACTGCCTTCCAAAGAGCGCTCTATTTAAACCATCAAATGATCTTGTCATGTCTACCTGTAACCACACTAAAAACACCTAACTTTGAGGGTTAGGTGTTTGTTTTAAACAGCTCTTGGCACTGTTTTATAACTGATTAAAAATTACCAACGCTTCTTTCACATTTCGCTTCATCCCCTCATAAGCAACCAATGAGAGGGTATCAAAAAAAGGCGGCTGATTCGCCTCTTGGCTCCCTAAATAATTGACTAGTTCTCGCCCGCCCGCTTGATTCATATAGGTGTAATAATTGATCTTGCGAATGCCGCTATTGATAGCTACAGCATAATTTTCAGCAGAAACACCAGATCCACCATGCATGACAAAAGGCAGATCAATTTCCTGTTTTATCTGACTAATTCGCTTTAAATCCAGTTGAGGTTTTGTCAAATATAGACCATGAACTGCTCCAAAAGCAATGGCCAGACAATCGATCCCTGTTTCAGTTACAAATTCCTTGGCTAACTTAGGGTCTGTATACATGTTTTCTGGTTTTAATTCCTCAGCCGTTCGCTCAACACGTCCCTCGCCACCACCAATCACAGACGTATAGATACTACCAAGTTCCGCTTCGACTGAAACATCTACTGCGTGAGCAATCTTTACAATCTCTTTGGTTTCAGCTAAATTTTGTGCAAATGGTTTGTCTGAAGCATCGTACATCACCGACGTAAAGCCTAAACGAATTGCCTCCATACATTTCTCAAAGGACGACCCATGATCTAGATGGACCGCGACTGGCACTTTAGCTTTTTTAGCCATTGCAATCATCATTGGCCCAATTTCGCTGAGAGACATTAAATTTTCATGAACCTCTGCATGTTGGATAATAACCGGCACATTCAACTCTTCAGCTCCATGAATAACGGCTCTCAAGGTCTCATAATTTGGTACATTAAAAGCTCCCACGGCTTTATTTTCTTTTTCAGCATGAACTAAACTATCCTTTAAAGTCACTAGCATTTATCTACCCTCCATAAAGTTAATCACTACCCGATATTTGTCACCTATGATGGCTGACTCTAATCCTGTTTGAATCGCCTCAAGTCCATAGGTTTGACTGATAAAAGGTGTCATATCAACAATACCCTCACTGATCATTTTAGCGGCTCGCATAAAGTCTCGACTGTTGGAATTAGCTGTCCCTTGAATCTGTGAGGCTGTTTTATGAATCGTATCTGGACTAAACGTAACTGGTTTATCAGGATAAAATGACGAGTATAAAACTAGCTTTCCATTGTTAGCCAACAAAGCTAAGCCTTGCTCAACAATCGCCGCAATAGGTGTTGTATCGAAAACAACTTGGGCCCCAATTTGTTGGGTAATCTCATCAACTGCCACTTCCAGATTCTCCTTTGAGGGGTTCACAGTATGATGAGCACCTAACGTTTTTGCAAGTTCTAAGCGCTCCTCTTGCGGGTCACTGACAATAACTGAAGCTCCACTTTTAAGTGCCACCTGTAAATGAAGTAGTCCCATGATGCCACAACCAATAATTACCACAGTATCTCCATAAGAAATATCAGCTGTTTCACAACTGTGAATCACACAAGATAATGGTTCGGAAAGTGACGCTTCGATGGCAGAAACATTCCAGTATTTAAAGAGATGTTTGGGTTCAACCAACAAGTATTCTGAAAAGCCGCCCATCCCTTTATGTGGTAAACCTGGTAACTGCTTGCTATGATCAAAGTTATAACAATTTTGCTCATTGCCACTTTTACACTGGTAACAATCACCACAAGCCAGATTAGTGCCGTAGACAACTTGATCACCAATCTCCCAAATTCGATCATTAACACCTTCTCCGATTGCAACAACCTCTCCAGCAATTTCATGACCACCAATAAAAGGAAATACCACTTCTTTAACCCCAGTATAAACTCGCTGTTCCCAAGTACAAATCGCACAGGCATTTACCTTAATTAGAATATGGGCGCCATAAACCTGTGGCAACGGTGCTTCCTCTATTTGGATATCTTTAACCCCATTAAAAACAGCTACTTTCATTGTCTTCATTATTATCCTTCTTCCCTATTAGCTTTCCTTTATCATATTCCAATCAGATTCAATCTACAATAACTGGCGATTACTCTGATCATTGCTCATTTTCAATCATCTTTATCAACGTAATTCAATCATTTTCAATCACAACGTGGTACACTTAAGGAAAAGAAAGAAGGTCAAGTAATGTTACCTGAAGAACGCCGATTAAAAATCTTAGAGCTATTAAAAAAAGAACGATTTCTATCAACGGAACGGCTATCTGCGCTTCTTTTCAGCAGTCCAGCCACTATTCGCCGTGATTTAAGCATCTTATCAGAAAATGGCCAAATTCAGCGAACTCGGGGAGGAGCAATGTATTTAGGAGAGCAGCGATACGAATTGCCTTTCTTATATCGTGAAAGAAATAATGAACCTCAAAAAGAATATGTATCCGAACTAGCTCTCGCTCACATTGAAGAGGGACAAAGTCTATTTTTAGATTCTAGTAGTACAGTTTTTAAGTTGGCCAAAAAACTTCATACTTTTAAAAATCTAAAAATATTAACCAATGGGAACTTAACTTCCTACATTCTAGGGGTTCAAACAACTCATGACATTTATTCAGTTGGTGGAAAAATCCGCAACAAAGAATCTTCGATCACTGGTGTTATGGCTTGCGATCATATTCGCTCGTTTTATGCGGATACAGCAATTGTTTCTTGTCGTGGCTTGAGCCTTCATGGCGGCAGCGATGCCACAGAAGAAGAATCCCAAGTTAAACGTGCTTTTTTTAAGCAAGCAAAAAAAACCATTCTATTAGTTGATAGCTCAAAAATTGAACAGGATTTCTTTTATCTTAGTGTTCCCTTTGAAAAGATCGATTTGATCATTTCCGATATTCCCTTGCCTTCTACATTTCAAAACATGGTTGACAAGCATCAGGTCGAAGTAATCTATTAAGCAAAATAAAAAAACGAAGCAGATAGTCCTGTGTAAGAGCTATCTTCTTCGTTTTTTTATAAATTACCACTTAAAATCAAGAATCGTTTTATGCCAGGCTCGATTTTCAACCACTTTATCCATGACAGTTTTAAATGCTGAAGCATCTGTCACTGCATCCCAGGATTCAGGTAGAATTTTCATTAATGCTTCACGGTATTCAACTAAGCTAAACGCCTTGATTACCGCCTCAAAGTCAGCTGTCGAAGATCGGCTGCTGCCATAAAGGCGAAGTCCTTTTTCCAGAATATCGCGGGTGTTAATCGGCACCCGGTCTTCACTTACCCCCATAATAACCAAGTCTCCACAAGGAGCAAAGCTGTCGATAGCTTGATTTAAGGCACTTTCACTAAAACGGCCACCAGTGCACTCTAAAACCACATCAAAAGTATCAGGGGAATGGACAAAATCATATTCTTGAACCAAACGCTGACGAGCGAAGCTAAACTCGCCCAACTTCTCAGGATCCGCTCCAAAAACAGTAAAGCGGCTTTCATCTACTCCATACATATAGCGAACCATGGTGGCAGTTAAGTAGCCGACTGGGCCGTCCCCAAACAAGGCCACTCGTGTCTCAGGCAGCCGAAGTCGATCAGCAATATGACTAACTCCGTGATAAGATACCGTACAAAGCTCAGCTAAAACCGCAATTTCATCTGGAATATCTGCAGGAATCTTAACCAAACATTCCGCTGGATGCACAAGTCTACTTTGCGCAATCCCATCATAACCACTGCCTAAAAATTGATTGCCCTTCGTATAGTTGACTGGAATCCCTTCAGAATTTGGATACTTCTCTGGATCTAACAATTGACCTGGAATATTTGGCACAATAACCACTCGATCTCCCACGGAAAATTTATCAGATCGACTGGCAATAACTGTACCAATCCCTTCATGAAGCAATGCCATCGGTAATTTCTTTTTCATGGCTTCTGGGCGCCGACTGCCAGTATAATACCGTAAATCGGCATGACAAACACTAGCAATATTAGGCTCAACAACAACCCAGCCCTCTTTAACCTCCCGCTGAATCATCTCCGTCTTGATCTCACCTGCCGCTACTAATCGATAAGTTTTTGATACAACTTGTTCTTGTTTCATAAAGCAATCCTCCGTTTTTATTCAACCAGAGATTGCTCATATCTACTCACCCCAGATAGTAACAAAGCCAAAAATAATAGTCAAGCCTATTTTTTTTATTTCACAAAATATTTTCTCTGGTATTTAAAACTAAAAATGTGTGCTATGATAGAAAATAATTTAATGAAAGGGGTTACTTTTAAATGTCAATCACACGAAAAAAATATATATTTCACAAACTTTACACACTATCTGAAACAGTCGTTAAACTTAATATCGATGAACCGATCGGTTGGACTGCCAAAGAATTGGCTGATGTAACTGGCTATTCACGCAGTAATGTTAGCCGTGAATTAAATGTGCTCCACAAAGAAGCACAAATCATCAAAATCGGCGGACGACCTGTTCGATTTATCTGCCGAGCAAACGAGTACTTAGCCCCCATTGGCACAGTTCTATTTTTTGACAACCAAAATCAATTCAAGTCTCTCTTTTCGCTGACCCCTCCAGCTACCATTGACCTGGCATCTTCACAAGAGCTAGAAAATCAATCACTTACTCAAATCAGTGACTCCTTTGCTTCGTTGATCGGTTTTGACAAAAGCATGAAAAATCAGGTTAAACAAGCCATTGCTGCTATTCTATATCCTCCTAAAGGTCTGGACACCCTCCTAATTGGTGAAACTGGCGTCGGCAAAACTACTTTCGCCAATACAATGTATCAATTTGCCGTAGAGTCTGAAAAATTGAAATCAGATGCCCCCTATATTATTTTCAATTGTGCTGATTATGCTGGTAATCCCCAACTGCTGCTTTCTCACCTGTTTGGTCATGTAAGGGGTGCCTTTACGGGGGCGGACACTGATCGTAAAGGGCTGGTTGCCCAAGCCAATAACGGCATTCTCTTTCTAGATGAAGTCCATCGCTTACCACCTGAAGGACAGGAAATGCTTTTTTCATTAATCGATCGTGGAGAATATCGTCGTTTAGGTGAATCAAATATGATTCACTATGCCAATGTTTTGATAATTTCTGCCACAACTGAACAAGTGGACGTATCAATTCTCCAGACCTTTTTACGACGGATTCCCAATTTGATTGCCATTCCGCCTCTAAGGGAACGCACTTTAGAAGAGCGAATGGAACTGATCATGCTAAACTTTAAACAAGAAGCAAAAAAAATCAATCACCCTATTAAGGTCTCTAACGAAGTAATGAAATACTTTCTGGTCTATGAATGCAAACACAATATTGGGCAACTTTGCAATGACATTCAACTGATCTGTGCTAGCGCCTTTGTTGAAATGCTCACCAAAAAAACAGAGGAAGTCAATGTCAAACTTTCCCAATTACCAAGCCAATACGTTGAATACTTTGATATTTTCGATGAAAAACGAGATATCTTATCTCATGAATTCTATTGGTCTAACAAGCGGGGATTCACCTTTCACCCAACAGATTCTAGTAAACAAGTTAAAAACTTTTTTGTTGATAAAACCCTTGAAGAAAACCTTTATGCCACAATTGAAGCCACTTCTAAGCAGTATTTTCAACAAGGATTGGAATTGGATGAAGTCACTCATTTAGTAGACAAAGAACTCGTCAATTATTTTTCCCAAAAGTCCCAACATAACTTACCTGAGCTTCCTAGTGAAGAGCCCATCTACAAACTTGTCAGCAAAGAAGATTATTCGTTGATCAATTCCATCTTACTTTCTGTTTTATCAGAATATGGCATTACAGTCCAAGAAAACACGATTATTGGTATCATTTTACACCTTGTGGCTCTTATTGAACGGATTTACGATAATCAACCACGAAAACCAAAATCTGAGTTGGTTGTTAATAACGACGCTGTCTATTACACTATGGCCAAACAAATCATTCTATTAATCGAAGAAAGCAAAGCCATTCAGATTCCAGCCTATGAAATTGGCTTTATCGCCGTCTTTTTAGAATCCTTAACGCTGAAATCTAATGATCAACGAGTGGGAATCCTAGTTATCACTCATGGACAAGTCGCTGAAGAGTTGGCAAAGGTGGCAAATATCCTCTTAAAAGTGGAGCAAGCTCATTACTTGTGTCTGCCCTTAGACGAAAAAGTCAGCATTGTCTTGGCTGCTGCTAAAGAGCTTGTCAAAGAAATTGATCAAGGAAAAGGAGTATTGCTTTTAGTGGATATGGGGTCTCTTACCACTTTTGGAGAGATCATTGCTCAAGAAACAGGTGTTGCTGTCAAAAGCATCAACATGGTCAGTACACTGACCGTGCTAGAAGCTACCCGTCTATCCTTAATGGCATCGACCACCCTTGAAAGCTTAGTCGAGAGTTTAGAAAATATCAGTGATTATCCGATCCCCAGTCGCCAACTGGAAACAAGCTTTTCTACCCAGACACATAACTATATCGATAACCCTAAACTCGTAACCCTTATTCAAAATGTTCTAACTTTTATCGACTCCCGAAAAGCAATTGAAACCTTGACTGAAACCTTTCATCAGATCATTGAACAACTGACAATCGAAAACACAAATGCCCTCTATATCAAATATATTTTTCACACGACCTGCATGTTAGAACGGGTGATTCAGAATGAAACTTACAGTTACAAAGACTTGAAGACTCGACTATACGACTATCAATCCATTCATCAAACTGTCGTCAACAATTTCCAGTATATTGACAATGTCTGGGGCATAGAAATCCCAGAATCAGAGCTTGCTTATGTCACGGAAATCTTTATTTTCTCAGAAAAAAATATTTTCGAAAAAATTGTTAACGGTTCGACACACTAAAGTGACACAGATTATCTAAGCTAGTTGACACACTAAAACGACACACTTTTCTTGATAAAAAGTGTGTCGTTTTATGTTTTTCACAAATTTAATTTTCGACTTCCCCCTTCTATCAGAAGAGTTCTGCCGACTAACACACTAACTTCGTTACACTTTGGCACAGGTCTTGCTTATATAGAAACAAAGGTGGTGAAACTATGATTGGTGTATTAATTGCTACACACGGGAAATTTGCAGAAGGGATTCTCGATAGTGTTGAATTAATTATGGGAAAACAAGAAAACTGTCAGACATTATCTTTATGTCACGGTAATAGCATTGAAGACTTTTCAGCAAATATCTTAATGGCGATCAAAGATCTTGATAGAGGAGCAGGGGTAATTATATTTACAGATTTATTTTCCGCTAGTCCGTATAACCAAACAGCTTTAAATCACCATAACTTAACAAACATTGATTATCGTTTAATTTCAGGAGTTAATTTGCCAATGCTGATTGAAGCTTTCAATCAACGGATGCTTGGCAGCACGCTTGAAGAAACAACCCATCGCTCACTGGAAACGGGTATGGATGGAATTAAAGAATTTTTTACTGAATTAAATAAACAAACTAACAACTAGACATCTTAACTCATATCTACTCAATATCAGTTTTTATTACTAGTTATCACCTAGGAGGAAAAAAAATGGCGAAAATTGTTTTAGCACGAATTGATGATCGACTTATTCATGGGCAAGTTATGACTGCTTGGCTACAATATACAGGTGGAAATCATATCATCATTGTAGATGACCAGACTGCCGGCGATGAATTCACCAAAACTATCATTAAAATGGCGGTCCCTATGGGAATTGGGCTAGATATTTTAACCACAACAGAAGCACCAACGATAATTAACGCTCTATCTGATGATAAAAAAATCATCATTTTAACGAAAGGCCCCAGCACTTACGTATCATTAATTGAAAACGGTGTCTCAATAACCGATGTGATCATTGGGGGCATGGGAGCAAATAAAAATCGCTCAAAATTTTACAAAAACATTTCAGCATCGGAACAAGAAAAAACTGAATTCAGAGCCATTATTAGTCACAATGTCGGCCTTAAAGTTCACGTCATTCCCGATGAAAAATCAGTTGCTGTCGGAAATTTATTATAGAGATTACACAATGTAAAGGAGAAGGAACATGGAAATTAGTTTTATTCAAGCAATCCTCATAGGATTTGTTTACTACCTTGGGATTAATGGTACCCCATGGTTGTCACTCTTAGGGACTCATGGATGGATGAGGCCGATGGTGAACGGCGCAGTTGTCGGACTTATTTTAGGTGATCCAGTACAAGGAACCATTATTGGTGCTGCTATCAACCTGCCTTATCTGGCCTTTATCTCGGCTGGTGGAACAGTGGCAATGGATCCTGCACTAGCAGGAACTTTAGGCACCGCTTTGGCCATGGCAGCTGGCGTCGCCCCGACTGTGGCCACAACTTTAGCTGTACCTATCGGTTTACTTGGGACCATTATATGGGTACTGCACATGACCGTTGATATCACCTTTGTTCATATGGCAGATAAAGCCGCCGAAAAAGGTGACATTGACCGCATTAATTTTTTACATGTCTGGCCACCACAAATTTTTCTGATTTTAATTACGGTTGTACCGGTAGCGTCAGCTAGCTATTACGGAGCTGATGCAGTTAAAGGCGTGATTGACTCACTTGCCGGAAAACCTTTAGACATCCTTTCAGCTATTGGCGGGATTTTACCAGCCCTTGGAATTGCCATGAACCTACGAGCCATGAATGGCAAAGGAACATTAGTCTTCTTTTTCTTTGGTTTCTTATTAACCGTTTATTCTGGCTTACCAATTTTAGCAGTATCACTTTTCGCTCTAGTCGTCGCTTATGTATTCACTGAACTATATCTCAAAGATGGGAGGCAAGCATCATGACTGAACCAAAACAACATACCACAGCAGATTCCCAAAAAAAATTAAGCAAACGAGATTTGATCAGAGCCTTTTGGCGCTGGACCTTCTTCTCCCATGCCAACTATAACTATGAACGATTACAAGCAACAGGTGTCGTTCACGCATTTTCGCCCATTCTAAAAAAGCTTTACGGAAAAAACTCAGATGAAATGAAAGATGCCTTAGAACGCCACATGCAATTCTTCAATACTGAACCTTCATTTGGTGGACCAATTCTATCCATGACCATCGCAATGGAAGAAGAAAAAGCGAATGGTGCTCCAATTGATACAGCTACCATCAACGGCTTAAAAACCGGATTAATGGGGCCTTTAGCAGGAATCGGTGACACCTTATGGCAAGGAACATTAATCCCAATCTTACTGTCCTTCACCTTACCTTTTGCGGCTGAAGGAAATATCTTAATGGGACCAGTAGCTTTTTTCATCCTTCACATGGTCATCATGCTGGTTATCGCTTATAAGCTGTGGATACAAGGATATGAAACAGGAAAAGAAGGTATTACCAAAATATTATCAGGCTCTCTTTTGCCAAAAGTCATGACCTTTTCTCAAACACTAGGTGCGATTGTGATTGGCGGGCTGGCGGCCTCATTCGTTTCCATCTCCTCCCCTCTGAAATTAGCATTAAGTAAAGGGGAATTTATGGTTATTCAAACCGATGTATTGGATAAACTGGTCCTTGGCTTCTTACCGCTGCTTACGACAATGTTGACTTTCATTATGTTGAAGAAAAAACTTAAACCAACCACCGTTTTAGCAATTTTAATCATAGCTGGTGGACTCTTAGCTGCCTTTGGTATTATCGGCAACATTTAGCAGAAAGGAAAATACTCGCATGAAACTCGTCATTGCCAATGATCATGGTGGAAAAAAACTAAAGGATGCCATCATGCTTCACTTACGCAACCAACACATTGAAATTACAGACTTAGGAGTCAATCAGTTAGAAAGTGTTGACTATCCCGCCTATGCTCAAAAAGTGGGAAACATGATTACAGAACATAAAGCAACCCTGGGCATTCTGTGTTGTGGAACAGGTATCGGAATGTCCATCGCTGCTAACAAACTTCCAGGAGTGCGTGCAGCGGTTGTTAGTGATACTTTTTCTGCCCAAGCAACTAGAGAACACAACCATTCCAACGTATTATGCTTAGGAGAACGGGTCATTGGAGAAGGGTTAGCCTTACTAATTGTCGACACATGGCTAAAAGCAACCCCTTTGGCCGGTCGACACTTGGAACGAGTCAAACAATTGGACAGTGAATAGACCACCACTAACATACAAAGACACATAATGGTTAGTCTCATTGCTGGTACGTTACACTCTTTAAAAGTTGCAAAAAATAAATGGGGACGTCAGCTTAGACTGTAAGCTCAAAAGTCACTCTTAACTTGAAAATGAAAAATTGACGTTTGCGGAAGAATCAATGAGATTCTTCCGCATTTTTCTTCTGACACATTTTAAGTCTAACTATTCCAAGTAAACGTGCCTAATTCAAAGTGGTAAAATTCCGTTGTTTTCTAAATTATAACAAAAGCAAAAAGTTGCTTATTATGAATGCCTATATGAGAACCCACTCATTATTAGGTATTGATAAAAGCCAATTACATTGTAACGTACAACCAAACAATAATTCTTATCTATTTAACCTAAGACAAATAATTTTCAAAATCAGATGTCTTTAACTCCTGTATCAAATTGATTTGTTTGTTAGAAAAGCAAATGACACATTTATAGCCATTTTTTCGTTTGATGAACTTAATATTTGGTGTAATTTCGCAGGTTAACAACAGAAAAAAATTAAACAATCACTCTTAAAATTTCAGTTCTCCACGTAAAAAAAGAGTTAGCCACCCCTATACGTCTATGGTGTGACTAACTCTTTCAGTTTTATGGCCTTCTTTTAGTACTACTTATCTGCTAGCTATTCTTATGCTTCCCAGCCAATTAAATAATCGATTTGTCATTAATAATGGCCATTCCGCTCAAGATATTCCCATACAAAACTCTACTTCAACACTAACTGAGACAGCCATCAGCTGTTCATACTACCATTCATTTACTCTGAACCGATATTTCCTCAGTATCACTCACTAATCTCAATTTGATAATTGCCAACGTCGATTTTAGTACCTAAAGGACATTCTGTTCCTTTTGTTCCATCATGTAGCTTTAAACCTTTGCGATTTCTAAATAGCACTGTGTATTGCTTGAGAGTATCGCTGGAAATATGGTAACCAGTTTCAGTTTTTATGATTGTGACATTAGCTTGCGTAACCCCTAACTTATCGGTAATTTCCACTTGAGCTGTTCCATCAATTTCAAAAGCGTGAACTGTGATGCCTTCCGTATAGTCGTACTCCGCCTGCGAGTCGTTATTTCCTTCGACAATCAAAGAATTAGGTCGGGCAAGTAATGGCAGTGTCTGATAATCATATGTTTCACGGTACCATCTTTTGCCTTCATGAGACTCATTGGTCAAATAATTTGTCCATTTCCCTTCTGGCACATAAAAGTCAACTTGACCCTCTTCACTAAAAATTGGGGCAACTAATAAATCATCACCTAACATATATTGTCGATCCAATTGATGGGTTGCGGGATCTTCTGGAAATTCCAATACCATCGCTCGCATCATTGGAATCCCTTGAACGACTGATAAACTTGCCTGTTTCATTAAGTAAGGCATTAAACGTAGTTTTAATTTTGTGAATTCTCGTGTCACTTCTACCGCTTCTTCGCCGTATAACCAAGGCACTTTATATTCCCAACTACCATGATAACGACTATGAGACGATAGTAGACCAAATTGAGTCCAACGCTTGTATAAATCGGGACTACAACCTGCTTCAAACCCGCCAATGTCATGACTCCAAAACCCAAAACCACTTAGGCCAAATGATAAGCCAGCTCTTAGTGACTCAGCCATTGATGGGTAATCAGAGGTACAGTCACCTCCCCAGTGGACAGGAAATTTCTGTGAACCGACAGAAGCAGAGCGAGCAAACAAGACCGCTTCCGATTCCCCCCGTACTTCTTTAAGGAGATTAAAGACCACTTCGTTATATAAATAGGCATAGTAATTGTGCATCTTGTCAGCATTCGCCCCATTATGGTAGACCACATCTGTGGGAATTCGCTCACCAAAATCGGTCTTAAAGGAATCCACGCCCATGCCCATTAAACCGCGAAGTTTATCCGTGTACCACGTGACGGCTTCAGGATTAGTAAAATCAATGACGGCTAATCCAGCTTGCCACTTATCCCATTGCCAAACATCGCCATTTTCTCGTTTTAGAAAATAACCTCCCGCCATGCCTTCATCGAACATTGGCGATTTTTGGCCGACATAAGGATTGATCCAAACACAAATTTTTAACCCTTTTGCTTTTAGTCGAGTCAGCATCGCTTTTGGTTGTGGGAACATCCGCTCATCCCAAACAAAATTACACCATTCATACTCCTTCATCCAAAGACAATCGAAATGAAAGACCTCTAACGGAATATCTCGTTCTTCCATTCCATCAACAAAACTTGTGACCGTTGTTTCATCATAATCCGTTAAAAATGAAGTGCTTAGCCATAAACCAAAAGACCATGCTGGCGGCAAACTCGGCTTTCCAGTCAACTCCGTATAGTTCGTTAGAACCTCTTTTAACGTTTCACCTGCAATAATAAAGTATTCCATGCTCTCACCTGGCACACTAAATTGAACACGGGATACTTTTTCACTGCCTACTTCCAAGCTAACTTTGTCAGGTGAATTAACAAACACTCCATAGCCTCGATTGCTTAAGTAAAAGGGAATGTTTTTATAGGTTTGTTCTGTCCCTGTCCCACCGTCTTCATTCCAAATATCCACTGTTTGTCCGTTTTTAATAAAGGCTGAAAAACGTTCCCCTAAGCCATATATAAGTTCGCCCACATCAATTGTCAACTGTTCACTGATGTGCATCTGCCCCTTATCATCTTTTAAATAAGCTTTGCTACGTGGGCGACTGGCGGTTAATTGCCTGTCACCATGTTGAAAGGCAATCGTTAAATTTTCACCTTTGGTAATACTCGCACGTAGTTTTCCACTTGAAAATAACCAGTGTTGATCGGTTTCTTCAATTTGTACTTTACTTTCTTCTGTGTGCAACTGAAAATTAGGCCCTTTATTCACACTGCCTTTATGATGATACATCTTAACACCAATAATATCAGCTCGCGGGCTTGTTAGTTCAATTGTCAACATGCCACCATCTAATGTTGCGCCTTTATGTGCTGTATAATTAAAGGGCGCGTATAATGTTAATTGATCTTCAGTCAGTCTAGCGTCGTATATATGAGCAGCATAATCCACTTCAAATCCCTCTTTTACTAGCCAACCTCCGTTTGAATATTTCATGAAATCCCCTCACCTTTCCTTAAGCCATTATTTTGAATCACTTCTTGATACCAGTAGTAGCTATCTTTTTTGATACGGGTCAGTTCCTTTTCATCTTCTTCATCCCGATCCACATAGACAAAGCCGTATCGCTTTTTATAACCGTTTAACCAGCTCAATAAGTCGGTAAACGACCACGCACAATAACCGATGACTGTCACACCATCTGTTATGGCCTTTTGCATTTCTAAAATGTGCTGCGCTAAGTAATCAATGCGATATGAGTCATGAACCTTGCCATCTTTTTCTAAATCGATGGCACCAAGGCCATTTTCCGTCACAAAAATGGGCAAATCATATCGATCTGAGACGCGGCGAAGGGCCACCCGAAACCCAACTGGATCAATTTCCCAGCCCCAATCCGTTTTTTCTAAATAGGGATTTTCAACACTTTGAAAAAGAACGGTTTCTGGTGTTTGGGCTTGTTGATCTTTTGGCTGCATTAAATAAGGATCAATTCCTGAGAAGGCTTTTTCTTGACTGGCAATTCGTTCCTTTTCCAACGTATTTTGCGCAGCTGTTCCGCCATGATAATAATTAATGCCTAAAAAATCTGGTTTAGCACGTTTAAGCAGTTCTAGATCACCTTCTAACAATTGTGGAGCGATTCCCAAGGCTTCTAGTTGCTTCCAAATAACTTTAGGGTATTTTCCTTTACAATAAACATCTAACCACCAGCTATTATTAAAGGCTTCTCCATTTTCAGCCGCTAAAACATCATTGGGATCAGCCCTTAAGGGATACATCGGCCCATAACCAAAACTCGGCCCAATTTTTCTAGTAGGCACAAGCTCATGAAAAAGAGCAATGGCATCTGCATTGGCTAAATTTAAATGATGATTTGCTTGGAACATCCGCTTAGTATCAGCAACATTCGGTGGATGAAGCTCCCAACGATAGCCTAACGAGGTTAACACATTTTGTTCATTCATCGTCACCCAATACGTTACCTTTGATCCTAAACGCTCAAATAAAACACGACAGTAGCTCTTAAACGCCGCGATTGTTTCTCGGCCTTCCCACCCGTTGTACTTGTCTTGCAAGGCTTGCGGTAAGTCCCAGTGATACAAGGTTAAGACTGGCTCAATTTGATAGCGACGTAATTCATCAACCAGTTCCTCATAAAACGCAAGTCCCGCTTCATTCACTGCTCCCTCACCATCAGGCATGACGCGACTCCAAGCCACTGAAAAACGATAGGTTTTCAATCCCATTTCTGCCATTAGCTGAATATCCTCGCGAAAACGATGGTAATGATCCACTGCCACGTCGCCGTTCGTTCCAAGATAGGTTTTGCCTGGCAATTTAGAAAAGGTATCCCAAATCGATGGCCCTTTGCCATCTGCTTGCCAAGCCCCTTCTATTTGATAGGCGGCTGATGCCGCTCCCCATAAAAAATTAGCAGGGAATGGATCAAGTTCTTTGTGGTACATATTTGACACCTACTTTTCTATTTTATGATAACTTTCTTGAACTAAGTAGTACGCGCCTATTAACCCTGCATCATTTAAATGAAAACACGTTTCAATCGGCACTTCAAAATCAACCCAATAATGAATGGTTGCTAATTGTTCTTTAAGCAGAGGCAACAGTTTGGGATTAGCACTAATCCCGCCACCGATTAATACTTTTTCAGGATTTAAGACTGTCACAACATTACAGATACCAATGGCTAAATCACGGCTCCAATTTGTTAAAAGGTCAGACACCAATGGCTCCTCAGACTGATCAAAAACCGTCTGCCCATCTACTGGCTCATCGGCGGCTAATCCTTTAAGACGACGATAGTTTTCAATCAACGTCTGAGTCGATCCCAAACTGCTGAAGACTGTTTGAGGAGAATGAGTCTTATCCAAAATCATCATGCCAAACTCTCCTGCTCGGAATTCTTTGCCACGGACAATTTGATTATTAATAAATATCCCTCCGCCAATCCCGGTACCGACTGTCACCACGACAAAATCACGGTGGTCTACGCCACGACCATTTAATTTTTCGGCCATGGCTGCACAATTGGCATCATTCTCCATAAAAATCGGATAGCGTTCATCAAGGGCGGCTGATAGTAATTGCCGTAAAGCTATACCGTGTAACCTATCTAGGGCACCAGCAAAGGTCGCCACGCCCTTTTCGCCATTGATAAATCCAGGAAAACTAATCCCAATGGCCATAAACTCACTGTCTGTTTCATAAGTCTTCACGATATCAGCTAATAATGTGACAAATTGTTGTGGAGAGGTTGCCACTGTCTTCGTTCGTCCTTTTTTTAGAATCTGCCCTTCATTAATTAAAGCATGTTTGATCTCTGTGCCACCAATATCGACTGCCACAATTTGCATTCACTTCTTCCTCCTTAAAAAGAGCTGGCCCACCCAGTTAGTAGAGCGGGACCAGCTTGCTAATACTAATTACTTTCCCAAAGTTTGATGCGATCTTTTGTTAGTTGAGTCATCTCTTGGTTGGCTTTTTCAATGTCCATTGCCGTTAACTCTTTTTGAATTTTTGCCCATTCGGCTTCAAAATTTTCCGGTTTTGTCAATATCGCTTTGGTAATTGCCTGAGTCGTATAATCATCTGCTTTTTGTTGAATAATAGCCGCATCACTATTAGCAGGTAAAACATATTCATAAACGCGTCCATGTTTTGTGCCACCTAAATCTGCTGGATCTGGAAACAAATCAGGCCATATTTCAGCATCATACTGGCTTAACACTTCTTTTTCCGATTCCGTATACGCGTCAATTATTTGCTCTTTTGTATCTCGTGAAATCGATTGACCATTGCTATCCTTCGCTGACGTTCCCCATTGAGGGAATGGATAAACATATTGACCAACCCCGGTCTTAGTCGTGTAGTCTGCATCAGTTTGTGCGGCTTTCAAATCTTCTGGTTTCGCCACGCGTTTACCATCTACAACATCGTAATTCGTCCCTTCAATCCCCCAGTTTAGAAGAATTTGTGCGTCTTCAGAAGCCATCCAATTTAAAAATTCGAATGCTTTATCTGTGTGTTTTGTCGTCGAAGAAATTGACACACCAGTGGTTCCTGTAAAGCCATAATTTTTAGTACTTTGGGAGACCTTTCCTTCTCCCAACGTTAATGGAAGTGGTGCGTAAAGTCGCCATTCCTTCCCTTCAGCTTTTAACGCTTTTGTCGCATCTTGGAAGTTCCAATCTTGGTCAGCAATTCCTAAGACACGTCCCGAAGATAGTTTTGCGATATACGTATCTCCTTTTTGAGTAAAGGATTCTGGATCAAGAAGCCCTTCATCATTCATATGATTCAACCATTTGAAGTATTCCTTAACTTCCGGTAGTTGGAATTTATAGGTCGTTTCCGCCGTTTTATCGTCAACGGTCCATTGGCCATCGTCTTGTAAGCCAGCTGCAAACCCAGCAGGATTTCCTACGGTAATTAACCACCGCCAATCGCTACCCAACAATGATAAGCCGATGGTTTTTTGACCGTCAATTTCAGGATATTTTTCAATGTAGGTTTTAATCGCGGCTTCATAATCTTCAAGTGTTTTTATTTCTGGGTAACCCAGTTCTTTTAACACTTCTAATTGTAGGGAGGCGGTCCCACTGGTTTTATACGCTTCGTTTTCAACACCACCTGTCCCTAAATGGTAAATATAAGGGTCATCAAGACTATTTTTTAAACGGCTCAATTGATCACCGTACATTTTTTTCACATTATCGCCTTTTTCTTCAATCAATTCATCTAAGGCAATCACGGCTCCCGCTTCAATTAGCTTATTAATATCGCCTTTCCCAAAGATTAAATCAGGGTAATCTCCACTGGCAATCATTAACGGAATTGCTTGTTCATCGCCACCTACAGGATGGGAAATCTCTAGTTTCACTCCTGTTTGTTTCGTCATTTCAGCAGCAACCGGATTGTCAAACTTATCATCCTTTTGTAAATCAGCATTGAAGAATGTTAATGTTGTGACGCCTTCTTTTGACTCTGCCTCTTTGTCATTTCCTTTGCTTGAGCACGCTCCTAAGGCTAACAACGCACTTGAGGTCACTAAACCAATTTTAACTTTTTTTAAATTCACAGTTTCTCCTCCTATTTGGGTAGACTAATTTTTGACTGCTCCTAACGTTAAACCAGAAACAAAATATTTTTGTAAAAATGGGTAAACAATTAATATTGGGACTGTCGCAATAATGGTAATTGCCATCTTAATTCCTTCTGGGGCTGTTTTATTTTGTAAGAGGGAATCATTTTTCCCAACCGTCGACCCGCCAGATTGAGCAGAGGCATTATCTAATATTTTCATTAACTCGTATTGCAAGGTTGTTAAATTTTGATTGCTGCGAGCATATAAATAGGTGTCAAACCAACTATTCCACTGTCCAACCGCAATAAATAGTGCTACTGTGGCAATCACAGGTAAACAAAGCGGTAAAATAATCTTAATAAAAATAGTAAAATCGTTGGCTCCGTCAATTTTAGCCGACTCTTCTAGTGCATCGGGTAGGCCGTCAATAAACGATCGGATAACGATGACATTATAGGCACTAAGCAATGTCGGAATGATGTACACCCAAAAATTATTGATCAACCCTAACCCCCTGATTAACATATAAGACGGGATTAAGCCACCGCTTACATACATCGTCATCACCAATAGCGTTGACACATGACGGCGAAAAATAAAATCCTTGCGGCTAATGACGTAAGCTAAAATCGAACAAGCCATAACACCTGTTAATGTGCCAATCAACGTCCGTAAAACCGAGTTTGAAAAAGCCCTTACCAGTTGGTCATTGCGGGTGAAAATTTCAATATAATTATCTAACGTAAAGGCTCTCGGTAAAATATGTAACCCCCCTTTAGCTGTGTCAACGGCTTCATTTAGTGAAATTGCCAAGACATTTAAAAAAGGATAGAGTGTTAAGACGATGACTAAGATCATGACACAGGCAATTATAATATCCATTCTTTCGATTTTATTCACAGCATTGCCCTTGTTTCGTTTTTTCATAAGTTCCTCCTTTTCAAGTGATGCTTCATCAGCAGTCCTGATAACAAATGAGTAGGCTAATTACATAATTTGACCTTCACCTGTTTTTTTAGCCAATTGATTGAAACTAAAAATTAAAATAATGCTAATAACCGATTTAAAAATACCGATGGCCGTACCGTACGAATACCTAAACATGCCAATCCCGTAATCTAGAGCATACTTATCAAGAACTAGGGCTTTGTCGGCAACGATGTTGTTACCAAGTAACATTTGCTTTTCAAAACCGATATTAATCAAGTTACCGATACTCATGATCAACAGAACCATAATGACTGGTCGAATCGCTGGCAACGTGATGCTCCACATCTGTCTTAAACGAGTAGCCCCATCAACACGAGCCGCCTCATACATCTCTTGATCGATTCCCGACATGGCTGCTAAATAAATAATCGCATTCCAACCTGTTTCCTTCCAAATATCTGCAGCGGTTACAATTCCCCAAAACTTACTAGGATCACTCATAAAATTTAGTGGTTCTTGGATCAAATTCAATGTCATCAAGACATTATTTATAATGCCGGATTGAGACAAACTAGTTGTCACAATATTGGCCACAATAACCCATGAAACAAAGTGAGGCAAATATGAAATGGTTTGTGTCAATTTTTTGAATTTAGTGAATCTCATTTCATTTAAAAATAAGGCAAAGGCTATGGAACTGAGAAACCCAAAAATAATCCCTAAACCTCCCATACCCAATGTATTTTTTAATGATTGGTAAAACAGAGGTTCTTTAAACAAGGCTCTAAAATGTTTAAGCCCTACCCAAGTTTGATCGAAAATACCTTGTCCCGGTCGATAGTCTTGAAATGCCATTAACCAACCAATTAATGGCCCATAACAAAAGAGTAATATCCAAATAACAAATGGCAGTGCCATAATAATCAACACTTTTTGTTCTTTCATTTTTTTTAGCGTTAATTTATTGCGACTCCTCTGCTTTTTCCTTGGCCGCCCATCATTTACACCGATTGCATCAGCAGGTTGTTCCACGCTGTTTCCCTCCTTTTGTATTCTTACTATACTTAAAGTTTACATGATTGCGTTTTCAATAAAAACGGGAATAATTAGACTTCGATACATGAAAAACTAGTCTTTCGCCAACTATCGTCTATTTTTTTCAATCATAAAGAATAAGTAATCGTTCGATTATGTCAGCTACTGTCTCTGTTTGATTATGTGGCTAACAAAAACGATGACACTTATTCCTCAGACATCCACTTCACGATTCAACAATCTTAGTTAATCTGCTGGAAAACCTTCAAAAGGGTCGCCAGTTGTTCATTTCCGATGGTAAAATCAGCAACTTCATTTTTGATGACAGCGAATCCTTTCCTATTTTGGAGTGGCATAAACTGAATGGTATCTGTTTTCAATCCATTGTCCCCTAGAAATGTATAGCTCATCGTTAGCTCAGGTTGTTCACTTGCTAGTGGCTCTAGCGACTCATCCCACTCCGACTCACCAGATAAAATGGCAATTTTTTGATAGTCCTTCCGAAAAGTCGCCTCATTCAATTCCTCACCGTTTAACCAAAAGGTCGAATTGATTGTACCTCCATCCTCACTAAGTTGGTGGGTCGCCTCGATTTCATCTCTTGTATCTTCTGTCGTAACGGTCAATGATTTGAGACTACTCAACGGAATCAATGCAATAAACCGATCGATCTTTTCAATTGGAGGAGCCAATAGCACACTGAACTCACTTTCAGGCACCATGTAATAATCAGACGTTTCAACAACTTTAACAAGCCGCTCATTGCCTGAATCAGGCAATGCCCCTACTTCTAGCACCCACTCTTTTTCAGAAGTCGCCAATGTGATCGTTGTGTCTGATTCCTCTAAGGCGGTTATTTGTGCCTCAGTTGGAGTGATAGTTCGGCCTTTAAAATTAGCCAAACGGTTTAAGATCTGGGTCATCCCATGATACTCTACCGATGTTTCTTGATGATAACGGTCAGCCAAATACCAGCCGCTAATAAAGGGGGTTTGTTCAATCCGTGATAACGATGTCTCGGGAGTCAATCGGTAGTCTGTATCTCCTTCCTTAATCGTCATTTCTTGTAAATCATCTTTAGCAATAGAAAATACTTTTTCAGCTTTTAATGACTGCAAATTAAACAGAGCTAGGGACTTATCAGCCTGCTGAGCCTGGTACTGTCGGCCTTTCTCATCCACAATTAAAATTTCTTCTTGTTGATCGTAAAAATGATACGTCCGATGTTGCTGCTCATCAATTAAATCAAAGAGCGGCTCCCCTTCTAGCTCAATTTTTTCTGAGAGTTCCTTACCTTTTACCCCAGCAAGACTCACCATTAATTCTTCTATTGACTCATCAGCTGTCCCGGCACGTTGCCAAACATCCGCTGCTTTTTTCACCTGTACGTGTTCTTCCCCTTGAGCAAAACTAACCTCCGTTAGCTCATGAAAGGTTAACACATTTTCTTTTTCCGCCTTAGCTCCTTGGCAACCACTTAAGCAGATACTTCCTATCATAAGCACTAGGACTTTTAGTAGTCGGCTACTCATTATTGGCCACCTCCAAATCTATCTGAACTTTCCCACTTAGCAATTTAGCTGGCTTAGTAAATAAATAACCAAAAAAAGCAAAAACAAAGAGCATCGCTAGTTTAGGTAACACTAATAACAGCGCCAAAGCGATGCCGATGATCCCGATGAACTGCAACAAAAACTGAGGATGAACGATCAAACTGTAAACTGGCAAGCGTAACAAGCTTTTAAACGACAATTCGAAATTAGCTAAGTAATAGTTGCCTACTAAAAAGCTTAGAAAACTAAACAGTTGAATCAAACCAAAAAGCAAGGCCAGTCCCCACCAACTGCGATTAATAAAGTAGACTATATCAACAATAAGCACCAGGCTTAAGCTGACGTGAAGTCCACTGTAAAGTAATCCCTGAGTCACATTTCTTCTAACAGAACTTAAATAATCCTTTAAGCTCAATTCCCCATATTCTCGGTAATTGTACATGACTTTAAATAAACCAATTAAACTAGGACCTAAAGCGAGTGCCGAACCACTATAAATTAAAATATTATCCATGGTTGGTGGAATAAAAAAGAATGCAACTATTAGAAAGAAATTGAAACAAAGAAAACATAAATTTGTCAAAAAAAAGCCGACAATTCGTTGTGAATACTTAAAAATAGGTTTTGATGTGATATCGGTCGACTTCATTAAGAACATACCTCCTGATTTTGCTTTTTTCGATACTCGTTGGGGCTTACTTGCGTCAATGTCTTAAATTTTTTATGGAAATAATCAATATTATTGTAGCCAACTTTTTCAGCCACTTCATAGATCATTAAGTTACTCTTTTTTAACAAGTTTTTCGCTTCGCGAATCCGTATTTGATCCAGATATTTTGAATAACTTACTCCGACTTCTGCTGTAAATTTTTTCCCTAAATACGAACTATTATAGTTGAAAGTCGTTGCCAAAAATTGTAAATTAAGATCAGCCCCATAGTTTTTAGACGTGTAATGTATCATCTTTTGAACAATATTTTGATTGTCAACATCGGTTAAATAGACTTGATGCAAGCGACTAAATTCGTGCTTTAATAATCTCAAAAGAGCCACTAATGATTGACTTTTCATAATATCTTCCAAAATCGTTTCTTTGTGCTCATCAGCCAAAGGATCATTCAGTCGCTCCTCCAATTCTTGGAATAGGCTTAAAGTAAACTTACTCAGCTCCACTTTGGTTTGGGTTTCGCTGTATTGTTTCCTTTGGAAATAGTGACTTAATGATGCCATGTGCCATTCTTCTTCCACATGCGTTGCAGCAGTCAGTTCTTCCAATAGTCTTTGTTGAATCGCTGAAAGTGATTCTTTTGACGCGCCTTTCTTAGCAATTCCTAACCTCTCACTTGTTAACACTCGCTCTTTAAACAAAAACTGTTTTTGTTCATTGGCCTGAATGTCCTCATAAAGTTTAGCCGTATGATTGCGAATCTGACTGATGATTACCACACCATCCTCCAACTCATTTTCCCAAAACCAATCGTCTGCCAGATCTATCTCAGGTTTGGTGACTTGCGTTAAAAATAAATAGCCATTTGATCCATGGCTAAACTCAAGAACTTCACCTTGTCCCCCTCGCTCACTCAAATAAGCTCGATAACCTTCGACATTGGTTTCAAGAGTTGGCAGTTGTATTAAGGCAAACGGGGCTTGTTTAAGTAATGGTTCTAAACTATTAGCCATCTTTTGATTAATAATCAGCTCCTTAAGGAGATAACGTTTATCCATTGTTTGATAGGTTTCAACGGTGACCTGTACTTCTTTTCGCTGTTTAATTTTCATTACCAACTTCTCAATCGTTTCGATTATTTCCAACTCTTCAACAGGTTTCAACAAATAAGAAAAGGTGCCAATTTTTATCGCTTCTTGGGCATAGGAAAACTCTGAATACCCTGAAAGTAAGACAAATTCAATTTCAGGGTGAGTTTTTTTGACCTCCGCCGCCATCTCCAATCCACTTAAATACGGCATCTTAATATCTGTCAAAACGATGTCTGGTTTAAGTCTCAAGATATCTTGCAGTCCTGCCGCACCATTATCAGCAGTGGCTATTATTTGGCAATCTAGTCCATGCCAATCAATCAACACTTCTAGGCCTTCTCTAACAACTGGTTCATCATCAATAATCATGATTGTTTGCATCTTCTTTACTCCTTTCAAGGGGTAATAACACTAAAACTTTTGTGCCAATCCCTTCAATACTCTCTATTTCAATCCCATAATCGTCCCCATAATAAAGCTGCAAACGTTGTTGGACATTGATCATTCCTACCCGCATGCTCGTGTGATCTTTTAATTCGGCTCGCAATTGTCTTAAGCGGGTGCTTGGCATGCCGATACCATCATCTATTATTTCAATTTCCAAATACTCCGATTCTCGGATATTGACTTGAATATGGCCACTGTTTGTTTTCATTTCAATGCCATGAACAAACGCATTTTCTACCAACGATTGCAGTATCAATGGCATAATCAGATAATTTTCATAATTAATCGTCGCATAAATATCATAGGAAATCCGTTCTCCAAAACGCAATTTTTGAATCGCCAAATACATTTCAATAAAGGCTATTTCATCTTTCAATTTAACTTCTTCTTCATTTTTTTCAAACGATTTACGCATCAGCTTGCTTAACAATTTGATGATTTCTGCCACTTCTGGGTCTTGATTCTTGAGTGCTTTCATGCGGATCATCTCTAAGGTATTGTATAGAAAATGTGGGTTGATTTGACTGGCTAGCCGGTTTAATTCCGAATCTCGTTGCTTAATAAGTAAGTTTTTAGCACGCAATTCATGGTCATAGTTCGTTTCAATCAGGGCCTTTAAACTTTCCATGGTGACATACAATTGTTCATAGACCTCACTAATTTCATCAGAGCCTTGAATGTGCTTAGGAATATCAAAGTCTCCTGTGGCGACATAATTCATTGATTTTTTTAATTGTTTGATTCGAAAATCAAATGAATTAACAAAAAAAATGATCACAATCAATGACACTGCAAAAATGCCCAATATAATCAGATAGCTTGTCAGCATTAATTGCGTTACTTCTTGCCCGATAATTTGTTTCGACGTGACTGTCACTAAACTTAGTGGTGATATCAGGCTCATTTGTAATGTAACATTCCCTGTTAAGACATGATAATCCTGTTTATCCCATTTAATAATACTCGCTGATTCAGCTTGCGAACTGTTTTGTTTGAGAGTAGCTGTCAGCGGCTCCTGAAACGCGTCAAACACCAATGAATTATGATCACTTTGATGAACCAATTGCTGTTGATTAAGTATTAAAAACTCATTATTGGTTGAGGTATTCATAACTTGACTAAGTAAAAAATCTGATACATAGATTGTCAAAACCCCTAACAATTGATCATTGTGGTAGACACTTCGAACGAGCCCCAGATGTTCAGTCTGCGTAATCGAGTCTTGAATCAGCTGCCATGTCAGTTGACCTTGATGATCAACTGCCTCTTGATACCAAGAGCTTGTCTCAATCTCGCTGGTTAATTGAATGACATTGGAATTCGTCAGCAAGGTTGGATTAGTCACAATGAAGCGAATGTTTTCAATCTCACTATAATATTTCAAATAATCATCAAAAACTGGAAACTTATTGTAAGCCTCATACACATCATAGGTTTCTTGATAGGTGGGCGTCACTAATAGAGGTAAATTCGGATCTTGAGCAATCCAATCAGATACTCTTAACACGGTGACAAAGATATTAGCCAAATCGGTTTGAACTTTCTGCGAACTCAATTCAACATCTTTCAATTTCGTATCAATCATATTTTGACGAATCCCCGTTGACAAATAGATTCCCACTAAAATAATTGGCATGACAATTACCACTATGTAAAAACCCAATAATTTTTGTTTGACCCTCATCTTATCGACATACGTCATTAGTCTACGCCACATATTCTCTACCCCTTTTTAAAAATACCAGTCGACAATTTTAGTCTGTCCTTTTGCCAATTCCAACACCTTGATAGCCGTTCCCTTTTTATTGCCAGGAATATTTCCTAGACTAATCGTTAGTTCAGTTCGTTGACTTGCATATAGTTCAATTCTAGCCTGTCCTTCTTTGATATTCCAAACAATTTGATTGATTATAACACCTTTTGGCAAAAAGATTCCGGACATTTTTCCCTTTTCTAACCAATAAGGAACTAGTTTAAACAACGTCAGGTGTTCAGGGGTTTCCATATAACAGAGGCAATCATGAATCACTTTAGGAAATGCCCCATTAGCATCCACATTAAAGACTTCTCCATGATCATAATGCGAGGTGACCATCGTTGAATACATCGCTCTTCGCCTAATTAACAACTCAAAAGACTCTGTTACTTCCTCCAAACGTTCTAATGAAATCCCACACATGATCGCATGAATTCGGCCGTGAGACGAACTTGTATCAGCTTGATCATTTAAAAGCCATGCGCTCATTTTTTCTGTGTACGCTTGTTGGGCACCTTGCCATAACACTTCAGATGTTTTTGTCAATTCCTTGCTTTGAAAAATTGGATAAAACTGCGAAAAGTGCCGATGGTTAAAGTTTTCACTCGTTCTTAGATCAAGCCATTCTCGCAATACGCCATTCTCTGACACGTCATAAGCTGGCAATGACTGTAATAATGGCAAATACGCCTCAGGTAGCGGTTCTTTCAACATGGTCAACATTTCAATCGTATGGACCAACACTTCTTTAAGGGCGGCAATATCCATTGTGGCATTGTCCCCCATCCCATTTTCTGCTGAATAGGATGGCTGAAAGAGAACCTCACCCTCTTTTTCTTGTAAAAAACTCAGATAAAAAGCAATAATTTGCTGATGAAAGGGTAGACAGACCTTTTTTAAAAAGACTTCATCTTGTTGATATTCCCATAATTCAAAATAAAAATGAGCGAGCCAAGCACCCCCTGCCGTCCAAAAAATAAGGGGCCATTCACTGTTCCAATGAACATGTCTTGCCGTCGTACTAGCATGAACTGGAACTAAATACCCCGGGCAATTGTAATAACTCTTGGCATTGATTTCAAAATCGTCATAAAAGTCTGCCAGATGTCGAAAGACTTGTTCGTACTCTTCAAATAAGCCTAAGCTAGCCAAAGATGAAATGGCCAATTGAACATTCGTATCAAAGGTGTAATCACCACTCCATGCAGGCGCAAAAGTCCCAGTCCAGATTCCCTGAAGATTAGGTAGTCCTTTTCCTGAGTATGATAATATGACGTAACGGCTCATGTGGTACAGTTTTTCAAAAAAAATGGTTGGAATTTGTTGAGTGACCTGAAGTTCAGCCATGAGCTCTTCCTGAGTTTTTTGCCACTCTTGAGAATCTGCCAAACTAAAATCAGTCTGATTAAACCGCTGGCTAAATGCCCTAACATGCTGCTGACGTTGGTCCCCATACGACAATGTTGGTAATTGATAATTAACTGGCCACTTGTCACTTAACACCACTTCCAATTGCAAGGTTAATTCCGTCACTTCCGTAAAACTCACTTGCGAGCACTGGGCACAGGCGTTTCCATCTGTTTCCCATGTTAAATGCGTCTCATATCCTGTTTGGTCTCCATACGTATTTCGCTGACAAAGCCCTTGTTTGACAGGCACCATCTTCTGAAAGAGGCCTTCTTCTTGAAAGTCGCTTAGCGATATTGTGACTGCCAGCGGTTGATTACTTGAAAGCTTGACATAAATTTTCGACTGTCCTTTTGGTACAAAGACTTCCTTTGTGATAACTGGCCCTGCCACCTCTATGACAGAGGTTTGAATGACACCATGGGTTAGGTCAATCTGCCGTTCGTAATGTTGAACTGACGCTTGTTGACGCTTAAACGTCAACTCAAAAATAGGATGAAAAGGGTCACTCATCGTTAACCCTTGATACCCTTTAGCCAACGCGCTTTGCTCATAATACTGACTTGCCTTCGAATAGCCATCTGTCTCAATCATTCTTCTCAAATCCGGTAAAACAGGCGCCATATCCGGTAAAAAATTCATGTCTTCACGCTTTAAAAACAGGCGATGATGGGAGCCGATTAAACGCTCCTCGTGAGAGTCTCCAAACAAAATCACGCCTAATTCACCATTACCGGCAATTAATCCTTCTTCCCAACAATTAGCTGGTTGACTGAGCTTGATTTGCTTTATCATCCTATCCTCCCTTCATCGTCTTAATAAAGACGGGCTGATTACTGGTTAGACTAAACGTCTCCTTACCTGTCATTGGTGCTTGCCAAATAATTGAGGAAGGGCCTGAGACTTGTTGAGATTGTCGATGTTGCCCCCAACTGACTACTAACTCAGTTAGTTCAACTGCTTCTAACTCAATCATCATCTCGTCACCTTTTACCGCTTCAACAGCAAAATACTCAACCCTACCTCCTGCCTCCAGCAGAACCCCTTTTTCTTTAAATTTATTAACCGTTAAGGCGATCTGATGATACTCATCAAAATTAGCTGGATCTCTTAAACTACTAAGAGGACGACCTTGGCGAATTCGCCCTTCTAAAGAGAGTGTTGTTTCCCTGACTGTTTCCGAAGAGAAACCGGCACTTATGATTCCTTTTCCACTTGGAAATACCCAACGATTCCAGGCAACATCCCAATAATGAGCCGCCTCGGCTTCAACAACCAGTCTAATTTTCAGCTCTGAATAAGGTGCAACGGTTACTTTTCTAAACCCTACTAAGGATTTTAGCGGGCGTCTTAACTTATCTTCTCCTTCTACCTTCAAATATAGCTGAACGGTTTCCGTAATCGGATGCCCTGCAGTATTTTCAAGAACTAACTCAATGTCAATCGCCTCCCCTTCTTGCCACCGTTCTTGATCGCTAGACAAGGACTTCAACCCTAGTTCACCGAAAGTTAAACCGTAACCAAAGGGATAGAGCACATTGCTTTGGGCATACTGATAGGTCATACCTGTTCGACTAATATCATACTCACTTATCTCTGGGAGCAATCCTTCCTCTTGATACCATGTCTGGCTTAGCTTTCCCGTTGGCGCCACGCGACCGTATATTATCTGGCTTATGGCAGAGCCTAGCTCTTGTCCGCCGTGAGCAGAGAAGATAATCGTCGGAATATTCGCCAATTCACCTAATTCAAAGGGATAACTACCTACAATGACAAGGAGCACCTCTCCCCCTTTTTTCATCACTTGTCGTATCAATTCTTGCTGATACTCAGGCAATGCCATACTTGGACGATCCTCTTGCTCCTTGCCGTTAATCAACGGATGATTTCCTACCACAATAATGGTTTGATCAACTGTCTCTGATATAGCGGCCGCTTCTTGAATACCTTGGTAGTGACACTCAAATATTAATTCAGTCCCCGGACCTTTTCCTGCTACAACTTGCCCATCGGCTAATACCGTTATCTCTTGACCATCCCAAGTTTGCCAAGTTATTTCATCTTGACTGAGCCATTTCTCTTTAATAAACCAGTCGTAAACTTCTGATTGATGTAAGTTGAAAGAAGCATTGTCGGTATATCTTAGATAACGACTTGAGTCACTATCTTTTATTAAATAACTGCCAGCCCCCCAACGCTCCAATGTAAATAGTGATTTGTCCTCACTAGCAATCAACTGGCCATTCTTAATTGATAGATAACGACCATCGGCCAATTTGAAATAGCCTTGACTATCACTATCAACTAATAACACCTGCTCCAATCCTTCATCACGTAACCCTTGATAAATCGTCTTACCATAGGGCGAAATTCCTCCATACCAATCGCGAGGTAAGCGATTAGCAAGAGGGCCGGTTACAAGTATACGCGCTTGAGAATTGAGGGGAAGGTGTTGATTTTTCAAGAGCACGACTTGTTCCAAGGCCACTTGTTGTGACAGTTCACCATGAGTCTGCCCAGCTAATAAGGTCTCATCAACCTGGTCATATGGTGATGGTGAAAACTGACCCATTCGTGCTCTCACTCGTAAAATTCGTCTAACTGCCTCGGTCACATCTTCCTCTGAGATTAATCCTTGTCTATAAGCCAGCCATGCTGCTTCTTCCACTAGTTCTTTTTCATCCACGAAACAATCCACTCCGTGCTTTAATGAATCTGCCAAAGCTTCAGCAAAGCGACCATGATACTTGTACGCCTCAACATTTAAGGTCAAGGCACCACCATCGCTCACGACAAAACCATCCATTTGCCAAGCGCCTTTTACTATGTCATTGATTTCCTCTATTTGCATACATGGAATGCCATTAACGCCATTATAAGCAGTCATCATCGACTGCGCTCGCCCTTCAACAAATGCGGGTTTAAAAGCTTTCAAATAATACTCATGTTTAATCCGTGGATGAATAGTGTTTGATTGATCCTCCCGCCCGATCTCATTGTTATTACCGAAAAAATGTTTTGGAGCCGCTACCATTTTTACGTAAGGCCCTTCACCCTGCATGCCTTTAATCAGACCAACACTTAGTCGCCCCGTCAAATAAGGATCTTCGCCATAAGCCTCTTCATTGCGTCCCCAACGAGGATCCCGCTCCATATCAATCGTAGGCGCCCATAATGTCAACCAACTTCGCTTGCCACTTTGATTGTATAAAATACGAGCTTCAGTTCCGATTACATTTCCCACTTCTTTAAGAAGCTCTGGATTCCATGTTTGCGATAATCCTAAGGGGATGGAAAAACTGGTAGTTGGTGTTCCCTCTCTGACAACAACACCATGAGCCGCCTCCCCTCCCACTTCATAATCACCAATCTGAAGGCGTGAAACACCACTTTGTTTAGTCGATAAAAAACCGATTTTTTCTGCTAATGTCAATTGATTAATTAACGACGTCACTAATTCTTCAAGTTGTTCTTCAGTCATCAACCCGTCTCCTCTCTCTATTAAAACTAGTCTATCAAGAAAGCGTTACCTAAATAATGGATAAATTAGTGGAAAATACGGTAAAAATTCGTCATACCTTCTTTTCTAGCCGCGAAATAAGTCAATATAATTCCTTAGAACTCCCTATACTCCCCCTTAATTCACAACATAAACGATTCATTTGTAAAAAAAACCTTTACATTCTAATTTATTTATAGTAAATTGAAGAAGTTAAGTAAAAGAAGCGAAACTAAAAATTAAGGAAAGGAGTATGACTCATGAAAACTGTTATTTTAATTAACCAATCTCAATTAAATAAAAACAATGTGAATCAACTAACTCCTTATTCGGTCTCTATTTTAGTGCAGCATCAGTCTTTTTTTAAGTAAAAAGTCAGCAAGGCATCACGAGCATATTAAATAACCAAACCGGTAATGTGTGAAGTATGATTCAACATATTATCGGTTTTTTTGTGCGCTTTTTTATCTACTAAACAATTTTAAACGATCTATTAGCGAGGAGTAACTACGTATGTTAAAAACATTTTGGCAGTATATTAAACAGCATCCAGTCATTTATGGACTGGCAACCTTTTTTGCCATTGTATCATCTGGTTTGACTTTAATTCCTAATTTAATTATTCAACGCTTTATTGATGCCATTGTTGATGGGGCCTTAACAAGCGAAAATCTAGGTATTATTTTAAGCATTTTTCTAATCAGCATCATCTGTATTTTTATCACAGACATCATCTGGGTTATGACTTTATTTGGTCAATCTTATCGTTACCAATCAGAAATGAGACGAAAAACTTATAAAAAGTTATTGAATCTAAGGACCCCTTTCTATGAGCGATTCCGCTCTGGGGACTTAATGACCCGCATGACCAGTGACATTGATTATTTAGGAGATACCATCGGTTACGGCTTTATGTTAATTGTCTCCAATGTCACATGGGCCATCAGTATTCTGATCATTATGATCATTACCACGTCTTGGAAGGCCGCAACTGTCAGCGCCTTGCCGTTAGTCTTATTCGGTTATATCGTCTACCGTTTATGGAAAAAAATTGATGTCCTTTATGAAGATAACCGGGACACTGTCGCAAAATTAAGCAACGAAGTCTTAGAAATGGTCGACGGTGTTCGCGTTATGCGAGCTTATGGTAAAAAGAAGCTCGAACAAACCCGTTTTGAAAAACGAACAGCTGCCGTATTAAAAAAAGCCAATAATCTTGTGGTTTATAACGGGGCGATTAATCAAATTGCGAAATTGTTAACTGGCCTCAGTACTGCTATTGGCTTAACTTATAGTGGTTATCTAATCAGTCAAGGTCAAATGACCATCGGCCAACTAATCGCTTTTCAAATCTATTTAGGTATGCTAAGTGGGGCGATTTGGGGCTTATCGGATATTGTCCTGGTCTACCAGCAAGGCAATGTTTCCTTTAGAAAAATTGACGAATTGCTTCAAGCTGAGGATCAATTGGAAAAAAATGGCGAGGAAACCATTGACGCTATTAATGACATTCAATTTAATCAGTACATGTTCCAATACCCGACAAACGAAACCACGACGCTTAAGCAAATTGAATTTGAATTAAAACGAGGAGAAACACTGGGCATCGTCGGGAAAACCGGGAGCGGGAAAACCACATTAATTCGCCAATTATTGCGCCAATACCCAGTAAGCGAAACTGGCACCATTAAAATCAATGGCCGCTTTATTCAAGAGTACGACATGGAAAAATTAGAAGGATTGATTGGCTACGTCCCTCAAGAGCATATTTTATTCTCAAAAACCGTGGGACATAACATTCGTTTTGGAAACCGCCATGCCGATGAAATTGAAATGGCCGAAGCCATCGAGTCAGCTAACTTTACGACAGATATCAGCCACATGGCAGACGGTCTGGAAACCTTAATTGGTGAGAAAGGCGTCTCCATTTCCGGTGGTCAAAAACAACGGGTGTCGATCGCCCGAGCCTTAATTCGCAAGCCTGATTTATTGATTCTAGATGATTCTCTATCGGCTGTTGACGCTAAAACAGAGCGAGCCATTATCGACAATATTCGCACCATTCGCCAAGACAAAACCAATATTATTGTTACTCACCGATTATCGGCCGTTGCTGAAGCGGATAAAGTTCTGATTATTGACGATGGTGCCATTGCAGAACAAGGCTCACCTCAAGAGCTCCTTCGTTCAAAAGGCTGGTACTACACGCAATACATGACACAACAAATGGAGGTGAAAGAAGATGACAACATTTAAACGACTCTTAAGCTATTTTAAATACGAACCTTATCGTTATGGATTTGGGATTTTCCTTTCCCTACTGTCAGCTAGTACGTCAATCTATGTCCCGATGATTGGGAAACAAATGATTGACTATGTGTCTGATCAAATCACCCATAATGCTTCCGTTAACTTTGGTTTCTTAATGCAGAAATTCGGCTTTTTTATGCTGATCACCTTGATTAGCAGCTTGTGCGGCTATACCAGTTATTTATTATTGGCTTATGCTTCAAATAATGTCAGTAAAAAATTACGGGATGAAGCGTATGGGCATATGCAAAAACTACCGGTTTCCTACTTTGATGATAAACCTGCGGGGAAGATCTCTGCCCGCATCGTCAACGACGTGGAGTTATTAAGAACTAATTTTTATCTAAATTTTAGTAATACCGTCATTATTGATATCCTGACGGTCTTGGCAATCTATGTCGCCCTCTATTGGGTTAGCCCGCAAATCGGAACAGGATTGTTAGTCTTACTGCCATTCTTTGCGATTTGGCAATGGATTTACGTCAAATTGGCTGCCCCGATTAACAAACGCTGGCGGGAATCAGTCAGTGAACTCAACAGTCACACTGCTGAAATCGTCCAAGGGGTGTCGATTGTGCAACTTTATCATCAGCAAGACAATATGCAGGCTGATTTTGAAACAACCAATCAGAAATGGTTGGACACTCGACTAAAATCCATTCGTCTAGACGCAACCTTGTCCTGGGATTTTTCAACCTTTATTAAAAACCTTGTGATGTTAGCTGTTTTGATGTATTTGGGCACTCAGTTTGTCGATGGGATTATGGGCTTTTCCATCGGGACGATTTACGTCATTATCAATTATATTTCGCGGTTGTTTGACCCCATTTTAGAGCTTGTGCGACTGATGTCCACTTTACAGCAAGCTTTATCTGGCGCCAAACGAGTATTTGAATTGTTAGATGAGCCCGTTGAAGCTGACAGCCCCCAGGCTATCAAGTTTACGGAAGGACATGTTCTCTTTAATCATGTCACCTTTGGCTATCAGCCGGAAAAACCGATTTTAAAAGACATTCATTTTTCCGCTGCCAAAGGCGAAACCATTGGCTTGGTTGGGCACACTGGTTCAGGCAAAAGTTCTATTATCAATTTGCTGTTCCGTTTTTACGACCCGCAAAAAGGCCAAGTTTTAATCGACAACCAAGAACTAGCGGATCACAACCGGGAAAGTATCCGAGAGCACATGGGTATTGTCTTACAAGAGCCTTACCTCTTTAGTGGAACGGTGGCAACCAATATTAGCATGAATGATCCTAAGATCACCGACGAGATGGTCCAAGAAGCCATTGAAAAAGTCGGCGGAAAATCCTTAATCGACAAACTGCCATTAGGCATCCACGAACCTGTGGTCGAAAAAGGACAAGCCTTCTCTTCTGGTGAACGCCAATTGATCGCTTTTGCCAGAACTTTAGCTAGCGATCCTAAAATTTTAATTCTGGATGAGGCCACGTCGCACATTGACACTGAAACTGAAGAAATTATTCAACACGCCATGGAAGTGGTCAAAGAGGGACGAACCACTTTTATTGTGGCCCATCGTTTATCCACCATCCAAAATGCCGATCAAATCATCGTCTTAGATCACGGCGAGATTAAAGAGCAAGGCACTCATGATCACTTGTTGAACTTAGGTCAACGCTATGCGGAGATGTATCAACTGCAAGCGAAAGTCTCAGCGAATTAAGAACTAACCACCATTTTAACAACCCGAACAAACAAAAGGATACCTAACTATAATAGTTAAGTATCCTTTTGTAAGTATATACTTCACATCTGAATACAGCTTTTTCTTAATACCTCCAATCACAGCTCTTTAATAAAAATGTACGAGGCCGTGTATTTCAGCGATATCCGCTAAATTAAATGAGAGATAGTTTTGAGTTGAATCACACGATAATAACCGTTTAAAACATTCTGCCAAACGCACTATTCCTAAATGACCTTCGGAACTCGAACTGTCACTTCTCTTGCCATTGCGTATCTTCAGTTGCTTTGCCCATTGGCCTTATGGTAATAATGCTTATAAACAGAGCTGTAGCGTCCCTTATAATTATCGTACCAAGGTTTGTCTTTACCACAAAAATGCAAAAAGACCGTTTGCTCAATGACCCAGTCCAAATCCCATTTCCCCCCGCTTAGTAGTTCATAGGTGGCATGCTTCCTAACATCATAATTGTAGACCTGATCTGGAATTGGGGCAATCCGTTCACCATACAACCCGTTCAAAATGTCCTGATCTGGCAAAAATAAATTCAATTTGTTTTCTTCAATAAAGTGATAAATATCGTTAACGCGAACCTCGCGCCTAATTTGACTAATATTCATTAGTAGCACGCCAGAATTAAAATACCCTTCTGATTCATAGGCTTTTAACCGTACTTTATTAATCACTGTGGTGACATTAGTTAAATTAGTATGACTCGCTGCTGCATACAAATACTCGCTAAGCTCCATTTCATACAACGGGCTGAGATCATTCAAACACAAAATATCCGCATCTAAATATAGAATTTTTGTGACAGACTCTGGTAGATATTTCCAAGCTAATAAGCGATAATAAATTGCTTCCGGATACCGTTTCGAAACGGGTGCTTCCTTAAATTGGTCACTCCCAACCACTAGAGGGTAGTAGTTCATTCCTAAATTATGACAAAAATGAGTCAGTTCTTCTGTCTGAGTTAATAATTCTTTTTGAAGCACATAGACATTATGTTGACCCTTTTGGGAATTATGATAGATCGACAATAAAGTTGTTTTAAATTGGTTAACAAATCGGTCGTCAATTGAAAATAGAAAATTCATCTCTCCACACTCCTTTGTTGATCTCATATCAACGTTTCATTAAGTTTACCATCTTATGACCTGAAGATAAAAGAATAAATAAAGAAGCTGGCAAGTTTAGATGAAACAAACTGCCAACTTCTTTATATTTAATCCGATTAGTGTTGTCATCAAGAGACTAGGACAATAGTTCCAACCTCCAATACTTTTACGAACATTGCGTAATAGACGCACTCCAAAAGCCTGCTTGCTTCGATCTCGACAAATTTTAAATGCTAAAACATTAAGAGTTGAAGCTTCGAAGCAAAGCGACGTTATGTCCCAACTTGATTTATGCTAAAAACCTTCAACCAAGGCTCACTGATTTATCAAACTGCGTTACTCTAGCAAATTTATAAAATAGCAATGAGTGTAAATGGAAAAGTCTTAAATAAAATAACTGAGATAATCTCATCACGGAAACTAGATTTTTGTTTAATAGGAGAGTCGCAGGTTCAAGCTATAGTTATTTAATCAGTTTATTAATTGAAGCCCAATAGTCAGTCAGTTGACAAAAACAGTTAATACTTTACAAGTAAAAGCACTTAAACAGCTGAAACATCAACATTTCAGTACTAGTATTTTTAATGCGAGCCATTTTTCGACTGTCAACCCATTCACTTTTTTATTATATTACCGCAATATTTTCGTTATAGAATAAAGCATTCAATTCGAAAATTCCGCTATACATGTGAGTTTTAAGCTGTTTCACTTTCCATGAGTTAAATCGTTATTAATGAAAAAGTGAAATCTGAGCCGTTGTCAAAGTCAATTGACATCTGCGCTCTGTTGTTTAACTCCACAAGGGCAACTAGCGCCTTGCAAACACTGAATTTCATAATTTTCTCCTCAGCCAGATATCATGTCAACCGAGTCACTTAATCCTCTTAATAGAAAGGTTCAAGATGTTATCAATCACTCCTTAGCGACTGATCTTAATTCTTAAGTAATCATGATTTTCCGATCGTTAAATCGTTTTTTTTACCAGAAGTCATTTTCAAGGCGTTTTCTAATCAGTTGACACTTGGAATTAATTTGACTGGATATACTCCGCTGGTAAATACTGGTATATCAAGGTTTATCAAGGAATATATAAGCACATTAGTAGCATTCAAGCTGTCAACTGAATCACTTTTTAGACGTTTCAGCCTAGAAAAACATGTTATAAAACAGCGCCTTCATTTGGGTTGATTAGCTGTTCTCTCACTTTTCTTCTCATCCTTATGGCCTGATTTTTAAAGTGTTCGTCACTAGTTCATCGAGATCCCGTTGGTTTCAGAATTAGTAGACATGTCGCAAGTATTATCGTAAACAACAACAGCTTATTATCACCCAAAGAACTTAGTTAGCTTTTTTCCTAGCAGATCGTTATATTAAGTTTAGAGATAACTAGTGTAAGGCAAGTAATTAAGCTGTTCTTCTTTACTGGCTTAATTTAGTTAACATTAGCCTCATTCTGAGGCATTAAGCTAAGTCAAAGGACCTATGTGCCTATATTTTTACATAAAAATCCATCATTGTAAACTCGGCTAACTGACCTCTTTTTGTCACTTTTTTCTTTCACTCACTAAAGAAAAAAGAGGTATCAAGCCTGTTATATCGGGGGTTACATCGATTTCGACTGAAGTTGATAATTAGGTGACATTAGCTAAAAGAGGTCAGTTAGACAAGATAAACTTTTTTTATTTTGCTAGCATGATCGCCAAAAATGCCCTTTGCATTCTGATAAGAGTTTCTTAATAAATTATTCAAGCTATCCTTTATTCTTTGTCACACTTTATTCACATTTTCACGGTATATTATAGACATACCAACAAACAACCCTAACAAAACTTTTTCATTATTTACTCCTCCAACCGTCAATTCTTGATGCTTTAGCATTTAGACATTGATGAGATCGTCGTGTAAATAAAAATCTCCTGCCCTCAGCCTCCAACTGAGGGCTATTTTTTTCAAATTTCATCATGGATTGTCTCCAACTTCTTGCCCCCTTGATCTTCAAAGTCGGATTAAAGCTGCTAGACTCATCAAAAATGCCAGTAAGTGTAGAGCCATCAAACAATAGATCTTCCTTTTGATCGTTAAAAACCTTTTGTTTTCACTTGCACTAAGCAGGTTTGAGGTATTTCTACGCTTAAAGAGGTACAGTAACAGTCCGCCCCCATTTTGTGATGAAGACGCAATCACAGACCAAAACTTAGCCTGTTCCAGCTTGCGACTTTTGGCATCCATTAGCACTAAATGGTAAATGTAGTACATTAGGCCAATACTGGAAAAAACAATAATCAACCCACATATCAACAGTAAAATTGAGAACGTCATCGTAAAACTCCTTTATATTTTTTTTATGATCAAGTAAAAGATGGACAGTGTATTAACGCCAATTAAACCAAATAGCGTCAGATAGATACCATCATTAGTTGTTTTAAGGACCAACATCACAACCATCAGAAAAATATTAAGTATCATTAACAAACTAAACAGTTTCAAAAAATAATTAACTGTGGTATTTTCTTGTAAATGTTTAACCATATCTTGATCTCCTTTCAATAATTCATCGAGTGACAAGTGATAAAGCTCTGACAGCTGAATAACTCGCTCAATATCCGGATAACTTCGACCATTCTCCCAATTTGAGATTGTTTGCCTTGTCACGCCTAATTGTTCCGCAACAAAATCTTGAGTCATGTTTTCTTCATTTCTACGCGCTTTTATTCGTTGTCCTACTTCCATCTGTTACACCTCAATTTTCTACTAGTTCTTACATTAATTAAAGCAAATTTCCTTAGCAACACAATCAAAAAGCCTTGACACTCAACGTCAAAAAGCTTTTCCATACACTTATTATGCCATATCTAGTAAAGCTCTTACCGATTATTTCCTCCCTTAAGCAAGTTTATGCCGTGCTTAAAGGGCATTTCAAAAAAATAAACACAAACGTCATTTTATCAGCGTTTGTGTTTATTTTTACAATTTCTTAAGCTTAAATTATTAAACTGCTGCCCTTTTTTAGTTGAACATGGACTAAAATAACTAAACTGCCAACTAATAGGAGTATTCCCCGCCTAGATTGACCTAATGGTGGCAAGTTGGTAGAGGGCATCCCCTCACCCTGATTAGCCGAAATCACCAGTTTAACCAACTGATTCCCTGTCAGCTCCTGAGTAGCGTTATCATGCCCCTCTCCAATAATCCGCCGTTTCACCATTAAAGTTGTTTCATTTTTCGGCTCAATTACCAACTGCTGACTCCCTTCACTAAACAGCGGCAAAGAAAATCGCTGTGTACTTGTCACAATTACGAGCTCTCCTTCATAATAAGACATCACGTTAGCCAAGGCTTGATCATGCTCCCAGTCTAGAACTAAATCTAACTGTTGCGCGCTTTGATTGACTATCACCAATGTTTCATCAGGGAAATGATAACCAGGAAAAGCCTCTGTGACGTCTATTAAAAGCCAGTCATGGGTTACCAACCGATGACTGGCTGAGACAGCTGTTACTGCCGATGTGACTTTCCTCATCAGCTAATTAACGGTAAAACAAAGACGAGAAGTGAGGCTGCATAACTATTCACTCACTTCTCGTTTGCTTCACCAATCTTTCTATCCTTCGCCGAGTTCTTGCTCTTTAAATTTCTTCTCAACCGCTAGATAAAACGGTAGATACAACAAGATATCGAGTATGATTAATACGACTTGTAAAATGGAACCATTAATACTGCCAGTGACTAAAAACCCACTAATAATCGGTGGCATCGTCCATGAAGCAGCCGCCCTTGTCAAAGGAACTAAACCGGATGACATCGCCAAATAAGAAACGATCACATTAACCATCGGTGCTAAAATAAAGGGAATTAATAACATAATATTCAACACAACAGGTAACCCAAACATCGTTGGTTCGTTAATATTAAATAAACCGGGAACGACGGTAATCGGTGCTAAGACCTTTGTTTGTTGACTGGTTTTCTTCTTACGAGCTAAATACCCTAAAACTAGGACTAACCCAATGGTCGCGCCGCCACCACCGATATAAACCAAGTTATCCATAAAGGCTACTGTAAAAATATGTGGCAACTCTGCTCCTGCTTGATAAGCAGCACGATTTTCATCTAAATTGGCAATCCACAAGGGCTGCATCACAGAATTGACCACATTTCCCCCATGAATACCGACAAACCAGAACAAGCTATTCAGACCTACTACAATCATCGTGCCAAAGACATTATTGCCTAATAACCCAAGAGGGCCTCCTAAAATGACCTGAGCAATGTCGTGTAAGTTTGGCAAATCTAAGGCGATCAAAACGGATGAAATGATCAACCATAAGGTAATAATAAAGGCCCCTGGAATAATCGCGCTAAAACTTTTTGCCACAGCTGGCGGCACCGTTGCCGGCAACTTAATTTGAATATCATGATTGATAAACCACTGATAAATATAGCCACTGATCAGCCCTAAAATAATGGCAATAAACAACCCTTTAGCCCCCATGTAAGCAGTTGGCATACCTGCACCAGCATCTGACTTAACAAAAGGAGTTACTGCAATAAATGACGATAAAGAAATAATACCTGAAGGAACACCGTCGACCCCGTATTGATTGGTCAAACTATAGGCAATCCCAAAACTGGCCACCAAGCCAATTAAACCAAAACTACTGTCGGTGCCTTTCCATAAGTAGTCAGCAACTCCAATATCTCCCAACCACGCTTCCCAACCAGGCACAGGAAAACTGGCGATTACCATCATTAACGACCCGATGATAATCAAAGGCATCGCTAAAGTAATCCCATCACGAATCGCTACTAAGAACTTGTTGGCACCTAGCTTTGACGCAATTGGCAACATTTTTTGTTCTAAAAATTCATTAATTTTATTCATTGTACGTTCCTCCTCTATTTTGCGACAACCACTCTCAAGGAGTGGCTATTCCCCTAACGTGCAATTGAGCGTGCCATCAATGAAGCCGTGTGGCGAATGCCTCGCAAAGCCTTGCTGAGCGCAAAGATATTTTCAACTGGTGCCACACCACCAAAACCAGCATCACCAATGTGTTGAATATCCACCCCGCAAATTTTATTGCGAATGGCAATCTCTTTAATCGTGTCTTCATCAGAACTTTCTTGACTCGTTCCAATCGCCGATAAAACCAACCCACCTTCGCTGTGAACCAATTTAACAACGGCTTTCAACTCTGCGTCATCAAAACCAGGAACCGTTCCAACTGCTGGTACCAAGATGATATCCGCTCCTGCTTCAATAAACCCTTTGATTGCTTCTAAGTCAGCAACTGGTTCGGAAACACCTGCTCCATGCATTTTCCCGGCAATAATCAATCCTGAGAAAACTTCTTTCGTCACCATAATCGTCTTTTCGATTTGCCTATTTGTGACACCTGTTCCCGGATTCCCTGTTAAACAGACATAATCTAAACCAAGCCGTTCAATCTCTTTAATCGTTTTCAAATTAGCTTGACGACCTTCTGCTATCTCCAAGCGATCTTCCGCCATGCTGGCCTGTGAATCAACTGGTTCAAGGTTAACCCCAATTGGCCGCCCAACTAAACGATGAAGCTGTTCGACAAAGTTTTCTTCCCTGTCCTCCAACCCTAAAATATCCGGGTGCAACACGTCTACACCATTAAGTAAAATCAAATCGGCCCCAAATGCTCTAGCAATTTCAGCATTAGTAATATCTCCGACAAAAGATTCCCTCGTCGCCACATTTTCCGACATGACTGTGCGCCCTTCACTCGCTCTAATACTTTGTTTTAACTCCTCGGCAGTCATGCCCAACATCTCTGAAGCATTAGCACTTATCAAACGTTTAACCATCCTCTATTTCCTCCATCCTTTATGTCACTACTTATTATTACTAGAACAACCCTTAACTAATGGTACCGTTCTCAATAAACCTAAAACGTAATACATCATTTCTATTTCCCCTCTAGCTTTAATTACTAAAAATAACCAAAAGATAAAAAGAAGATAAAATAAAACGTAGTTGATAATAAAATATTACCAACAACCTTATAATAGATTATAAAAAAGAAACTGTCAACCGTTTTCTTTAAAAATATCTTATTTTTGTTTATAAAAAATAATCAATAGTGTATAATGGATAATAAGTTAAGAAGGAGATACACCATGAAACTAACAAAAAAACAACAATTACTGCGACATAATGTTCTCGATAAAATATACGCCAAAGGGCCTATCTCAAGAATTGACATCTCAAAAGAAACGGGGATTACCCCTGCCACTGTTAGTGAAATCACCGGTCATTTTATCACGGATCACTTAATTCACGAGACTGGCGAGGTTATCCCCGAAGAAACAAAATCCGGCCGTAAAAAAATTTCCTTAGATATTTCAGCTGAACACGGTTTTTACATCGGCACGGAACTTTCAGAAAAATACCTCTCATTTTGTTTATGTGACAACAAAGGAACACTCTATGAGAAAAAGGTCATTAAAGCCACTCATACTCAACATCGCAACTTAGATGAAGGGGTGTTTATTGACGCCTTACAAACCTTTATTCTCCACTGTCATGATTACCAGCCCCAAGCTGTTGGTGTCGCTTTACCCGGTCATTTTGATCAAGAGCAAAAACGTATCTTAACCAATAATGCCTTTTGGAAACAGTTTGACTTACAACGTGTCATGGAATCGATTGAGTTACCGCTCTATTTTGACAATAATGTCCAATGTATGACCACTGCCCAACGACTCTTTAGTCCTGAAAACAGAGACCCTAACTTTATTTTCTTTCACGTAGGTAGAGGCATGTTCTGCTCTTGCATGTACCAAGGCCAGCTTTACGGTAAGGAAAATATTTTAGTCGGAGAAGTCGGCCATACAATCGTTCATCCAGAAGGCGAACTCTGCGAATGTGGCAAACGAGGTTGCCTACAAACTTACGCCAGTGAAGCCTGGATCATAAAAAAATCACAGCTTTTATTTGATAATTCCGACACGACCTACCTTCGTCAATTGGCAACTGACCGTGATAACTTGACGATTGACCTTATTTTAAAAACTTATAACTTAGGGGACGAAGGCGTCATCACGATTTTGCATAACGCCATCAAATATTTAGCCATTACCATCAATAACTTGGCAATGATGATTGATTCGAAAAAAATCTTTATTCACGGCGAACTTTTCAACGAAGGCCTATTGTCTGATTTGCTGAAAGAAGCCATTGAAAAAAATACAACCATTCTCACCACTGGCGAAACCCTTGAAGTCGAACTCAAAGAATACTCTCACTTAAATGGCGCAATTGCGGCCTGTGGATTATGTGTCAGTGAAACTTTACTAGGATAGTCTTCACAAAAAAAGACAACTGGCCTGTTATTGGCACCAGTTGTCTTTTTTATTTAGATATAATGTGACTGCCGTTTGAAATACAAAATTGTCAGAACCACGATGGAAGTTTGACTCATCTTTTTGAGTAAAGGCGCATCTTAAAGTCATTTAATTGATGAAAGGGTTAGTCAGCTACATCACCTGACACAGCGCCTTAGAGCTAAACGGTAATTGTCCTAAAAAAATACTAATAAACTGTTCCCCCATCGCCTTCTTTTAGTATTACGTTAAGAATAATAAGTAACAAATATAACATCATTTACTGCTAATCTTGTAATCTATCTTTTTACACAGTTGTTCCATAAATAGATGTAAATAGTCGTGACTATCATACGAGTTTGATACAACTAGCGCTTATTTGACAAATTAGAAAAACTTAAAACAAATTTCATATGATTGTTTAATCTTGATCATACTTACTTCATATTTGCACGCTATTATATCTGTATACCAACAAACAACCCTAACAAAACTTTTTCATTATTTACTCCTCCAACCTTCAATTCTTGATGCTTTAGCATTTAGACATTGATGAGTAGTGTAAATAAAAATCTCCTTTAGCCCTCAGCCTCCAACTGAGGGCTATTCTTTTGTTTGTTACCAAAAAACGCTTAAAATTCAAACAAAATCGTGTTAGAATAACCGTGTAGAAAAGTTAACAGATGGTAGCTAGCCTCCCTATGTAACACAGTAGGAGGTGAGGCTTATGATTAAAAAAAGTAAGTACTCCCTCACTCTTTCAAGAAAGGGAATACTATGCCAGTATTCGAAGCATTAGCACTGGTCATCAGTTTCGCTATGCTAGTGATCGCGATATTGAACTTTAATCAAGAATTGGACCTTTCACCAGTTATCAATTGACGAGTTATTAAGCACCTGATACGAAAAAAGAACTCTTGTAATCGAGCTCTCTTCCATTTTTAATACCTTCATAATTCAATATAACGATACCCTTTTGGATCTACTTTTTGTAAAAAAGCGAGTTCTTCACGGCTTGGATCGGGTGTGATGGCCACACCGTCAACCTCAATCTCAAAGCCGGTATTAGCAACCACTTCTTCAGAAGAGGATGTCTGATGAATACTTTCTAGTTTCAGTTTGCCGTCTCTAAAGCAGAAGACACACAATGGTGTAATAATTCGATCGATATTCCCCTTAGTCGTAACAAAATCAACCTGCTTAACAAACGTTCGTGTATCATGTTTTGTCCGCCAAATTAATGCGCGCTTGACAGTTGGAATTAGAACGGCACTCCCTGCTCCGCCAGGTAGTCTCACTTTAGGCCGATGGTAATCACCAATTACCGACGCGTTAACATGACCCTCTTGATCAAATTGAACACCACTTAAAAAAGCCACATCCAATTTCCCTCTCATCGACAAATCAAAAACATCCGCTAAAGGAAATTGACTCCTTGAGTGGTCGTATAATTCGTACCCTGCCGTCGAATAACTCGAGACCTTTCTCATTTCTGGATTCACCCCACCAGGTATATTCAAATGATATAGGTCTGGCGCATGTGTGGCCTGTGCCAACTTAATAGCAATCATTGGCATATGAGAAGAAACACCATGAAAAACCGTTTCACGATTGTTGATTAAACGAGCCATGACACAAATCATTGTATCAATTTTAAGCTTTTCCTGATCCATAAGTTGTCACTCGCTTTCCTGAATTTTGATAATCAGCTAAATAATCTTTAATCGTAAGTTTGCCTGTTGTAAAGTTTCTCAAAACCTCTTGATTGATGTCATACGCCCCGTATACAGAGCAAGGTTCTGCCCCCTTGGGCTGTAAAACAACAGCATCCACTAAGAAACCAGGAATCAAGGTATTTTTTTGCTTTGTTTGCTGCCACTCGTTTTTTACAACTCGTTCAGCAGTAATGATAACCTTTTGGCTCGCTCTTGCTAAAAGTAAATCATCAAAAACTGGGCCATCTATCCAAGCATTGCCATCTTCATCAACTTGTTGAACGTGTATAATGGCAACATCAGGTATCAACGCTTTAACCAAGGTAACAGGCTCGCCAGAAAAAGGGTCCTCCACCCGTACAAAATAATCATTCTCCACTAATAAGTCGCCATACTCTAATCCTCTGACAGGCATAAACGGCACCCCGTATGCAGCAGCTCGCAGAGCGCTGATCACTGTATAGCACGCATGTTCATTCCCCTTAACCTGTCCTTCCTGCACTGCCTTTCGATAATAATTTGCTAAGCCAAAGCCTGATTCATAACTGATAAATCCAGCATCAACAGCACTTACCTGTTCATTTCCACATAGCAAATCAACATCATGGGCACCCGCTGTATTAATCAGATGCAATCCTTTCAATTCTGTACGAGCTAGCTCTCTCACAAAGCTCATCGGTTTGCGGTGAAGGGCGTTACCACCAAAAGCCAAGCTATCACCTGAAGACACTAGCTTTACACTTTCAGTCAGTGTCATTAATTTTGAACTCATTTCCTTTCCCTCCTATTTTGCAGCGTTACTTGCTATATGAACGGCATCCCAAACACCAGCAAATGGGGGAGCATAAGCTAAATCAACCATCCCTAACTCAGCCGTTGACATCTTATTATGGATAGCAATTGCAAACATATCAATTCGTAAAACGACACCCTTTTCACCTACGCCTTGTGCACCTAGTATACGAAGGGTCCGCTTATCATAAATCAATTTCAACTTAATATCTGTTGGATCTGGGTAATACACAGGGTGATCCTGAGTTGTCACGGTAACCGTTTTATAATCATAACTTAGGGCTTGTGCCTCCGACTCAGAAAGGCCCGTCCGACCTAGTTCAAGCTTCCCAATTTTAATTGCTGCACTGCCCAAGGTTCCAACAAATTTATGATGAGCTCCTAGCAGATTATCACCTGCAATTCGCCCACATTTATTGGCAGTTGTTCCCAAGGGAATAAAATCATTTTCCTCTTTGCCTAAATGATACACTTGCGCGCAGTCACCAGCAGCATAGATATCAGCGATGTTGGTTCGCATTTCTCGATCCACTACTATAGCACCATTAGAGCTTAGCTGAATGCCGCTATCTTTTAAGAAATTAGTAGCAGGCTTAATACCTGTTGCTAAAACAACCAGATCACAAGGGTAGCTAGACTTATCTGTCACGACTTCTTTTGCGTGATGATTACTATCTTTAACGATTTGTCTAACCTTTTCATTTAGCTTCAATGATACACCCAAGTCGGTCAACTCTTGTCGAGCGACTTGACTAATCTCTTCGTCAAAAGGGGCTAAGATATCCTGACTAAATTCGACGACGGTCACCTTTTTACCAATTTCTTTCAAGCTTTCGGCTACTTCAATCCCAATATAGCCCCCACCAACTATCACCACATTTTGACAGTCTGTTTGCTCAACTTTTTCTTTTAATAACAGGCCATCGCTTAAGGTTTTTAGCAGAAAAACACCTTCAGCTTCTCTTCCTTCGATGGCTGGCACACTCGCAACTGCACCAGTTGCAATAAACAATTTATCGTAATTTTCAACAAACAAGTGATTATTGCGATTATCATGAATAAAAATTTGTTTATTTTTAGGAATAACCTTCAACACCTTATGTTGTAAACAGGTTTTTATGCCAAGCTGATTAAATTCCGCTTCTGTTCGCGCGATTAACTTGCTTAAATCATTATTGACACCACTGACATAATAAGGTAAGCCACATGCTCCGTAGGATAAATGCTTCCCAGCTTCATAAACAATGACCTCCGCTTGCGGATCTGTTCGTTTGATTTTAGAGGCCGCTGACATCCCAGCGGCAACTCCACCAATAATAACTATTTTCATGATACCCTCCTTAACCTTCAGATAGTTGCCCTTCAATATAAGACACCAGTGTTGCCATGCTTTGACTTAGTAGTGCTGATTTTGGTAATTCACGAGCAACCGTACTGACTAACCGATAATGTGAGTCAAACCAAGGATAGTGACTTGGCTCATCTGTTAATAAGGGCTTCAGCACTGGAGCCCCCGAGTACTCGCCAATTTGTGTCGCTATGTCTCTTGATAGCAAGTAGGTTAAAAATTTTTGACTTGCGACTTGATTTCCACTCTTTTTATGAATACAAAATCCCCACGTCACATTCCAACTACCTTCGATCGTAGCAAAACCGAGTTCGTCTTTATTCAAGCAATCCTCATTAAAAATTGCACCCATTTGACCATTCCAAGTAGTGGTCATAATCGCTCGATTCTGCTGGATGCTTTCTTTTATCCCTTCATTATTCAGGTAACGGTACTGCTCATCTGTCAAGGCTAGTAGCTCTTTATACCAATTAATCCCTTCAGTCAACAATTGATAATCAGTAATAGCTTCTCCTTGAGTTGTAACCGGCTCTATGCCTGTCGCTCTAAAATATGGCAATATATCCAAAAACAATTCTGAACTTGCGGCTTTCATCGCTATGGGATTTATTGTTTCAGCTTGTTTAAAAGCTTGGGCCCAAGCCATTATTTCCGCTATAGTGACATGCTTACTGGGAAGTTCCATTTGCCATTTTTCAAAGTAAGACTTGCGGTATACAAAGAGGTGCCCATCGCAAAAAGAAGGACTTAGATACTGCTGCCCGTTATAGGTCACTTCGTCTAAAATTTTTTCCAATAATTCCGCTTTAGGCAGCGCTAACGGTATAATTAACTCCTTTTCCAGCAATTCTGATAGCCATAAGTGGCCGGCCACCATAAAAATATCGTACTCCTGATTACCTTCTATGATTTTTTGGTACATGTCACCATATTCTGCCCAACTCACACTGTTAAACTCAATTGCCTGTCCAGTTGTTTCCGTGTATGCTTGAATGATTCCCAACTCTAGATAGCCACGAACTGCTGGATCATCAACTGCTAAAATTTTTAAAACACGTTTTTCCATGTTAATTCCTCATCTCTTACGGCAAAAAGTGAACAAGCTCCTCATGAGGCGATGGAATCACTTTTGTTGCGATTAACTCACCATTTGCTTGAACCACCTCAGCTCCAACTGCTACTGCTGCCTCTACAGCTGAAACATCCCCTTCAACAATAATTGTGACCAATCCTGAGCCAATTTTTTCTTTGCCTAAAGCTGATACATTTGCAGCTTTAAGCATCGCATCTGCTGCTTCAATTGCGACTGTTAATCCTTTTGTTTCAACTATTCCGATTGATTTTGCCATTAACGTTCTCCTCCACTTCTAATTGCATACCGCAGTGTTTCTGTTGTTGGATTATTTAGTTGAATTTTTGTCAAAATTTTATGATCATAGTTTCCTTGATGAGTTTCAGCATAATCAATCGCCGCCATTACTTGGCTTTCATCTCCTGTAAAAATCAGACTGATTAAACGACCACCTAGATTGAGTTCATGGTGAGCATAGCTTAAATTAAAGGATTTTAATAGATCATTACTCAAACTAAGTGCATTTACAAAATGCTGAACCTCAAAAATAGCCAATGAGCTTTCTTGAAAACTACTATCTAATACTTCTCTTTTAGACACGTATCGTTGTGGAATGACTTTTCCTGTTATTAATAAAGGTCTTAACCCCTCAGCTTCTTTGGAGACATAGCTAGTACTAATAACAGCTTTGGAGACATAATTTAAAGCCGTCTTTTCGCCGACAGTTAACGCGTGACGAACATCTGAAATCTCTCCTTCAAAAATCACTTGAACTGTCATTGGAATTTCTGCTGTTGCTTCATTTCGTGGATTGTTGCAATCAACGGCTAAGATAGTCACATCAACTTCCTTTGTCATCTGATCAATGACTGCTAGAGCCACGGTATGCCCTTCAACTTCAATCATCCCTATTGCTAGCTTCCCCATATATCGGTTTCCTCTCAACTCATTTAACTTTTTTTAAATTGATAAGCCACCTTGCCCAAGAACACAGCGGCGTTTACGCGAAAAGCTCTTTGCTGAAGTCAAGCCTTCTCCTGTTGGACCTGCGATTGACATCGTGGCATACCCTTCGCCTTCAAAGCCAACCCCTGCCAAGGATGAGGCATTCTTCACAAAAATAGTACTCTCAACTTCACGAGCAAAGCGAGTCAAATTATTAATGTTTTGCGAATGCATCACCGCTGTGTGGCGATTACCTTTTTCAGCCTTAACCGCTAGTTCAATTCCTTCAGTGACATCTTTTACTCGGACAATTGGCAATACAGGCATCATTTGTTCAAGCTGGACAAATGGATGATCAAACTCACATTCAAAAATAATCAATTTGGGTGAACCTATCTTCTGGATTCCTAATTCTTTTAAAAATAACTCAACATCTTTACCAATCCATTTTTTATTCATATGAAACTCTGTCGCTTTAGCTACTGAACATCCTTTTGCTCCTTGGCTTTCCTCTTTAACTAAAGCAAATGACATTAACTGTCCAACCTGTGCCTCATTTAAGAGAACAGCTCCTTGATTAAGCAGCTGATACACCAACTCATCAGCCGCTTCCTCAACAACGAAGACTTCTTTTTCAGCAATACATAAGATATTATTGTCAAAAGAAGCGCCTTTAATGATTTCTTTTGCAGCAGTAGCTAATTCAGCCGTTTCATCGACTAAAACAGGCGGATTCCCAGCACCAGCACCGATTGCTTTTTTGCCAGATTGCAGCAATTTTTTTACAAGTCCTGGACCACCTGTCCCAACTAGCAGTCTTATATCCGAGCTTTTAGTTAAAATATCTAATGTGTCCATTGTTGGCTGAGCAACCATTGTAATTAAGTTAGCAGGGCCACCAACAGCAACAATAGATTGGTTCAACAGCTTAACAATTGTTTGAGAGACCTTTACAGAAGATGGGTGGACATTAAAAACAACACTATTACCACTCACAATCATCCCAAGACTGTTATTCACAATCGTTTCAACTGGATTCGTAACTGGTGTTACTGCACCAATCACACCGTAAGGACTATACTCAACGGTCGTCAATCCATCTTCACCACTGTATGCTTCTACTTTTAGGTCCTCTAGCCCAGGAGTTTGAGTAGCGATTAACTCAATCTTTTGTAATTTATCTTCGTAATTTCCTAACCCAGTCTCTAGTACCATTTGACGCGCAAGTTCTTCCTTATGAGAAAGTGTAACCGTTCGCATTTCAGAAACAAATTTTGCTCGATTTTTTGTTCCAATGCTTCTTAATTCTTTTTGTGCTAGCTTAGCCGCCGCAATTGCGTCTTCCATAAAATTGAAAACCCCTAGCTCTTTTTGGCTAGCGTTCTCACTTTTTAAAAGCCCCTCTGTGCCTGAGCCTACTTCAACTTTTTTAAATTGTTGAACCTGTGTACGGTCTTTTCCTTGAGTGTATTCTTTAATCACATTGCGGACAATTGAATCTAAATTTTCATCAGTCATTGTCTTTCCCATTAGTTGTCACTCCTCCTTAAGATAATTGAGATAAAACAGCTTTCACGACATCTTCAATTAAAGCCTCTTCATCAGTTGCAACAGTTTCTTCTGTTCGACAAGGGGGAACACCACCAGAAGAAACACCCATATTTTCACGCATTTCAATTAAATCGCCTACTTGAGAACAGTTTAATTCATTTGCTTGATTAATAATTCTGCCTGTATACATCGTCATCATTGCAAAGTGCTCCAGAGACTCCATTCGATAATAAGCTTCAATAAGATCTTTCCCCCATGTCAAAGCACCGTGATTAGCTAAGAGTACGGCATTATAATCGATACAATAAGGGGCAATTGAATCTGGGACTTGCTGAGTTCCCGGTGTGGCATAAGGGGCAACAGGTACGTTACCTAATGTCACAACGGCCTCTGGGCACAGTGCTTGATTCAACGGAATCCCCGCAATAGCATATGAGGTGGCTACAACTGGATGAGCATGTACAACAGAATTAACTGTTGGATTTTCGCGGTAAACACGTAAATGCATCTTTACTTCTGATGATGGTTTCGCATTATCAGATAGAACATTACCATCCAAGTCCATCTTGACAATCATATCTGGCTGCATAAATCCTTTACTAACACCAGTGGGCGTACAAAATATCGTACCATCATCCATTTTCACCGATACATTGCCATCATTCGCAGCAACATAGCCACGATCATAAATCCGTTTACCAATTTCACAAATCATTTGTTTTACATGTGATTCTTCTTCATATCTATTTTTCACTTCACTATTCCTCCTAAGTCATTCTTCTATTTAACACCATTATCTAACTTCACCTTTGTTTAGTCAATAGTTTTCTTTGTTTATTTTTGTTCATTCTCTGTTTAAGCTATTTAAAATTTATTGTTTCATGCTATAATAGAATAAAACCAATAAAGGTGGGTGGCTCATGCTTCCAATTGTCCGAAAAGAAAAAATCAAAGAATTGATCAGAGAAAGAAAAAGCATCTCCGTTGTGGAGCTTTCTGAAACATTTAAATTAACTGAAGAAACTATCCGTAAAGATCTCAGCCAATTAGAAAAAGAAGGCTTTTTAAAGCGTACTTATGGTGGTGCCTATATTTCTGATGGGGTTCAAAATGAAATTGATGTCCAATTTAGAGAACATATTCATATTGAAGGAAAAAGAAAAATTGCCCTTGCCTGTTCCGAATATATCAATAATGGTGATTCTATTTTTCTAGATGCCTCAACCACTTCTTTATATATTGCCCAATCAATCCATGATAAACACTTAACAATCACGACTAATTCCCTAAAAATAGCCACAGCATTAGCGGATGAAAACAATATTAATCTCGTTCTAATAGGGGGGAATCTTCATCTTCCTTCGATGTCGCTTTTAGGGAAACAAGCCGAAAATAACATGAATCATTATTTCTTTGATAAAGCATTTATTTCGTGTCGTTTCTTAAATATTCAACACGAAATTACTGATTCAAATGAGCAGCAGGCAGAAATCAGACATACCGCTGTTCAAAGAGCCAACACAACTTATCTAGTGGCTGATTACACTAAATTTGATCGTACTGCCTTTAAAAAGATTTGCTCTTACGATGAAATCGACTTCTTAATAACAGATAATCAATTGCCAGAGGAATGGACTGATTTCCTATCTGAAAAAGAAATCATCTATAAAGAATGCCTTTAAATAAGAGCATAAGATAACAGTTCTATCACTTTCATAAACATAAGTCACGCCCTTGTTTTGTTTCACGTATATTATGCGATAAATGCGTTCCAAAAGTCTGCTCACTACGTTTTACTACGCTACGCTTCGTTGTCCTAAACTTCTAAATGCTAAAGCATTAAGAGTTGCCATTATTCTTAGTGCTTTAGCACTTAGAAATAATGGACATCGAAGTGAAGGCTCGGCAATTTCGATTGTTCGAGTTCTTCGAGATTAACCTTACTCTTAGCAGTTTACTGCTCAGAGATAAGGTATCGAAGTTTACGTAGTGCTCGGAGCAAAACGACTTTTGTCACAGCTCCTTTTCCTTTAGTTATCGTTACTCTTAGCAGTTCGCTGCTTAAAGTTAAGGAGTCACCACTCTTTTTTTCAAAAAAATACTTGTCAAAATCCATAATAAAAAGAATTCTAACAAGTATTAATTTCTTTTATGTTTAGTATAGTTAGACTAAAGCAAAGATGTTACTAATCGACTCTTCGTAATTTGGTTTTAAAATACCTTTTTCAGTGATAATACCTGTGATTAAGCGGTGATCGGTCACATCAAATGCTGGATTATACGTCTTAACACCAGCTGGCGCCATTGGTGTTTCATACCACATATCAGTGATTTCAGCTCCTGGACGCTCTTCAATCTGAATGTCATCACCTGTTTTACACTCAATATCTATCGTAGACATTGGCGCGCACACATAAAATGGGATGCCATAATGCTTCGCTAAAATAGCCACACCAGATGTGCCAATTTTATTAGCTGTATCACCATTCAGCGCAACACGGTCACAGCCAACAAAAATCGCATCAATCTTTCCTTCCTTCATCACTATTGACGCCATGTTATCACAAATCAAGGTTGTATCAATTCCTGATTCCACTAATTCCCACGCAGTCAAACGCGCACCTTGTAATAACGGTCTTGTTTCATCTGCATAAACAGAAATAGTCAAGCCTTTGTCCTGTGCGACATAGACAGGTGCCAAGGCCGTACCGAAGCCAGATGTTGCGATTGCGCCAGCGTTACAATGTGTTAATATCGTCATGCCATCTGCTAATAGCTCTGCCCCATACTCCCCAATTCTTTGGCAAACTGTTTCATCATCCGCTAAAATTTGATTAGCTTCTTGCAGTAGCGCCGCTTTAAGCTCAGGAACACTCTGATCTTTTTCAGTTTCTAATCGCTTAGCCATTCGATCTAGAGCCCAAAATAAATTGACCGCAGTTGGACGTGAGGAAGCTAAGTAGTCTTTTGATTGATTGAAATCTGCCACAAATTCCTCATAGGTAGTCGCCGCTGAAGCTTTTGCCCCTAAATAAACCCCATAACCAGCAGCAATTCCTATCGCTGGCGCCCCTCTTACTTGCAGTTTGTAAATAGCCTCCCAAATACTTTCTTGAGTTGTCAGATGTAAATACTCTACCTTTCCTGGCAATAATGTTTGATCTAATACTATCAATTCACTTTTTTCATCATCTAATCTTACTGGTTGTATCAATGCTTTCATTCTTATCCCTCACTTCTTTTTAGTTAAACAATGCTCGATAATCTTGACCTGATGTGAAGTTCTGACTCTCTTTAATTAGCTTCTTGCCAATCTCTAGCGCCTCTTTTTCCGCCAATAACCGTTGTTCTTCTGGCAAGCTCGTAATGTCTACCACATGAGCCAACCCAACAATTCGGCGAATGATTTCCGTTCCTGCAAACGAAGCTGTATCACGTAATAAGTTGGCTAAATAGACCTCTTTAAAGCCTTTAACCTTTGCCATTTCATCTGTTACTAAGTCGTCCCACTCTTGCTCATATAGTTCAATGAAACTATCAAGGGTTTCACCTAAGGTAACATCAATCCACTCTGAAAATTCTTTTGGTGCCTCTTCCGTGTATTTAGCATTCAATGATGACAAGATAAAGTGCGCTAAAACATTGCCGACATCATAGCCTGCTGGTCCATAAAAGGCAAACTCTGGATCGATAACTTTAGTTGAATCACTTTTAGCGAAAATCGAACCACTGTGCAAATCACCATGTATTAACGACTCTGTATTAGTCATAAAATTAAATTTCAATTTAGCCACAGCTAATTTCAACTCAGCGTCATTCCAAATACTTTGCTGAACATAGTCTCTAGTAGGTGCCAGCATATCATTTCGCTCGCAATCATAATACGGCTCCGTAAAGACTAAATCTTCAGATATCTCACATAGCTCAGGATTGATAAAGTTTTTAACCGCTTCTTTTTTCTCTTTATGCGGCATCACAACATCTGATGTTGGTAATAAGGTCTCAACCATAAATTTAGCAAGCTGTTTGGCGAGAGCTGGATAGATTTGATACTCTAATAAACCTGTTCTTAAAATCACATGATCTGATAAGTCTTCCATTGCCGTACAATTCATATTAGAGTCATAATTATAGACTTCTGGAACACCTCCACCCGTTAGCTCATACTGCATTTTCAAAATTTCAGATTCAATCCGATTACGGTCTGGCGATAATTTTATATCAGCAGAAATGCGAGCAATTGGGCCGGCCTGTTTAATAATAACCGACTTACCAGAGACTTGATCATAGACTTTAAAGATGTAGTTAAGATTGCCATCGCCAATTTCAACGCAAGCTAATGATGTGCTATCATCAAAAAAGTCTAATACGTCAATCGCATAGTCAATCGCATCTTGTTCGTTGAATCTAAAATATTCTTGTGTAAAATCTTTTTTTGTCATCCTGTCTTCCCTCCTATTTTTTCCGATAATATGTGAGCGTTAAGGCAAAGGCTAAAACAATTCCCTTCACAATATCCATGGCATAATATGGCACAGACATCATTACTAGACCATTCTGCAAGATCCCTATAAGAATTGCCCCGAAAAGTGTGCCAATAGCATTAGCTTTTCCTGATCCCCCAATCGAAAGACCGATATAAGAGGCCGCCACTGCATCCATTAAATAAGGGGCACCTGGATTAACTTCAGCTGTCATTACCCGCGATGCCAAAATAATCCCACCGATAGAGGCAAAAATCGCAGATAAGACATAGGCCATAATCCGATAACGATCAACATTAATCCCTGATAACCTAGCAGCTTCCATATTCCCGCCGATAATATACATGTAACGTCCATGTTTAGTATAGGTTAAGAAAATATGAACAATAATGACAATTGCAAACATTATTATGATAATCCAAGGGACTTTACCGAATTTTGAAAACAAGCCACTAATTGTCCCTGGTGCTGTTTGACCATTGGGCATAATCATTTTCTCTGAAATCATCGCGCCCTTACTATACGTTAAAGAAATTCCCTGATAGACAAACATCGTGGCCAATGTCATTAACATATCTGGTATCTTGACCTTAACAATCATGAACGCATTAATTAATCCCAAGACTATTGCGACTGTCAAGGCCGCCAGAATAGCAACAAACGTGTTTTGCTGATGCCAGACAAACATTGAAATAACAATCCCAACAGATACCGAAGCAACCGAGCCAACTGACAAGTCAAAGCCACCAACTGTCAATGAAATCGTCATCCCGATAGCAATAACCGTCACAATTGAGATTGACCGTAGAATTGTCACAACGTTATCTTTCGTAAAAAAGCTATCTGAAGCGATGCTAAAATATATGACTAATAATACGATAGTCAAAAAGGTGCCATACTTATAAATAAAGTCCATTACATTAAACTTTTTCTTTGCTGATTTTGTCACTGTTGCTTGTTCCATCCTAATTCCCTCCTGTTGAATAATACAGAAGTTGCTCTTCGTCTACCGTATTTGTGACAACTTCTTTTACAATTTGACCGTCATACATCACATAAGTCCGATCTGTTAGCCCAAGTATTTCTGGAAATTCGCATGTTGCATAGATAATCCCTTTACCTTCAGCAGCTAATTGCACAATCAATTCAAAAATATCCTTTTTGGCTCCAACGTCTACTCCTTTTGTCGGCTCGTCAAAAATATATATTTCTGAATCAACCGTTAGCCACTTACCAATTGCTACTTTTTGTTGATTTCCACCTGATAAATTTTTCACTTGAGCATGAATCGATGGCGCTTTTACTGACAATTGATCAACAATAGATTGAGCATTTTTTCTTTCACCTGAAAAATTTAAAAAGGTCTTTAACTGACAAAATTTCGTCAAATTAACAACGCTTGTATTTGTGGTGATTGATTCTTCCACTAATATGCCTTCTTTTCGCCGTTCTTCCGGAACAAAGGCCAATTTATTTTTTACAGCCCTATTTGGTGAGGTATTTTTTATCGGCTTTCCAGCTAACTTCAACTGCCCCGACTTCATTTGATATTCACCAAACAACGTCTTACACAACTCTGTTTTACCTGCTCCAACCAACCCCGATATGCCAATTATCTCACCGCGCTTAACTTCAAAACTTATATCTTTAAGATAGTCAGCATCTGATAACTCGATGACCTCGAACAAGGTTTCACCGATTTCCACTGTTCGTGCTGGAAATTGATCCCCCATTTTTCGGCCAAGCATCAGTTCAACAATCTCTGCTTGGCTTGTCTCTTTAATTAACTTTTGAGCGACAAACTTCCCATCTCTCATGATGGTAATGTCATCACAAATTTCAAACAGCTCCGGCAAGCGATGAGAGATAAAGATAATAGCAACGTCTTTGCGTTTCAGTTCATTCACAATTCTAAACAATTCCTTTGTTTCAGAATTACTCAATGGGGCAGTTGGTTCATCTAAAATCAAATACTTACATTTAAAAGAAATTGCTCGAGCAATTAATACCATTTGCTTTTCTGCCAAACTTAACTCAGACACTAAAACCTTAGAATTTATCGCTAATTTCAAATCATCTAAAATTACTTGCGCTCGCTTATAAATATCCGTCCAATTAATAATGCGATTTTTCTCTTTGATTAATACCAGTTCATTTAACAGGATGTTCTCCGCCACTGATAAGTAGGGAACGAGTGCCGTATCCACCTCTTGATAAACAATTTGAACGCCTAATTCTTGAGCATCTCGGGGGTTAGCAATCGGACATTTTTTCCCATCAATATAAATCTCACCAGTATAATGTGTATATGAGCCTGCTAATACTTTCATCAATGTTGATTTGCCCGCTCCATTTGCTCCTATCAGAGCGTGAACTCGTGAAGATTCTGTTGTAAACTCTACATCATCAAGCGCCTTAACACCTGGAAACTCTATTGATATATCTTTCATTTCTAGTTTTGACATAGCTAACACCCTCACCCATTTTTATTATTTCTTGTTTACATCCTTTAGATCTTTCATCCAATCTTCAACAAAATCCGTTGATTTACCCCAACCATCAACAACATCCGCTAAGTTTTCCATCGTCACATCAGATCCATGAGCTTTCAATTGTTCTTGGGTGATCAATGTTGGCTTAATGGTAAACTCTGCTGGTGTTTCTTCTTCAGCTATCTTCATCGCTAAAATTCGCAAGTTTACTTCACCAATCAATTTAGGATCACAAGCCGCCGTTGCTACCCAGCTACTATTTTCTGCTTGCATCGCTTGTAAATCAGCATTAGATACATCAATACTAACTAGAGTGACATCGTTTCTATTAGCTTCTTCTAATGCGCGATGTGCTCCCATCCCAAAAGCATCCCATGTGGCAAAAATCCCATCAATCTTCCCTTTGCCGTATTTGGTGAGCATCGCTCCAACTGCATTCTGTGTTTGAACAGTTGTATCTGCCGCTACCACACCATACCGGTCTAATTCTTTATAGCCGGGATTATCAGCTAAGAATGCCGTATAAATCTTGTTACGCTTAACCATTGGTACTAAGCCATCCACCCAAAGATAAGCAAATTTTGCCTCATCTCCTAGTCGTTTATGTAATTCCTGTAACGCTAGATTTGCCAATTCTTCATCATTTTGAGACGTCATCGTTACCCCTTCAATGTCAGCAATATCTGCCACTGAATCAAATGTCACAACTGGAATGCCTTTATCAACCAGCTCTTTAACACCTTGTGCCGTCGCAGCATCATCACCATGAGAAATAATAACCCCATCATACTTTTTGTCTCCAGCCTGCTTAATGGCATCATGGAACTTTGCAGTGTCACCATTTGCTGAATACGTATCAACAGTAAAACCTAATGCTTCACCTTCTGATTTTGCCCCTGCCAAATATTGCGCAGTATGGTCGTCACCACCAATTTTTCTAATTACCATAATTTTGATGTCTTTTTTCAGTTTTTCCGGCGTACTTTCTGGAAATTCGCTTGCTTCTTTTCCTTTTTCACCACCAGAGCCGCATCCTACTAACATCACGGCAACTAATACACTTATCAATCCTAGTAACCATTTTTTATTAAGCTTCATCGTAATCCTCCCTATTTTTGTTCCCATATTGTTAACTTTCAACTGAATCGACAATGCCAATAATAGCTGCATCTACAGGTATCTTACTCTCCATTGTCTCTCTACTCACGGCCAATCTTGCCGAACTTCCCATCGTTATAATCACCTGATCTCCTTGACCAGCCCCTACAATATCAGCAGCAATAATAGATGTCATAACCGATTTTTTTTGTTCTACAGCAACAACCATTAACTTTAAGCCATTCAACTTCTCATCTTTTCTCGTTGCCCAGACACTACCCGTTACGGTTCCAATAATCATTTGCCACCTCTCCCAAGTTCTAAGCTAATATTTTTACTGCGCAAATAATCTTGTGCCAATGGCGTAAAAATATCTTGTTTTTTAGCCAAAAATGGCTCTCCTTGTGACAATTTCAGCGCTTTCATTTTCTCTAACGTATAAACTGTTTTTTGATCCTTCATCAATTGCTTAGGTTGTTGATCTTCAACAACAACCAAACCAACTGATAGTAGTTTTTTCAACTGCTCGTCCAGCTGCCGCCCTAACAAAATAGGCGGTTTTATTGTTAATTGGAGATATTCAACCCGACTTGCCTTAACAGTTACCTCTTGCCTCTTGATTAGGCGGGAAAGAATTCGCTCTTCGGCATCGTCCTTAGGCGCACATTGTGCCAATCTTCCCATCATGCCTATTGATAAATAATCAAGGGTTGCCTCACTCTTTTTTTGATCGGCCAATAACGTTTGCTGGTTCAATTGACGATAAGCTTCTTTTACAATTTTTATCAGTAACTCTTGATTCAGTTGCTCAGTCACTGGCATCACTCTTTTTTATAATAATTCCTTTTAGTCCCGCAAAATGACCACACGCGTTTGCCTCATCGTAATCAATGTGCATAAAAGTCGAGTAATCTGGACTAACTCTTACTAAAACATCGTCAAATACAATCGGCCGCTCAGACATCACTTTGACCTGAACGATTTCTTTATTCATCAATCCCCAACGAGTCGCATCTGTTTCAGTCATATGAATATGCCGTCTAGCGATTATTAAGCCCTTATCTAATGACAGAACATGTCCATTACCTAAAAGGATGATTCCCGGAGTCCCACTAATGTCCCCACTCTCTCTTAATGGAGCAGAAACACCAATCAAGCGAGCATCCGTCAACGAAATTTCAACTTGTGACTCTGACCGTTCTGGGCCCAATATCACCACGTTTTCCAAGCTTCCTTTGGGCCCAACAATCGTTAATCGCTCTTGACAAACGTATTGGTCTGGCTGCGAAAGTTCTTTGACTTTTGTCAGTTGATAACCTGCCCCAAAAAGCTCATCAATGGCTTGTCGACTTAAATGAATGTGCCTACCACTCGCTTCTATCTCTACTGACGGTTTATTTGTTAATTCTTTTTTGACCGCTGTCACTATTTTTTTTAACAGCTCATTATCCATTAGTTAAGCACACTTCCCTCCACTAACCCGATTGACTTATTTCTCTTTTGGTAAGATAGCATCCACTTCTGAATGAGGTCTAGGAATTACGTGAACTGACATTAATTCACCAACACGCTCTGCCGCTGCTGCTCCTGCATCTGTCGCTGCTTTAACTGCACCAACATCACCACGAACCATGACTGTAACCAATCCTCCGCCAACTTGTTCTTTCCCAACTAATGTTACATTTGCTGCTTTAACCATTGCATCTGCTGCTTCTACTGCTCCTACTAGTCCTTTTGTTTCGATCATCCCTAAAGCATTTGTATTCATTTTAATTCCTCCACTTTCGTCGTTTTATTTGTTGTTTGACCTTTTTTACTAATTTCTTTTTTCACTACTGTTTCTTGTTCCACTATTTCCAATACGGGCTGCTTTTTCTCCACATTTTTTGAGTTCCCAAGCTCCATTTGTAACACTGATTGATCAATTCGTGGAATAACATGACTACTGAGTAAGCAGCCTAATTGATTAACTTCTGCCTCTGCGGCTAAAACCGCCGCCTTCACGGCCCCTACATCACCACTAATTTCTAGTGTAGATAGCCCTCCTTTAATTTTTTCAACATTAATAATGTTGACATCTGCTGCTTTAACCGCTGTATCTGCGGCTGCAACAATGCCTAAAAAACCAGTTACTTCGATTAAACCTAATGCCCCATTCCGCATACTACCCCTCTTTTCTTTTGACTAATAAGATAACCACAGCAATTGACTTAACTCATCAGAATTTGGAATCACTGGATTAGTTAATGTGCACGGATCAGTCATGGCCGCTTCGACAATCACCTTTTCATACTCTACTAATACAGCTTTTGGTAGGCCATATTCTCTAAATCCCTTTGGTAGATTAAGCTGTTGTCTTAACTGATCAATTTTTCGCAATAAATTTTTTACAGAAAGTCGATCATTTGATCCTGACAAATCAAGGCGAGCAGCTAATTCAGCATATTTTTTTAATATATTAGCATGAGCTTCTCCTTTTTTGACTAGCAAGCCACTATTGTACTGGATGACTTGCGGCATCAAAATCGTATTTAATCTACCATGAGGGATATGCAGTTTGGCTCCTGCGGCGTGGGCAAGACTGTGATTTACTCCTAGTGATGTTGTGTTAAAAGCCATTCCTGCCATACACGACGCGTAATGAACTTTTTGTCTAGCTTGGACATCATCACCATTTTTGTAGGCTAGAGGTAAATAACGACATAATAGGACAATGGCTTTCTCGCATAAAGCATCTGAAAAATCACTGGCCTTAGTCGAGACATAAGCTTCAAGAATATGTGTTAGCACATCCATCCCTGTATCAGCCGTAACTTCTTGTGGCATCGTCATGACGAAATCAACATCTAAAATTGCCTCGTTTGGTTGTATGGAATCTGAGACAATCGGATACTTTATGGTTGATACCTCATCTGTAATAATAGAAAAATTTGTTACCTCTGATCCAGAACCAGACGTACTTGGCACTGCAATCAATCTTAATTCTTGCTGATTATTCAATTTTTCCGCCACAAACTTAATGCCCTTTGCAACATCAATCACAGAACCACCACCTACACCTAAAATAACGGTTGCCTGACTTTCCTGTAGCATCCCTACACCTGTCGATATCGTTTTAATCGGTGGATCTGGCAGAACTTGATCAAACACTGTGTATTGGTTATTTTTACCAATAATTGCCAATAGTCGAGCGAATCCCGACGACTCCTTTAAATAGTTATCAGTAACTATCAGAAATCGTTCTGACCTATATTGTTCTAAACTAGTTAATGCTCCTTGACCCGAAATAATTTTAGTTGAGAAGATCGTTTCGTTCCTCACCTAGTCAAACCTCCTATAAAAAACAGTCTATCGATTTCTTCGACCTTTTAATGTATCCCCTTTCATTTAATATTAACGAAAGTATATCATCAATTTAAGCAAATTTCAACAACATTTTATTTTGTTTTTCTTTTATTTTCTTCATTATTCTTTGTTTTCAGACTATAAATAACAAGTTGCAAAAAAGATAAACAAAGATAAAATAACTTTAATATCGATCAGAAAGCGTTTTACAACTTTTTGGGTTTTATTATAAGTTAACAGATAAAACAAATAAATAAGTTATCAACATTTCTTTTTCAAATAAGACCAAATAGACACTCTCATTTACACAATTCCCAATATTTGGTTTTACAACCTATACTATTAGAAAAAAACCTTGCCTTGCTTAAGCAACATTAACAAATTTTTTTTGTCACCTGAGTCAACCATTCGTCGTTATCCACTCTAATTTAGCAGATGATGAACTTACAAATCTACCCGAATTAAAGTTCCACGATCCACTGGTCAGGTCACTGTCAAAATTTCCTGAGCTCAGTCTGATTGCTTCCCCGCCAGTTTTGACCACCTCTTTTTCCCACTTGTAATAGGCGCGTTGATATCTAAGTTATACAGCATGCCTAGACGGTTAACTCTGGATGGTCGGTTCGATACGCCAAAACTGATTATCTGAATTCCTTTGTCTGTTGAGTCATTAAGAAACTCGTTTTAGCTTCTTTTAGCATGTTTCAACTCTCCACGTTTAACTATTCTTACTTTTATACCAACTCTAAAATACTATTTTATTATGTTAATAAATGATAACTATTGTACAATAGCAATAGAAGATTACTTGATTTCTGTTGTCTTTTACTTAAAGTTTCCCCCAACAAAGAGACTTCATCTTCATCATAAAACAAATTAAATGACAAGGAGGTACGGATATGTTTCATCATGAAATTGTTGACGTAACAAAAGACGAGCTTCCCTTTAAGCTCATTATTCATAAAAATACAAGTGCAACAATCCCTAAACATTGGCATCGTTCATTTGAATTAAGTTTTACAATCAAAGGTAAAATTGACTCCTTCATCATCAATGGAAAAGAGCAAACACCCGTTAGTGGGACAATTTTGGTTGTCAATCCAAATGAAGTACATAGTATTTCTGGAACCACAAAAAAAGGAGAGGATAATGTGGCCCTTTCTCTTTTGATTCCCTACTCATTTATGGCAGAGGTGATCAGTGATTTTCCTTATCGCTTTTATCATCTCCCGTCAAAAGAAAAACAATCTATTACACAACGTCATTCTTACAAACAGGTTCAGCAAGCCTTTCATGCGCTCTTTTTTTGTATGGAGAAACCAACAGATAACATTCAGCTCAAAATTTTTAGTCTTGTATACGAAATTCTATATGAGCTATCTGAACATTTTTCAACGATTAGCTCTGTAAAAAATGATTTGCAACAAACAGATTCCAATGAATTTGAATGGATTGACAGTGTCATAATTTATATCCAACAATATTTTACTAGTCCATTAAGCGTTGGAGAGTTGGCAGATGCCTTTCATCTAACACCTAGCTACTTTTCACGCAAATTTAAAAAATATATGGCCATGTCTGTGATGGATTATATTACTGAAATTCGGTTGCAGGAGGCCTTTCAGAAAATTATTCATACGCAAAAAAACATTCAGGCAATCTCAGATAGCTGTGGCTTTCCAAATCACAAATCACTGATTCAAGTATTCAAAAAAACATATGGTCTTACCCCTGTTCAGTATCGAAAAAAACAAATAAGTCATAAATAGCCAAAATAATGGTCAGTTTTCAACCTTTTTTTGTTAACGTTCACATTTATAATTCAATTAACAAAAGAAAGGTAGGTTCCTGATAATGAAAACAAAACAACAACAGTCAATTTTTAAAATTTCTCTACTATCTATCTCTGTCTTACTGATGTCGGCACCCATTATTTCCGCAGCATTACCTTCCATGATTGACAGTTTCCCGAGTCAATCAAAATCAGCCGTTGAAACATTATTGACAATTCCTAATGTTGGTATCATCTTGGCACTGCTGTTTAGTCCTTTTTGTATTCGGATGATTGGCAAAAAAAAGACGGTATTAGTAGGATTAGTCATCGCATTAATTAGCGGCCTGTTACCTGCGCTAATTAGCAATTACACATTAATACTAGGAGCCAGATTTATATTTGGGATTGGAATTGGGTTGTTTAACTCGTTAGCTGTTAGTTTGTTAGCAGAGTTTTATGAAGGGGATGAGCTTTCAACGATGATGGGGTTTCAATCCATGGCTGGATCCCTAGGAAGTGCTGGACTGTCCTTCTTTATTAGTTATTTAGTCACCTTGGGATGGCAGCAAACATTTTGGGCATACTTGATTATTTTACCCGTTCTTTTCTTATTTGGATTCTTTGTACAAATTCCTGAATCCCAACACACACAGACAACTGCCGAAGTTCAAACTGAAAAAATTTCAGTTAACCTGCCAATCGTTGGACTATCTGTCTTAATTTTTTTCCTGTTTTCTTTTTTTATGGCTTCGGTTATCAAGCTTCCTGAATTTATCATTCACAACAATATTGGTAGCGCAAGTAGCGTATCTATCATTACTGGATTGAGCACACTTGTAGGCATTCCAGTTGGGATGTTTTACGGAAAAATTCATCAGCTATTAAAACAACAAGTTTTACCCATTGGGCTGTTCATTTCTGCCATTGGTTTCTTTATTGTGAGCCAGTCAAGTAATTTACCTATCTTGTTAATCGGTGTCGGTTTTTCAGGCGTTGGCTTTGGCTTAGCTGTTCCTTTTATTTATACCTGGACAGCCCTTGTTGCGGACAAGCGCGCGATAAATTTTGCCTATACATGTTTAATTATTGCGACAAATATTGGAGTCTTCTTCTCACCAGTTCTTTTAAATACTCTAGGGAAATTATTTGGCAATACGTCAGCAGACTTTAGTCTATTCATGGCAGCTCTCGGATTTTTATGTATGTCACTTATCATGAGCATCAAGCTCATCTTCAAAAAAAAATAGTAGTAAATAACTAGGAGGAAAAACAAATGATGAAAATAGATATTCCAACAATGCGAACACAAATGAGTGAAGGTGATCAGAAAAGAGATGCAGGATTAACTGAGCCTGATACGATTACAGCGATCAAAGAGTTAACTTACGGCCCTCACGGCATTGAAAATAAATTTGATATCTACTATCCAGTTGGAACAACCACTTGTCTGCCAACAATTGTCAGTATCCATGGTGGAGGTTTCTTTTACGGAGATAAGGAACTGTATCGCTTTTACACCATGTATTTAGCAAGCCAAGGCTTTACTGTCGTGAATTTTAACTATCGACTTGCCCCTACGCATCACTATCCTGCACCATTAGAGGATACCAATACGTTGATGAACTGGTTACTCATCCACGGAAAAGACTATTACGTTGATACTGAGCGATTATTTTTAGTTGGAGATAGTGCTGGTGGACAATTAGCAGAGCAATATTCAACACTTACAAGCAACCCTGACTATGCAAACTTAATGGACTTTACCGTTGCCAATGTTCATTTTAAAGCAGTAGGCTTAAACTGTGGTGCATACTTTATTGGACAGACTGATGCCATCAATCAGGATTTCCCATTCTATTTTGGTGAAACAATTTCGGAACAAACTGCGAAACAGTTTCCAGTGGAATCTTATATTACTGCTGATTTTCCACCTGCATTTATCACCACAGCTACCCATGACTTTTTAAAAGATGTCGGCGAACCTTTAGCGAATATCATTCGCTCAAAAGGAGTAGCAGCAGACTTTCATCTTTACGCAAATCCAGATGGTGAAGAGCTGCATCATGTTTTTCATCTAGATCAACGAAATCCTATTGGGAAACAATGCAATGAGGAAACCTTAACTTTTTTCAGAAATTTTCTTTAATTTACACTTTTGGGAGGTAGAAGGATGAACTATTTATGCGCAGATATTGGTGGCACATTTATAAAATTTGGATTAATTGACCATTCAGGGAATTTCCTACATCGATGGAAAAAACAAACCCCTCGCTCATTGGAGGAATTCCAAGCTCTTCTGCTTTTTGAGGTTCAAAGTTATGAAGCATCTATTAAAGGAATTGGTATAAGCTGCCCTGGGCGCGTAGACACTAAAACAGGCTATATCCATACAGGAGGTGCACTAGAATTTCTGTATGACTTTCAAATAAAAAAATGGCTGTCCCAATATACTTCCCTCCCCTTTTCTCTCATCAATGACGGAAAAGCAGCTGCTCTATCTGAATGGTGGATTGGCAATTTGAAAGACATCGAGAATGGCGCAGCCATTGTTCTTGGTACAGGCATCGGTGGTGGATTAATCTTAGATAATCATCTTTATAACGGGGCTCATTTTCAAGCAGGTGAACTAAGCTTTATGATTCAAGATCATTCTGCGACAGCACCTACTCAATTACTAGGCTATTCCAGTTCATCCGTTCGATTTATTCAAAACGCAACCACCTTGCTTGGCGTGTCACAAGACGATTACCACTCTGTCTTTGCAAACATTGAGGCCACTCCCCCTCAGCCATTAGAAACACTATTTGAACAATACTGCTCCTCCATTGCTCAATTAATTATAAACTTACAAGCCATTTTAGATTTAGAAAAAGTGGTTATCGGAGGCGGAATCAGTTCGCAGGATAGCTTAATACGAATGATTAACCAACAATACAAAAAACTTCGCCAACAAGAGCCGTTGCTAAATCAAACAATGGCACCACTACAAATTGATGCCTGCGCTTTTCGAAATTCAGCCAATTTGTTAGGTGCACTCTATCAGTTGTTACTAGATATGGAAGCATAGAAGTCAAGGCAAACTTAAGTTGGATCAAGCGTCACAAGTCTCCAAAATGACGAAACAAGTTCAAGGTTATTTCTATCCTAAACGAAACGGAAAAAGATTTGTTTTAAATAGTCCATTAGTGCTAGTATTGCTTCCATTTTTCATTTTAGAGTATTGGGAAAAGCTAGGAATTCATATATAACAGTGTTCCTAGCTTTTACTTTGTTATTATCTATCTGACCTTCCAAAGCACGACTTTAAAATCCATAGCTAGGAGCTCTTAGTATACTAGAATATCTAGGACCTAACGGGCTCTTTTTTTGGGATAAAACAGAATAGTTTTCAACCTCTTGGTGCGCCATTTTAAACAGTTACTTTCGAATTAAACTCCACAACTTATCATTTAATTCACCAATAGGTTTATTAATCGCCACTCTCTCAGCAGGGTCATTCTTCCATACATGATAATCAGTCAAACCACCTCTTGGAGGAAATATATCCGTAGCAACACCATTTATCTGTTTTTCTTTTTCACCTTCATCTACATTGGATTTCACAATATCTTCAATCTGTTTCAGTTTTTCAATTTGGTAGTTAATACTTCCATTATTATTATTTTTCAATAAAGGAATTAACTGCTGGGTCACTTCTTTTATTTCTTGCTCTTTTTCCATCATTTATCTTTTCTCCTTTACTTCAATGGCTTCACATCTAAAACATTTACCCCTTTTTCAATGTTCCAAGGCTCTTTAATGAAAATTTGATTATTATCCAGGCCACCTTGATAAATCCCACTTTGAGGACCTAAGCATCCTCGCCAAAAACATAGCAAAAAAGCTCTTAGTAAACTAGCAAGGTTAGATACTAATAAGCTCTTTTTCACTTATCAAAATGGAATGCTTTTCAATCCTTTGGTGCAGTATGTGGTGCGCTATTTTGATTGCGTCATTTTTACATTGTTTTCAAATATTCTATCTCTTCGTCGGTCCATTTCTCATGAATTAGATTATCTAGTTTACTTAAATCATCAAATATTTTATTCCATCTTTTCGATTTTTTTACTGAACAAACATTCCATTCTGCCCCATTTATCATATCAAAAATTTCGTCGTTTATACTTTTGGATATATCATAAATATTTCCATCAATTATGCCTTCATTCACTAATCTATCTAGCGTATATGGTCCTAAATAGGCCACTACATCACTTAAAAAGTCTTCAAAAATATACTCATAAATTTCTTTATGAGTCATATTTCCCATGTTGCGTATCTTTAGGCTACTTAAAAAACCACTAAATGATTCCCCAATCGTTAATTGTTTCAAATTTTCTCCCCCTATTCTATTATCACTAATGTCGCACCATCATTTGGTGTTGGGACATAATTATCGTCTGCTCTTATCACTTTTACTTTTCCAGTTTTCCCAGAGGAAAAACCATAGTATGCTCCCACATGAATCCCTTCTCCTGAATGGTAAAACACCATCCCATCCCCTTTATTAATAAATTTCCAGCCCTTTCCAGCAGAACCATATGTATCTTCAATCCATCCTGAGCCCAAGATTGACTGAATTTCCTTCTTTGTACTTCCATACAAGCGTTCAGGACTAACAATAATATCATTGAATGAAGTAGGCTTCCATTGAACGTTCTGAGCACCATACTCTTCTTTAAAATAATTGTTCCAATCTTTTCCGATCATTGGACTTTCAGCACCCGTATATTTCGGCTTACCAGTACTCGACGCTATCCGATAGGAGGCATACGTAAATCCTAATATTTGCAATGCTTGAGCTAATTCCGATTCTGTTGTCCAAGTATACACATCTTCAACAACCTGAGAAGTTGCCACAATGCCTTTTATAGCTCCTTTGTACTCATCTCCTGTTTCAATATTGAGGCCTTGTTTAAAGCCTTCTTTAACCTTCTTATCCCAATCTTCTAATGAAATAAATTCAAACATTGAAGGATCTAGATGTTCACCAGCCTTTTTCAAATAACGATACAATTCTTTGTTTTTGACACCTTTGCCATCTTTCATTAGCTGCCAAAATACTTTTGGGTTGCCATTTGCATCATATATAACTTTTGCGTAGATATCATAGTCTTTTAGTTCTTCAACTTTTGCTGAATCAATTCCTTTAGCTCTATTATCTCGTATAACCCAAGAATCAGCAATCGTTGCTGTCCACTTCATTTTATCAGATGGAGGCGTTACAAATCTACTCAAATTAGAGTTCCACGAGCCATTGGCCAGGTCAGTGCCTGCCGTGACAGCCGCCTTTAATGCCTTTATCTTCGAAAAGATCATAGGTGATGTCGCATTAAACTCCAATAAGTCATCAAGCTTCTCTTGTAGCTTTCTTTTGACCTGTTCATATGTCGCCATCAATGAGTGATTACTTGACATTCGAGAAGCGATTGACCCGTCCAAGGTGCCATTTTGTTGTTGGCGAAACAGCAACGAATGAAGGCGATCTTGTAACTCTGATAATTCAGCCGTCAGTCGATTTATTCGGGCGATCTTCTCCCTCAAATCAGACTCTTTCAAATCGCCACTATCTACATTCGCTAAATACTCTTCCGGAAACTTCTGACAAGCCTCCATGACAGCTTCTGATAAAAGAATCCCACCTCTTGATAATGGTTGCAGCACTGATATAAAAAACTGTTTAGCTGAGTCATATGTTGCTCCCGTCAGCATTGGGCTAGTTGATACAAAACTATCGATCGCCCTCTGTAGTTCTTCATACCCCTGTATTTGCTTCTGGCACATCTTAGTCACACTTGATGCTTGACGTTGAGACGATGACACATACATATCAACACTCATAACCTGATTTTCACCTCTTTTTAATGAACGTTAATTGAAATAATTGTTTCAATCATATCGAATAATGAGGCAAATGTACACAAAAAAAGAACACTTTTTATGATAAATAACTACTTTCATCCTAAAGTCGTTTTTATTCAGTAAATATTATTTGTTAGTCCTTTCAGTACAACAAAAGAGCATATTAATTAGAATGCTCTTAGGAATATAGAGGGAGAATAATTCTGGGCCTTCTCGTTGCACCGTGCGTATGGGTCTCGTATACGGCGCTACATTTGCATTGTACTCACAATTCTCTTAGATAGTAAGTTAGTCTGCTGATTGAAAACAATCGGTTCCGCCAGATCAAATTCACTAATGGACACTTTTAATTTTTTTCATTTTCAGCCATTCCAGTCGTTAACTCAATTCTTGGATTATAGGGAGCCCTTTGCAAATCCAATACCTTCATTAATCATTTCTTAAAACAAAATTCATATGATTGTTTAATCTTCATCACATTTACTTCATATTTACACGCTATTATATATGTATACCAACAAACAACCCTAACAAAACTTTTTCATTATTTACTCCTCCAAAGTAAATAAAATCTCCTTTAGCCCTCAGCCTCCAACTGAGGGCTATTCTTTTGTCTATCACCAAAAAACGCTTAAAATTCAAACACATTCAAGTTAGAATAACCGTGTGGAAAAGTTAACAGATGGTGGCTAGCCTCCCTATGTAACACAATAGGAGGTGATGCTTATGATTAAAAAAAAATAAGTACTCCCTTACTCTTTCAAGAAAGGGAGTACTATGTCAGTATTCGAAGCATTAACACTGGCCATTAGTTTGGCTATGCTAGTGATCGCGATATTGAACTTTAATCAAGACAAGTAACCATCCTCTAAGCTTTGACAAGTCTGGATGATTACTTGCTCCGGGCTAGTCACTAATCTTTTATCAGTTCTACCAGGAGTCCTGTTAGCGCAGGGCTCTTTTTACACGTTTAGTATATCAGCTTTTTGATTTTTTTTCAAATTTCCACACTACTATTATAGCATGGAAATGCGACCTTTCGCCCTTAAAACCCCTCAATTTTCCCTCATAGCTACAACATAACTAATCGTCCTTTGTCATAGGCTTCAGCAAATTCAACCCATGCAATTGGCTTTCGATAACAATATGTCACTTCTCTTATACACCATAACAGATCAAGGATATCCCCTATGGAACAATGAAAGCCATGAGATCAATACTGCAAACAAACAATTAACAAGAACTCAGCTGACTCCTTCTCAAGTTTCATCTTATTTGTATTAGATTAAGTTAAACCTAAAACTGCTAGTTAGTTACTTGAAAAAACGACATTGAAAACTCATGACTTATAAACCTTTTTTCGATGCCCAACTTCTAGTGTCAAAACAATAAGCTGATCATCTTCAATCTGACAAATAATGCGGTAATCTCCTACTTGGTATCGCCACTTACCGACATAATTTCCGACTAGACTCTTACCTGTTGCTCTCAGATTTGACATGCCCTCTATGTTTTTGGCTAGCCACTTTAAAATAGTTCGACCTGTAAATTTATCTAATTTCGACAATTGCTTATCAAAGTGTTCCGTTGTACGTACCTGATACGGCATTACTCATCAACTCCGTACTCTGCCATTAACTCTGATAAAGGTCGGGATTGAGGGTTTTTCAGGTACTCAGCATAGGCTAAGTCACCAACATGAGCATCATAGGTATCTTCCAACGAATCCAATGTTATCGTTTTTAATAATTCTGATAGACTCTTTCCTTCAAACTTTGCCATTTGACCTAGAAAAGCTTTTTCGTCTTCAGTCACTCGCACAGTAATCGTTGCCATTTTTTGAACCTCCCTGTTTAGTTTTCTTATAAACAGTATAACATGAACACAAATGTGTTACGACGCAACTGCATTCGTTAAAAAGATGAAGTTTTTAGAAGCCTATCAAGAAGTGGAAGAATACCACAAATTTGTTTATTTCCGTTTGTTAGCATTTACTGGCTTACGTCGTGGCGAAGCCTTTGCCTTATATGAAACAGATGTTATTAGAAGTGAAAAAGCGATTGATGTCAATAAGACACTCGCTGAAGACGAGAATGGAAAAAACTATGTCTCGCATTTATCCGAACATAAAAAACGCTCACCTCTCCTAAAATTAGGTGAAATTTTCGGCCGGTGGTGCAATATCTGGTGCAACATCATCACCCAAAAATCAAAAAAAGTCTTAGAAACAGCATTATGTCGCCGTTTCTAAGACCTGAATATTTTTTATCCGACAGACCCTTCCATCTCATACTGGATCAATCGATTTAACTCCACTGCATACTCCATCGGTAATTCCTTCGTAAAGGGCTCAACAAACCCCATAACAATCATCTCAGTCGCTTCTTGCTCAGATAAGCCTCGGCTCATCAAGTAGTACAGTTGCTCCTCAGAAATCTTAGAGACCTTCGCCTCATGCTCTAAAGCAACCTGACTGTTGTGAATCTCATTAAACGGAATCGTATCACTCTTCGATAAATCATCCATGATAATCGTATCACACTCAATATGAGAGATAGAACCTTGGCTCTTCTTGCCGAACGTTACTTGACCACGGTAGTTAACTTCGCCACCGTTTTTAGCGATTGATTTGGATACGATCGAACTAGAGGTATTTGGTGCATTGTGAATCATTTTTGCCCCAGTATCTTGGATTTGACCCTCATTGGCAAATGCCACTGACAACATAGTACCACGGGCACCACGTCCGTCCAGATAAACACTTGGGTATTTCATCGTGGTTTTAGCACCTAGATTACCGTCAATCCACTCTACTGTAGCATTTTCATAAGCTTTGGCACGTTTGGTTACCAAATTGTAAACATTATCTGACCAGTTTTGAATGGTAGTATAACGGCAATAAGCGTCTTTGCGAGTAAAGATTTCCACGATAGCCGCGTGCAAGCTATTGGTTGAATAAGTTGGTGCAGTACAGCCTTCCACGTAATGAACGCTAGCACCTTCGTCAACGATGATCAAAGTACGTTCGAACTGCCCCATATTTTCGGCATTAATCCGGAAATAAGTTTGCAGCGGCACGTCACATTTCACCCCTTTTGGCACATAAATAAAGGTGCCACCTGACCAAACCGCTGAGTTCAGAGCCGCCAATTTGTTATCAGTTGGTGGCACTAATTTCGCAAAATACTCTTTGAATAATTCTGGGTATTCCTTTAAAGCTGAATCCGTATCGGTAAAGACGATACCTAGTTTGCTGAACTCGTCTTTCATATTGTGATAGACCACTTCAGATTCATACTGGGCACTGGCACCAGCCAAGTATTTACGCTCAGCTTCAGGAATACCAATACGTTCAAAGGTTTCTTTGATTTTATCTGGCACGTCATCCCAGTCGCGAGCTGGCTCATCACTGGCTTTTTTATAATAGGTCAGGGCTTCAAAATCGATGTCTGACAAATCAGGTCCCCATTTTTGCATGGGCATTTTATTGAAGGCTTCTAGGGATTTCAAACGAAACTCCAACATCCATTCAGGCTCATCTTTAACTTTTGAGATTTCCCGGACGATTTCTTCCGTTAACCCTTTGCCTGTACTGAAAATCGATTGGTCTTCATCATGAAAGCCAAATTTATATTCTTCTAAAGAAGGTACTTCTGTTTCAAGTTCAACTTCTGGAGTAGGTACTTCACTCATATCAGGCTCATTCCTTTCTCTAAAAAGCTTTTAGCAACGCTAAAGCTAGACTCGTTACTCGTCACAATGACGCTGGTTTTCTACGGTTGTCGTCTTATTTTCATAAATACCGCGCTCCAAGGCTTTCCAACCAAGGGTAGCACATTTGATGCGAGCTGGGAATTTAGCTACCCCGCTGAGGATCTGAGCATCTCCTAAGGCATCTAGCTTGGCCACGTCTTTTCCTTGTACTAATTCGGAAAAGCTGTCAATTAATGCTAAGGCTTCGCTGGTGGTTTTTCCAATGACAACATCGGTCATCATGCTTGTACTAGCAGTGCTGATTGAACAGCCGCTGCCGTCAAAGCGAATGTCTTCAATCACATTCTCTGGTGTTAGTTTCATCTGAAGTTGAATGACGTCACCACAGGTTGGGTTATTCATCTCAATTTCCGTCGTTGATTCATCTAACACGCCGTGGTGATGAGGATGACTTGAATGATCTAAAATGACTTGTCGATATAAATTATCTAATCTAGATAGGGCCATGTTGGAAAAACTCCTTTGTCGCCAGAAGACCGGCCACTAACTGGTCAGCGTCTTCCTTGGTATTGTAAAAATAAAAACTTGCTCGTGCGGTTGACTGCACGTTCAGGTAATTTAATAAAGGTTGGGCACAGTGATGGCCAGCTCGCACCGCCACCCCTTGCATGTCCATGGCGGTTGCCAAATCATGTGGATGTAAGCCATCAATATTGAAGGCGATCACGCCGTTGTGATCTTTCGGATCTTGTGGTCCGTAGACCGTTAAGCCGTCGATGGCTTGTAATTTTGGTAAGACGTAAGCCACTAAGTCCGCTTCATATTGATGGATCTGCTCCATGCCAAGTTCGTTTAAGTAATCGATGGCCGCACCTAAGCCAATTCCCCCAGCGATGTTTGGCGTTCCCGCTTCAAACTTCCAAGGCAGTTGGGTCCAGGTACTTTCCTGATCGTAAACAAAATCAATCATTTCACCACCGTACTCGATGGGCTCCATGGCATCCAAATGTTCCCGTTTGCCATATAATACACCTATTCCCGTGGGAGCGCACATCTTATGCCCACTAAAAACATAAAAATCAGCTCCTAAAGCTCGAACATCTACTGGCATATGAGGCACTGCTTGAGCTCCGTCTACCACGATAACAGCTCCTTTTGTGTGAGCTAACTCGGCTAACTCAACAATCGGATTGGTTACCCCCAAAACGTTGGAACAATGAGTCACTGACACAATCTTGGTTTTGTCAGTGATTTTTTGACGAGCATCAGTCATGTCCAGTTGACCATCTGAGGTCAAATTAAGATAAACTAGCTTGGCTTTTTTGCGTTTCGCTAATTCTTGCCAAGGGACGATATTGGAGTGATGCTCCATGTAGGTAATCACAATTTCGTCGCCTTCCTTGACATTAGCATCGCCATAACTGCGGGAAATCCAATTTAAGCCAGTGGTTGCGCCCCGTGTAAACAGGACTTCTTCAGTAGAACTCGCTTTAATAAACTCGCGAACTTTCTCCCGTGCGCCTTCATAGGCAGCCGTGGAGCGTTCGGCCAAGGTATGAACACCGCGGTGAACGTTGGCATTGTCGTACTCGTAGTAATGGCGCAAAGCCTCCAAGACTTGCAGTGGTTTTTGAGTGGTTGCAGCGTTATCTAAATAAACTAAAGGTTCATCATTGACAGCTTGATCTAAAATTGGAAAATCTTGCTTGATCTGTTTGCTAATCATTACGATAACTTCCTTTCTATAACCTCTGCTAGTTCCTGACGAACTTCTTTCACTGGAATTGCCGTTAAGACTGAGCCTAAGAAGCCACGGATAACCAAACGTTCAGCTTCGGTTTTCTTCAAGCCACGACTCATTAAATAATACATTTCTTCCGGATCCACACGACCAACACTGGCCGCATGTCCGGCAGTTACTTCATTTTCATCGATTAGTAAAATTGGGTTGGCATCGCCTCGTGCTTGATCTGACAGCATCAGCACACGGCTTTCTTGTTGAGCGTCTGCCCCTTTAGCCCCTTTGATAATGTGACCAATTCCGTTAAAGGTCAAAGTCCCTCGTTCGCGAATGACACCGTGCTGTAAAATATGACCGATTGAATGACGCCCATAGTTGGTCACCCGTGTGTCAATTCCTTGTGTTTGACGGCCGGCACTGATTGCCACAGCTTTAACTTCTGAATGGGCCCCTTCGCCAATTAAATCAGAATCGAAGTCTGCCACTACATTGGCATCGTTCATCACACCGATGGCCCAGTCAACTGAGGCATCTCGGAGAATATGGCCACGACGGTTCATATAGGCGGTCACATTGACACCTAATTGATCAATGGCGGAAAACTTCACTTTAGCAGCTTGTTTTGCCACAACTTCAATGACGATATTGGCCACCGATTTAACATCACCTTCGCCGACTGTTTGGAAACGTTCCAAGTAGTTAAACTGACTGTTTTCATCCGCCAAAACTAAGACATGCTTAACAAAATTAGTCGTTGAAGCAGCATTGTGTAGATAAATCCCCTCAATCGGCTCTTCAATAACCACATTTTTAGGAACATAAAGGAAGGAGCCACCACTCATAAAAGCAGCGTGGAAAGCTGTTAGTTTATCTTCATCTGGCTTGACAGCCAGTTGCATGTAATATTCTTTAACCAGTTCAGGATGTTCCTGCATAGCGGTAAAGATGTCGGTAAAAATCACACCTTGCTCACTTAGTGAGACTGGCATTTGTTCGACCACCGTTGTATTGCCATGTTGAACTAGGATAGGGTTATCTTTGGAGGCGTCAAAGTTATAGACATTGCCATATTCAACGCTTTCCTCAAAGTCCGCCACAGTGGTTAAATTCCAACGATCGATTTTAACCCGTTCGATTTTTGGTAAATCTAATTCCTCTAGTTTGGCTAACGCAGCTAGACGAAATTCAAGCATCCATTCTGGTTCACCTTGACCAACTGAAAAAGCTTTTAAGTCGTCAAGATAAGTCGTAAATTGTACGTCTTTCATTTATCTTGTCCACCCTTCTTATTCTTCAATTAGTTCAATTCCTAATTCCTTGCTGATGCCAGCATACCCTTCTGACTCTAGACGCTTCGCGAGATCAGCCCCACCTGTTTTAACCACACGACCGTCCATCATGACGTGAACTACGTCAGGTGTAATGTAGTTAAGCAAACGTTGGTAATGAGTAATGATCAACGCGCCAAAGTTATCGCCGCGCATTTCATTGACCCCTTGAGACACGACTTTAAGCGCATCAATATCCAAGCCAGAATCAATTTCATCTAAGATTGCAAAGGTTGGTTCCATCATCATTAATTGTAGGATTTCATTACGTTTTTTCTCACCACCGGAGAAGCCTTCGTTTAAGTAACGTTCTGCCATTTCTTCCGGCATATCTAAAATCGCCATTTTTTCATCTAATTTTTTGATGAAATCCATGACTGAAATTTTATCATCTTCGTCTCGCTTAGCATTAATCGCGGCACGCATAAATTCCGCATTGGTGATTCCAGGAATTTCACTTGGATATTGCATGGCCAAGAAGATACCAGCACGAGCACGCTCGTCGACTTCCAGCTCTAATATGTTTTCACCATCTAATAAGACTTCACCTTCAGTGACCTCATAGTTAGGGTTCCCCATAATCGCAGCTGATAAGGTTGATTTCCCTGTGCCGTTTGGTCCCATAATAGCATGAATCTCACCAGAGTTCATAGTTAAGTTCACGCCTTTTAAAATTTCTTTGTCCTCAATCGACACATGTAAATTCTTAATTTCTAAAACGGACATTTATAACGACCTCCACATCAAATTTTTCTTTATCCAATCTCTTATATTTTATCCTAATTGAGAATGAAATTCAAATGATAGTTACTGGAATCCACTATTTACTTATTTTTAGCGAAGACAATTTAACAACTTATTTAGACTTCTTATAAAGAAAGAGCTATTACAGAATGCGTTTTTCACAAAGAACTCCCGACTGGTTGTAATCGCTTCACCACAAAAAGAATACTGTCGCTACTCTTTGTGAAACCAGTTACTTCTATGTATACGCTGAGGTTATCGATGATAATTTACAAAACAAAAACTTTTATTTTTTTAAATAAAAAAGCTCTGCCACCTCGACTTTCGCTGGTGTGACAGAGGAATTTCCACTAAATTAGATGACGCATGGTTGCTTAAACCTCGAACAAAGGAGAATGATTAACTACATTCATCTAAGACCACACGCCACCCAAGCTAATTATAGCACGACTAAGGGGCAATTTATATGATTTACGTTCATTTAACGGTATTCTTAAACACAAAAAAAGAAAGAGATCAAACCGGACAGGAGGAGACCTGTTCACTAGGGGCTTAACCTCATTCTTTTTCAACAACACAAGCGGGAAGATAACTTAGGGGAACCCGCCTTCTCTTTTACCAACTTATTTTCATAAGAAGGCCTCTTTCAATACTCAGGTCGAATTTACGACTAAATGTTAGCGTTTAGAATTTGTTCCAGGGCATTTTCTCTAACAACACAACCATTTAACGCATTTTTAGTTTGCTATTTCCCGCGTTCAACAGGTAAAATAAAGTTGAGAACATCACATCACTACTTTTGGTTGTCCCATCTCAAGAATAATTTTGCCTAACGCCTATCATAATTTTTTCCTGCCACATCACACAATCATCTTCTAACGTCAGTATAGCATACACAACTGGACAAAAGACCTTAGCTTTTCTATACCCTTATCACGCTTTTTTATAAATACGAAAGGAATCGATACTATGGATGTCAAACACTTAATCAGTTTTGAAACAGTTGCTCGTCTGGGAAGTTATTCAAAAGCCGCTGAAGTGCTATTTTTGACTCAACCGGCCATTACGGCCCATATCAACTTGCTGGAAAAGGAACTTCAAACCCCACTTTTTATTAAATACCATACACCTGTCCAAATGACCGAAGCTGGAAAATTATTGTTAACTTACAGTCAAAAAATTCTACAATTAATTCAACACGCTGAAAGTGATATTCAAAAGTTACAATCTGGGTTTTTAGGCCATATCACGATCTACGCCTCTGAATCGCTCATCAGTCCCTTAGCTCATATTCTAAAAGAATTTCAAGCACATCATTCGCAAATCGTCTTTACTTTGGATGTTCATTTTTCGCCTGAAATTGCCGAAAAAGTCATCGATGGCTACGCTCACATCGGATTAATTAAGACCCGAAACCCGAACTTTAGCCACCCATTATTGGATTGTCAACATTTATTTACCGATGAAGCCATTCCGATAATGTCGGCATCTCACCCCTATGCTCGATATCAAGTCATCCCTCAAGCTGTTCTTAAAAGCCGAAGCTTGCCTTTAGCCCTTTTTGGAACAGAGGACTTTATCCAACAAATCATGCAAGGGTTTCAAAAAATTGGGACTTCCGTTGAAGCTGCCGTCCAACTGAATCATATTCCCAGTCTCCTAGCATTTATTAAACAATCAGGACATGTGGCCTTTTTACCTCAAGTTTTGGTCAAAGAATCTCTGGCCTTTGGTGACATCATCACTCGCCCAATAGAAGGGTTCCCAAAACTGAAGCGTCACGCCTATCTGATTACCAAAAAATCCAATTCCTTATCACCTTTAGCTCGTCAATTTCAAGGTGAACTACTAGACACTTTAAACATGACTTAAAAGCTTAGAGGAATCTTCCTTTAAGCTTTTTTAATAACGCCTGAAATCTCTTCTTTTAGTGCAAGACCATGTCAATATGAGGAATGCCATCTTCCAAATATTCAGCAGAAATCACCTCAAACCCAAAACTACCGTAAAATTTTTCCAAATAAGCTTGAGCCGAAATCTGAACGGGCTTGTCAGGATAATTTTTCTCAATTTCCGCTAACGTCATTGAAACAATTTGACGTCCCAATTGTTGACCGCGAAAGGCCTGAGTAACCAGAACTCGACCGAAGGTAATTTCAGTGCCACGATCAATGACCCGCGTATATGCCATTAGTTCCTCCCCTTGCCAGAGGGCAATATGAGTCGCTTGATAATCCGCCTCATCAATTTCCTGATAAGGACACGCTTGCTCAACCACAAAAACCGCTACTCGCTCTTTAAACAGTGTGACCACTTGAGTCAATGTAAAATCCGTTAATTTGCCAATGGTGATCATAATCATTGCTCCTTTAGTTTAGTTATGACTCTATTTTACAATAGAAATTCCACATAGTCGAAATAAAAAAACTAAGGTTTTCTTTCCGAGCAAACAGACAGATTTTAAGCGAGAAGAACCACTGACACCTCAGTCGTTCTCCTCGCTTATCTTTGTAGAGTCTATCGGTTAATCGATTGTGCCATCTTTAAATAGGTGTGGCGCTTGCCACGAATCGAAACTGACAACTGCATGATATTTTCTGGATCAGCTGTTCCATTAAACCCAGCATCGCCGATGTGTTGAATATCCGCCCCTGCTCGTTTACTCATTAAGGCTAATTCTCTGATAGTCGCTGTGTCAGCGCCTTCCTGAGTAGTGCCAATGGTCGACATAGCCAACTTTCCTTGTTGATGAATTCGACAAATACAAGCGTGCATCTGTTGTTCTGTGAAACCAGGAACAGTGCCCGAAGTTGGGACTAAAATAATGTCTGCCCCAGCCTCAGCAAAAGCATCAATGGTCTCCATATCGATTACCGCTTCTGACACCCCAGCTGAATGCATCTTACCCGCTATTACAACTCCCTCAAAAAGCCCTTTAGCTCGTTTGGTCGCATCACTGATTTCCTTATTAGACACCCCTGTACTAGGATTGCCAGTCAAACAAATAAAATCAAAACCGTACTCGTTAGCTCGTTTAAGATTCTCATCGGAAGCGATTCGCCCCGGACTGATCTGGTTAATAGTGCCTTCAAAACTAGCCGCCCCATCAACCGGCTCAAGATTTACCCCAATCGGTTTTCCTGTCAATTTTTTTAACGTCTTTATCGGGGTCTGATCAGCAGGATCCAAGCCAATGATGACTGGCGCCTGGAAATCAAAACAATTCAATAGAATGAGGTCCGCCCCGAAGGCAGCCACCACCTCGGAATTCGTCACATTACTAGAAAACGGTGGGATCACCACATCATTTTCCGCCAAAATCGTTCGCCCAGCATTGGCTTTAATGGCGACGACCAATTCTTCTTTTGTCAAGGCGCGAGTTTCCGACGCCGTACAGTTTAATAGTCTCTTCACTTATAATGCTCCTATCCTTGTAACTCATCTTGGTAATACTGATTATCAATCATTCTAAAGAATGGATAATAAATTACGATACTGACGATTAAACACACCAATTGCAAGATCGCTCCTGAAATATGGCCACCTGTCGCCAGATAACCACCGATAATCGGCGGCATCGTCCATGGAACTAATATCCCGGCTGTTTTAGCCACAATCCCTGTGACCATGGCACTATACGAAATGATGTAAATGACAATCGGCGTAATGGTGAAAGGAATCAAAATCAAAGGGTTCATCACCACTGGAAAACCAAACATAATCGGTTCGCTAATATTAAAAACATTTGGTGGAAAGCCTAGTTTACCTAGTTCTTTATTTTGTTTACTCTTTGAAAAGAACATCAATAATATGGCCAAACCAATAATAGAGCCACTGCCCCCCATCCACACAAAAACATTAAAGAACGTCGTATTTAAAATATGAGGGATTTCTTTTCCTGCTTGAAAGGCCAGGCGGTTCTCGTCCAGCATCTGCAACCATAAAGGATTTAACACACTTTGAACCAAATCCCAGCCTAAAATACCAACAGACCAAAAAATCCCCGTAACTAGGACTGCTACCAAACCACCAATAAAACCGCCGCCAACATAAGACAACGGCACTCCAACAACCTTGCCAATTACCTCATGTAAATTTCCTAAACCAACACTGGCAATTACCAAACGCAAGACCCAAAAGAAGGTCAAACAGACTGCCGCTGGAATCAAAGCCACAAAAGATTTGCTAACAGCTGGCGGAACACTGTCCGGTAATTTAATCACAATTTCAGCTTGAACCATGCGACGGTATATTTCCCCCACAATCAAACCGATCAACAGTGAGACAAACAAACCTTTGCTGCCCATATAGGTCATATCAATCCCATTATCCTTTGTTAATGGGGTGACAAGCAACAATGAACACAAGGAGATAATCCCAGCAGTGTTACCATCGATGCTGTAGCTCTTCACCAGTGAATTGGCAATCCCAAAAGAGGAAATCAGAGCCATCACACCGAATGTCGAATTAACGACAAATCCCATGGTACTCGTCCACTCTTCACCAAAAATCGACCCAATAAATTCCTGATACCCTGGAATTGGCAAACTGGATAATACTAAAAATAATGACCCGACGATAATTAATGGCATGGATAATACCAAACCATCACGAACCGCTAATAAATGTCGTTGCCCTCCGATCTTCACACCGATTGGTTGAACCTTTTCTTCCAAAAAAACCATTAACCCATTCATACACTCACTCCATTCTTAAATAATACTCGTCTCATCCCGTTATATGATACTGTCTTTATTAATGAAGACACTTTCATTCTTACTGATATCCTTCTCTTTGTAAATGACCTGACCTGATTTAGGGACAACGTTTCATCCTTGGGTCAAAAAAATAAGATCACAATGAAACATTGTGACCTTAAGACAGTAAATAAGAAGTCGGAGCGCTTTTGTTTTTGTCAATATTCTCCAAGTAATTTCGTTTGTAGACACAGGAATACAGCACATTTAAGGCAAACTCCGTGGCAATTTGCGAAGAAAACGTAGAAATATTTAAGTCAGCATTCTCATTTTTAGGTAACGGCAAGACCACATCTGCCAACTTGGCTAGCTCTCCTTCAGTATTGGAAGTGACAGCAATCAGTTTGCAGTGCTTTTGCTTTAACAAGCGGGCATCACTCAGTATCTCCGCTGTCGTTCCCCCGTAGGAGATGATAATCGCCACATCTTTAGCAGTCCCGTGATTAGCTAAATGAAACTGATCGGCTTGTAGTGGCATTACTTTGACATAATAGTCAATCCGCAACATCTTTGTCTGAAAATCCACGGCTCGATTAAAAGAATGACTAACACCAATGCCAAAGATACTCTCCGCCTTAACTATCAAATCAACTGCCTGATTTAGCATTCCCTCTGTCAATAATAGATGCGTTTGAGTAATCGTTTCATTGGATAAGGCGGCAATTTTTTTAGCCACCAACAAGTCAGAATCCACACGACTAAACGGAAAGTTAGCGTCAATCCCCGCAATATTATTATAGTGACTTTCTAAATCTCGCGATAACTTAATCACAAATTCCTTATAGCCTGACAACCCCAGTTTCTGACATAGACGAAAGATTGTTGCCGTTGAAGTATAGGCTTGTTGCGATAATTCCCGGATGGAATAATTTAGCACTTGCTCAGAATGTTTGAGAATATAGTCGGCCAACACCGCCTCTCCCTCTGTGTAGCCCAGCTTTTCATTTAAATGTTGAATGACATTCATCGACACCACTCCACCCTTTCTTAGAGACATCGTTTATTTCCATTATACTCTGTCTTTCATTTAAGGTATAATCAAAGTTGCACGCTATCTCAAAAAATGAGCGGAGACTTAAAGAAAAGGAGAGCCCTTTCCCCATGAAATTTTTAAAATTATTGACCCACCGAGCAGCTTTTGTTGCCCTTTTATTATTGTTGCAACTGACCATTCTGTTTGCCATTATTTTACGTTTTCAAGAATACTTTGTGTACTTTTATATTCTAAACATCATCATTTCCGTTGTCATTGTTCTCAATATTATCAATAATCGCAGCAACCCTGCTTATAAAATTGCCTGGTTAATCCCCATTATGCTGTTGCCGATTTTTGGAACGGTGACCTATCTGATTTTCGGACGTTTGACGATCCAGCGAAGCTTACAGCACAAGATGGAAGACATTCAAAAAAAAGAAGCCCACGCATTGGCTTGTACCATTCCTGATTTAAAGATTAAAACAACCAACGGAGACGCCTTAGCTCAATCCACCTATTTAACCACTTATGGTATCGTGCCACCTTTTAAAGATACCAAAGGAACTTATCTGTCATTGGGAGAAGATGTTTTCGAAGCCATGAAAAGAGAAATGGAAAAAGCTGAACACTATATTTTCATGGAATACTTTATCATTGAAGAAGGAGAAATGTGGGACAGTCTTCTGGAAATCATGGTGCGTAAGGCTAAAGAAGGGGTAGATGTTCGACTGATTTATGATGATATGGGGTGTATCTTTACCCTCCCCCAAAACTACGATAAAAAGCTAGAAGCCATGGGCATTAAATGCAGCATTTTCAACCCCTTTGTGCCCGTTTTATCATCGGTCTTTAACAACCGTAATCACCGAAAAATAACCGTAATTGATGGAAAAGTGGCCTTTACTGGTGGCAATAATTTGGCCGATGAATACATCAACGCCTACGAAAAACACGGCCATTGGAAAGACACAGGCATTATGCTAGAAGGGCAAACAGCTTGGGGCTTCACCCTGATGTTCCTTAGCCTCTGGGACTTGCAACGCAATGAGGAACGGGATTACTGTGAGTACTATCCAAAAGAAGGCTATGAGGCGTTGCCTGCAATCAAAGGATACTTTCAGCCTTATACCGATATGCCCTTTGATGATGAAACGATGGGTGAAAACGTGTATCTCAATTTAATCGGCCGCGCCAAAGACTCTATCTACATCACAACCCCATACTTGGTGATTGATAATTTACTAATGGAAGCTCTTTGCAACGCTGCTAAAAGTGGCATTGATGTCCGCATTCAAACCCCACATATACCAGATAAGTGGTACGTCCATGCTGTGACGCGCTCTAATTACGGGCAATTAATCGAAGCTGGTGTGAGAATTTTTGAGTACACACCTGGCTTTATTCATTCAAAAACCTTTGTCGTTGATGGTTTATTTGCCACAGTCGGCACAATTAATCTAGATTATCGAAGCCTTTTTCTTCATTTAGAATGTGGCGTCTGGATGTATCAAACCGAGGTGATTCCTGTTATGTTAGCAGATTTCCGAAAGACAGAAGCTCTTTGTCAGGAAATCAACTTAAAGACCGCTCAAGAAGTCGGCTGGTTCAGAAATCTGGGACGTGCCGTTTTAAGAGTTTTTGCTCCTCTGATGTAAGCCATCAGAGGTTTTTTTTTCGCGACATTCACATACCCCTCACCTCAAATTTGAGGTGAGGGGTTCTTCTATAACCTGATTTATCAAAAGTTAGAATGGTCTTTTTAGACCAAATTAAGAATACGACCGAACACTCTGTCTCAACAACCCGCCATAAGTTTAGCTTACGATCTAAGTCATACAGCCAACATTTTTAGTTACCTTTCCCTCTCTTTTTCAACTTTTTTCGATACTCATGATAATCAACTAAAATTAGACCATTCGGCGGCTCTCTCCTTTTAGATCGCGATCCAGGCAAGGGTACAGCAACACCCCTATCTTCCAGTAAAATAGCTTGTTGACAAGCTTTTTCACTCATACTGTTTCCAAGAGCTCCTAATTCCTTTCCCAAAACTTTCAAATCAAAATCTGGTAAATACATCACCAGTTTTAATTCCCCTTTCACCTCCTTATTTGATAAATACATCGGGTACAAATATAACGGATTAGGATCATTCTGCTCCTTCACCATCATCACCTTCCTTTCTTTTTCGATAGCACTGACTTGTGCTATACTGACAATGAGAAAGAAGGGAAAACTATTGAAACACTTATTCACATTTGTCAGAGTTATCACTTACATCGTCCTGATCGCCAATCAAATCATGGGCTTTGCCAAAGGCCCACTCGTGGTTCTTTTAGCAATCGCTGCCGTTATTTTCCTCTGTTACGACGCCTATGAAACCATTTCAACCTATCGACGGAATCGTCGAAAAGAAACTAATCAAGATCAATGAGCCTTGACTGATTATGTTTTATAGCCTTCCGCTTTTCCACTGCCTCCTTATAGTTATATACGCTGTTTCCACATATTTCAGTTAAAATAAACAAAATTATTTATTCTTTTCAACCCAAATAAGCCCAGGCATCGCCTGAGGCTTATTTGAGTTAAGCACGGTATTCTATCAAACAATTAAATATATTGTAATTCCTTTGCCCCGTTAAAGGCCAAGTCGATCATGCCACCGCCTAAACATTCATCACCATCATAAAAAACAACTGCTTGTCCCGGTGTAATAGCGCGAACAGGTTCATCAAAAACAACCGTTCCTTTCGTTAAATCCTTTTCATCTAAGGTAACCGTCACTCCTGTATCTTGTTGACGGTAACGAAACTTAGCGGTACAACTGAACTCCTTAGGTCGATCCCCTTCGGTAGTAAAATGAATCTCACTGGCTTCTAAATGAGTAGAATAAAGCGTTGGATGATGAAATCCTTGCCCAACATACAACGTATTAGTCGTCAAATCCTTCCCAATTACAAACCACGGATCAGGATTTTCACCGCCACCACCAATGCCTAAGCCTTGTCGTTGACCGATAGTATAATACATCAATCCGGCATGTGTCCCTTTAATCTCACCATTTTCCGCCACCATATTACCTGGCTTAGCTGGTAAATATTTGCCTAAAAATTCTTTAAAATTCTTTTCGCCAATAAAACAAACCCCTGTAGAATCCTTTTTCTTAGCAGTGGCTAACCCAGCTTTTTCGGCGATTTCTCGCACTTCTGGCTTTTGCAAATGCCCCAAAGGAAACAGCGTTTTTGCCAATTGCGCTTGAGATAACTGACTTAGAAAATAAGTTTGATCTTTATTGTTGTCCACACCACGAAGCATGTGAGAAACCCCTTGCTCATCACGAACAACTTGCGCATAATGCCCAGTTGCCACATAATCTGCGCCTAGTTGTAACGCATAATCAAGGAAGGCTTTAAATTTAATCTCTTTATTACACATAACGTCTGGGTTCGGCGTTCGACCACGACGGTATTCTTCCAAGAAATATTCAAAAACACGGTCCCAATATTCCTTTTCAAAGTTAACCGAATAATAAGGAATTCCAATTTGGTTGGCGACTTTCGCCACATCCTTATAATCTTCCGTTGCCGTACAAACACCATTGTCATCAGTATCATCCCAATTTTTCATGAAGATACCCACAACATCGTATCCTTGTTCTTTCAAGAGTAAGGCAGTTACGGACGAATCCACGCCACCACTCATGCCGACGACAACTCGAGTCTTGCTGTTGTCTGTCATACTATCACCATCATTTCTGTTGAATTCTGAATAATCTACGATTTGAAGGTCGGATTTCAGTATGCCTATTATAGTCTTTTTTTCAGAAAATTTCACTCTTTTAAGCCAACTTTTTGTGAACTCTTAGAAAATAAAGAAACTATACCCATCCCATAAAATAATCCGAACAGATAATTCTATTGGATCATCAACATAATGACGAGGGCCGAGTGGTGCTTGCAGCTTCTCTTTAGCTGAAAGCTGAAGAGAAGCTTTGCATAGTGACTCTTTAATAGGGAACTATCTAGCCTCTTTTTCGAGGCTAGTTTCCTGTTTTAACTGACTAAATCATAAACGTTTACATAAGTCCGCTGCTGATCATCTGCCACTTCTTTGATGGTTAAGTTGCCTTTATAGGTGTTGATCCCCTTGGCAATGATGGCATCTTCAGCTATCACTCTTTCCATCCCCCCATTGGCAATCCGCAAAGCATAGGCGATGGTACAATTGGTTAAGGCCATCGTCGATGTTCGCGGCACAGCGCCAGGCATATTCGCCACTGCGTAGTGAACCACACCGTGCTTCACATATGTTGGATCGGCTAATGTGGTCACTCGATCAGTGGTTTCAAAGATCCCCCCTTGATCGATGGCAATGTCCACAATCACTGAACCTGGTGACATTTGAGCAATCATCTGTTCCGACACTAACGTCGGTGCCTTATGACCAGGAATTAACACCGCCCCAATCACTAAATCAGCCTCTTTCACCACTTTTTCAATATTGAAGGGTGTCGACATTAAGGTCTGAATTCGATCGCCAAAAAGGTCATCTAACTGAGCTAATCGTTTCGTATTGACATCTAAAATCGTCACTCGTGCACCCAAGCCAATCGCCATCTTAGCCGCATTAGTTCCTGCTGTACCACCACCGATAATTGCCACTTTGCCCCGTTCAACTCCTGGCACACTAGCTAAGAGCACCCCTTTACCGCCAACTTCCTTTTGTAAAAATTGAGCCCCGATCTGAGTTGCCATCCGTCCAGCAACTTCACTCATCGGTGTCAAAAGAGGTAAGCTAGCATCTGCCAGTTGAATTGACTCATAGGCAATGGCCGTCACACCACTTGCTAGAAGAGCATCTGTCAGCTTCTTTTCTGGTGCTAAATGGAGAAAGGTAAAGAGAATTTGCCCTTCCCTAAAATACTGGTACTCGGCTTCCAAAGGTTCCTTCACCTTCATCACCATCTCCGCTGCCCAGACTGCCGACTTATCCGCACTAATACTGGCTCCATTTTTTAAATATTCTTCATCGCTGAAACCGGCTCCTAATCCCGCCCCTTTTTCCACAATCACCTGATGATTTTTCTTTAAAAAGCTGACCACATCTTGAGGGGTGACGGCCACTCTATTTTCATTGTTTTTAATTTCTTTAGGTACACCTATTAACATCTTGATTCCTCCTCATCGACTTGCTTAAACCACCATACTGCGTTCTGAACTGTATTTCTCGTACTTTTTGTTTATAGCAATAAATTCCAAAATCTCAACAACTTGATAGACTTCTTCATAAGATGTATACAAGGCAATTGGTGCCAAACGGATCACATTAGGCTCGCGGAAATCAGGAACAACCCCACTATCTTTTAACGCCGAGCAAATCCGATACGCCTCTTCATGAACCAAACAGATATGGCCGCCCCGCCGTTCATCTTCCCGAGGATTCCCGACTGAATACCCATACTGAGCCAACTTCGTATCGATTAAATACATAAAATAAGCTGTAATATCCAAAGATTTTTTTCTAATATTAGCCATGCCAACCTCTTCAAAGATCTTTAGCACGCCTTCTAACGGCGCCATTGAAAAGAGTGGTTGCGTCCCAGTTTGCCAACCACCAGCATTTTGCGCATGCTCATGTTTTTGCTTCAATTGAAATTGTGTGTCCTTGCGGTTCCCTTGCCAGCCTGCTAAACCAGGCTCCATGGCAAAATGTTTTTGATTAATATAAAAACCAGCGATTGCCCCAGGACTAGCCGATAAATATTTATAGTTACACCATACGGCAAAATCCGGTTGAATATCAGCAAAGTCGTGATCGACTGCACCGATTGAATGACATAAATCGAAGCCAATGATGATATTTCGTTTGTGGGCCGCTTCAGTTAAACGCTTCATGTCCAGCAACTGCGCACTGCGGTATAGAACTGCCGGTAATAAGACTAGGGCAACATCATCTGTCATCGCCTCAATCACCCGCTCTTCGTCAATCACCCCGTCACGACTCGCGACCACTTTTACCGCCTCTGCTGGCTCGTAGCCCTTCAATTTCACTTGGCTGTCAACTGCATAACGGTCTGTTGGGAAGTTAATATCATCAACTAAAATTTTATAGCGTTCTTTTGTTGGGTGATAAAAAGTGCTGATCCCTTGATGTATATTGATCGTGGTATTAGTCATAACGGTCACTTCATCTGGTCGAGCATTGATCAACTCAGCTAAACGAGCTCCTAAAAAATCCTGGTACAAAAAGTATTTATTGTCTTCAATATTCCAAATGTTGATCCCTTCTGTCTCCCAAAGATCAACGACTTTCATCAAGGCTTCACGAGCATCTTTCGAGGCCATTCCCAAAGAGTTGCCATCCATGTAAATCGTTTCTGGCTGAATGCAAAAGCGCTCTCTGATCTTGTTCATATGATCCTGTTGATCCTTTTTCTGAGCAAATGCTAAACCTGCTTCAAACTGTCTTTCCATCTGTTTTTCCTCCTAAATTTAAGTTACTCTACTACTTCTTTGTTCTTTGCTCCCATAAAGATAAAAGCTGCTACCACACCGATCAGTCCGCCAACAAAAACCACCCAAATGCCACTATTCCATGAGTTTTTTTCGATGATTGTCATGACCAAAGGGGGGCCAATCACGATACTGCTGTAATAAAACAAATTAACAAAACTCATCGCATAACCGATCAAAGGCTCACTGACTGATTTAGGCACGGTAATCGTCACCGATGAGGACGCTAAACTACAGGATGAAGATAAACAAAACAACTGAATAATAAAACGGGCATTGCTGTTATCTAAATAAAGAGCCCCTATGCTGGACAACGCCATAACAATAAACGAAAGGGCAATCAATTGTTTTGGTTTTTGCGTTTTGTCAATCAGCATCCCCGCCACGACCCCAAAAGGAATACCAAACAGTCCAAATAAACTCGCATAAAAATTGGCGGTAGCCGTTGTCACACCGTAAAAATCAATGTATAACAAAGGGTAAATCGCTATAAATGTGTACAAAACGAAGGCCATGCTCCCTTGTAAGCAAGCCAGTAACCAAATGCGCCAATCACGGACCACTTCCCAAAATCGCCCCCTTGGATTTTTTGCCCGTCATTTTCTGTGGCTTGCGGATTGTCGATCAAGAAATAATAAACCACCACCATTAACAGTGACATCCCACCGAGTAAATACCAGCTAGCGAAATAGCCAAACCGTTCAGACAAGGGGGCAAAGCTGTTCATAGCGATCATCGACGCCGTGGCTGGAAATGTCATAAACAAACCAATAGCCGTTCCACTATGTGGACTGTCTTTAAACCAATCCGAAATCAAAACGACTGACGTCATAATGATCGTCGAAAACGAAATCCCTTCAATCACTCGTGAAATTAAAAGTAGTGGAAAACTGGTCACCAATGCTCCCATAAAATTTCCAACGGCTAACAAGCCAATAATTATGAGTAATAACTTTTTTGCTCCTAACTTGGTGACTAAAATTCCTCCAGGTAATGCAATAAAAATACCGGATACTGTAAAAATTGACGTTAGCCACGACATTTGAGTCATTGAAACATTTAAGTGTTTGGCTAAAGGCTCTACAATTGGCATAATTTTCAATTGACTTAAGCCAATCAGAGTGCCGCCGAGATAAAGTAAAATCAACCTCATCCATTTATTCATCTTTTTCTCCTTTCAGTCCAGCTGACAGGAAAGCGCTTCCTCCAAAAATAAGTATAGCTTTTTTTTATTTTTCGGTATATATTAAAAAAAACAAGATTTCGTTGATTTTAGTTTTATTATAAAGAAATAGCATCATATTTTTTATTTAAACAAAAAATCAGCGATTTTCACAAAGTTCTATTATGGTATAATAAACGAAAAGGAGTGATTAGGATGGATTTAGATCGAACAGATATTGAAATTTTAAAACTACTTCGTGAAAACAGCCGAATTTCTTTGAAAGCGATTTCTGACGAAGTTTCTCTCTCTCAACCTAGTGTTAAAACACGGATGGAACGACTGATTGATTCCCGTTGTATCAAAGGTTTTACCATCGACCTCGATTACAAAAAACTTGGCTTCAATTTAGCATTCATCATTCGTATTAGTGATATTACCCTTCACTTTAATGAACTATTGACCTTTCTCAAAACAAAAAATCAGCTAACTGAGATATTTTCCGTCACAGGTAGTGATAACTATCTTATCAAGGGCTTTGTGAAAAACACCGAGGAAATCGATGACTTGCTTTCGGAATTAATGAGCTACGGTAAAATTAACACGTCGATTATTTTAGACGCTCATCTCAACCCCAATTTTCTAGACTTATTAAGTGACTAAGAGACCGTTTATTGTTAAGATATAATAACATTATTTCTTAAGGAGGAACTCTATGAAATGGCAATCTAGTCAGTACTTAAAGTTTAAAGAAGAACGAACACAGCCGGCAATCGACCTAGTCGCCCGCATCCCAAACAACCCGTTTAAAACAATCGTTGATTTAGGCTGTGGCCCTGGAAACAGAACACATCTATTAGGCAAACAATTTCCCAACAGTCGGATTATCGGCCTCGATAGTGCTCCTGACATGATTGAACGAGCTCGTCTGGATTATCCTCAGTACCAATTTGAAACCTGTGATTTAGCTGATGACCTCACTCCTTTAGGTCAATTTGATTTGGTTTTTTCCAACGCTTGTTTGCAGTGGCTACCTAATCACCAAGAACTTCTGCCCCGCTTAAAAAAACTAGTGGCTCCTGGTGGCACCTTCGCTGCTCAATTACCAATGAACAGCGAACAACCCATTCATCGACTCATTAAGGAACTAGCGACCAATAACCAATGGCGGCCTTATTTTCAGGAAGTGCGACAGCAACACACCTTAACTATCAGTGATTACTTTGACTTAATGAAAGAAAACTATCCTCAGTTTGACAGTTGGTCCACAACCTACTTTCACCAGCTTAATGCTCATGAAGATATTATCGAGTGGTATAAAGGAACGGGACTATTGCCCTATTTAGCACAACTAAATGATAGCCAAATACCAGTGTTTTTAGCCGAGCTTAAAACCCAAGTCATCCAACACTATCCGCGGCAAAAGACTGGCACAATTCTCTTTCCTTTTCCTCGTTTTTTTATGATTGGCACAACAAAAACAAGCTGAGACTTTTCTCAGCTTGTTTGCGTCCTAGTCCTTCACCTTTAAGGCTTCGACCGTATTTATTTGTTTAATCTTTCGATGCATTAAGATCATTAACAAGCTGGCAATAATTAAGAGCGTAAAACCAGACTCGTTAAACACTTTCAACCACTCGATTTGGGGAAAGAATAAAAATTCCAACTCAACTTGTTCCATAACTAGCTGATGAAGTCCTTTTCCAATCACACTACCAAGTAAAATTCCTAAGAATCCCAATAATAAAATCTCACGAAAAATATAGCGAGTCAATTGCTTTTGACGGTAGCCCATCACTCTCATCACGGCTATTTCCTGCTTTCGTTCCAGAATTGTGATATAAGCCAAATTATAGAGAACCACTAACCCCAACAAGACCGCCGCTACAATCAATACCACAATCAAATTATTTAATTGAGCCGTCATCTCTTCCATCTTCTCAATATCACGCTGGCGAGTGTGCACATTGTTAACAGCTGGTAAATTTAAAAGTTCCTCTGATGCCTTGTCTCCCCATTTCTCAACAAGCAAAAAATCGCGCTGATACACAGCTGGCTCTCCCAGTAATTGTTCGTACGCTTTTTTACCAAGATAAACATAATGTAAATAATAGTTTTTAACAATTTTGGTCACTTTAGGCGTAATCGTCAGCCCTTCAGAATTAACCATCGGCCAAGTATCTCCTACCTTTAACTGAAAAATCTTTGCAAGTTTTTCCGTCACCACAACATCTGACTCTCCTAAAGTCAGTGACTTTCCTGAGTCCGCATCGGTCATTTCAATATACTGATGGAAAACCTTCGATTCTTCTGGGCTGACGAGAAACGTCTCAATTCGTTTTTTATCAGCTGTCAACGACTCCCATTTCTCTTGAAAAACTGGCAAGTGTTTCATCTTTTTTTCAGTCATATACGTCGAATATTCAGCCTCTTCCTCTGTTGAAGTCACATCGGCAAGCCCCACTGAAACATCGTACTTAAATACCTCATAAAATTGTTTTTTCTGCAACTGATCAACAGAATTACGGGCACCAAAGCTAATAAACAATAAACTCATACAACCGACAAACCCGATTAATAAAATACTCATACGAACCTTGTAACTCATGATATTGCGAATCGTCCGCTGAAAAAAGAAAGGAACTTGACGCCATAACCCCGGTATCCGTTCGATTAACAGGCGCTTGCCACTACTGGCAACCTTCGGGCGAATCAGCTGTAACGCCGGCAGTTTAAATAACCGGCTGTAGACAACATACGGAATAATCACCACTGAAATCACACTAGCCAATAAAGATATAATAATATAAGAAGGGTATACCTGAGACTGGTAATCACTGAAGTTATACATGGGGGAATACAAGTTGATGATCACTTGCGATAAACCAAAAACCCCAAGATAGATCCCTAACCCCAAGCCGATCACGCTTGAAATCAACGTATACAAGGTGTATTTCTTAATTATTTGACGACGATGGATTCCTAGTGCTAAAAGAGTTCCAATTTGCTCTCGAGATTGATCAATCATCCGCAAAATCAGAGTGGTCGTAATAATAAAGGCCACAAAGAAAAAGACAAAGGGAACCACTTTACTGACAACACCTAACCGTTCAATGTTTTCTTTAAAAGGAGTAAACGTCTCTGTCTCATCAATGCCCTGAATCTTGTAAGACAGCAGCTCAGCCTTAGCTTCTTCACGAGTCAATTCAGCCAAACCATTATCAAATTCTGTTGAAGTTTCCTTTAACTTGGCCAAACTATCGGCTAATTGTTTGGCTCCATCAGACCGCTCTTTTTCAAGATTGGCAAACTGTGCCGTTATCAGGTCGACATCAGGCAAGTTAACTGTTTCGAGCTGAACTAACTGGTCGATACTAAGAAACTGTTGGCGAATTACCGATAGTTTTCCTAATTCAATTTGATGCAAGCCGGCTTCTTTTTCATATGATGCTACCAAACGCTGATAAGTTTCTTCTAATTGAGACAAGCTTTCTTGTGAATCTGCTTGTCCTTGCAATTGAGCCAGCTCTTCCTGCTGAGTGGCGATTTGCTTCGCCACACTTTCCAGTCGTTTGCCTTCACTAGCAATTGCCCCTTCAGAAATTGAGAGTCGGTTCTTCACTTCTGTCAATTGCTCTCGATGTTCCGTTAACAGGTTTTGAGCCGTCTCATAGGCCGCCAACGCTTGCTTTTTTTCTTCTTCAAGGGACACCTTCTTATCGGAAAGTTCCTGTAACTCCTCTGCCAATTCCTTTTCCTGTTCAGCCACTTCCCGTTGTTGTTTAGCCAGATCCTTCTCTTGATCTTGTAGCTCTGACTTGATATCGCTTGTCGTTTCAGCAATTTTTGTTTCCACAAAGACGTCAACTGCCGCCTTAGCTTTGACTAGATCTGCCTCATAGGCTGAAGAATACACGTTTTTCTGACGACTTTTAGGCACGAGCTCAATGTCAATCGTATTAGGTTCCTGAGTAAAATCACCTTCCCCAATCAAACCGAACAAGTCCACTGATCCATTGCCAATGGCTGAGACACCACGGGCATTTTTACTGATGTAACGGGTAGATTCCACAAACCCAACTATTTTATAAGGAGTCTCCTTAAATGCAGGGTCATGGTTGCCCCCTTCCAAGAAAGAAAGTTCCTCGCCAAGTTGGTAATTTTTACGACCTTTACTATCAAGCACTAGTTCGCCACTTATTTCAGGGTAACGACCTTCAATTAACTTGAACTGCTCCTTTTGATCCTTAAAAGACAGAACTTCCAGAACCAAATTACCTGGTTGAGTAAGGGTTTGAGCCAAATGACCTAAAGTACCATTCTCAACTAAGTCAATTTCTGACAGTTGCTGAACATCCTCCAAATTAAACGCTACTGGCGCGATCACCTTTAAATCTTGATAATGATATTCCTTAAAATAAGCATTGGCGGTATGCAACATAGTTGGTGCTGCTGAATTCAAGCCAATAAAAAAAGTGGTCCCCATACCAATTAGTATCGCAATCGATATAAATCGAGCAAAGGATTTTTTTACTTCCCTGACTAAATCTTTTCTCAAAATCCTCTGCATGTTAGTCTCTCCTTACCAATTTAAACAATTGACTGGTTTTGGATGGTCAATTGTGGTTTGCTTCAATATTTCACCGTCAGAGACCTCCACAATCAAGTTTGCCATCTCCATAATAGCCCGATTGTGTGTCACCATTAAAACGGTTGTGTCATATTGTTTAGGCAGATTTTGCAGCAACGTCAATATTTCATGACTCGTCTGATTATCTAACGCCCCAGTTGGTTCATCACACAATAAGATCTTTGGTTTTTTTACCAAGGCGCGAGCAATCGAAACGCGTTGTTGTTCGCCACCAGAAAGTTGATTGGGAAAGCTTTCGAGGCGATGGCTTAATCCTACTTGTTCCAATACAACATCCACATCAAGACTATTTTTCTTCATTTTAGCGATCAATTCCACATTTTCTCTGACAGTCAAATTAGGAATTAGATTATATGTTTGAAAAACAAACCCCAGATTTTCTTTGCGGAAATCTGCTAACTGATCCTGTGAATAATGGCTAATATCAACTTTATCAATGATTACTTGCCCCTGGTCGACAGTCTCTAATCCACTAATAATATTTAAAATCGTCGACTTCCCTGTGCCAGATTCGCCTAATAAAATGGCAAACTCCCTTGGTTGAATATGAAGCGTAATATTTTTGCTCACCATAAAAGGGACACCACCGCTATTATACGTTTTACACACTTCTTTTAATTCAATCATCCCTAACCTACCTTCTAATCATCATAATTATTACCTTATTTAAACGGATTATTGTTCATTAAAGTTCACAAACCGGCCTTTATACGAAATAAATACCTTCCTTAATAATACGGCTTAATCCCTTATTAATCAATAGTTTCCTTTCGATTCAACCATATTTTTATCTAATACTAAGAGCATAAATTGTTCACAAATCCCTCTTTTCCTACCTTGTTCAACAATCAATCGTTACCATCCCCCTTTTTGTAGGGTGTCCCTCCTTATTTAAGCTGATATCTGTTCAAATAAAGTTAATAGACTCATCCGGCTAATTCAGAAAATAAACAGGTCAATACAGCGATCTCTTCATCAGTGTATTTTTTAAAAAAAGATTAATCAATTTTTATTTGTGTTAACATACTTAAAAGGAGGTTTTAAATTTGAAGCGAACATTTATGCAAGCTTATGTTAAAAATAGCGTTGAAGCAGTCAACGCTTATCAAGCTGCTTTTGAAGCAACTCTGACTTATCATGTTTTAAATGAGGATGGCACCTACTATCACGCTGAACTCGACATTTTTGGCCAAACACTCGCATTGTCCGAAACTCGTGAAGAACAACCAATCTCTGGTAATACGATGCAGTTTTGCTTTCACTTTGACAAAGAGGACATTGAAAAAGTTCAGCGAGCATTCGATACGCTCAAAAATGGGGCCAATATCCTCACACCGATGACCGCTACCGACTACAGCTCATGTCTGGTTGATTTCATTGACCAGTTCGGCATCAGATGGTGTCTTTTTGTCTAACACACTTCAAGCAACATTTCTGAATAAAGCGCTCATTAGACAAAAAAAGAGTGCTTTTTCCTTTTCCCTTAAAGAAGGAAAAACAAAAAATGCACTCTAAATGCTTATTCAGTTACCTTAGCAAAACAACCGCGATCAATCATGCCATCCATCAGGAAGTAAAACTTCTCCTGGTTCATTTCAAATTTATCGTTATTAAAAATATTCATGGCTTTCATGCCATTCGCTGTCGTAATCGACATTTTAAAGCTTTCCAAATCTTTGGCTACCGTAATTTTCAATTTAAATCCTTGCTTACTTTGAGGAGTTGCATCCAAAGGACGGATTAATTGTAAATTACCTGAATTGGTTTCAGTAAAGCCGTTGTCTCTAAGTGTGTACTTTTTAGCGTTTTCTCCTAATTTATACGTCACAGGACAACCTAATACAGTTGCTTGTTTCTCAAATGCCATTCTTTTCACCTCTATAATCTATGATACTTCATTATACTAATAAAATCATGGTCCGTCCACGGCATTTACTATTTCCCTAACCGATGCACGACTTCCAATAACCTTTCGATAAATAGCTCAATCTCTGCTACCGTGTTTCCCAAACCAAAACTAACCCGCAACGATTCTTTCGTACTAGGGTGTCCCTTGCCATACATCGCTTCCAGTACATGAGACGGTTCCACATTCCCAGCCGTACAAGCCGACCCAATCGACAGAGAAATCCCTTGAAGATCCAAGTGCATTAAAAGTAAATCATTAGGGATACCTTTCAGCCATAAATTTAGAATATGGGGAGACTTCTCTCCTTGCCCACCATTGATCACAAAAGGTATCTCTGCCTCTGTCAACGCCTCTTTAATCAACAAGCCAAAGTGCTCATACGCAGCCAGTCGTTTGGCTTTTTCAACAGGCGTCAAAATCTCCACTGCCGTAGCAAACCCTTGAATCCCCGCTAAATTTTCAGTACCTGGTCGCCTTTTTTCTTCCTGCTCACCGCCATGTAACAAGGCCGGCAAGCTAATGCCATCACGAATATACAAAAAACCAATGCCTTTAGGCCCGTTGATCTTATGAGCTGTCGCACTGAGAAAATCAACCCCCAGCGCCTTCACATCGAGCTCATCTAAACCAAATGCTTGAACGGCATCTGTGTGAAAATAGGCCGAGTGGCCTGCCAGTAATTGACCAATTTCAGCAATTGGAAAACGAACCCCCGTTTCATTGTTAAGGGACATTAGAGACACTAATATCGTGTCCTCCCGCAAGACTTCTGCCACCGATTCAGCTGTGAGTCCACCTGCTTCATTCACTGGTAAATAAGTCACCTCAAAGCCTTGATGAACCAGTTCTTTCATCGTATTTAAAACAGCAGGATGCTCCACTGCCGACGTGATGATATGTTTCCCCTCTGCCACTCGGGCATGAGCCGTTTGCATAATCGCGCTGTTATCACTTTCTGTCCCACCGCTGGTAAAAATGATCTCATGGTCATTGGCATTTAAACTATTGGCAATCTTGCTACGAGCCTCTTCCAACAAGCCGTGAGCCTGTCGCCCTTGCTGATGAATACTAGAAGGATTGCCGAAGACAGTCGCCATTATCTCGGTCATTTTTTCAATTACAAGGGGGTGCATCGGTGTCGTTGCCCCGTGATCCAAATAGATTCTTTCCATCGTCGTCATCCTTTACTAGTTATATAGTTCCCATTAAATAATCTTCCTTTACCGTTAAACTTTCAGCCAGAAAAAAGCTGAAAGTCCCACTCTTGGCGGATGATTATGCGAATTATCCAATGGAACTATCTGTTTGATTATTTAACATGATGTATCTAGTCGCCATTATATCAGCTAGTATAACGCAAAAAAGCCCGTCGTGCCACTCCCTCGCGCTACAAAGCTAGCACAAAAAGCCAACTCCCTTCCCCAGTCAGCTTTCTGCCCTTAATCTTCTTCGATTATCTCCGTTCGTCGCTCGCTTGTTTTCCCCTTAAGCCTTACCAGTTCCTCAGCTATCTTGGCATCTACGTCAACGTGGTCTTCGACTTGATCGGTATGTTTTTCATCTAGTTTTAGCAAATCATCCACGTCGTCTTTCTCCATAAACTTAGCCAAAGCCTTGGCCATATCTTTGGTTTGTCTCATGATAAAATCTTTTTCAAATTCTGCCATTTTAACCCGCTTTCTAATGCGTACTATCCTGCGAGATCCGCCTTTCAAAAGTCACAATCAATCAATTTTTAACCCATACTTTTCAAACAACCGCTTGGCTTCTTCCACCCCTTGAGGATAAAAGTAGACTGATTTTTTGCGCCCAGAACCGTCAATTAATCCTTTTTCTGACAACAGGTTTAACGTCGCATAATCATAGCCTTTCCAACTTCTAGTCACTTGAAAATCACCTAATTTTTCCTGCCAGCTATTCAAATACAGCAACATCAAAGTTAACTCTTCATTAAGTTCGTCTCTCATTCTTATCACCTCCCGATGATAAACCCCACAGCTATCTCCTTATTTGTTCCGATGCAACTAGCCAATTACCAGTTTTATTATATACATCATGTTAAATAATCAAACAGATAGTTCCATTGGATGATTATTTAATGGGAGCTATATACTTTAAGTGTAGCACAAAAAAGCGCCAATATTAAGACATAATAGTGGCACTTCTTTGGTTTCCCTTTAGCAGTCACGCATAAATTGCCCCGGTGACTGACCTTCAAATTGTTTAAAAATCCGAATAAAGGTATTAACGTTATTACATCCTACCATCTCAGATACTTCGTTTACCTTAAATTTTCCTGTGGACAACAATTCCTTGGCTTTATCGACTTTTAACGCATTGATATAGTTTTTAAAACTCGTCCCAGTGGCTTCCTTGATCACCCGACTGACATAGGATTCCGATAAATTGAAGCGGGTCGCAATAGCCGTCAGAGAAATATCTCCCTGATAATTTTCTTGCAAATATTCCACAATACGCTCCGGTGTCGTCTTATCGGTCCCTTCATTGACCGCCTTTACTTCTTGAATAACTCGCGTAAAAATATGGACAAAGGCGTCTTCCAACACCCCTGAATCATTGCTCGTAATTTTCTCAAACAATAGATAATGACTATTGGAAAATTCCAAAAATGACTTATTGACATAATTCAAGCTGCGCTTAATGGTGTTAATCAAGGCATACTTAAATTCAATGGTACTGTGAATGTTCATTTGCCGCTTAGTAAAATTGTCATGAGTCAAATCCACGATATACTTAATGCCTTCACCATAATTTTTTGTCTTTAACGTATTTAAAAACAATTGCTCTGACTCCAAGCTATAGTTGTAATCCTCTCGATTGTTAATGGCTGGGCTCTTAGTGGAAATAATTTTCGTTTCAACAAAAGAGTACTTCACATCAAGCAGGCTTAAAGCCTCATTATACGCGTGGGGCAATCTGGCAATGTCCGCGATTGGATTGGCAATAGTAAAGGTAATATCCACCGCGTTCTCCTTTTCAATCAAATTCTTAAGAGCTTCCAATACTGCGGTCACCTCGCGAATATCTTTCTCTAAAAAGAACAAACAAAAGCGACGATAATCGATGGCTACCGGCATAAAGAGCTGACTATTCATAGACGCCTGATACGTTTGAATGATCCGTTTGCGCAGCGTTAACACATTAAACTCACTTAAATTGGCCTCTAACTCCGATACCCCTTCCAATGACAAGATTACCAAAGTGCCACCATTCTGATAGTCTGTCAACTGCAGCTCCGACAGCTTAGCCGCCAGATTATCAGTAGCACCAAAAATAACCTCTTTTAAGAAATCCTCCTGCATGGCATAGAGAGACTTGGAATATTCCAACTCCAATTCCTGATTAGCCGCATTGATTCGTTTAATATTTTCCAAGATAAAATCCAATTCATTTTGATCCGCTAGTAAATCTCTGTTTTTATCTTGGTGATCATCAAAGTTTTGTAAAATCTGTTTGATTGGCATATAATTTTTTCGACTGCTGAAAAAGACAATGCCCACTCCCATAATAACCAATGAAGACAACATCCAAATCAAACTGCTGACGGATTCTTTAGTCAACGCTGTCACTTTCGTATTTGGCACGCTGTAATAATAGGTCATGGAAGGTATCACACCTGAGCGCCTCATAAAAAAAGTTTGGTCATCGATTTTTTCCGAAGAAACCAGTCCCTTATTATCCCGTCCTTTCGGTAATCCCAAGTTTAACTCTTTAGGCGGACCGATCTCAAATAGGCGGCTATCCTGATTACCAAAAACAAACATTCCAGTGTCATTAGGTAAACTATCCGGCAAAACCACCCCATTATCAAAGACAATAAAATAATAAATGCTTTTTTGCGTAGATTCTTGTGTTTGTTTGATAATCATGATCGACTTATCTCGTCCAGCAATGTACTCATAAGTGGAGTTTGTTTTATTCGACAAAATATTTTTAATCCGATACAATTCCTTCTCCAAATCTAAATGTTTGATATAATCATCAAACAAAAAATAACCATCTGGGGAAACGATATACCCGTTAATGTCCTTAGCTACCCCAATATTGAATCCTAGTTGGCTAATGGAAAATAAATTGTTCACGAGGTCGTCATACAAGGTAGAAAAAGAAGCAAACTCATTGTCTTCTTCCCGTAAATACTGATCGATACTTTCCTTCTCTGATAGAAAATTAATATAAGTAAATAACACTTCCAAACGATTGTCTATCGACAGACTGGTCTTTTCCAAAAACTGTTCATTCAAGCTGTTATTCTGATAAGCTAACCGTTCATAATGCTTGGCAATCGTCGTCCACATCAATAACCCACTGTATAAAAAAACAACAATAGAAAAGGTTAAAAATGTTCTAAACAGCAAATTTCTCTTAAACATTTCGTCACCCTCTCTATTGTTAGCCCGCTCTCTAACTATTGATTAAAGATAAATGTTTTGATCTCATAAGGCTTTAAGGTAAAACTAAGGTCTCCGTTCATCGTCTCAAAGCCCGTTCTGTCTTCCATCAAATTACATTCAGACCAAGTTGAATAAGCAAAGTTTGGCTGTAAGCTTACGTGCCGAGTATCCCCTGTATGCTCATGGACTCTCAGAACAATTCCCGCTCCTTCTTCAGCGACTTTGATAGCATCAATTATAACACATTGATCACTCAGAATAATAAAATCAGCAGGGATTTTTCCTGCCCCAGGTAGAACAGTCAATGGATTGTTTAACTGCCAAGCCTCTTCCACTGTCCTCCCTTCAATAAAATCGCCCTCATGAGGTAACAAACTGTATGTAAAAATGTGATGGCCCACATCTGCCTCAGGATCCGGATAAATACCTCCTTTTAATAACGATAAAGTCATGGTCTGTTCTTTAACAGAATGGCCATACTTAGACTCATTTAATAAACTAACCCCATAACTTCGTTCAGAAAAATCAATCCATTGATGAGCGACACTTTCAAAACGAGCCGAATCCCAGCTAGTGTTCCAATGCGTTGGTCGCTTAACGCTGCCATACTGAATATCATATGTTGCTTCTGTATTGCGAATCATCAGGTCGAAATGAGTTTTTAGTAATTGCTGACGCTCTTTCCAATCCACCTCTGTTTTAAAATCAATGCGGCGAGAGTCTCGATAAACCGTCATAAACTGACTGATCTTAGATTGACCAAATTGATAACTAAAACAAATAGTCGCTAAAAAGGAATTATTGGCAACCACTTCAATGGCTGTGGCGTTTAAAAGGCGACTCTTTTCACTGTAAAAAATATCGATGTCCCACGCATCATAATCAATTGGTTTATCCTCATAAAGCTTCAAGTAGTTCCCTAGGCCTTCAGGCTTGATGACTTGACGTTGATTGGTCTTATCATAAATACTACTTAGCTGGCCAGTTGATTGCCATTTTATCAAATAGTCCTCTGTTTCCAACTCATTGGCGACTAAATCAATCACCGCCGCTTTAGCCGATCTTTCCGGCTGCCGACGAGCTTCAAAGCGAATCTGCTGACTGCTAACAGGCCCAACCTCTGGTGTTTCAACTAAATAGCCCTTCGCTGTTTTTTCAGCAGCTAAAACAGCGCCCTGCTCATCGAGAAATTGCCCATCTGTCGCTACTGCCACTTGAATCAGTTCTTTCCGTGACCAGCTAGCTGTATTGTAAACCGTCCAGGTACCCTCTTCAGCCACATGACTCAACTCAGTGATTGCCGCTTCAATCTTATCAGCAATCTTCCAAGCCACTTCATACTCCAGCTTATTGTCTCGGTAAACTTCTTCAATCGAAGAACCGGGAATAATGTCATGAAACTGATTCCGTAAGATAATCGTCCAGCCCTGATCAAACCAACTCTTTAAGGCTTGATGCTCTTCTTTATCCACTAGTAAAGAAACCAATATCTCCAGCTCCCGATAGCGCAGTTCCAGTCGCCGGTTCATTTTTTTGACGTAAGCTTGAGACGTATAAGTTCCCCGATGGTACTCTAGATACAATTCCCCATCCCACTTATGAACATAGCCTTCCGTCTCTTCGATCGTCTGATGAAGGTCATGAAAGAACTCATCAGCTCTGCCCATTTCAATCTTAGGCAAACCAGGAACCTTATTGATGCGGCGGCGTTTTTCAAGCATGTCGCGATTGACGCCACCACCGCCATCTCCATACCCGTATGATAGCAATAACTGACTGTTAATCTCTTTATCCCGATAGGTGTCATATATCCCTTTAACAGTAGCTGGTTCAATCATACCGTTATAGGTATAGCGCCAGTCGGAGCCCGTGTCTTCAGATATTTCAGGTGTTGTAACAAAATGGGTTAAAATCTCACTGCCGTCAATCCCCTTCCAAATGAAGGTATCATGAGGCATCCGATTAAACTGATTCCAGCTAATTTTAGTCGTCATAAAGGTTTTAATACCGCTCTTTTGCAAAATCTGAGGCAACGCCCACGAATAACCAAAAACATCTGGTAACCATAAGTATTCAGTTTGTTTATTGAACTCCTTTTTGATAAATTGCGAACCATATAAAAATTGCCGAACAAAGGACTCACCAGAAGGAATATTGCAATCGGCTTCTAACCACATGCCTCCATCAATTTCCCAACGACCTTCTGCTACCCGTTCTTTGATTTGACTGTAGATTTCTGGATAATCCTCCTTGATATAAGCATACAGCTGTGGCTGAGTTTGCAAAAACACATAATCTGGGTATTGCTCCATTAACCGCAACACCGTCGAAAAAGAACGACTGGCCTTTTCTCGCGTGTGCTTTAACCGCCAAAGCCAAGCCACATCGATATGGGTATGACCTATCGCTTTGACCATCACATCTGTCTCTTTCGGTAACTCGTCAATTCTCAATTGAAGGGCCTGATTGCTCAAAGCGAGTGACTCGTAAAAAGTGACACTCCCAGCTTGAGACCAATCAATGCCTTGAAACGCTTTTGTGACTGTTTTAACCAAGGCCACCCGAGTCGGATCATTCTCAGCTAACAACTCAATGGTTTTCACTAACACATCTGTTGAATAATAAAAATCATCCACAGCTTCATCTAAAACTGCCAGATCCGCACATAAAAAGCGGTGTTCTTGCATGATTTTGGGGCCACCACCTTCTAAGCCAGACCACAATTTCAAACTCAATTGTAAGGTTTGACCAGCCATTTCAGGAGGCAAAAACACTTCTTGATGATTGGAATCCACCCCTTGATAAGGTTCATTGTTAATAAACAACAGGGATTCAAAGCCGGAATTATGACCACCACCTGTTTTACCAAAGTCGAACAACAGAACCAGTCGTTCTGTTGTGACCGGCACCACTAATTCCGTGCTGATCCACAAATAATAATCTCGTCCTTCCCACCGATCGCCAACTCTAAAAGGTTTTTCTTCGGCTACTACTCGCTCACTTGGGTATTTATCTTGCTTCGTTAAATCTTCTACGACTTGCCACTCACCAATCGCCAACCGGTTGCGGTAGCGATAAGGAGCTAATTCGGCCACACGGGCCTGAAACTTACGCATTTCTAAACTCATTTCATCCTATCCTTTCGTTGCCCCGCCTAAACTAAAGCCTTTAGACATAAAATTTTGTGATAAAGCGTATAAAGCCACCACAGGTACTGTATAAATAACTGAGAAAGCCGCTAAACGGCCATAATTCACCATGCCAAAATTACCAAAAAACTGAAAGATTGTCACAGAAGCTGGCATCTTGTCCGGTGATTGAATCAAGATATAGGGAACAAAAAAATTACCCCAACTGCCGGAAAAGGTAAAGATTGCCACAGTAAAGATCCCTGGTACGATCAAAGGCGCCACGATTTTATACACTCCTTGCCAAGATGAAGCCCCATCTACCCAAGCACTTTCTTCCAATTCAAGTGGCACTGAGTCCATAAAATTCTTCATCATCCAAATACCATAAGGTAAGGATGAGGCTGTTAAGAAGAAGGTCACAGCAATAATCGAATCTTGAAACTTCAAGTAAAGAAATAATTGATACACAGGCACCATCACGGCCGTCATTGGCAGTGATGTCAGAAATAAAATCGTCATCATAAAACTTTTCTTAAATTTTAATTGATAACGGGACAGTGGGTAGGCGGCCAAAACTGACAAACCGACCACCAAAATAGCTTGGGTTCCTGACATGCCCAACCCAATAAAGAACGAGCGAATAATCGCGGGATCTGTCAATATCGAAGTAAAATTGGCTAATGTCAGTTTTTCTGGTATTTTTAACGACTGAATAGCACCAGTATCAACAGAAGCAAAAATCATCCACAGTAAAGGCAGTAGGAACAACAACGCTAAGATACTTAAAATGAGATAATGAAGCCCTTTTTCTATTTTTTGACTCTTTTTCACCATGTTGCTCACCTACACTTTCACTTTTAAGGTTTTCATATATAAGAGACTAGCACCTGCGCCGATTACCAATAAAACTAGAGAGATGGCTGTGCCATACCCGAGTTGATAACTAACGAAGGCCTGTTTGTACATAAAGACTGGTAAGGTTGACGTACTTGATCCTGGTCCACCGCCGGTCATTGTATAGATCAAGGTAAAGACCCCTAAAGTTTGCAAAGTAACTAACATGACATTGGTCGCTATCGTACCACGGACCATCGGAATTGTGATGTGCCGCACGACTTCCCAGCGCGTTGCCCCATCCATAAAGGCCGCTTCTTCTACTTCTTTCGGAATATCATCCAAAGCCGATTGAAATACCATCATCGAGAAAGCCGTCCCCCGCCAGATATTGGCGATGACCACACTAATCATGGGAAATGTAAAGAGCCACGCCACAGGTTCGATATTAAATAAGCCGACCAAAGAATTAGCGGTCCCACTATCTCCTAAAAAAGCCACCCAGCAAAAGGAAACGACAACTTCTGGTGTAACCCATGCTGCAATAATAATTAAACCAACTACTTTGCGAAAATGCTTATTCTTTTCCTTCATCAAGAAAGCAATTAAAAAGCCAAAGAAGCACTGTCCCAAAACAGCTGAAAAAAGAACAAAGACAATCGTGTTCCAGACACTTACCCGAAACTCTGGATCCTGAAACATCCTAGCAAAGTTTTCAAAGCCAATAAACTGCAAATTACTAGCATCTGCTCCCGTTAAAGAGAGATTGGTAAAAGAAAACAGAACTGTTAAGACCATCGGACTAATAAAGAAAATTAACAACAAAATTAATGACGGCGAAAGAAATAATAACGACTTTTTCGCATTCGACAACTGATTTTTTACAGCAGTTCCATCCATTTTTCCACCTACTTAAAAGTTTAGCAAAGGAAAAACTTCCTTTGCTAACTAGTTTTTATAAAATGACTTCCACTTTCTCAGCAAATAATGCCTTAGTCTTTCACATTTTCTTTGCCGACAATCCGCGTCACATTGTCTGCGTATTGCTTAGCTGCTTCTTCAGGTGTTTTGCTACCACTGGCTACAGACTCTACCATGTTTTGAATTTCTGTTGAAACATTTGGATATTTATCATTAGCTGGACGGAAGTAGGCATTTTCCAATAATTCCGTTGCTTCTGCCATAAATGGCACTTCTTTGTATTCAGGAACTTCAGCAGCATCTCCGCGAACCGTCAAGTTCCCTTGTGCCAAAGCACGAGCGGCTTGCTCATCTTTTGTACCTAAAGCCTGAATCACACGCCAAGATTCATCATGGTGTTTACTCTTCTTCGGAATCGACCAAGACCAACCTCCTGCCATGGTTGTCGTTCCTGGCGCTTCGCCATTTTGAGTTGGCATCGCCGCAAAACCAAATCGTTCCGTCGCATTGTCAATCGGCACTACCCCATCACTCTTATAGTTCCCGATATTCCAGATACCGTCTAAAATAATCGCCGCCTCATCATTTGGAAACTTCTCCTGAAATAGAACAGAACCGTAATTACTATTCATCGCAACTGATAAAGACGGTCCGATCTTTTCTTTGTTGTATACATCGTCAACAAACGTTAATGAATCTTCTATCCCAGCAGTGTTCACATTCCACTTCTTGGTATCCGTATCAAACAATGTATCTTTTGTTCCATATAACAACATTTCAAAGGTTTGCATGGAAACGGACTCGCCATTGGCCTTAGCTACACCCATTGAAAAAGGAATAACTTTTGGTGCTTTCTCTTTAATTGTCTTGGCAGTCGTGATAATTTCTTCCCAATTTTTCGGTTGCCAATCAACCGGCAAGCCAGCTTCTTTAAAAATATTCTTGTTATACCACAAACCACGAGAATCGGTGACACCTGGTATAGCATATAAAACACCGTCCTCACCTGTCGAACCAGCTTTTAAGTTTTCTGTGTATTCTGGCCATTCAGACCAATCTTTTACTTTGTCATCTAATGGAAGCAAATAGCCCGCATTAGCATCGGAATTTAACATAAAGGTATCTTCTGCTACGACATCTGGTGCCGTACTTTCTGACTGCATCGACAAGGCCACTTTAGAAAAATAATCCCCTTCACTGGCAGTAATAGGTGATAACACTAATTTTATATCCTCATTCTCTTTTTCAAATTTCTCAGCAAAGGTTTCTAAATAGGTCCGCAGAGTATCCACTTCACCAGTATCTCGCCAAGTGACTTTTATTTCAGTTTTACCAGAGTCTTTAGCAGACTCTTTTTCTTTGCCACCACAAGCTGACAATGTTGTGACTAATGCTGCACCAGCTACTAATCCTAATAATAATTTCTTTTTCATCAATTCTCTTCCCCCTTAATAGGTGTGTTCTTTTTGTCATCGCTTTCATTTCGGCCGAAACATTCGCGCTTAACTACTCTTATCTTAACGAAAAGCCCCACTGATGAATATCAGTATTATTCATGATAATCCCTATTAGGCCAACGAATCACAAAAAAACGACATAAGGTCAAATTATCGATATTTACAGTCAACGCCTATCAAAAGCAGACCGATAATTTCATAGCAAAATCAGATGATCAGCTAAAAAAGTGTTGCCCTCATTTTTTCAAATGATGTCGAAGAAAACAAAAAACCTAGAAACTGACCGTCCAGTTCCTAAGCTCTTCTTAAGAATCCCATAAAAGGCTTCCTTGTTTATTACCGTACTTCTTTAATATACTTATGGACCGTTCCAACAGAGACTTCACATTTTTGCGAAATTTCACGAATTGATCGTCTCTCAACCATGTACAACGATTGAATTTGTTTAATCGTCCGTTCATCGATTACCGGTCGACCAAAGGTTTTTCCTTTTGCTTGTGCTTGAATTTTTGATTTTTCGTAGCGACGCTGCATCGTTCGTTTCTCACTGGAAGCCAGCTCTACTAGAATTTCAAAATACACCTCGTGAGGCAAGGGCTCTGCCAATCCTTGTTCCACAAATCGGATCACATGATCACGATCTTTTAGTGCTTCTAATATTGGGAAAAATTGAATCAATTGTAAATTCAAATCATCCAAACTGTGTGTCAGTAAAATAAATTCATCACTTTTCGCCGCAAATTCTTGCAAATTTGCAATCTTTGATAAGCCTTTTGTGGGCTTAAACAGAAAGTCAGATTTCCCCATCATCTCTTTCTTATTAGCCTCTTGTTGAACATATCCTAAAATTTTTTTCCCCATTACTAAAATTCCCCATCCATCTTTTAATTATTGAGCAACTTTCATTTAATTGCCCTTTTTATAGTTTTACTATACGATAAAAAACGTCTGGCGTAATTCTCTTTTTTGCCGAACTTACGGCAAAAAACAAGCTCAGATATAATAACATAAGTTATCACATCTGAACTATATCCCTATTTTATAGCTTAGCAATCAGCCCCGATTTCACTAAAGACTGGTAAATACCATCTTCATCATGGCTAGCTGTTACTTCATCGGCACAGGCTTTTACGGCTTGGCTAGCATTTCCCATGGCCACACCATGACCGACTAAACGCAACATTTCCCGATCATTGTCACCATCGCCAAAGGCAATCGTATCCGCCAATGAAACCCCTAATTTATCGGCCAAAATCGCAATGGTTTTTGCCTTAGAGCCTCCAAGAGGGATAACGTCTACCCCTACCTCATGCCAGCGCACAAAATCAAATTCTGTAAAATCGGCATAAATGTCCTCTTGCTCAACGCTATGGAATGTCAAGGCCTGGTAAACATCTTCCCTTTGATAAAAATCAACGTCATAATCCGGTTCGCCAGAACCAAAACTTGTCATAGCCGAAACCAACTTGTCCCCCGACAACTCATTGTGCCGACGCATCCCATAAAGCCCTTGGAAGATTAAATCCAACCCAGCCTGATCAGCCACTTTCACCAAGCGAGCTAAGCCCTCTTTCGACAAGGGGTGACTGTGAACTAGCTCATGATTCATAAAGGCTGCTGACCCATTACAACAAATATAATGATCAAAAGCAACTGCTTTTACCACCTCTTTGGCCAAATCATAATTACGACCTGTAGCAATTGCCAAATGGTGTCCCGCTGCTTTTAACGCCTTAATACTTTCAAAGGTACTGGCCGCTATCTCCTTCTGAGAATTTAATAGCGTGCCATCAATATCAAATACAATTAACTTGCGATTCATTTACTTACACTCCACTTCAAGAATTTGTTCCAAGATTCATTATACCAGACTTTGAGCCATAAGTTTGCTCACAATGACTCGCTCAAACTCCGCTCCCACATCCACAATGCTGTATCCTTCTTCTTTATAAACAAAAACCAATCGACGAACATTACCATTGACTTGCCAATGGAGCTTTTCCAGATCTCTCATAGACATACAACGATTCAACTCTTTCATCCTAGGATCAGGGGTTTCCATCATCAACCTCTCGCCTTCACAATACATCCTGACATAATAGTAATCCATCCCAAGCTTGTCTGTCATTTCTACAATCAAGTTCATGTTAATAACCACCTTTCGCTCTTACACCTAGTATATTCTCTGGTATGGGTTTCAGGTCAAGAACCAATTTAACTTACTGCTACTCTTAGTCAGACCCCAGTTAGCTGCCACCAGCAAACAGACATCTGTCACTTTCCAATTGTCGTTTTCGTCTTTTATCTCTCATTCCACCTTGCAAATTAGGCACCTTTAAACAAAATTTTTAGGTAGTCTGCTTCTGAAAAAAACACGTTTATGACTGACGTTCTTTTATCACCTTCTAAAAGAACCGCGTAAATAGCTTGATTTCACAGCTTTAAGACGAGCAATACTTCCTGTTCCCTTTTGAAATTACCACTAATGTCAGCTAGTTCTCTTCAACCCCTTTCCCTTACTTATTTCCCCTGTTTATACTATAATATGATGGTAAACGAGACTTAATGTCCTTTAAAATCATAATAAAGTGGGAACCATCATGAAAAAAAAATCGAAAGCGTTAGCTGTTTTGTTATTTTTAATGTTTGCCGCTATTCTTTTTTTCTCAGTCCTTCACATCAGTACAAAACGAGAAGAAACACCCATCAGTTTACCTGCTCCCGATGATCATGAAGCTGAAAACACCTCGGTCAGTCGGCAGCCACCTTTAGACGTCAATCATGGGGATGTTAAAATTGATCGTCTGTTGGCTTTTATCAAAGATAATATGATGGATCAATACGGTGTTTTCACTAATTACCAACAGACTAAAGAAGATCAAGAGGTGGCGACTGGCCACGAAATATTAAGTGAATCAGCTGGTTTTATGATGGCCTTTGCCGTAAGTGCCCAAATGGAAGAACTGTTTCAAAGCGAAGTCAGTAAGATGCAACGAACCTTTGACAATGGTAGCTTTTTTAGCTATCGCTATTCGCCACTTAAAGGAAAACTATTTCCCGTTAATGCAGCCGTTGATGATCTACGGATTATTCGTGTCATGGACCACGCTGCTGATGTCTTTGAAGATTCTTCTTGGCGCAACTTGTCACAGACCTATGCCAAACGCTTTAGTCAAACCAATTTAATCGATGATCATTTGATTGATTTTTACGATGGCAGCAGCAAACAAAAAAGCCAACACATTACCCTTTGCTACATTGACCTAGCTGCACTAAAGTTATTGCCACTCAACGAAAAAAGTCTGAAGCAATTATTAACTACTCAAGAAAAAATTCTGACAGAAGGCTATCTCTCTGACGAGTTCCCCCTCTATCAAACACGTTATAATTACGAAACAAAAGGTTACGAAGACTCACAACAAATCAATATTGTGGAATCTCTTATTAGTCTTTTGCACTTAGTCCGACAAGAAAAACAGCAACCTGAATCAATCGCTTTCCTAAAAAGTCAAACAGCTAAAGGCAAATTGTACAATCGCTACAGTCAAGATGGCCAAGTAGTAGATGACAATCAATCGACGGCGGCCTATGCTCTTACAGCAATTATTGCTGCTCGCTTAGGGGACGTTGACTTTTATCAGACAGCCATTAAACAGATGGAAAAATTTCAAGTGACTGACAGTAGCTCCCTGTTTTATGGCGCTTTTGGGAATGCTGCTAGCCAAGAGTTTTATTCCTTTGATAATTTACTTGCTTTACTCGCTTATCAGGCGAACCCTACTGCCTAAATGTATTCTTCAAGGAGGTGCTCCGATTGCCTGCAATCAATCAGCAAATTAAACAAACTACCTTAAAAATAGAACAAGTTATTAAGACCTACTTGTCACCAGCCTGGCTAAGCGTCATCTTAATCGGGCTGATTACCAGTTGGGTTCTATTTGTTTTACCCGCTAATGGCGTCGCTAATAACGGTGACTTTAACAAGTGGTTCGAAGCCGCAGGTCTCTATCCCTTACAAGGCTTTACAGAAGATGGCAGTGGCTATTTCACTCGCCAGTACGGGATTTTACAATATTATAATCCAGATAGTTCAACCTGGCTTTCCTCCCAATCCGCTTTCTTAGCTGTGGCCCTGTTTTTAAACAAGCTCTTCTATAGCCACGTTATTTTTGATATGCGTTTTTTAGGCGGCCTTTATCTCCTTTATTATCTAGGGGCGATCTACTTACTGACTAGCAGTATTACCGGTAAAGGGAGACAACGAAGCGATTATCTACTAGCATTATTGGTCGTCTTTATTTTGGGAGACACTAGCTATACCCTGTACTTCCATTCCTTTTACGTCTTGGCTCTAGTATTGATTACCACCGTGTATTTATTTGCCTTATCAATCGCTTTCTATCGACGATTATATCCAACCAAATTCATGCTCAGCTTATTTTTAGTTAATGCCTTTTTATTGATTACCCTCCATCAGCAATTTTTATACATGGTGCTTTTCTTATTGGCTTGGCTAGTTCTCATCAGTTTTACCAGTCGGCTTTTCAGCACTAAAATGTTCGCTCTATTTGGCACCTTCACCATTCTGTTAGGAGCCAGTATCACGTTCTCCTTTATTAATTTAGGCAATCGTAATTATCAGCATTTCCAAGCTTTTTCCCAAGGTCTGATGAAATCAACTACTCAAGACATTGACTTGGAGCATCAACAATTAAACAGTCAGTATGCCCTTGTAGCTGGAGAGGATTACTTTGCTGAATACTTGCCGATCGACGTGGATGGCAATGAAATTTTCACTGATTTTTATCAGCCTCTCGATCAGTTTTGGCTCTTAACCTACTATCTGGAACACCCCGTTCATTTAGTCAGCCTGATGAAGACGGCCATGCCTCAAGTCTCTCAAGTGCAAGATCCTAACCTAGGAAATTTGGAAAAAAGTCAGGGAGAACCTGCTGGAACTAAAAGCCACTTTTTTAACGGCTATCAAACGTTGAGAAGCGCCTATTTTCCTAAAACCTTTGGCTTTTATTTGGTTTTTAGTTTCATTATCTTAATCCTGTATGTACCACTAATTGTTAAATCTTGGCGCCAACACAATCGTTGGCGAATGTTACCAGCTATTTTTATATTATCCTTTTTAATGATGACCTATCTGAACTACCTAACAGCCATCATTAACTACGGAATTGTCGGCATTACACTGCGACTGTTTATCATTCCCTTAATTTTTGATTTAATTCTGATTTTCACTTTAGCAGAATTACTTCACCGAAATCTCTGGCGACCGGTAGACCCCTTAATGAATGAACGAGGAGGTGTCTCTCATGAAAAATAGATTCTTTTGGCTAATAGGACTGCTTGTCTTCATCTTTGCTTATCCAAATACGGCCACAGCAGGGACGATTGACCCAGTTCAGCCCCGAGATCGGCTTCTGCTAGTCTACGACAGCCTAGCCGTGGAACAAAAGGGTGATGAGATGATCAACTTAATGCAAAGTCTGTTAACCAGCTTACAAGTTAGTGTTACGACCCTTTCAATCGATGACTATCAAACAGGACAGTTGGCAGATTATACCGGACTAATTGAGATCATTAACCAACCCGATTTACCGATCGACAACCAGACCTTTCTGAAGGAACGAGAACTCTATCAAAAAAAACGGCTTCACATTGGCCAAAACTTGCCTGAAAGCTGGCGTCAAGTCTTGGGATCCCCCCTTAAGCGACTGTATGACAGTGCCAGTCTGGATAGTCTAACCTTTCAAGCCAGTGAAAACCTTCAGCAAAACGTGACTGTTGACGTCTTAGTCGACGATCAGCACAGTAAGAGTTACGGCAGTCTCAATTACAACAATGAATTAGGCCGCTATCCCTATGGTAGCCTTCAAGATGGCGTAGCCTATTTGCCATTTTGGCAAACAACAGGCTTGCCTTACTTAATTGGCAATCGGGTCATTTGTGAGTGGTTAGGGATCAACCAAGTCGTCAGACAATACCCTTTACTCGTCTTTGACGACTTTACTCCTGTCTCTGACTTTGGCATTTTAAGAACTCTCCAACAAGAGCTACAAGCAGCTGGATTGCCATTTGCCATCAGTGCCACTGGTATTTGGGACAACTTGGACACCAAAGCAGCTAATAATTATTTGGAAATTTTAACAGAAATCTCCACTCAAAACAGCAGTTTATTTTTGCAAACACCCTTTGTCCAAAATAGCAATCGGGAAGATCAACACGCTCTCCAGCGGCAGATGGCGACTAGTTTAACCTTCTTTTTGGAAAACAAAGTATACCCTGTTGGAATTGCCACCCCTGCCTACTGGAATCAAGATGCAGACTACCAAGAGCAAGCCTTGAACTTTGCCGATACAACCATCTTGTTGCCTAACCGAAACCGTCAGGAACGGTTAAAAGCCACGACTAATCAATTGTATCAAACAGCTTATGTCGGCTTTGACTCAGACAGTTTTCGTAATATTGATTTGTGGGGTGTCAGTGAAAAAGTCTTTTTCTCACCAACCGCCATAGTCATTCCCTTTCCAGAAACTGAAGAACGACTGGAACGAATCTTAACAGGATTAACCACTACTTCTTATCTTTTTGAAAATACCTTGTATACCGATCATCGAGTCGTCACTAACAGTCATACTCTGGAAGTAAAAAATCAGCAATTCTTTTTGGATGGCCAACGTAAATGGATTGAAAGTGCCATTCCTTTCGAAGCAAAAGCAGTGGCTAAACCAGACACTAGCCTAACCAGCTTTTTTGCTACTCAAAATAAAATTTTAACTGTCTTTATTACAGGAACCTTGATTGTACTGGGAATCTTCCTGATCATCAGCTACGTCTTATACCGACGAAAATACGGGAGGTGACGAGATGACTTTAGCGGATTATTTACTTTTAATTGCCACATTGTCGATTTGGAGTTTATTACTAATTAACGTCATCCTAATTATTGCTGGGTACATCTATTACATGAAAATTGAAGGGGCAGAGCCGCCAACCATTAAAGGAGAAACACCTTTTGTCAGCATTATGGTCCCAGCCCATAATGAAGGAATTGTCATTGTTAAAACCGTAGAGGCCCTTCTGCGGTTAAACTACCCCCATGATCGCTATGAAATCATCGTGATTAATGATAATTCCTCAGACAACAGTGCCGACTTATTACAGGGGATCCAGTTAAAGCACCCTGAACGGCTTTTAACAATTATTAACACCGATGGGATCACTGGTGGTAAAGGAAAATCTAACGCCTTAAACTTAGGCTTTAAGCAAGCACAGGGCGAACTTATCGCCATTTATGACGCCGATAACACCCCTGAAAGAAATGCCTTGCAATACCTGGTGGCAGAACTGACCCACGATCCATCACTGGGTGCCGTCGTCGGTAAATTCCGTACCCGCAACCGAGATGCCACCTTGTTGACTCGCTTTATCAATATTGAAACTCTATCATTTCAGTGGATGGCTCAAGCTGGGCGCTGGCAACTGTTTAAACTTTGCACCATTCCTGGCACTAATTTTATCTTGCGTCGGTCTATTATCGAAGCCATTGGTGGTTGGGATGTTAAAGCACTCGCCGAAGACACCGAAATCAGCTTTCGCATCTATACGATGGGCTACCGCATTAAATTTCAACCGAAGGCAGTCACTTGGGAACAAGAACCTCAAACCATAAGCGTTTGGTTTCGTCAGCGAACACGCTGGGTTAAAGGCAATGTGTATGTCATCTTAAAAAACTTGCCCTTGCTGTTCGATCCTAAAGCCCGTAAGATTCGCTTCGATTTGCTTTATTTTCTGGCTATTTATTTTCTGCTGCTAACCTCATTGGTAGTCTCTGACACGATTTTAATTCTGAATATTTTCGGTTACATCCATACAACCTTGGCCGGCTTTAGCGGTCTTCTGTGGCTGTTGGCCATCGTTCTGTTTATCGTCGGGACCTTTATCACCATCACCACGGAAAAAGGGGAAATGAGTGTGGAAAACCTAGGCATTATCGCCTTGATGTACGTTACCTATGCCCAGATGTGGATGGTTGTCGCCGCCTATGGCTTGGTCATGTACATCCGTGAAACCTTGCTTAAACGGGAAGCTAAGTGGTATAAAACCGAACGCTTTAAATAACCTTAGTTCGAAAAAGTTTACATAATTGGAGGAGAAACAATGACTCGTTTTAACTATTGGTTCAGCCTGTTGGCCTTGGGGTTAGTCTTAATCATGCCAACCCTTGCCACTGCTGAAGAAGAACCGCTCAAAAACCAACAGACCTTTATTACCGAATTTCAACAGACTGATCAATCTCTGACCGGTCCTCTTTCCAGCCAAACGATTTATTTTCAAGTCTTGGATTACTGGAATGTGGACCAAGCCCAGATCAATCTGGACTACCAAGTCTCACAATTAACCAAACGGGAACGCTCTAACTTAACCTTCGTGGTCAATGATGCCAAATTTCATTCATTAGAACTGGCCGCAACTGAAACAGATAAACAACACGTTCAACTGACTATTCCTAAAGAATTACTAAAAACGGGGGTCAACACCTTAGTTATTCAAGGTAGTGTCAATACCATCGACGACGAAGAAGTCTGTCGAATCACCACCACACCAGCCGACTGGTTGCACATTTTTGACAGTTCAAATGTTGGGGTCCTTTATCGCACCCAAGAACTGACAGACAGCATCAAAGATTTTCACAAGCGATTTAGCGGCGTCGACACAATTGCCCATCGTCAAGTGGCCGTTTTAGTCGCAGGTCAAGCCGAACCAGCCGAACTAGAAAGTGCCACCTATGTCTTATCAAGCTACGCCAAAATTGAAAATAAAGATGGCGAAGCCATTCCTGTGGCCCAGTTAGCTGATGAAGAATTTAATCAAGTGCCCTATCAAATCATTATTGGCCTTTACGATAACCTACCTGCCGACCTACAAAAAGAAGTCGAAGATTTAGGGAATGATGCCCAGCTAAAACTGATTAAGCGTGATCAACAAGATATTTTATTACTCACAGCCGAAAGCGAGGACGCACTCATTAAAGGCAGTCGCTTTATTGCCAACTCCCAATTAATGTCAGAAGTGTCTCAAAACGAAAAAATCGTCGGTCAAGATACTTTGACAGACACACCTATGATCGAATCTGAAAAGCTTTTTCATCTAAATGACCAAGGCGAGAAATTAGTGGGACCTTTTCATCAAGAAAAACAATTTTTTGTATCCCTTCCTTCTAATCGGTCAATTGCCACCAATAGCGAAGTTTACTTAAAATTCCGTTACTCAGAAAACTTGGATTTTAATCGCTCACTGGTCACTATCAGCATTAACGGCATTCCTATTGGCAGCCAAAAATTAACACAAGCCAAAGCCGGGGAAGACGAGCTGGTCATTACCGTACCAAAAGATTTAGATGTGGCAGGCGACTTCACTTTGACTGTTGGCTTTGAATTAGAAATTCAAGATTTGCCATGTACCCCTCGACAAGATCAAATGCCTTGGGCTTACATCGCACCTGAATCAGCGATGACGATTCACACGAAAGATCGTCAGGATTTGGTTTTTGCTAACTACCCTTACCCGTTTTTACGAGAAGGCAGTTTCAATCAAGTCGCCGTCCTATTACCAGCAAAGGTGGATCAAAATATTTACCGCTCAATCACGGCCCTCTTTAACCTTTTAGGACGATATGCTCAAGACAACACCGGTGATGTCGTCTTTGTCAATGCTGGCTCAACAGTTCCTGAAAAAATCCTGCAAGCCAACAATTTGATTGTTCTCGGCAGCTATCAGGACAATACAGTGGTTAAAGACCTTAACAACAAACTGTTTTTCCGCTATGACGATCAAGGTAAACGCCTCGTCTCCAACGAAAAAATCAGTATTGAAAGTCAATATGGCGCTGAAATCGGCTCCGGTCAATTAATTTTCTCACCCTATGAAGAAGGCAAAGGAATTCTCGTATTAACGGGCGCCACCAGCCGTGGCGTGTATCTCAGCGCACAAAAACTGTCCAGTCAGGAAAAAGTTAGCCAACACCCCGAAGATGGCTTTATCGTAGACAAAGATGGCAATATCAATAGCTTCCGCTTCAAAAAAGAATTAGCTAAAGAGCAGGTTGGAACTTCTACTAAATTGGCAAATAACTCCTTACTACTGACCTATGTCGGTGTGCTGATCTTTGTAGCAGGAACCTTAATTGCTGGTTTGGCCTATATTGTGACAAAACACCGAAAGAAGGGCGCTTAATATGAAAAAAAATACCCAATTATTAGCAGACCTCTCCCTCTTAGGCTTTTTGTTGGCTACCTTTATTATGGTCGTTTTCGTCGGATTAACCAGTAGCCATCTGATGCAAAATATCATCTTCATGAATCTGGCGTTGATCTTAGCACTCGTGACATACTTTACCAACATTACTACAGGGTTAACCTTAAATTTAGTCTATATCTTTATCCAAGGTAGCTACGCGCTCTATCAAATTCTGGCAAAAAAAGACCAAATATTTATCTTGCCGACTTATTTCTGGCTAGTTATGACACCAATCTTTTCAGCCTTGGTCTTCGCACTGACCTATCAAATGCGCCAATTACAAAAGGAAAACACCTTACTACAGGCTCAATCTTTAAAACTTGGGATTATCGATGCCAAAAGCAAATTACGTAATTTGACGGCTTTTAACGACGATGCCCAAGTCTTTATGGATGCTGCTCGTCGGTTGGGCTTAGAAAACTATTTAATTGTCTTTCAGATGAAATTCTGGAAAGAAGTGGAAAAAATGCTGTCTGCTGAAGAAAAACAAGAAGTCATTCGCCTGACCGTTGATGCCATCAATGCCAGTCGTGGTGATTCTGGGATTATCTATATTTTGGACGAAGTCGAAATGACCTTCGGAGTGCTGATATTTAAAGAAGAAGCCCTTATCGAAGAACTGATCAATAACTTCCGGAGTCTTTACAGCACAAGTACCCATGAATTTTCGACACTTCATCGAATTCAGTTGGAAATAAAAATTGCTTATTCTCATTATGAGCCAGAAGCCATGCCAACCCCTTATTCTTATCTGCGTGCTGCGATCAAAGAATTGGAATACGATGTGTAATAGGAGGATCTATGAAAAAAATCATTATCATCATCGCGTTTGCCGCCTTCATTCTCGGCGGCTGTAGCAAACAGACATCATCACCAACTGAAACAACTGGAACTGATATCACCGTAACTAGCTCAACAAGTGACGCCGCTGTACTGGCATATGAAAAAGAGGTCAAAGGACTAACAGAGCTGTCATTGGATGACCTTAAAACCAAATTGGCAGAACCGACTGCATTTCTCATTTATCTGGGAAAACCGACTTGTGAGTATTGCCAAGCTTTCGTTCCTAAACTGACAGCTAGCTTAAAAGAACAACCACAAACCGTCTATTACTTCGATGTCACCGAAGCAGATACTAATCTGGAGATTAAAGAACTATTAGCCTCCTTAGAATTGGAATACGTCCCGGCATTTTTACGAATCTCAAATTCGGGAAAAACGATCGAGACCTTTGACAAAAAAAATGGTGAACTATCAGCATTTTTGAAAAGTTAAGTCTCACTGTCCCAAGCTTGCCAGATAATTGGTAAACTTGGGATTTTTTTACTAACCCCTCTCTGACTTTCTCTTAAAATTGATCAGCTCTCCTGCCATCAGCCACTTTTCAGCCGTTAGTCTGACTACTACGAAACAAGACAAGTGCTGCCCCAATCAGCAACATTCCCATAAAAGCCGGTGCGGCATGCCCCAATGAGACATAAAGCCGTCCCCCCACTAATGGGCCGATAATTCGCGCCAAGGCTTGAATCGATTGACTGCCGCCCTGAGCTCTCCCTTGTTCACTAGCCGCTACCGATTTGGAAAGCATCCCATTAAAGGATGACCCAAAAAGGGAATCACCAAAGCCGAAGATAAACATGCCAATAATTAATAACGGATAATAAGACAGCAAGGCTGAAGCCGCGATCAAACCATAACCTAATAGTTCGGAAATCATTCCCAGCATCACGATCTGCTTATCACTCATCCTCACTAATAATCGTGGCATAATAAAACCTTGAGCCACAATGTCTTGAATACCCATAATAGAAAACATCAACCCGATAATGGCTGGTTGCCAGTTAAAAGAATCGATGGTGAACTGAGAAAAGACCGCTTGTAACGAACCATTAGGCACCCACAGTAAGAATGCTGAAATCAATAACCACTTGATATTTTTTAGTGACAAAATACTTAGCAACTGGGTAAACGGATTTAGACGAACCAAGGGAATCGCGGCTAAACGATTGGCCTTGGCTAAACTCTCAGGCATGTAAAAATAGCCATAAATGACATTTAAAAGAGTGATCATTGCGCCAAAAAAGAGTGGCACAGAATAACCAAACTTAGCCAATAAACCACCTAAAGCCGGACCAATCGCACTACCGACGCCCACAACTGCACTCATCCAGCCAAAGTATTTAGTTCGCTGTTCTCGAGGAATAATGTCGGCAAAATAAGCGAAGATCGTGCTAATACTCCCCCCTGTCACCCCTTCAATGATCCGGCCCAAAAATAGGACCCACAGAGCACCACCTAAACCCAAAATAAGATAACCGATGGCAGAACCAAGTAAACAGATCAACAAAACCGGTCGCCGGCCATATCTGTCGCTTAGGGCTCCTAAACCTGGTGCTACAAAAAAGACACAAACAGCGTAGACTGATGTCAATAAAGTTACGACTATAGCTTGATTAGCAGAATCATTAAGATAGGGTGCCACAATAAAAGGCACCACCGGCATAATAATACTAAAACCAATCCCACATAAAAAAACAGAAATCAAACCGAAGATCAATGCATGTTTAGGGATAGGGGTAGTTGGACTAATAGTTGTGTTAGTTGACATAAAAAAACTCCTTTAAACTCAGCATTGTTTCCTTGTCAACAAAAATTCGAATAAAAAAATAGATAACTGAAGGCTCAGTTATCTCGGATTTTTAACTTACTCTCGTTTAACATCCAACTTAGCTATTTTAGCATCTAAATGTTGACTATACCCCCTCACAAAATTCAGCAAGCCATCTAATTGCTCCTCTGAAACTTGATCAAGAATCACCTTATCACGCTCTCTAAATTCTTGATGCAACGCTTCATGTATCTTAAAAACTTCCCGACCTCGGTCAGTTAATCTAAAATAGATTTCCTTCTTATTAGTCGGCTTTTGATAGCGTTCAATCAGACCCTTATTCATGAGCTTTTTCGTTAATTTACTGATGGCACCACGGGTCATATAGAAGGCATCAGCTAATTGGGTCACATTGGAATCGTCATTTTTTTCAATATACTCGATACAATGAACTTCAGTGGATTGAAAGCCTTTAAGGCTCTCTTCCATCTTCAGCTTGTTAATCCAAGCCAGCTTATTATATAATTGTCTGACATTTACCATAACTTGGTCTTCTTTATTCATCCTTGAGCTCCTGGATTTCTCTTAAGCTCATTATACGAAAAAATTGTTTCCATTACAACAATCTCACTAAGTGGCAGCTAGTGGCTAAAATAAAAAAGCTACCTCAATTTAAGAGATAACTTCTTTGACTAACAACACGTTACTTTTTCCCTAATAAAGCTTCAATGTCCCCGATCATCTTTTTCGGACTATCCTTGGGCGCATAACGCTTCACGATATTTCCTTCTTGATCAATTAAAAACTTCGTAAAGTTCCACTTAATTTTGCTACCTAATACCCCTGTCGTATTGTCCACTAAATACGTAAAAATCGGATTGGCATCCTCGCCACTTAACTTGGAAATAGCATGCATTGGAAAGGTGACGCCATAAGTCAATCGACAAGCTTCACTAGCTTCCTCGCTCGTACTTAGTTCCTGTTTAAACTGATTAGACGGAAAACCTAGGATTTCCAATCCCTGATCTTGATACGTTTCATAAATTTTTTCCAAATCCTCAAACTGAGGAGCTAACCCACATTTGGTTGCCGTGTTGACAATAATTAGAATTTGACCTTTGTATTTTTCCAAGGAGTACGTCTCACCATTTTCCAGAGTTGCAGCATAATCGTAAATTGTCATCTCATGTTCCTCCTTCAGTTGATTGTTTGATCTTACCGTTCTTATTAATTATACGCTAAAAAGGTAAAAAAAGTATCAAATGATGCTTTCCTCTCCTAACCACTTTTTCAAATAGCACAAAGAAACAAAAAAGTCCCCTTCATCAGATCGAATCTAATAAAGGGGCATGTTTATTCTTCTTCTTTGGCAAACTGCGCTTCCTGATAATTCATCATATACTCCATATCAGCGCTAATTGTCGTCTGAGGGCGCTCTTCTTTAGGAATAGTCCCTACCTCATTGACGTCACATAAATAAATAATCACTGTCTCCATAGGATTGGTCATTTTATATTCAAAACTAAAAGTTCCATCATTGTTAACGGTAATCTGCTGTTCTTCTTCACTAACAGAGGTCGTCATGCTGAGTTTCTTAATACTGCCTCTGACTTTCCCTTTGACCGTTGCTAAGCCTTCAATATTGGTTTCAAAATTTCCTTCAACATCTACTGAAAGACCATCGCCTTCTGCTTCCTCGGCTTCCGCTTGTTTCTTTTCTTCCTCTGCCTTAAATTCTGCCTGTTTCTTCTCTTCTTCTGCCTGCTTTTGAGCTTCTGCTTGTTTTTGGGCTTCAGCTTCTTTCGCAGCCTTTTCTTTTTCCGCCGAATTAGCAGTTTTTGGCTTTTCTTTCTCCGACTCTTTCGTCTTTTCTTGACTGCTGGATTGACTGGTGCTACTGCTTTTAGTTGTCGCAGTCGATTTTTTCTTGGCCTTTGTGGACTCTTTTTTTTCCGAAGCCACAGTGGCACCTGTGATGCCATCAGTAAACAACGCATAATAACTAGAACCCAATGCCAGCATGCCAAAAACTACTACTAAAGCGCCCAATATCTTATGACGCTTTTGGGCGAGTTGACGCTTTTCGATACAGCTGTCATGGCCCATTTCATGGCGTTTTTTGGGTTTAGTTAAACCTGTCACTGTCGATAAATGAATCAAAAAGATCAATAACAGCAAACCAAACGCACTACTGAGAATTATCACTAATCGTCCCATCACTCATCACGGCTTTCTTTTTTTTTCGCTTGCTCTTCTTCTTTTTGCCACGCTTAGTAGGCGCTTCTTCAATTTCCTGCTTTAATTCATCAATTTGAGTCTGCAGATAAATTTTTTGTCTTGCTACTAAAATCAAACCAACTAGGGCTCCTAGATTCATCACTGCCAAAATTATTAAAACAATCATCAATAGTTGTGTACTCACTCAGATATCGCCTACTTACTCTTATGATTTTTTATTCATTTAACATTTCCTTACAAACTGTCTACTAAAATTATATCAAATAACACCCCTTTTTTCTACAACAATATAGAAAAAAACAGCAACAACTAGCCAGCTGTTACTGCTTAATTCACCGATACATTACTTCTCGCGTTTAAATGAAATACCACCGCTGGCAAATAAATCATTACGCAAATTCAAGGTGTCACCACCCATTTTCGACCATTTAAAGTCTCTTAAAACATATTTAAATAAAGTATCTAAGTCTTTATCTCCAAAGGAATATTCCACGCCGGCCTTGGTGTAAGCCAATAACATCGTCTTTTTATCATCTAAAACAACTGTAAACATATCTTCGTTTTCGACAAAGCTTTGGACTGTTTCTGCTCCAAGCTTCTCATAATTTAGTTGGATAAAGACCTTTGTATCAGTTACAAAATACTCGTTAGCCGCTTCTTTCGTTAACTTACTTTTAAATACCATGTCCATTCCGTTGGTGCCATTGGCATTTAACATGGTGAAGGTTGAATTATCTTTGTTATTTTCAATCTTATATTCAGCACCAACAGCTTCTCCAGTCCACGTTCCGGCAATTTTCGAGTTTAGAGGGTAATAACGATAAAAAAGTAAACCCATCGTCACAAGGAGGATCACCGCAACCCCAGAAAGAGCGATTAAGAGATATGGGCGTCCTTGTTCTTCTTCTGTTTCATACTCATCATCTAAATCTGTTGCCAGTTGCTCTACACCAGAGTCCCCCATTTCCACTGAAGTCTCTGTATCTGTCTGCCCCTCAAGTGACTCTTCTGTTATCGTCTGAGACGATTCGTTTAATTCTTCTTGCTTATCGGTTAACTTATCCATCTTGCTTATCACCTTCCATTACGCTTATTTGCGAGATTTTCGACTGCTAGATGATTTTGAGCTACCGGATTTAGAAGACGATGACTTTTTCTTTCTAGCGTTTCTAGCTTTACGTTTTTTCTCTTGTTTACGATTATTTAGGACAATGATTAAGATAATAATAATCAATAATAGTACGCCTAATCCGATTCCAATCATGATGATTAATTGAGTATTATCATCATCTAGTTCAACAGCTTTTTCATTTAATTTCTTTGCTAAGTCTGCGTCGATTGTGAACTCTTCTGTCCAGCTCCACTCTTCACCGTAGTCAATCGACTTAGCTGTGACAACCGCCTTATAATTGCCACCTTGGAACGGTTTATTCTCCCAATCTACCCCAAAATTAAAGTTTGAGTTAGGCGCCATCTTCATATTTTGTGTTTTTGTTTGATGGAGCACCTCTTCACTATTGCCACGGTAAATTTTGGCATCTACTTCCAAATCACGAATATAAACAGGCTGTGTATTTTGTAAATTAATCCCTAAATAGTTCCGATAATTGACTTGGGTAGGAATAATTTTCTTTTTATCCAACTCCAAATCGCCTTTTAACCCTTCAAGACTTTCTTCTGTCCGTAATTGGACACCAACCACGTAAACAAATTTGTTCTTTATTTGAACGCCGCCGCCACCTTCTTCTGTTTTATCTGCTTTATCTTTCTCTGTGACGTGAATCCCACCAGCAATAACCCCAGTATACGACTCAGCAGGCATGTTGATCTTTATTTTTGCCACTGCTTTCGACTTAGCAGGCACCAAAACCTCTTTCGTTGTTTCGCTAATCGTTGAAAATGGATATTTTAAGGTGGGATCTGGGTCCAATTTAACTGGACTATAATCAATCACACCATTGTCATTGGTAAAAGCCGAGTTTGCGGTGACTTCAACAGTCAAATCTTCGTCAGAAGAATTACTCAAATTGACCTCCAGCTCTTGTTCCTGACCTGGTTTCATCAGTAAATCAAAGTACGTTTTTTCCTTATCTATTTGGTTATCTGGAATCACAGCACTAACCCCAACGTTAGACTTCTTCCCTTGCTCATCAGCAGCAAATACCTTTGTCCCTGATAATCCCATTGTTAGTAGAAAGATACCGATTAGTACTTTCACTTGATTGATCGCTTTTTTACTCATGTCATCCTCCTAAATTATATGTTGCATTTATGAACTAGTATCCCATAACAATTGAGACCTTAAGATCCCCTTCTGTTATCCCCTGTAAAATGCTCCATGTTTAACTATACTCTCTGTTATAATTATAACTTCTTTACGAACAAAAGTCATGCTCATTCGCTATTTATATCTGCATTAATGAGCAAGACTCACCTTTTTATTATATCTCTTTTTTGAACAGCAAGCAATAAGAAAAGTTGGAAGTTTTTATGAATTATAAACTCTCAATGATAACGCGTTTACCCCAAAAAAAAAAGAGCCCTCAGGCTCTTTTTTTAGTTTATTAATCAGGTGTATTAGACAACGTCCAAGTCAGTACTGATTTATATGTCGCTGTTTTATCTTTATCAACACTACCAGGCACTTTCAATGTTACACCCTTAATCGGCGTATTAGCATCAAGATTTGTGACTTCTTGACCTGTAGCTCCTGGGTTTTTAATAACATATTTAGCTTCTTCATCCAACATGTAAGTCGTTTGACCAACAGCCGCACCATCTTTTGAAGATAAAATTAATTGTGACCCACTAGAAACATTAACAGATGTTTTAGTAAAGGTAATATTCGCTAATCCTAAAGCAGTAATTTCTTGCCCTGGCACTGTACGCATGCTATTAAACACTCTAGGTTTAACAAATGACAACGTTGACGCGCCTAAATTAACACCCTTTGTGTCATCTTTAAATTGACCAGCAGAAACCTTTAATGACCAATCCCCTGTTCCAGCTGCTAAACCACGAGCATCGCGAACAATTGCCATCGGTGGCAACGTATATTTAGTAGCAGGTGTTTCTTTGTTTGTATATACTTGTGGTAATGGATTATACTCAGCATCTGTCATTTTCATTTTTACTGTTCCGAATTCTAAACCAGGCACAGTCATGTTTAAGCCAGCTTCAAATTCTTCCGTTTCACTACCAGTTGGTGGCGTAACAACAATTGGCGGCTCCGTTTCAGGAAGGATAATATCATCAACACTTTCTGGCTCAAACTTGATTACACCTTCCGTGTTTTTATCTACTGCTAATGCTGCTGGGGCAACTAAGCCTAGCGCTAAAGTTGTTAATAATGTTGAAAGTAATACTTTTTTCATTCGTCTCATCCTCTTCTACAATAAATTAATGATATTATGGGGCAGTTGTCATTGTCCAAGTAAGTGTTGCGTTGTACTCTACAGCTGCATCAATCGCCACGCCTCCTGGAATATCTAAATCAATCCCCTTAACCTTAGAATCGGCCGTAAGTGTTGGAACAAACTCACCCGTTGGATTAACAGTGTATTTAGATTCATCATCTAACATATAAGTTGTTTGTAAATTACCAACACCATTCGCAGCACTAATTAGTGGTTTAGGGCTTGCCGCTAATTCAATCGGTGAAGCAAAAGTAAAGCCTGCTAAACCGGCAGTAATTTCTTGATTACCTGGCGTAAGTCCGTTATTACTAAATACACGAGGTGTCACAAATTTAATTTGGGCACCTGCAATTTTTTTAGTCGCATCATTCTTTTGTGCTAACTCGCCGGCTGATATTTGCATGTCCCAACCGCTAGTTTTTGATCCACGAATATCTCTTACGACAACAGTTGGTGGTAGGAAGTAATCCTTATTATCGTCAACACCTGTAAATTTAAGTGCTTTAGGATTGTAAGTTTCTTTTGATAAGCTAATTTGTCCTGTCCCAAAATCTAGGTTAGGGACAGTAAAATTAATCCCATCAGAAGCTAATTCAGTCTTAGTTTCATTATCGTCAGGGGTAACTTTAACTGGAGGATTCGTATCAGGAAGCTCCAATACTTTACCTGGGTCTACACCTGGTTCAAAAGTAATCTTACCTATTGTATCAGCAGCCAAAGCCGCTGGTGCCACTAAAATCAAACCTAAACCTAAAATTGCTGATGTCATTAATTTCTTTTTCATGTGTGTTTCTCCTTTTAATTTCATATTTTCGGTAATTAATTATTTGCCTGGTTCGTCAGAAATTGTCCATGTAACAACAGAACGATACGTACGATCCACTAATTTTTTAGATGACTCAGGAACAGATAGACGAATAGACTCTTCATTTCCTTGTGTCGTGTGTTTATTTGGGTAGCCAATATCACCAGTCGTTTGCGCATCTCCTTCATGGAAAGCAATTGACCACTGACCCATTCCTTTATCTTTTTTAGCAGATGCGAAAATATAATCCTTGTCATTTAATTCAAAAGTACCAAAAACATCTGGAGCTGAAGCATTCGTTACACTGCCGTCTTTAGAATGGACGTTTGCATGACCTTCACCAATTGAAATTACCGCCCCTACTAAGTCATTTCCTGCTTCAATTTCAGGTACGAGTTTATTTTCATCGCCAGCTTTTACTAATTCGAAAGGTCCAGCTTTAACAGAAGTCGTCCAACCAGCATTTGATCCACGTCTATCTGTTACTTCAACCGTTGGTGCTGCATAGAAAACATCTGTGGCAGACGTTTTGAATTCGTCTTGTAAAACAGGCGCATCAACTGCGGCATTTGTTAATTTAACTTGACCAAAATCAAATTGTGGCACACGGTCAAAACGTAAATACCCTTCAGTACCTGGACGTTCTGGATCCACAATAATTGGTTCTGGTGTTGGTTTTGTTGGATCGACTGGTGTTGGTTTGTCACCATCTGGATCATTGATAAATTGAACTTTTCCTTTAGTTGTTGCTGATTCTGCCAATGCTGCTGGTGCCATCAAACCAAGTGCTAGGACTGATAGTACCGTTGTTGTCATAATTTTTTTCATTTTCATCTCTTTTATCTTCCTTTCATCCCATAAAACCTTATATCATTAGTCCCCTGTATTCAACAGAGTCCAAGTAACCGTTGTTGAGTATTCTTTATTTTCTTTAATTGGTTGCCCATTGTTGCCACCAAAAACTTTCAATTGAACCTTGTCATTTTGACGTTTGCCAGCTTGGGTATCATCTTGTAAGTCACCAAAGAATGTCGTCCAAGTACCGATACCTTCATTCGGTTTCGCATTCATCATCATAGCCTCACCACTGCCTGGCGTTAGCTCTGTTGCTACTCCTTTGACAGACGGTACGCCACGGGAGGCTCCTTCGTCTTTACTAGTCGCAACACTTGTTGGTTCTAATTTTAGACTAGCAGATAACACATCACCATCGGCCGTTTTAAACTGATCGTCCATCTTGACAGTCAATTTCCAACCAGCATTATTCCCACGGCTATCAATTGTTGTCACATTCAATGGAGCAAACTTTTCAGTTCCGCCAAATTCTGTAAATTTGTCGGAGTCTTGATAAAGGGCATTGTAAGTTTTAGTGTCACCACTGATGGCAACTTCGCCGAAGATAATATCTGTGGCCGTCGCTACTCTCAATGGATTGTCTTCATGAGTAAATGTCACTTTACCCGCTGACTCAGCTTCAGCAGGGCCTGCTGCTAAAGCAGTCGGTCCAATTAAAGTTGAACATAGTAATGAAGTTAATAATGTTGCTTTTATTGATTTTTTCATCCTAACCGCTCTCCTTTTACGCTGGATCATCCGTCAATGTCCATGTCAATGTTGACGTATATTTGGTTTTCGATTTAGTCGAGATACCAGGAATACGTAACTCAATACTTCTGTTTTTTGTCTCTAACTTCTTGTTGTCTGATGGTACATCAGAGGCTTGACCAAAGTAGACATTGTTAACACCCATACCATTATCTTTTTTAGCAGTCGCAATCGTTGCTGCACTGCCGTTGACTTTTACCTCTGATTGAAAGATCCAACCAGTTGCTTCGACTGGTACTTCGGCATTAGGTAAAATGGCTTGCGTATCTTTATCTACACTGTTCTTTTGGGCATGAGTTGAGGTCATCACTAATTCAGCATTAGCCAAGGTTACATCCTCACCCTTGTCATTTTTCCCTTTAAAGGCATCATTCTGAACTTGTAAAGACCAGCCTTGGTTGGTACCACGGTTATCAACGACTTGCATATAGTTCGCGCGATACTTATTATCAGCATTTTTATCATTTTCCAAGTAATGAGCATAATAAGACTTATCAGAGCCAGAAATTGAATCAATACCAAAGGTAATATCAGTCACTTTTGAAATTCTTAAGGGACCATCTGGATGATCATCTTCTATTAAAGTAATATCTGCATCAGAATTTTTAGGCGTGGCAGCCATTGCTGGCGTGGCTACACCTAACGTTAATAAAGCAGTTATGGTTAAAAATGTAACTTTTTTCATCGTGTCACTCCTTATTCTTTTACTTTACGGTGTGTTGGATAACGTCCACGTTAATTCCGCTAAGTAAGTTGCATCCTGAACTTTCACAGAATCTCCTGGAACAGTTAACGTCACCTTATCATCTCCAACATTTCCCGTTTTACCAATTACTTCTGGCGTTACATCAGCTGAGTTATCCCCGAAGAAATAATTCGACTTGCCGATACCTAAACCTGAGGTAGCTGTCACAATCGTTTTTGCCGAAGCTCCCAATTCAATAGCCGTCTGCCCTGCTGGAATAGCAGCTGGTTCATTTTCAACCTTAACTGAACGAGTCGGCGTTAAAGCTAAAACCGCACCAGCTAATTCGGTTTTAGCTGCATCATTGGCTTTAAAAGGCGTGATAGACGCTTCCAACTTCCACCCTTCCGTCGTGCCACGATTATCGGCAATATGAATGCTTGGCGCTAAATATTCCGTCACACCACCGACTGTTTCTTTTTCGCTTTCAATATAGCGGGCTTTGTATGTTTTAGTCGAACCTGAAATTGTTTGTTTACCAAACTGAATGACAGGTGTCTTTTCAATCTTTAACGGATCGTCATCTTTGACCATCGTCACAGATGCATCTGATTTAGCATCCGCAGCAGATGCCACTGTCACGCCGTTAACGGCTGACAGTAACAAAGCGGCACTAAGGAGTATATACTTTGTTTGTTTCATTCGATAAACTCCATCCTTCCTTAGTATGTTATGGAGTCGCTGCTCCTGGTTCATCCGTCAACAACCATTCAACTTTGGCTGTATAGGCTTCACCTTTTATTTTTTTAGACTTCCCTGGGACAAATAATTGAACTGATTCAGCAGCATTAGCCGCAGTATCGCCAACCACATGACCATGTGTTACAGCCCAAGAACCAACCCCTTCATCACCCGTTCCTTTAGCAGCACCAATTGTTGTAAAACCAGTATTTGCTAGAGAAACAGTGACTTGTTTACCTGCACTAAAGACAGACGGTGCATTTGATTCATTCGAGCTACGTTTAAACATTTCTGTGTTTTTAAAGGTAATACTTGTGTTATCAAGCTTAACCCCACTAGCTGTTGTAAATTCTTGTGACATTCTTACTCCTAACGTCCAACCAGCGTTCGTTCCACGGTTGTCCGTCACTTGAATGAAGTTAGGCACATCAAAAGTTGGTGAAGTCGGCGTATCTTTTAATTTATCCAAGTTAGCATTATAAGTCTTATTATTACCTGACATTGGTACCTCACCGAAGTGATAACGAGAAATGTAGTCAATAACTAATGGACCATTTGGGTGTACTTCATTACCAGGGTCACCAGGAAAGACTGTTTCTTCTTTATCTTTATCATTTGGATCAATCAGAGGATTTTCTTCATCCCCAGGTCCCATATCTCTTAAAATGATATCCGCATCTGTATTGTATGATGAATCTGCTGCTAATACAGATGTTGTTGCCAATGTCATTGCCCCAATACTTGCTACTGCTACTGCTAATACTTTTGTTTTTTTCATTTCTCTATCTCTCCCTATAAAAGTTTTTATTAATTACTTGGATCGTCTGTTAATGTCCAGCTTAATGTTGTTGAATAAGCGGCTTTATTAATTTTAGTGTTAGCAGGAATTGTTAATTTAACACTTTCAAGACCTTTTTCATCTGTATCCCCAAAAGCAGTTGTCCATGATCCCATACCTTTTGTACCATCACCAGCTGCGCCAGAAACTTTTACCGCACCAGCACCCGGTTTAATCACAATACTTTGGCTCGCTACTGGACGAACATCTACGCCAGTATTGTTAACTGAGTTCACATAGCCATTTAATAATGACAATGTAGTGGCTTCAATCTTAGCAGAGCCATCAGCTACCGCAAACGGTGTATCTTGTTGAACTGTCAATGTCCAACCAGCTCCGCTTCCACGGTGGTCAGAAACTTGAACAAAGTTAGGACGTTTTGTCACTGTATCTTTATTGACAGTGTTTTCTGCGAAAAATGAACTAACATTTCCTGACATTTTCACTTTTCCAAAATGCAAGTTTGAAATGTAGTCAATTGATAAAGGACCTTTGTTGCCAGTGATTTCATCTTCATCTTCTGGTTCCCAGTCTTCATCTTCTTTTGGTTCTAATGGATCTTTTGGATTAGTTGGACCATCATTTTCGAGAAATTCAATATCAGCCTTGCTATCTGCTTGGCTTGTTGTTGCCGCTAATGCTGCTGGTCCTTGTAAAAATAAGATACTTGATAGTAATGCTACCCCTAATAAAGATTTTGCTTTCATGTTAAATTTCCTCCGATTTTCTTCTAAATGTTATTACCCCTCCGGCACCAATTAAAAGTACCCCTAATGCTGAGTATTGCCACATGCTAGTTTCACCTGTCTGTGGTAATGTAATCACTTTTTTGGGCGGGTTAGGCGTTGGATCTGGTTTTGGATCAGGTGTTGGGTCTGGCTTGTCGGGATCCCATGCTTCAATAAATTCGATATTCGCTTTACTGCCAGCACTATCTGCTAGGACCTCACCTGTTTTCACAGTTGCTGCCAATGTCATGAGTAACACTGCCGCCATCCCTAACCTTCTGATTGCTTTTTTCAAACCAAGATTCCTCCTCTCCTCGACTCTTTTCTAGATAAAACATGCCTTACTCAGTTCACATAAAACACCTTTGCGAACTAAAGTCATTGTCAAAACTCACGTTGTGACTTTAAAGTACACTTGACGATCATCTTGATAGTTTTTATCTTTTAATGCTAGTAACTTTTCTTTTTTTAACGACCTTTTTACGAATCGCCTTTTTAGAAGCATTTTGATTCTTTTGATATTTCAATATCAGTAGTACAGCAATTCCCATCGCAATTAGCACTCCGACTAAGAGATACCAGATGGTATTGCTCTTTTGAACAGTCGGTGTCGCCTCTTCCAAAATCTGCTCTGCTTGAACAGCATTAATCTTAAACTCTTTCTCCAAATCAAAGGTCTCTGCGCCGATGGTAATTGCCAGCTTTAATGTGTATGTACCAGCACCTATAATCGCACCGTTTAAAGGGATACCATAGTCAAAATTGGTATTGGGCGCCACTTCTAGATCCGTCCGCTTATTTTCCAATACGGCTTTTGAGGCCCCTTTCTCAATAACTGTTGTCTCAATCGTCACATCCTTTAAATTCTTAGGTTGTGGATTTTGCAAATTCGCAAAAATCAGATTGCGACCATTCGTATTGATGACTCCCACGGTTGATAATAATAACTCCGATGGCAGCTCTTCCACAGGCACATTACCATGCATCACTAAGGCGATATCATAACCGTACTGATTGTTGATGGCCATTTGATCCTTAGTTTCAGCTTTCTTTGGAGAATCGGTCTCTTTAAGTCTAAAGGTTAAACCACCTGCTAAAATCCCAGGAAAATCAGTTTCTGGTGCTTCAATTGCAATCTTTGTTCTCACTTCCGAATTAGCTTTGACGGTGACCTCATTATCAGCCACTTTTACTAAGGTAGAAATATCAATAGCCAGAGACTTATCAGGTTTCCCCTCGACTTTCTTATACTCCATGACACCATTAGAATTTGTGGTTAGTTGGCTAAAAGCCACTTCGACCGTTAAATCCTTCTTAGTAACATTTCGAATAAGCACTTCGACGGTTTGTTTCTGACCTTTTTCCAGTTTTAAATCAAAGTAGGTTTTTGATTTATCTACCTGATTCTCTGGAATAATGGTCTCTATCTCGAAGGGGAGAGCATTTGCGCTCACTTCTGTCTGATTGACACCAACTATGACCAAACAGAATAGAACAGCCATTACATTGATGATTACTTTTTTTACATAGTGTTGCACCTTTCTTTATCCTCCTTGCCTCAGCCTTCACATAATAAGACTTTTGACTCTTTTGAGACACTTGTCTCTTGCTGTGCTGACTGGACATGACGATTGTCGCAGTTTTGTTACTCAAGTTCGCTTAGTTATGTTTTTTGAACCATCTTACAAACCATCGCGAAGGGTCCACATAATCGTACCACTATACGCACCACTCTTAGCTTCGCCACCTTTAACTTTAACGTAAGGGCGATTGTCTGCTGCATCATCCCATGATTGGGAGATATCGACAACACCTGTTGAAGTGGTTGTATGACTTACTACTTTTACGGCTGTATCAGTTAACACAATTGGCGTACCACCGGTTTGATAGTACAAAGCATTTGGTAACTGATGATTATTCTTGCTTGCGTTCGTCAATGGCGTAGTAACACTTGCCATCATCGTCCACTGATTGCTGCTACCGCGTAAATCTCTAACTGATAGTGGTTGATCTTTTGTTTCCAAAGGATAAACCTGATCAGTCAATTTGATTCCATGATTGTCACCAAAATTCATTGTAGCTGGTGCCGATTCAAAAATTAATTGACCTGCTGTCACAGTTGAGACAAAGTCGGTTGCTTTAAGCTCACTGGCTACCATACCATCTGTATAATCACCGCTGGCTTTCGCTTCAGCTGTAATGATATCACCTGGTTCGGCATCAGCATTAACTTTTCCATTATACGTCACAATCAGATTCGCATTGCTCGGTACATTATCTGTTTCTTTCACTGTTGCAGTATACTCACCTGTTGCTGGATTATAAGTCGGTAGATCAAGTTCTGTATCTACTCCATTCAATGATGCGACTAACTTAAAGTCCTTGACATTAGCCAATTCAATCACGCCTGAAACTTTTCCGGAAATGGTAAAGTTTTTATACATGGCACTATCGTTTAGCTTGCTTTCAACTGAAACTTTATAGGATATCTCATCTTCTACTTTAACACTAGCTGCTGATGAATCATCTGCTTTGACAGCTGCTTGGTTAATGGTGAAGCGGTTTTCACTGTATACGAAGATGACTTCTTTAGACGCTAAAGTTATTTCCCCTTCTACATCGTCACCTATAGATTTCTCATACTTGTATCCATTAAGATCAATTTTCTTAGAAGTAGCGTCATACTCTGATCCCAATAGACCAGAAATCGAGTCGTCTTCATGGATTTTATTTCCTGTTTCATCCTGATACTTAACAATTACTTTACCGATATTTTCAATAGGGAGTGGGGTATCAGTTTCAACGTCCTCTTCAATGTCCGTTTCTTCTGTCGTAGTCCCCGTAACAGTTGCAAGATTGGTAACATCCATCCCAGCTGACTTAGCTGCCAATTGGACCTTAAATTTAATCGTAATTACTTCACTATCATCAATCACAATAGCTGGATGTTTAGGTCCAGGTATGTTCAATGTTCCTACATATGGATTAGCATCTGTAGGGTTAACATTTTTAGTAAAGGCATCTTCAAATGGAATTTCGATAGGTGCATTACCATTACTATTTTCAATAGTGATGTTTCCCACTGGAACTGGTTTCTCCATTGGATTTTCAAACGCCCAAGATAATTCATCTTTAAGCTGAACATTTTTATAACCAAATCCACCATCAGCTTCCATTTTAATAGTATACTCGATAATGTCTCCTACTTGGTTAGGTTCATCTTTGTCTGGATGAGTCAAATTTACTGCTGTCTTGGATTTTGTCATTTCTTTCATCGGTCGAATCGCAACTTCATAACTCAACGTTCGAGATTCGTGAGCACCTAATGTGACAGCACCCCAAGTCATATATATACCAGTATCAACATTATCCATGACCACTTCATTTTCAAGCTTTTGCATCGCTTCTTTAACAGCCGGATAATTAGCCTGATCATCTTTATCAGGTCCAAATACAGCATTAAACTCCCAAGCCTGATCATATCCCATATAAGCAATTGGACCATTATCAACAGCTGTATTATAGTCAAGACGATATTCGTCTGATTCAATATACAATCCTTTATTTGGGCCTCTAGACATGATTGGGACTTTATCAAAATTATTTAATTCAGTATCGACAAACTTTATTGGATAAACGGTTCTAGATTCATCGCTGTCATTTGTGATTGTAAATGTATGGAGAACTGCACTATTCCTTGCATTAGCCTCCATATCCAAATCTACTTTCCACGAAGGATCAGACTTCTTAGCTCCTTGAGCACTAATTAACTTCCCATTAATACCGGTTTGAGCAAGTGAAACTGCCCCAGCTTTATCTCCTTGAATAGGGTTAGGCGTCGGTTTATTCTCACTATCCAGAGTATATTCAAAATCAGTTTCAATGAGATTTAACGGGATATTACTCCCCCCTAATATCCCATCTGTACCAGTCCTGAAGATATGAGCAATACGGTTGCCATCTTTCGTTAAATACTCCACATTAGGAATCGGCTCACCTGCAAGCGAAACAGAATAACCATAAACTAATCTACCAGCAGTTACAGGTGGACTTTGCCATTGAGATTCCGGCGTGCTCGGATTTGCCGCCATTAAATTCATTTTGGAACGGCCTAATACAATTAGTCCTATCATTAATAAAAGAGCAATAACGACAATTCTATTAATTTTTTTCACATTTTTCACTCCTTTATTGAATTTTCTTTGATTCTTAATTTTAGTCAACTCCTTTCTTCGTTATTCAACGCTCCCCTAAACCATCCATTATGTCGTTTCTCTAGTTTTATAAGCGTTGTTTTTTGAACGAGATGGTAAATTAGGGCCTCTCGTTCTCTTTCCGAACTTCAACCTTTGAAAACAACAAAAGGTTACTAACATGAAACTTTTGTAGAAAGTACATCCATTATAGGGCAAGCATTATGCCTACCACACTTATTCATTTTATCATCCTTAATATAAAATGTACAGTCACTTTTAACTTATTTTTTGAACAGATAAATTCGTCCTTAATATTAAGCCTGATTATCGCTCACAGCTTCCTATGACAGGACAACCAATTTATTTGAGACATTATAATATTAATACTATTTAATTGAACGAATCGTTTAGACAAAATTCCTAAGTCCAAAAAATGGTGAGTATTACCTTCTCACCATTTCTCTTTTAATATTTGATTAGACTACTGATACAATAATTGTTTTAGTTGTCACGTTACCGTGACTATCAGTTACAGTATAGGTAACGGAATATTGACCTTTTTTACTAGTATTAACAAATCCCTCTACACTCACTTTTGAAGTTAGATCTCCATCCTCCATATCCTTAACTGTTATACCAGCCAACTCATCGAAATCCTCACCTTTATCCATCTCAAAATCATCAGCCCCAATTATTTCAGGAGCGGCATTTTCAACAAGCAGAGTACTATCTGGCTTGACGTCTTCATTAACTAAAGATTCTTCTTCAGATTTACCTGAAATATTAGCTAAATTGTCAATTTCCTGACCTGCTGCTGGATGAGCGATCTTAGATTTAATCTTAATCGTGATTTCCTTACCTCCACCTACAACACCAGCTGGAATAGTAAAGGTTCCAACTTTTGGATCAGTTGCACTTGGACTCGTATTCGCTTTGTAAACATCTTTCAATGCATAAGTTGATTCCACACCTTGATCATCAACAACGGTAATCGGTGCTGTTGGGTTTTCAAAGTACCATGACAGTTCATCAGTAATTTTAATACCATAAAAATTATCTTTAGGTGATTTCACCTTAACTGCATATTCAATTTCATCTCCAACATAATTCTTGCCATCAGTTCTTGTCAAGTTAGTGACAGACACTGAATTCTCCAAATTAGCGATTGGACGAATCCCTACATCATAGCGCATAGTGACAGATTCACCTGGTGCTAATGTCTTTTTACCCCAGGACATGTAAATGGAGGTATCCATTTTTTTACTGGCATCTGAACTACCAAAAACAATCTCGCCTTCAGCAGCATTCATGCCTGATTTATCTTGATTATCCATGTCAGGGCCAAAAGTATAGGCAAATGAATAACCTTGGTCAGCGCCTTTATAAATCTCTGGACCGTTTTCAACGTCCATTATATAATCCAAACGATACCACTTAGCTGCTGGATCAGCTGGATTGGCACTTGACTCGATATATAATCCTTCGCCGGCCCCCCGGGAATAAACGGGTACATAATCGTTCATATTCAACTGAGTATCCACATATTTAATTGGGTAAACAGTTCTCGTTTTACTATCATTATTCGTAATGGTATAGATATGGCTAACCGCCGTTTGTTGAGCGTTAGCTTTCATATTAACCTTGATTGCCATCTTATCATCTTTATACTTAGAACCCGTTCCGACAACTTCATTAGCTCCAACTAACTGAGAGTTAGTAAAAGATGCCATCCCTGATTGCTGTAATGGTAATCCATAATCAAAAGTATACTCATCTTCTGTTTCAATAATATTAAACGCCGGAGTTGTTCTCAAACGATAATTAATAGTTGCTCCTTCACGATAATCAAAAACGTGGCGAATATTGATAGAGGCATTTTCCATATATTCCACATTTGGTATTCCAACTCCTACCTTAGTTCCCGTTTGAACACGACCTTCAGATATACCATATCTCAGTTTGCCAGAATCAATACTAGGACCAATCCAAGGCGTATCTGTCAAGGCTCTTAAAGATCGGTTTGTGGCAGCTGCCTGTACTTTTACAGATGGAATTGTTGCAGATAATAGCGACGTCGCTGTTAAAATTGTCAACACCGCAATGTACTTATTTGTTTTTTTCACAATTGTTCACTCCTCAAATAGTTTAAATAATGTTCCCTAGTAAAGCCAATCTCCTTTCTAAAAAATGTCAATTCCCCGTTCTATATAACCTTTTATTCGAACATCTTTTTAACAGTGTCCTCTAAAAGCATCCCACCATACAAAATACACGTTTTACGAACTTAATCATTTAAAAATACTGAACCCAGCATAACACTTTAAACACACTTATCTATTTTATCACCCTTAAAAAAGAAAGTACAGGTTTTTTTATCTTTATTTTTATTATCAGTACATCAATTCCGTTTTTTCAAAAGATAATAGTTCACATGATTAAATAATTCAAAGTAACCACTAGTTATCATATGTAATAAAACTAAACTACAAAAAAATAACTTAAAACTGCAATTTAAAAGCGTCAGACCTGTTCACTTCATCTTTCACATAACAAATCCTTCTCTGTTTCAATACTTTCTCCTTTACAATGCACCTTCAAAATCAGTCAGCATTTTTTTCACCTAAAAAAGGTACCCCATTATAGATGTCACATCAATCAGTCGTTATCAACTGTACGAGATTACTTTCCGAGCTTCTTATAAAGGCTGGTTTGGATGTAAAACCATTATGATCGATATGAAACCAACTTAATCTATGGTAGCCTCAGTTTCGAAATTTCAAACATCGCATTTGAATGAGCTTTTATTCAACGCAAAAAAGCAACTCTGCCACTGTTGACAGAGCCGCTTAATTATACTTAATTTTCTAGTTAACTACAGTTACTTGGATTGTTAATGTAACAACATTGTTGTCTGAATCCGTAATAGTGTAGGTTACTGGGTAAACACCAGTCCTACTCTCATTAACTTGATTATCAACCACAACAGAAGAAATTAAATCTCCATCTTCAAAATCATAAACTTTAACATCTTCTAACGGATTAAACTCATCACCTTTAACGTGCGTACGATCAGCCGCTTCAATAATTGGCGCATAACCAATGGTTGGACGTTCTGCTTCGCCTTCGATAACGTTAGTTGAAGAAATATAATCATCAAATTGAGAGTTGCTTAATTTAAGAACAGCCGCACCTAAGTTATAAGTAGAAAGGTAACCATAAGTGTAGTCATTGTTCATGATGTAGTTTTCCATTGTTGGCATATTGTAAGTTGAAATATAACCTGAAGAACCTTTAACTTGAGAATCAGTCATTACAAAGTTTTTAACTGCTTTGTTGTTATAAACACTCACATAACCAGAAGATTGTGATACTTCTGATGCATGCATGTCAAATGTGTGCATAGTTTCGCTATAAGCAACGTCGATTAAACGCGTTCTGCTGTTAACGAATTTAAGGCTTTCTAATCTCAATCCTTTTTGAGTAAAGGCCACATGAGTTTGGATATCCACGTTACGGAAGTATAATTCTTTTGTTCCGTTCAAGACAGTTGAATAACCATTTGATAATTTGATAGTAATCGCATCTTTCACATCGTTAACAGTTGTTACTGTTACGTATGCTGGTACGTCAATTGTGTTTACCACACCATCAGCACCTGAATAGAAGATTTTACCTGGTTTAGAAGCATCAAATTTTGATGCGCCAATTGCTGAACCGTTTGGATTCATAAAGAAGATATCAGCTGCACTCATGCCACCAGATGTAATACATCTTAAGCCTTTTGGACGCTCAACACGTGTGTTGATGTAGTTTGTACGGAAACCTTTTTGGTTGCTGTATTGGTTTGCATCATCTTTTAATACTGAATTTGAAACAGTTGCTTCTGTTAATGTTTTGTTTGAATAAATACGTAAGTCAGCATTCAAACTAGAACCATCAATGACTAAAGTTTTTAAAGCTGGAGCTGAATGAATTGCAAATGAGTAATCAGTTGCGCCAAACGTTGAATTTTTAACAATCATTGATTGGATATCTTTCATTCCTGAGAAGTCAACACCCTTTTGGAAGTTAACGCCTTCAAGTGTTACTTTCGTCACACCATGTAAATAAAATGGAATTAAGTTTGGAACTGTAATGTTCTTAAATGTAACATCTCGAACATTTGTCAATTTGTGAGTTTGTCCGTTAAATTTAACTGAAATAGTCGTAGATGTTGCACTTAATGTTACTGGTGACGATGTTGGAATAGCAATTTCTTTTCTTTGACCAGTTGTATCAATATACGATACACCTGATGCTAAAGTTACTTGATCACTCAGTACTTGAGTCACCTCTGGGCTTAATTCTGCTGCATCGGCTGTCGCTGGGCTAATAAATGCTAACGCAGTGCTCGCCAATACGGATGCTAGCATTAAATACTTAACACCTTTGTTTTTTGTCATGTTCGTTGTTTTCATTTCTTTTCATTCCTCCTATGTTCAATATACCCCAATACTAACACTGTTATTTCAAAAAAGCAATTGTTTATGAACTGAAATTTATTAATTTAAGCATATTCTAATAATTAACTTAACTCATCTACTGTGATTCACGACAACTTTAATTATATACCAAATGACAATAAACGTTATATTAAACTTTTAAAAGTTAATATAATTGAACTTAATTTCGTAATGTGGATCATAACTATTTCATGTAAGTAATGATGATAACATTTATTTTTATCTTTGTAAAAATCTATTTATTCAAAATCCATTTATTTTTTCACAAAATGAAAAGCTGGTTCGGGAACCATTTTTTACGAACAAACATTATGTTTTTTCTTCTTGAGTCGCATATTTATAAGCCGTTCCAACTGAAACGCCACAGATATCGGCAATTTCACGAATCGTTTTCTGGCGAGAAGCATAAAGACTACGAATTTTTTCAACTACCCGTTCATTGATCTTTGGTCTACCGGCAATCAAGCCTTTTTTCCGAGCATTCTCAATCCCTTCCATCGTGCGACTGCGCATTATCTCTTCTTCCATGACTGCCATCTGATATAAAGCACTTGTGGTAACCTCGTCACTGATTTCTCCTAAGACACCTTTTTCTAACAATATTAGACTTTTTCCTTGTTCATGTAAAAGACGTAATCCCGGTAACAACTGAATCAATTGCAAATTAAGGTCGATTAATGAAAACGCAACAATCTCATTCTCCACATTCTTAGCAATGAACTCCAGAAAATGCGCCGCATTGTTGTCTTCCGGCTTAATCAGACTTACCTCCTGACAGACTTCCCGTAAACTAATCGCCGCTACGGAGTCTGCTGTATACCCAACTTTCATCTATTCCATCCTCTCTTAATTCTAATTTCTAACAAACACTATATAGAGTATTCCTGTCCCAACAATTAGCAAACTAGCAATAATCCCAACAGGTAGCCAATTAATGGCCCGCGCTTCTGTTTCACTTGTTTTTTCAACTACTTTAGGTGTTGACGTCTCCACCTGTACTGTAAAATCTTCCACCCACTGCCAACTCTTATCATCAACTGTAACAGTTGTCTTCGTTTGATAATCACCACTACTTAGGTCAACGTTCAAAGGAAGTTTAATAATGGAGTTAGGTGCCATTTTCAATTTTTCAAGACGGGTCTCTCCCAGCACTTCTGCAGAGTCTTTAGGTGTGACAACCATTTCTACTGTCATCTCCTTAACAATCCGAGCTGCCTGATTGCTGAAACTAAAGACGACCTGCTTATTCTTAAACGCAGTTGGTTCCGAAATAAAATCCAAGGCTGGGACTTCCTCCCTTTCCCTTAAAGAAATGGAATAGACATAGGCATATTGATTGTTGATTGACACAGCTCCATTTGATGCCTGAGCCTTGTCTATTTCTTGCTGTAGCTGGACACCACCTAAAATCACTCCAGATACTGACTCGTCTGGCATTTTGAGTGTTAGTTTTAGGACGGCTCTCCCATTTTTAGGCAACTTAACACTGGCTGGCGCTTCAATTAAGTCCGTTAATCCATAGGCCAAATTCTCTGTGTTTAGCTGTTCACTAGGCCCGTAATCAATAACGCCTCCTTCAGTTGTCGTAGCATTACTGACGATAACATTAATGGTTAAATCTTGATCTGTCAAGTTGGTTAATTCCGTCTCCAGTACCTGTTCTTGCCCTTTTGACATCATTAAATCAAAGAAGTTGCCTTTTTTTATTTGATTTTCAGGAACTTTATTGACATAAGTGAAACTCATGCCTGATTCTTCTTTTTTTCCAGAAGCCTCCACTTCCTTAAAAAAAGTGAAACAGAAAAAAATTAGGCCTATTAAAAGACTGCCTGCTAATTTTATTTTCACGATGTGATATCAACTCATTTCTTAGTATGTTTTGATGGCATCTAAAGGAAATACTCTAGCCGCCACGACACCAATGATTTCCGATTGCTTAACAAAGTGATAATCACGGCTGTCTGTGGCCCCCTGACGATTGTCACCTAAGACAAAATAATGCCCCTGTGGCACTTTGTTTTTACCTGTCAGTTTTTCAAGTGTAAAATCAGGTGTTAACACCCCTTCTACCAAATCTGCTTTGCGGCTATTTAAGTAACGTTCCGTTTTTCCTTGGCCGTTAACAACCAACTGATCATCTTGGTAATAAAGCTCATCTCCTGGCATACCAATTACACGTCGAACTGAGCGCTCGTTGACTTTATTCGGTGTCTTAAGATAGACCAAATCAAAGGCCTTTGGTTGTTCCTTCGTAATCAACACCACATCTCCATTTGACAGTTCCGGCATCATTGAATAACCGCTCATCTGGCCAAAAGAAACAGTCAGTGAACCAGCTGCTAGTAAAATCACGATCATAATTGAAAAAGCAAGAACAAAGGCTTTTAGTTTGCGTTTCCGCTCCTGAGCTTTTTTTCGGCGACGTAAAGTTGAGGTGCTGCGTCTCTTTTTTCTTTTTGCCACTCACTTAGCACCTCACATTCGTCTACTGTTTCTGAGCCAACGATTTTTTATCAACTTTATAAAATGAGAGGACCTTATCTTGACTTTCCTCCACCCGCTTCAAATCTTGTTGATAGCTTTCCAACAACCCTTTGTCAGCCACTAAGTCACTGGCCTTTTGCGAAGCCAGATTAATCCCAACTTGCCCCATACGGGCGTAATACCGATTTAACAATAGCTGAGACTCTTTCGTCCCTCGGTCACTGCCTTTTTTCGAAGCAAAACTAGCCATTCGCACAGCCAGTGTATGAATATTGGCATTGGCCTTTTCTTGATTGTCGCTAGCTTCCAGGGTCTCCAATTGCTCCGTCATCTGATCGATTAAATAATAACCGGTCACGATGTTTTCCGTATCAGCAGCGGTCATATTTGTCATTTGATAATATTTTACATAACCCCCAACCCCACTCAGAACAAGCACGGCTATTAATAAGCCGATTCCACTTTTAAGGTTATTTTTCTGGGCATTGGCATAACGGCTCTTTTGACGACGCCACTTTTTCTTAGAGGATCTGCTTCTCGGTTTCGGTCCTAATTGTTTCAGCTGAGACTTTGCTCGCAAGCTACCTACAAAAGCGGCGATCATTAACAATAAACAGAGGATCCCTAGGGATATGGTACCGATTATTACCCAATCTAAATTGATCATTACCAAACCTCCTGCCTATTTTTTGCGTTTCTTCAACGAGCTCGTTTCTTTCTTTTTGTTGATCAAGCGAATCACCAAGAATATCCCTACAATTACGAACAAACCAGCAAAAACAATGGCGCCGATCATTTTCCAGTTCAAACCGCGCTCTTGTACGATGTTGACATCGCCTTGGTTAAATTTATCAGCATCCTCATCCGTGATCTCAAAATCTTCTGTCCAAACCCACTCTTTATCTCCATTTGAGGCTTTAACATTCGCTGTGTACTTTCCAGCAATCATTTCTTCTCCAGCCAAACTAATCGGATAGGACATTAACGTATTTGGCGCCATGGCCATATTGGCTTTTTTACTTTCATATAACACTTCTTCGCTACCTTGTTTAGTGATAACCGCATCTAACACTAAATTTTCTACTGTTACGGCTGTCGTATTGGCTACATCAAGAAAAATAGCATTTTTATAATTGGCTAGTTCAGGGTAAACCTTTTGCAAAGCTAGCTCCGGGCTAACCTCTTTATCGGTCATTGATAGTGTGACACCAAACAAATAGGCTACCTTATTGACGATTGTTTGGCCTCCCTTGTTATCGCCTGCTTGATTACCCTCTTCGCCTTGTCCAACCTTTTGCATTTGAATGCCACCTGTGACAATCCCATCATAAGCAACTTCTGGCATCTTGATTGCCAGAACCAAGTCCGCCTTTCCTTTGGCAGGAACCTTAATCGACTCTGGGATCGTTACTAAATCAGGTAAATCATATTGCATGGATTTATCTTTTTTGAAGGCACTTGGGCCATGTTCTAAAACCCCGTTACCATTCGTACGAGCACCATTTAATGAAAGATCGATGGTTATTTCTTCATCGCTGTAGTTTTCAAGCACCACCGTCACATCTTGCTCTTGTTTCGGGGCCATCTTTAATTTTAAAGAGCCACCTGGCGTCACCTGATTTTCCGGATAATTAATTTTATAGCTATAACCTGTTGACTCGACGGCATTTTCAACCTCATCGGCTTGTGCCCATGTTGGCAGTACAACGGCTGTTACAACTGCTAAAGCAGTAAATAGATGTTTCAATTTAATCATAAAACTGTCTCCCTTTATATGTTTTTATCGTCTTGGCTCTCAGCAACTTCGACAACTCCAATAGTTATCAGTCATTGCTCAAAGCAGAACATGTCAATAATAAGCTCAGCGGGGATGAATTCCCCGCTGAGTTATTCTAATTCGCCATCATTTATTTTACGAACAACTATCAAATCTTTAAATGCTACTCCCTTACAACAAAAGCATTTTTAGACGGTTCGGAATTAATGATTTTCGAACGATTTAACAAGATTTAATGAACAGTTTGTATTCATTATAATCTGTTTAATCTAAATTAGCAATAGTCCATGTGATGTCTGCAGTGTACTCTTCATTAACTGAAAGTGGTGTAGACGCTGGCACTGTTAAAATAACTGATTTATCCATGTTAGCATCTGTTGAAGTACCGTATTCAACTGTATATGTTCCCCAACCTTTGCCGGCTGCTGCATTGGCAACTGGTGCAGATGAACCATCAGACTCTAATAAAACTGTCGCATTTGCAACAATATCACCTTTATCGGTTTGTGTTGAATTCACGAAAGGATTCGCAAATGAAATCGTTGCGCCGCCAATTTCGTCTTGAGTTGTTTCACTTGTAAATTTCTTTGTCATGGCTGCAGATAATTTCCAACCTTGTTTAGCTGCCCCAGTCCGTTTGTCTGTCACTTGAACATAGTTTCCACGTTCTGTATCAACGCCATCTTTTTTAACTGTTGTTGGTTTTGCTTCATAAACACCTGCATTCGCTGAAGGGGTTAAAGTTTGTTCACCAAATTTAAGTACTGATACGAAGTCAACTGACAAAGGTCCTTGTTCTGTTTGTTCAGTCCCTTCACCTGGGTCTACTGTTACTTCTTTACCTGGATCTTCTGGATCTGTTGGACCTGTAATGGTTTTATCTTCCAAGAATTTAACAGTACCTTTACCTGTTAAGTTTTCACCTGCTGCAAATGCTTGTGGTGCTACCATTCCTAATGCTAATGACGCTAATAATACTGAACCTGCTAATTTTTGTAATTTCATAATAATATTTCCTCCTAGGGGTTTCCCATATTTTAGTTTTGTACTGCTTGGTAATGCTATGACAACTCGGCTATCGTCCAAGTTAACACCGTAGTATATTTAACCGGATCTTTTAATGTTTTTCCCGGCACGAACAATGAGATTGCTTCATTTTTAAACATAGGTTTCTTGGTCAGTGGGTCGATGATGGCTGACCCATCTGCGTTAAGCATTGGCTTAAGAGTCTTATCATTGCCTGCTACTTCACCTGATGAACCAAACTGGATCACCCAAGTACCATTGCCTTTGCCCCGTTCGGCAGTCGCAATCGGATACGAAGCGCCAATTTGGTTAATCTCAATGGCATCCTTCATAATCGTCGGTTGAAATTGCTGACCCATAGTGGAATTTGCCCACTGCTTGTCTAAGGACAGGACGGCTCCTTTTAATTCGTTATTCTTAGTCGTACTGTTTGAAAACTGCGTTTCTTGTTTAACCGTTAACTCCCAACCTGCCACCGTGCCACGATTATCCGTCACTTGAACATAATTCGCTCGTGCCGGTGTATCGCTGTGAAATAATTGAGCATCAGCCAAATAGGTTTGGTCACTTTTAGAAATCGCCTGAGCCCCAAAGGTGAATCTTGGGATTAAATCCAAGCGTAGCGGCCCATCGGTTTTAACAATCGGTCCTGGATCCACTACTTCTCCTGGGTTTTCAGGGTCAACTGGCGGTGTCTCCTGATCACTGGATTGAAAGGTAACCGTTCCTTTTCCAGTTAAATCATCCGCCGCTTCCACCATTAGTGAAGCATTTATCGCAAGGAGCATTATTAGCACAAAAGAGGTGCGTTTAATCATGATCAACCCCTCTCTTTTTCGCTTGCCGTTGCCAGCCCCAGATCCCAGCCAATAAAATGACTATCCCAATCAGATAATAGGAACTGTTTTTTTCACCAGTTTGAGGTAAGCTCAGGATTTTTGACGGTGTTTTACTTGGCGTCGTCGGTGTTGGAACAGGTGCTTTAGAATCAGATGTCGCAGGAAGACTGCTGTCTTCGTAATAAAACTCCACTTCACCAGAATTGCCAGCACTACCTGCACGAACGATTGACGGAAAAGTCATGAATAAAACAAGGGCCACACTCAACATTACTTTAACTCTGTTTCTGCTCATTGATCTCATCCTTTCCTTATTCAATCGTATCGCGCAAAGTCCACTTAATCGTTCCCGTATAGCTTCCGCTGGTTTTAGGAACAACATCACCTTTTGCCTGGAATTTTAAGCCATTTTGATCGTTCCCTTTACCCCAACCATCTGTAATGTTGTAAGTTAATTTAGGATCATTCGCGCCGTTTTGATAAATCGTTTGTGGGCTACTTGTTAAAGTTAACAATTCGTTATTATAGTAGTACTTCATAGCACCAATTAGTTGATCACCATCATTGGTCATCTCTTCCACTACTTGAGCCGTCACATCCCACTTATCGCGGGCACCACGAGTATCTTCTACGATCAGCTCCGTATCAATATCACCATTATCCGCACCAATTGGTTGCATAAAATCTAGAACACTCACCGATCCAAAAGAAATATTAGCTGGTGCCGAGGTTAAGGTTAATATTCCATTGACGGTCACTATTTTACCAGCTTTAAAAGTGGCATCGCTGTAAACAAGATCTGTCACTGGATTGATATTCCCAATATCACTGTTGGTTATTGGAGGGTTTGTTATACTCGCTTTGCCGGCTCTATCTTGCAAAAAGATTTGCAATTTGTCATCTTGTTTCAACAAGCCATCTGGAAGAGTTATTTTCCATTTCCCTTGATTGTCAACAACCGTTGATAACCCAGGTTGAGGGATGTTATTTAAACTAAAGGTCACATTAGCATTGACTTCCCCTGACCCTGATAATTCTTTAGAAATTGGACTAACCCGTTCTTCATTATCAACATTAGCTGGTTCTGGTGGGGTGATATCGATAACCGTAATGTCTGTCACTTCTTCACTGACATAGGCACCACGCTTAGCTACTCCCGAGATTTTCGTACCAGCTGGATAGAAATCAGCGACATCGTAATTGATATAGCCATTAGCATCAGTCGAAACTGTCCGCTTTTCACCAGTATGCCCGTCTGTTAGTTCGACAGTCGCTTGATTAAGCGAGGCGTAAACCGAAATATAATTGATTGTGCCATCAGGTCTTAAACCTTCATTATCAGGAACTTCTCCTATTTTCACTCGACCAATTCGCTTAATCTGCTTGTCAGCATCCGTAACCGTGCCCCACTCAATAACAGGTTTTTGGTTCATCCCCGAGATTCTTCGGAAATTTCCTAAACCAGATTTATAATCCGTGGTTAAAGAGTCCACACTCGATGAAACATTGAGATAAGCAGCAGTATTAGCACCGCGAGTCAAAAAGTTTTCAATCGCTGCATAGGTACTATCTGATGGCCCTAAAACATCTGACGGCATTTTCCATAAGTCAATATCAGAATTTAATATTTCCAAAGCGTTGGAAGTACTATTTGTCGCATTACCATTGCCCGCTGAAAGAAAAGCCCGTGATGTCGTGTTATTGGTTCCTAAATTTCGAATATCATATTGAGCTGGCTGATCCAGAATCAAGCGATTGTTTGAACCAGATGAAAAATCGACTAATGCACCTGGATTCGGTCCAATTACATAAAAGCGAGCGCCCGGCTCAATCGTCATTCGTGCTCCTGAAGCAGCAATCAGCCCTGTTCCAGTTGTAGCAACTACAGCATTGTTTGCACTACTTGTTAAGTTAACCACTGATCCTTCTTTAGCGTTAAAGGTCTGATTGGCAACTGTCCCAAACGCTACCGCGTTACCTGGCATTTTCGCATTGTAAACAGCATTTTTCCCCACTGTGATGCTCTTATAGTAGTGGTAAATCGCTGGATAAGCACTCCCTGTACCGTTCCGCTTACGTAAATCAACCCGAGCATTTTCACCAATGTTAAACTCACCAGCATAACCAGTATCGCCTACTTGTTGAGTTCGTTCATACCAGACCGTCGACCAGTTATACTGAGTGTTTTCACCAATATAATGGGCATCAGGTTCAACTATGACACTACCAATATAGAAATTCTCACCTGTGGTTGTTAAACTTACATCACCATACAGCCTGACTTCAGCCCGACTGGCTCTCGCCACCCGACGAGTCTGATTACCATTCACATCTACATCAGGCACAACAATATTTCCTAGACGATACTTCCAAGCATGGGGAACAGTTCCATATGAACCGCCTCCATCAATAATCGATTCACTGTAGGTTCCTCCCTGAGCATTAGACAGGATGATGTCATGAATATGAATCTCACTACCGAATACCGTTGGAGCTGCAATTCCTAAGGACGTATTGGACAAGGCTAATTTATAGTATTTTTCATCATCTGTTTGGCCATTCGGATCTTTAACACCACTTATTTCCAAGCTTCTTGTCAGGTTATTCCCTGTCCCTGTTAAAGTAGTATCTGTTGTTTTTCTGATAATATCATCTGTCAAAACAATTTTACTGACTGTAGCATCTCTATAAGCCAACCGAAAGTCATTCCAATTGGAAACTTCTCTCGTTTCAATTCCACGTACATCACGAGCTTCGACCTTACGATCGTCAACAATTTCAGTTTGATTCGATTCCTTTGCATCATCGTCTACTGTTGCAGCAAATCCTTTCACCTGAGAACCGATTAACATAGCTAGAATTAACATACTAAGTGTTTTTTTATTTATACACTTAGTTCCTCGTAATTTTCCGTTCGTCATCTTTTCCCTCCTCTCTTTTTTATTTAAATTCCTCCCTCAGATCGTTCAAAAAAACATCACTAAACTATTTGAAGGTAGCAAACCTTTCTAACATAAGAGTGTAACTGTTCTATTTCCCCAATAACTGTGGCACTCTTAGGTTAAAAACAAACATACTTCTTCAGTTCGTATTCTTTTCTTTTATGAACGAAGAGTTAAAAAATATAGCCGGATACTTACCAGCCTTGACGTGCTTCCTTTGATCAATTAACAAATCGCCACTCTTATCTAATGTTTTACGAACACTCACCTAAAAACAAAATCCTTTCAAAAGCAAAGGACCAAGATTAATTCAATAACAAAACTAACGTTAAAAAATTAGCGATTTATCAAAATTCAAAATAACGATCAATTACAATTTCGTAGGGATCGCTCTAGCACAAAACCTAGTATACACGCTTTAGATATATTTGGTCAATGGTTATTAATATATTATTATTGTGCATTTAATAAACTGTTTTTCTTGACAAGCTTTTCGTATACAATAAAACTAACCATTATTGAATAAAATTAAAATAACACAAATTAACATATTTTAAATTCATAAATGTAGGTATTATCGATTAAAAAGATAACGATTTTATACCTATAAAGCAAAAAAAAACTACATCAATGATTATCATTCATTAAAAATACACAACTAACGAATCTGTTCATAAAAATATTAAATGAACGGTTGCTGTAATATGAAAAATATTCTTCAAAACGTTCCTTTTATATTCGCTTTATTTGACGTTTTTTTGTTATTTAATTTTTAAAAGACTAATATCAACTAAAAATAAGACTCTAAATACTTAAAGAAGTGAGTGTCAAAAGCTGAAACGAAGTCTAAAATGCTTTCACTTGGTGACAGTCTCTGTTCATATAGTATAACTCTTCCTTGATATTATCTCTTTCCTTCTATATAATAGTCCTTCTCTCTTATTTACATTCAATCTGACTAATGGTAGCATTATTAATAAGATAAGTTCCGTAACTCATAGGGATATCAGGAAATAAAGGAGGAGTCATATTTGATTAAATTTGAAGACGTTTCATTTATTCGAGAAGGTCACAATACCATCTTAGACAGCATTAACTGGCAGGTTGCCCCCAAAGAAAACTGGGCCATTTTAGGGTTAAATGGTTCTGGAAAAACAACCTTGTTGCAGTTGATCACTGGTTACCTTTGGCCCACCAAAGGTAACCTGACCGTTCTCGGAGAACGATTTGGTCAAACGTCGATTCCTGATTTGCGTAAACAAATCGGTTGGGTTAGCTCTGCTCTGAGCTATCAGATGAAAGGGCACTTTTTAGCGGAAGACATTGTCTTAAGCGGTAAATTTGCCACTATTGGCATTCACCAGATCGTCTCCCTCGAAGAACAAGCGGAAGCCCGCGAACTTCTGACAGCTTGTGGAGGTAGTCAGCTAATCGGCAAAACCTTTGATGTCATGTCTCAAGGACAACGGCAAATTACATTGATTGCTCGCGCGCTTATGGCAAAACCGCCATTGCTGATCCTTGATGAACCTTGTAACGGTTTAGATCTTTTTGCCCGGGAACAGCTTCTGGAGCGGATTCACTCGATTGCCAACACACCAGATGCTCCTAATTTATTATTTGTCACTCACTACACAGAAGAACTGCTCCCTTGCTTTGATAATTTAATTCTGTTAAAAGAAGGTAAGATTTTTGATCAGGGGAAAACAACAGATTTGTTAACAAAGACACAGCTGGAACGCTTTTACGATAAACCCGTTAAATTAATCCCCATGGCGGATAATCGAGTCACCGTCGTCCCTAATTAGCCCTCTTTTAGATTGTGAAAGTCACCTTTTACAATCTTTTTTCCTTGTCTTAGTCGCTTTTTCTTCTAAAATCGGCTTTCACAAGGTATAATAGAAGGTAGCTTTACATTTAAGGAGCGTGATATACGTGGAAACATTATTAAAAGGTAAGAAAATCGTCTTGATGGGCGTTGTCAACAAATCCAGCATTGCCTGGGGCTGTGCGACTGCTATGAAAAAATGTGGCGCTGAAATTATTTATACCTATCAAAACGATCGTGTCAAAAAACAATTGGATAAGTTAATTGATCCAACTGAACTAACCGTTCAATGCGATGTGTCAAACGATGAGGAAGTCGCCACTACTTTTGCTGAGATTCATGCTAAAGTTGGCAACATCGATGGCGTTGTTCATTCAATTGCCTTTGCGCCAAAAGAAGCCCTTGAAGGCGAAATTACCGAAGCCCCAAGAGATAGCTTTAAAGTTGCTCATGACGTCAGTTCATTTTCATTGATCGCGGTTGCTCGCGAAGCTCGTAAATACATGAACGAAGGCGGAAGCATTACAACATTAACGTATATCGGATCAAGCCGTGCCGTTAATAACTACAACATTATGGGACTGGCAAAAGCCTCATTGGAAGCCGCTGTTCGTTACCTAGCTGTTGACCTGGCTAAACAAGATATTCGCGTTAATGCTGTTTCATCCGGCGCCATTAAAACACTGGCATCATCAGGGATTAAAGGCTTTAGAGATTTATTAGATGAAGCTGCTGAACGGACGCCTGCCAACAAACAAGTCACCATCGAAGAAGTCGGCAACACCGTAGCCTTCTTAATGAGCGATCTATCAACTGGTTTAACAGGTGACCTAATTTACGTCGACAAAGGCACTCATTTATCTTAATTATTGGTTTTTTTTAACCTAATACTTTGATAATCAAAGTATTTTTACACAAAAAGGTTGCAAGGCTTATGCCCTGCAACTTTTTTATTTAACCAACCGTCACCATAACTGTCACTGTAGTGAGATTGCCATCAGAATCTACGACTGTATAGCTAACAGGGTAAATACCTCCTCGATCTGGGTTAAGCTGACTATCATCTGCTACCACTTCAGAAGTAAGATCGCCATCCTCCAAATCAACTGCCGTTACGCCTACCATCGGATCAAAATAATCACCTTTATTGTGAAAACGATCCTGAGCATCAATAACTGGTGCATACCCTACAGGCTGCGGCTCTGCCTCTCCTTCCATCAACTGATCTGTCACAATGTAATAGTCAAACTGGCCATTACTAATACTCATCGGTGCAGCTCCTAATTGATAGGTTCTTAAAAAGCCGTACATATAACTATTCGTCATATTAAATGTGGTCATCGCCGGATTGTTATAAACTTCCATATTACCTTCCGTCCCCTTAATTACAGAATCTTGGAAGATAAAACGCGTCATCGCTGGATTTCCGTAAAAACGCACAAACCCATAAAATCTTGAGACTTCCGAGTTCATAATTTCGACTGATTGCAGGGTAGGATTATTGACCACTTGCAGATAGTTCATGCGACTGTTGACAAAGGTTAGCTTCTCCAGCTTAAGCGTTTTGTTTGCCCAAGAAATTTGCGCCAAGATGTCCACATTTCTAAAATAAAACTCTCGAGGGTCATTAAACACTGTCACATTGCCGTTAGAAAGTCGCATCGTTAACTTGTTGCCTGAATTACTAAACTCACTAATGTTAACATTGGCTGGAATCATCATTTTTCTCAATTCCTGATCATTTACTTCTCTGTAATAAATGGTTCCTTCAGTCGATGGATCAAATTTAGACTCTCCAATCATGTCAGTCGTTGGATTGATAAAAAAGTGCGCATCGGCACTTTTATTGCCGCTGTCAATCTTTTTCATGCCAGTAAATCGTTCGAAACGATTGCTTTGATACGCCACCGAAAAACCTTTTTTATTCACAAAATGATTCATGTTTCCCTTAATAAGAGAATCCGTTACATCCATTTTTTCTAATAATTTATTATTCTGAACTAGCACATCCCCTGTAAAAGTCGAATTGGTTATGCCAAAGTCAACGAGTTTTGACGCATTATTTAAAGAAAAAGAATACTTACTTGCGCCAAACATGCTGTCCTTAATTACTAGATTTTCTAAACCGCTCGAGCCATTTAATTCCATCCCTTTTTGAAAATTGACCTGATCAATCGTCAGACTTGTGACATAATGAATCGAATTAAACAAAACAGGATTAGTCACGATTAAATTCTTTAACGTTAACGATCTAATTTTAGTCAAAGTATAGGTTTGCCCATTAAATTTAACGGTAATTGATGTCGTGTTGCCGTTAATCGTCACTTGCGAATTTTGAGGAATTGCGATTTCCAAAGCGTTCCCATACTGATCCACATACTCCACACCAGCAGTCACGGCTCTCGACGTAACTGCTCCAGTCTCAGCAGCGCCTTCTGCCGCCTCCACAACACCACTTAAACCTAATAAATTACTTGCTAACAAGGTTGTTAACACCAAATACTTGGTACTTCTTTGAACCATTTTCTTTTTCAATACCATATCCTCCACTTTTCGTATTTTATGACCTGTTTATGAACGATATTCGTTAATATTTACCTCCCTTAAATTGTTTTATCAATTTCATAAAGAGTATCAAATGAACAATATGTACAAATATGTTTATTAAAATCGTATCACATTCAACTCACAGGTGCAATTTTTATGCTAAAAAAGGTAGGAATAAAAGGATACTTAAAAGCATCCTTTTATTCCTACCTAATCTTTGATTTATCCCACTGTTACTTCAATTGTAACCACAGTCGTGTTACCATGAGAATCCGTTACTTTATAAGTAACTGGGTACACGCCATTTCTGTCAGTATTAACACTATGTGGCTCTACTTGAATGGCTTTAGTTAGATCACCATCTTCATAATCATACGCCTCAATACCTTCTAAAGCATTAAACTCATCGCCTTTGTTGACAAAGGTATCAAAAGCATAGATCTCCGGCACTTCTCCAATAGGTTGAATGCCACCTTCACCTTCAATTACATTATTGGCTGCGACATATTCATTAAATCTGCAGTTGCTAAATTGAAGCATGGCACTACCTGAGTTTTGCGCGTAGACGTATCCATCATAAAGATTATCATTCATAATAAAATCTTCTATTGCTAAATTATTATGAATTGACGTATAACCTGATGTTCCCTTAACAGTCGATTGTTGCATCACAACTCTTGTAAGAACCGTGTTCTTAAAGACATTGATATATCCTTGTTTTTGAGAAATTTCTGAACGATGGATTTCAAAACTTTGCAGTGTTTCACTGTTTCCAACTGAAATCACTTCTGTACGGCAATCGATAAACGCAATGTTCTCTAATCGCAATGTTTTAGCCGTTAAACTAACATCGCTTTTAATATCAACATTATTAAAGGTAATATCTCTAGGATTATTTATGATATGTTGAGCACCATTTTGCATTTTTATGGTAATCTTATCGCCTGATGCTTTAACACTTGTGATCGGCGTATAAGCCCCTACAGGAATGTTATGTGCCTCGTCGCTAAAATTATCCGTATAAGAAATACTTCCTTTAGCCGATGCTTTAAATTGAGACTTCCCGATTCCTCTTTCAGGCTGTTCATTGATATAGAAGCTATCACCAGCTTTTCTGCCACCAGTTCCGATAATCCGCGAACCATTATAGCGCTCAAAACGGGTATTGCTATAATTCGTACGATAAGTACTTAAGTTATTTTGCTGTCTGGCATCATCTTGTAAAATAGAATTGGTAACATTGACTTCTCCCAAAGGCCTATTAGTATAGATATGCAGATCAGCAGCAAATTCAGATTCATCAATTGAAAACTTAGTTAAATAAGGAGATGACTTAACTGCCAATGAATAGTCAGTTGAACCAAAATTAGACCTCACCACTGTTAAACTTTTCAGTTTGTTCATCGCTTCGATGTTAGCGCCATTGACGAAAGTAACACCGTCAAAGGTCATATCTACGATTGTGTCTGTATAGAAACCAACCTTATTCTTGACCATGATATTTGTTAGCGTAAGGTTTTTGGCATTCATCAATCGATAAGTTTGATTATCAAACTTGATAATCACCTCTGTTGCCGTTGTATTCATAGTCACTTCTGAACTTTCTGGAATGCTAATTTCCTGTTCAGAACCTAAAAAGTCCGTATAAGTGATACCACTTGAAATAAATCGAGCATCTTTATCTAATAAACTCAATGTATTAGGTGCTAACTCCGCTGCCGCTACTGGCTCTGGACTAGCCATGGCCAAAGCAGTACTCGCTAATACTGATGCCAACATGATATACTTGGCACCTCTGTTTTTGTTACTCTTTGCTTTCAAATCTTTCTCCTCCTCTGATGTAGTTGACAAACAGCGCCTGTCGACAAGATATTTCAAAATAGATCGATAAGTGAACGGTAAATAAAAACATCGCAACGATTATTCATAAATATTGTAGAAAAAGCCAATCAATAAAAAATGAAATCGTTGCGATGAAAGCCTCTATTTTCCAAAAAAACTGTGTTTATCTCTAAAAATTTCCGTAACATAATCTTATAAATGTACCTTATGGATAATCAGCATCATTGTGTGCAACATGTGATATCTCCAGTTTGTCTAGCTGACACCCATAAGATCAATTCAGATTAGGTTATTGGGATGAGTTAACATCCTCACTAAAACGGAATGGCCTATAATTCTTCAATCCACTGACGGTCTGCTTCACCTTCGATGACACTTGTTGATGACAGATAGTCATTAAATTGGCTATTGCTAATTTGTAGAACTGCTTGACCAATGTCTTTTGTATAAACATAGCCGTGGAAGAAACTATCGTTCAAGATGAAGTCTTCTAACAATAAGTTTCTAGAGACCGATGTATAACCTGAGGAACCTCTAATAGAAGAGTCTTGAACAACAAATCTTGTTAAAACACTATTATTATAAACGCTAAAGTAACCAGACCCTTGAGATACTTCTGTGCCGTGCATCTCTACTTTCTGAAGTGTTTCACTGTTTCCAATAGCAATCGCTTGTGTTTTACAATTAACAAAATTGATAGACTCCATTCTCAGATATCTAGAAACAAATGAGATGTTTGTTCTAAAATAGACATTCTTGAATTCTAACTCAGTCGCACCATTGATATCATAAGTCACACCACTTTGTAGCTTAATCGTAATCCGATCCTTATTATCTACAATACTAGTAATACCTAGATAAGCTGGTATTGTCCGTTCGTTGACATTTCCATAAGCATCCACCCACTTAATAGATCCTTGTTGTGCACCAATATAACCAGTGTTAGCAATTGATCTTTCAGGCTGAGGATTGATATAGAAAATATCGCGTGCGCTCTTGCCACCTGATCGATTAGAACGGCCAGTTTTAGGACGCTCAAAACGATTGTTAACAAAGACAGTTCGATAGCTTGGTTGATTACTATACTGAGTCGTGTCATCTCTTAAGATTGAGTTCGTAATATACCCTTCACCTAACATAGCGTTAGAATAGATCCGAACATCAGCATTAAAGGTAGAACGGTCCATCACAAGATTAACCAAGTACGGGCATGAGTGAACAGCTAATGAATAACTTGTATCACCAAAGTAAGAATCATTTTTAACAATTAAAGTCTTAAGCTTTCTCATGATACTGATGTTAACACCTCTTTCAAAGTTAACACCATCCATCGTTAATTTTGTCACTGTATCTGAGTATAAGGCAGCTTTATTCACCACATTGACATTTTTAAAGGTAATCTCTTTAATATTTGTTAATCTGTACTTGTATGAATTAAATTCAATTCTGATTTCTTTACTAGTAGAATACACCTTAACTTGTGCCGATTGCGGAATAGGTATTTCTTGCTGATGCCCCGTTGCATCAATGTAGGAAATCCCACTTAGTATTTCGACATCCTCACTTAAAAATTCAATTACTTTCGGTGGAATCTCAGCTGCATCAGCTGATGTTGTGAAGGTGGCTAATGACACCCCCCCAACAACTGCCGCTAACATAAATAGCTTAGCGCTTTTTTTCTTTAACACATCCATTTTTTTCAATTAATTCTCCTCCTCTATTCAAAGTTAATTAAATGTTATCACCCAAATTTCGTAAATGCAAGGGTTAATGAAATTATTTTAAAGATGATTATGGTTTTTAAGTATAAAAACAATCAAAAAACAATTATTTAATAACACATATCTTATTATGTGTATTAAAAACAACTAGCGAAAACTACTATTCTTATCACCTAGCAAGCCTAATAAGTCATTTTCAAAACATAACTATCACATAAATCAAGTAAATAAGCTTAGTAAAACTTGTTTCACGCAAAAATCAAAGTCTAATCGAGCAATTAAACTATTTAAAAATCAAAAAAAGTCATTATTTTTTCTTCTAAATAACACATATACAAATTCATAAAATAGCATATAAAATGACGAAAAAAACTAATAAAAGAACAACAACATCTCTAAGTGCACCTTTATTTTTTTCACTATCCCCTAAACATTAAATTTTTTCCGCAAGTACGGTAAATTATAACAGGTAATCTCTACTGCTTTTATATTATCATCAATTAAGCGGTTCATTTATCCGACTAAAAAAAAGAAAGAAGGGTCGTTCAACATGCGCAGTTTATTACCCAGTCGTGACAAACGAATTATATTAACACTAGAATATCTTACCTTCAATGAGTGGGTATCTCTCAAAAACATTACCGACTACTTAGGATATTCGGAAAAAACTGTTCGAAATGACCTTGGATTTATTTCTTCGGAGTTTGATGATATCAGTGTTGTATCTTCCCCTCAGTTGGGCTATCAATTAATTAAACACTCATCTGCACCACTTGAAAGCATTGTCAGTCAAGTGATTGATGGAACTCTGATTTTTCAATTGCTTCAATTACTTTTACTCAATTCCAGTTGTAAATTGGCTGAACTGGAATCAGCTTTGTTTATCAGTGCCAACAGTATTCGAAATGCCGTTAAAAGTTTCAATCGATACATGAAAAATGACAATCTAACTATTGAAAACCGTCCTTTTAGATTAGTTGGCAACGAACTAAAGATTACCTCCCTCTTTTTTGTGCGGATGCAACAAAGCTATTTCAATCGTGACATTGGACAGGAAAAACCCATCCTTCAATACATAGAGACTCTTGCTAAACGATTAATGGCCGATAATAAGCAATTAAAGCAAACCTTTCAAGATGATCCAACTACCTTAACAACTTTATTATACATCCGGATTTATCGGGAAAAAAATAATTTTTCTGTGCCTACTAAAAAGGTCTACTACCAACAAGATTATCGCTTGTTGTATGATGAAAAAATCAGCTCCCGCTTTTTTCAATTGTTTGAGATAGAGTTGGATAAAAAGTTGCTAAATCGCTTGGTCAATTTTATTTTGTTTGAACCAGTTGCCATCAATTATTTAGAGCTTCTTTATCATTTTTCGCATACAAGCGATTTCAATCAAATTCACCAACCACTCTTATATGTCACCAATCAAATGCGACAGAAACTTGCTTTACCGCAAGTAACGCCTAACGAACTAATCACGATTATCGCTCCAAAGGCTCAGGCAAAAGGTTCAGAAAATCTCCAGTTTGATTTTGATACTCATCACTTTTTACTTGAGATTCTAAAATATGAACTTGCTGCTTTATTTGAGAAAAAGCACTCATATAATCAACAACCTTTTTTCGATAATTACCTATTAGTTGAACTAGCCTACAAGTTACAATTTCATTGTCTCGATCTCTCATCTCGTCTCAAAGAGATCAATCAACCGATGAAAGTAGCTGTTTTACTCAGTTCTAATAAAGCCCATAAACAATTGACGACAGAATTTTTATCCTATTACTTTGGCAAACAACTAAAATATACGCTTGTCTCATCCCTAACTGACTCTCAAGATTATGATTTAATTATTACTAATACTGTTGACTATCCTAAAGACGATATCGCCGTGCTAAAAATTGCGAGTTTTCCAGGAGATGAGCATCTTGAACAATTAACAAAATTGACCGAAGCTCACTCCTTAACCCACTATATCAATAATAATTCAACTAAATGAGCCATACTACGACCTTTCTCGCGCACTCTTTGAGACAGTTGATAAAAAAGAGCTAGAAAAAACCTACTGCTATGGGTTTCCTATCTCTTTTTTACTATATCACAATACATTCATTAGTCTCTCGTTAGCCTGTATATTGATTGGCTATTTCGTCTTTCTTTCTTTTTTCCACTATTTTTTGAACGTACTTATGAACCGTTCCAATCGATACATTTGCTGCGCCACTAATTTTGCGATAACTAACCTGCCTATCGTAAAGATGAGCAATTATCTGCACTTTTTCTTCGCTAATTCCCGGCCTACCAACTTCTTTCTCGGTAGACTGAGTCAATGGTCCCCTTTTCTCCCTAAGCTGATGGTCCATCTCCACCATTCTGTATAAAACCTCTTGGAAGGAAATAAGCCAAGGTTCTGTCATATTTTTTTGATCAGCCAAACTAAATAAGCTGACATTTAATTTATCCAATCGCTTCATCAATGTCATTAACTCTTCACTGAACAATCCTAAGCTTTCCAGACTCTCTACAACAAGTTCGTCTCCCATAACCAACTTATCAAGGAGCTTATTTAACTTTTCATTGTCGCCAGTCTCAATGACAATTTCATCACAGCCATGTGCCAGCATCTGGTTGAAGGATTTTGTCTCTCCAGATTCTTCCTGAACAATCATATAACCAAATTTACTCATATCTTTTTCACCCTATTTCATTAATAACTGTATCTCTTCTTGGGCATCTATCATTTCCTTCTATTAACTCTATCATAAAGCCTTTTCGAACAAAAACAAACACCAAAAAGTGCGGTAATTATGGTAATTTTCTCTGTTTTACACTCACATTAGAGACAAATATAAAACAGAGTGTTCAAATACTTCCCTCTTATTTCATCAAAAAAATCTGCTGAAGATGATGTTGATCACTTTCAGCAGGGGCTTATTAACTATTGACAACAATTGACAATACTACCTTTGAGGCATTTAGTTCTTTTTGCGTCTCTTCATCGAACATCTTCACCGCCGCATAAGCTTCATAGGTGCCCTTTTTCAAAGTACGATTTAACTTGCCTTTATTGATGTACTGCCCTGGAGAGATACTTCCTGAAGAATACAAAATTTCATCTGAGTCTGCCAGAAAAATATCAAATGCAATTACTGTCTGATTCTCTTCTGGATTGACTGCTTGAATCGTGCCAAAGCCATCTCCCTGATTAAAAATCACTTCAGTGTTCATCTGTAAATTAACATAACCTTCGTCCACTTTCTTCTGCATCCGTTTCATCAGCTCTTCCTTGTCAATTTCCTTAGCATCCTTCATCTCAGGAGCCAAAGCAGCAGGCAGAATATTCTCCTTCGGCAATTGACTTTGCTGCCAGATAAAGAGGCTGCCAACAATCATTACCGCCATCAATAATATACCGAGAAAGGTCGGTACTTTTTTATAGCGTTTCACAACAATTGCCAAATCCTGCCCTTGACTATTAGCAGGAATCACCACTTGTTTTAACTCTGGAGAATAAGCAAATTCTTTAAGCTCGTAGCCAGCTCCCAATCGCTTCTGAACCTCGCCTACTAAGATTTCTTTAGATTGAAAGTACTTTTTAAGTAATGTCATAGATTTAGTCTTTGTCATAAAATCACTCCTCATTTGATGTAAACACTAGATTTAACCGATAACTTGGTCTTAATGTTTCGAGATAATTCCCATAGTACTGACCGCTTAAATTGAACTTAAGGGTTTGATTTGGCCTCACATTTCCTAAAAAGTCAGCACTCATATTCTCCTCTAGTAAAACACGTTGTTCAGCCGCATTTAAGTAAAGCTGCGCTTGATTAGTTGATCTCAAGTCGGGAATGTCAACTAGTTCAAAATTATCAAGACTTGTCTTATTAAGACTACTGACACTTAAACTGACGGTCGTCATTCCCCAATTTTGAATCTCATAATTAGGAGACGTAATCGCCCCCAACTGACTTGATAAACTACCAAACAAGACATCTTTTGGAATCATTAAGTCAATATCCTTACCACGATTTAAAATGGTAATGGCCGTTGTTATCTCATGAGTCAAATAACGATGGCTCACCTGATATTCTCCTGGCAACGGTAGCTCTTCCAAATCCGTATCGACCAACTCCACTAATGAGCTGTCCAAAGATCCTTGCTCATTCCATATTTGACGGTTTAGTCGCCCGTTGATAAATGTTTCCAACTCCCCAGTTACCTCTTCTGGGTAGGCTTCAATCGGTGTTGTTCTCAACATAATGCCCGTAGTATCCGACGTTCGCCCCACAACACTCTGATCATCGTAAACAAAGACCGGTATCACAAAGTCAGTGTAATTTCCACTAGAATCCGTTCCTCGAGCGATCACTTGCTGACGACCTGGGACAGCTGTCAAATCAGCTTCCAACATCTCAATTGTCGCCTCACCACCGTTGTCCACTAATTCCTTAACTAACTGATCAAAGGCCGGATTAGCAATATCGGCCACGTTGACTAACTGCAAGAGCGGTATAGCCGTAGGGCCAATCGTATCCATAACTTTGGCTGTCACTCGTAATTCTACCAAGTCCTCCTCTTGAACGACAAACGTCAAGTTGCTGTTAGCTTTTAACGCCTGTGGCAATGACCAAGTAAAGCTACCTGTGCTATCCGGTTTAATCTCAGGACTAACAAAAGGCGTCCCATCATGATAAAAACCTTCAATCACCACTATCCCTCCACTAGAGGTCTCTCCCACAAGCTGTTGACTTTGATCAGTAATGGGCTCATGTGAAAGTTCAAGGCTTGCGGCTGGCTTTAATACCAGTTTTGCTAGATTGGCAGTCGCCGGAAATTCTCTAGCAAATCGTTGACTATTACTTTCGGTGACTGATGGTTGAGCTAGCTTATAAAGAACAGTTGCCGTAACATTAGGCCATGAGTGACTGAGACCTCCACCAATTTGCTCATACGTTTCAACCGCTTGTTGGACCAAAAACAGTTGACTGCCATTGCTGTAAAAATTAAACAACCGATTATTATAGGTATTTTCCAAAACAGCCGACGCCACCTGCCCAAAGCCAACATAACCTTCAGCCGTATTTAATTGAATTAAATTGGTCCGATTATCAGTGACAATCTTCACTTGGCTATGGGCCGACGCCGTTAACATACCTCGACGTGTCACTGGTAAAAAACGAGTTCGATCAATAGCGCTTTTACCGCTGGTTTTACTTGTATCTAATATTTCCACATTAGACCCTTCATCAAATTGAAAGCTGTTATTCTTGTCTGGAATAACATTAAGATAATTGCCTCCTATGGATAGTTTCAACCTTGCGTTTTTTCCTACGTGAAGCATACTGGAAACTTGACTAGAATTATAAAAAAGTGTCTTTTTCGTTTCGATCTCCACATCTGCCTCATCATCAATGTAGATGCCTGCTTCGCCACTGCCAACCAGATACATAAATACATGCAAATTAGGATCGAGGGAAGTGGAGTCATGACTGATTCTCGCCGTCCCAGAAATATGCAACCGATTGAGCTCACCAAATTCCTGAGCACGGCCACCGCCATTGACTTGCGTAAAATGACTAGTACCAGATAAATAAACATCACTATTTGGCCCCCAAAAAGCTTGAGCATTTTCTGAATAGTAAGTCACATTATGATAATACTGCTTCACATTGGTATAAGCTGCCCCTACATGAACAATACCGTAATAATTTTCATTCATAATCGACACATCTTCGATCCTGAATTGACTATTTGAAATTGCCATATTAAAGTGATCGTGATACCCATAGTTCTTGATTGTCAACGTGTGTTGCTGCTGAGTCCAAGGATTACGTCCAATTAAATGAAAGCCATCAAAAAGATCTATTCGTTTATTAATAACAATATTATCTGTTAATATCACGTTCTCTTTATTTTTAATTGCTGCTTCAAGAGCTAGCAATGTTCCAACTTCCGTATAACTTTGGCTGTCAATCACTCTTCTAGGAGAAACTTCTGTTGACTCCAGCGTAGCTTCACCTGCGGGTTCCGTTTCTGTGGCCACATCTTCCATTCCAAGTTCCGTCAGTTCAAGTTCATCCTCTTCCACCGAGCTTGTTGTCTCAGTTTCTTCTAATAGCGGCAGCGCCTCTGAGCTAATGAGCTCATCATCGTCTAATCCTATCTCCTGAGACAGGTCGGAATCCGCCTCAATTGATTGTGCCGAAATCGTGATGCTCCCGATAATTTGAACAATCAGCAGACTGACTACCATCATTCTTATTCGTTTCATCCGATCCCTCCTGTCTTGACCTTTTCTTTATTCTAACAGCTTTTGAAGGTAGTTCTGTCTCAATTTTTAGCCTTAACTGATACAAAATTTGATCTAAGAGCAATCAAAAAAAGAAACAACGATTGCTTTCCGTCGTTTCCTTTAATATAGAACTAATTTACCTTTAATCTAATACTTCAAAAGCCATTTCTAGGCTATAATCCGGGGCCACGGCATTACCAATCGTTGGGTAAGAGCCGTTAAACTGTCCTACCAAATCAAAATTGACCGTTGTTTTTTTAGGCATTTGCGTCATTTCAGTTGTTTCCGACAACATGCCGCCCGTTGTGATCAGGGGCACTGTCAACATTGCGCCGCCTAAGTTGTTGCCATCTTGAATTTTCATGTCTAATTCTAAATCGGCAAGTGGCGTACTCGAAGTTAATTGGGTGGCAGATACTTTCAAGCCTTTAGCTGAATTATTAGTAATTTGATAATTCGGTGAGTAAACTGCCCCATTATCCGTCGCAAGTGAGCCAAATAGAACCGTTGATGGCATCGTCACATCAATCCACTCTTTGCCGTTTTCATTTGGTTGTGGCAACTCTGGATCTGGGTCTTCTGTTGGATCAAATGTACCAAACCACCCCTTAAGCTCCATTTCACCTGTCTCCTGACCTTTGATTGTTTGGGAATTATTTTCGATTGGGTCTTCGCTGCCCCCAGTCCACGCTTTTGCCTCTTGAGCAGCTAAAAGTATCCCTGCGCTCAATGTTATCATCAACGTACCTGTTAATATTTTTTTCATCATACATTACTCCTTCTTTTTGATTGACGAGCTTTTTACCCGTTACTGATTATTCTAACAGGCAACAACATAGAACTAGTCTCAACTTTTAGGTTTGTGAACACCAAAAATTAAGACAGCCTCTATCTCAGACCAAGGATAAATAGTAAAAAAAAGCGAACCTTAAGGCAACATACTGACTTTCTTGATCCATTTCAAAGATTGTTTTGATCGCTTATAAGGCATGACTATAACAGATGATTTTTCACTTACTGATTAACTATACTAATAACCTGCTAAATTGTCGTTTTATCAAGAAGATCTCCCCTTAACTTTTCTTCATCTATAGGTACTATAGAGTTACCATTAAATAATCCTCCTTTACCGTTAAACTTCCGGCTAGAAAAAAGCTGAAAGCGCCACTCTTCTGGTCTGATTATGCGAGTTATCCAACGGAACTATATACCCGATTATTTAACATGACGTAAAATAGATATCATTTGAGCAAAAAAGAATGCCTAGCACCACCATTTTTGTACCATATTCCGCACTCCTTAGCATAAATAATCAATTTAATTTTTCAAAGGGGCTAACTGACCCGTTTTCTCTACTATTTTTGAGTAGATGCGTCTAATTTCCATCTAAGAACGCTATCATTTCGCTAAAAACACGTCTATACGTAATTATTCTGAAAATTTACATGAGCAAAAAGGGTCAGTTAGGCCCTTTTACAAAAATGCGAAAATATGTTAAAAATAAAGTATATCCTATATTTTGATACCTTCTTTGAATTAACAGTCTGTTTCTGACTGTTCAGCAGTGATAGATGTAACTACAAATAAGCGAGCGACGAACGCTACACGAATCTATCGTAAAGTACCATCCCTCGAAAGTGGCGGGCTTCACAACCAATGTCTCTCGCTTTCTCTAAAAATGTAGCGCAACCATTACCAATTTGTAGCACTTTAGAATAATCGATAAAACTAATGCAAAATACTGTCAAATAAACCTATATAACTACTCTGAGACCAATCAATCACTCAATTGTTCGATATAACAGCTCAGTTAAACTTTTCCAAAATTTTGTATAGCTACAGTTGACACTTTTCAGCCTTCTAGAAGAGGCAGTAAAAACAATCGAAAACACGATTATATTAACGGATATAACGATTTTCAAACAGACAAATCAACGTCAACTAATTCCGGATTTGATCCGCAATTTGACTCTTTGAAAAATAACAGTAATCCCTTTAGTTAGCGAATAAATTTATTCAAGGTACTTCTAGTACAATCTTCTATTTCTCGAAATAACAGTTCAACTAAATTTTTCAAAAAAAAGTATGGCAACAGTTGACACTTTTCAACCTTCTAAAACAGCTAGTAGAAACAATGATAAACGCAATCATACTAACGGTTATCACGATTTACAGACCGAGGAACCAACGTCAACTGATTACGGATTTGATTCGCAATTTGACTCTTTATAAAATAACAACAAACTATTTTGTTAACCAATAGATTGATTCAAGATATTCTAGTTCAATCGCTCAAACGCTTGATATAACAACTCAGTCAGACTTTTTCAAATAAATGTATGGCAATAGTTGACACTTTCCAACCTTCAGAAAAAGCTAATAAAAACAACGAGAAATACGATCATACTAACGATTATCACTATTCACTAACCGATGAACCAACGTCAACTGATTTCGGATTTGATCCACAATTCGACTCATAAAAAAATAACAACAATCTGATTTATTAACAATTAAATTTATTCAAAACATGCTAATACACTCACTCAATTATTGATATAACAGTTCAGCTAAACTTTTCCAAAATTTTGTATTGCTACAGTTGACACTTTTCAACTGTCTAAAACAGCCAGTAAAAACACTTAAAAACACGATTATATTAACGGTTATAGCAATTTTACAACGAACAAATCAACGTCAACTGATTACGGATTTGATCTGCAATTTAACCTATTAAAAGATAACAACAAACTCTTTTGTTAACGAATAGATTGATTCAAGATATTCTAGTTCAATCGCTCAAACGCTTGATATAACATCTCAATTAGACTTTTCCAACATTTTGTATTGCTACAGTCGACACTTTTCAACCTTCTAAAAAGGCCAGTAAAAACACTCAAAAACATTATTACGTTAACGATTATAGCGATTTTCAGGCTTACGAATCAACGTCAACTGATTCCGGATTTGATCCGCAATTTGACCTATTAAAAAATAACAATAAACTCTTTTGTTAACGAATAGATTGATTCAAGATATTCTAGTTCAATCACTCAAATGCTTGACATAACAACTCAATTAGACTTTCCCCAAATTTTGTATAGCTACAGTTGACACTTTCCAACCTTCAGAAACAGCCTACAAAAACAACGATAAACACGATCATATTAACGATTATCACGATTTACAGACCAACAAACCAACGTCAACTGATTCTGGATTTGATCCGCAAATCGACGATTTTAAAAATAACACTTTACCACTTATCATTTACACTAACCTACCAAGCCTATTATCTCTAAATGCAAACAAACCAACTCTTCACAAAACAAGAGCTGGTTTGCTATAGAACTAGCGTAGGAGCAGTTTAAGAGTTGCCTTTTTCTGGGACTTCCCTTAAAAGGACCAAGCCCTCCTTTGCTAGACACTATCCAGTTGCTTCCACTTAACCCTTACTCAATGCCTTCAGCCTTTGCCAGCTCACTCAAACAAGCGACAATGGCCTTCACCCCTGCTTCTAAAGTCTCCCGAGGACAACCAATATTGACTCTAAAGAATAACCCGTCTTCCTCGAAAAAGTCATCGCCTGACTGAATGGCCACGCCGCTTTCCACCATCTTGGTTCGCAGTTCTTTCCCGGTTAAATTTATAGATGACAACTCAATCCACACAAGGTAGGTCGCTTCTAGCTTCGTCACTTCCACAAAGCTAAAAGGCTTCAGTTCTTCCACCAAATACTCATAATTACTAAAGAGATACTCATTTAACCCATCTACATAATCGGCCCCATGTTCATAAGCCTTGGTTAAGGCCAGATAAGCAAAACTGTTTAACAAATCACCAGTGTGGCTGTACGCTTTGATTTGGTCAATTTTCTTGATGAAGTCTTGATTGTCCGTGATATAGTAAGATGCTTGCAAGCCCGCTAGATTAAAAGTTTTAGTTGGCGCACTTAACATCACCACTTGATCATAGTTCAAGGCTCGCGCCACCTTCATCAACGGGGTAAAGTGTTGCTCAGGCATGATCAAATCAGAATGAATTTCATCCGACACGATCGGAATGTTGTTGGCTTGACAGAGGGTCACCAGTTGAATCAGCTCTTCTTCGGCCCAAACTCGCCCAGTTGGGTTGTGTGGGTTGCAAAGAATAAAGAGCTTGATCTGATTGTCTTTAATCAATTGTTCAAATACGCTGAAATCAATCTCATAGTGTCCCTGTTCTTTCAACAGCTTGGCTCGAACAATTTCTCTCTTCGCAAAGAGAGGTTCTTTTTCTAAAGGGCCATAGGTCGGGTTAAACAACAAGACCTGATCCCCTTCCTCTGTTAATGCTCGCACCACATTGTTTAACGAAACCAAAACATTAGGCGTGAAAAAGACGCTGTCCTTCTGATAGGTGATCTGATTACGCCGTTGATGCCAGTCAATGACCGTGTCTTTATAGGGAAAACCATAAAACCCGTAGCCAAAAATACCATGCTTAGCCCGCTCAATCACTGCGTCTACTACTTCTCTTGGCGGTCTAAAATCTGTGTCGGCCACCCACATCGGAATTAAGTCACTGTCACCATATAAAAACTCCAAGCCATCCCATTTCCCAGCAATCGTCCCTCTGCGATCAATTACTTGATCAAAATACTCACCATTATACGTCATTTTATTACTCCTTTCTAAACGATCTTGCCAACTAATTTTTTCTCACCATCGGTCACTAAAATTAACGTCGCAATTCCCAAAGCAAAACTTAAGGCCACCATAAAGGAGGCTGTTGCCAGATTATCTGAAAACAAGCCTGCTATCCCATTCATCAGCATCGGGGCAAAAGCAAAACCGAGACTGGTCAAGGCGGAAAACAAACTCATGCCCATCGGGACTGAGGTGGATTTCAGCAATGACGTGATCAAATACAACAAGCGGGTCATGACCGTGCCATAGCCCAAGCCAAAAATGAAAGAGCCTCCGACTAAGCCGACTTTTGCATGAAGGACGCCGATAATCAACAACCCCCCCGCCATCAAAAGATAACTAATCCAAAGGGTATTCGATTTTAAGACTTTAACTACTTGGCTTGCCACAAAACCGGCCAAGATAGTGCCTAAGCTATTGACTGATAAGGCTAAACCTGAGACAGAGGAATCGCCAATGCCCTTAATATCTGCATGTAAAGCCATATTATTGGATAAGACAGACGTCAGCATGGTTAAGGTGACAGCTAAGGTCAATAATAAAATCACGGTCAAACTTCCTACAGCAAATTTTTGCTTATCAGATTCAACAGCCGTCCGCTCTCCTTCTTTGGCTTTTTTTAACACGGGGTCATTAGGCAGCAAAAACAATCCTAGGACAAAAGCAATAATCGCTATCACAAAAATCGCGTAGTTGTATTGCCAGCCATAAACAGCTAAGATACCGCCGATAAAGGTCATTAACATCGTACCCAACCCTTGATAGCCGGTCTTTTTCCCTAACATGGAGGTCCGAGCTTCTCCCTCAAAATAGCGGGCAATTAAGGCGGGAATCGTGGCGGTCATCAAACCACTTCCGCCACCAAGAAAGACGGAAACTATTAACAAAAAGGTAAAATTTGACTGAACAATTAACGGCAAACAGCCTAACCCTAGAAAGGCGGCCCCGGTTAAGACGACGGTCTTTTGGCTGACTAAAGATTGTAGTTTTCCTGCCGCAAGTGAGGCTAAAAAACTCAACAAGGCCGCAATCGAAATAATCAATTGTAGCTGAGATCGGCCGACTTCTGGGAAGGCATTACCGATTTTAGCCAATGCTGGTGTAATTCCAGTGGCGATATTTGCCACAAAGATCAAGATAATTAAGCCCAGTTGTAACTTCTTTTTTTCCACAAGATGCACTCCTCTTCTAAAAACGACTAAAACATACTTAGAATTTACCCTGTGTTCAACTAGTTGCTAGCGAATTTGATCCTGTTGACGACATCATTTTTAAGAAGCGCTTCTTAACACCATTGGACAGGCCTATCCAATGGCTAACACACCCCGACAACTCATTCATGATTATGACACCACCAGCTTTCCCAACGATCACTCTCTCGAAAGAAGGGATAAAAAAACAAGAAGTCTAGCTAGCAGATCGAGTAAAACAGTGAATAGAACGCAAAAAACGAGACCAGACTTATCGTCTAATCTCGTTGATTTCCTTCTCCACTAACTAATGACACCGGCAACGATACCCAAATAAACCTAAGCAGTTCCTGTTTTTCGCGAAAAAAACTAGAAAAAAGCGCTTAAATTAGGTACAATAGATGAAGCTGGTGTAACAGCTAGCTTTGGCAACTGGTGGACTAGATTCGGTAGTCTTACTGGGCTTGCAAGGGGATTGCCGTCTCCTTGCAAGCACGCCATAAAATTTATTTAGTTGTCGTGGCTGTGTTAACAGGGTCATTGTACGACAAGATGAAAACGTTGTCAAGGTTGTCATTTAAAAATAACACCTCTTTTTCACCTTCTACTAGCTTATTCTCACAAGTAACTACACAAAATTTAACGCAACACACTGACTTCCTGACTTTCTTGATCCATTTCAAGGATTGCTTCGATCGCTTCTAAGACACGACTATTGGTTTGCATTTTTAAAAGTTGATAGCCCGGTTCACTCTCGGTCTCTTCTTGACTAATTTCATCACTAATAGCCTTCCCATCAAAATAGAGAGTATAAACACGGCTCACAAAATTCGCAATTGTGTAAGCTGTTTCTCCATCAAACCATTTTTCATCATAAAACTCTTCATAAGCCATGTTGATTCGGTCTTTAAAAAATAAAGACTGAGAGTACTCCCGATAATTAATTAGCTCTTCCTCTTTTTCTGATCTCTCCTCAGCCCACTCTTCAACCATCAGCTCTTGTCTCTGATAGTTAATTTCCTTTTGGGTGATTTGAATCTCACCGATACTATTGGACAAGGAAGCAAAACAACCTGTCACTATATCCCACATTTTTTGATCGCCGATTGTTTTTGAGGCGATATTTTGAGCGTGGGAATGACCTGACAAAGTTAACTTAACATGATAACGAGCCAGTAATTGTTGCATTTTTTCCTCTTGATTAAGCACAAACCCTTGAAAATAAACCGGATGATGTTTAAGTGTATTATGATGAAGAACAGGGATTACCAACAATTGATTTCGCTCCCCATATGCTAATACTTCTTCCAACCACTCATAGGTTTTAGGCCCCACACTCCCTTGAATCTCAGGCTCACGACGACTTTCCTTGTCTGTGTAGTGGTTCGTATCGATCATTACTAACAACACATCTTTAAAAGGACGAACCGCATAACTTAAGGAAAACTTGTCCTTAAAACAGGCCTCTGAATAACCCATATTGTGAAAAATCTCAGCAAACTCTTCAGGTAATAGCTGGGGCACCGGTTTCGTCTGATTCCCTAAATAGCTAGCAGACCAACCATTACTAATATCATGATTGCCCGGAATAACGTAGACTTGAGTTCCCAAAGCTTCAATTCGTCTTAAGTATTCCGAAAGATCAATAGCACTTTGTCTTTCTCCATTGAAGGTTAAATCGCCACTAATGATAAGTAGCTGTGGTCGTTTCTCTTGAATTTGCCAAATTAACGATTCCAATCGTTGTTTTTGATAGTGGATATCTTTGCCATCTGCTTGTCTTAATAATGACTGAAAGGCTTGTTCTTGATTAAATAAACTATCAGATAAGTAATGGATGTCAGAAATGACCCAAATCCGGTCTTGCTCACTGATTTTACGGGTACAAAATCTTTTTTCTTCAAAATCGTCGATTACCTGATTCGTTGGCAAACAACTTTTAATGACAAAAAAAATGATACCTGCAATTGCTAGTCCTACCATAAGTGCCCATTTCTTACGTTTACTCATTGATTTCACCTCTTAATTCAACTTATACCTTCATATTAACCTAAATACACCTGATTTTAAAGCGCTTTCTTTAATAGGGTTTCAAATAACATTTTTATTTGCCCACGGTTGTAAGAACATCACCCCAACTCAAAACAGACCAAAAGCCTAATCACTAGAATGGACAAGTCTAGTGATTTAGGCTTTTGGCTTTCTAAGATAGGGTTTTGTAACGTTATCTTAACGAGTCTTTTTACGGGCTCGATAGATACTGCTTCCGAAGACAATCATGGATAAACCTGCAATTAAGTAGGCATTATTCAAGATCTCATTCATCTGTGGTAATTTGCCACCACCCGTTCCTGGTTTAGTTGGCTTGCCGCCTCCAGGTTTGATCGGGTTAGGTGTTTTCTCGTTGGTCACCGTCACCAATTGTTTCTCTGGTTTACCTTCAGCATCTTCCGCAATCACAAATTTGGTTTTTGCGTTAGATAACTGATATCCAGTTGGTGCTTTGGTTTCAACAAAGTAGTAAGTTCCTGGCGCCAACTTAGTTGCAGATAAGTTACCTGTATTATCTGTGACTAGTTTTTCTCTAACGACCTGATTGTCTTTGTCGACAATCTTGAACTCGGCACCCGCTAAAACTTTCTTCGCGTCGGCTTTGTCCACTTTAGTTAAGGTCACGTCACCTTGATAGTTGATAAAATCGCCTAGAGAAATTGGTAGCGGCGTGACGTTTTCTCCTGGTTTAAAACTTGACCCAATTGTAAAGGTCAGTTCAGTTGTGTTTAACAGATACCCATCAGCGGCTTTCGTTTCCACAACTGTGTACTCGCCTGGTGCTAATTCATCGAATAGAACATTTCCGTTTTCATCGGATACCACTTTTGTTTCTTGGCCAGTCTCATCTCTTAGGGTAAACTCAGCACCTGCTAAACCATTGCCATCTTCATCGGTTTTAATCAATTCAGCAGAACCTTTATAGTTAATGAAATCGCCTAGTTCGATTAATTCTGGAACAGCTTCTTCTCCTGCTCCTGGTAGGAAAGTCTCATCTACTGTAAAGATAATAGAGCCTTCACTTAAGATATAGCCTTCTGCAGCTTTCGTTTCTGTTACAGTGTACTCACCTGGAGCTAAATTCTCAAAAACAACCTTGCCATCTTCATCAGAGGTAACAACTGTTTTCTCACCAACTGAATCTTTTAAGGTTAGGGTAAATTCAGCACCTTCTAATGGGTTGCCATCTTTATCTTTCTTAACAAGTTCAGCTGACCCTTGGAAGTTAATGTATTCGCCTAAGAATTCGATTTCTGGTTCGTCTGTTTCTATGCCTTTAACATCGAATGGCATTTCAGCACTGTTTAAAATATACCCGGCTGGCGCTTTGGTTTCTTTCAGCAAGTAATTATCGTTTGGCGCCAGTTCATCGAAGATAGCAACCCCATCTTCACCTGTCACTTGAGTTTGAACGAATTCCCCATTTTCATCGTAAATCGTAAACTCTGCGCCTGGTAAGACATTACCGTTTTGATCTTTCTTAATCACAGAGACACTGCCTTTGTAGTTCACAAAGTCTGCTTCTGTTAGATTAATCGCCTGATCATCGGCACTTTCAGCAATCGTCACCTCAATTGGTTTATCATTTAAGATATAGCCATCAACTGCTTTGATTTCTTTAATTTGGTACTTGCCTGGAGCAAGATTTTCAAATTTCACTTTACCTTCGGCTGTCGCGGTAACCGTCACAGGTTTTTCCGTCACTGGATCCAGAATTTCGTTCTCACCAGTTTCATCGAATAAGCCAAAGACCGCACCTGCTAAAGCTGTGCCAGCTTTGTCTGTTTTCAAGAATGAAACGGATCCTTGATAATTCTTCACTTCACCTAAGTCGACTGGTGTTGTGACCTCTTCACCTGCTCCTTCTGCAACAATCGTCAACGGTACCGCTTTCTCATTGATGATATAACCAGCTGGTGCTTTTGTTTCTTTCGCAATGTAGTCACCTGGTGCTAAATCCGTAAAGCTGACAAGACCATTTTCATCCGACACAGCTTTCTGAATTTCTTGATCACCTTGGAATAAAGTGAACTCGGCACCGGCTAACACCTTGCCATTATTATCCGTTTTGACTAATTCAGCCGATCCTTGGTAGTTAACGAAGTCATCTAAAACAATCACTTCTGGCTCACCAACTTGGCCTTCAATTTCAAATGGGAACAACTGAGTGTTCTTAATGAAATCGTCCGCAGCCGTGACCTCTTCCAGAACATACTTGCCAACTTCCAAGCCTTTGTATTCAAATTCGCCGGATTCTGATGTTAGTGGCGTTGCATTAACTGGATCGCCTACTTTACCACCTTCGTCATCAGCTTTATAAATATTAAAGGTTGCGCCTTTAAGTAGAGCGCCTTGATCGTCCGTTTTCTTAAATTGAATCGTCGCTTCATAATTTTTGAAGTCAAATTCATCGGTAATCGGATTCTCATCGTCTCCCTCTTGAACTGTGATAAAGATTGGATTTGTATTGATTAAGTGACCAGCTGGTGCTTTAGTTTCCACTAGTTTATAGTAGCCTGCACCTAAATTATCAATGTTCAAACTTCCATCAGGATTTGATACAATGTCTGAACGCAATAATTTTTCTGTGCCATCGACTTCTAAGATATACAGTTCAAACTCGGCACCGCCAAGGGAAGCTCCTTCATCAGATTTCTTGCTAATAACCGCTTTTCCTTTAAAGTTTTGGTACTCACCTAAATTCAATTGTTTAACTTCACCTGAATACTCTTCTGGTATTTCAAAAAAACGCGGGTAGTCATTTTTAACATAATTAGACCCTTCCAAAACTGGTGCCTTAGTTTCCACTAACTTGTATTGACCTGGGGCTAAATCTTTAATTTCAATCCGGCCTCGTTCATCAGACTCATAAGTATTAATCGGTGTAGCAGTTTTTGGATCATCGTCCTTATGGAAGAGCGCAAATTCTGCTCCCGGCAATCCTTCACCACTTGTATTGACCTTGATCATCCGAATGGCGCCTTTGTAATTAATGAATGCTTCTGGTGTCACAACAGTTGGTTTACCAGCTGACTCAGCTAAAATTTCAAACGGCAGTGGTTCGGTATTTTTGATAAAACCGGTTGGTGCTTTAGTTTCATTTAGCGTGTACTTACCTGGGGCAAGTCCATCTACTTTAACTTTGCCATCAGCGCCAGTTGTCACTACACTACCAACATCATTACCGGCTGCATCTTTGATTTGGAACTCAGCCCCCGCTAAAGCTTGTTCATTAACATCTGTCTTAGTCAACTCAACGCTTCCTTGATAATCAAGGAAATCATCAGCTGTCACTTCAGCTGGTTTGCCAACGCCTGTGTTGGCAATAGTAAAGCTAATCTTATCCGTGTTAATCAAGTAACCGGCTGGCGCCTTAATCTCTGTCACTTCGTATTCACCAGGGGCTAAGCCTGTCATGGTGACTTTGCCATTAGCATCTGATTTATAGGTCATACCAATTTCTTGATTGATTTCTTTGCCTGAGCCATCTTTGACACGCTTAATCTTGAATTCAGCACCTGCTAAGATTTTGCTTGTGTCATCGCCATCTTTCTTAATAAAGCTAGCACTACCTAAGTAGTTAATGACTGGACCAACCTTGACTTCTGGTGTTTGACCTTCTGGACTTGTCACCACTTCAAACTCGATTGGTGTTGTATCAAGAACATAGTCAGCTGGCGCCGCCGTTTCAGTAAAGCGATAACTTCCGGCCGTCAAACCTTTCACGACCAATTGACCATCAGCATCGGTTGTCAGATTTTGTTGACCTGCAACTGGGACCCATTTATCATCAACTTTTTGCTCTAACTTAAATTTAGCACCAACTAATTTCGTGCCGTCTTCTGCTTGTTTTTCCAAAACAACGCGGTTAATTTCGTTGACAATATCCAAGTAATTACCGGCTGTTGAGGTATTTTTATCAATCTTAATCTTACGACCAGCGATTAAATCAGATTGAATACTGTGTCCCGCTGGGGCTTTTGTTTCTTTTAAGAAGTACTCGCCGTATGGTAATTTACCAAATAGTAACGTGCCATCAGCGGAAACTTCTCCTTCACGCAATTTTTGAGCATTTTTCTTATCCCAAAGTTCAAAAGTTGCCCCTGTTAAGACTTTACCATCATTATCAACCTTGCGAATTTCCACACTACCAGATTCACCAACTGCCGTACCGCCACCTTCAGAGGCGCTGACACCGACTTCTTTTGAGACTTCCTGTTCAACGTTCTCTTTGTTGGTTCCTTCTAGCTTGATGTTGTTTTTCGCTGTTTCACCGGATGGCTTTTCAAGTAATAACATCGCTTTGTATTCTAAAATATAAGCATGTTCAATTTTCTCATCAGTAAATGTTACAACTAATTCTTGTTGCCCTGTGACTTCATCCGTCGTTAAGCTGACAGTGTATTTCGATTTATCTAAAGGAGCTCCTTGAGATAATTTGCCAGCTTCGGTTACATTTGTTTCATAAACGATGACCGAACTTTCATCAATCACTTGATTCGTTGACGGTGTATCCGTTACTTTTGCATCGTAAACCGTTGATTGACTTGGGTTAATCGTTGCTGTCCATTGTAGATAGCCATCTTTATCTTGTTTCCCAGACTTCTGAATCAATGAACCGCCGTTAGCGATGGAAACATCTCCTTCAATTGAAAAGTTCCCTTCGACATTTTCCGCATCGACCGTGGCTTTATTGTGATACTCTTTACTGGCATTAACAATTTCACCATCAAGGGAGGTTTCGAATTCAAATAAGAATTGATCTGTCGCCCCTACGTCTTTAACATTAATCTCCAGCGTATTGCCATTGCCTTCACTTGGTTCAGTATAACCAAACGTCAAGCCAAATTCAGCAGGTAAAATTTCTGCTCCTTTGACAATTGACCCATCGGCACTAATGGTATAACGGAAAGCTTTCAAACTGCCTGAAACAAATTTTTGATTAGAGGTAATGGGGTCAGTAATTTTCACATCACCTAAAGGTTGACGGTTATAGTTAATCCCCAATGTCCACGTAATGGTTTTCGTTAAGGCATTGTAATTCCCATTCTTAAAGCCATCTGCCCCTTCTTCTGGTTTTGGCTTATAGTCAACATGACTGCCTGAACCTAAATCCTCCCCATCTTGACTGGTCCATTTTGATGAGGCATCATTAAAGAATTTATCATAGCCTGCTTCATTTAGTACTGCTGTATCAAATTTTGTGTTGTAACGAATTAAGAACTTGTGATTGGTTTTAGCGTAACCGCCGATAAACTTAACATCAATTTTACCTGCTGCTTCGTCATAAACAATCTCATAATCCACACCTTGTTCTAAGTTACTACCTAAATTCAAGTCTTGGATGACAAAACTTCTCGTTCCTAAGGCAAGTATCAAGCCCGGACTCATCTGATCGGTCATGCTCCAATTGTTTAATTCGTATCCATTCATATTGACGTTAATCGACCAAGCAATGGTTTTGCTGTTATAGTCGACGCCATCCATATGTTTAATTAAGCCTTGTTGATGCGCTTCTCCTTGGTTGTGACTTTGATTGCCAGAGCCATCAATGACTTGGTTATTGTATATCTGATTCTCCGTCACTTCTTCATCAACTTGAGTCACATAGTGAATATCCACTGCGTAGTCCATCTTACCGATGAATTCAATCTTAAAGCCTTTGCCGTCCCCTTGAGGAATTAATTTATAGTCAGTTCCTTCAACTAAGGGTGCCCCAACAACTGGATCACCATTGTCATTAAAGGTTACTTTGTTTAAAATCACAGAATTATCTTTTAAGATCATGTTGCTTGTAAAACTATCGCTAACATGAGCATCTTCTGTTGGCACATCAAATTCAACATAGTTATAACGGATGGTCCATTTAAACTCTTGAGTACTAGGATCATACTCAGGCGCTAGTTTTTCTAAAGCCTTATTGTACTTAGCGGTAACAGATGCACCACCTTTAATTGGCTCATCTAATTCATCCGATGAAATAAAGGCTTCATTTTTGTATTCAACCGTGCCACCTTCAGCACCTGGTTTTTCTTCTTGAATAATCGACGTCGTATATTCTAAACGATAAGCGTCTTTAATGACACCAATAAAACTAACATTACCATCGGCATCAACTGTATAATCTGTGCCTTCTGTCATTTCTTCGAATTCGCCTTCAATGACTTTACCATTGAAATCCACTTTTACTTTATAAACTGCAACACTTTCAAACTTCGTACCATCTGGAAAATTCTCGGTTACTTTGGCATTTGTGTGCGTGTCTAAATTCAAATTAACATCTACATCCCAAATGATTTCATTTGGATTAGTTGGGCGATCTGGATGCCCTTTTTTACTGATAGATTGATCGGTATTCGGTTTAACGATAATCGGAACACTTGGTCCTTCTTCAACAAAAGGAAATTCGATTTCCCCAGGCCCAGGCCCTTCCAAATTCCCTTGTTGTAAGTCTCCTGTCACAGTAACTGTTCCACTGATATTGGATTCCTCTTCAACTTTCTCATTAAACACAATGTGAATCTTACCATCGGTACCAATAACCCCTTGACCATAAACACCTGTTGCTCCAACTAAATCAAATTTGATTTCAGAGACTATTTTAATTTCCGCTGGCAATTGAGCATCGTAGAAATCTCCTGCTTGCATTTGCTCTCTGACATCATCTGGAATCTCAAAATCAAAATTAACCGTAATCTTATCGCCTAGTTCAACGGTTTGACCACTTAATGGTTTACCATCCGGTCCTAAAACTTCGATCCCTGTAAAAAACTTTGTATCGCCTAATAAGTCACTAATATCAATGTTCTCACGATCCGCAGTCGCTTTGGCCGCTACAATAGAGTCCTCTTTAGTGGACTCGCTAGTTTCAATAACTTCCGTTGACTGAGCTGGTTCTGTCGAACTAGGAGGTACGTTTGTTTCTTGCGCTTGGCTTGATTCAGCTGGCGTATTGGCTACAGCTGGTTTCAAGGTAACGTTTGTGCTAATTGACTGCTGATTGACGCTTGCGCTAATCGCTTGTTGCGGTGTCACTTTATCCAGTAACTGCCCATTTAATTTTAACTCATATGGTCCACTGGTTCCTTCGTTAATACTGAGCTTAACGGTTTGACCAATCACCTGATAACTGCCAATTGACTGTTGAGCACTATTCACAATTGCTCCTTGAGGCTGGTTAATACTACCAATACCCGTTAAGGCTAGCTCCGCCTGATAATTACTTGTCGCTTCCGTATTCCCTTTAACTGTTAGACTAACATCGTTTGGATCTAAATCCTCCATGTTAGAAACAACCACTTCAGTTACAGTTAGTGAATTACTAGCAACTGAGTTAATCGTATCTGCCAACGCAACTAGCGGTGAAAAATATTGAATTAACAAAATTACTAGTGAAAAAACTGTCCATTTCTTTTTCATGTCACAAACCCCATTTCTGTTATTTTTAAGCAGATTAAACAACAATAAATCCGCTTCCAAACATAATGACCGCGGATAAATAATGAAAAACTGATACTATCCATCGATTAACAAAATTATATCATATCGTTTTTTGCAAAAGAATTAAAATGCTCGTATTAATCAGCTTTTTACACTTTATCGAACTTTAAATGAACGTTGTATTTAAAAGGGTTTATCAACTTTTCAATTAACATGGAGCTTCTAACTATTGTTATCTTATGGTTTTTCAATAAAAACTAAAAATAAACATATATTTAAATTAAGGTCGTTATTTATTCAACAATACTATCACTTGAACTAACGCTTATTTTTAGATGATGAACCTCAAACTTAATAGGTTAATCTGGCATTTTTCGCTTGCTAGTAATAGTATTTTTAACTGTTTGATCATGATAAACAAATAAAAAAGCGATTCAGTTTTGATATACTGAATCGCTGATGACGCGATTAACTATCTTTCCACAACGACATTACTACTACTTGCCCCTCTTTAGCCGACGTTTATGATAGAAATAAACAACACCCGTTAATAACACGCCGATGACAACCGTTAACTCATTTTGATCGCTCCCTAAGCTAGGAATAGGGAACTTATCTTTATCTTGAATGACTTTAATTTCATTTTGCGGTTTTATCGGATCCTCTGGGTGTGCTGAATCAGACACAATCGCCACATTTTTTAACGTGCCATTAGTTTCTTTCGTCACCTTCGCTTTGAAGCTAACTTTCATCTCGCCAATACCTCTAATATTAGCGATCATCACTTGGACATTGCCGTCTTCCACTTCGTTTAGTACAGGTTTACCATCAAGCCGAACGCTTCACGCCACTAATTCTAAGCCTTCCGGTATCTCATCAAGGACTTTAAATTGAGCTAATAGGGCGTTCTCTTTAATATTTTTCGCGGTGATCGTATAGGTCACTGTTTCGCTTGGTTTTACTTGTTCTTGTGATACTTCTTTGGTTGCTTCCAATTCGCCAGGCACACCAATCACATCAATCGGCACTTCCGGTTCCTCTGGATTTATTGGCTCTTCTGGATTTATTGGCTCTTCTGGATCGGTTACAACTACCATGTTTTTGATCGTACCGTTCGTTTCTTTTGTTACTTTCGCTCTAAAGCTAACTTTTTTCTCACCAACACCTTTGATATTAGCGATTGTCACTTGGACGTTACCATCTGCCACTTCATTAAGAATTGTTTTGCCATCCAGTTGAACACTGTTCGTAATGAGCTCCAAACTTTCTGACAACTCATCAAAAATGAGCATCGCCTTAACCTATGAATACTCAGACTGACTTTCAATTTTAACAAACAAAAATAAACAGTAAGCAATCCCCCATTGCCCACTGTTTATCTCTAAGATATTTCTTCCAATCCCTATTTCGTTCCTAACAAGTAGTTAACTAAAATTATAAACCATCCGTCAACTGCCATGATAATGTCCCCTCATAAGGTACATCTTTTAAATTGCCAGGTTGTTGTTCAAGATATAATCCCTTGTCATTAGAACCTGACCAGGTCAGGTTTTCACGTCCCAAACTCTTTGTACCTTGCTTTCTCACGACTTGTCGTATCGTTGATAAAGTCATGTCTGTTCCACCTTGATTAAACTTCAACTCGCCTTTGAGCAATTGGTTGGACGCAGTTTGCATTGGTTTTGTCACACTTAATTCTAACTCCCACGACTGTGAGCTACTATCCCGGGTATCCAAAATGCCAACTTCAATTGGTGTACTTGGATAAAGAGTCTGTTTCCCAAACGAAATTAGTTTATTAGTTTGACCAAAGCTGACTTCTTTTGGTACATTTTCCAAACTTAGTTTACCTTCGTAAAAATAAACAACCTCAAAATTAGCATTTGGAACATCACCTGTGTTTCCAGTAACAGAGACATAATCATAACCATCAAACGTTTTCTTATAAGAATCAGAATGACTAGTAATAAGCTCGCCAATTGTCACGGTTTTAGTCTCTTGAGCAACAGGTGTCTTTGTCGCTAAATCAGTAACACTCGTCGTTGTATTCGCTATAAAATATTTAACTGTCATCGTAACTGTTTGTGGCATTGATTGATACTTAACTACGATATTTTGGTCAGTTTCGCCATATGTGACGTTATAAGTTGTTTTTGCGCCAGCTAACGTGCCACCAGTGACCGAAGTAATCTGATATAGTGGTAGTAGGCTAGGCACGTCATAGGTGTGTGTTGAACCAATAATTTGTGTGTCCGTTGTTTTGGTGCCAGCTGGCATTGTCAACACATTGTCATTTTCATCCACATATGAAATATTGATTTTACTGGTCTTAGGAATTTCTTTATAAGTCAACACAACATTCTGATCCACAGCTGTATACATCCCTGTTAGACTAGGAGCCGCAGAAACGAAGCTGTAATCCGGTGATAAATCCGTCTTCGGAATATCGAAGCCTTCACCAACAATTCCTGTCAATCTCGTCGGAGCATTTTTACTTGCATCTGGTGTAAAAGTTGCGCCGGTCTCATCTTTATAGGTAATATTAACCGCTGTTTTAATATTCAGAGTTAAAGTGACCGTTGGCGATGTCTTGCGATCAGAATTGTAAAAGCGAACTGCAATTGTGTTAGCTCCCACTTTTAATTGACTCTTGATTAGTGGAATAGAAAATGGCTGCTCTGCCCCAACGCTAGGACTGGTTTGAGTTCCAGCTGACATCTCAGTTCCCCCGTTAATTTTATAATAAAGGGTTCCACTCTTCACCTCATCATCTCGCCAAATCCCTGTTACGTTATACGTTGTGTCCGCTGGTTCCATCGTATCTTGGTCTTTATCAAGGACGACTCTCGGATCAGTGCTCGCTGAATCAATCCCCATTGTCCAAGCAAATCCCGTTGTCTGACCAGGGTTTAATGTCATTGGTTGATTTTTAAAGTGAACCCCTGAATCAATCCCTGTAATAATTGTCGATCCAGCTGCCCCATTATTATTCTCTTGGCCAAGTGATGTTGGCAACGTGTAACCTGTATAAGTTGCATTAAAAAATCGCGAGCCATTTTGAGAATCTGATGCTGGTGTCGAATTACTGGTGTCAAAAAAATTCCACTCTTTCGCTGACCAGTTTTGTGGTGCTCGCCCAATCCCAAGATCTCTATCTGATGTTAAATAAGTTAAGCGATAAAAATCACCAATAAACTGAGAACTAATAGGGTTAGCCGAATAACCTAAGTTATTGATATAAAACCCGCGGTTATTCCCTACATAATAAATCGGCACATTATCTTCTCCAGCAAGCTGAGTATCTTCAGAATAACCTAGCATAAAATTGGATTCAGCAGTATCTGACAGATTTGTCACATCTTGATCCACTCGAATTTTCCCAACTTTTTGAGGAGTCATTGTCGTTTCTATCAGCAACTTGGGATTATAACCTGTATAAAAATACGTCGCTTCATAAACCAGTTTTACTGATGTTAAACCTTCAATTGTTTTTCGATAGACTTTTGCTTTTTGCGGATCCCCTTTAACAACACTACGGGTATTCCCTTGAGCAACAATCAATCCTTGTTGTGTATGAAACGTAGAGGATTTTATGTAAAGATGGTTAATAGTTTTTTCAAATTTAGTACCATTTGCCCTTGTAGCCTGGTAGACATAATCGATACTTGGGATTCGTAAAAATTGATTGGCCGTTGTTGTCGGCAATGCAATTCCCTTGAAGCTCGGCGGACCAAAATAATAACGCAATAAGCCTCCTTTTGAATCCCCTGGAATCTCAACGTCAAAAGCTGTATTGCTGGTCATGGTAGTCCAGCCATCAGCTAATAATTCAGTATGACGATCTGCCATTGAGGTAGCAGCAAATAATGCTGGCGGACCTAAAAGAGAACTTAAGTTTTTTGCACCATCATTAACACCTTTAGAATCTGACACCTCAGTTTCATCCGCTTCTTCTAAGTCAACCGTAGCCTCTTCAGCTGAGGAAATTATCTCTTCAGCAACTAATAATGTCATTGGTTTCAAATTTATCACGTAGCCTCCAACTAGCATTGTTAATACTCCTAAAACAAGGCCAATACTAAGACTCTTTCTATGTTTCTTCACACGCTTGCTCCTTTCTCAGGAATCAATAACCACTGCCTGAGTCATATTTTTATTCAGACAGTGGAGGTGCTACACATTCAACTGACTGTCTATCTCTTACTTGATTTACGTTTGCGTTTTTTGGCAACTCTCAAAGCTTCTTGTTTTTTCTTATTGCGCACCATCACCACGGTGATAATCCCTGCCACTAAAACAGCTGCCGATATGCCGCCAATGATGATGTATCCCAAGTAGTCCTTTTCTAGTTCGACAGCTGAGGCATCATTTAATGCTTTCGCTTCTGCCGCTGACACATGAAATTCTTTTTCCAAATTCCACGTTTGTTTTTCGCCGTCTTTACTATCTTTTGGGTCACTTGTTGCGGTGATCTTCATCACATAGTCACCAGTCACATAAGGTTTATTACCCAACCCAATTCCAAAATCAAAACTGGAGTTAGGCGCCATGCGATACCCTTCCTTTTTTGTTTCAAAGAGAACTGTATCACTGCCCTTTTTGTAAACCTTCCCTTCAATCGCAACCTCTTCCATAACAGCTGATGTTGGATTTTGTAAAGTTGCTTTGGTCGTATTGGTTCCCATCACAGCACTAGCATATACTCGATCTAGCAACATGTCCGTCATCACTGAATTTTCATTCTCCCGTAAGACAACCCCAATGGCATAACTCATTTCATTTTCAATCTTCATGCCACCTGACTTTTTTTCAGACTCTTCCGACTCTTGTTTTTTAGACTTAACATTAATACCGCCTAAAATCATGCCGTCATACTCAACTACTGGCATCTCGATTTTAATTTTGGTAATCACGTCACTTTTAGCGGGAATGGTCACTTCTTTTGGTGTTGATGCGATTTTGTTAAAAGGGTACAACAAACTTGCATCGATGTCCTTATCAGGTAAGTTATAATCGATCAAGCCATTATCATTGGTCGTAGCAGCCGTTAAGGTGACTTCTGCCACCGTCTCCACCTCAGAGGAATTGAAAAGTTGTAGCTCAATTTCTTGAGTAGCGCCTGCTTTCATCATCAAATTATAGTAAGACACACTTTTGTCAAATTGATTTTCCGGTAAGATTGCTTTGACCGAGAGAGGGGTGCTATCAGCAAATGCTATCCCACTCACACCTAACCCGATACTTAAAAATAAGATGATACTCATAATGAGTTTAATTAATTTGTTGTTCATTTTTCCACGTCCTTAATAAATTTATGCCAACTAAACAGTTGAACAAAACAGTCAGCCCAGTAGTCATTTATATCTCATGTAAACCTCTGGAAAAAGGAAAAGTCACCCTATTACTTTCAATCTATTTCCACAATCTTACGGCTGTGATCACACATGTACTGAGTTAATTAGCGCTAAGTCTAATTAACTCAGACACCATATTTTTACGGTGCTTCTGTGATCGTCCATGTTAATGTTGCTGTGTATGTTTCGTCTTTTGCTTTTTCATCCGTCCCAATCACGTTCAATTGCGCTCCTGGATTGTACTTTTTGCCATCTTTTTCAACACTTCCAGCAGAAGCCGCCGTCCCTGTATAGGCATCGTTAAAGACAAGTGATGTTTTTGAGCTGTCCGTATTTTTATTGGCCAATGTTTCTAATAATGTAATGGAACTACCATCATTTTTAAGGGCGGTTCCTTTGGTAAAGCCACCAACTGTGGTGGCCACTGTCGCTGCATCCATCCGTGTATTGAAGACTTGGCCTTCTTGCAACACGATGTGAGTATTGGCTAAAGGTACATTGTCAGCCGGATTACTTGGTAAGAACTGTGAGGCTTTAACACTGACTTTCCAGCCTGCTTTAATTCCACGAACATCTTCCACTTGTACAAAGTGTGAGATATCTTGTTTGTCAGCATTACCTGGTAAATTGTATTTTTCTAATAACGCATTCGCTAAAAAGGTATCAGACTTGATGTCAACCGTCGTGAAGTCAAAATCTGGAATATGCGTTAAACGCAATGGACCAGTTGTTTGCTTGTCTGTCTCTGTTTCGATAATTTCGCCTTCAGTGTCAGGTTTTGTCACAACCCCGGTACTATCTGTATCTTGTGTCTTAAATTTTACCGATCCATTTGTGTCTGCTGAACCACCAGCTGCGGCTGCATTCAAAGCACCTGCTGATAGCAAAATACTACCTAATGCTAATGTTGTCATTAATTTTGTTGTTTTCATCCTAGATTTCCCCGTTCATTGTTTATTATAATGCGTCTGATAATGTCCATTTTAGTGTTGATTTGTATTCAGCATTTTCAATCGGCGCTTGGCCTGCTTCTTTGATAAATGTCACACCACTTGTGGTTGACTCAGTGTAAGTTTTATCTTTCTGGTAACCATCATAGAAAACATTTGAAGCTTGGAAGCCATTTGTGCTCTTGTTTAAAGCCGTTCCTAACACTTTTGTGCTTGTTGCATTATCTGTAATGATTTCAGCATTAGCTGCTTGACCTGTGACAAAAGTGCCAGCTTCTGCTGACGTTTTATAATCCATTGTCAATGTGCTTTGTTTTAAGATGATTTTACAGTTAGCTAACACATCTGTCCCACCAGCAACATCTGCGGTAAATGGCGTGGCCTTTACTGTCAGCTCCCATTTCGCTGCTGCCCCATCTAAACCACGCTCATCTGTTACTTGAACAAATGGTGCAATGTTTTCTTTTGTTGCGCTGCCTTCTTTGTTATATTCTAATAATTTAACCGGCATTTCCGTTCTAGCAGCACTAATCCCTTCTTTTGTCCCAAATTTGAAATTGGGTACAAACTGAATGCGCAATAAGCCTTTCCCCGAGTTCCCTTCACCAGGTAATTCGATTACGCCTGGAATTTGACCTGTTTCATCTGGTTGGTTAATCGTCCCAGTTTTATTTTGATCTGTATCTTTGATAAATTTAACAGAACCTTCTGTAGCAAGATCTTCATTGTTAAGAACAGGTGCTGCTAAAGCCGTGGGTGCAACTAATAGTGCCACGGCACATAAACTAAATAATCCAGTCATTTTTTTCATCGTATTTTCCCCTTTTAATTGCGCTTGTCTGTCGAGACAGACAAGCTGTTATTTTTTTATAAACTATCTGTTAGTGTCCATGTAATTGTTGATTTGTAATTAACACTGGCACGAGCTGATTCGCCGGCTGGCTTCACAAATTTGACGCCAGCTGTATCACCTGTTGCATATGTACCAGCTTCTGAATAGCCATTATGGAAAACGTTGGAAACTTGCTTACCATTGGTGTCCCCTGTTGAACGTAAGACAACAACCGTTGATCCGTCTGTTGGAATCGCTGTTCCAGCGACTTGTCCTGCTGCCAAGGCACCAGCATTTGCGGTTGTTCCTTTAGTTGTCGTCAACGTGCTACCATCTAATGAGATATGAGCCCCTGTTAAGATGTGACCGCCTGAGACAGGATTGCCTGAAGCATCTGATTCTTGGAAAGTCGTTGCTTTAGCGCTTAATGTCCATCTAATAGCAGTGTTACCAGTGTTGTTTGTCACTTGAACAAACGGGGCAATTTTCTTGCCACTAGCTGAGCCATCAGCTAGTTTATAATCAATAACTTGAACATTTTGGACTTGGGCATCTGATGTAAAACCCGCTTTCGTTCCAAATTCAAAGTTAGGTACAAATTGAATTCTCAATGGCCCTGTCCCAGCTGTTCCTTTACCATCTAAATCAATGACTTCTTCTTTTGAGCCATCTAAATCATTTTCATTCGGTTTAACAATCTTCCCTGTTTCTGAGGGATCGCCATCTGTAAAAGTAATTGACCCTTTCGTATCCAACGGCAAGCCAACATTTGCGGCTAAAGCTGATGGGCCAACGACTAGCGCTAAGGCACATAAACTAACTAATCCTGTTACTTTTTTCATCCTATTACATCCTCCTTGATTAAATACCATCTGTTAATGTCCACGTAATGATTGAGGTATACTCTTTCGCTTGACCAGAGTCTCCCACTACGGGAATATCTTTGTTTGTCTTAGTTAAGGTCACTTGTTGGTTCTTATCTGTCGCTAAGTAATCCCGTGTTTTATCATAGCCATTATCTAAAACGATTGAGGTACGTGACCCATCTGTTGTTGAGGCCGCATCGTCCGTTTTCGTTTGCATCACTAGTTTAGATTGACCAGCGTCCGTTGGGATTTCCAACACACCAGTATCGCCAAATGTCCTAACTTTACTACTGATTTCTGTTGTGTCATACACATCATTTGATAATTTTGCTTGTTTTAACGAGATTTTGGCGTAAGGTAACTCATCGTACGCCCCTGCTACTTCAGTCGTTTTAAAGGTGGAAGCTGACACTGTTAATTTCCAGCCTTGTTTTTTCCCACGGACATCCGTCACTTGGATAAATTGAGGCATGTAGTGATCGCCAGGTTTAGCCGCATCTTCAAAGGTATATTTCTGCAAGATCGGATTGAAGACTTGTTGTCCTACTTCAATTTCATTTGTGCCAAAATTAAAATCTGGCACAAATTGGATCCGTAAATCACCTGATGTTTGTTTGCCACCTTCAGGCTCAATAATTTCGCCTGGTACTTCTGGCTTGGCAATTTGACCATCCTTATCCGTGCTTGTGGTAAACTTAACTGTACCTGTTGTTGTGGCGTCATCTGCCAAAGCAGTCGTCCCAACCATTAGTAGAGCACCACAAAACATCATCCCACTTACTGTTTTTTTCATCCTATTTCCTCCTATAATGCAACTCATTGGTTAGCTAGCAAAACGCTTATAATCCTTGCTCCAACGTCCAAACAAGGCTAGCTGTGTACTCTTCTCCTGCATATACGGCTTGACCTTCAGGAACCGTTAACTTAACAGCAGCGTTTCTAATTGTATCGTCACTGCCTTTAACGGTATTACCTGTTACCGAATTCCCATAAACAACTTGCCAGGTGTTATACCCTTTGCCGGCCTCTGCTTTAAGAACTTCTGCTGTTGGCGCATCTTTGCCAACAATCACTGTGCCGTTGGCTACTGGTGCTTTATCAACTTGTCCGTCCATACCATTCAACCCACGTAAGGCAGCACTGCTTAACGTAATTGTTCCGTCAATATTGCCTTTCGCTGATCTAAAGACACCATCGCTGGACACCTTGACAGCCCATCCTTTGAATTCGCCACTTTCGTCTGCGACTTCAACATAGCTAGCCTTTTCTTTGACTGTCCCACTTTCAAGGTCTTTCACTTTCTCGAACTGAGCAAAATAATCTGCCTGCTTTGCTGAGATTTCATTGACGCCAAAAGAGATGGTTGGAATGTGATTAATTCGTAAAGCCCCGCCAGGATAGACAACTGGTTTTTCTGTATCTGGTTCAGTTGGATCAACTGGTTTTGGCTCTTTATCTTCTGGGTCCACTGGGTTGACAGGTGTATTAACGCCTGCTTTAAATTCAACTTTCGCATCACCATTAACACTTTGATTAGCTGCTGAGCTAACGCTCGGCGCGACAACTGCGGATAAAGCTAATGCGCAAAGTACTGTTGTTGTATTGATCTTTTTCAAGTATTTCAACTCCCTTTTCTTTTAAAGAACATCTTCTAATAACCACGTTAGGGTAGTAAAGTATTTTCCGCCCTCTTTTGGTTGGTTTTTTGGAACAACCAATTTAACTCCTTGTGTTACATCACTTTCAGATCCAAGATAAACATTCCAAGTCCCCATCCCTTTTCCTGCTGTTGTAGTTAAAATCGTTTGTTTACTGCCATCTTCTGCTAAATCCTTAACCACTGATTCCATGACCAGTTCCTCTTGACCATGTTGAGCTTTAACAGAAACTGCTGAAACGGATAAAGTAGCGCCTGCTAAGCTTGTTCCTTTTTCATTCAGCAATGGTCCATTTTGGCGAACACTCAGGACCCAACCAGTACCAGTCCCTCTTAAATCAGTGACCTGAACAAAATTTGGACTCTGACGAGTCTCGCCTGTCTCCTTTTGGGTAAACAGATCCATATCGGCATGAAATATCCGGTCATTATTCGTAATGGTTTGTTTCCCAAAACTAATACTTGAGGCATAATTAATGCTCAGTGGACCGGCAGTTGGTGGATAAACAGGGATAATTTCTTTATCGTCCCCCGGGTCAACAGGTTGAATGACATTAGAATTAGCTTTAAACGTAGTATCTGCGTTGCCGCCAACATCTTGACCCAAGGCTGTTACAGGTGAAATGGCGACCGCGGTGGTCATCACACATCTGATGATGGTTGCTTGCTTCATTCTTTTTCCCCTTTCATCCGAGTGCCAACAACGCAACTAACGCTAATCAGCAGCAAGCCACCAATACTGAGTATGCTGCGATTTGCTACTTCTCCCGTTTGTGGCAAAGTCACCACTTTTTTAGAGGGCCCCACTACTTTTTTTGTTGGTTCTTTGGTAGGTGGATCTTCGACTTTCTGAACTGGTACATCTTCAAATTCAATTCCCACATCAACGGTCATTTCACTTGCCATGCTCGTAGATGCAGGAGCCAAAAGAAGCCAACAGCATAAAAACAGCTGAACAATAGTGAACTTCTTTTTTAAATTCATTCTTTTCCTCCTTTATTAAAGGCTCAATATCCTTTGGTAGTTATACACGCTCCATTCTTTCCATTTTCTTGCATTATAGAATCGATGACAGTTTGCCATCGCAATCTAACAATCTGAGGCTTCTGAAATAAGCCACTACTTACCGAACACCAAACTCTTCTTTTTCTGACACAATCGTGTTTAATTCTTCGTTTTGAGTCACATACTTATAGACAGAGCCGACTGACACATCACACTCACTGGCAATTTGGCGGATCGACTTTTTATGTTGCTTCCGCAAATAAATAATTTCATCAATCACTTTTTGAGCCAAACTCGGTCGCCCACCAACAATCCCATTTTCCCTAGCTTTGGCCATACGCTTCAATGTTAATTGTTTGGCAACCACCTTCTCCATCTGAACAAGATCTAACATGATTCGAAAATAATTCGAGCTGCTCGATTCACTTGTATCAATACCTTCATTCACAATGATCAAACGAATGTTTAACTCATGTAATTTAAGAAACAGTTCTTCAAGTTGTCGCAAGGTCTGTTCAAATACTGACAGACTCGTAATGACAAGTGAATCACCTTTTTCTAAACTTTCATACAGAACTTGAAACTCAACTGAAGTATTATCGTCATCAATGAAGATATTCGCTACTTCATATTGAGAAATGGTGTTAACTTGTTCAATTATTTTCGTCATCTCGCTCGTTTTTTTAATGTAACCGTAACTTGCCATCCTCTCACATCCTCTATTTAACTTATTGTAAAGAGCAGAGTACCATGTTGTTAGCGCCTCTCTCCATAAACAAGTATAGGTTATCTGAACACCTCCGCTTACTTTCTTTCGGAATGTCTCTCCCAAATGAACAACATTTAAAATGGGGGATTTCACCCAAATTTGAATAATGAGCAACTGCCAGTTAAGATACTTAACTTCGCCAATTCATTTTTCTTGCCAAAATAAATAAAAAAATATAAGCTTGCCTCAACACTCATTTTTAGTTAATTTAACAGCCATTATATAAGTAGAAAGGGGAATATCCCATGCTATTAAGCTTTTTGAAAAAAAATGAAATTACTAAACTAAAACTACTTTCAATCCTGTTCGTTAATGAAAAGATTAGCGGAAGAGAGTTAGAGGAATTATTACAGACTCCTCCCACAACCACCAGCCGAATGATCACAACTCTAAAAGAAGATCTACTGACTGTTTTTGATAATCACATAGAAATTAATGAAAAAAATCAGTATTTTTACTTAGCTAAAATTTCTGATATTTCTCGAACTGAAGCGGCCAACAAGCTTTACTACCACTATTTAGTTGAATCCCTTGACTATCAGATCTTCAAACATGTCATCTTTACAAATAATATTCACATCTTAACACTTTGTTCAGATATCAATATTTCTCAAAGTTATTGTTATTCAAAAATCAAAAAAATTAATTCTTATTTGAAAACATTTCAACTAAAAATCGTAAGCGAGGCCTTTAACATTTCAATCCAAGGCCCTGAGACACATATTATCTTTTTCATTTTTCTAATTCATGACATGATTCACAATATGGAGAATCAACCTTGGGATAATCACGAAAAGAAAATTGCTTTAACTAAAGACAATGTGACCTATGAACAAGTCAACAGAATCCCTGTTACCCATTTGGACACCTTTAGTTCTTTTATGGAAACCTATGAGCAACGAAAAACATATCTGGATACTATTCAAATCAACCGCGATGACATTCAAGCAATCTATCAGCTAGTCATTGCTGAAAATGATTTTTTTGCCAACAATTATGATTCGGCAACTACTAACGACGATGCCGTTTTGTATTATAACTTGTTTATGCGTTCTATTATTCCTAACATCGATTCTTACGAACAACGAGTAGCCATTGGTAAAAACTTTGTTGGGCTTACAAATAATGTGATTGTTGATAATGCAGTGGCAACTGTTAATAAAATAGTCGACACGATTTTTTCAGAAGTGATTTCCCATGAAGATGAACATTACTATGAAATGATCTATTTAGTTTCTCTTTATACCTCTTATATTGATATTCTTGGAATTGATTTTAAATCACGAGTAAAGCAACCCATTAAAGAGCATATTCTCGATTTTGTTCAACATCAACCAGCTCCACTGGAAATTGAGATTACCAAATTAGTCACTCAGTCTAGCCAAGTCTATCCAAACTGGAAGAGGAAAACTCAACAAGACTACATCAAAATTATTTCTAAAGTCCTTTACAGCATGGTTTATTCTTACCAACAACCAACCTACAATATCATGATTGATACTTTTTGCTTTTTATTAGGAGAATACTCCATTCAAAAACAAATTATGTCTTACTTTTCAACTAACCATATTAACTTTGTCGAAGATTACAGTCAGGTTGATTTGTTGATTACTGATCGGTCTGTTTCATACGGCAATCAGACGCCTGTCTTTTTCCTTTACGATATCCACTGTACAACCTCTTGGGAAAACTTACTGACAACTATCGTGCGCCAAACTCACCGGAAAAATCTTAACGAATTAAGTGACAGTGCCAAACTTTTTAATTTAACGTAAAAAACCAACAGAAATCCGTGAATGGATTTCTGTTGGTTTTTCCGTTTTGTTCAAATAGAAACAAGTATCTTTAGTGATGCCTCTCCTATCTTGGGACTCTTCCATCAAAAAAGAAAAACTTCATGTATTTTCATTCTTCCTTCAAAAGTTCTATTTCTTAATGAATAAACAAGCCTAAGATCGTTCAATAATTCCTCCCCATAAATTTACTAAAACAATAAATAAAAAGAAATTACAGCTCTTATTTCACATAGATTAAACCGCCAACATACAACTATTAATCACCATACTTTTTTAGGTAATTGAACATCTCAACTTCCTTAATTTCGAAAATACCTCCTCGAATGAACAGCCTCACTTTTGGGGTTATTTAACCAAAAAGGAATAACGGATGAGATAATTACCTGATACAATAACTCCAAAGTCAACTCTTACTGACTCACCAAAGTCAAAACAATTACTTGTTTATTCACAATGGTGGTAATAGTTAAATAACACTTTTGTTGAGAAAGAAGGAATTAGCTATGTTGCTAAGTTTTTTAAAGAAAAATGAAATCACTAAATTGAAACTGCTCTCTATCTTTTTTGCTAACGACAAAGTGATCGCAAAAGAACTAGAAGCGTTGTTGCAAACACCTCCCACAACTACGAGTCGAATGCTCGTCACCTTGAAAGATGACTTGCAACAATTATTTGATGGGCAAATTCTTATTAAAGAAAAAAATCAGTTTTTCTTTTTAGAAAAAGAAGATGATATCTCGCAAGCGATAACCACTAATAAACTTTACTATAGCTATTTGGTAAAGTCGATTGAATATCAAATTTTTAGAGCCATTATTTTCGAAAACCATGTCAATATGCTAAGTCTTTGCGCACAAATCAATATTTCTCAAAGCTATTGTTATTCAAGAATCAAAAAAATTAACGACTACTTAGCTCCGTTTAAACTGAAAATTGTCAGTGAAAACTTTATTATTTCCATTACTGGACCAGAGACCCATCGAATCTTTTTTACTTGCCAAATTCGCGATTTAATTCGCAATTTAGAGCAGCATCCTCGGAACAATCCTCAGAAACAATCGGCTGCTCTCAATGACCGTTTTCATTTTGACCATATTGACAAAATTCCTTCAGTTCATTTAGATGTCTTTCATTCATTTATTGAGACCTATGAACAACGAAAAAACTACCTTGATGCAATCATTGTGAAGCGGAAGGATATCAAAGATATTTACAATCTGATCATTGTTGAAAATAATGTTTTCGACCAAACAGGTTCGCTCGAAACCACCAAAGATGATGCAGTTCAGTTTTACAACCTCTTTATCCGATCCTTAATTCCAAACATCGATACTTATGATCAACGAGTGCGAATTGGAGAAGCTCTCTACCGTTTAAAAGGAAATATCATCGTTGACCACGCGGTTCAGTTAACCAATGAGATTATCAATCAGATTTTTTCCGATGTTTTAGCTCGCTACGACGAACAATACTTTGAGTTGATTTACTTGATCAGCTTGTACGGTGCTTATATGGATATTTTCGGAATTGATTTTAAATCTCGAGTTAAGCAATCGATTCACTTAGAACTCATCGGATTTGGTCCTCATGTGCCAGCTCCTTTAGAAACAAGAATTAGAGCCCTTGTGACTGCATCTAGCCAAGTGTACCCTAGTTGGAAAGAAGAAACGAAAGAAGATTATGTCCAACTGGTGACAAAAGTCTTATACAGTTTGGTTTATTCTTATCAACAACCTACTTACAACATTATGATTGATACCTTTAGCTACTTAATTGGTGAATATTCGATTCAAAAACAAATTCTCAATTATTTCTCCACTAGCCATATTAATTTTGTTGATGACTACAGCAAAGTAGATTTATTGATTACCGATCGTTTTATCTCCTATGGTAATAAAACGCCAGTTTTCTTTTTCTCAGACATTCATTCCATCGCTTCTTGGGAAAAATTACTGACGATGATCGTTCAGCAGACGCACAGAAAACTCGTCCGTCAAGTGAACTTGGATGGGAAACAATTTAAGTTGGCATGATTTGAACATAAAACAAGCATCATTATCAACACGCCTTCTTTCTTCCACATCTAAAGGACTATAGCAAAATTCAGCTTTGAATTTTACTATAGTCCTTTACCATATCTGACTTTTTTTCGAAAATTCGTTTCGGTTTAGTCAGAAATATAAATCAAATAATAGAGATAAACTGTAAGTCAACTTTTTATGCATTATCATCAACTTTCTGAACAAATCCTTCGTTCATTAACGCCTACCTACTAAAAATCAGAGGAAATGTCATTCTTTTTTGAAACCTAATAATGGGATTTCCTGTATAATAAAGCATATCAGTACACTCCTAAGCGACTTTCATTTATCAAATAATCAGAAATGAGAGTTGCTCGCTTTATCTGAATCAGGTTTAGCTTTTATCCCAGCAATGTTACTAACCTGTTCATTAACAACGATTCAACTACTAAAAAACGAAAATAATGGAGGCATTTCTCATGAAACAACTACTAGGCAAACAAGGTTTAAGAATGCTAGATATGATAACCTATCTTTACCATCGAGAATGGGTAACCTTGGAACAACTGAGCGCTGTCACAAAATTTACCGAGCGAACACTGAGAGAAGACATAAAATATCTAAACACGATTCTAACGCCGATTACCATTGAGTCATCAAAAAAATCAGGCATCCGTTTAACTGTTCCAACCAATTATTCGTTAAATTTTATCTATACGACATTACTTTCAAATAGCATCGAATTCACTGTTCTGGAAGCTACATTTTTTCAATCATATAAGACAATTGATGATTTGGCCGTTGCCTTACATTCTGATACAAGCATTGTCACCAAAGCCATAAAAAAAATCAATAAAGCCGTCGACCACTACCATTTTCAGATCAGCCCTAATTCCATAAAGTTAGTCGGAGACGAACAGGCGATCACTGTTTTTATTAAGAGCTATCTCTTAAAAAAATACGACAAGAATATGCCACTTGACAAAGACCTGATTGAGTCTATTCACCACGCTATCACACGACTTTTTCATAAACGAGGTGCTACAATTACGCCGATTAATCGAAATTTACTCATTCTATACATGGCTATTAGGATTCGGCGCCTTAAACTAGACCAGACAAACAGGTATTTACGTCAGATTGACGCCCCGCAACCGCCTGCTATTAGTGAGTTTAACCAAGAGCTTTCAACACTCGCGGAAATAAACGATGTTTATGATTTCTATTCTGATATCTTTCACCCAGGCGATGACCAGTATATTTGTTTTTCTATTGACGAACTTTATGAGAAGGCTGCCCAATCACCAGCACTTAACCAAAAAATTAGTAGCTACACCAACCTACTGACTTCCATCGAAAAAGAATTAAACTTTTCATTTAATTCAAAGGATGCGGCACTCTTCCGACTACATTATATCTCTTTACAAGAGGCCTATCACATCCCAATTATTGGCAATAAAACGGATCTCTTACTTAACCATGTCAAACTTATTATTCCGTACGTCTATCTGGTTGTCTCTAATATTGTCGAATCTTTTTCAGAAGAACTGCAAATTGATACCACCGCTCTCCTTTATTATGTTTTTAGTTCAAGCCCTGACTTTTTTACCATCGCTCGAACCAAACAACCTAAACTAAAAGTAGCTTTATACGGTCAATATCATAATTTGACCACCATCAATAACTTGAACATTCTGACCGCAACTTTTGAACATCAATTTGATATCACTTTTCTTGAAAGCACCTTTGAAGATCTTCGTGAAGAGATCAACCGAGACTATGACTTACTTATTACCGAAATTAACAACATCGACATTGAAATTGACAATTTCTGTATGCCCTTTGACATCTCTTCCACAGAGATCGCTTCACTCCAACAGTACTATTTTAACGCCATGAGTAAAATTGCTTCAATAAAATAAGCAACAAGCCCTGAAAGTAAAAACCTTTCAGGGCTTATTGCTAACTTTTTACTATTACGGATGTAGCATAAATCAAAGCACGCACTAGGCGTTTTCTGCAATATACATCACTAAAGCTTCAGTATCTTCCCAGCTTAAACAAGGGTCCGTAATCGATTGGCCAAACACTTGACCATCGGCTTCCTGACGACCACCTTCAAGAAAACTTTCAATCATGAAACCGCGGACCCAGTTCTTCATATCTGCGTTCCAACGACGATTTTCCAACGTTTCTTTGACAATACGGACTTGTTCCTGATGCTGCTTACCTGAGTTATCATGATTGGTATCCACCATAATAAATGGGTTGTTAAAGTTACCCTCTTTGTAAAAATTGACAACTTTTAACAAATCTTCATAATGATAATTCGGGATGATCTCACCGCACTCATTTAAGCCACCACGGAGAACCACATGTGCTAAAGGATTTGAACTTGATTCGACTTCTGTTCCATTAAAAATAAATTCCTGTTTTTGTTGGGCCGCATACAAAGAGTTAAACAATACTTTCAAATTACCGCTCGTCGGGTTTTTCATTCCTGTAGGTTGATCGATGCCACTGGCGACAAACCGGTGTTGTTGGTCTTCAACAGAGCGCGCTCCCACTGCGATATAACTGACTAGGTCATTAACAAACTCCAAATTTTCCGGGTATAGCATTTCGTCGGCCGTTGTCAGACCGGTCTCACTGATCACTCGATTATGAAGGCTGCGAACAGCGGTAATCCCTTTAATTAAATTGCTTTCGCCTTCTGGATGTTGTTGATGCAATAAGCCTTTGTAGCCATCACCATTGGTTCTCGGTTTATTCGTATACACCCGCGGAACCATAAATACTTTATCCGCCACTTTTTCCTGAAGCTTGGCTAACCGATGCACATACTCCATCACGGCTTCCTCTTCATGGGCAGAACACGGACCGATCACTAATAAAATCCGTTGATCCTTCCCTTCGATAATTCCTTTTAATTCTTCGTCACGAGCCGCTTTTTTAGCAACTTGCTCTGGGGTTAATTTTGAAAGCGAATTGATTCCTTCATAATCGATTGGCTTGCTTAATTGTTTAAAACTCATCTGCCTAACTTCCCTTCATTTTTTCATCTGTAAACAATCGCTTGATTTTCTTGAACCTCATATCATCAGCTATTCTATCTCTAAAACAACTAAAAAAGCCTCGCTCTTTTCATTGCTGAAAAGGACGAGACCGTATGATCCGTGTTACCACCTTAGTTTATAGTTAACTTCCATTAACTACCTTAATAGGTACCTGTTGATACCTTGGCATGATAACGGCAGCACTGTACCCGTCGCAGCCTACTTAATTCGGTGCGAAGTTCAAAGAGGAATTCAGATAGGTCTGTTGATGCGCCTCTCAGCTACCGGCTACTTTCTGTTTAACAGAATTATCTTACTAGTTCTTATCAAGACTTTTATTGTTTATTAGATGTAATTGTATGCAATATTTCCCCACTTGTCAATGACAAAAATCAATAAAAGGATGATTATTAGTGTTTTTTTTGATTTAATTAGAAATAATGACTCACTATCCCTCTAATTCAACCTTATTAGCAGCAAAAACAAAGGGAGTCCAAATTAGAAAGCCTACTAACAAATTAACAATCGACAAGATAATTGAATGCCAATCGCCACCTGTCGCTAAAAAGCCATTGATAATCGGTGGCATTACCCAGATAACGCTCACCACGACAGGCCTCACCAAATCAGTCATTGTCGCGAAATAAGTAATACCTGCTGTCACACAAGGAACCAGTATCACAGGAATCATATAGAGCGGGTTTAACACAATTGGCATGCCAAACATCACAGGCTCATTAATGTTAAACAACCCTGGTGCCAAACTCAGTTTAGCAACAGTCAGTGAATCCGCTCGCTTAGAAAAAGCTAAAATAGCACAAACTAACATCAAGGTCGCCCCAGAGCCTCCTGGCCAAACAAAAGCTTGAAAGGTGCCAGATACCCATTTATAAGGAATTTCCAATCCTTTTTGAAAGGCGTTCATATTTTGGTTCATGGCATTTCCCCAAATGGTTGATAAAACTGGCGCCATGACATTATCCCCATGAATGCCAAAGAACCACAATAAATGAATCAAAAACACGATTAATAGGACAGAACCAAACCCTTGAGAAAGGTGTAATAAAGGCTGTTGTATGGTGGTAGTAATCCAATCAATCATCGGCAAGCCAGTCGCCTTTGAAAAAGCAAAGTTGATAATGCCACAAGTATACAAAGCCACGCAGGCAGGAATAATCGCCGCAAAGGCCTTGGAAACTGCCGGTGGCACTGAGTCAGGCATTTTAATAATCAAATTAGCCTGCATTAACTTAGAAAAAATAATCACTGAAACAAAGCCAAAAATAATCGCTGTAAACAGACCTGAACCACCCATATGAGCATCGAAATTAAAGAATCCCCAGGCTTTGGCCACAATCGTGGTCCCATCAGTCACGCTACCACCAGCTTCCTCAATTAACCCAATGACATTAGCTGGTAATTTTTCTGACAGTGTTAAATTAGTGGTGGCACTTTGAGTTAAGCCCATGATAAAGGCCGCAATCGACACAACCGCTCCAGAAAGAGGGGCAACGTTGTAAGCTTTTGCCAAGTTATAGCCTAAGCTAATAGAGAAAATAACTGCTACAATCGCGAGACTCCCCGCCCAAATATACCCATTAACACTGATGACTGGCGCCATGTTTTCAACAAAACCTGTCCATCCCCAGTTCGTAGGAAAATCCCGTAAAAACGCATTCAATAGCACGGCAATCGAGCCTGCCATCGTGGCTGGCATCGTCCCAATAAAACCATCTCTTAAAGCAACTAAATGTTTCTCATTTCCTATTTTTGACGCGATTGGAATAATATGTCGCTCCAACCAATTCATTAACCCTTGCATAATCATCCTCCGTTATTCATTTAGTGTAAAGCGCTTCACTTGAATCATTATAATGTTTATCATTAAAATAACATAGTGGTTCAAGCTCGTAAGAAATTAATTCCTATTGAAAGGTAGCTGTTACCTTTACGTAACGACTCGTTACATGTTAAACTTTACTAGAATACAAGGGGTGTTCCTCACCCTAATATTGGAGGCAAAAAGATGTTATTTTTAGATGAAATGGTGGAATTAAACGATACCGAAATGGATATTTATAACTATATTACCAGTAATATAGACAAAGTGATTTATATGCGCATTAGAGATTTAGCTGATGAAGTTCATTACAGCACTACAACAATTTTACGCTTTTGTCGCAAATTTGATTGTCACGGCTTTTCTGAATTTCGGATTAAATTGCGCCTGTTTCGTAAAGATCAGCAGTTAATTCACATTGACCGCACAGATGAAACAACTTACATCGATTTTCTAACCCGCACAGCTCAGCCAGAGTTTCAGGCAGCGATTCAAGCGGTCTGTGATATTTTAGAAGAATCGGAGCTGACCGTCTTTATTGGCGTTGGTGCTTCAAAAATCATGGCACAGTATGGGTCCCTATATTTTTCTTCCCTATTTTTAATGTCGATTCACATTGATGATTTAGCCAATCATCCCCTGTACTATATGTCTGACCAAGTCTCTAAAAAACTCTGTTTGTTTATCGTGTCTGTCGACGGTGAAAACAAAGAAATCATCAAAAACATTCACCAACTAAAACTGCATAACGCCAAGATTGTCTCCATTACGAACAGTGCTAAGTCAACCATCGCCAAACTATCTGACGCAAATATTCCTTACTATATCAATAAAGAGCAGTACCAAGATGCCAATATCACCTCACAACTTCCCGCTCTCTATACGATTGAAATGGTAGGCAAAGAAATGCGTAAATTGTTGAATTTAAAATAAATATAACCAGAAGAGGGTGTTTCCCTCCTCTGGTTATTTTGCTTCATTAAAAGAAAAAAGCTACCTTCTACTTATTAGCTATCTTCTATTACTTGTCCCTCACCAGACGTAGTCGTTTCCTGTTCGTAAGCTTGTTTATCCAATATCCGGAAAAACGGAAAATAAATCAAACTACTAACACCAATGTTAAAGAGCTGTAACACTGCGCCACGCCATCCCGACAAGAGCAAGCCAGAAAAGATTGGCGGCGTTGTCCAAGGTATATTCGTGCCATTGGGATAAGGAACCAAACCTGTTGCCATAGCCACATAAGAAATAGTTGCCATTACCAATGGCGTCAAGATAAAGGCCGGCATCATCAACGGATTAAGCACCATGGGAATCCCAAATGTTAAAGGCTCATTGATATTAAAAATCCCTGGCGCAAAAGATAAGCGACCCAAGGTTTTAAACTGAGCCGACTTAGCAAATAAAGCACAGAGAACCGCCAAGCCAATCGTTGCACCAGCTCCTCCTAGTTTGATGTAATTACTATAAAACTGAGTGTTGATGATGTTTGGCAACGCCTGACCTTGAGCAAACGCCTCGGCATTTTCCATTGTCAATGACAGCCAAATCGGCGTCATCACAGATCCCATAATATTGGAACCGTGGATCCCGAAACTCCACAACAACATTTCAAACAGGAGCACCACCCACAAGGCTGGTAAACTGCCACCTAGAGATAAAAGTGGTTTTTGCAATATCTGAAAAATGAATTGATGCGCCGTTTCAAAACTGGTAAAACTAAAACCAATGCGAATAAAATTAAAAATGACAATAACAAAAAAGGCTGGTATCAAGGCACTAAAAGACATCGAAACGTTCGCTGGTACAGATTCAGGCATCTTAATCACCCAGCCACGACCAGTCACCCAACGGAAGATTTCAACTCCCAAAACCGCCGCAATCATCCCGATAAAAAGACCACTAGCACTAAGATTAACCATGGGAATCCCCGCTGCCCCTTCTTCATTAACCAAAGTTGGCGTCAGTATCAAAAAACCAACCAGAGCAATGATGGTTCCAGATAGATCATCCAATTGATAGTGCTTAGACAATTGACGGGCAATGCCTATGATAACAAATAATGTCATAATATTCATGGACATTTCGTAAGGCACCATAAAATAGGTCGTCCATGACTCACCCAACAGTGACATCATAAATTCGGCATAACCCGGCACCGGTAAATTAGCAAGTAATAAAAAAATTGAGCCGATAATCAAAATTGGCATAGCGCCAAAAAAACCTGATTTTATCGCCGTTAAATAGCGGTTACTGTCAAGTTTATAAGCAATTGGCACCATTTTCTCTTGTAATACGTCAAGCAGTTTATTCATCTTTTATCTCCTTTCAAAAAAATCAGAAACAACCATATGACTTCTTCAACATCATCCTCTAAGAGTGGCGAGATATAATCTGACACTCAAAAATAAGCCTATAACAGGCGAAGAGGACCCGCTTAAAATGACTAGCGACATGACTATAAATAAGCGTTGTAAGGCTTGAATAATCGTATTTGTTCAAAGCTTGTAACATCTGTGCCAAGTACCTTCCAGCATAGCTGATACTTTGTCACAAATCTGTCTTCTCCTTTGATAACTGACGAAAGTGACCAGAACAACATAGACGTAAGATAAGCTTAGCTGACTAGTAAAAGGCAGGCAACTTGCTGGGAAATGCACTGCCTGCCTCAACGCAACAACGAATTTAAAGCTAATCCTTTAAGCCAAAGAGCTTACCGACATCATCAACAAGGAAAAGGCCTGATCCAGCAGATAGCGAGGAGTTGAAAGGTCATTGCCTACTCTCGCGAAAAGTAACTAATGCCGCCATTACCTTCCACTCCCCCTATCCGAAAGCCCAACGACGACGCTCTAACCAACCATTGGCAAATCAAAAAACGGCATCAGACTCACTGTCCAATGCCGTTTTACAATAGCGGTTAGAGTTATCACTCTCTAGCAGGATCACTTCTTTTACTGATACGCAAATAAGCATTAGCCCCTTCTAAAAAATCCAAAAAAGTTCTAGAAAAAAGCGCTTAAATTAGGTACAATAAACACAGCTAGTGATTTACTGCTAGCTATTGGCAACTTGATTTGACAGTTCTGGCTGTTTCATCGAGGCTCCGTTTTCGTGACGACCAATCACAAAGCGGAGTGCCATAAAATTTAGTTAATTGTCGTCGTTGTGACTTCACCGCCATTGTATAGGGATTGGTAAGCGGTGTCAACACTTTTTTTATAAAATAACAAGAAAATATAAGCGACTCTATTCATCAAAGGTGCCTTCTATTTAAACAACTCATGGCGACTCTATCAAAACCAGCAGTTTATGCCGATTTGATTTTGACATATTTTGGGTTAAATCTTGAATCTCCTTAAGATTAGTAACTTCTTTGGCTATTAACCGTTCATCCTTTACCTTAACTACACGATAGGTCATATCGCTTTTCGAGAGTTTAACCTTTTTCAAATCGTTGCTCGATTTATCATATATATAGCTCCTATTAAATAATGGCAATCAATCGTTAAACTTCCAGCTAAAAAGAAGCTGAAAGCACCACTCTCTGCTCGTCATTATGTTGATAATCCAATGGAACTATATGTTCCGATTATTTTACGGGATGTATATAGTTCAAATTCTTCAACATAACATGTAATAATCCCTTTACCCGTAGTGGTAATTTTAAAAGCCTAAAAAGACATTGTCAGAGTTTGGACTGTGGAAAACAGCCAAGCCTTAGAATGTCTCTAACCTATAAAGAGATAGAATTTAAATCTTCGCGACACTAGTGTTCCATAATCTAAAAAAACTGGCAAAAACACCTTAATTTGAGGACAATGAAGAGGCTAAGGCTTGCTTTAGCCTATTGGCAACTTGATTAGTCAACGTCTTGATCTGCTAGTCAAGGCTACAAAATGAAGTTCCTACTTCAGACCACAATGACCCCACTCAACCAGTCTTTATCGGCTAAATAAGCTGTTAAATCCAACACATAACGTTTTCCCCACGAAGCAATCAAAAGATACTCCCGCTCCTCTAGTTGGTAATACCCTGTAACAGTAACCCAGTGAGCACTCATAAGTGTTACTCCTCCCTCACACTCTCTAGGCGGAAACTCAGGACCCAAAAATGGCACAGAATGGGTTTCAACTTCCGACTGTCGCCCCAAAAAACGAAGCCCTTTGGGAAACATCTCTGACGTCGGCCCAATCATCAGGGGAACAGGTCGATTACGTCTCAGTTGTTGTTGAATTATCTGGCTAAGTTTCCCAGCCCCCTTTACTGAATAAAAGCGACTTTGCCGGTGCTGAAAAAAACGATTAAAACCTCGACGCAATTGCCACCCTTGAATTCCCAGAACAAAGTTCCCGACAGTTTGATAGTTAGCTGGCTTAAACAGTGGATTGCGCCAAGGCTGAAGATAACGAAAGAATAGTGATTCAACAAACAAGCTATAAGTTGACATAGTCAACTTACTTGAATCAACCAAAGATGGTAACGGTTGGGAGAGCTCTTGCTGACCTGCCAAATATAACAAGCTATCCGCCATGGCAATCAACCCACAGCCTCCTAGTCGAATCAGATCGCCATTGCTGAACACATCATCACGAAACCACTCCTGATCGCCCCCATAAGACCCTTCAATAGTGGGATAATTTCCTGTTAAATATACCCTTTGATCACCCAATCTCATCCCTCCTCTATTGAGCATAGTATAACATCCTTTGATCAACTAACGGTATTGAAACTCACTAAAAAACCTGAAGAAAATTTGTTCTTCAGGTTTTACTTAAAATTAACATAAAAGCTTGCAGGCAACCATCCTAGACAATGACTGCCCCTAACGTATTCTTAAAATGATTCAAAGCCCAGGCATGCCCTTGACTGTCAAAACTTTGCACCGCCTGCTCATGAATGACGATTTGATACCCTGAATTATAAGCATCAACAGCCGTGTGCAAGACACAAATATCGGTACAAACACCTGTTAAGTGCACTTCGGTAATCCCTCGCTCACGCAGTCGAATATCCAGATCCGTGCCACTAAAAGCCGAATAGTGGCGCTTATCGAACCAGTAAACCGTCTCTTTATGCTGATGTGCTTCATAGACAGAGGCCAAACTACCGTATAGACGACGACCGCTCGTCCCAATCACGTTATGAGGAGGAAACAGTTTATTTTCCGGGTGATATTGATCACTTGGATCATGGGCATCAATGGCAAAGGCCACAAAATCGCCATTTTCAATAAACCTTTTGGTCACTTCAACCAGAGCTGTTTCGATCCCCTGTCCCGCTTCGCCAGTTGTCAAAGCGCCATCCGTCGCCACAAAGTCTTCTGTATAATCAATTGACAATAATGCTTTCATCCTGAACCATCCTCTCCCACTCCATTATAGTGATGCCACTAAAGCGATCACCATTTCAGCAGATTTCCGTCCTGCTTCCAAAATAAATTCATCAAAATTAACACTGGCAGCTTCGTCTCCCACATCACTCATGGCTCGAATCACAACAAAAGGCACCTTGAATTGGTGAGCAACATGAGCAATAGCCGCCCCTTCCATTTCATTAGCCAAAACATCAGGAAAATCTTTTTTTATCTCCTCAATTTTAGCTTGTTTATCGACAAAGGTGTCACCGGTCACAATCAAACCTGTTCTCGTTGCTAAACCTTTCTCTTTAGCCGCTTGCTCAGCTTGCTCAACTAGTTTAGCATCTGCTTCATAATAAAGGGGCATGCCAGCCATCTGACCCATTTCGTAGCCAAAAGCCGTCACATCGGCATCAAAATAAGCCAATTTATTGGAAATAACCACATCCCCAATTCTTAAGCCTTCGCCAATCCCACCAGCTGAGCCCGTATTGATCAGAACATCCACATGATAATGGCTGATTAAGAGCGTCGTTGTCACAGCCGCCAAGACCTTGCCAATCCCCGACTCAACGACCACCACCTCATGACGGCCAATTTCACCAGCAATAAAGGTCGCGCCCCCTTCCTTCCACTCTGTTTGTTGACTCATCACCGCACGTAATAGGCGTAATTCTTCTGACATCGCCCCAATAATTCCAATTTTCACTTCATTAATTCCTCTCTATAAATACTTCACAGCTAAAAACATGATCACTAATAATAACATGACAATAATAATCGCCTTGGTTAAAAAACTACTGCGCTCATGAATCTTTTCTGTTTGAACGGCACGGCTGCCCTTGACCGACTTGACCTTTTTCTTTTCCTTGGAAAAGAATTTGCCAATCTTCTTCTCTTGAGCTTCAAACTGCTTTTGTAATTCCAACTCTTTCAGTTTAGTTAACTTGCTTTCCTGCTCTTTTAATTCCCGAATCTTGGCACGGGTTAACAACGGTTCTTTCTTAGACATGACTGCACCTCCCACTGTAAACTTTCATCTTTTTCTCGATCTTACTTCCCTCGCAACTCCATTAACTCCCAGTGTTGAATGGCTAAGATCGTTTTACCATCATATATCTCGCCTGCAGCCATCGCTGCCTTGGCTTCTTTCAACGTCAGCGCATGCAACTCGATTAATTCATCCTCATCTTGAGGGAGCGGATTGTCAACTTTCTTCAAGCCCGTCGCCTGATAAATCGCCAAAATTTCATTGGTGAAACCAGGAGCCGACGAAAACTCAAACAGAAACTCCCAGTCCTCGGCCTGAAAGCCAGTCTCTTCTTCCAGCTCCCGCTGAGCGGTTTCCAATCGATCTCCATCAGTGGTGTCAATTTTTCCCGCTGGAATTTCCAAAATAACTTTCTCTAAGGGTTTGCGGAATTGCTTCACCAAAATAATTCGCTTGTCTTCCGTCAATGCAATAATCCCAACTGCCCCATTGTGAAAAACTAGCTCCCGCTTGGCCATCTCACCATTAGGTAAGCGAACATCATCAACAGCCAATTCAATAATATGTCCTGAAAAGAGGGTCTCACGCTTGACTGTCTTTTCTTCAAAGTCTTCAAATTTCATTGTTTATCCTCACAATCCAACGGGCTTAACAGGCCACATCAGTTTTCTTGTCCTAATCATACCGTTTACCGTGCTTTTTTTCAATTAGTTGAGCAAAGAAAACCACTGACATTTTTGTTTGCTCTAGCCTATTTTAACAGAACCTTCTATAATAGGCGTCATTTTTTTCAATAGTAAATTTTTCCTTAACTAAGTCCTAAGTTTGATTTAAATCAAACTTCCGACTGATACCCTTTCCCCCTACTTCTGTGCTAAAATAGATTCATGGAAGTTAATCAAAATGAATTGGAGTGACTCGTAAAATGAATATAAAAAGAATCTCAAAATTTATCGTCTATATACTCGCTGTTGTTGGTTTCTTTGTGATCCTTAGTGATACTGGTAGTATTCTTGGTTCTATCGTCATCGTTGGAATTCTCTTAGCCCTAATGGCTGTCATTGTGAAACTGTTACCTAAGAGTAAAAAGGTCCACAATAACGTTCCCAGCGTCTCTGTTCAAAAGGAACAGCACTATCAAGAATTAGGAATGGATGACCAGCAAATCGCCTTTTTCCGAGAAACCATGGCACATGCTAAAAAGCAAATCGTCCAGTTGGAACAAAACATGAACGCTGTGGCTAAACTAAAAGCCGTTGATTTACGGAACGACACAGTCAAAGCCGCTAAAGCAATGTTTAAAGAACTCGTAAAAGAGCCAACAAAATTGCATTTAGCTGACCGCTTTCTTTACAATCACCTACCAAATTTGGTAGACTTAACTAACAAGTATCTTGAGATTAATGCCCATGACATCAAAACCAAAAATACTTACGATGCCTTGGAAAAAAGCTCTAATGTGATTGATGAAGTTTCTAAATTGCTCGTATCAGATTATGAGCGTTTTATGGCCGATGATTTAGATGAACTTGATGTTGAAATCACCTTAGCAAAACAAAACCTCTCAAGAGAACAGATGAATCAAGAAAAAATGGCTTATACTGAGAAAGAGGAGAATTAATGTATGTCAGATGAATTAAATTTCGATGAAGTAACAACTGAGCCGATTAAGCAAGCAACACCTGTCACAAGTACACTAGATGATTTACTAAGCAACCCCTTTATAGATCCAAATAGTGCTGACTTAACAACTAGCCAAAAGAGCGAAATAAACGAGTTATCAAACTTAAAAGAAGCCCCTAAACTATTGGACCGTTTGCCTGAAGACCGTCAACGTCAAGCACGAGAATTAGCTTCTCAAATTGACGTCACTGACTCACAAGCTGTTTTAAGCTATGGCGCAGCGGCTCAACAAAAGCTCGGTGAGTTTTCTCACTCCATGTTAAATCATGTGCAAAATCAGGACATTGGACCTTTAGGGGACTCGCTTAACGAACTGATGTATCGTTTAAATGAAGCCAGCCCTTCAGAGTTACAAGCGCAAGAATCAAATGTCTTTAAGCGGATGTTTGGTAAGGTCAAAGAATCGATCTATGAGATTACGGCTAAATATCAAAAGATCGGCGCTCAAATCGATAAAATTGCCGTTAAATTAGACAAAGAAAAAAATGGTCTACTGAGCGACAATGTGATGTTGGAGCAACTGTATCACAAAAATAAAGATTACTTCGATGCTCTTAATATCTACATCGCCGCTGGTGAAGTTAAGATGGAAGAATTGCAACGGGAACTAATTCCGGCTGCCATGAAGCATGCCGAACAAACCGGCGATCAAATGGACGTCCAAACCGTTAACGATTTAAATCAGTTTTTAGATCGTTTAGACAAACGAACTTACGATTTAAACTTGGCCCGTCAAATCACCATTCAACAAGCACCGCAAATCCGCTTGATTCAAAATACCAATCAAGCTCTTGCGGAGAAAATTCAAGCGTCGATCAACACGGCGATTCCTTTATGGAAAAACCAAGTGGCGATCGCTTTGACACTTTTACGTCAAAAAGACGCGGTAACAGCTCAACGCCAAGTCTCTGAAACAACCAACGATTTACTGAAGAAAAACTCAGAAATGTTAAAAATTTCAGCCATTGAAACAGCCCAAGAAAATGAGCGTGGCATTGTCGATATCGAAACCTTACAAAAAACACAGAATGATTTAGTTGAAACCATTCAAGAAACCATTCGGATCCAAAAAGAAGGTAAAGATAAACGTCGTGCGGCCGAAATTGAATTGGCAAACATGGAAAATGATTTGAAAAACAAATTATTAGAAATGACACAATAACAAATAGATCGCCATTCATTAATTTTGAGAATGGCGATCTATTTTTATGCTCATAATACCACCAGCCAACACCCCAACAGTGTAAGACAGCAAGTCACTCCAAAGAAAGCCGTACCCCAAAACTAAGCCACCTAATGTGGTTTGGCGAATTTGATTAAGCCACTCCCCCTGATAAAGTTGACTAATCTCAATTAAGTAACAAAAAATCAATGCCAAAATGATCCGCTTCAGACTACTCAACTTGGGAAATAAACAACTACAACAAAAAAATACCATCAGAGCCCATAAGCCGTCTCCTAAATACGCATTAACCCACTCTGGTAATACGAAAGCCACCTTTCGTGTTAATAGACCACTGGCCATAGTCAAAATCGTTGCCACGGCATAGATCATTCGCCTTTTTTTCACTTCATTCACCACCTTAATTCATTATACAGATGGTAAACAGAATGTCTTCTCTTGCCTTTCCATCTTAACAAAAAATTACAGCTCGTCTATTACAAACCGCTTTTCATGATTACTCTTTTGGTGCATTAACCAGTATTAACAGCTGAATTAAGGTGAAAATCAAGGAACTATTTTTAGGGTAGGCCGTGTATTTGGCAACCCAGCGCGTAGCGTATTTACTTTTATAATTACGTAACCCTTGGAAAGAATAAAAGTGAGTGCCATATTCATAAATATAATGAGCGACTCGTTCTTGAAAAAAACTATTTTTGGCATAACCAACATTTGCCAAAGGAGCCATTCCCATATTAAAAAACTGATAGCCTTGCTCCTTGGCAACATCAAATAAATGTGTGAACAAACTGTCCATAACACCAGAAGGAGCATCACGATAATGACGCATTAAATCGATGGTCATTTGCTCCTGATTATAAGTTGGCATACTATTGGCAAAAGCCACACATCGTCCCTGCCGATCTTTTATGACGCCAATAGGTGCTCGACTTAAGTAGACCTCGTCGAAGTAGCCCATTGAATAACTTTTTTCAGCTTGCCCAGCCAACCACTCATCAGAAATTTGACGCAATTCTTTCATCAACTCAACTGAAAAGGGCGGCTCCAGCCATTCAAACTGATAGTTATCGCGATCCATTTTATTTATTAAAGAACGTACCCCTTTTAACTTCTTACCAGACAAGGTAAAGTTTTGAACATCGACATATGCCTCTTCTCCCATCTTTAAGAAATCAAATCCTTGTTCATGAAGCAACATAACAAAAGATTCCTGAACTTCGTAAAAGACTAAACGATAACCTAAAGTATCGGCTTTTTCCATAAATGCTTCAATCGCTGCCAAAAAACACGTGGCATCGCCAACAGGCTCCCCCATCACCAGACACTTATCTGCTTTTAATTTGTATTGAAACAATACAACTGGTTTCCCTTTAACCTCATAAAAGAACAGCTCTTTATCTCCTAAAAAAATCAGCTGACTTGTTTCATTGCCACCAAATTCGTCTAGTAACGCCATCACTTTTTCTTGATTTACGGTTTCGCCTAAGGTAATGTTACTTTTAGATAAATAATGGCCAAATATAAGCAATAAAGTCGCTGTTATCACGATCGTCAGTAGCCCCAACAGCCACATGTGTTCAGAAGGAAAAACTAAAAAATCATGCCTTACACGATGATGTCTATGAGGGAGATTATAAACCCCAATAACGACATACAAAAAAGCTAAGCTACTGTAGAGCAGGCCATCAAAGGTCAACATTTCCCAAGAATAAACTAATTTCACTCGATAAAACTGACTCCTAGAAAGTACAACAAATAATAAAACCAACACCAAAATAACAACTAGCCCCCAAGAAAACTCCTTCCAAATAACATAGATCACAGCACTAAGAAGAAGGATAACTGTTGGCATAAAAGCCTTTTTGACCTTTTGGGCTGCTCCTCGTCCCATAGCTAACAACAAAAAACCAAATATTAAGCTAGGCGTTTGAGTTAAAAAGTGAAAGGAGGCAGGGGTCCACTTGCCAATAATTGGATAGTCACTAAAGGCTTCTGGGATCGTTGCCGATAACACCAATAAACTCCCTGCTATGTAAAGGGATGTCACTAAGGCATAGTGGGCAACCTTGCTGGCCGCTTCTTTTGGAATGCCATTATAACGCTGATTAAATTGGTCGCCAACATTGTGAGTTAGCAGTAATAAACCAATTGCAAAAGGAATCAGATAGTAAAAAAGACGATACAATAAGATCCAAATAACTGCTGATTCATGAGGGACGCCCAAAGCCGATAAACCAAGTAACATCATCACATCAAAACTACCTAAAGCGCCTGGTATCATGGAAACCATACCGATAATCGAACAGGCAATATAAAGAGGAATCACTTCCCCAATCGAAAAGTCAAGGCCCATTAGTTTTCCCACACTAATAAACGTCGTCAAAACGCCTGTCCACTCTAAGAAAGAAGTCCCTACCAGTTGACTTTCAATCTTTAAAGTCAAATCATCAAAAAAACCAATTTCACTACGATGAGTTACAATCAACAAAATGGGAAAATAAAGACTCCCTCCTATTAACCAAAGCCAATACTTATGCAAGAATGGATCAGTATGACCAAACCAGACTAATAGTAACGATAACAAACAATAAATTGAAATACCTGACATAAAGAAAAGAATAACTTTCGACAAAGCTTTCAGCAGTTCCTGGCCTTGCGTTTTTTTGCCATAAAACTGTGTCCGCAAGCCCGTACTAATCAACCCACCAAAGCCACAAAGGTTATTGATAGTATTGGTGATCCAACTGGTTTGCAAAACATAAGGCAGCGCAGGCTTATCTGGTAACAAATTAGTTAAAATAACATCATAAAACAACATTGGCATAACAGCAATCAGACCAACAATCCCCATAGCAACGACCGCCAGAGGATGTAAAGCGGTTAACACATCCTGCAATTGAGATAAAGACGTGGTTTTAGCAATCGTCAACACTTCTCTTACCACAATCACACTAACCGATAGTAAAAAGATAAATTTAAAAAGTTTAGTCCGTTTTTTTAGCCACCCTAGTACTTGAGTCATCTCACATCACCTTTCTTTGTCAAGCTTACATCTATATAGCTCCTATTAAATAATGACGATCAATCGTTAAACTTCCAGCTAAAAAGAAGCTGAAAATACCACTCTCTGCTCGTCATTATGTTGATAATCCAATGGAACTATCTGCGGGGATTAGTTTACGGGATGTATCTACCACATTAAAAATAATCAGCCACCCATAATTTCAGCTAATATCAGTTGACATCATGAGTGGCTGACTGTTTTTCACCGAATAAAAGGCTCCGTCAAAAACCTTAAGACCCGTTGATTAAACACCTCCGGTCGATCCTTGGCTAAGTTATGACCAACCTTCGGCACAATTTCCAACTGCGACTGTGGCAATGCCTCAGCAATCGCAGCTGTGTGGCTTAACTTAATGCTGTCTCGTTCACCAGCAATCACTAAAGTTGGCCGATTAAGACGACTTAAATCAGCCATGGTAATCTCTAGTGGGCGGACAATTAAGCTGAGTAAACGAGCAAAATGCGCGGCTAAACTGGAAATTTCTGATACCATTGACGTTAGCCAATAACCGGATTGAGACAAAATTCGCGTCCACCAAGTCAAATCAGTTGGCTCCAGATTACCGGAATTCAGCACTAAGCGATCCACATACTGAGGATACAGGACGGCAAAGGTCATGGCCAAGTTCGCCCCGTCACTAAACCCTAATAAATTGACATGAGCAAGACCCTCTCGCTGGCAAATAGCTAAGATATCCCGCGCCATCAATTTAAAGGAGAGATAATTTTCCTGATTGCCAGATTTCCCATGTTCCCGACTATCCATGGCAATCACCTTAAAATAACGACTAAAAACCGAAATTTGCTCTTTGAAGTATCTCGAACTGCCACCATTCCCATGTAAGAGCAGCAAAGGCTGCCCTTCGCCATAGGTTTGATAAAACAGGGAAGTGCCATCAAAGGATTGAACATAGTTTTTCGTTGCTTCCATCTCATCACCTTCTATTCTCTAATCATACTATTTTGTGAGACCTACGGCAATTATATGACTTCTGCACAACACAAAAGGGCAATGTGTTTTTGCTAAACTATATATATAGCTCTTATTAAATGATGACGATCAATCGTTAAACTTCCAGCAAAAAAAACACTGGAGCCTAAAAATCTGGTTCCAGTGTCTGCTGCTTAATGAGGTAATTCTGGGAATAACAAATGCAGGACATCCTGTGTTAAACGACGACCTTTACCAGCAAATGGGTAAGCGTGCATATGCATCGCTGGATTAAAGTTCGCTTCAATAATGCCGTAAGCTCGACTGTCGCGAATAGCAGGAATGGTTTTGTCAGGAATGATCAAATCAATGCCGCTAATTTTAGCCCCTAACGCCTCGACGGCTTCTATCGCAATTTGCTTGTAACTCTCATCAAAATCGTCGGTAATATCAATCGAATCGCCACCAGTGCTGACATTGGAATTTTCTCGTAAATAAACAATGCTACCTTCAGGCAAAATATCCTCAACCGTATATCCTTGTTCCTTTAACATCAACTTTTCCAAGTCACCAAGCTGGATGATCTCCAATGGCGAGCGGTGATGAGTGCCACGCAAGGGATCTTGATTTTTTTCAGCAACTAGTTGGGCAATCGTCCGTTTGCCATCTCCCGTTACATTTGCAGGAATACGCAATAATATCGCTTTGACATGACCGTTAATCACAAAGAAGCGATATTCCGTTCCTGGTAAAAATTCCTCCACCAAAACCTCCGTATCTTCTTTAAAAGCAATCTGCAAACCGGCTTGATAGTCTTCTATACTAGCACCATCTTTAAAGATGGTGATGCCAATCCCGTAATTGGTCGATTTAGGTTTAATGACAATCCCTCGCTCAGCGAAATAGCCATAATTGGCAAGCGCCTCTTCCATTGCGGCAAATTCCTTACCTCCTGGAACCTGGAAACCAGCCCGCCCTAAGACTTTTTTGGTAGCTGTCTTATTAGCCATCAACAACGGAACAATATAAGTATCACGACTGGTCATATTGCCATTCTTCACATATTCAACCTGTTTGCCATATGTCAATTTTAAGAACTGATCGTGACGGTCAATCACTTCCACATCCACGCCCATTTGCATGCTGTCAAACATCAAAATTTGCGTCGATAGTTCCATATCGCGGAAGCCTGCCAATTGATACGGTTTAGCCCAGGCCTTTTCGTAATACTCACGCCCTTTTTCCAAAGCAATATCATGCTGACTTTGACCTGTTTCAACCCGAGTCATCAATTGCCCTGCCAAGGTTTTAGCCGGCTCAGCAAAGGAAGTTGCGACTTCTGCAATCAGCTCCTTCAGGTGATCTGAAAGCTTGACCGCCTCAGCCATCTCTTTCATCCCTTGCAGTAATTCCAGCCCTTCCGCCTTCATTGCGGTTTGACTAAGAGGCCGTTCAAGTGCTACTTGATTGTTCAAGCGGTCCCCATCATGTAATAATTGATCCTTATCTGCATCTTGATTGTCTAGCCATAGCATATACATCAAAAACAGCTGAATCAATTCGATATTTTTCTCAGTAATCCCATAAGGGGCAAAAGGATCGTTGTCAATATTACGCACTTCAATGTATTGAACGCCACACTCTTTTAAATCAGAGACTTTCTTGCCACCTCGTAACCGAACAGGCGAGTAAAACTCTTTGTCTTCCGACATAACTCCTTGATCAACCAACGCTTCAATTTCTTCCACATAAGCCTGAATAGAACGATAAGAAACAAAGACATCGTCATGATTAGTGTAACCAAACCGACTATTGCGAATACTGCGAACAGGTTCATCCGGCACCTCATCGTCACAACCGGTAAAGTACCCCTCCTCGGACAAAGGAGACGCCCCTAATAAGTAGGTAATAAACCAACGGTAACGCAAGTAGTTTCGCGACACTTTTAGATAGACTTCCGTTTTAAACGTTTCAAAATCAATGATATCAGTTTGCTCAGCATATAACCGCTCAATCATTTCAGGGGAAAATTCAAAGTTGTAGTGAATCCCACTGACCATTTGCTTGCGCTTGCCATATGACCGCGCTAAATAACGACGGTAGAGGACATCCTCAAAACGCTCTAATTTAGCGATGATGATCTCTTCGTCTTTTTCAGGTAAAATCGGGGGCATACTTAATGGCCACAACATCTCGTCTTTATTCATGGAACGCAACGCCACTTCGTGAATGGCCGCTAAATGCTCCAAAACTTCTCGTGGTGAATTCGCCACAGGGGTAATGAGCTCCATCTGAGTCTCACTAAAATCCGTTTGAATCGACGGATGGAAATTACGACTACCTAAGGTATTTGGATGATCCGTGGCAGCCAAAGTTCCATCCAAGGTGACTCGTTGACTTTCTTTCTCTATGCCAAAGCGCGCCTCTTTAAATAAAGCGCTAATTTTATCTTTACTTAATGCTGTTTGTAGTGTCTTCATTTAGTTCATTCACCTCAAAATTTTTTGTGCTCTTTGAAATGATTATAGCATTGTCTCAAGTAAAAAGCTGTGAATTGATTTAGAAAGTTTTAGTGATAAAAAAGAAGGATCCAAGAAAATCGGACCCTCCTTTCAATCACTAGGGATTGATCAAATCAGAATATAGCTCAAAGGCTTCTTTATCTGTATACCCTTCGTGAACAATCTTAGCAATACACGTCGCCATAGCTTGTGGATGAAGACTTTGGAAAATATTTCGCCCCATATCCAAACCGGCAGCGCCTTCCGCAATAGCCTTATAGGCCAAGGTTAACGCTTCTTTTTCCGGTAATTTTTTACCACCTGCCACGACAATTGGAACCGGACAAGCCGATACCACTTCGGAAAAATTCTCACAATAATAGGACTTAACAATATTTGCTCCCAATTCCGCCACAACCCTCGTCGCCAATTTAAAGAAACGATCGGTTCGTTCCATATCTTTTCCGACGGCTACAACACCCATTGTTGGAATACTATGACGCAGGCCAAAATTAACTGTTTGCGACAAGTTATCCAAACTGGACAATTGCCCATCAGCCCCGACAAAGGTCTGAACTGCCATACAATCTGCATTCATTCTAACAGCGTCTTCAATATCTACCGCATTAATCTCAAAGCTTAAATCCTCCTGTAACATGCTGGAACCAGAAGTCGTTCTTAAAGCAATCCCTTTCGACATAGCGGGATTAACGCTTGTCCTGAGAGCCCCCCGTGTCCCCATCAAAACATCTACTTGATCAATCACTTCTGGAATAATAATATCTAAACGTTCCAGACCAGCTGTTGACCCCATAAAATAGCCATGGTCAAAGGCAAACATCACCGTCTTGCCACTTTCAGGATTGAAAATATTACTTAGACGTTTTTTCATGCCCCAATCCAAATGGGCCGCTCCTTTAACGTGAAAATCTCCCCCTACATCGAATGCTTTGTTCAAATGATAATCCTTTGCTACCTTTAATCCATCTAAATCTGCCATAATAATCCTCCTATTCTAATTTGTCTAAAAATTGTAGTCATCCACATTGTCAACTGTAAAAACCGTCCGTTCAGGTAACACCACCACACCGGAATCCTCCAAATCTTTGGCTTCAGGATCTAAGACACTATTATTTAACACTTCCACTTCGCCAACATCCGGAATTTTTATCTTATCGCCCACCTTCACATCATTGCCTGACGCTAAATAATTCGCTAAGTAGACAGCCATTCCACCTTGAACCGTCACATCCCACAATCCCCAACGGTCCAGAACATCAGCTTTAGCATAATCCTTAATAGAATTTGGCGAAGCAAAGCCTGTGATTGTCACATCTTCCTTCGTCAATTTATTGTTTTGAGCCGCTTGCAACTGACCTGGTAATGCCGTCGAATCATTCGCAATAATTAAGTCAATGTCTTTATGAGCAGAAAGAATCGCCTCCCCAACAGTAATTGCTTTTTCAGCATTTTGTTCACTGTAGTAATTATCGGGTGCCACATTTTCCCAATTAGGGAAGTTCTTCTTAATATAATCTTCACCTGCTTTTTGCCAAGAATTTTGATCAGCTACAGTGGCTTGTGAATAATGCCAAACATATTTAATTTTATCTTTTTTCGGATCCTTGCCTCGGTTAGTAAGACCATCACTCCCCATGTCAACCAACATTTGTCCTAATTGTTCCGGCGTTCCTTGAGAAATCATCAAAGAACGAGCATCTACTGAAACATCTGAATCCCAAGTCGTTACAGCCACACCTGCTTTTTTAGCTTGTCGCAACACATCATCCAAACCGGTAGCATCTACTGCAGAAACCGAAATTGCGTCCGCCCCTTGTTGAATGGCATTATTAATAATGGTCACTTGGTTGGCGACAGAAGCTTCAGGATTACCATCGTATTTAACCGTGAATCCATTCTTCTTCGCCATCGCTTGAGCCCCATCATTCCCTGATTCAAAAAAAGCATTGCCAGATAATTTGGGAATAAAAACAATTAAATTGTCCTTCTCTTTCCCACCTTCTTTCCCGTCAGCCTTTTTGGCGCTTTCAGAACAGCCAACTAATAGCAGTGACAATAATGTCAACGCCACGACACTTACCCACACCTTGCGTTTCATCCTAATTCTCCCCTTTTCCAATCATTTTATAAAAAATTTTTTTGACGACACCGCCATCGATAAACGATCGCAGAATCAGTGATACAATCAATAAAATGCCAACTGGAATATCTAAATATTGGGTATTCACACCTGACATTGATAAACCAAATCTCATAATACCAATAACAACTGAAGCTAAAGCAGTTCCAATCACATGCCCCTTGCCACCAGTATTCAGAGTCCCTCCTAAGACAACAGCGGTAATAATCGGTAATGTCAGTTCCTTTCCAAAATCCGCCTTAGCAGTCCCCAAGTAACCAGTCAAAACAATTCCCGCAATCGCTGCACTGATACCAGAAATCATGTAGGTACTCATGATAATTCGATTGGTTTTAATACCAGAATACTCAGCCGCATTGCGGTTAACCCCAATTAAAAATATTTTGCGACCATACTGCGTTTTGTGTAATAATACGTAACAAATGCCAATTAACAGCAAAAACAACCACACTTGATTTGGTATCCCTAGAAAGCTGCCACGAAACAGTTGATTAAAACTTTCTGGAAAACCGCTAATCCCTTTGTAGGACTCGACTGAGCTGACACTGGTCACTGCTAAAGCCAGACCAGAGAATAAGAAGGACCCCCCCAATGTAATAACCATCGGCTGAACATCTGTGTTAGCAATTAAAGAACCACTAAATAGACCGCAAGTAGCGCCAATCAACAGACCTAATAAACTAGCTAACCAAATATTTATCCCAAATTCTTGCCAAAGTAATCCTACTGAAATAGATGTTAAGCCAACAACCGATCCAGCCTGAATATCAATTCCTCCAGTAATCATCACAAATGTTACGGCTAATGATATGATGCAAATTGGCATAAAGTCGTTTATGCTGCCTAAGAAAACAACTGGATTCAGAAAGCGCGGATTAATCACACCAAAAATCAGCATCTCTGCCACTAACAGCGCGACTAAAAAATATTCCCAACGCCATTTCAACTGAAATTTTACCCGTTTTTCTAGCTTACTATTCACCATTTCCATAATCTTCCCTCCTTGTAAAATTTAAATCGGTGTCCGCTAATGCTAATGGCTAAAGCCATAAACTTAGAGGCCCTCCTTGTAAAATTTAAATCGGTGTCCGCTACTAGTCAATTTTAGCCGCTAAACGTTGGTGACGTAACTTCTCAATGGAGCGCTTGTTCATAACAGCCCCCACCACCACGATGACAATCAAAATCAAACCAGTGATCGTGTTGTCAAATGTTGATGGAAATCCGAGAAAAACTAGGACTCGACTGATAGAAGCCATTATTATCGAGCCTGTCACTGCACCCCAAATCGTTCCGACACCGCCATTTAAATTAATGCCACCAATCACGCACGCTGCAATCGCTGTCATTTCATAACCCATTCCTGCTGTTGGCGTAATAAACCCGACCCGACTGGCATATAGCACCCCTGCTATGGCAGCTAAGACGCTACATACTGTAAAACTAATGAGTTTTGTTTTGACAATCGGAATACCGATTAACTTAGCCCCATCTTCATTATCTCCAATAGCTACGAATGACTTACCACGATCGGTCCTTGTTGTATAGATAAAAATAAGTAGAGCCAAGATTAACACACAGACATAGAAAAGTGACAAGGTGCCAAATAATTCTTTTTGAGCCAAGGCTTTAAATCCCAACGGTAAATTTTCGATCCACTTACCTCCTGTATAGACATATATCAGTCCACGAACAATCCCATTAGTCCCTAAAGTCATAATAATAGAAGGAATCTTAAAATAAAGAACTCCCAAGGCATTGAATAGCCCAACTCCAACTCCAAAAACAATGGCAGCAATCAAAGCGACGAAGATCGATTGTCCTCCAGTGATTAAATTCCCCGCCAAAGCGGCCGAAAACCCCAAGGTTGCACCAATCGACACATCGATTTCACCAATAAACAATACAAATGCCATACCAATGGCTACTAAAGCATACACGACACTGCCGTTAATTGTTTGAAAAATATTACGAGAGCCAAGGAAACTTGGATTAAACATCCCTACTAACAAAAAGATTAAAACAATCACCACAATGGACATAAATTCTCGCGACTTGATGACATTCTTCACTTAAACCACCTCTTTCATGACCCCAAATGCGGCACTCATTAAATTATCGGGAGTAATAGTTCCCAGACTGAATTCCTGATTAATTCGTCCACGATACATCGTGACTGCCCGGTCAGACAATTGAACTATTTCTTCCATATCAGATGAAATCAATAAAATCGCCACGCCTTGCGTTTTCAGTTTATCAATAATTTTATAGACATCTTCTCGTGCGCCGGCATCTATTCCTCGAGTAGGCTCGTCCAAAATCAGTATTTTAGGAATGGAGGCTAACGCTCGTGCAATCACTATTTTCTGCTGGTTCCCACCAGACAAAGCACCTATTTCCTGATCAATCCCCGTCGCCTTAATGACAAAGGATTCTTGATACTCTTTATACAATAAGCGATCATAATTTCTATTTACTAACACTTTGCCCATGGCACTTAAAGAGGCCGAGGAAATATTCAAGCCAATATCACTGATTTTAAAAATGCCATTTTTAAATCGATCCTCAGGTACATAGTTTAGCCCTGCTTCAATGACCTCTTTTGTCGACATCCCCGTAATATCTTTGCCAGAGACAAAAACTTTGCCTTTTTTCACCTTATCTCGACCAAATACTGATTCAACCAGTTCCGTCCGACCTGCTCCCACCACACCAGCTAAACCCAAAATTTCGCCAGCACGTACTTCCAAAGTTATATCGGCAAAACCATTTCCCGACAACTGGTCTATTTTAAACACAACTTCCCGATCAGCATAATCAATCCCTATCTTTTCACTTTTTGGCTTCAATTCCGTGTCATCAGGTAATAGAGCTTGAATGAGCCGATCATTTGTAAACTCTGCCACTTGACCCTCTAATGTTATCTTTCCGTCTCGCATAATGGCCACTCGTGATGCAATCTCAAACACTTCATTCAATCGATGGGTAATGTAAATAATCCCGACTCCCTTATTCTTTAGCTTAACGACGATCTCAAACAACGACTGAATCTCATTGAATGTCAAAGAACTGGTCGGTTCATCCAAAATCAGCACTTTAGAATTGCGAATCAGCCCCTTAATTATTTCAACTAATTGTTGTTCAGCAATTGATAAAGTCGTAGCTTGGCGATGAATATCCAATCTCCAGCCCAGTTCAGCAATTAGATCCACTAATTGCTTTTTCTTCTCCGCTTTATTCCCTTCCAGTCCCAATAGAACATTTTCTTCAACCGTCATGTTAGAAAACAGCATCGGTTCTTGAGGAACCAAGTAAACACCACATGATAGAGCTGCCGATGGAGTATTTTTCTTCATCGTCACTCCATCTACCGTCAAGCTGCCTTCATCACACTTATAAATCCCCATGACAATCTTCATTAAGGTGCTTTTACCAGCCCCATTTCCACCAATGATTGCCAATACATCACCTGAATAGAGAGACATATTAATGCCTTTTAAGACATGATTACTGCCAAATGATTTACGAATATCCTGACAGCCCAATAAAGGAACATCCTTCATTTTATCTCCTCCTTTTTGTATTTTTAGGTATAGCCTTCAAAACTTCGTGCTTTAGCCTTTAGTAGTTGATGAGATAGAAACCTTGTGTAGTGTCCACTATCAGTAAGTGCTGCCATTATTCTTACGAATTCATTCGTTAGAGATAAGGGACAACGTAGTAAAGCACTAACCATAGGGGCCCTCCTTTTACTTTTAGGTCCGGCCTTCAAAGCTTTACGCTTTAGCGTTTAGCATTTGATGAGATCGAAACCTTGTGTAGTGTCCACTATCGGTAAGTGCTGCCATTATTCTTACGAATTCATTCGTTAGAGATAAGGGACAACGTAGTAAAGCACTAACCATAGGGGCCCTCCTTTTAACATTTGTTTCCAATTAAAACTTTTGTTATCAACCTGTACTTTTGTACAACATACGAAACCTTTGTAATAAACAACTAGCAACTTCTTGACACCAGTTTATATTGAAAACGTGTACATGTCAATACAGTTTTGAATTTTTTTTAAAATAATGTTGATTTCGAACTAAACAATTGTTATACTATGTTTACAAAAGTATAAACGGAGGCGCGTATGGATAAAATGGAAATGAGCAGTATTTACGAAAGATCGTTACTCACTAAAGTTGTGTGGATGTACTATATAGAGGGGATGACACAAAAAAGTATCGCTGATGCCATCGGAGTCTCTCGCTTAAAGGTCATTAAAATGCTGGAAGAAGCTCGATCAGAAAACTTAATACAGTTTAAAATACCCGTAGCAGATCGCGAAAAAATCGAAATTGAACAAACCTTAACAAAGCACTATCAACTAAAAGATGTCTTTATCGTGCCAACTGATGATCAAGACAACATCAATGAATCTATTGCTCAAGCAGCCGCAATGTACATTAATGATATGATTAGCGATAACGCTTATATCAACATGGGCTATGGCGACACCCTCGGCAGAGTATTAAACAATTTAGCGAATATATCAGACAAACGCTTATCAATCATCTCAATGACCGGCGGCGTGGCACCCTATTTACCCAATAATAAATCTCATATTTTTAACGCTCAGCTCTACCTATTACCCTCCCCTCTGTTGATGAGTTCCGCACAAACAGCGAAGAACATTTTATTGGAAGAACCTATTAAAGAAATTATGGAGATGACCAACTTAGCAAACATCAGTGTCGTTGGCATTGGAGGAATGGATGACGAAGCAACAATTATCAAATCAGACATCCTTGGCAAAAAAGACTTTATCAAGCTAGAAATGAAAGGTGCGGTTGGTGACGTTCTGATGCATTTCATTGATAAGGATGGCCAATTAGTGACATCAGATATCGAAGAAAAACTAGTTGGAATCGGCTTGGAAAAAGTCAAATCATTCGATAACGTGATTGGAGTCGCCGCAGGAAAAAATAAAATTTCCGCCATTCGAGCAGCTTTAAAAGGTGGCTATATCAACACCCTTGTTACAGATGAAAAAACAGCGAAAGAACTAATAAAGGAGGAGTAACAACATGAAAAAAAAATGGCTTCTAGCTTTGGACGGAGGGACTGGCAGCTTCAGAGCGGTGGTCTTTGATTTCTACGGAAATCAACAGGCCATCGCTCAACGGGAATGGCAGCATTTGCCAGATCCTCGCTATCCAGGAAGTATTGATTTTAATTGGCAGTACAACTGGCCACTAATCGTTGAATGTATCCAAGAATTATTAGCAAACGGGATTCAAGCTGACGAAATCGCAGCTATCAGCACCACCTCTATGCGTGAGGGTTTTGTTTTATACGATGATAAAGGAAAAGAACTACTAGCCTTTTCCAATGTTGATGCCAGAAGCAAGCAAGAGGCCATTGACCTAAAGGAACAATTCCCTTCATTAGAGAAAGAACTCTACCAGATTTCCGGCCAATCCTTTGCTTTAAGCGCTATTCCGCGATTGCTGTGGGTAAAAAATAACGAACCTACTATTTATCAAAAAATGAGCACCATCACTATGCTCAACGACTGGATTACTTATAAACTAACAGGTCGCTTATCAGTTGAACCTAGTAACGCTAGTACCACTGGTTTGTTTTCATTAAAAGACAGAAGCTGGGACAAAAAATTAGCCCGCCGCGTAGGACTAAAAGAGACAATTTTCCCACCAGTAATTGAAAGCGGTTGTATCATTGGCCAAGTTTCTCAAAACGCTGCTAAATTGACAGGATTATCAGCAGAGACACCCGTTGTAGCTGGCGGAGGTGACGCTCAGCTAGGTTCAATTGGCGTAGGAGCCACAAAAAAAGGCCAAGCAACACTCTTCGGAGGAAGCTTCTGGCAATACGAAGTCAATTCAGCTACTCCAACAATTGATTCCTCTCATCGAATTAGAATCAATTGTCATGCTGAAAAAGAACACTGGCAATTTGAGTCAATTGCTTGGAATCCCGGCTTAGCCATGCGCTGGTTTAGAGACGCTTTTTGCCAAAGTGAAAAAAAACAAGCCTCAAAAGAAAAGACCGACGTTTATTCCCTACTGGATCAACACATTGCGACCATCCCCGCCGGTTGCTACGGAATGTATGCGCTATTTTCTAACGAGATGAACTTTCTTGAATTAAAACATGCGGCGCCTTCTTTTATTAATTTTGCCTTAGATGCAGAAAAATTTAATAAATACACTTTCTATAAAGCTATTATGGAGAGCGCCGGCATCGTCACTTACGGTCACTTACTTCAGGCAGAAACTCTCACAGGTGAAAGTCCTCAAGAAATTATTTTTGCTGGCGGCGCTTCAAATAACTCTAATTGGTGTCAAATTATTTCGGACATCACTGGCAAGATCATTAAAACCCCCATTGTAAAAGAAGCAACTGCCCTTGGCGCTGCCTTTCTAGCAGGCGTAGGCACAGGCGTTTATCAGGATTTAGAAGAAACTAAAACCTATATTAAATGGGATAAATGTTTTTACCCAAATCAAGAGAACCATGACAGTTACCAAGAAATGTATGCACACTGGCAAAAAATCTATCATTCACAATTAGACCTAAGCAATCAAGGTTTAACGGAGTATATGTGGATTGCGCCAGGTGTAAAATAGAAAGGTGTGGAACTATGTTTTATGTAGATGAAAATGAAAAAGATTACCGCTTTGGAGATAGCGGCCCAAAATACTTAATGAAAGGTCCTCGATCTAATTTCGCAATAGTCAGATTCAATCCAGGACAAGATTTCCCGGCCCATTATCACAACATTATGGAAGAAAATTTTTATGTCATCGATGGCACGATTGATATTTACGTCGATGATAAAAAAATAACCTTAAACAAAGGGCAATTCATTCACATCGCCCCTAAAGAAGTCCATTACGTGAAAAACAATTATAGCGAACCTATTACAATGGTCTCTACTCTAGCCCCATATCAGGAAATTGATAAAATCGACGCCCCTGATTTTATCCCTCAAAACTAGATGAATGACCACGTCAAAAAACCTTGTGTCATCAAAAGATGGCATAAGGTTTTTAGTTTTTTGTAAAACAGACAATTCAGCTCCCGATACTTTATGACACTTTACGCTAAAAAACAACGCCGTGAATCATTGGCACAACAGATTCTCCTAAATGAAAAAGGCATAGATAAACGAAAAAAATTGCTATAATGTAAGCACAGAGCGGTTTTAAGGCGGTGGCAAATCCATTTCTTTCTCTAGCTTTTCTAGTTAGACTTACTCAGTAAATTATCAATCCAGCTAGAAGACAAAGAGCGTCTTTTAGCTGGATGTTCTAATTAACTCGAAGTCTAAGCAAGCTGAAAAGCTTTCAATTCGGAGTTGATGCGTATGGGCATACGTACAAATCCCGACGAAAGGAGGTGCCTGTGAGTGTCGCTGAAGCCATTGGGTTAATGTTAAGTTTTGATCATACCGAAGTCACATTATTAGACTATCTCCACTATAACATCTGACGATAAATCATCTCAATATCCGCCAAATTTGTGTCCCGCGGATTCCCCCCTGTACAAACATCGATCAAAGCATCTTTGGCGATCGCTGAGATATCTTCTTCCTTCACACCTAGCTCTCTTATGTGTTGAGGAATGCCGACATCTATCCCCAGTTGACGAACAGCCGCTACGGCTTTATCACGAACATCCTCTAAATCCAATTCGGCAGCGCCTTCCACGCCCATCGCTAAAGCAATATCCCGATATTTTTCACCTGTCTTCTCCTTATTGTACGCCATAACATCTGGCAGTAAAGAAGCACAGGCAACGCCATGGGGGACGTCGTACCAGGCACTTAAAGGGTGCGCCATGCCGTGAACCAAACCAAGACCGACATTTGAAAATCCCATGCCTGCAATATACTGACCTAAGGCCATCTCTTCACGAGCACTTTGCTCGCCGTTGACAGAGGATCTTAGGGAACGAGCAATTATCTTAATTGCCTTAATGTGCAACATATCTGATAATTCCCAGGCCCCCTTAGTGATGTAACCTTCAATCGCATGTGTTAATGCATCCATCCCCGTCGCTGCACATAATCCTTGAGGCATGCCCATCATCATATCACTGTCCACAAAAGCCACAACTGGAATATCGTGAGGATCTACACAAACAAACTTACGCTGACGCTCTTTATCTGTAATCACATAATTGATGGTCACTTCTGCTGCCGTGCCCGATGTTGTGGGAACCGCTAAAATAGGCACACTGGGCTTTTTAGTTGCCACTTCCCCTTCTAAACTACGCACATCTCCAAACTCAGGGTTTGCAACAATAATGCCGATGGCCTTAGCAGTATCGATAGGCGATCCACCACCAACTGCCACAATATAGTCAGCTTCAGCCGATTTAAATGCTTCAATCCCTGCTTGAACATCCTCAATGCTAGGATTTGGCACAATGCCATCAAACAGCCCGTATGCCAGACCGGCCTCCTCTAAGATTGTTGTTACCCGAGTCGTCACTCCTACCTCAAGTAACCCTTTATCAGTTACAACTAACCCTTTCTTAAATCCACGCTTGACCACTTCATCCGCAATTTTGCCAATGGCCCCTTTACCAAAATAGGCGGTTTCATTCAAAATCATTCTGTTTACCATCACTAACTGACCTCCTCAACTTTTTATCTGCATCTCACCACTCCCTAAGCATTTGTTCACTTAGAGAGCAGTGAGTTAAACCTACGACGAACCTGACAACCGATTCTGACTAACGTCCCCAAAGTACACAATTAAGCACTTAATTACTTGTAAAGGGGGCCATAGTTTTGACAGGCACGATAATCAGCACCTTCCAATTGCTCAGTGCCAAACATCCCCCAGACTCGCGGACGGAAAATCTGATCTTCTGCCACATTGTGCATATTAACCGGGATTCGCAACATAGCAGCCAAGGTAATTAAATCAGCTCCTATATGACCATAGCTAATCGCACCGTGGTTAGCGCCCCAATTATCCATGACACTGTAAACATCTGTAAAAGCTCCTTTGCCTGTCACTTTTGGAGCAAACCAAGTGGTCGGCCAAGTTGGATCTGTTCGATCATCCAATTGGTGATGGACCGCTTCTGGTAATTCGACCGAATATCCTTCGGCGATTTGTAACACGGGCCCAATCCCCTTAATAAAATTAATCCGGGCCATGGTCAACGGCATCTCGCCTTTGGTTAAGTAATTGGTTGAAAAACCACCACCACGGAAATAACCTTTTGAAGCAGGTCTAAAGGAGGTATTGGCTAAAATAGCCTTTTGATCATCAGCGGTTAATTCCCAATGAGGTTTCATTATCGGTTTGCCGTTATCGCTGGCCTGACCATTTCCATCCAGAGTAGCCGCGCCCGAGTTGATCAAGTGAATCACCCCTTCCTGACCATGACCCGTTAAGCGATGACCAGTGACCCGTTCCACTGAGTCAGCTGACCAAAATGTCCGCACATCGGCAAAAATCTGCGCCGTATTTGTCAACATATAATTCAACAACATAGTAGCACCATTCAAACTATCGTTCTCTGTGGCTAAAATAAATGGCGCACGTTTGCCATTCCAATCAAACGAGGTATTTAGGATGGTTTCCATAAAGTCGCCATTTGGAAAGTGATCCGTCCATTGACGCTGCCCTTGGAAACCAGCCGCAATCGCCCCGTGGCCACACGCTTCTTCGGCAAAGCCCAACTCCGCTAAACGAGGATTGCCGATCATCAAATCTCTAGCAATCAGCGTCATTTTGACCACCGTTTCCCACTGGGCATCCAATTCTTCCCGACCCCACAGCCATTCTTCAGGGTTATTATCCGGCCCTTCAAGACAATTCGCTTTGACCCACTTAAGAGCTACCTGATATTCTTCAGGATCGTAAATCCCTTCATCAATCCGTCTAGTGAATTCTGACATGTCGATCGATTCATTACGCATCCCCAAATATTCTTGGAAAAAATCATCTTTAACAATCGAACCAGCAATCCCCATACAGACACCTCCCATTGCCAAATAGGAATAATCGCGAATATTGGCTACTGCTAACCCCGCCTTAGCAAAGGTCAACAACTTTTCCTGAACATCTGTTGGAATATCGGTGGCATCGGCATCCTGAACTTCTTTACCATAAATCGCAAATGCTGGAATGCCCTTTTGTGCATAACCTGACATGGCTGCGGCTAAATAAACCGCTCCTGGCCGTTCTGTACCATTAAATCCCCAGATGGCATGAGGCATATCAGGTGTCAAATCCATCGTCTCTGTTCCATAGCACCAGCAAGGCGTAACAGTGATGGTCAAGCCTACATTTTCTCTCTTAAATTGTCGCTGACAATCCATGGCCTCCTGAACCCGTCCAATCGTCGAATCGGCAATCACACATTCCACAGGGCTACCATCTGGGTACCTTAGTGAACTCGTTAAAAATTCCGCCACCGATTGTGCCATGGCCATCGTCTGTTTTTCCAAAGATTCTCTAACACCACGTCTCCGTCCATCAATTGTTGGTCTAATTCCAATTCGCGCAAATTCTCTCATTTTTTGTCCTTCTTTCTTTTTTTCTTCCGACTACTGCGGTTAGCTACTTACTCATATAATAACGCTTGGATATCTTCATCATCAATATTCGCTGAATCATACCATTCAGACCCTGTATCAACATCTGCTACTTTTTCTCCCTTTGCAGCACTAACTGCTAGCTTAACTGCATTATAGCCGATCGAAACAGGATTTTGGGTAACCGATCCTAAAAACTTGTCATTGCGAATCGCATCTTGCTGCAAGGCACCTGAGTCAAAACCAACAGCGATCACTTTATCATTACCAATGCGACCACCGGACATCCCTGCGTCAGCATTGATGATCGATTTTGCCGCAAATTCATTGGACCCATACATGCAGATAATATCTTTTTTCTCCAATAATGATTGAGCTTCCGTTTTCCCAGCTGAATCCGTTACCTCTGCTGGCACGCGAACTTCAATTGCCACAAATGCATCCTTTTCACTCACATCATTTTTAAACTTGTCATGACCAATAACAGCAATTTTTCCTTTGCCGACATTAGCATCCGCTTCCATTAATTCGACTATTTTATCAACAAACCCTTCAGTTCGCTGGGTAATTGACAACGAATTGACTTCTTGTGAGACTACCCCAATTCGTTTGGCCTCCTTACTGGCATCAGTCACTTTATCCTTTAACTGCTCATAGGTTTTTTCAGCCGCCAGTTCACCCGCTTTATAGTTATCAGTTGAAGCATTGGCTTTGATCGCCCCTTCTGGCGCTCCTGGTACCCCTGAATCAAAACCGATAATCGGAATACCTTTATCCATAGCCTGAGTGATAGCATCCAAGGCAGCATTGGTGTCTAAAGCCGCTAGCGCAATGGCCGCTGGTTTTTTATTGATGGCATTATTCAACATCTCCACTTGCTCTGCCACTGCCACCTCATCTTTTGGCCCCACGTAATTCATCTTTACGCCATCTTCTTTGGCAGCTTTTTCTGCGCCAGACTTAACAGCTTTCCAAAAATCATGCTGAAAACCTTTGGCAATGACTTCAACCGTCATCTCTCCCTCCGCCCCAGATGACTCGGTTTTATCAGTTGAATTGCCACAAGCGACTAACAACGAACTCAGCAACAGCACACTACCTAACAGAACTTTCTTAACGCTTTTTTTCATTGTGTATTCCTCCCATTTTCTATAGATCTTTTTTACGATTTCGATAGATATCCGCATAAACTGCAAAAATCACCACAAAACCGGTAATAAAAATTTGATAGTGAGGTTGTAAATCGATGTAAGGCAATCCGACTTTTAAGACCGTCATAATAAATACCCCAATCAATGTCCCGGAAATCGAACCAACACCACCTGCTAAAGAAGTGCCACCTACTACAACAGCCGCAATCGCATCCAACTCCATGCCGCCCCCTGAGCCAGGCAAGATCGTCGTGTAAGTAGCGGCATAAGCAATCCCTGCTAAGCCAGCAAAGAAACCACTAAACACATAAGCCAATCCTTGCCATTTCACCACATCAACCCCTGAAAGACGTGTGGCCTCACTATTGCTACCAATCGCAAAAATGTAACGGCCAATTTTAGTCCGATTCAAAATAATCGATGCCACTAAAGCGATAGCTAATAAGACAAATATTCCGATGGAAAAATTATTAGCTGTTCTAAAGAGACTTTTATACCAGCCATCTTCCGTTCCCCTTAAAGGGAAAGTAATACTCTGAACATTTGATACGATTGAACTGAGGCCCTTCGTAATCATCATCGTTCCCAGAGTGGCGATAAACGCCGGCAGCTTGAATTTCGCCACCATAATGCCATTTAACAACCCGAACAAACTACCAACTAAGACGATACATATCAGCGACAACCACAGCGGCAGTCCAACCTTCGTATATAAAACACCGCCACAAATGGCCGAACACATCATCACCGTGCCGATCGATAAATCCATACCGCCAGTTATAATAACAAAGGTCACACCAATTGCCAAAAAGCCGATATAATAGGAGGCATCAAAGATACTCACCAATGTGTCCGTGCTTCTAAAGGCAGGACTTGAAAGGGAGAAAAAGGCATAAATCACAATCAAGACGATGATGGCAATAACTTTTTGTACCCCAATTCGCTGGACGATCTCCTTCCATTTAGGCGTTTTTTTATTTTGTGCTTGTTCTGACATCCACGTCTCCTCCATTTCTTAATGTGGCGTAGTGTAAGATTTTTTCTTGACTTGCTTCGGAAATATCCAATTCGCCGGTTTTCCGCCCCTCACACATCACCATAATTCGATCGCTCATACGCAATATTTCAGTTAATTCAGATGAAATCATGATGATTGATTTACCTTGAGCCGCTAACTCGTTCATTAATTTATAAATTTCATTTTTAGCACCAACATCAATCCCTCGAGTCGGTTCATCAAAAATCAAAATCTCACTATCCTGCTCTAACCACTTGGCAATCACCACTTTTTGCTGATTTCCACCAGATAAATTGCGAACTAACTGCTGTGACGAAGGCGTCTTTGTCCCGAGGGCTTTCACATATTCATCACTTTTTTTAACCAGTTTTTGCTCATTAATTAACATGCCGTGGCTATAACGGTCCAAACAAGTTAGCACCGTGTTGTTGGCAATCGACATATCTACCACCACACCATAGCGTTTGCGATCTTCTGATAAATAGCCAATACCATGTTGGACAGCATCTGCTGGTTTTTTAATCACAACTGGTTTCCCATGAATTTCAATATCACCTGAATCGCGTGTATCTGCACCAAAAATCAAGCGAGCCATCTCTGTTCGCCCCGCTCCCATCAAACCAGACACCCCTAATATTTCTCCTTTTCGCAGAGTGAAATTTAAACCAATGACTTGGCGACCTTTATTAAGCCCCTTAACTTCCAAGACCACTTCGGCTCCTTCCGAGACATTTGACTGACTTTTTGGGTCCTCATAAATAACCCGCCCAACCATCATGCTGATGATATCATCCTTCGTTGACGCCTTCGTCATGAGGGTTCCCACATATTCACCGTCACGCATAACTGTCACACGGTCGGTAATCTGATTAATTTCATCCATCCGATGGGAAATATAAATGACCCCAATCCCCTTTTCCCTTAGATCATCGATAATCTTAAAGAGCTCCTTAATTTCAGATTCAGTCAAAGCCGCAGTCGGCTCATCAAAGACAATCACTTTTGCATTCATGGATATCGCTTTAGCAATTTCCACCATCTGTTGCTTCCCTACGGTCAAATTGCCAACCAACTCTTTAGGGTTAATCTCAATATTTAGTAAAGCAAACAATTCCTGAGCTTGGCGATTAATCGTTTCATCTGTGGTAAACAAGCCAAACTTGAGATTTTCTCGACCAATAAAGATATTTTGTGCCACTGTTAAATGATTGATCATGTTTAGTTCCTGATGGACAATGACGACACCTTGATCCATGGCTTCTTTCGGTAGCTTAAAGGCAATCTCTTGTCCCTGATAAATAATTTGCCCGCCATCTCGCGGATAAATGCCTGTTAAAACTTTCATTAAAGTTGATTTCCCTGCACCATTCTCCCCCATCAAGGCATGGACTTCACCTCGATACAAATCGAAGTTGACTCCCTTAAGAGCCTTGACCGGACCAAACTGTTTACTAATCTGCTTCATTTCCAAAATTGGTTCCGTTTTCATTTATTCCACCTCTCCCGCTTACTTAACAACACCCTTGCGTAAGATAATATTCGCATAAATCGCTTCTTCACCTGTTGCCAAAATCGCATATGCCTGTTTGCCTCGTTCGTAGAAAGCGGAACGTTCCAAAAATTCCAAGGAATCATTCTCAACAGACTGCTGACTAAAAATCGTCTTGAACTCTTCCCAAATAGCAGGTTCGGCATCCCCTTCAACCACTGACATCAGAGCAATTCCACTGGACACGTACGTATCGATTGGTAGCAAGGTTAAAATAGCCGATAACAATTCAGGCACTCCTAGTCCATCTTGTCTCACTAATAATTGCGCGTTAGCAGCAGCTGGATAATTGCCATCGGCAATTACCAGCTCATCTCCATGTCCCATCTCCATTAATACTTTAACTAACTCAGGTGACAACACCTTTGGTATCTGTTTTAACATATCGTCCTCCTTCTATTTGTCGGTCCGACCTTCGTTTTATGTGTTTAGCTGATTGCCAACAAACGTTGATAGCGTCCAAATTCTTGATCCCACTTAGTTTCTTTTTTCGGTAGGTATTTTTTGACATACTGGCTTTTCTTCAACTCCATGCGAGCCTCTGTCAAGGTGCCTAGAGCGCCATGATAAATTAATTGCGTATTAATGTTGCCGATAGCCGTCGCTTCATTAGGCCCTGCATAGACGATCATTTGACTGGCTGATGCCACCATCTGACACAACAACGCTGAATTTGCACCGCCACCGACAATGTTCACACTATCAAATTCATAGCCAACTGTATCGACTATTTCCAAGAAAGTGTATTTGTATTTAAAGGCTAGGCTTTCATAAATACAACGGATTAACTGGCCATCTGTTAGTGGCACTATTTGTCCTGTGCGCTTAGCATAGGACTGGATCCGTTCAATCATCTGACCAGGAGCAGAAAATACTTCAGCGTCTGTATCAATCAAGCAAGCCATACTATCAGCCTCATTTGCTAATGTTTCTAATTCCTGATAGTTGTAATTTCTCCCCAAAGACTCAAATTCTCGCTTAACTTCTTGTAAAATCCACAAGCCGGTAATATTTTTCAAAAAGCGGGTTGTCTGGTTAAGTCCCTTTTCATTGGTTAAATTATAGGATTGAGCTTTTTCAGTTAAAACAGGTTGTGGCAACTCTGTTCCAATGAGAGACCAAGTTCCGCAAGATACAAACAAAAATTGATGTTCTGACGGCACGCTGGCAACAGCACTGGCAGTATCATGGGAGCCTACGTTGATCACGGGAATAGCCGGTAAGCCCAGCTCTTTTTTGATCATGCCCAACAGCGTTCCTGGTTGAACAATAGTTGGAAAAATAGCTCTGGGTAAATCAAACAAGTCGATAAGCTCCCAATGCCAATCTGACGTTAGGGGATTCATTAATTGAGAAGTTGAAGCGATCGTCGCTTCCGTTTGACGTTTTCCCGTTAAGAAATAACCAAACAAGTCTGGCATAAATAAAAGAGTCGTTGCTTTTGCTAAACTTTCTTCCTCGGTCAACAACTGAAAGAGCGTATTAATCTCCATCAGTTGATTGCCTGTAGCTGTGTATAACGCTTCTGGAGATATTTTTTCCAAGGCCTTTGCCAAATACCCTTGGGTTCGTGGATCTCGATAATGTCTTGGGTAAGACAACAACCCCTTATCATCTAGCAAGCCATAATCCACGCCCCAAGTATCGATCCCGATACTGTCAATCTCATAACGAGCGGTCGCTTTTTGAATTCCTACCACAAGCTCATGGCACAACTGAGGGAAATCCCAATACAAACTACCCTGTTTAGCAATCGGTTGGTTGGGAAAGCGATGAATTTCTTCCAAATGTAACTTTCCCTGATCAAAAACACCCAAGATAACACGCCCATTAGAGCCGCCAAAATCAATGGCTAAGACATTCTTTTTCATCATTCCCCTTCTTTCTGAGGTTTTTAGCTGTATTTTTTATAACCGGGATGTTTCCCTGTAACTTTATAGCCCTCTCTCATTGAAAACAACCGTTCCAATGTATCCCGTTCAATCTCTTCCTCTTGCTTTCCCCCTAATAACATGCGGGCATAAAAAGTTGTTTTGGCACATAATTCCAACGACTCCATCCGATAGTAAGCCGTGATCAGATCTGAGCCAACTGTTAAAGCCCCATGATTCTGTAATAACAACACATCATGTTCTGGTAAATAAGGCGCAATCGCCTCTGGCACTTCATCTGTTGACGGTGTCCCAAAAGGGGTGATTGGCACAGAACCGATCGCAATCGCCGTTTCAATTAATGAGTAACTATCTAGTGGTATGTTCGCCAAAGCAAAACCAGTGGCCACAGGTGGATGGGCATGAACAACCGCCCCAACATCACCCCGATCTTGATAACATTTTAAATGCATTTTTATCTCACTAGAGGGGCGATAGCCTTCGGCCCCTTCCAGAACCTCTCCTTTACTATTTATTTTTAATAATTTATCTGGTGTGATAAAACTTTTACTAATGCCAGTTGGCGTTGCCAAAAAGGTGTCTTCAGCCAACTTAACCGTGACATTCCCATCATTAGCCGCTACCCAACCTAATTGCCACATTTTATTACACACTTCACAGATTTGTTCTTTAATCACCTGTTCGTTCATTGTCATTTCCTCCTAAGTTGAAAACATGTTCTGTCATTACGCTAGCCATGACTCATTTTTCTTAATCCTATTATACGATTTCAAAAAGAAAAAAATAGATTTGAACAAAAAGTTGAACTGTTACCGCTTTTATACTAAAATTAGTTCACAACGAGTCAAAACTATTCACAATCAATCCAACCATAGGAGGTGCTGATCTTGACTTTATCCATCCGTCAAAACACTATTTTAGATCTGCTTACCAAAAAAAAGAGTCTCAGCAATGCTGAATTATGTAAGCAATTATTTTGTAGTTTATCAACTTTGCGCCGAGAGTTACTCGATCTGGAAACCAACGGCTTAATCAAACGTCACCATGGTGGCGCTACCATTATTTCCAAAAGTAATACTGAGTTCTCCCACTTTTATCGTGAAACTGAAAATAACGAAGCTAAAGCCTATATCGCCTCCCTTGCTGCGGATTTTATCGGCAACGGCATGTCAATCTTCTTGGATTCTAGCAGTACATCCTTCTATATTTGCGAACATTTGCGACAATTTCACAATATCATCGTCGTGACCAACGGCTTGCGCAACGCCATTAGTTTAAGTGCCATGGACAATGTTAAAGTCTATTTGCCTGGTGGGGAGCTTAAAACCAACTCCACCTCAATTGTCGGCGAGTTAACCGGTAACTTCATCGCTAATTTTAAAGCCGATCTTTGCTTCCTCTCTTGCCGTGGCATCGATCCTGAAGGAACATACGAAGCCAGTTTGAATCAAGCACTCTTTAAGCAACATCTGATGGCCAACGCGAAACAATCCATTCTCCTATGCGATGAAACGAAGTTCGATTCCCCTCACTTTTTTAACTTGTCCAGTTATCAACAGATCGATGCCCTTATCACCAATACTGAGCCCAGTATTGACTATCTGGAAAGTGCCCATAACCTCGATTTTGAATTACTCTACTAAGTAAAAAATAACAGCAAGCACAATGATGTCACTCATTATACTTGCTGTTACTCTATTTTGCTTCCAGTAATTCTTTGAACATGCCATTGATAAAATCATTCGGATTAAAGGGTTGCAAATCATCAATCCCTTCGCCTAAGCCAACTAATTTAACTGGAATGTGCAACTCATTGCGAATCGCCAAGACCATCCCACCTTTGGCCGTACCATCTAATTTAGTCAGTACTAATCCCGTCACATCAGTGGTTTCTTTAAACTGCTTCGCCTGAACCATAGCGTTTTGCCCGGTTGTAGCGTCAACAACCAACATCACTTCATGGGGGCCATCTGGTATTTCCCGTTGAATAACTCGCTTGATTTTTTCCAACTCATTCATCAGATTAACTTTGTTTTGCAAGCGACCAGCCGTATCCACCAATAAAATATCTGCCTCTTGGGCTTTGGCTTTTTCCACTGCATCATAGACAACAGCTGCGGGATCGCCTCCGGCATTACCGCGAACCACTTCAACCTGAGCACGTTCTCCCCAAACGACTAATTGGTCAATCGCTCCTGCTCTAAAGGTGTCCGCCGCCGCTAAAAGAACTTTTTTCCCTGCTAAACGGTACTGATTGGCAAGTTTCCCAATACTAGTTGTTTTACCGACACCATTAACGCCAACGAATAACATGACTGTTAACCCCTGTTGAATGTTCAACTGGTTATTTTCGCCTTCGCTGTTTTCTTCGTAAATCTCAACCATCTTCTCAACAATCGCCTTTTGAACATCGCTGTTCTTTTTAGCATTGCGTAGCTTCACTTCTTTGCGCAACTCATCTGTAATTCGCAAACTGGTTTCAAAGCCAACATCTGCTGTAATCAATGTTTCCTCAAGGTCTTCGAAAAATTCTTCATCCACACTACGGAAATTAGCCATTAATTCATTTAAGACTTGTGAGAAAGTTCGTCGGGTTTTTTTCAGCCCCTTATCCATTTTCTGAGCGGCTTCTGATTCTGTTGAGGCATCGGTTTCCAGCACTTCTGCAATTTCCGCCACGGGCTCAGGAACCTGCTCAGGTGCTACGGGAGCCACTTCCTCAACCTCAACCGGTTCGCTCAGTTCAACTGGTTCAACATCCAAGGTCACTTCAAGTTCTTCAACTGTCGTCTCTGTTTCAGGTATTACCTCTGTTGGAGTCCCTTCTGGTTCGCTGACATCCAGTGTGGTTTTCCCTTCATCTTCAACAGCCTCTGGCCCTTCGTCCAGTTCAGCCGTGTCAGCCACCTCAGTGGTCTGCTCCGCTGATTCCTCTTGCTCCACATCAGTTTCAACGATTTCTTCCACTGTTTCTTCTTGTTCGCCAGTAAAAGCTTTTTTTATTTTATCAAAAAATCCCAAACGAGTTCCCTCCTTATATGATTGTCATTATTTATGGCGTTTCGTTTAACACAAATTTCTCAACGGCTTTGGCGACACCATCTTCTTCATTGGAATCCGTAATATACTGGGCCATTTCTTTGATTTCTGCTGAAGCATTGGCCATGGCCACTCCTAAGCCAGCATAGTCGATCATCGACAAATCGTTTTCTTCATCTCCTAAAGCCATCATCTCACTTTGGTCAATCCCTAAAATCTGACCTAGCTTGACTAAACCATTGGCTTTTGTGACATGCTTATTCAAAAATTCAAATAATCGTTCTCCTGAGCGAACAATATTATAGCGCTCATGGAAGCTAGCTGGAATTTTCGGTAATTGTTGCTCCAAATAATCCCCTTCTATCGCACAAACCATCTTGTTGAAATCACGATCTTGAGGTAACTCAGCTAATGTTCGATCTTCAAATCTTAAGATAGAATTCAACTGATTGTACAGTGAAGGATAAGCCGCTGGTTGCGGCTGAATGCGATAGACTGTCTCGTTAGAAACCACGTCTAAAGGCAGACTTAGTTCCTGTGTTAAGTCAAAAATCGTCGCCACATCCTCAAAGCTCATAATGTCTTTTGATAAGATCTCGCCAGTGTCGTTCTTTTGAACCAAGCCGCCATTAAAGGTCACAGCGTAATCGCCTGGCTCAGTTAAACCCAACGTTTCCAAATGGCCAACGACTGAATTTAATGGTCGCCCCGTACAAAGGACGACTTTTACCCCTTGAGCTTTCGCTTGCTGAAGTGTTTCAATATTGCGAGCAGAAATCTGTTTATCATCTGTCAATAAAGTGCCATCTAAATCAATGGCGATTAATTTAATCATTCTAGTCAATTCCTCCCTGTTTTTAGTTGACAAATTCAACTAAAATAATCACGCCGTTTCGCTGTCTATTTCAATATCGCCACGCTCGTTAATTTCTTCCAAGCGAACTGATACAATCTTCGATACGCCTGATTCTTGCATGGTCACACCGTACAACACATCGGCCGCTTCCATCGTGCCTTTTCTGTGAGTAATTACGATAAACTGAGTGTCATCTTCAAAGTGACTTAAATACTGGCCAAAACGGGCAACATTGGCCTCATCTAAAGCAGCCTCGACCTCATCTAGCACACAGAATGGCACAGGACGAACTTGAATAATCGAGAACAACAATGCAATCGCCGTCAAGGCCCGTTCTCCCCCTGAAAGCAAACTCAGGCTTTGCAATTTTTTGCCAGGTGGCTGAGCGACAATTTCAATCCCGGTATTTAATAAATCCGTTGGATCAGTTAGACGTAAGTCAGCGTGTCCACCGCCAAACATATTGGGAAAGACAATTCGAAACTTCTCACGAATCGCCATAAAGACTTCTTCAAATTTCTCCTTCACGATGTCATCCATTTCAGTCATCGTCTCAAACAAACTTTCTTTGGCGTCTAATAAATCATCTCGCTGAGTCACCAAAAAAGTATAACGTTCATTGACAGTCTCGTACTGCTCGATTGCGCCCATATTGACTGGGCCTAAGCTGTCAATCTCTCGTTTTAAACTGCGAATTTTACCTTTAGCTTCTTCAAACTCGACTTCTAAAGGATACAACTCCTTGCCAGCTTCATATGTTAAACTGTAATCTTCCTGTAAATGTTGCAGCGCATTATCCATGCCTACTTCCGAACGACTTTTAACCACTTCTGCTTTTGACTTTTTGCCAAGCAGCTCTTGTTGATTCTTATTGGCAGTCGTTAAATCCCCGTCCAGTTCAGCTATTTTCTGATGAACACTTTCCCGCTCCTCTTTTAAACTGACTAACAGAGCTTGTAAAGTGGTTTTACGCTCACTTAACTCCACCATCCGCCCTTGAATTGATTCTTGAGATTCAGCGTGATCGGAACTCGCGTCGGTTAAAGAACGGATTTGCTCAGCCAGTTTAGCGGCTTCTGTTTGAGCTTCTTGCAATTGACTGTTCTTGTCTGCAATCAACTGTTGTGAATGAACGATTTGTTCTGAAACAACCGCCACCCGTGATTGACGATTTTTCAACTTCTCTTGGGCTTCTTCACGCAACTTGGTGTTGATGGCTTCCTGAGCATCTGTCTGATTCATCTCTTCATCCAGTTGCTGACGAGCTTCCTGAATATTAGCCATTTGAGCTTCCAGTTGCCCTTTTTGCTCTTCGTAATCCGCCAAAAAGTTAGTTAAGCCTTGGGAGTCATTTTCAAACGCTTGCTGTTCTCGGGTTAATTGTTTCCGCTCAGTTGCCAACATGTCAAGCTGACTTTTTAATTCTTGCTCCTTAATTCGAGCCTTTTCGCCTGCTTCTCGCAATTGTTCCAACTGAATATCGGCATCGGCTACGTCCTCTTTTAATTGACGAACCAGTGCTTCTCGTTTAACCAGTTCAGCGGACATCTTAGCGACTTGCTCCGTCAGGGTTTGTAACTCACCTGCTTGAGCAAAGAGATTGCCTTGATTGCCTTTACGAGTGGCACCACCAGTCATGGAACCACCAGGATTCATGACATCCCCTTCTAAGGAGACCACCCGAAACTGATAGCGAACCTGCTTGGCAATTTGGTTGGCACTCGCTAAATCACGAGCTAAAATGGTCACACCTAAAAGATTTTCCACCACATGCTTAATCCGTGGCTCAAAACTTACCAACTCACTGGCAATGCCGATAAAGCCGGCAGTCCCTTTTAGTTCCTGGCGAACCGTACTGTTCATCGTCCGAGGCTTAATCGTGGTCAACGGTAAGAAGGTCGCCCGACCTAAACGCTTGTTTTTCAAATAAGCAATCGCCTTGCGACCTGCACCTTCGTCTTCCACAATCACATTTTGAGCCGCCCCACCTAAAGCAGTCTCAATTCCCAATGCTAGTTCTTGTGGCACGGTGATCAATTCGGCTACCGCTCCGACTAGACCGGAAACTTCATCCTTAGCCTTTAATACCGCTCGCACCCCTTGATAGAACCCAGCATAATTTTCCTGCAATTCTTGAAGACTTTTTTGCCGCGCCTTGGCTTGTTGTAAAATCCCCATGGCATCGTACATCTGCTTCTCTTTAATGCCTAGCTCTTGCTTAGAGCTATGAGCCAGCTTTTGAGCCGCTGTGTATTCACGACGCAGACGCTCCAAGGCTTCCGTATGTTTCGTTAATTTCAATTGGCCTTCTGCTTCTCGCTCACTTAATTGAGCCTGTTGCTGAATCAATTGCTGATGCTGGTCGATAGCCACTTGATTTTTAGTGCTCTCTTGTTGGTACTGTTTCTCCAAGTGCTTTAAATCATTACTTGTATTGGCTTGATTTTGCATCAGCTCCACGTATTCACTGCGCAGTTCTGCCAAACGCTCTTTAGCCGACTTGCTGTACGTTTCCACTAACTCAGTTAACTCGTTGACTGTGGCAACTAACTCCGCTTTTTTGGCTTCTTTTTTAGCCAGTTCTTGAGTCAAGCCCGCCTTTTCCGCTTCAAATGCCACAATTTTGGCCCGCACCCCTTGTAAGGTCTGGTCGTATTCACTGGCGGTTTTTTCGGTATTTTGAGAACGCTCCACCAAGACATTTTTTTGACCTTCTGCCTGTTCATAAGCTTCTGTCACAGTCAGTAGATGCTGTTGTTCCAAATCGAGCTTTTCGTCCAAGCGCGTTCGCTTGTCCCGCAGATTGATCAAGGTTCGCTCAAAATTGCCAATCGAGGCGCTGACATCGGCCAACGTCTGATTAACCTCAGTCAATTCAACATCCCGCAGCTGCCACTCCGCCTTTAACTGATCAATTTCATGAACAGTCACACTGACATCAATCGACGTCAACTGCTCCTTTAATTGCAAGTACTTCTTGGCGATGTGGCTCTGCTCGCCTAAAGGCTCCAACTGGCCTTCCAATTCATAAATAATGTCCTGTACCCGATTTAAATTATCTTCTGTTTCAAATAATTTTTGTTCAGCTTGCCGCTTTCGCTGCTTGTACTTTAAGACGCCCGCAGCCTCTTCAAATATCCCTCGACGATCTTCTGGTTTACTATTAAAAATCGCTTCAACCTTACCTTGAGAGATAATCGAAAAAGATTCTTTCCCTAAACCAGAATCCATAAAAAGATCAATAATATCTTTTAAGCGACAACTTTGTTTATTAATATAAAAATCACTTTCGCCTGTCCGCTTAAGACGGCGAGTGACACTGACTTCGCTAAAATCAAGCGGTAAAAAGCGCTGCTCATTGTCCAACACAACGGTAACTTCGGCAATGTTTAAAGGCTTCCGCTTAGTCGTACCGGCAAAGATAACATCGGGCATCTTACCCCCACGAAGGCTTTTCGCCGACTGCTCTCCCAGTACCCAACGAATCGCTTCAGTAATATTACTTTTGCCACTGCCATTAGGCCCAACAACCGCTGTTAACCCTCTGTCAAACTCAATCACCGTTCGCTCTGCAAAGGATTTAAACCCCGCAATTTCGATTTTCTTTAAATACACGAATACAAGGCCCCTTTCTTCAAACTAAAGCCAGCTGAACCGATGGGGAAACTGCCTCACCTGTCCAGCTGATTGTTATTTCTTAATATTCATAATGGCGAATTCAGCGGCCCGCTGTTCTGCCATCTTTTTCGATTTACCAATCCCTGTCCCAATCACTTTGCCACCAACACTAACCTCAACTGAAAATTGACGATCGTGAGCTGGCCCTTCTTCATGGACTAAACGATATTCAATGTCAATATCCCCATTTCGTTGCAGTATTTCCTGTAAAGCCGTCTTATGATCCATCTCATGTGAAAAAGCACCAGATTTTATTTTAGGGAAAACAACTTTCGCCACAAATTTTTCCACTTCAGCTAAGCCACGGTCCAAGTATAACGCTCCTAAAAAGGCTTCAAATAAATCACACAATAATGACGGACGTTGACGACCATTAGAGTTTTCTTCCCCTTTTCCTAAACGAATATACTGATCAAATTCGCATTCTTTGGCGAATTTGGCGAGACTCTCTTCGCAGACAATCGCTGCTCGCATTTTCGTTAACTTGCCTTCTGGTAGTTTTGTATAAAAACCAAACAGAAACTCTGACACGATTAACTCTAACACGGCGTCTCCTAAAAATTCCAAACGTTCGTTATCCGCTAGTTGCAAATATCGATGCTCATTTACATAAGATGAATGAGTGAAAGCTTGCTCCAATAGTGTCGGATCGGTAAATTCAACTTGATACTTGTGTTTCACGAGCTTTATTAATTGTTCATTCATGGTTGTAACTTCCTTACTGAATAGCTTAAAAGTCAGACAAATCGAGCAACTCCTCTCTTCATCTAACCCCCTCCAGAGTGTTTCAAGCTAAACTGATTTTATATTTTTCCTCATACTCTAACCATTATACTGGTTTTAGCTCCGTTTGAAAATGTTTTAAGTGAATTATTCATAAATACTTATATTACTAAAAGGCAATTGTTCGTTTACTTCGCTAATTGTCAACAAAAAAACAATTCCTCTTACGATCTATCAGCAAGAGAAATTGTTTAGTTCACCACTTAATGGGCCTCTAGCTTTCCATTTCGGATAACCCAGTCTTCTGGAAGTTCGGCAAAACTAGTCCGATTGAGCCACTATTGCCGCTCCAATTAAGTTAGCCTCATTGCCGAACTGGCAGACGGCTAATTTTGGGAAAAGTGGCGAGCGTTGCCCATAACCCATAATCAATTGCAAATGACGCTCAATGTCAGCGATTAGGCCTGTTTTTGCTGAAATCCCACCACCGAGCACAATCAGTTCAGGATCAATGATATACTGCAAATTGTAAATTCCTAAGGCTAAATAATGATAGAGTTCTTCCACCGCCTGATGGGCTAGTGGATCACCTGCCTCCGCTAACTCAAAGACCTCTCGTCCACTTAAAGCCGTTTCCGACAATCCCTTGGCTACTGACACCCTTCGAGCCATATGTACAGCCGATCCAAGAAGCGCCCATTCATCACGACCATTAATTAACATCATACCAAACTCACCACTAAATGAATGATGGCCTTTACGAATCTGGCCGTCGCTAATAATCGTGCCACCAATTCCAGTACCAATCACCACAAAAAGCACATTTTGCTTATTTTTAGCAATCCCATAACGCTGTTCAGCCAAAGCCGCACACTTCGCATCGTTTTCCATAAAAACCGGCAATCCCATAGCTTGAGACACCACTTCACGAAAAGCAAAACCATGTAAATAAGCTAATGAGCTAGCGCCTTCTAGAATCCCCGCTGTCTTATTAACAATCCCTGGCAAACTAAAGCTCACCCCTTTGAGCGGATAATCCTGACTTTTTCTCGCTTTTAAGTTCACTAATTGAGCTAACATTTCCTCCCAGCTGGCGGGGGAAAGCGCTTGCTCTTCTGCCAGCAGTTTACCAGCTTGCCAAATCCCACTCTTCACACTACTACCACCAATATCAATCACTAAATACATAAACACTCCTTCTAGATTTGCTCTTGAACCTCTCATGACTAAAGTCACAAGATTCTTGGGAAGAAAGCATACTTGATAGCGTATTTCTTTACTATCAGCGGTGTCTTTTATTTACCAAGCTATCCCCGCAGTTCCTACGGTTATTG